>JAEKKJ010000032.1 GCA_019510435.1 Caulobacterales bacterium | reverse complement strand
GGATCGAGACCGAGAAGCCGCACATCGAGCAGATCGCGTCCATGGTCGACCGCATCCGCGAGGTCTTCCCGAACGCCAAGCTGGCCTACAACAACAGCCCGTCGTTCAACTGGACCCTGAACTTCCGCCAGCAGGTCTATGACGCCTGGCAGAAGGCCGGCAAGGACGTCTCCGCCTACAGCCGCGATGGCCTGATGAGCGTGGACTACGACGCCACCGAGCTGGCCGCCGAGGCCGACGAGCGCATCCGCACCTTCCAGCGCGACGCCGCCAAGCGCGCCGGCATCTTCCACCACCTGATCACCCTGCCGACCTACCACACGGCCGCGCTCTCGACCGACAACCTGGCCCGCGAGTACTTCGGCGAGCAGGGCATGCTGGGCTACGTGAAGGGCGTCCAGCGCAAGGAGATCCGCGAAGGCATCGCCTGCGTCCGCCACCAGAACATGTCCGGCTCGGACATCGGCGACGACCACAAGGAGTACTTCGCCGGCGAAGCGGCCCTCAAGGCCGGCGGCGTTCACAACACGATGAACCAGTTCGCGTGATCGCGTACGGCATCGCCTGACTTCTGACGGCTCGGGGCGCTACAGTCCCGGGCCGTCCTTTTTTCAGCTTCAAGTACCGGTCACGTCATGGACATCACCCGCACCCTGTCGGTCGACGACCTGCTGCACGCCTTTGTCGAGCGCGAGCTCCTGCCCGGAACGGGCGTCGAGCCCGCCGCCTTCTGGTCTTCGCTGGAGGCCATCCTCGCCGACTTCACGCCCCGGAACCTGGAGCTGCTGAAGCGGCGCGACGACCTGCAGGCCCAGGTCGACGCCTGGTGGAAGGCCCGCCGCGGTCAGCCGGTGGACGTGGCCGCCGAGACCGCCTTCCTGCGCGAGATCGGCTACCTGGCGCCCGAGCCGGCGGACTTCACGATCGGGACCACCGGCGTGGATCCCGAGATCGCCAGGCTGGCGGGTCCGCAGCTGGTGGTGCCGGTCTCCAACGGCCGCTATGCGCTGAACGCCGCCAACGCCCGCTGGGGCAGCCTCTACGACGCCCTCTACGGCACGGACGCCCTGGAGCCGCCCACCGGCGGCAAGGGCTACGACCCCGCCCGCGGCGGCAAGGTGATCGCCTATGCGCGCGGCCTGCTGGACCGCGTCGCGCCCCTGGTCAGTGGCTCGCACGCCAACGCCGTGGCCTACATCATCGCCAACGACGACCTGACCGTGCAGTTCGAGAACGGCTACGACTCGATGCTCGCCAACCCCGGCCAGCTGGCCGGCTGGCGCGGCGACGAGGCCCATCCCACCGCGGTGCTGCTGAAGCACAACGGCCTGCACCTCGAGATCCAGATCGACCGCAGCCACTCCATCGGCAAGACCGACCCGGCCGGCGTGGCCGACGTGCTGGTCGAGGCGGCGCTGACCGCCATCCAGGACTGCGAGGACTCCGTCGCCGCCGTGGACGCCGAGGACAAGGTCGGCGTCTACCGCAACTGGCTGGGCCTGATGAAGGGCGACCTCTCGGCCACCTTCGCCAAGGGCGGCCAGACCGAGACCCGGCGGCTGGAGCCGGACCGCACCTACATCACGTCCCGTGGCGAGCTGACCCTGCGCGGCCGCTCGCTGATGCTCGTGCGCAACGTCGGCCACCACATGCTGTGCGACATGGTCCGCTTCGACGGCGAGCCGGCGTTCGAGACCGCCGTGGACGCCCTGATCACCGCCGCCGCGGCCCTGCACGACCTCAAGGGCGCGCGCCGCAACAGCCCCGCCGGCGCGATGTACGTGGTGAAGCCCAAGATGCACGGGCCGGACGAGGTGGCCCTGGCCGTGCGCCTGTTCGACAAGGTCGAGGACGCCCTCGGCATGGCGCGCAACACCATGAAGATCGGCATCATGGACGAGGAGCGCCGCACCAGCGCCAACCTCAAGGCCTGTATCCACGCCGCGAAGGACCGGGTGGTGTTCATCAACACCGGCTTCCTCGACCGCACCGGCGATGAGATCCACACCGCCATGGAAGCGGGCCCGGTGATGCGCAAGGACGCGATCAAGGCCCAGCCCTGGCTCGCCGCCTATGAGAAGCGCAACGTCGAGATCGGCCTCGCCGCCGGCTTCCCCGGCCGGGCCCAGATCGGCAAGGGCATGTGGGCTGCGCCCGACATGATGAAGGACATGCTGGCGGCCAAGGTCGGCCACCCCAAGGCCGGCGCCAACACCGCCTGGGTGCCCTCGCCCACCGCCGCGGTGCTGCACGCCCTGCACTACCACGAGGTCGACGTGCCGGCGCTGCAGGCCCAGATGGCCAGCGCCGCCAGCCGGACCGGGACCGACGAGCTGCTGACCCCGCCGCTCGCCCAGTCCAACTGGAGCCCCGCCGACGTGCAGCAGGAGCTGGACAACAACGCCCAGGGGATCCTCGGCTATGTGGTCCGCTGGATCGATCACGGCGTCGGCTGCTCCAAGGTGCCCGACATCCACGACGTCGGCCTGATGGAGGACCGCGCCACCTTGCGGATCTCCAGCCAGCACATCGCCAACTGGCTGCACCACGGCGTCTGCAGCGAGGCCCAGGTGCGCGAGACCATGGCCCGCATGGCCAAGGTGGTGGACGGCCAGAACGCCGGCGACCCCGCCTACACGCCCATGGCCGGGAACCCCGACAGCGTCGCCTTCCAGGCCGCGCTCGAGCTGGTGTTCAGGGGTCGCGAGCAGCCCAACGGCTACACCGAGCACATCCTCACCCGCCGCCGGCGCGAGCGGAAGGCCCAGGTCGCGGGCGCGGTGGAGATGGCGTAGGGCTCAGGCCGCCTGCATGGCCCGATGATCGGCGTGGGTGTGGAACCGGCCGACGAGGTCCATCAGCTCGTCCATGTCGTCGCGCAGCGCCTGGGCGGCGGCGGTGGATTCCTGGACCATGGCGGCGTTCTGCTGGGTCACCTGGTCCATGCCGCCGACCGCGCCATTGACGCCCCCGACTGCGGCCGCCTGCTCCTGGGCGGAGGTGGCGATCTCGGACAGCAGGTCCTCCATCTGGGCCACGCGCGCCACGATGCGCTCCAGGGCTTCGCCGGTCTCGCCGACCAGCTTGGCGCCGCCGCTGACCTGCGATGAGCTGGCCTGGATCAGGCCCTTGATCTCCTTGGCGGCCTCCGCCGTGGTCGCGGCCAGGGCGCGCACCTCGGCGGCGACCACCGCAAAGCCCTTGCCGGAGTCCCCGGCCCGCGCCGCCTCGACGCCGGCGTTGAGCGCCAGGAGGTTGGTCTGGAAGGCGATCTCGTCGATGGCGCCGATGATCCGGGCGATCTGGCCCGACGAGCTCTCGATCTGCACCATGGCCTCGCGGGCCTTCAGCATCACCTCGCGGCCGGCCTCGGCCTCCGTGCGGGCGGCCCCGACGATGCTGGAGGCTTCCTGGGCGCTGGCGGCGCTGCGGCCGGAGGTGGCGGCGATCTCGTCCAGGGCGGCCGCGGTTTCCTCCAGGCTGGAGGCCTGGCGCTCGGTGCGCTGCGACAGCGCCCTGGAGGCCTGGGCGATGTCGCCGGCGTTGATGCGCACGCCCGCGGCCTTGTCGGTGATCAGCTGCAGGGCCTCCTGCAGCCCGCCGGCGGCGGCGTTGAAGTCGGCTTTGAGCTGGCGGTATTCGTCGGCCACCGGCGCCTCGATGCGCGCGGTCAGGTCGCCGCCGGCCAGGGCCGAGAGGCCGTGGCTCAGGAGTTCGACCACCTCGGTCTGGGCCCGGCCGGCGGCCGTGAACGCCGCCTCGGTCTCGGACAGGCGGCGGGCGTTGTCCTCATGGACCACGTCGGCTTCGGCCTGCAGGCGGTTGCGCGCCACGATCCCCTCGCGGAACACCGCCAGGGCCGCGGCGATGCGGCCGGTTTCATTGCGGTCCGCGGCGCAGGGGATCGCGACCTCGGTGTCGCCGGCGCTGAGCCGCCCCATGGCCGCCACCAGGGCGCTGAGCCGGCCGGAGAGGCCGCGCGCCACGGCGAACGCCAGGCCGCCGGCCAGGGCCAGGGCCAGGGCGGTCAGGGCGAGCTGCAGGACTAGGGAATGGCGGAAGCCGGCGATCCGCACGGACAGCAGCCGGGCCAGCTCCACATTGGCCACCCGCCATGTCGTGTCGACCTCGGTCTCCAGCGCCTCGGTGCGGGGCTGGGCGCCGGGCGTCCCGGCGATGCGCGCGTGGCTGTCGGCCAGCACTGCCTGGGCGGCCGCCCCGAGCGCCTGGGCATGGGCGTCCAGCGCCTGGCGCGTCAGCCCGGCGGCGTTGTTCTTCATCCCGGCCTGCAGCGAATTGTGCGCCTGGTCCGCAGCCATGGAGAGGTGCTCGGCGGCCACCACGATGCGGTCGTGGTCCCCGGCGGCCAGGGCGGCGGCAAGCTCCGTGGCCGCCTTGTGCACGGCCGGCAGGCGCACGGTCACCGCGTCCATGACGTAGAAGCTGTCGAGGTCCGGATCGAGCGTCAGGTTGGAGCCGTCGGCCACCGCGCCGATCAGGTCGGCGCCCGCGCCGGCCCGGGCCAGGGCGCTATCCGCCGCGGCGAAGGCGGTAAGGGCGTCGTTCTCGTTGAACCGGCCGTCGGCCTTGGGCGCCGGGGAGCCGGCCACCATCGCCGGCCAGACGGCGTCCAGATAGCGGCTGCCGGCCAGTTCCTTGCCCGAGAAGTCCATCTGGGCGGCGCTGGCCTGGATGAACAGGTAGAGCAGCAGCGCGACCGGTGCGCAGAACAGCCCCGAGATCAGGGCCAGGCGGGCGCCGAGCGACCAGCGGGTGTGGACACCGTCCAGAAGGCGGCCCGGATTCAACGAGGACATCGCACGATCTCTCCCAGGCGTGCCGAAGCTTCTGCCCAGGGCGAGTTGAGCGCAGACCTCCTAAGGTTCGGCTAACATGGTATTCCGACGTCCTGGTTGTATTCGAGCGTACCGCTCGCCGAAGAGCCTCTCCGGGACTACTTGCGGGTCCAGCCGCCCCCAGCGGGCTTGTAGTATTCGCCAGGCTTAAGCTTGGCCTGGACGATGGTGTTGAACGCCGAGGCGCCCGCCGCCTCGGGCGTGACGCCGTTCTTCGCCGCCGCCTGGCGGTAGAGGTCGGCGCGGCCGGCGTTGATCTCGGCCACGGCGGCCTTCAGCGCCGGGTCGGCGGAGGCCTTCACGAAGCCCAGGTAGCCGTCGGCCTGCTCGCCGACGACGCCGGCGGCCTTGGCCGCATCGACCGCGGACTTGGCGTCCATGGCGACGGCCGCAGCGGGGGCAACAGCCAGAGCGGCCAGGACCGCGGCGGCGAGACTGAGGTGGTGACGCATGGGGTCTCCTCCGCGATCAGAACAGGTTGGGGTTCTTCTGGATCAAGGCCTTCACGTCCTCGTCCAGCTGGAGCCGGACGTTGGCGTCCAGCTTGGCGTAGATATTGATCGGGGCCACCTCGACCCGCACGGTCGGCGTGCAGGCGCAGAGGCTCAGGGCGGCCAGCGCGGCGAGCAGGGCTTTCATGCGGTCGGCTCCTCATGCGGGGCAGGTTGGCGGGTCACGGCTGAACCCCAGCTGAACCGTGGAGCCGCCGGAACGCGGCGTAGTCGGACAGCAGATCGTCCAGGTTGAGGGTGGTGTCCAGCGTCAGGTTCACGCCCGTGCCGGATGGCAGCGGCAGCTTCTGGCCCAGGAAGCGCTTGCGGATCAGGTCCATCAGCCCCAGCCGGATCTCCTGGTGCTGCGGCGGGTCGTGGCGGCCGACGATGTGGAACAGCACGCCCAGACGCCCGTCCGGCTGGCTCTGGACGCTGGCCGCCAGGGTGTCGAAGGCCAGGTTCTCCATCGCCTGGTAGGCGAAGTCGGTGAAGGTGGCGTTGGGGTCGGGCCCCGCCGCGGGTGCCGGAGGCGATGGGGGCGCAGGCGTCGCCGCCTCGGCCGCCACGCCGGTCAGGGCCGTGCGCTGGATCGACAGCCGGCCGGCCTGGACTGCGTGCAGTTCGCCGCCGGCGATCCGCACGCCCGCAGGGCCGGAGGTGAAGGGCACGCGCCCGCTCACCCGCGCGTCCAGGTCCACCCGGTCGCCGAACGGCGAGGCCTCCACCAGGTCGTGCAACTGCACGGCGTCGAACAGCAGCACGCCGCGCACCGGCGCCCCCGCGGCGAACGGAACCTCCAGGCTCTCGATGCGCACGTGGCCGCCGCCCACCGCCGCCTCGCCGCCGGTGATCTGCAGGGCGCCGGCGGTGACGCCGACCTTGGCGCTGAGGTCGGTGACCGGGACGATGGCGTCGACCTTGGCGATGCGCAGGGTCTGGTCGGGCGCGGTGACGAGGGGCGCGAGCGACTGGAACGCGATCTCGCCCGAAAGGCCGTGCACCGGGCCCGCGGCGCTGACGAAATCCAGGCCCTGGAGCGACAGCGCGCCGGTGCTGGCGACGCCCGCGCGGGCCCAGTCGAACCGGCCCTGGAAGCGCGCCTGGCCGGTGACCGGCGGGCCCAGGGCGGCGGCCAGCGGAGAGAGTTCGTCCGGCTGCAGCCCGCCCGCGGCGAAGCTCAAGGGTCCGGTGTCCAGGGTGACGAATCCCGCGCCGAGCCCGCCCTCGTGGAGCAGATGCGCGGCGCCCAGGGCGTGGCCGCTGGCCTCCCGCGCGGCGAAGTCGGCCTGCCAGACCCCACGCGCCAGGCCGACGGTTCCCGCCAGCTGCACGGCGTTGAAGCGGCGCTCCGGCGCGGCGTCCTCCAGGCGCAGGGTCCGCACCGTGGCCTGGGCCACGAACTGGCCGCCCCTCCCGTCGATCGTGACCGCGCCCGCGCCGGCCGATGCGCGGGCCTGCAGGAACGGAACCGCGGCAATGACGCCCTCGGCGCGGCCGGCCACACGCCACCGGCCATCGGCATAGGCGAACAGCGGCGCGGCCACCGGGCAGAGCCGCGCGGCGGGATGCTCCACATCGTTGACGCCCAGCTCCAGGCGGGTGGCGGAGACCTCCGCGCACCGGTCCGCCGCGAAGACGACCCGGCCGTCGCGGGCGCTGAGCCGACCGCTGGCTGCCAGCTGCGCCTGCTCGGCGACGCCCACCGTCCCCCGCACCTGCAGGCGCGTCGATGCGCCGAGGCCGTTCACGAGGCTAAGCCGGCTGAGATCGGCCTCCACGCTAGGCAGGCCGCCATCCTGGATCGCCAGGCGCCAGGCCCCGGCGTTCCGCGACGCCAGCTCGGCCCGCGCGCCGCTGGCGGAGGCCAGGCGCACCGGCTGGGTCAGGCTCGCCGACACGCGTCCGCCGCCAAGGTCCAGCGCCACCGCCGGCGCCGCCATATGGAAGCCGCGCGCCGCCCGCTTCAGCGCCGCGACCTGCGGCAGGTCGCCCGGCGCCGGAGCCCCGAGGCCGGACCAGGCGCCGTCGCCCTCGGCCTGCGCCGCCAGCCGGCCGTCGATCCCGGCGCGGCGCAGGCTCATTGGTCCGGCCAGGTTCGCGGCCCATCGGGAGAGGCTGAGCGCTCCGGCCTCGCCGCGCGCGACCTGCAGCCGCCCCGCCGCCTGGCCGGCGAGCACGGGATCGCGCAGCGGGCCTTTGAGCGTCCCGCCCAGGCTCGCGTGCGCCGCAACCCCCGCCACCCGCTCGCCGCCATAGGTTCCGTCCACGGCGGTGAGGGTCGCGGAGATCGACACCGGCTGGTCCAGCGCCGGCCGGGCGAGGTCGGGATAGGCCGTGTCGAGCGCCACCTGCAGCCGCGCATCGCGCAGCTGGGCGCCGCCGGCCTGGGCCGCGGAAATCGGCGTCGCCAGCCGCGCCGCGATCCGGCCGCCCCGCACGACGGCGTCCAGCTGGCCCCCACCGGTGGCCAGGTCAAAGCCGGGGCCGCGCAGGCGGGTTGGCGCGGCGGAGCCGTTGAAGTCCGTCAGCCGCCCCTCGGCCACCCGCGCGTTCGCCGTGATGTCGAGAGGGCCGTAGTCGGTCGCCAGCAGCAGCCGCCCCCCATCCACGGCGATCTGCGGCTTCGGCGCGCCCGGCTGCGGCGGCTTGGCCAGGAACTCGCGCACCAGCGGGTCCAGGGAGCCGGCGCTCCATCGGCCGCCATGGAAGGTCGCGCGCAGGACCGGATGGGTGAGCGTCACTGCGGTGACCTGGGCCCCAGCCGCCGTGAGCCGATAGCGGACCAGGGCGCGGTCGGCCACGAAGTCGGGATGCGCTGGATCGCCCAGCCGCAGGCGCGCGACGAATTCGGACGGGCCGACTGCCTCCACCTGCACGTCAGCCGCCACGCCCTTGCCCTTGAGCCAGCCGACCAGGGCCTCACGGGCCAGGTTGCGCCGGTTCAGCCAGGCCAGCGCCGCGGCCAGCACCAGGACCACGCCCGCGATGGCCAGGACCAGGCGCAGCGGACGGAGCGGGGTGGTCTCGGACAAGCGAAGGGGTGCTCCGGCGGGGCTTGGCCCTTGATAGCGCAGAATGTGGCGGATCGATGCGGCGCCGGTTCAACAGGCGGCTCTTGACGATTCTATGTTTCTCGAAATATAGAATACACAAGACCAAGGAGCCCCTCATGAAGCGCCTGCACCTGCATGTGAGCGTGCCTGACCTCGCCCAATCCATGGCCTTCTACGAGACCCTGTTCGGCGCGCCGCCGTCGGTGGTGAAGGACGACTACGCCAAGTGGATGCTGGACGATCCGAAGGTGAACTTTGCGATTTCGGCCCACGACCGGCCCGCCGGGGTCGACCATGTGGGCATCCAGGTGGACAGCGCCGCCGAGCTCGGCGAACTGGCTGGACGCCTCAAGGCCGCCGGAGCCCAGACCTTCGACGAGGCGGCCACGACCTGCTGCTACGCCCAGTCCGACAAGAGCTGGGTCAGCGATCCGGCCGGCCTGCGTTGGGAGACTTTCTACACCTTCGGCGAGGCCACGACCTATGGCGACAGCCCCGCGCTGGCCGCGATGGACGCCGCCGCCAAGCCCGCCGGCGCCTGCTGCGGACCGGCGGCGGCGGAACCTGCCAAGGCCTCGGCCGGCTGCTGCGGCTGACACGGAACCTGGTATGGAAATGCCGAACGCCGTCGCCGCCTTGAGCGCCCTGGCCCACCCTGGCCGGCTTGAGGTCTTCCGGCTGCTGGTCCGGGCCGGCGCGGAGGGCGTGGCCGCCGGCGAGATCGCCCGCGCCACCGGCAGCCTGCCCAACACCCTCTCCACCAACCTGGGCATTCTCGCAGCCGCGGGGCTGGTCGCGGCGCGGCGCGAGGGCCGCTCGATCATCTACACCGCCGGCTACGACCGGATGCGCGAGCTGCTGGCCTTCCTGGTCGAAGACTGCTGCGGCGGTCGGCCAGAGATCTGCGCGCCGCTGGCCGCCGTAGCCAGCGCCGGCTGCGACGCCGAAGCCCGGTCCTGCTGACGGAGACCGCCATGAGCGAACGCCCCTACAACGTGCTCTTCCTGTGCACCGGCAACTCGTGCCGCTCGATCATCGCCGAGGCCATCATGAACCGGCTGGGTGGCGGGCGGTTCAGGGCCTACTCCGCCGGCTCGCACCCGACCGGCGCAGTCAATCCCCACGCGCTCGCTCTGCTGAAGAAGTTCCACCACGACGTCAGCGAATTCCGCTCCAAGCCCTGGGACGAGTTCGCCCGCGAGACCAATCCGGACGCCCCCAAACTGGACTTCGTGTTCACGGTCTGCGACGACGCAGCCGGCGAGGTCTGCCCCTACTGGCCCGGCCAGCCGATGACCGCCCACTGGGGCATGCCGGACCCGGCGCGGGCCACCGGCAACGAGGCCGAGATCGGCCTGGCCTTCGCTGACACCTACCGGATGCTGAACAACCGCATATCGATCTTCCTGAACCTGCCGCTCGCCAAGCTCGACAAGCTCTCGCTGCAGCGTCGGCTGGACGAGATCGGCAAGGCCCAGGCCACGACGCCGGCCGAATGAGGGACGTCGCAGAAGAACCTGGACGGGCGGTCGGCGACGCCAGCCTGGAGCCGCCACGGCATCCGTTCTCCACCGCGCGCCGGCTGGCGGCGGAGGCCCTGGGCACGGCCCTGCTGCTGGCCATCGTCATCGGCTCCGGGATCATGGGCGAGACCCTGGCCGGCGGGAACGTCGCCATCGCGCTCCTGGGCAACACCCTGGCCACCGGCGCGGGCCTGATGGTGCTGATCACCATCTTCGGGCCGCTGTCGGGCGCCCACTTCAACCCGGCGGTGACCCTGGTCTTCGCCCTGCGCCGCGAGATCGGCTGGCGCACGGCGGCGGCCTATGTCGCCGTCCAGCTCGTGGGTGGGATCCTGGGCGTCTGGGCGGCGCACGCCATGTTCGCCCAGCCGATCTGGCAGGTCTCCATGAAGCTGCGCGACGGCCCGGCCCAGGCCTGGTCCGAGGCGGTCGCCACCTTCGGCCTCGTGGCCGCGATCCTGGGCTCGATCCGCTTCCGACCGGACGCGACGCCGGTGATCGTCGGCCTCTACATCACCGCCGCCTACTGGTTCACCGCCTCCACGTCCTTCGCCAATCCGGCGGTGACGGTGGCGCGGGCGCTTTCCAACACCTTCGCCAGGATCGCGCCCAGCTCGGCGCCGTTGTTCATCGCGGCCCAGCTGGCCGGCGCCGTGGCGGCGTCCGGCCTGTTCGGCTGGCTGCTGAAGTCCGGCGCCGACGGCTGAGCGGCCTCAGACCGCCAGCTGCGCCAGGGCCACGCCGCCGTCCACCGCGATGGTCTGGCCGACCACATAGTCGCCCGCGCGGCTGGCCAGGTAGACCGCCACGCCCTGCATGTCCTCGTCGGTGCCGATGCGGCGCGAGGGGATGCGGCTGGCGGTCTCCTCAGAGTGGTCGCGGGCGACGCGGTTCATGTCGGAGGCGAAGGCGCCGGGGGCTATGGCGCTCACCACGATGTGGTCCTGGATCAGCCGCGCCGCCATGCGCCGGGTCAGGTAGATCAGGCCCGCCTTGGAGGCATGGTACGAATAGGTCTCCTGCGGGTTCAGCCGGATCCCGTCGATCGAGGCGATGTTGATCACCTTGGATGGCCGCTCGTGGCTGCCGCTGGCGGCCAGGGTCCCGTGCAGCGCCTGGGTCAGGAAGAACGGCGATTTCAGGTTCAGGTCCATGACCTTGTCCCAGCCGCTTTCCGGGAACTCGTCGAACTCCGCGCCCCAGGCGGCGCCGGCGTTGTTGAGCAGGATGTCGAGCTTGTCCTCGTGCTGCAGGTAGCGCTGGGTCAGGGCCTTGCAGCCCTCCACCGTCGAGACGTCCTGCGGCAGCGACACGCACTGCGGGCCCAGCTCCTCGGCGGTGGCGTCGCAGGCCATGGCCTTGCGCGACGAGATGTAGACCTTGCGGCAGCCGGCCTCCAGGAAGCCCTTGGCGATCATCTTGCCGATGCCGCGCGAGCCGCCGGTCACCAGCGCCACCTTGCCGTCCAGCGAAAACAGATTCGACGCCATTTCCAGCTCCCCTTCCGTATGCGGCACGATTGACTTGGCCATGCCCGGCGGGGCCTATAACACGCGTTTGAATTTCACGGCCGCCAGATTTTTGAGCGAGCGGTCGGCAGCATTTTTTCGGGGAAGACTTCATGACCGAGATCAATTCGGTGACCAGGCTGGAACGGGACGGCGACGTCGCCCTGGTGATCCTGAACTCGCCGCCGGTGAACGCCCTGTCGGCCAATGTGCGCGACGGCCTCTCCGAGGGCTTCAAACAGGCCATCGCCAGCGACGCCAAGGCCATCGTGCTGATCTGCGACGGCCGCACGTTCATCGCCGGAGCCGACATCACCGAGTTCGGCGGCGCCATGAAGGGCGCAAGCCTGCCCGAGGTCCAGGCGACCATGGAGAACTCCCCCAAGCCGGTGGTGGCTGCGATCCACGGCACCGCCCTGGGCGGCGGCCTGGAAGTGGCCCTCTGCGCCCACTATCGCGTCGCCGTGCCGACCGCCCGCCTGGGCCTGCCGGAAGTGAACCTGGGCCTGCTGCCCGGCGCCGGCGGCACCCAGCGCCTGCCCCGCATCGCCGGCGTCGAGAAGGCGCTGGAGATGATGACCTCCGGCCGCCACGCGCCCGCCAAGGAGGCCCTGGCCATGGGCCTGGTCGACGAGATCGTCGAGGAGGGCAAGCTGCGCGAGGGCGCCGTCGGCTTCGCCCGCAAGCTGGTCGCCGAGGGCAAGCCCCTGGTGAAGGTGCGCGACAACAACGCCAAGCTGGAGGCCGCCAAGGGCCACCCGGAAATCTTCGCCGACTTCCGCAAGGCCAACGCCCGCAAGTTCCGCGGCTTTCTGGCGCCCGAGTACAACATCCGCTGCGTCGAGGCGGCGGTGAACTCGGCCAGCTTCGATGAGGGCCTGGCCGTCGAGCGCAAGCTGTTCATGGAGCTGATGACCGGCCCGCAGTCGGCGGCCCAGCGCTACTACTTCTTCGCCGAGCGCACCGCCGCCAAGATCCCGGACGTGCCGGACGACACCCCGCTGCGCGAGATCAAGAAGGTGGGCGTCCTGGGCGCCGGCACCATGGGCGGCGGCATCTCGATGAACTTCGCCAACGTCGGCATCCCGGTGACCATCGTCGAGGTCAAGCAGGACGCGCTGGAGCGGGGCCTCACCACGATCCGCAAGAACTACGAGCGCTCGCGCGGCGCCAAGCCGGAAGAGACCGAGGCGCGGATGAGCCGGCTGACCGGCTCGCTCGAGCTCGAGGCCCTGGCCGACTGCGACCTCATCATCGAGGCCGTGTTCGAGCGGATGGACATCAAGAAGGACGTCTTCACGCGGCTCGACAAGATCGCCAAGCCGGGCGCGATCCTGGCGTCCAACACCAGCTACCTGAACGTCGACGAGATCGCCTCGGTGACCAGCCGGCCGCAGGACGTGATCGGCCTGCACTTCTTCTCGCCGGCCAATGTCATGAAGCTCCTGGAGATCATCCGCGGTGAGAAGACCGCCAAGGACGTGATCGCCACCTCGATGAAGCTGGCCAAGCAGATCGGCAAGATCGCGGTCCTGGCCGGCGTCTGCCCCGGCTTCATCGGCAACCGCATGCTCAGCCAGCGCCAGCGCGAGGCCAACAAGCTGGTGCTGGAAGGCGCCATGCCCTGGGATATCGACCGCGTGCTCTACGACTTCGGCTTTCCCATGGGCCCCTTCGCCATGAGCGACCTGGCCGGCCTCGACATCGGCTGGGTGAAGGAGAACTCCAAGGGCGAGACCCTGCGCGACGTGCTCTGCGAGATGGACCGCCGCGGCCAGAAGACCGGCGCCGGCTTCTACGACTACGACGAGAACCGCACCGCCAAGCCCAGCCCGGTCACCGAGAAGATCATCAACGACTTCATCGCCAAGTCGGGCCGCAACCCGCGCAAGATCTCGGACGAGGAGATCCTGGAGCGCTGCATCTTCCCGATGATCAACGAGGGCGTGAAGATCCTCGAGGAGGGCAAGGCGATCCGCGCCAGCGACATCGACGTGGTCTGGGTCAACGGTTACGGCTGGCCGGTCTACCGCGGCGGCCCGATGTTCTACGGCGACCAGATCGGCGGCCCGGCCAAGGTGCTGGCCAAGATGCAGGAATTCCAGGGCGCCATGGGCGACGACTTCAAGCCCTCCGCCCGCCTGGAAAAGCTCGCCGCCGACGGCGGCAAGTTCGCCGACCTCAACAAGTAGTTCCCGCCCCTTAATGGGGAGGGACAGCTCGCCGAAGGCGAGCAGGGTGGGGAAGACTGGATCATCCCCACCCGCCCGAGTTCTGGCCCCACACTCCCCCACCCTGGCCGCTTCGCGGCCTGTCCCTCCCCATCAAGGGAGGGATTCGAAAAGGACCCACTCTCATGCGTGAAGCTGTCATCGTCGCCGCCAAGCGGACCCCCATCGGCAAGGCCTATCGGGGCGCCTTCAACAACACCTATGGCGCCACCCTCGGCGCCGAGGCGATCCGGGCGGTCGTGGCCCAGGCGGGGGTCGACCCGGGCGAGATCGACGACGTCGCCATGGGTTCGGCCCTGCAGCAGGGCACGACCGGCAACAACATCGCCCGCCAGGCCGCCCTGCGCGCCGGCCTGCCCAACACGGTCTCCGGCATGACCATCGACCGCCAGTGCAGCTCGGGCCTGATGGGCGTGGCCACCGCCGCCAAGTACATCATCAATGACGGCGCCACCGTCGCCATCGGCGCCGGCATCGAGTCGATCAGCCTGGTGCAGAACGCCCACATCAACGGCTTCATGGCCCGCGACCCCTGGCTCTCCGAGCACGTGCCGGAGCTGGCCACCTCGATGATCGAGACCGCCGAGATCGTGGCCGAGCGCTACGGCGTCAGCCGTGAGGCCCAGGACGACTACGCCCTGCAGTCCCAGCAGCGCACCGCCCAGGCCCAGGCCGAGGGCCGCTTCAACGACGAGATCGTGCCGGTGACCACGGTCATGAAGGTGCTGGTCAACAAGGAGACCGGCGAGACCGCGGACAAGGAGATCACCATCTCCGCCGACGAGGGCAACCGTCCGCAGACCACCCTGGCCGACCTGCAGAAGCTGCAGCCGGTGTTCAAGGGCGGCCGCTATGTGAAGGAAGGCAAGTTCGTCACCGCCGGCAACGCCAGCCAGCTCAGCGACGGCGCCGCCGCGATCCTCTTGATGGAGCGCAAGGAGGCCGAGAAGCGCGGCCTGAAGGCCCTCGGCGCCTACCGCGGCATGGCCGTGGCCGGGTGCGGTCCCGAGGAGATGGGCATCGGCCCCGTGTTCGCGATCCCCAAGCTGCTGGAGCGCAACGGCCTGACCATCGACGACATCGGCATCTGGGAGCTGAACGAGGCCTTCGCCAGCCAGGTGCTCTACTGCCGCGACAAGCTGGGCATCCCGGCCGACCGCCTGAACGTCTCCGGCGGCTCGATCTCCATCGGCCACCCCTACGGCATGACCGGCGCCCGCTGCACCGCCCACCTGCTCTACGAGGGCAAGCGCCGCGGGGCGAAGTATGGCGTCGTCACCATGTGCGTCGGCGGCGGCATGGGGGCTGCCGGCCTCTTCGAAATCTTCTGATTCAAATAAATTCCTCCCCCTCTGGGGAGGCGGCTGAAGGCCGGAGGGGGTTTCCTCAACTGACTCCGCAGAGGAAACCCCCTCGCTCGCTTCTCGGGAACTCCCCCTGAGGGGAGCAATTCGCACCCTCAGCTCGCGGCCTTGAACTCGGCCTCGATCTGCAGCGTGACCTCGTCCGACACGTACGGAACGTAGGTCTTGATGCCGAAGTCGGACCGCTTGATCACGGCCGCGCCGGCGAAGCCCACCGTATATTTGTGATCCGCCGGCCCGACGCCGGCCTGGTTGAACGTGGCCTGGACCACCACCGGCTTGGTCACGCCGTGCAGGGTCAGGTCGCCGGCGATGTCGGCGGTCTTGGCGCTGGTCAGCTTCACCGAGGTGGCCTTGAACGTCGCCTGCGGGAACTTGGCCGCATCGAGGAAGTCCGGCGACTTCAGGTGGGTGTCGAGGGCCGGGTTCAGGGTGCCCACCGAGGCGGTGTCGATGGTCACGTCCAGGGCCGAGCCCTCAGGCTTGGGGTCGAGCTTCAGCGTGCCGGCCACGCCGGTGAACTGGCCGACATAGGTGGAGAAGCCGAAGTGGCTCACCGACCAGGTGATCTTGCCGTGGCTCGGATCCAGAACATAGGCGCCGGCCTTCACGTCGGCCGGGGCGCTGCTGAAGCCCTGGGCGCGCGCGGCGGGCCCCACGAGCGATGGGATGGCGAGGAGGGCGACGGCGAGGCCGTACGCGGCGATCTTCGAGGTCTGGCGCATGGGGCGGCCTTTCGGATGTTGCACCGCGGCATGCGGCGGGATCCGAGGTAGCGCTTGGACTCTCGCGCGATAATCCGCGGAATTCGACCAAGACTGATGCGATCTTGGAAAGAATGCCTAGGCGCAGGGCGCCGGCGCCCAAGCGAAGATCAACCTTATGGTGCAGCTTTGCAATTTTATGGTGGGGACACACTTACGTTATTGCGGCGCCGCATTTGGCGCCTACGGTCGCGCTGGGTGGGGGCGCCTCTCTCAGCCGACGAAGGATATGGCGCCATGAAACTACGAACTTCGATCCTGGCAGGCGGCCTTGCGCTGCTCTTGGCCGGGCCCGCCCTGGCGGACATCACGGTATTGCCCGGCACTGCCCCGGGCGCGCTCGATCCCGTGACCCTGGATGCGGGCCCCCTGGACTTCTTCATCGATGGCACGGTCGGGCCCAGCAACACCGCCCTGACCTTCACCGGCGCGGAGAACCTGAGCGTCCAGGGCCAGAAGATCGTCGCGGCCACCGGCACGTTCAACTTCCTGCTGTTCAGCCTGGTCAACCCGACGCTGACCTTCACCGGCGCCGAGTTCAACCTCAACGCCGCGGCGAACGGGACGACCTCGATCTTCGCCTACGATCAGTTCGGCAACGGCTTCGGCGGCGTCTACGCCCTGAAGGCGGCGGGCAACAACTTCTTCAACGTCGCCGCCGCCAACGGCCAGCACATCCAGAGCATCGTGGTGATGTCCAGCGCGGCCCTGGATGACATCGCCCAGATCCGCCTCGGCGGGGTCCAGGCCCTGGTGCCCGAACCGGCGACCTGGGCGATGATGATCCTGGGCTTCGGGGGTGTCGGCGGCCTGGTGCGACTGCGCCGTCGGGTGCAGGCCCTGGCCTAAGACCGGACCCGCCGCCGCCGCCACTCTCCAGGGCAAGGCGGCGGCGGGCCCACCTCAATCGAAAACCCTCTGGCGAAGTCCCTCAGGCGAAGTCGCGCGCCAGCTCGGCCCGCGTCGCCGGCGACAGGCCCGCGAGGTGGCTGTAGCGCTCGTGGCTGCAGCCCACCAGGATCTGGGTCGAGGGATCGCGGAACACCGCGATGTGCTCGGCCCTCAGCGGGAAGCGCAGGAAGTGGACCGAGCTGGTCTTGCCGTCGTCGCGCGTCCGCTCGACATCCCCTTCCGGAACCGCGGCCACCCGCGTGTCGCCCACCTGCAGGAAGAAGCAGTCCTCCACCCCGCCCAGCCGCGCCAGCAGGGCCTCGCGCCGCACGGGGTCGTCGATCTCGAACATCACCGTGGCCACCAGCTCAGACCCTTGAGGAATCAGCGGGTTGTAGGCCGCCAGCTCGTCCGGCACCTGGGCCGCGCCGCCCTTCTCGATCAGCAGCATCTCCTGCACCTGGAAGAGCATGGTGTCGTAGCATTCGAAGTAGAAGGTGCAGCTGGGCCCGAGCTCGATGCGGCGCAGCCGCTTCACCGGCAGGAGCTCGGCGCGCCAGTCCTTGCGGCGCATGGCGAACTCGGTGTCGGGCAGAAGGTCCGCCGGTTCGATCCGGCGCTGGTCGAGCGGCATGTCAGGACACTCCGTAGGCGCGGGCCATCACCTCGATCGGATGCGCTTCCCGGGGCGCGGGCGGCGCATCGGCCGCGGTGTCGTCGGCGATCAGCTGCACGAGGTGCTTGCAGGCCAACGGGCAATCCGAGCAGAGGGTTTCATTCCCCTTGGCGGCCACCAGTCGCGCCGCGGCGCGGCCGACCTTGTTGGCGACCGCGTGGGTGGACTTCATCACGCCGAAGGTGCCGCCGTGGCCCGAGCACCGCTCGACCAGGTCCACCTTCAGGCCCGGGATCAGGCGCAGCATCTCCGCGGACTTGGCGCCCATGTTCTGGGCCCGGGCGTGGCACGCGTGGTGCACCGTGGCGCCGCCCTCCACCGGGTTCAGCCCCGGCGTCAGGCCATGGGCCTTGGAGAGCTCCAGCACATATTCGCAGATGTCCTTGGTCGCCGCCGACAGCCGGCCCACCGCATGGTCCTCGGGCAGCATCAGCGGCCATTCGAACTTCATCATCAGCCCGCAGGAGGCGGTGAGCGCCACCACGTCGTAGCCCTGCTCGATGTAGGGCGCGAACGCCTTGGCCACCCGCTCGGCCGCGCCGGCCACGGTCTTGAGGTCGCCCGCCTCCAGCTGCGGCATGCGGCAGCATTCCGGATAGACCAGCTTTACTTCGCAGCCCTGGTGCGCCAGCACGCGGGCCGCCGCCACGGCGGTGTCGGGCTTGTTGTAGTCGACAAAGCAGGTGGCATAGAGCGCCACCTTGCGCTGGCCGAAGGCCGGACCCGCCGGGTTCGGCGCCAGTGGATCCTTCAGCCGGTCGCTGGCCGTCTTCGAATGGTACTTGGGCAGCTCGGCCTCGGCGTCGATCTTGGCGATCGCCTCCAGGAGGCCCCGCAGCGGCGTGTTCTTGCGCGCCGTGGCCCAGTTGGCGAGGCCCGCCACGGGCTTGGCCAGCTTGCCGTTGCGATCGGTCTCGCCCAGCTGCTCGCGCACCCATTCCTTCTCGCCGGCCCGGCGCTTGGCCGCCCGGTAGCGCAGGATCAGGTGCGGGATGTCGATGTCGAAGGGGTGCGGCGGCACATAGGGGCACTTGGTCAGGAAGCACATGTCGCAGAGCGTGCACGCCTCCGCGACGTGGGCGTGCTCCTTGGGGCCGATGCCGTCGATCTCGCCCGTAGGGCCCTCGTCGATGGCGTCGAACATGCGCGGGAAGCTGTCGCACAGGTTGAAGCAGCGCCGGCAGGTGTGACAGACGTCGAACTGCCGCTGCAGCTCGGCGTGCACCTTTTCCAGGTCATAGTAGTCGTCGTCACGCCACAGGATCGGGCGCCGGAACGGCGCATCGAGGCTGCCCTCGCGCGGGGGGCCCTTGTTCTCTTCGCTCATCCCTCAACGCCCGCCATAGAGTGTCATCCCGGTTTCGCGCAGCGAAGACCGGGACCCATTGAGCGCGGCGCTGAAAGCGCTGGCGCGGCGACCCCGCATCTCATCACCCACTCAGAGCTCAATGGGTCCCGGTCTTCCGCCTGAGGCGGAAACCGGGATGACAGCGCCTGGCTAGTCCAGGGTGTCCAGGGCGCGCTGGAAGCGGCCGGCGTGGGACTTCTCGGCCTTGGCCAGGGTCTCGAACCAGTCGGCGATCTCGTCGTAGCCTTCCTCGCGGGCCGTGCGCGCCATGCCCGGGTACATGTCGGTGTACTCGTGGGTCTCGCCGGCGATGGCGGCCTTGAGGTTGTCGGAGGTGCCGCCGATCGGCAGGCCGGTGGCCGGGTCGCCGACGCTTTCCATGAATTCCAGGTGGCCGTGGGCGTGGCCGGTCTCGCCTTCCGCCGTCGAGCGGAACACGGCGGCCACGTCGTTGTAGCCTTCCACGTCAGCCTTCTGGGCGAAGTAGAGGTAGCGGCGGTTGGCCTGGCTCTCGCCGGCGAAGGCGGCCTTGAGGTTTTCGAGGGTCTTGCTGCTGGCCAGCGACATTGGTGATCTCCCTTTGGGCGGCGGCTCGCAGATGGCTCCAGGGGGGCCGCGCGCCACGCGGGCGGGACTATGGACCGCGGGCCCGATCGATCAACATGGTAATCTCTATGGCCAGCATCGAAGGGCTCTATGGAGCTTCGCCGCGCCCCTGCGGGTTCCTTGCCCGACAGCAAGGAGGCGCGTGATGGCCGACAACAAGATCCAGGGCGAAGGCGACTACATCTCCGGCAAGAAGTACCAGGATATGCAGCACAAGTTCGCCAAGGACGGCCCCGTCGAGCAGAAGGCCCGCGAGGCGGAAGAGGCGCTGGACGGCCCCGAGGGCGAGGAACTGGAAGAGGCCCGGCGCGAGACGGGTGAGGGCAAGATGGGTGAGGGCAAGACCAGCAACTAGCCCGCGCCCGGTTCACCGCGGGCGGCGGTCAAAGCCGCCCGCACCTGGAGCGGCAGCAGATCGCCGACCAGCGGCTTGTCCAGCAGATGGGCCTGGGCGGCCAGGGCCTCGGTGCGCAGCCGCGCCGAGGGCCGGCTGGTCAAGAGGATCGCCGGCAGCCTCACCCCCGCGGCCCGCAGCCGGGCGATCGCGCCGAGGCCGGATACCCCGGGCAGGCGCTCGTCGACCACCAGGCAGGCGTCGCTTGGCGGCAGGTCCATGGCCAGCAGGGCCTCGCCGCTGGCGCAGGCGTCGATGCGGAAGCCCTCGACCTCGAGATTGAATTCGAGCGAGGCGCGCAGGGCGGCGTCGCCGACCACGATGACGACCAGGGGCGGCGGGCGCGACGGCGGCATGGCCGAAGCCTAGCGGCCTGGAAAGACGCCGCCTTGATCTGGCGCAAGTCAGAACGCGGCCAGCAAGGCCATGCGCACCAGCTCCGAGAGGCTCGCCGCCTGGGTCTTGGCCATCACATGGGCGCGGTAGACCTCCACCGTGCGCGGGCTGATGCCGAGGTCGCGGGCGATCACCTTGTTGGCCTTGCCGTCCGCGACGCCGCGCAGCACCTCGGCCTCGCGCGGGGACAGCCCGGCCAGCACCGCCTGGAACCGCTGGCGGTCGGCGTCGTCCTGTGTCGGCCGGCGCCACTCGCCGAGCGCCTGGGCGACGGCCTGCAGGAACACCGCATCGTCGAAGGGCTTCTCCAGGAACTCGCAGGCCCCGGCCTTCATCGCCTCCACCGCCAGCGGCACGTCGCCGTGCCCGGTCATGACGATCACCGGGGCGGTCAGGCCCTCGGCGCGCAGGCGGCGGACCAGCTCCAGGCCGTTGATGCGCGGCATGCGCACGTCGGTGACCACGCAGGCCGGCGGCGCCATCGCCCCCCGCGCCAGGAAGGCGACCGCCGAGTCATAGGTGACGCAGGCCATGCCGGCGGACTCCAGCACGAACCCCAGCGACTCGCGCACCGCCCCGTCGTCGTCGATCAGGTGCACGCACCCGTCAGTCGGCATCGGCCAGCTCCTCCTCGGTGACGCCCCGCAGGGTGAAGCGGAAGATGGCGCCGCCGCGCGGATTGGGCTCGGCCCAGATGCGACCGCCGTGCGCCTCGACGATCGTGCGCGAGATCGACAGCCCGACGCCCATGCCGGCCTCCTTCGTGGTGATGAAGGGCTGGAACAGGTGGGCGGCCACGTCGGCGTCGATTCCGGCGCCGGTGTCGGTCACCGCCACCTCCACCATTCGGTCGGCGGCCAGGCGGGTGGCGACGGTGAGCTCGTGCCGCGGCATGCCCTCCATCGCCTCCATGGCGTTGCGCATCAGGTTGAGCGCCACCTGCTGCACCTGCACCCTGTCCACCAGAACCAGGTCGATGGCGCTCTCGAACTGGAAGAGCAGGCGCACGCCGCGGTCGCTGGCCCCCACCATGGCCAGGGCGCCGGCCTCCTCGAGCAGGCTCGACAGCCGCTCGATCCGGCGATCGACCTCGCCCTTGGACACGAAGCCGCGCAGCCGGCGGATGATCTCCCCCGCGCGGAGCGTCTGGTCGGCCGCCTGGCGCAGGGCGCCACGGACCCGGCGCAGATCCGGGGCGCCGCGGTCGATCAGGCGGATGGAGCCGTTCACATAGTTCGCCGCCGCCGACAGCGGCTGGTTCAACTCGTGCGCCAGCGCCGAGGCCATCTCGCCCAGGGCCGAGAGGCGCGAGACGTGGATCAGCTCCTCCTGCAGCACGTGCACGCGCCGCTCGGCGTCGCGCCGCTCGCTGATGTCATGGACGAATCCGGTGAAGTGCCGCCGCTCGCCCGAACGCATCTCGCCCACCGACAGCTCCATCGGGAAGGTCGAGCCGTCCTTGCGCTCGCCCACCACCACCCGCCCGATGCCGATGATCCGCCGCTCGCCAGTGGCGCGGTAGCGGCCGAGGTAGCCGTCGTGCGCATCGCGATAGGGGCTGGGCATCAGCATGGCCACGTTGCGGCCCACCACCTCGTCCGAGGTCCAGCCGAACAGCCGCTCGGCCGATGGACTGAAGGTGCGCACCACGCCCTGCTCGTCGATCACCACCATGGCGCTGGGCACGGCGTCCAGGATCGACTGCAGGTGGGCCTCGCGGGCTTCCAGGTCCTCCAGAACCCTGCGCGCATCGCGCATCCGCCGGCGCAGCCAGGCCCCGGCCCCGACCGCCAGCAGCACCAGGACCAGGACGATCGCCACACGCAGGCCGAAACTGGCGGCCAAGGCAAAGGGATGGCCGGTCGCCACGCCCAGGCTTCCCAGCCCTTGCCATCCCGATCGAGATTCAGCCACGCCAACGCCCCGCGCCCGAAGCGCGGGTCGGGGCCGCCGGGACGGGGCGCCCGTTGCGCTTCGGATGCGGCGTCCGCGTCCTCGAGGTCTCCGCCGCTTCTGGCGCTCCGCCGCAGTTGCGACGATCTCTGTCGCAACCAGGACGCTATACCGGTGGTCGGGGGGCCTCAAGCAACTGCAGGACGAGCGCTTTCCCGGGCCTGGCCGGACCGCAGGTTCCGGAAGGTGATCGAGTAGCGGTGGGCCTTGGCCTCCGGCAGGCTGTGCTCCCACTCCGTGCGCGCCAGGCCGTCCAGCAGATAGGCCGAGCGCGGCGCCAGCGGCGCGTTGAGGCGTTCGAACCGGTCACCCACCCGCCGGCGGAAACGCATCACGATAGGCGCCAGCAGCGAGACGCCCACCACCTTCTCGAACGCCGGGCGGTCGCGGTGCCAGCCGATCGGCGCGCCCTCGCGGTATTCGTTGATCAGCACATGGGCCAGGGCCTCGGGCGCGAGCCCCGCCAGGTTCGCCGCCTTGGCGCTCAACGGGAACAGCCAGTCCGGGATCGGCTCGGCCTGCACCAGCCCCGCGCCGGTGAAGTCGTAGCGCCAGCCGAACGAAAACACGCGCCGCCGCCCCTCGTAGCCGTGGAACTGGAACGGCTCGAACGGCAGCGCGGCCAGCCGCTCGGCCAGCTCTGCCTCCTCCGCCGGCGTGATGATGTCCGGCCGGTAGGCGAACCCGGGCGGCCCGGTGGGCGGCAGGTCGAACAGGGGGGCTTGGGCGGCGCTCACGGGCCCTCAGATGGGCGCCCCGCGCGCTCGCGGAAAGCCGGCGGGCGCGTGCGCGGCGAGCCGCCGCGGCCTTTACAGTCGCGCCCGGGCCCGCTACACGCCGCCGCGATGGCCAGGACCATGCGCATGATTACCCGCAAAACGACCCGCTTCGGCGGGGCGTCGGCGGCTGCGCGCGGGTCTTAAGCCCGCCATCCCGTCGAAAGCCCCGCCCGAGTGCGGCGGGGCTCTTCCACCAGAGACGATCCTCACCGCGCCGGGCCTCATCCCAAGAGGTCCCTCATGCCCGTTCTCGAAGCGCCCCGATCCGCCCCACGATCCGGCCCCCGGCCCACCGCCCGATCCGGGTCGCGGAGTCTCTCCGTCGCCATCGTCGGCGCCACCGGCGCGGTCGGCGGAGAACTGATCCGCGTCCTGGAAGCCCGGGACTTTCCGGTCGCCTCCCTGCGCCTGCTGGCCTCGGCCCGCTCGGCCGGCCGCACCCTCGCGTTCCGCGGTGAGCCGGTGGCGGTCGAGGCCCTTGGCGACGACAGCTTCGAGGGCGTGGACCTGGCGCTGTTCGCCGCCGACTCCGACACCGCCCGCGCCTATGCCCCCCGCGCCCGCGCCGCCGGCGCGCTGGTGGTGGACAACTCCTCGGCCTTCCGCATGGACCTGGACTGCCCGCTGGTGGTGCCCGAGGTGAACCTCGACAGCCTGGCCCACCACCGCGGCATCGTCGCCAATCCCAACTGCGTGGCCATCCTGCTGACCGTCGCGGTGGCGCCGCTGCAGCGCCAGTTCGGCCTGCGCCGGCTGCAGGTGGCCACCTACCAGGCCGCCTCCGGCGCCGGACAGCCGGCCATGGACGAGCTGCTGGCCTCCACCGAGGCGTTCCTCGCGGGCCAGCCCTTCGCGCCCAAGGTGCTGCCGCACCCCTACGCGTTCAACGTCTTCAGCCACAACGAGGCGGTCGATCCGGCGAGCGGCTACAACGGCGAGGAGAACAAGGTGATGGCCGAGACGCGCCGCATCCTGGGCGCCGGCGCACTGCCGATCGGCGTGACCTGCCTGCGCGTGCCGGTGTTGCGCGCCCACACCATGGCGGTGACCGCCGAGCTGGACGCCCCGGTGCCGCCGGCCGCCGTGCGCGAGGCCCTGGCCGAGGCGCCGGGCGTGCGCGTCGTCGACGACCGAGCCGCCAACCACTTCCCCATGCCGTGCGAGGCGCAGGGCCAGGGCGACGTCCTGGTCGGCCGCATCCGCCGCGACCTGGGCGACCCCTCCGGCCGCTCCGTCGCCCTGCTCCTCGCCGGCGACCAGCTCCTCAAGGGCGCCGCCCTCAACGCCGTCCAGATCGCCGAGCGGGTGCTGCTGGGCTGAGCACGCCGCAGGCGGCTTAAGGTCACCGCCAAGACGCCAAGATCGCCAAGGGTGTCCGCGCGCATCTTGGCGTCCTTGGCGCCTTGGCGGTCCTCTTCAATGGAGGCCGCCATTGCTGGGGGGCGCCGCTTCGCGGCATGAGGGGGCGTGAAGATCGCCATCGTCGCCGTGGGGCGGCTCGCCCGTTCGCCCGAGACCGAGCTCGTGAAGCTCTATGCCGACCGCGCCACGGCCGCGGGCCGGGCGCTGAGCCTGGGCCCGGTAGAGGTGGTCGAGGTGGAGGCGCGCAAGCCGGGCAAGGCGGCGGAAGCCGAAGCGCTGAAGGCCCACCTGGCCGACAGCCACGTGATCGCCTGCGACGAGCGGGGCAAGGCCCGGGCCTCGCGCGCCTTCGCCGAGGAGATCGCCACCCTGCGCGACCGCGGGGTGCGGCGGCTGGTGTTCCTGATCGGCGGCGCCGACGGCCTCGATCCGGCGCTGGTGGCCGCCGCCCAGGGGACCCTGGCGTTCGGGCCGCAGACCTGGCCGCACGCCCTGGCCCGCGCCATGCTGGCCGAGCAGGTCTATCGGGCGGTCTCCATTCTGGCCGGTTCGCCCTATCATCGCGACTGATGCGGCGGATTCTTCTTCTTGGCGGGCTGGGCGCGGCGCTGATCGGCGCCGCAGCGCTGGCCGAAACCACGGGCCAGCTCCAGCGGCTGAACGCCGCAGAGACCGAGCTGTCGGTCGACCAGGGCCTCAACCTGCACCGCCTCTCGCGCCTGCTTTCGGTGCTGGAGCAGCTGAAGCGCGACCCGCCGCCGGCGCTGCTGGTCTCGCCCCAGGACGCCAAGGACGCCGTGCGCGCCGCCATCCTGGTGAAGGCCATGACCCCGCAACTGCAGGACCGCGCCCAGGCCTACGCCCAGGGCGCCACCGAGGTGATGCGCCAGCGCCGCCTGGCCGCCGTGCAGAGCGAGGCCCTCTTCGAGCGCGACAGCCAGGCGGCCGACGCCCAGCCCGAACCGAACCTGGCCCCGGACCTCAAGATCCGCGGTGCCGTGAACGGGACAGAGACCCCGCTGATCCCGCCCCAGCGCCTGGCCTGGCCCGCCGCGGGGACCATCGTCCACCGGTTCGGCGACCCCCTGATCGGCGGCGGCCGCTCCAACGGCGTCAGCCTCGCCACCACCCGCGGCGCCCGCGCTGTCAGCCCCGCCGCCGGACTTGTCCAATATGTGGGCCCGGTAAAAGGCTGGGGCGTCATCGTGATATTAAGACTAGCGGGCGGATATCATCTCGTGCTTGCTGGTCTCGAGAGAACGTCGGTTCAGGTCGGACAATCCGTCGCGGAGAGTCAGCCTGTCGGATGGGCCCCCGATGGTCGACAATCGACCTCGGAGCTCTATCTGGAGGTCCGCGAGCAGGGTTCACCCGTCGATCCGATGCGATGGCTGAACAAGAAAGCGGGCTGACCGCGGCCTCAAAACCGTCGTCAAGGCCTGGTCCAAGCGGGTGACCGCCCTAGGGAGTCTGACACAGGCTATGAAGAAGTACCTTCTGATCGGCGTCTCGGCCTTCGTGCTGGGCGCAGGCTCCATGGCCTATGTCAGCCAGCAGGCGATCGCCTCGCAGCCGCCCGCCAAGGCCAAGACCTACCGGATGCTCGGCCTGTTCGGCGACGTGCTGAACACCGTCGAGAACCAGTACGTGACGGAGGTGGACGACACCAAGCTGATCCAGGCGGCCATCGACGGCATGCTGACCTCGCTGGATCCGCACTCCGGCTACCTGGACCCCGAGTCCTTCGACGACATGCGCGACCAGACCCGCGGCGAGTACGGCGGCCTGGGCATCGAGGTCACCAGCGAGGACGGCGTGGTCAAGGTGATCTCGCCCATGGACGGCACGCCCGCCGCCAAGGCCGGGATCAAGGCCGGCGACTACATCACCGCCGTGAATGGCGAGAGCGTCCTGGGCCTCTCCGTGACCGAGGCGGTCAAGCAGATGCGGGGCAAGCCCGGCGAGACCGTGGCCCTCACCATCGCCCGCGAGAAGTCCGACCCGTTCGACGTCAAGCTGGTGCGCGAGGTGATCAAGCCCAAGTCCGCCACCGCCCGCCTCGACGGCGACTACGGCGTCCTGCGGATCGCCAGCTTCAACGAGAAGACCACCGACGAGACCGAGCAGGCCTTCGCCGAGCTGAAGGCCAAGAACCCCAAGCTGAAGGGCCTGGTGCTCGACCTGCGCAACAACCCCGGCGGCCTGCTGGACCAGGCGGTCGGCGTCTCCGACCTCTTCCTGGAAGGCGGCGAGATCGTCAGCCAGCGCGGCCGCGACCCGCGCGACGTCGAGCGCTACAACGCCCGGCCCGGCGACATCACGGGCGGCCTGCCGATCGTGGTGCTGATCAACTCCGGCACCGCCTCGGCCGCCGAGATCGTCTCCGGCGCCCTGCAGGACCGCAAGCGCGCCGAGATCGTCGGCACCACCAGCTTCGGCAAGGGCTCGGTGCAGACGGTGATCCCGCTGCGCGGCGGCATCGACGGC
Organism: Caulobacterales bacterium; assembly: GCA_019510435.1. GTDB lineage: Bacteria > Pseudomonadota > Alphaproteobacteria > Caulobacterales > Caulobacteraceae > Phenylobacterium. Next base: position 6,135 of record JAEKKJ010000032.1, on the reverse strand, counting down.
GCCCTGAAGCTCACGACGGCGCGCTACTTCACCCCGTCCGGCCGCTCGATCCAGAAGACCGGCATCACCCCGGACCTGGAGGTCGCCTCCACCCGCGACGAGGCCCAGTCCATCGCCAACCGCGCCTACCAGTTCTCCGAGGCCAGCTTCCGCAACGCGCTGAACGCCGACGAGGGCAAGGTGCGCAAGGGCGCCCACACGCCAGCCGAGGCGCCGCCGGAAGCCTTCGACGAAAAGAAGGACTTCCAGGTGACCCGCGCCGAGGACGTGCTGCACTACGGCTCCGTCGCCGCCACGCCCAAGCTGCCGGTCCCCACCGCCCGCCTGGCCGAGATCGTCTCCAAGGCCAAGGTCGCCGAGGTGAAGCCCCCGCCGGTGACGCAGAAGTAGGGCGACGGCAAGCCAACCCAAAACAAAGGGCGGCCCCGCAAGGAGCCGCCCTTTTTCTCATCCCTCCCCTTCAGGGGAGGGACAGGCGGCAAAGCCGCCAGGGTGGGGAAACCTCGACCGGACCGGACCTCCAAAAGTGGCCCGCCAAGCCGACCTCCCCTCGCCGTCACGCCGCCTTGTGGCCCGCCCTCAGGGCGCGCACCGCGGCCGCGTCCACGCGCTGCCCGCCGATCCCCCAGTCGTTCTGGGCGATCTCGTTGATCTTCACCCAGGTCACCTGGCGCATGGCCTCGCCCTCCACGGCGACCATGGCGTCGGTCACGCTTTCGATCATCGTCTTCTTCTGCTCCGGCGTGAAAACGTCCTTGATCACGTCGATGGTCACGAGAGGCATGGGGAGTGCTCCATTGTTGTTGCGCCGGACCGTTCCGGCGGGACCCGGGGCTCTAGGCTATCCCCCACGCCCGCCTCCACTTCAGGACCTGTAGGATTCGACTACAATTTCTGAAGTAGAACGCCCCTTGCGCCAACCCTATGGTCCCGCTGCGCGCAACCGTGGCCGTCGGAGGCCCTCATGGACTACGGACAGTTCTGCCCCGTCGCCAAGGCCACCGAGCTCCTCGGCGAGCGCTGGACCTTCCTCATCGTGCGCGAGCTCCTGATGGGCGGGCGGCGCTTCAGCGAGCTGCAGCGGGGCTTGGGCGCCATCTCGCCCGCCCTGCTCACCCAGCGCCTGAAGGCGTTCGAGGCCGCCGGCCTCGTCGTGCGCCGCCGCCTCACCGGCCAGCGCGGCTACGAATACCTGCCCACGCGCGCGTGCGAGGAGCTGACGCCCGTCCTCGCCGCCCTGGGCGAATGGGGGGTGTGCTGGGCGCGCCGCACCCTCGGGACGGAGGTCGTCGACGTCGAATTCCTGATGCTCTACCTCGAGCGCAGCGTCGACCCCGCCGAGCTGCCCGGCGAGGAGACCGTGATCCAGTTCAAGTTCCGCGACCTGGCCGAGCAGCAGGACTGGTGGCTCCTGGTCCGGAACGGCAAGGTCGAGATCTGCATCACCCCGCCCGGCCGTGACGTGGACGTGTTCTTCATCACCACCACCCACACCATGCGCCAGGTGTGGATGGGCGAACGCAGCTACCGCGACGCCGTCCTCAAGGGTGAACTGACCTTAGAAGGGGCCCCGGCCCTCACCCGCCGTGTCAGCGCCTGGCTGCGCCCCAGCGTCTTCGCCCGCGTCCCGCCGGCGGACGCCGCGCCCGAGCCCGCCCTCGCCTGAGCTACCCCGCCCAGGCCCAGGCCCGCACCAGCCCGGCCATGGCCGTTTTCCACGCCGGCGTGAAAAACAGCACCGAGGCGATCGCCTCGCCGGCCCACAGCACCCCCGCGCCCAGCAGCAGCGAGGGCGTCACCCGCCCGCGCCGCACCAGGTCCCAGCCGAGCATGGCGAGCAGCACCAGGGCCGTCCCCCAATAGTAGGTCAGCCACACCGCCAGCGGGGTCCCGGGCGTGGCGCTGACCAGGTTGGTGGCGATGCGGCCGGGCCCCACGTCGGCCAAAGCCACCGCCGCCAGGACCATGAAGCGGCTGTGGTCGGCGCGGCGGCGGCGCGTCACCACCCCCGCCACGGTGCAGAAGGCGAAGGCGAAGACGTCCTGGAACTCCTCGCCCAGGAACTGCGGCGCGTAGTCGGGATGCCCCACCTGCCGGGCCATGTCGACCAGGGCGGCGACCACCCCCAGTGGGACCATCGCCGCCGAGAGCCCGACCACCCACCAGCCCAGCTGGCGATGCAGCCGCAGACCGCCCGTCTCGGCCAGAAGCGCCTGCGTCGACACCAGCCCCAGCCAGCCCACGCTGATCGCGCCATGCAGCCCCAGCACGAGCGGCGGCGCCGGCTGTTCATGCAGGAACCGCGCGAAATCCGCCCCGAAGCCAAAAAGCGCGAAGGTCCAGATCGCCAGGATCCAGACCAGCGTGACCCTGCGGTCCGCCTGCACGGGCAGTGTGACAGTCATCCCCCGACCCCCGTCGTCCCGCCAGCGGCGCGCCCGATCCGCGACGCCCCCGGCCGGCGTCAGACTAGGCAGGTATGGATGAGGATGGGAAGCGGGTGGTGCGGGAGCGGCTGCGCGCAGCAGAACGGCGCCTTCCGGATCCCGGAAGTGCTCGCCGAGGCCCAGGCGCCCACGCGTTGCGGCCGGGCCGATTGGACCTGGGTTTTCCCCTACGGATCGGCGGTCGCGCCCATGGCGGCCCGGCCGCACACCGCGCTCACCCGCGTTCGCGCGCCCGCCAGGCCGGCCGTCTTGAATGCCCCCGGTTGAAGACGTCACACCCGTTCCTACCTTTCGCAGAGCCCCTCCGGCGAACCGCCCGCATCCTCGACGAGCGTCACCATGGTTGAGCCCCGCGCCAGCGACGGCGCCGACGTGAAGGCGACCAAATCCGCCCCCGACGTGTCGAGACGGGAACTGCTGGGCGCCGCGCCGTTCGCTCTTGCGGTCGCGGCCCCGAGGTCCTTGGACAGTCCATCGGGAGACCCCGGCTTGGATCGGCGCGAATTCACGACCTGGACCGCTGACGGACAATCGATCTTCGTGCGGGAGGTCCGTCCTCGGCGCGCCGCCCGCGGCCCGATCCTCCTGCTCCACGGCGCGCGCGTGCCCGGGCTGGCGAGCTTCGACCTTCCCGTCCCCGGCGGGTCGCTGGCCGAGGATCTGGCGCGGCTCACGGGCCGCCCGGTCTATGTCATGGACGCGCGGGGCTATGGCCGCTCGGGGCGGCCTCCGGCCCTGTCCGAGAACCCCACCGCCAATCCGCCGCAGGCCCGGGCCTTCCAGGTGGTCCGCGACGTTGGGGCGGTCGTCGAGGCCGCGAAGCGAAGGTCGGGCCAGCCGGATGTCGCGCTGCTGGGTTGGGCCACGGGCGGGATGTGGGCCGCCTTCTACGCCTCGCTCGAGCCCGAGAACGTGCGCCACCTCGTCACCCTGAACGCCCTCTACGGCGGCTCCGACAAGCATCCGATGCTCGGACCCGGTTCCGCCACCAGCGACCCGCATGACCCAGATCGGCTGAACCCCTCCATCGGCGCCTACACATGGTACGACGCCGCCTCGCTCTTCCCCGGCTGGGATCGCTCGATCCCGATCGCCGACAAGTCCGCCTGGCGCGATCCACACATTGCCGAGGCCTACGCCCAGGCGGCTCTCGCCAGCGATCCGCAGTCCGCTCAGAGCTCGCCGCCGCGCTTTCGGGCGCCGCTCGGCGCGATCGAGGACAGCTTCTACCAGGCCTGCGGCCGACGGCTGTTCGACGCAGGCTCCATCCGCGCGCGCACCCTGGTCCTACGCAGCGAACTCGATTTCTGGAGTCGCCCGGAAGACGCCGCCGCCTTCCAGCGCGACGCGGTCCACGCTGCGGACCTGCAAAGCGTGGTGCTCGCCGGCGCGACCCATTTTGCGCACCTCGACCGGCCGCCGCACGGACGCGACGAGCTCCTTCGCCGCGTCGCGCAGCACCTGGCGACAGCCTGAGGCCCTCCGACCGGGCGGCGCTCAAACCCCGGCAGACAGAAACGACATCTCCCAATTCGGCTCATCAGGACGATGAGGAGGATGAGCTTTACGCATTCATTCGTCCCGCGAATGCTGTCCCCTCGACAGGCGCAGGCCCCGGCGCTGCGCCTGCCTTGGCCTGGGAGCGGCGATGAACAGCGAGCGTACCATTCTCGTCACCGGCGCGACCGGTCTGCAGGGCGGCGCGGTGGCGCGGCGGCTTCTGGGGGACGGCTGGCGCGTGCGCGCCCTGACCCGCGACCCCGCCTCGCCGCGCGCACGAAAGCTTGCCGCGTCGGGCGCGGTCCCGGTCGCCGGCGATCTCGACGACGAGGCCTCGCTGCTGGCCGCCTGCACAGGCGCGCATGGCGTGTTCTCGGTGCAGGACTTCTGGGAGCATGGCTTCGACGCCGAGGTTCGCCAGGGCTGCAACCTCGTCGATGCGGCGCGGGCGGCGGGGGTGAAGCATTTTGTCTACGCCTCGGTCGGGGGCGCCGCCCGGACGGCCGGTCTCGGCATCAGTCACTTCGAGACCAAGGCTCTGATCGAGCAACGGCTGATCGCCTCGGGCCTCGCCTACACGATCTTCCGGCCGGTCAGCTTCCTGGAGAATTTCACCCAGGAGCCGGTGCTGAAGCGGATGTTCCAGCGCAAGGCCATCTGGTTTCCCTTTCCGGCGGACCGGCCCTTCCAACTCCTGGCCGTCGAGGATGAGGCCGACCTGGTGGCCGCCGCCTTCCGCGATCCGGACGCCTTTGTCGGCCTGGCCATGGAGATCGCCAGCGACGAGCGCCGCCTGTCCGAACTGGCCGGCCTGGTCTCCCGCGCGCTCGGCGAAGAGATCGGCTTTCGGGACGTTCCGCTGGACGAGTTCGACGCCTTCGCGCGGCGGACCGAGGCGGCCGGCCTGGTCGCTGCGACCAAGGTGGGGCGCTCGCTCGTTCCGCAACTTCGATGGAACCAGACTGCGCCGATCGGCGGCTGGGCGGCCGACCTCGGCGAGGTGCGCCGCCTCGCCCCGTCGCTTCGCAGCGTCGAGGCCTGGGTCGCCTCGATCGACTGGACAGCCCTGCGTGAGGCCTACGCCCCGACCGTCGAGCCCGCCCCAACCGTCGCAGGGAGCCCGGCGCGATGAGTTTCGTCGTTGGCGAGATCTGGCGCTATCCGGTGAAGTCCATGCGCGGCGAACAGCTCCCGCAGGCTACCCTGACCTCCGCCGGTATCCCGCTCGACCGGGGCTGGGCCGTGCGGGACGAGAAGACCCAGACCATCCGCGGCGCCAAGCACATGCCAAAACTCATGCTGTGCAGCGCCCGATATCTTCCCGACACCTGCGCGGGGCTGGTCCCGCACGTCGAGATCGCCCTGCCCGACGGCACGGCCCTCAGCTCCGAGACGCCGCAGGCCGCCGAAGCGCTGTCGGACTTCCTCGGGCGCACGGTGACGCTCTGGCCGCTCATGCCGCCCGACCAGGCCGACCACTACCGGATCCGCGACGAGCGCGCCCGCGACCCCGCCGGGGAATGGCGGCGCATCTTCATGCTGCAGCCCGGCGAGGCGATGCCGAGCATGGACGGCTTCGGACCTGGGCTGCTGCGCGAGCTTAGCGAATATGCCGCCCCGGTCGGCGCCTACTTCGACGCCTTCCCGATCAACGTGCTGACCGAGGCGTCCCTTCGGGCCTTGCAACGCCTGGTCCCGGACGCCGTTCTCGACGTCCGCCGCTTCCGCCCGAACCTGCTTCTTGCCGGCGGCGAGGCCGAGGGTTTCGTCGAGGAGGGGTGGATCGGACGCGCGCTTGACGTGGGCGAGGTGGGCCTGGCGATCGAGGCCAAGGCCCCGCGTTGCGTCATGACCTCCCATGCCCAGGCGGGGCTGGACCGCGATCCGAGCGTCATCCGGACCATCGTGCGCGAACTGCAAAGCTGCTTCAGCGCCTACGCCAGGGTGGCCAAGGCCGGCGTGGTGCGGGTCGGCGACGCCGCCGCCCCGGCGAGTTGACCGCGGCGAGCCGGCCATGACGGGCATGACGGGCAAGATTGTCGATCTTCGCGCCCTGGTTCATCCTTCGAGCGTGGACGATGCGCCCCCTTCATCGACCGAGACCGGCCCGGCGGCGGCGACCCGACGCTTGGACGCCGGTCTGCGGCTGGTGATCGAGGTCCGGCATCTGAAACTGGTCCAGGCCATC
>JAEKKJ010000031.1 GCA_019510435.1 Caulobacterales bacterium | reverse complement strand
TAGACCTGCTGGCGGAAGTTCAGGGTCCAGTTGAACGACGGGCTGTTGTTGTAGGCCAGCTTGGCGTTCGGGAAGACCTCGCGGATGCGGTCGACCATGGACGCGATCTGCTCGATGTGCGGCTTCTCGGTCTCGATCCAGAGCAGGTCCGCGCCGTGCTGCAGCGAGGTGATGCAGTCGAGGACGCAGCGGTCCGCGCCGGTGCCCTCGCGGAACTGGAACAGGTTGGACGGCAGGCGCTTGGGCCGCAGCAGCTTGCCGCCGCGGTTCAGGACCACGTCGCCGTTCTTCATGTCGGCCGGCGCGATCTCCTCGCAGTCCAGGAAGCTGTTGTACTGGTCGCCGATGTCGCCGGGCGTGTGGCTGACGGCGATCTGCTTGGTCAGGCCGGCGCCCAGGCTGTCGGTGCGGGTGACGATGATGCCGTTGTCGACGCCCAGCTCGAGGAAGGCGTAGCGGCAGGCGCGCACCTTGGCGAGGAAGTCCTCGTGCGGGACCGTGACCTTGCCGTCCTGGTGGCCGCACTGCTTCTCGTCGGAGACCTGGTTCTCGATCTGCAGGGCGCAGGCGCCCGCCTCGATCATCTTCTTGGCCAGCAGGTAGGTGGCCTCGGCGTTGCCGAAGCCGGCGTCGATGTCGGCGATGATCGGGACCACGTGGGTCTCGTAGTTGTCGATCGCGTCGACCAGCTTCTGCGCCTTGGCCTTGTCGCCGGCCGCGCGGGCGGCGTCCAGGTCGCGGTAGAGGCCGCCCAGCTCACGGGCGTCGGCCTGCTTCAGGAAGGTGTAGATCTCCTCGATCAGGGCCGGCACCGAGGTCTTCTCGTGCATCGACTGGTCCGGCAGCGGGCCGAACTCGGAGCGGAGCGCGGCGACCATCCAGCCGGAGAGGTAGATGTAGCGCTGCTTGGTGGTGCCGAAGTGCTTCTTGATCGAGATCAGCTTCTGCTGGGCGATGAAGCCGTGCCAGCAGCCCAGGCTCTGGGTGTAGTTGGCGGGATCGGCGTCATAGGCCGCCATGTCCTCGCGCATGATGCCGGCGGTGTATTTGGCGATCTCCAGGCCGGTCTTGAACCGGTTCTGCAGGCGCATGCGGGCCACGGCCTCGGCGTCGATGCCGTCCCACGTGCCGCCCTTGCTCTTGATGAGCTGGCTCATCTCGATGATGTGGTCCTGGTAAGCCATGCGCGGAAATCCCGAACGAGATTGAAGGTCTGCGGCTCGGGTAACGCGACGATGGTGCGCTGCGGAAGACGTCGTGCGGTGCAGTTGTCAAACTTTACAGAAAGTCTCTGTAATGTTGTAAGGACTGCACATCCAAGGCCTTGCGCACCATGGCGAGCGAGCGACGACCTGTTGAACGGCGACCGGCCGAACGGCGACTGTACGTAGGGCCCAGCCTGCGCCGGCTGCGCCGCGACCTGGGCCTGACCCAGGCGGACATGGCCCAGGACCTGGAGATCTCGGCCTCGTACATCGCCCTGCTGGAGCGCAACCACCGTCCGCTCAGCGCCGAGCTGCTGCTGCGCCTGGCCCAGACCTACAAGCTGGACATGGCCCAGCTGGCGGGGGCCGGCGCGGCGGTCGACACCGCCCGCCTGCAGGCCGTGCTCAAGGACCCGATGTTCGCCGACCTGGACCTACCGGCCCTGGAGACGGCGGACATCACCACCAACTTCCCCGGCGTGACCGAAGCCCTGCTGCGGCTCTACACGGCCTACCGCGAGGAGCAGCTGGCGCTGGCCGACCGCAGCGCCGACGCCTCGACCGGTGGCGGGACGGACCTCGCCGATCCTGTGGCGGAGTCGCGGCGCTTCCTGGAGGCGCGGCGCAACAGCTTCCCCAGCCTGGACGAGGCGGCCGAGCGGCTGGCGCAGCAGGTGGCCGAGCACGAGGGCCTGGTCGGCTACCTCAAGGCGCGGCACGGGCTGCGGGTGCGCAGGCTGCCGTCGAGCGCCCTGGCCGGCTCGACCCGGCGGCTGGACCGCCACCGCCGCGAAGTGGTGCTGGACGACGGCCTGGACCACGCCAGCCAGCAGTTCCAGCTGGCCCTGCAGGTCGCCTACCTGGACCTGACGGGCGACGTGGACGTGCTGATGGCGGAGGGCAGCTTCGCCAGCGAAAGCGGCGAGCGGCTGACCCGCCGGGCTCTGGCCAGCTATGCCGCCGCGGCGCTCTTGATGCCCTACAGCGCCTTCGCCCGGGCGGTGGAGGCGCGCCGTTACGACATCGAGGCCCTGGCCCGCCAGTTCGGGGCCAGCTTCGAGCAGATCGCCCACCGCCTGACCACGCTGCAGAAGCCGGGGCAGGAGCGCGTGCCGTTCTTCTTCATTCGCGTGGACCCGGCGGGGAACGTCTCCAAGCGGCTGGACGGGGCGGGCTTCCCGTTCGCGCGGCACGGCGGCGGCTGCCCGCTCTGGACCGTCCACCAGGCCTTCCAGACGCCGCGCCAGATCGTCACCCAATGGCTGGAGCTGCCGGACGGCCAGAGGTTCTTCTCCATCGCCCGCACGGTCACCGCCGGCGGCGGCGCCTATGGCGCGGCGCGGGTGGAGCGGGCGATCGCGCTCGGGTGCGCGGAGGAGCACGCCCACCGCCTGATCTACACCCAGGCGCGACCCGGTTTCGGGCCGGAGACCGCGACGCCGATCGGGGTCACCTGCCGCCTCTGCCACCGCACCGAATGCACCGCCCGCTCTGCGCCGCCGATCGGCCGCGCGATCCTGCCGGACGACCTGCGGCGCACCAGCGCGCCGTTCGGCTTCTCCGACGCCTGAATCGAGTAGGAAAGCGCTGCCCTAACGTAACGTAGCCCCTTGGCGAACCAAGGGATTCCGAGGCAAACAGCAGGCTGCAAGAGGAACGATCGCGCCCATGCCCCCGCGGACCGCCGCCGCCAGATCCACCGACCGGTTCGAGCGCAAGCGGGAAGCCATATTGGACGCCGCGACGCTGATCCTGAACCGCAAGGGTATCAAGGGCTTGACCCTGGGCGACACGGCCGCGGCCGTGGACCTCTCCACCACCAGCGTCACCTACTACTTCAAGCGCAAGGACGACCTGGCCGCCGCCTGCATCATGCGCGGGATCGAGACCCTGCTGGAGCTGGCCGACCTGGCGCTGGGCGCGCCGACCCCGCCCGAGCGGCTGCACAGCTTCCTGACGCGCTACCTCGACACCCTCAAGGCCATCGAGGCCGGGACCGCCCCGCCGTTGCCGATCATCTCGGAACTGCGCGCCCTGTCCTCGCCGCGGCGGGAGGAGGTGGCGACCGCCTACGGCCGGCTGTTCCGCAAGGCGCGCCAGATCTTCGACCACCCGGACCTGGCCTGGATGTCGCGCGGCCGGCGCACGGCGCGCACGCGCATGCTGCTGGAGCAGGTGTTCTGGGGCGGCGCCTGGCTGGCCAAGTTCGACACCGAGGACTATCCGCGCATCCGCGACCGTATGGTGGACATCCTGCTGAACGGGGTGGCGCCGGAGGGGACCGACTGGGCGCCCACGCCCATCGCCATGGACAAGCTGGCGACCCGCGACGGGCCGGAGCCGGCGCGCGAGACCTTCCTGCTGGCCGCCACGCGGCTGATCAACAACCGCGGCTATCGCGGCGCCTCGGTGGACAAGATCTCCGCCGAGCTCAACGTCACCAAGGGCAGCTTCTACCATCACAACGAGGCCAAGGACGACCTGGTGGTCGCCTGCTTCGAGCGCAGCTTCGAGGTCATGACCCGCGCCCAGCGGCTGGCGATGGAGGTACCGGCCGCCAGCCAGTGGGACCGCCTGTCGGCCTGCGCCGCGGCCCTGGCCGAATTCCAGCTCTCCGAGCATGGCCCGCTGCTGAAGTCCTCGGCGCTCACGGCCCTGCCGGAGCAGATCCGGCGGGTGATGATCGAGCACTCAAGCCGCGTGTCCGACCGCTTCGCCTCGATGATCTCCGACGGGATCGCCGAAGGCAGCATCCGCCCCGTGGACCCGTTCATCGCCGCCCAGATGCTGAACGCCACGCTGAACGCCTGTGCAGACCTCGGCTACCTGGTGCCCGACGTGCGCCCCAAGGCGGCGGCCTCGGTCTTCGTGCGCCCGCTGCTGATGGGCGTCTTCAGGCACTAGCCCCGCCGGCGCGGGCCTCGTCGCGGTGCTGCTCGATCTCCTCGGCGGTCTGGTCGTCCAGCCGGGTCAGGCGGTTGTCCGCCTCGCCGTGGGCGCGCAGCAGCTCGTCGAGCTTGGCCTGGATGGCCTGGGTATCGCGGTGCTCCGCGCGCTGGATGAAGAGGGTCATCATCCAGGTGACCAGGGTCGCCGCGCCGTGGAAGTTCAGCGAACCGCGATCGAAGACCACCCAGGCGACTGCGTAGAGCCCCAGGATCACGAAGGCGGACAGGTGCCCGCTCAACATGCCGAGCTTGGTGAGGCCCCGCTGCACCGTCTGCTTGCCCATGCCAGCGCGAACGCGATCCGGCGGGGCGCGTTCCTCACCCCGCGAGGAGGATCACCTTGCCGACGTGGGCGCCGGCTTCCAGGTGGGCGTGGGCCTTGGCGGCCTCCTCCAGCGGGAAGGTCGCGTCGACCTGCGGCCTGACCTTGCCGGCGGCGATCCAGGGCCAGACCCCCCGTTCGACCTCGCCCGCGAGCCGCGCTTTCTCGTCGGCGCTGCGAGGGCGCAGGGTGGAGCCGGTGACGACGGCGCGTTTCTGCATCAGGCGGAAGATCTGCAGCGGAACCTCGCCGCCGCCCTGGCTGGCGATGAACACGATGCGGCCGCCGGTCCTGAGGGCGTCGAGGTCCTTGGCGAAATAGTCGCCGCCGACCATGTCCAGCACCACATCGACCCCGCCCTCGCGCTTGGCGACCTCGGCGAAGTCTTCGCTGGTCGCGTCCACCGCCACGTCCGCGCCCAGGGCCAGGGCGGTCTTGGCCTTCTCGGCGCCGCGGGCGGTGGCGATCACCTTGGCTCCGGCGGCCTTGCCCATCTGGATCGCCGTGACGCCGATGCCGGACGTGGCGCCGTGCACCAGCAGGGTCTCGCCCGCCTTCAGCGCGCCGTGTTCGAAGACGTTGGCATAGACGGTGAAGACTGTCTCCGGCAGGCCGGCCGCGGTCTGGAAGTCCAGGCCGGCCGGGATCGGCAGGGCGTGGCGCGCATCGCACACGGCGTACTCGGCATAGCCGCCGCCGCCCAGCAGGGCGCAGACCCGGTCGCCCACCTTCCAGCGGCCCCCCGCCTTGGCCACCTCGCCCGCCACTTCCAGGCCCAGGGTGTCCGGCGCGCCGGGCGGCGGCGGATACATGCCCATGCGCTGGATCAGGTCGGGGCGGTTGACGCCCGCGGCGCGCACCCGGATCAGGATCTGGCCCTCGGCGGGCTGGGGCATGGGCGCGCGCACCGGCTTCAGGGCGGAGGCTGGCCCCTTGCCGCCCTCGATGGCGATGGCGGTCATGGTCTCGGCTTCGAGGGGGCTGGTCATGTTTCGGTCCCAAAACTTGCGCTTCTGGCGCTCGCGCGCTCAGATACGCCCGTGCTCGGGGGACGCAAAGGAGGGTTCGCCGATGGAGGAGCCTGCTGAAGTCCGGATCGGCCGCGGCCAGCGGCTGCTGGAGGCCGTGCGCGAGGACCTGGAGCTCTACGGGGTGTCCGAGCTGGAGGAGCGCCTGGAGGTGCTCGAGGCGGAGGCGCGCCGGGTGAAGGCCCAGATCGACAAGAAGCGCTCGGGCCGGGCGGCCGCCGACGCCCTGTTCTCCCCCCGCGCCGGCTGAGGCGGCCTGGCACGTTGGTTGCAGCGGCCGCGGCAGACCGCGTCGATTCGTTCAGGGCGTGGAAACCGTAAGCGGTGTAGGGTCGAGCCAATGCAGGATACCCAGAGCCCAGACTGGCGTGACGACGTCATCCAGGACTTCGCCCGTTCCGAGCTGTTCGAGCGGACATTCCAGGAAGGCATGGAGCTGGTCGAGGAGACCGCGTCCTACCTCGACGGCGAGGGCCGCCAGGAGTCCAAGCTCCTGTCGCGCAACGCCGCGCTGGCCTATGCGGCCGAGAGCATGCGCCTCACCACCCGGCTGATGCAGGTGGCCTCCTGGCTGCTGGTCCAGCGGGCGGTGCGCGAGGGCGACATGGCCCCGGCCGCGGCCTGCGAGGACCGCTACCGCCTCAACGCCGACGACGCGGCCAAGGCCGCCGAGGCCGAAGCGGCCCGTGGCGAACTGCCCCGTGGCCTGACCCGCCTGGCCGACCGCGCCGAGCGCCTCTACGAGCGCGTTCGCCACCTGGACCGGCGCATGTACCTGGAAAGCCAGACCGAAGAGCCGGCCAATCCCGTCCTGGGCCAGCTGGACCGCCTGAAGAGCGCCTTCGGGGGCTGACGGCGCCGCCGTAGGCGTTCCAAGAAAATAACCGCGGAAAACACGGAAAAGCGCGGAAGAAGAACCCGCGCCCGCGGCCGCTTGCGTCTCTTTCCGCGTCCTTCCGCGTTTTCCGCGGTTCAAATCCCTACGCGGCGCCAAAACGAGAAACGCCGCGAAGGTCTCCCCTCGCGGCGTCCCGAATTGCAGCCTTGGCGCGGCCTATTTGCGCGTGAAGGCGCCGAACTTGGCGTTGAAGCGCGAGACGCGGCCGCCGCGGTCCAGCATCTGGTGCCCGCCGCCGGTCCAGGCCGGGTGGGTCTTGGGATCGATGTCCAGGTTCAGCGTGTCGCCCGGCTTCCCGTAGGTCGAACGCGTCTGGTAGGTGGTGCCGTCGGTCATCACCACGGTGATGAAGTGATAGTCGGGATGCGTGTTCTGTTTCATCGCGCGGGCGCCTGACGTATTGGAGCGGCCAATTGGGACGGACCCATCTGGACCGGCCGCCATGAGGCGGCGAAAAGGAAGCCGCGCGTATAGAGAAACGCGGCCGCGAATGCAAGGTGTGACGCGATGAGTGAGCCGGGGCCCGAAGCGTCCACAGCGGGCCGGCCGACCGAGGGCCAGGCTCTGGTCCATACCCTGGCCGAGGCTGCGGCCCGCCGGGGCAAGAGCCGCAACATCGGCGCCTTGCGGCGTCTGGCGCCCTTCGTAGCCGCCCATTGGGGCGATGCAGCCCTGGCCGGCGTCTTCCTGGTGGTCTCCTCCAGCGCCACCCTGGGCCTCTCTGGCGCGGTGCGCCTCTTGGTCGACCACCTGACCCGGCCGGGCGCCGCGGCCAATCCCGCCGGGGTCGACCGCTGGTTCCTGCTGCTGGGCCTGGTCGCCCTGACGCTCGGCGTGGCCAGCGCCGCACGCTATTTCTTCGTGACCAAGCTGGGCGAGCGGGTCACCGCCGACCTGCGCAAGCGCCTCTACCAGCACATCCTGACCCTGGACCCGGCCTTCTTCCTGAAGACCCGCACGGGCGAGGTGCTGTCGCGCCTGACCACCGACATCCAGATCGTCGAGACCCTGGTCGGCACCTCGGTCTCCGTGGCGCTGCGCAACCTGGTGATGCTGGTGGGGGCGCTGGGGCTGATGGTGGTGGTGAGCGCCCGGCTCACCGGCCTGGTCCTGCTGCTGATCCCGGTGATCATCGTGCCGATGTTCCTGTTCGGCCGGCGCGTGCGCAAGCTGACCACCTCCACCCAGGACCAGTTCGCCGCGGCCGTGGGCTATGCCGGCGAGAACCTCGATGCGCTGGAGACCGTGCAGGCGTTCGGCCGCGAGGGCCTGGCCGCCCAGCGCTTCGGCGCGGCGGTGGACGCGGCCTTCCGCACCTCGCTGCGGCGGATGCGGGCGCGGGCCTTCATGACCGCCATGGTCATCGCCCTGGTGTTCGGCGGCATCGTCGGCGTCTTCTGGCTGGGCGTGCACCAGACCCTGCGCGACCACCAGTGGGGCACGCTGTTCCAGTTCGCGATCCTGTCGGTGATGGCGGCCAGCTCTGTCGGCCAGCTGGGCGAGACCTGGGGCGACGTGCAGAAGGCGGCCGGCGCCATGGAGCGGATCGGCGACCTCATGGACGCGCGGCCCGGCATCGCCGCGCCGGCGCGGGCGACTCCGCTGCCCGTCCCGCCGCGGGGCGAGCTGGCGATGGAGGGCGTGACCTTCGCCTATCCCGGCCGGCCCGACCTGCCGGCGGTGCGCGACTTCACCCTGCATGTGCGGCCCGGCGAGCGGGTGGCCCTGGTGGGGCCCTCCGGCGCCGGCAAGAGCACGGTGTTCCGCCTCATGCTGCGGTTCTACGATCCGCAGTCGGGCCGGGTGTTGCTGGATGGCGTGGACCTGCGCGAGGCCGATCCCGCCGAGGTGCGCGCGCGCATGGCCCTGGTGGCCCAGGAGAGCCCGCTGTTCTCCGGCACGGCCATGGAGAACGTCCACTTCGGGCGCGAGGGGGCCAGCGAGGCGGAGGTCCGCGCGGCGGTGCGCGCCGCCCAGGCCGAGGGGTTCCTGGCCAACCTGCCGCAGGGCATGGCGACCGAGGTCGGCGACCGCGCCCGTTCCCTGTCCGGCGGCCAGCGCCAGCGGCTGGCCATCGCCCGGGCGCTGCTGCGCGAGGCCCCCGTGCTGTTGCTGGACGAAGCCACCAGCGCGCTCGACGCCGAGAACGAGCACCTGGTGCAGCGCGCGCTCGACGAGGCCATGAAGGGCCGCACCACCCTGGTCATCGCCCACCGCCTGGCCACCGTGCTCAAGGCCGACCGCATCGTGGTCATGGACGAGGGCCGTGTCGTCGAGGAGGGGACCCACCACGAGCTGGTGGCCCGCGCGGGACTGTACGCCCGGCTGGCGGCGCTGCAGTTCGAAGCGGCCTGACGTTCCTCCCCTACAGGGGGCGGATTTTAGCCGCGGGCCTTGGCGGCCAATCCGGGGAAGTCGCTGAAGAGACCGTCGACGCCCGCGGCGAACAGGGCCTTGTAGACCGCGTCCACGTCGCCGCGGTCGGCGGGGTTGGTCCCGCGCCAGAGGGTCTTGGGCAGGAAGACGTTCTCCGCGCGCACGGTCCAGGGATGCACCGCCAGGCCGCTCGCGTGGGCGTCCTTGACGAGGTCGGTGGCCGAGCCGAGCACGCCGCCATCCGTCGGGACCACCAGCGGCCACTCCGGCCCGATCCCCTCGGCGAAGGCGGCGATGGCCTTCACGCCCACGGCGGACCTCACGTCGACATTGGTGGAGCTGCGCTCGACCAGCATGATGCGCCGCGACCGGCCGCCGAGCTCGCGGAACCTCTTCAGCGGCTCCACCTCGAAGCACTGCACGAACACCGGCGCGGCGGCGCTGTTGAGGCCGTTCGTCTTCAGCGCGTCGACGAAGCGCGGCTCCAGCGGCATCCCGAGGCTGGCGAAGTACGTGGGGTGCTTCATCTCCGGATAGGTCCCGATCGGCCGTCCCAGGCGGCGGCTCTCGGCCTTGGCCAGGTCGGCGACCTCCTGGTAGGTGACGATCGGCTCCTTGCCGTCGAAAGCCGCGCTGGCGGGACGCAGCTGCGGCAGTCGCTCGCGGGCGCGCAGGGTCTTCAGCTCGGCCAGGGTGAAGTCCTCCGTGAACCAGCCGGCGATCTTCTGGCCGTCGATCACCTTCTCGGTCTTGCGGGCGGCGAACTCGGGATGGCTGGCCACGTCCGTCGTCCCGCCGATCTCGTTCTCGTGGCGGACCACCAGGTGGCCGTCCTTGGAGACCACGCAGTCGGGCTCGATGAAGTCCGCGCCCTCGGCGATCGCCAGCCGGTAGGCCATCAGGGTGTGCTCGGGCCGCTCGCCGCTGGCGCCGCGGTGGGCGATGACCAGCGGCTTGCGCGACGGACCGGCGAAGGTGGGAGCGGCAAAGGCGGGCAGCGCCATCAGGGCGGCGGCAGTGGTGGCGAGGGTGCGGCGGGTCAGGCTCATGCCGCGCACCTTAGCCGCTATTTTGCGGCAGTGAGGCGACTGAGGACCTGCGGGTGCAGGTCGAGGTTCGCGGCCACCACCGAGCCCTTGCCCAGCATGTCGTCGCCGCCGTCGATGTCCGTCACCTTGCCGCCGGCCTCGGTGACGAGCAGCAGGCCCGCCGCCAGGTCCCAGGCGCTGAGGTCGCGCTCCCAGAAGCCGTCGAAGCGTCCCGCGGCCACCCAGGCCAGGTCCAGGGCCGCGGCGCCGAAACGCCGGATGCCCGCGACCCGCTGGGTCATCTGGTGCAGCTCCTTCAGGAACTTGGCATGCTGGCCGTGGCCCAGGAACGGGATGCCGGTGGCCAGCACCGACTCGTCCAGCCGCTGGCGGGCCGCGACGCGCAGGCGGTGATCGTTGACGAAGCAGCCCTTGCCCTTCTCGGCCCAGAACAGCTCGTTGGTGATCGGATTGTAGGTGACCGCGGCGACCACGGCGCCCTCGCGCTGCAGGGCGATGTTGATGGCGAAGTGCGGGATGGCGTGCAGGAAGTTGGTGGTGCCGTCCAGCGGGTCGACGATCCAGGTGTGGGTCTTGTCGGTCCCCTCGATCAGGCCCCGCTCCTCACCGTGGAAGGAATAGCCGGGCCGCGCCTTGGTCAGCGCCTCGAAGAGCACCTGCTCGGACTTGAGGTCGGCGGCGGAGACGAAGTCGGCCGGGGCCTTCTTCGCGACCTGCAGTTCGGCGAGCTCGCCGAAGTCGCGGTTGAGCCCGCGCGCGGCCTTGCGCGCAGCGTCGCTCATCACCTTCAAAAGGGCGGATTGGGTGCTCACGGTGTGAAAGATCTCGGCGGCGATAGAGGGCGCGGAACCTAGTGGTCGGGCTCGCACAAGGCAAGGCGGCTCGGTAGGATCGCGGCATGCAAGATCCAGTGATGCGTCAGGCCGCCTGCGTCTGCGGCCAACTGCGGCTGAGCCTGAAGGGCGAGCCGCTCTATGTCTCCAGCTGCTGCTGCACCCGCTGCCAGCGGCGCACGGGCGGGTTTTTCGGGGTCACGGTCTACGCCCGCCCGGACCAGGTCGTGGCCGGCAGCGGCAGGACGCAGACCTTCCACCTGCCGGACGGCTCGACCACCTTCCACCGCTGCGCCGACTGCGGGACCAACCTTTGGTGGGTCCCCGACGACGTGGACGACGTCATCGGCCTGGCCGGCGGCTGCTTCGTGGGCCAGGACCTGCCGGCCCCGCAGCGGATGGTGTGGGTCGAGCACAAGCACCCGTTCGTCCAGGTCCCCACGGGCCTGCCGACGTTCGACGGGCCGCCGGACTGACTCTCCTCTCCCACTCCGCTGCGCGGGGGGAGAGGCGGACTCAGCTGCGCTCCGCCACGCCCGCGGCGATCTCCGCGTTGAGCGCCTTCACGCCCGCGGCAGGCCCCTCGCCGTGGCTCCAGACCCCCGCCGCGACGGCGATGAAGTCCGCCCCGGCGCGGGCGATCTCCCGCGCTGTCTCCACCGTGATCCCGCCGATGGCGACGCAGGGGACCTCCATGGTCTCCTGCCAGATGGTCAGGATCTCGGGGTCGGCCCGGGTCGGGGCGTCCTTGGTGGCGGTCGGGAAGAAGGCGCCGAAGGCCACGTAGTCGGCGCCGGCCTCCGCGGCCTCCATCGCCAGGTGGCGGCTGTCATGGCAGGTGATCCCGACCATCCGGTCCTTGCCCATGAGCCGGCGGGCCTCCGCATAGGACGCGTCCTCCTGGCCGATGTGCACGCCGTCGCAGCCCAGGCGTGCGGCCAGGTCCGGCCGGTCGTTGAGGATCACCGCCACGCCGCGAGCCGCGGCGATGGGCAGTAGCGCATCCACGGCCGCGGCGACGATCGCGTCCTCCACGTCCTTGAGCCGGATCTGCAGCGCGGCGACGTCGCCGGCGTCCAGGGCCTGGGCCAGCACATGGCCGAAGCCGGCCAGGTCATCCAGGCGCGGCGGGGTGATCAGGTAGAGGCGGCAGGCGGGCGTGGCCATGCCGCCTTGGACCCTATCTGGGCGGTCGCTTCAAGACGGGTCGGCTGAATGGCCCGCGCGACGGCGCGCCCTCGTAGAGGAGCCATTGCCTGGAACGCCCGGGCCCGCCTACCGTCCTGCCCAACGATAGCGGGAGGCATGAATGGCGGCAGTGGCGGAGGTCGGCGCCCCGGCGCGGACCGGCGGGACCGTGACAGTGATCGCGGGCGCGTCGGTGGGCACGGTCTTCGAGTGGTACGACTTCTTCCTCTACGGCTCGCTGGCGGGCTTCATCACGCAGCACTTCTTCTCCGGCGTGAACGAGGTCACCGGCTACATCTTCGCCCTGCTGGCGTTTGCAGCCGGCTTCGCGGTGCGGCCGCTGGGGGCGGTGGTGTTCGGCCGCCTGGGCGACCTCTGGGGCCGCAAGAACACCTTCCTGGTCACCATGCTGATCATGGGGCTCTCGACCTTCGCGGTGGGCCTGCTGCCGGCCTATGCGAAGATAGGCGTCGCGGCCCCGATCCTCCTGATCACCCTGCGCCTGGCCCAGGGCCTGGCGCTGGGCGGGGAGTATGGGGGCGCGGCGATCTATGTGGCCGAGCATGCGCCGCCCGGAAAGCGCGGGCTCTACACCGGCTGGATCCAGACCACCGCCACCTTCGGCCTCTTCCTGTCGCTGATGGTGATCCTGGTGGTGCGCAGCCGCACGGGCGAGGACGCCTTCAAGGCCTGGGCCTGGCGCGTGCCGTTCCTGCTGTCGATCGTGCTCCTGGGCGTCTCGCTCTGGATCCGGCTGCGGCTCAACGAGAGCCCGGTGTTCCGGCAGATGGTCGCCGAGGGCCGGCAGTCCAAGCGCCCGCTGGCCGAGAGCCTGGGCGACTGGCCGAACCTGAAGCTGATGCTGCAGGCCCTGGTGGGCATGGTCGCGGGCCAGGCGGTGGTCTGGTACTGCAGCCAGTTCTACGCCCTCTTCTTCCTCGAGAAGATGCTCAAGGTGGACGGCGCCCTGGCCAACACCTTGACGGCCGTGGCCCTGGCGCTGGGCACGCCCTTCTTCGTCATCTTCGGCTGGCTGTCGGACAAGGTGGGCCGCAAGCCGATCATCCTGGGCGGCTGCGCCCTGGCGGTCCTCACCTACTTCCCGATCTTCCACGGCCTGACCGAGGCGGCTAACCCGGACCTGGCGGCGGCCACGCGGCGCGCACCCGTAGTGGTCATCGCTGACCCGGCCACCTGCCACTTCCAGTTCGACCCGGTGGGCAAGCAGACCTTCTCCAGCGGCTGCGACGTGGCCAAGTCGGCGCTCGCCAACGCGGGGGTCTCCTACGTGAACCAGGCCGCGCCCGCCGGCGCCCCCGCGCGGATCCGCATCGGGGCGAAGGAGATCGCCAGCGTCGACGGCGCGGGCGTCGCCAAGGCCGAGTTCAAGACCGCCAAGGAGGCCTGGACCAAGGGTCTCGCCGCCAACCTCAAGGCCGTGGGCTATCCCCTCAAGGCCGACCCGGGGCGGATGAACAAGCCCATGGTGGTGGGTCTGCTGTTCCTGCTGGTGATCTACGCGACCATGGCCTACGGGCCGATCGCCGCGGCGCTGGTGGAGATGTTCCCGGCGCGGGTGCGCTACACCTCGATGTCGATCCCCTACCACCTGGGCGTGGGCTGGCTGGGCGGCTTCCTGCCCACCACCGCCTTCGCCATGGTGGCGGCCAGCGGCGATATCTACTTCGGGCTCTGGTACCCGGTGGTGGTCTCGGCGGTCTGTGCGGTCGCCGGCGCGCTGTGGGTCAAGGAAATGAACGGCGCGGCCATCGAGGCTTAGACGAGCCCTGCGAGGTGGCGGATTCCATCGTCGATGCGGCGCGGATCGACGACGCCGTAGCCGAAGGCCAGGCCGTTGCGGACGCCGCCGCCGGCATGGAACCGCGAGAGCGGCGCGACCGCGATGCCCGCGCGCTCGGCCCGCACCGATAGGGCCGTCGCGTCGATGTCCGGCGGCAGCTCGATGGCCAGGTGCAGGCCGGCCACCGCGGGCAGCAGCCGGCCGGGCATCTGGCGGGTGAGGGCCTCCATCAGCCGGTTGCGGCGCTCGCCGTAGACCTTGCGCATGCGCCGCACGTGCCGCGCCAGGTGGCCCTCGGCGATGAAGGCGGCCAGGGTCTCCTGGGTGTCGGTGGGCGTGCGGCCGTCGGCGATGCGCTTGGCCTCGGCGAGGGCGGCGCGCGCCCAGTCCGGCGCCACCACATAGCCCAGCCGCAGGCCCGGGAAGAGGCTCTTGGAGAAGGTGCCGACGTAGGCGACGCAGGCGTGCCGGTCGAGGGTCTGCAGGGCGTCCAGCGGCCGCCCGTCGAAGCGGAACTCGCCATCGTAGTCGTCTTCCACCACCACGGCGCCGTGACGGGCGGCGAAGGCCAGCAGGGCGGCGCGGCGGGCCGGCGACATGGGCACGCCCAGCGGGAACTGGTGCGACGGCGTCACGCAGACCACCCGGGTGTCGGGGGCCAAGGCGTCCACCACCAGCCCCTCGTCGTCCACGGGCGTGGGGCGCACGATCGCCCCAAGCCGCGCGAACGGGGCCCGCACCGGGGCATAGCCCGGGTCCTCCACCGCCACCACGGTCTCGCCCGGGGTCACCAGGACGCGCGCCAGCAGGTCGAAGGCCTGCTGGGCGCCGCTGGTGATCAGCACTGAGTCCGGCGTGCAGGCGACGGCGCGGGCGAAGGCCGCATGGCGCGCCACAGCTTCGCGCAAGGCCGGGCGGCCCTCGGCCTCCAGATAGGCGGCGGCGCGGCGCGCGGTCGCGCGCAGCGCGCGGTTGGCGAGCTGCCGCCAGACGTCGAACGGGGCGAGGCTGACCTCGGGCAGGCCCAGGGCGAAGTCGAAGGCGAAGGACGGTCGCAGCGCGCGCTGCGCACGAATGTCCCGCCACGCAGGCGCAAGGCGCGGATCGGCGGCGCTGGCCGCCGCTGGTGGGGTGGCGGAGCCTGGCCGTGAGACCTCGCCCACATAGGTGCCCGAGCCGGTCCGGGCCACGAGGTAGCCCTCCGCCAGCAGCAGCTCGTAGACCGAGACCACCGTGTTGCGGGAGACCGCGAGCCTGGACGCCAGCGCGCGACTAGGCGGCACCTGCAGCCCGGGCTTCAGCCGCCCGTCGAAGATGGCGGCGCGGAGTTGCCCATGCAGGTCGCGCACCCGCGTCCGCGCGCCCGGCGGCGGCAGGGTGAGGTCGAGCTCGAACACCGGATCGCGCGCCATCCCATCTCCATGCCCAGTCCGCCGATCGATGCCCCGGGCGAACGGTCCGCCTGAAGGACCGCTTCGGGCGATTTCCGGCGGGCCAATCCGAAATTGGCGCCCCTGAGTTTCCACGGAACGGACCTTTCCGCCAGTCCGCGTCGCGGGCCAAACCAGCCGCCTGTTGGAGGCTTTCCCATGCGTGCGCTGACCACCCTGGTCCTGACCCTGGCCTTCGCCTTCGGCGCTACCACAGCGTTCGGGCCAGCCGCCCGGGCCGACACCGGCCAGGACCTGGCCGAACAGGCGGGCCGCGCCCTGATCGGCCAGCCGGCGCCGCGCCTGAAGATCACCACCCTGGACGGGCGCACGGTCGACCTCGGCAAGCTGTACGGCAAGAAGGCGGTCTATCTGAAGTTCTGGGCCACCTGGTGCGCGCCGTGCCGCGAGCAGATGCCGCACCTGGAGGCGACCTACCGGGCCGCCGGGTCGGACCTGGAGGTGCTGGCCGTGGACACCGGCTTCGCCGACTCCGCCGACAAGGTGCGGGCCTATCGCCAGAAGCTGAACCTGACCGTGCCCATGGCGGTGGACGACGGCCGGCTCGCCAAGGCGCTGAACCTGCGGGTGACGCCGCAGCATGTGGTGATCGGGCGCGACGGGCGGATCCTCTATGTGGGCCACCTGGCCGACGCGCGGCTGGACGCGGCCCTCAAGACCGCGCGGGCCGAGACCGGCGCGCCGGACCCGCGGCATCCGCAGGCGCAGGCGGCGAAGGTCTATCGCACCGGCGACCTGGCCCCCGCCCTGGCGCCGCGCACCCTGGACGGCCCGGCCTTCGCGATGCGCGATCCCGCCGGCGCGCGCCCGACCGCGCTCGTCTTCTTCTCGCCCTGGTGCGAGACCTACCTCGCCAAGACCCAGCCGGAGACCGGCGCCGCCTGCCGCGAGGTGCGCGAGACCATGGAGGCCCACGCGCGCGGCGGCGGGGTGCGGGTGCTGGGGGTGGCCATGGGCCTCTGGGCGACCCGCGACGAACTTGCCGGCTACCGCAAGACCACCGCCACCCAGGTCCCGCTCACGCTGGACGAGACCGGCGACCTCTTCCGCGCCTTCGGCGTCAGCGGCGTGCCGGCGGTGATCCTGCTCGATGCGCGCGGGCGGATCGTGAAGCGGGTGGACGGCGCCAGCGGGCTGCAGGCCGCCCTGGCCGTGGTTGCGCCGCGCAAGCCTTCGCCGGCCTGAACGGGCCCGTTCATCCTGGGCCGCTCGGATCAAGGCGCCCAGGACGGGATCTTGAGGTCGCAGTCCGATGTCTGCCCCGGCGCCTAGGCGCGCCAGCCGCGCACGCGTTCGATCGCCGCCGGCGTCAGGCTGTAGGCCTCGACGGCGCCGCGCGAAAGCGCCGAGGCCGACCCTGGCGACCACAGCAATCTGCCGAGGACGACGGCGAGCGGGGCCATGCAGAGCAGATCGGTTCCCAAGGGAACCAACTCCTCGATCGATCCGCCATAGCGGCCCGCACCGCCGGCCAGCAGCGCCAGCTCACGAAGGACATCGCTGCGCCGGCCACGCCGCGACGCTGCATCCATCAGGCCCATCAGCCCGAGGCGGGTCACCACGCCCTCCCGCGCCTGGGGTTGCGCAGGCGGCGCCTCCCCGAGCGAGACCCGCAGGAGCGCGCCGGCCAGGTCCACGCCGCTGAACCAGGCGTTCATCGGCTCCACCAGTCGCGGGTTGGCGTCGATGAAGGCCGGCGCGCCGCTCGCCGCATCGGCGATGTAGTCGAAGGACAGTGCGCCGCGCCATCGAAGCGCGCGGCCAATCCGCGCCACGTGGGCCTGGGCCGCAGGACAGCTGACGCTCACCTTCAGCACGTCGCCGCCGCCCGGTCCGGCCGCGATCTGGCGGTAGCTGTGGAAGGCCACGAGCCGGCCGTGGTCGAACACCGCCTGGGCGCGCTCCAACGGCCCGTCGAGGGCCGTCTGGACGACGACGCCGTCTTGGAAGAGGCCGCGCCGATCCAGCTCGCGGGCCACGTCGGCGCCGTGGATGGCGTCCTCAACCCGCCACACGCCGCCGCTGGCGGTGCCGAAGGGCGCCTTCACGTAGAGCGGAAAATCCCGCCGGGCCGCGAGCCCCGCCGGCGAGAAGACGACCTCTGTGGCCGGCTGTGGAACGTCCAGCCGGGCGAGGAGCCGGGCCAGGCCAGTCTTGCTCTGCACCTGCTCGAACGCCTCGAAGTCAGCGAGCGCGATGCCGAGCGTCTCCGGCAGGCGATGGCGCGCCGCCGCGAGGAGATAGGCCTGCTCGTGCACCGGCATCAGGACGTCGATCTCCGCCCGCGTCACCACCCCCAGGACGGCTGCCAGATATCCCTCGGGGTCCTCGCCGCAGGGCGGGGCGGGGTGGACATGACGCACGAAGCGCGAGAACCGCCCGAGGCAGGCCGCCTCGCTGGAGACCAGCTCTACCCGATGGCCGGCGAGCCCAAGCGCGGTGATGGTCTCCCGCGCTGACAGGCTGGAGCCTTCCGTGAGCAGGATGCGCGGACGCGACGGGTCTCTGGCGTCTGACATGGTCGGCTCCGCAGGTTCGGCCCTGGCCTACTGTCGGACCGGCCCCAAGACTGTCGCGTGGTTGACAATCTCACTTCATCCGACCGACCGTCGCGAATGGCGATGCAGCCGACGACGGCCGAAGTCCTGGCCGGCAACCCGTGGTTCCGGGCGCTGCCGGAGGGCCTGGCGCGATCGATCCTCGATCAGGGCCGCATCCGGCGGCTTACCGACGAGGTGATCTACGCCGCCGGTGATCCGCCGAATGGCGTGTTCGCGCTGATCTCGGGCGAAATCCGCGTGATCCAGACGACGCCGGAGGGCCGCTCGGCGCTCCTCATGATCGCCAGTCCGGGCGCCTGGTTCGGCGAAGCGGCCATGATCGACGGCCTGCCGCGGACCTCCGACGCCGTCGCCGTGGGCCGAGCCGTCGTTCTCCACCTCACGCCTGCGGCCTTCCACCGGCTCACGGCCGACAGCCGCGAGCACTACGCCGCCTTCGCCCGGCTGGTCTGCGAGCAGTATCGCCGGGCAATGGAATACATCGTCACCACGGCGAACCTGCCGGTCGCGATCCGCCTGGCCCAGCGGCTGGTGGGCCTGGCCCAAGCCCATGGTCACCGGAGCTCGGCCGGGGTCACGATCGACCTGCGCCTATCGCAGGAAACCCTTGCCGAGATGATCGGGGTCTCGCGCCAGACCCTCAACCGCGCGGCGAGGACGCTGGAGACGCAAGGGATCATCACCGCGGGCTATCGCACGGTGACGGTCACCGATCCTGTGGCGCTGGAGGCCCTCGCCAGGCGGCGCACGCTGCCGGCCTTCCTGAGCTAGTCGCCTACTCCGCGGCGACCTTCGTGACGCCGATCTTGGGGGCCAGCTCGCCGGCGGCGTAGCGCTTGGCCATGGCCGACAGCGGCAGCGGCTTGATCTTGCTGGCCTGGCCGGCCGTGCCGAACTCCTCGAAGCGCTGGCGGCAGACCGCGCGCATCGCCTCCATGGCGGGCTTCAGGTACTTGCGCGGATCGAACTCGCCGGGGTTCTCGGCGAAGACTTTCCGGATGGCGCCGGTCATGGCCATGCGGTTGTCGGTGTCGATGTTGATCTTGCGCACGCCGTGCTTGATGCCGCGCTGGATCTCCTCGATCGGCACGCCCCAGGTCTGGGGCATCTCGCCGCCGTACTGATTGATGATGTCCTGCAGGTCCTGCGGCACCGAGGACGAGCCGTGCATCACCAGGTGGGTGTTGGGCAGGCGGCGGTGGATCTCCTCGATCACGTTCATCGCCAGCACGTCGCCGTCGGGCCGGCGGGTGAACTTGTAGGCGCCGTGGCTGGTGCCCATGGCGATGGCCAGGGCGTCGACCTCGGTGGCCTTGACGAAGTCCACGGCCTGGTCGGGATCGGTCAGCAGCTGGTCGTGTTCCAGCTTGCCCTCGAAGCCGTGGCCGTCTTCCTTCTCGCCCATGCCGGTCTCGAGGCTGCCCAGCACGCCCAGCTCGCCCTCGACGCTGGCGCCGACCCAGTGGGCCATGTCCACCACATTGCGGGTGACGCGGACATTGTAGTCGTAGTCGGCGGGGGTCTTGGCGTCGGCCTTCAGCGAGCCGTCCATCATCACCGAGGTGAAGCCGAACTGGATCGCCGTGGCGCAGGTGGCCTCGTTGTTCCCGTGGTCCTGGTGCATGCAGATCGGGATGTGCGGATACATCTCCGCCAGGGCGTCGATCAGGTGCTTCAGCACGATGTCGTTGGCGTAGGAGCGCGCGCCGCGGCTGGCCTGGATGATCACCGGGCTGTCGGTGGCGTCGGCCGCCTCCAGGATGGCGAGCCCCTGCTCCATGTTGTTGATATTGAACGCCGGCACGCCGTAGCCCTGCTCGGCGGCGTGATCCAGAAGCTGTCGAAGCGTAATCCTGGCCATCTCAGGTCCCCACCTGTCTACTGTCGGGCCAGAGCCGCCACCCCCGGCAGCGTCTTGCCTTCCATCCATTCCAAGAACGCGCCACCGGCGGTCGAGACGAAGGTGAAGTCGTCCGTGACGCCGGCCGCGTTGAGGGCGGCTACGGTATCACCGCCTCCCGCCACCGCTACAAGCTTCCCCGCCTTGGCGAGTTCCGCTGCGTGATGGGCCGCCGCGACCGTGCCCTTGTCGAAGGGCGGCATTTCGAAGACCCCCAGCGGGCCGTTCCAGACCAGGGTCCTGGAGTTGTCCATGGCGCGGCAGAGGCGCTCGACGGTCTCGGGCCCGGCGTCGAGGATGCGCTCGTGCTCGTCGATGGAGCCCACCGGCCGCACCCGCGCGGGCGCGCCGGGCGCCAGCTTCTCGGCCACCACGATGTCCAGCGGCAGAAAGAGCTTGCAGTTGTTCTGGCCGGCCAGGCGGATGATCTCGCGCGCGGTCTCGGCCAGCTCCTTCTCGCAATAGGAGGCGCCGACGTCGTGGCCCTGGGCGAAGAGGAAGGTGTTGGCCATGCCGCCGCCGATGGCCAGCTTGTCCAGCTTGGTGACCAGGTGCTTCAGCAGGTCCAGCTTGGTGGAGACCTTGGAGCCGCCGACGATGCCGATCACCGGGCGCTCGGGCTGGCCCAGCGCCCGGTCCAGGGCGCTCAGCTCCAGCCGCATCTGCTCGCCCGCATAGGCCGGCAGGAGGTGCGCCAGGCATTCCGTCGTGGCGTGGGCGCGGTGCGCCGCCGAGAAGGCGTCGTTGACGAAGATGTCGCCGTTGACCGCCAGGGCCATGGCGAAGTCCTTGTCGTTCTTCTCCTCGCCCGCGTGGAAGCGCACGTTTTCCAGGAGGAGCACGTCGCCGTCCTTCATGACGTGCACGGCGTCGTTGGCCTCGGCGCCCACGCAGTTCCCCGCGAAGGCCACCGGCGCGCCCAGCAGCCTCGACAGCGGCTCGACCACCGGCTTCAGGCTCATCTCCGGCACGACCTTGCCCTTCGGCCGGTCGAAGTGGGCGAGCAGGATGGTCCTGGCCCCGCCCTGGCGCAGCTTCTCGATGGTCGGCAGCGCCGCGCGCAGGCGGGTGTCGTCGCTGACCTGCCCGTCTTCCATGGGCACGTTGAAGTCCACGCGGACCAGGGCGCGCTGGCCCTGGAGGTTGACGCCGTCGAGGGTCCTGAACGCCATGGGCCGGGCTTAGATCAGCTTCGCGAGGGCGATCGCCGTGTCGGCCATGCGGGTCGAGAAGCCCCACTCGTTGTCGTACCAGGAGAGGACCCGGCCCAGGCCGCCGTCGATCATCTGGGTCTGGGGCAGCGCCACCGTGGACGAGGCGGGATTGTGGTTGAAGTCCATGGAGACCAGCGGCTCCTTGGTCACCGCCAGCACGCCCTTCAGGGCGCCATTGGCGGCCGCTTCCATGGCGGCGTTGATCTCGTCCACCGTCACCTTGCGGCTGGGCACGAAGTTCAGGTCCACCACCGAGACGTTCGGCGTCGGCACGCGGATCGACGAGCCGTCCAGCTTGCCGGCGAGGGCCGGGATCACCAGGCCCAGGGCCTTGGCCGCGCCGGTGGAGGTGGGGATCATCGACATGGCCGCGGCGCGGGCGCGGTAGAGGTCCTTGTGCAGGGTGTCCAGGGTCGGCTGGTCGCCCGTGTAGGAGTGGATCGTGGTCATGTAGCCACGCTCGATCCCGCACAGCTCCTGCAGCACGTGCGCCACCGGCGCCAGGCAGTTGGTGGTGCACGAGGCGTTGGAGATCACCAGGTCGTCCTTGGTCAGGCTCTGGTGGTTGACGCCGAAGACGATGGTCTTGTCGGCGCCGTCGGCAGGCGCGGAGACGATCACCCGCTTGGCGCCGGCGTCCAGGTGGGCCTTGGCCTTGTCCTTGGACGTGAAGATGCCGGTGCACTCGAGGGCGATGTCGACGCCGAGGGCCTTGTGCGGCAGCTCCTTGGGGTCGCGGACGGCGGTGACCTTGATCGGGGCGAAGCCGGCGATCTCGATGGTGTCGCCCACCACCTTCACCTCGGCCGGGAAGCGGCCGTGCACGCTGTCGTAGCGCAGCAGGTGGGCGTTGGTCTCGACGGGACCCAGGTCGTTGATCGCCACCACCTCGATGTCGCGGCGGCCGTGTTCGACGATCGAACGCAGGACCAGGCGGCCGATGCGACCGAAACCGTTGATGGCGACGCGGACAGCCATGAGGTGAGGCTCCTTGGATTTTGGGTTGGCGGGGTTCTTGAGGCGAGAACCCGCGAAGTCAACCCCTTGCCCCTCGCGAGAGGGACAGTGGGTGACCTTGCGGCCTCACGTCTGCAAGAGCGGCGCCGCCCTCGCGGAAGCCCGGCTGAGCCTCGTCAGGCGCCCAGGATGCGGCGCGCGATCGCGTGCCAGGACGCGGAGTCCCACAGTGCATAGAGCGCCACAGACAGCGGCAGGCCGGCGGCCAGGGCGACCAGATAGGCCTTTTGGATCCGCCGATGGCGGACCAGGTCCCACACCAGCAGCGGCGACAGGGCGAGCAGCAGGTAGAGGTCCGTCGACAGCGGGCTGTGCGGGAGCGTCGTGGGCAGCCACTCGATGCGGTTGATGCCGGCGGGCAGGGCCATGGCCGGGGCCATGATCATCATCCGCTTGTGCAGGTCGGGATCGGTCGCGCGGGCCCGCAGGCCGACCACCAGGAAGAGCGGGAACAGGACGGCGATCCGCAGCTGGAACAGCAGGATGTTGTCGAGCTCGCCGAGCCGTCCGGCCAGCTTGGCTTGCGCCGGACCGACCGCCGCCTGCATGGCGTGCTGCAACGAGTGATAGCCGACCGGCACGAGCATGACGCCCACCACCACCAGGGCCGGGCCCAGCACGGTCGCGGCCAGCCCGAGCCGGCGATGCAGGTCCCGGCGGTCCAGGGCCACCAGCGTGGTCTGCGCCAGGAGCAGCAGCAGGAACGAGCCCATCAGCACGGCATGGAGGTGCAGCACCAGCGGGAAGGGCGGCCGCTGCCCGGCCTGGACCGCGGCGACCTTCCCCACGGAGTCGGGGATGAAGCCGGTCAGGACGATGAGGATGAAGCCCAGCGCCGTGACCACATAGATCCAGCGATCGGCCAATGCGGCGAGAGAGCCGGGCGCTGCGCCCAGGCCTGATTTTCCGCCGAGAGTCCCAATGGTCGTCGTCATCGCGCCCCCCGCTTCCGCTGACCCACGGCGAGGCTAGCACCGACCTTTTCGGCGGGCACGCAAAAATCGAACGACGTTCCTTGAGGCTGTGGAGCCCTTCAGCCCGCCACGGGTTTCACCCGGCCGGCGGCCTCGCGGGCCCGCTGGCGGGCGTCCTTCACCGTGGTCGCGCGGGCCAGGGCCACGCCCATGCGTCGGCGCTCGTAGCTCTCCGGCTTGCCGAAGAGGCGCAGGTCCGCCCCCGGCACCGCCAGGGCCTCGGCCACGCCTTCGAAGGCGACGCCCTTGGCCTCGAGGCCGCCGTAGATCACCGCGCTGGCGCCCGGCTCGCGCTGGGTGACGTCGATGGGCAGGCCCAGGATCGCCCGGGCGTGCAAGGCGAATTCGCTCTGGTACTGGGTGACCAGGGTGACGAGGCCGGTGTCATGCGGCCGAGGGCTGACCTCGGAGAAGAACACCGTGTCGCCCTTCACGAACAGCTCCACGCCGAAGACGCCCAGGCCCCCCAGCGCATCGGTGACCTTACGGGAGATCTCGCGCGCCTGGGCCAGGGCCGCGGGCGTCATCCGCTGCGGCTGCCAGCTCTCCACATAGTCGCCGCGCACCTGGCGGTGGCCGATGGGGGCGCAGAAGCTGGTCTCGACGTGGCCGCTCACCAGGCTGCGCACGGTGAGCTGGGTGATCTCGAAGTCGAACGCCACCAGGCCCTCGACGATGACCCGCGGCTGCTCCACCCGCCCGCCTTCGAGGGCATAGCGCCAGGCGGCTGCGAGCCCGTCCGGGCTCTCCACATAGGACTGGCCCTTGCCGGATGAGCTCATCACCGGCTTCACGAAGCAGGGAAAGCCCGTGACCGCCGCGGCCGCCTGCTCCAGCTCGGCCTGGGACGAGGCGAAGGCGTAGGCGCTGGTGGGCAGGCCCAGCTCTTCGGCGGCCAGCCGCCGGATCCCCTCGCGGTTCATGGTCAGCTGGGCGGCGCGGGCCGTCGGGATGACCGTGGCCAGCCCCTCGGCCTCGATCCGCGCCAGCTCATCGGTGGCGATGGCCTCGATCTCGGGCACGACCAGGTGCGGCCGCTCGGCCTCGACCACCGCGCGCAAGGCCTTCGCGTCGGTCATCGCCAGGACGTGGCTGCGGTGGGCCACCTGCATGGCCGGCGCATCGGCATAGCGGTCGCAGGCGATCACCTCGCAGCCCAGCCGCTGCAGCTCGATCGCCACCTCCTTGCCGAGCTCCCCAGAGCCCAGCAGCATGACCCGCACCGCCGTGGGCGAAAGCGGCGTGCCGAGGCGGGCGGGCGTGGTCATGGCCTGGTCTTCCTTTCGCTCCGCGCTGGCAGGGGGCTAGAGCTTCGCCTTGGCCGCCGCCGCCACGCCCTCCGGCGTGATGCCGAAGTGGGCGTAGAGGGCCTTGTCCGTGCCGCTGGCGCCGAAGCCGGTCATGCCCACGAAGGCGCCATCGCTGCCGATGAAGCGGTCCCAGCCCTGGCGCACGCCGGCCTCCACGGCCACGCGGACATCGGTCTCGCCGATCACCGCGGCCTGGTAGTCGGCGGGCTGGGCCTCGAACAGCTCGAAGCAGGGAACGGAAACCACCCGCGCGCCGATGCCGTCCGCCTCCAAGAGGTCGCGCGCGGCCAGGGCGACCGGGACCTCGGTTCCGGTGGCGAAGAGGGTCACCTGGGCGGGCCGGCTGGCCGCGGCCAGCTGGTAGGCGCCGCGGGCGCTCTGGTTCTCGCCCGCGTCGCCGCGGACGCCGGCGGTCTTCTGCCGCGACAGCGCCATCACCGAGGGCGTGCCGGCGGTTTGCAACGCCAGCTTCCAGCACTCGGCGGTCTCCACCGCGTCGGCCGGGCGGAAGACGTTGAGGTTGGGCATGGCGCGCAGGGCGGCCAGGTGCTCCACCGGCTGGTGGGTCGGACCGTCTTCGCCCAGGCCGATGGAATCGTGGGTGCCCACATGGATCACCCGGATGCCCATCAGCGCCGCCAGCCGGATCGCCGGTCGCGCATAGTCGCTGAACACCAGGAAGGTGCCGGCGTAGGGGATCACCCCGCCGTGCAGGGCCAGGCCGTTCATGGCCGCCGCCATGCCAAACTCGCGCACGCCGTAGTTCACATAGCGGCCGCCGTAGCCCGGGGCGTCGAAGATCTCGGTGTTCTTGACGTAGGTGTTGTTGGAGCCGGTGAGGTCGGCCGAGCCGCCGACCAGCTCGGGGACCTGGCCGAAGATCTTCTCCAGCACCGCGCCGGAGTGCTGGCGCGTGGCGGCGGCGGGCTTGCCGGCGGCGGCCTCGGCGATGAAGGCGTCCAGGGCCTCGAAGGCGTGGGCCGGCAGGGCGCCGGACATGGCGCGCTCGAACTCGGCCTTCTGCGGCGAGGCGGCAAGCTTGGCCTCCCAGGCCTTGCGCACCTTGGCCCCCCTGCGGCCAGCGGCGCGCCAGGGGCGGTAGACCTCGTCCGGCACCACGAAGGGCTCGTGCGGCCAGCCCAGGGCGGCGCGGGTCTTGGCCACCTCGTCCTTGCCCAGGGCCTTGCCGTGCACGTCGTGGGTGCCGGCGAAGGTGGGCGAGCCCTTGCCGATCACCGTCTTGCAGGCGATCAGGCTGGGCCGGTCCTGCTTGGTGGCCCAGGCCAGGGCGCGGCGGATCTGGCCCTCGTCGTGGCCGTCGATGGCCTTCACCGCCCAGCCGGCGGCCTTGAAACGGGCCAGCTGGTCCGTGGCGTCCGACAGGCCCACGTGGCCGTCGATGGTGATGTCGTTGTTGTCCCAGAGCACGGTCAGGCGGGCCAGCTTCAGGCGCCCGGCCAGGGAGATGGCCTCGTGGCTGACGCCCTCCATCAGGCAGCCGTCGCCGGCTACGACCCAGGTGCGGTGGTCTACCAGGTCCGCGCCGAAGCGGGCGGCCAGCTTGCGCTCGGCCATGGCCATGCCGACCGCGGTGGCCAGGCCCTGGCCCAGGGGCCCGGTGGTGGTCTCGACGCCGGGGGTGTGGCCGTACTCCGGGTGCCCCGGGGTGTTGGATCCCAGCTGGCGGAACTGGCGCAGGCTGTCGAGGCTCACCGCCTTGACCCCGGTCAGGTGCAGCAGGCTGTAGAGCAGCATCGAGCCATGGCCCGCCGAGAGCACGAACCGGTCGCGGTCGGCCCAGTCCGGCCGGGCGGCGTCGTACTTCAGGAACCGGGTCCACAGCACCGTCGCCACGTCGGCCATGCCCATCGGCATGCCCGGGTGCCCCGAATTGGCGGCCTCCACGGCGTCCATCGAAAGGACGCGGATGGCGTCGGCCATGAGCTGGGTGGGCGCGGGCATCGGCGGTTCTCTAAGTCTCTTCTGGCGGGGAATTGCCGCGCCGCCTCGCACGTGGGGACCGGAGGGTCAAGAAATCGCCCTCGAATTCGCGAGACTCGCCGACGCAGGGTATAGAGCTCGCAACTGGCTCGGAGGATCGGATGAACGGCGGCGACACCGCGCTGGACCTGGCGGCCAAGCGGCTGGAAAGCGCGTTGCACGTGCTGGAGCAGCGCCTGTCGCAGCGCCTGCGCGACGCCAGCGCCGAGGCCGGGGGCCTGTTCGACCAGGACCGGGCCAATCTGGCGGCCGAGCTCGATGCGGCGCGAGCCCGGGAGCGCGAGCTGGAGGAGGCTGGGGTCGCGGCCTCGGCGGCGCTGGGACGGGCGATCCAGGAAATCCGGGCGGCCCTCGAGGGCCAGGTCCAGGAGGCATAAGGCGATGGCGCAGATCAATGTCGAGGTGAACGGCCGCCCCTATGCGGTGGGCTGCGAGGACGGCCAGGAGGCCCACCTCATGGAACTGGCCAAGCTGTTCGACCGCCAGGTCCGCGAGGTGTCGCAGGACATGGGCCAGCTGGGCGACACGCGGCTCTTCCTGATGGGCGCCCTGCTGCTGGCCGACGAACTCTACGACGCCAAGGGCCGGCTGGCCGCCCTGCAGGTCGAGGTCAGCCGGCTCCAGGCCGACCGCACGCGCATCGAGACCCGGGCGGTGAACGCCCTGGAGAGCGCCGCCAGCCGCATCGAGAAGCTGGCCACTAGCGGCTGAGCCGCATCCGCCCCACCAGCCGGCGCAGGGCGGGGATCAGCTCGGGCTGCTCCACCTGGCGATAGGCGTGGTCGGCGGGCAGGGCCTCGACCAGCCGCCGGTGGGCCTGGCCCAGGTTGTGGTACGGCAGGCGCGGCATCAGGTGGTGCAGGGCGTGGTAGCGCAGGCCGACGGGCGCCCACAGGAACGGCAGCAGCGCCGGCGGCGGCACGTTCACGCTGTCCAGGAACTGGTCCAGCACCGGCATCTGCGCCCCGTCGTTCTCCCAGTAATGCGCCACCGCTGTGCGCAGCTGGTTCAGGAAGGTCATCAGGCCGAAGATCACGCCGGCGATCGCCAGGGCGCGCCAGGGGATCACGCCCGCGAGCGCCAGGCCGACCACCGTCCAGCTCCACACCCAGGCGCCGACCTCCTGGGCCAGCCACGGCGCACTGCGGGCGCGCTCGAAGTCCTCGCGGGAGAAGGCGGTGTTGATCACCATCCCCGAGGTCTTGGCCACCACGAACCGGCGCAGCGGCGGGATCAGGAAGCTGAGCGGCGCCAGGATCGCGAAGCGCAGCACCACGCCCACGGGCGCCAGCAGGGCCACGCCCAGGAAGGCCGCCAGCTCATGCGGCGGCCGGCGCGCCAGGGGGTGGTACTCCGGATCGCGGGCGGTGCCGTAGCGGTCCTTGGCGTGGTGCAGGATGTGCACGCCCTCGTACAGCAGCGAGGGCGTCAGGAAGGGCACGCCGATGACCAGGTTCCAGACCAGGTGGAAGCCCGGAACGTCGTCGCGGCGCAGGTGGGTCAGCTCGTGGATGAAGCTGATGCCGCGATAGAGGGCGAGGATGCAGACGGCGCCGGCGGCCAGGGCCCAGGCGGGCCTGGTGGCCGTGGCCGCGACGACCAGGCTCGTCCAGGTGACCGCCGCCGTCACTGCCAGGTCCAGCCAATAGACCTTGGGATCGGCCCGCGTGAGGTCGCGCGCGATCGCGTTGGCCTGACGCGCCAGGCTGGGCTCGGCCTCTCGGAGGGTGACGGAGTTCAAGCGGTCTGACCTGGCCCCTGATGGGTGCGACTTGGTGGGTGCGACTTTGGCGGCTGGCTGATTTAGGCGTCCGCCGCCGCTGTGGAAAGCCCGGCCGCCGCGGCCGGGGGCCGCGCCTCGGCGTAGACCGCACGCTCGAAGGCCTCGAACACCGCCAGCACCTGCGGATCGGCAAAGGGCAGCAGCTGGGCGAACAGCACCCCGGCCACGCCCGTCGCCGGGTCGGCCCAGTAGTAGCAGTTGGCGAGGCCCGCCCACGACAGGCTGCCGGGCTCACGCGCGCCGTCCGCGGGCTCCAGGCTCTGCAGGAAGCCCAGCGTCCAGGCCTTCTCCGCGCCGGCCAGGGGCTCATAGTCGTTGCTCATCTGCGGGAGCACGCTCTTGAGCGCGCCCAGGCTGCGGCCCCGCAGGTGCGGCGTGCGCAGGTGCGCGATCGTCTGGGGCGAGAAGACGCCGCCGCCGCCGTCGAGGATGGCGTCCAGGAAGCGCAGATAGTCCGCAGCCGTCGACACCAGACCGCCGCCGCCGCGCAGGGTGGGCGGCATGGCCGGCATCGGGTCCAGGGGCATCAGGCTCCCGTCCGGCAGGCGCGCGTGCAGGGTGGCGCGGCGCGCATTCTGCTCGGGGCTGGGGTCGAAGGTGGTGTCGGCCATGCCCAGCGGACCGAAGACCATCCGTTCCAGGACCTCGCCCAGGCTCTCACCGGTCGCGGCCTCGATCAGCAGGCCGGCGACGTCGATCCCCACGCCATACCGCCACGCGTCGCCCGGCTCGAACATCAGCGGCAGGCCGAGGCCGCCGGCTGTCACCAGGCTGAGGCCGTGGTGCTCCAGGTAGCGGACCACCTCGGCGCAGTTGAAGTCATAGGCCAGGCCCGAGGTGTGGGAGAGCAGGCTGCGCAGGGTCAGCGGCTGCGCGGCCGGGCGCAGGACCGGGGCGCCGGCGGCGTCGAAACCGGTCAGCACCTTCGGCCGGGCCAGGGCCGGCAGCAGCCGCCCGACCGGCTCGTCCAGGTCCAGCCGCCCCTCGGCCACCAGCTCCAGGGCCGCCGCCGAGACGATGGCCTTGGTGCAGGAGGCGATCCAGAAGATCGTGCCGTCGTCCATGGGCGCGGGATCGGCGACGCCCCGTACGCCCGCCTGGAAAAGCTGGGTCCCGCCCCGCGGCGTGCGCACGGCGGCGCAGAAACCGGGCGCGGCGCCCTGGGCGACGCCCGCCTCGATCAGGGCCTGGATCGGGTGTGCGGCCATTCGGACGTCCTCCATGTGCGCGGCGTCGCTTGAGATGCGGGCCTGCGACGACTACCTTAGGCCCCGGCGGGTCCTGCTGCGGCTCTCGTCGAAGGCGACATATCCCAGCGACCTTAATTCACTCGAAGGGAGCTGTCCCTGGCCGGGGCCGTGGTCCCGGGCATACGGCGCCCACCTGGTCTTCCAGGTCGAGGGGATGAAACAGTCCTTCACGGTTCTCGCGGCGCCGCCACTTTCTCCCCCCTCATGGCCTCCGCTATGAAGGCGGGGTGAGCCTGATCTCCGACAAGGCCGAGCTGCGCGCCCGGATGCGCGTCGTCCGTCGGCGCCTTGCGGCCGAGCATCCGGACGCCGGCCAGCAGGCGGCGGCGCGGTGGCCGGTTCCCGACTGGCCCGCCGCGGGCCTCAGCGGTGTGGAGATCTTCGGCCTCTACCATCCCGCTGGCTCGGAGCTGGATCCCACCCCGCTGCGGGCGCGTCTGCCCGTCGGCGCGGTGGCCCTGCCGGTGGCGCAGGCGCGCATCGGGCCCCTGGTGTTCCGGCTGCACACGGCCGGCGAGGCCCTGGTCCCCGACGCCCTGGGCATTCCCTCGCCGGGGCCGGCCGCGACCACCGTGGCCCCGGACATCATCTTCGCCCCGATGCTGGCGTTCGACCGCCGGGGCGGGCGGCTGGGGCAGGGCGGCGGCCACTACGACCGCACCCTGCAGAACCTTCGCCGGCTGAAGCCCGTTGTCGTCATCGGCCTGGCCTACGCCGGCCAGGAGCTGCCCGAGATCCCCATGGAGCCGCACGACGCACGCCTGGACGCCATTCTCACCGAGACGGAATTCATCCCGGTGGTTAGAGAGGCCTGATGCGTTTCGCCTTTTTCGGAGATGTGGTGGGTCGGTCGGGCCGCGAGGGCCTCGCCGAGCACCTGCCCGCGCTGCGGCGCCAGCTGCAGCTGGAGTTCGTGATCGTCAATGCGGAGAACGCCGCGGCCGGCTTCGGGATCACCGAGGGCACGGCCAAGGAACTGTTCGAGGCCGGCGCCGACTGCCTGACCCTGGGCAACCACTCCTGGGACCAGAAAGAGGCCCTGACCTACATCGTGCGCGAGCCGCGGCTGATCCGGCCGCTGAACTATCCCGCCTTCTCGGGCGCCCCCGGCCGCGGCGCCCAGCTGTTCGACACCGAGGGCGGCAAGCGCATCCTGGTGGTGAACCTCCTGGGCCGGGTGTTCATGGACTCCCTCGACGACCCCTTCGCCGCCGTGGACAAGGAGCTGGAGGCCTGTCCGCTAGGCGCGGTGGCCGACGTGATCGTGGTGGACATGCACGCCGAGGCCACGTCCGAGAAGATGGCCATGGGCCACTTCTGCGACGGTCGCGCCAGCCTGGTGGTGGGCACCCACAGCCACGTGCCGACCGCCGACGCCCAGGTGCTGCCCGGCGGCACCGCCTACCAGACCGACGCCGGCGCCTGCGCCGACTACGACAGCGTGATCGGAAACCAGAAGGAAGAGCCGCTGCGGCGCTTCACCACCCGCATCGCCGGCGGCCGCTACAAGCCGGCGGAAGGGCCTGCGACGGTGTGCGGGGTGTTCGTGGAGACCGATCCGGCCTCGGGCCTGGCGCGCCGCATCGAACCCATCCGCCTGGGCGGGCGGCTGTCGCAGACGGTGCCCAGCTTGGAAGCTGTGCGGGCCTAAGCACGACGACTTTTGTCGGAATCGACAAGTGCCTGAATCGTGCTCGTCGACCAAAAGTGGCGAGCCTGTTCCTCCCGCTTTGATGGTTCCATCAAAGCGGGACAGGCTCTAGCGGCCGCGCCGCTGCCTCAAGCGACCGCTTCCTCGTCCGTAATCGCCCGATGCGCCTCCACGGCGCGGGCGATGGCGGCGATCAGCGTGGCCGGCTGGACCGGCTTGTGTTGCAGCCCGTCGAAGCCGAGGCCGCGCAGGCGCGCTTCCTCCCCCGCCATGGCGTCTGCGGTGAGGGCGATCACCGGCACGTCGGCCGCGCCGGCCTGGCCGTGGCGGATGCGGCCCACGGCCTCCACGCCGTCCATCACCGGCATGTTCACGTCCATCAGCACCAGGTCGAAGGACTCCACGCGCAGGCGCTCCAGCGCCTCGGCGCCGTTGGAGGCGGTCTCCACGGCCACGCCGGCCGCCTCGAGGACGGCGCGGGCCACGGTCTGGTTGATCGGATTGTCGTCGGCCACCAGGATCCGCAGCGCCGGCAGGGCCTCGGGCAGGATGTCGGCAGCCTCAGGGGCCTCGGCCGCCGGCAGCGGCAGCCACAGGCGGAAGCAGGAGCCCTTGCCCAGCTCGCTCTCCACGGCCACCTGGCCGCCCATCATCTCCGCCAGGTTGCGGCAGATGGCGAGGCCCAGGCCCGTCCCGCCGTAGCGGCGCGAGGTGGAGGCGTCCGCCTGCTCGAACGGCCGGAACACCGCGGCGACCTGGGTCTGCGTCATGCCGACACCGGTGTCT
The DNA here is from genome assembly GCA_019510435.1 of Caulobacterales bacterium. Lineage (GTDB taxonomy): Bacteria > Pseudomonadota > Alphaproteobacteria > Caulobacterales > Caulobacteraceae > Phenylobacterium. Next base: position 3,153 of record JAEKKJ010000031.1, on the reverse strand, counting down.
TTGACCGAGATCTCGATCCCGCCGTCGCCGTCCGCGCCGGGCGCCGCGGCGAGGCGCAGCTGCACCGCGCCCCGTTCGGTGAACTTCAGGGCGTTGGAGACCAGGTTCATGACGATCTGGCGGACCCGCGTCTCGTCGCCGAGCACGTGGGCCGGCAGGTCGGGGTCGGCCTCGCAGGTCAGGCTGATCCGCTTGGCCGCCGCAGCCTCGGCCCACAGCTCCACGGTCTGGTCGCCCAGGGCGCGCAGGTCGAAGGCGGCGATGTCCAGCGCCATGCGGCCGGCCTCGATCTTGGACATGTCGAGGACGTCGTTGAGGATGCGCAGCAGGCCGTCGCCCGAGCGCAGGATGGTGGCCACATAGCCCTGCTGGCGCGGATCCAGGGCGGTGCGCTGCAGCGCCCGGGCCATGCCCATGACGCCGTTCAGGGGCGTGCGCAGCTCATGGCTCATCACCGCCAGGAAGCCGGACTTGGCCTCGTTGGCGGTCTCGGCCGAGCGCTGGGCCGTAGTGAGCGCGGTGGCGCTGCGCAGATTGGCCATGGCGCCGGTCGCCACATAGGCCAGGGTCATGCCGAGGCCCAGGGTGAGGGCCGCCAGCTCCGCGCCGTGATAGCCGCCCAGCACGGTGGGCAGGCCGATCCACAGCGTGGCGGCCGGAATGCCCAGCGCCGCCAGGGTCAGGGGCGAGCGGTACGAGAAGCCCTGGGCGTGCACCAGGAGGCCCGAGAGCACCGCCATGGCCGCGAGGCGATAAGGCTCGGCGCCCACGGACCAGTAGAAGGTCGCCAGGGCGCACCAGATCAGCCCCTGGGCCAGGATGGCCAGCACATAGGCCGCGCGGCGGCGGGGGCTCAGCGGCGCGCCGCGCGCCAGCGGCCGGCACAGGGCCTGGATGACCAGCTCGCCGAGGAGATAGGGCGTGGTCCAGGCGGCGCAGACCAGGGGGCCGAACAGCAGCCAGTTGATGGCCGAGATCAGCAGCGCCGCGCAGAGTCGCATGCGCAGGGTGCCCCCCGCGGGGGCCGCCACCGCATCGACCCGTTCGTCGAACAGCCTGGTCGCCGTCCAGCTCAATCGCCGCGTTCCCAAGTGCGCAAAGGCCGCCGCGGAACTCCTGCGACAGCCGGTCGCACCAACTGTGCCTGTCATTTGTGAACGGACCCTTGTTGTCCGAACGGATTCCGCGGCCCTGCGACGAGCGGTAGGCGGACCTTTCGTCGAACGCGCCGGACCTTGCGGACATGGCCGCGCTGGTGTCCGATCGGCGGATCGGGGCCGGGTCGTCGGCTCATGGGGAGTTCAGATGCGGTTCCTCGTCCGCGCGGCCTTCGCCGCGCTCGGCCTCTGGGCGGCCACCAAGATCGTGCCTGGCGTCTATATCCGCGACGCAGGCACCCTGCTGATCGCCGCCCTGCTGCTGGGAGTGGTGAACGCCATTGTCCGGCCGATCGTGGTGATCCTGACCCTGCCGCTGACCCTGGTGACCCTGGGCCTGTTCCTGCTGGTGGTGAACGCCGGGATGATCCTCCTGGTGGACCTGCTGCTGGGCGGCATGCACGTCCACGGCTGGATCGCCGCGATCCTGGCGGCCATCGTCACCGGCGTGGCCAGCTGGATCGGCCACATGGTGCTGCGCGACGCCGAGGCTTAGGGAGCGTTGGCCGCATGAGCCCTACTTCAGCGCCTTGTCGACGATGAAGTCCTCGACCTGCTTCCAGGCCGGCGTACCCGGTGCGATCGGGTCGAAGTGGCCCGCGTCCAGCTTCAGGACGTCGACCGCGTCGCCGGCGGCGCGGGCTCGGGCGGCGTAGGCGTCCGCCGCCGGACCGGTCATCAGCGCCGAGGAGACCAGGAGCTGGTGCGCATGCAGCGGCAGGCGCTGGGCCGGATTGCCGTCGCGCCAATGGTCGGCCGCCGGCTGAGGGCTGCCGCCCAGCATCTGGTCCAGCACGTCCTGGCCGTCGCAGATCTCGCGCTGATGCGGCTGGTAGAGGGCCGGGTCTTCGGGCCCGTCGATGTTGACGACCGCCTTGATCGGAACCGGATCGTCGCCGTGCAGGCCGCCCGCGAGCTGCGGCCTCGCCGCCAGCCACGTGGCTGCATGGCCGCCTTCCGAATGCCCCACCGCGATCACCCGCGTCAGGTCCAGGGGCTCGGTCTTGGCCAGCCAGCGCAGATGGTCCGCGGCCATGGCCCAGTCCTCGAACGTGCCCGGCCAGCCCGAGCCCGCATCGCCGAGGGCGCGGTACTCGATGTTCCAGGTGGCGAAGCCGCGGGCGGTCAAAGCGGTGGCGAGCGGCGACATGATCTTCATGTCGGCCATCCGCTTCAGGTAACAGCCGCCGTGGATGACGATCGCCACCGGGAACGGCCCCTTGCCTGGGGGCAGGCGCAGCTCGCCCACCTGGATAGGGCCGAAGCCGTAGGAGGCGCGGATGTAGGCCGGTGTGGACGGCAGGGCCGCGACCTTGGCGGCGGTCATGGACTGGGCGAGGGCGTGGGCCGGGAGCACGGCCATCAGGACGGCCAGCAGCATCTTGCGCATGAGAGCCCCTCGCCCCGCCGCAGCCTCACCGACGCTGTCGGCGCCTAAACCTAAGGTCGAGGGGAGCCTGCCTCCGCGGGTCCGTCAAGGACGCTGGGCTTGGCCGCGCCCGTTGCTCCCCTGCTGGGGGAGCTGTCGGAACCAAGAAAAAGGGCGGGACCTTTCGGCCCCGCCCTCGTTCTCACAGGTCGTTGGTCAGCGTGGACTAGAAGTCCATGTCGCCCATGCCGCCGGGCATGCCGCCCGGGGCGCCGCCGCCGCCGCCCTTCTTGGGGGCTTCGACGATCGCGGCTTCCGTGGTGATCAGCAGGCCGGCCACCGAGGCGGCGTCCTGCAGGGCCGTACGCACCACCTTGGCCGGGTCGATCACGCCGGCCTGCACCAGGTCGACGTATTCTTCCGTCTGGGCGTTGAAGCCGAAGGTGGCCGAGGCGTTCTCGAGCACCTTGCCGACCACGATCGAGCCCTCCACGCCGGCGTTCTCGGCGATCTGGCGGATCGGGGCCTGCAGCGCGCGGCGCACGATGGCGACGCCGGCTTCCTGGTCGTCGTTGTCACCCTTGAAGCCGTCCAGCACGCGGCTGGCCTTCAGCAGGGCGACGCCGC
>JAEKKJ010000041.1 GCA_019510435.1 Caulobacterales bacterium | reverse complement strand
GTCTATCGCCCGTCCTGGACGATCGAGCAGGTGGCCGAAGAGATCGAGACTATCCGCAAGACCGACAATCCCTGGATCTTCCCGCCCGCGCCCTCAGGCCACCTCGACCATCTGCGCCGCAGCTTCGCCATGGCCTCGAAGGGCTAACGGGGAGGGGGCTGACCCACAATCCGCTCTTCCCCGCGAAAGCGGGGATCCAGGCTTTTTTCAGTAGCGGCCGCGCCGGCATCCAGCTTCAACAAAAAGACCTGGATCCCCGCTTTCGCGGGGAAGAGCGGGATGAAAGACCCGGCGACGAAGTCCTTGGCGTCGCCGAACAGCATGTGGGTCTTGTCGAGGTAGTAGAGCTCGTTCTCGATGCCGGCGAAGCCGGGCTTCATCGAGCGCTTGATGACCATCACCGCCTTGGCCTTGTCGACCTCGATGATCGGCATGCCGGCGATGGCGCTCTTCGGGTCGTCGCGGGCGGCCGGGTTGACGACGTCGTTGGCGCCGATGATCAGGGCGACGTCGGTGGTGGCCAGGTCGCCGTTGATCTCGTCCATCTCGATCAGCTTCTCGTAGGGGACGTTGGCCTCGGCCAGGAGCACGTTCATGTGGCCAGGCATGCGGCCGGCCACCGGGTGGATGGCGAAGCGGACGTCGACGCCCTTGCCGCTCAGCGACTGGTAGAGCTCGGAGACCTTATGCTGGGCCTGGGCCACGGCCATGCCGTAGCCGGGGACGATCACCACCGAGGTGGAGTTCTCCAGCATCAGCGCGGCGTCCTCCTGGCTGGCCGAGCGCACCGGGCGCGCCTCGCCGGTCCCCTCGGCGCCGGCGGCGACCTGGCCGAAGCCGCCGAACATGACGTTGGCGAACGAGCGGTTCATCGCCTTGCACATGATCACCGCCAGGATGAAGCCGGAGGCGCCGTCGAGCGCCCCGGTGATGATCAACAGCTTGTTGGACAGCGCAAAGCCCATCGCCGAGGCGGCGAGGCCGGCGTAGGCGTTGAGCAGGGCGATGACCGTCGGCATGTCGGCGCCGCCGATCGGCGCCACCAGCAGCACCCCGAACACCGCCGCCAGCGCGACGAAGCCGATCAGCAGCGGCCCGCTCTGCGGATGCAGCGCCAGCGCCGTGGCGACGCCGAGCGCGGCGACGAACACCGCCAGGTTGACCAGCTTCTGGCCGGGAAACACCATCGGCCGGGTGGTGACCAGCTCCTGCAGCTTGGCGAACGCCAGCACCGAGGCGGTGCAGGTGAGGAAGCCCAGCAGCATCTCGAAGGCCAGCGCCACCGAGGCGAAGCTGAGCGGCGCGCCGGCGGCGGCCAGCTTGGTCATCTCGACGACGCCGATCAGCGCCACCGCCAGCGCCCCCAGCGAGTGGCTGAGCGCGGTGCGCTGCGGGATCGCCGTCATCGGCATCAGGTAGGCCAGCGGCACGCCGATCGCCGAGCCGAGCAGCAGGGCCGCGCCGATCAGCTTGTAGTCGACCACCGACTTCAGCATCAGCGTGCCGACGATCGCCAGCAGCATGCCGGCCTCGCCGACCCAGACGCCGCGGCGCGAGGTCGACGGATGGCTCATCCACATCAAGGACAGGACGAAACAGACCGCCGCGATCAGATAGGCGGCCTCGACCAGCGGATTGGCCATCACTTCGGCCCCTTCTTGAACATCTTCAGCATGCGGTCGGTGATCAGGAAGCCGGAGACCAGGTTGACGGTGGCGGCGGTGACGGCGACGAAGCCGAGGATCTTGGCCAGCGGCGTGCCGTTCTCCTCGCCGAGGATGATGATCGCGCCGACCACCGCCACCGCGGCGATGGCGTTGGTCAGGCTCATCAGCGGCGAGTGCAGCAGGCTGGAGACCCGCTTGATCAGCTGGAAGCCGAGGAAGGCGGCCAGCACGAAGACGGCCAGCAGGTCCGGGTCGAAGGTGGTGGGCATCTGAGGTCTCCGGGGACTGGGCTCAGGCGGCGGTCGAGGCGGCGGGCGCGGCGGCCGGGGCCGGGAAGACCACCGCGCCGGCGCGCACGACGGCGGCGGCCTTGAGGATGTCGTCGTCGGCGCCGCCGCCCTCGCGGGCGCTCTCGGCGAACAGGTGCTGGACGAAGGCCAGCAGGTTGCGGGCGTAGAGGGTCGAGGCGTCGGCGGCGATCCGCCCGGGCAGGTTCTCCAGCCCGACCACCTGCACGCCATGCGCGGTGGTGGTGATCTGGCCGGGAACCACGCCTTCGACATTGCCGCCCTGCTCGACGGCGAGGTCGAGCAGCACCGAGCCCGGCCGCATCGAGGCGACCTGCGCGGCGGTGACCAGCCGCGGCGCCGGGCGGCCGGGGATCAGGGCGGTGGTGATCACCATGTCCTGCTTCTGGATGTGCTCGGAGATCAGCGCCGCCTGCTTGGCCTGGTACTCGGCGCTCATCGGCTTGGCGTAGCCGCCGGCGGATTCGGCGGCGGCGAACTCGGCGTCCTCGACGGCGACGAACTTGGCCCCCAGGCTCTGCACCTGCTCCTTGGCGGCCGGCCGCACGTCGGTGGCGGTGACCACTGCGCCCAGCCGCCGGGCGGTGGCGATCGCCTGCAGGCCGGCGACGCCGGCGCCCATCACGAACACCCGCGCCGGGCTGATGGTGCCGGCCGCGGTGGTCATCATCGGCATCGCCCGGCCGAACACCGCGGCGGCCTCGATCACCGCCCGGTAGCCGGCGAGGTTGGCCTGGGAGGACAGCGCGTCCATCACCTGGGCCCGGGTGGTGCGCGGCAACAACTCCATGGCGTAGGCGCTCAGGCCCTGGGCGGCCAGCGCCTGCAGCAGCGCGCCGTTGCGGGCCGGATCCAGCAGGCCGACGACGCTCGCCCCGCGCTTCAGCCTGGCGACCTCGTCGGCCGGCAGCGGCCGCACGGTCAGCAGCACGTCGGCGCCGGCCAGCGCCGCGGCGCGGTCGACCAGCTCGGCCCCGGCGGCGGCGTAGGCGGCGTCCTCGAAGCTCGCGGCGAAGCCGGCGCCGCGCTCGACCAGCACCGTAACGCCGCCGGCGATGAACTTCTTCGCCGCCTCCGGCGACAGCGCCACCCGAGTCTCGCCCGGGAAGGCTTCCTGCAACACGCTGACCGTACGCGGCTCCGAACCCATGCCTCGTCCTACTCCTTGGCGAAGCCTTGCCGGCTCCGTCGATCCACCCCGGGCGACGCATTGAGCATCTGTCCCAGATCCGCCCAGCCAGGCTCGACGCGCCCAGCCCGGCTCAAGCCTAATGTCGCCATCTGGCAAGCGCGTCAACCGGGGCGACCCTAACCGCCGGGCGGGCGAGCGGCCAACTATCGTGCTGGCGATGCTGCGTATTTGTACCGATTTACCGGCCGATGCGGC
>JAEKKJ010000017.1 GCA_019510435.1 Caulobacterales bacterium | reverse complement strand
GTGATCGAGCGCACGCCCGAGTGCAGCACCTGGTCCGCCATGCCGAAGGCCTCGGCGAAGGTGGTCTTCTCGTTGGCCACCCGGAACAGGTTCTGGTTGGGGATGACGATCAGGGTGTCGACATAGCGCTGCAGCTCGCTGATCCCGGCATCGGCCAGGCGCATGCGGTGGCGGCCTTCGAAGTGGAAGGGCTTGGTCACCACGCCCACCGTCAGAATGCCGCGCTCGCGGGCGCACTTGGCGATGATCGGCGCCGCGCCGGTGCCGGTGCCGCCACCCATGCCGGCGGTGATGAAGACCATGTGGGCGCCGTCCAGGTGCTCACCGATCTCCGGGATGCTCTCCTCGGCGGCGCTCATGCCCACTTCCGGGTGCGCGCCCGCGCCGAGGCCTTGCGTCACCTGCACGCCCAGCTGGATGCGCCGGTCGGTCTTGGCGAACTGCAGCTGCTGGGCGTCGGTGTTGCCGACCACGAACTCCACACCCTCGAGGCCGGCCTCGATCATGTTGTTCACGGCGTTGCCGCCGGCGCCGCCGATGCCGAACACGACGATCCGCGGCTTCAGTTCAGTTGCGCGCGGCGCGGAAAGCGAGATGGCCATGGGACTTCGTGTCCTTCCCCAGTATGCGGTCCGGCGTGCGACTCACCCCAGCCGGACGCCCGAGTAACGATGCGTTAAGTACGCGCCGACACCCTTAATCGAGTGTTAATCGCCATAGCGTGAGTCGGACCTTGGTCGACCTTTGCAGGCCGTGTTTTTCCGCACGATCCCCAAGGAAAGCGCCGCGCGTTCAACAGTAACGCTGCGACATCATCACCTTAACCATTCCCAATGCCGTGTTGCCGGCGCGGGTGGTGCGGGGGCGCAGGGAGGGCCGAATCGGACCGCCGTTGCGCCGCCCGCGGCCCTAGTGCGCGAACCGGGCCTTGATCGCGGCGAGCCCCGATTCATAGATCCCCGCCAGGGCCTCGTCCGCCGCCTTGGCCTGTCCGGCGTCGGGCGTGTAGGCGCCGCTCCAGGTGACGGTGGACGTCCCGTCGGCCTTGGCCAGCACGCGCAGGGTCGAGGCGTAGCCGGTGACCGGAATGGGCGCCGACTTGAAGGTGTAGGAATAGGACCGCTCGGCCTGGCTGCGGGCGGTCTGGATCTCCACGAACGTCGCCTTGCCGTCCTTGGTGACCAGGGTGCGCACCACCGGCCCGCGCGCATCTTCCGCGCAGGAGCCGATCGCCGGATGCCAGGCGGCGATGGCGCAGAACGGGCCGATGGCCGACCACACCGTCTCGGGCGAGGCGTCGACATCGACGCTGCGCCGCAGCGAGGCGGCCTCAGCCGGGGCGGCGGCGGCCGCAAACATGATGAGGGCGCAACAGGCTGCGGCGCCGGAGGCCAGGGTCTTCGTCATGGTCGTCTCCTTGAGGAAGCGGGGCCGGAAACCACTTCCAGCCCGCCAGGGCCGGCCTCATCCCAGGAAACCATCGCCACCGCCCAGTTCAGGAAGTGAATCCGGGCCGATACAGAAACTGAACCGTCCCGCCCGCCGGTCCGAACACAGGAAAGAGCCCGCCGGGAGGGGGTCCCGGCGGGCTCCCGGTGACTTGGCGACCGGTCGACATTGCAGGTCGGGCCGGCGGCGCCCTGTCGCCCGGGTTCACTTGCCCGCGAGCTTGATCGCCTGGTTCGGGCCGTAGAAGCGGCTCGTCACGATCGGGGCGTCCACCTGGGCGATCGCCGTGCTCATCGCCTTGGCGATGCAGGCGCGGCGACGGTTGCCGGTCCGGTCGAATTCGCTGACCGACTGCTCGCCGCAGACCGTGCGGGCCGCGCGGCCGATCCGCGCGATCAGGGCGTCGGCCCCGGCCGGACGGCTGAGGTCGAGGTCGTCATACCGCACGGTCTGGCGCGGAATCTCAGGATCGACGGAGGCCGGGCGCGGCTGGGCCAGCGCCGGCGAGGCGATGGCGGCCAGGGTGGCGCAAAGAAGAAAGGTCTTCATCTTGGATGTCCTTAGGCGGACCGAGACCCGAAACGGCTTCGGGTTCGGCGCGGCGGGCCAAATCCCAGGCGCAGGCGCGCCCAGCCAGTTCAGGGACTGAACCTGCCCGATACAGAAACTGAACTAGCCGCCAGCATCGAACCGGCGCTAAGCCTTGGTCCGGCCACGCTGAAAGACTTCCGATGACCCAAGGCAGCTACAAGCAATTCTGTCCCGTCGCCATGGCGGCCGAGGTCCTGTGCACCCGCTGGACCGTCGTTCTGCTGCGCGAACTGGTCGCCGGCTCGACCCGGTTCAACGACCTGCGCCGGGGCGTGCCGCGCATGTCGCCGGCGCTGCTGTCGCAGCGGCTGAAGGACCTGGAGGTCGCGGGGGTCGTCTACCGCGCCGCCTCGCCGCGCGACCCCGGCGTGTTCGAGTACCAGCTCACTCCAGCGGGCCGGGAACTCGCGCCCCTGATCGACGCGTTCGGCGTCTGGGGTCAGCGCTGGATCGAGAGCGAGCCCTCGCTCCGCAACCTCGATGTGTCCCTGCTGATGTGGGACATGCGCCGCAACCTGGACACGCGGCCGATGCCGAAGGGGCGGCACGTCATCCAGTTCCAGTATCCGGAGCTCCCGGCGCCGCAGCGCGCCTGGTGGCTGATCGTGGCGCCGGACGAGCCGGTGGACCTCTGCTCGGTCGATCCCGGCTTCGACGTGGACCTCTTCGTCACCAGCGACCTGCGCAGCATGACGGCGATCTGGATGGGCATGGACAGCGTCCGCAGCGCCGTGGCCTCGGGCCGGGTGATGCTGACGGGCGAGCGTCAGCTGGCCGCGGACATGCAGGCCTGGCTCGGGCTTAGCCCGTTCGCCAAGGAGCGCAAGCTGGCCAGCTGAGCCGCCTCAGAGGCTGTGGCGCATCAGCCGAGGGCCAGGCCACCTCGGCGACGCATCAGCGCGCCGACGCCGCCGAAGCCCAGGATCATCAGCGCCCAGCTCGCCGGTTCGGGCACGGCCCCGAGGGCGCCGGACTTGAAGAGGTCGCCGAGGTCCGTCGCTTGAGCGGCCCCGCCCAGGAAGCCGATCCCGTGCGCCGGGTCGACGCCGAAGATCTCCTGCATGGTGCGCAGGTCGGACGAGTGGTCGTAGCTGATGTTGTTGGTGTAGGCGTTGCCCTTGGCCAGGTTGGAGATCACGATCTCGGTGCTGAAGACGCCGGGAGCCTCGTCCTCCCCCTCGGTCTCGTCGTTCCAGATCACGATGGCGCCGTTATTCTGGAAGGCTTGCGAGGCCATGATCATCGGCACGATGAGCGACAGGAAATTGTCGCCCTGGGCGATCTTCGCCGCGTCGCCCGCGTAGTGGGTTCCGTTGTAGGTAAAGCCGCCCGTCAGGCTGGTGTGCATGTCGTTGAACTGGTCGGGCGTGATCCAGTTGTAGTCCGCCACGGTGTTGGCGTTCAGGTCCGACTGCAGTTGCTCCAGCGGCGCATAGTTGGCGGCCATCGGATTGGCCGACGTCGGGTCGCCGCCGCCGTTGGTGGCGGTGAAGAACAGCTGCGGATTGTGCTTGGCGGCATAGTTGTACTGATGGCCGCCGTTGTAGGGATTGGTGTAGTCCGCGGAGGTCCCGGAAAAGTTCGTCAGCGGCACGATCTTCTGGTTGTCGGCGACAACGGTGTTGGTCAGCTGGCCGCCGGCGTTCTTGGCCAGGTCGATCCCCTCCTGATACGAGCGCCAGGTCTCGCCGTTCTGCTGCAGCACGTTGCTGAGGTTCTGCGCGTTGACGATATTGTTCGGATAGGGCTGGGCGTCGTTGCGCGGCCCGGCCACGCCCGCCTCAGCCCAGACGTAGTTCGGCTCCGACGGGTGCACGGCGCCCGCGCCCGAGGGGCTGGCGGCCGTCTGCGGCGGCACGTTCACATAGTGGCTGGCGAACGAGGTCAGGGCCGCGTTCGGGTTGCCGGCGGTGATCAGGCTGTTGAGGTAGGGCGCAGCGGGGTTGTCCTTCAGCTGCTGCAGGTTCGGGTCCGTGAAGGACTGGGTGAAGTTGTGGTTCTCCAGCGAAATGACGAAGACCGTGCCCACCTTCGGCGCGGCGGCCTCGGCGACTGTGGCCGCGAACAGGGGCGCCAGCGCCGCCGCGCCCAGAATGACCTTCTTCAGCATGATGTAGCTCCCACCAAGATCCCCGCTTGAGGACCCGGTGGGTAGCGGCGGTTCGTGTCAGGACCCGCAAGCTCGCGTAACGATCGTGTCGCGATCGCCTAAAGGATGTGCGACGTCGCCCGGGCGGCCCGAAGGTCTCCGCGCTTCAGAGGTTGTCGCGCAACCAGACCGCCGCCTTGGCCAGCGGGTTGGCGCGGGGGTCCAGGGGCTCGCGGCGCAGCTTCGCCGAGGCCAGCTGCTTGGTCGAGACCGCCTCGCGCGGGCCGAAGGCGGCGCGGTGCAGGACGCCGGCGGCGGCGGTGAAGGCGGGGCCCGAGGCGGCGTCGGCCAGGTGCGGCACGCGGCGCGGGCGGCCCAGGCGCACCGGCCGGTCGAACACCCGCACCGCCACTTCGCGCACGCCGGCCAGCTGGCTGGCGCCGCCGGTCAGGACCAGGCCCGCGCCCGGTTCCACCGGCGCGCCCGAGGCCTTCAGCCGGTCGCGCAGCAGCTCGAGGGTCTCCTCGACGCGCGGGGCGATGATGCCCTTCAGGAGGCTGCGGGGCGCGACGACCGGGCCGGCGCCGGGGTCGTCGCCGCGCGGCGGCGCCTCGATCATCTCGCGGTCCTCGTTGGCCGAGGCGATGGCCGAGCCGTGCAGGGTCTTGATCCGCTCGGCGCCCGCCACCGAAGTGGAGAGGCCGCGGGCGATGTCCTGGGTCACGTGCTGGCCGCCCACCGGCACCGTCTCCACGTGCACCAGGCTGCCGCCCCGGAACACCGAGGCCGAGGTCGAGCCGCCGCCCATGTCGACGCAGATGGCGCCCAGGTCCAGCTCGTCCTCCTCCAGCGCCGCCAGCGCCGAGACGAACGGCGCGGCCACCACGCCCTCCAGCTGCAGGTGGGCGCGCTCGACGCAGGCGCCCAGGGTGTTGAAGACCGTCTCGGCCACCGAGACCACCAAGAGCTCGACGCCCAGGGTGCGGCCGTACATGGCGCGCGGGTCGCGCACCCCGCCCTGGCCGTCCACGGACCAGGCCACCGGCAGGATGTGGATGGCGCGGCGGCCCGGCAGCTTGATCTGGGCCAGGGCGTTCTGGATCGCGCGGATCAGGTCGTTGTCGGCGATGGGCCGCGCGCCGACAGAGACGCGTCCCGCCACGCGGCTGGAGCTGAGCTGCCCGCCGGCCGTGGCGATGGTGACGGCCTGGATATTGACTCCGGCGACGTTCTCGGCCCGCTCCACCGCCTGGGCGATGGCCTCGGACGCCTCGTCCAGGTTGACGATGGCGCCGCCGCGCACGCCGCGCGACTGGACGTAGCCGACGCCGCAGGTGGTGAGGGTGCGGTCGCCGCGCCGCACGCCGTCGGGCTTCATGATGAAACAGGCCACCTTGGAGGCGCCTAGGTCGACCGCCGCGGTCACCTTCGGCGGCGCCAGGGCGGCCTTCAGCCCGTCGCGGCTGTCCTTCTTCCCGGCGGACTTCTCCGGGGCGGCGTCGGCAGGGCGGCTCAGGGTCTTCAGCATCGGCGGCGGTCCGGTCGTGTTGGGCGAATCAGGCGGCGGGCGGTTGGGCGGGTGCGGCGGCCACGGCGCGCGGGCGCACGGCCACCACGTCGGGATTGCGCAGGTCGATGCGCTCGAAGCCGAGGTCCAGGATGCGCGAGCGGCTGTCCAGCTGCTCCAGCTGCATCAGGGCCTGCTCCTGCTCCACGGCGGGCAGCTGGATCAGCGAGCCGTCCTTGAGGCGCAGGTCCCAGCGGCGGTCGTCGACCCGCACCAGGGCCTCCATGCGGCCCATCAGCTTCGGGCGCTGGGCCAGGACCGGGAGGATCTCGGGCGCATGTTCGGCGCCGCCGGCGCCCACCACCAGCGGCAGGGTGGCGAAGCGGGCCGGATTGGCTTCCGGGATCGGCTGGCCGTGCTCGTCGATCACCACGCTCTTGCCATCGTGCTGCCAGACGGCGAGCTGGCGGCGCTCCTTGACCGCGATCACCAGGGTGTCGGGCAGGAGCCGCACGATGCGCGCCTCCTTCACCCAGCCCACATGCTCCACGCGGCCCTGCAGCGCCTTCAGGTCCAGGCCCAGCAGGGGCTCGTCCTTGTAGACGCCGGCGGCCTTGACGATGTCGGCGGTGGCCAGGGGCGAGGCGCCGGCCACGTGCACGGTGCGCAGGCGAAAGCCGGCCTGGCCGAAGCGGCCGTCGACGCCGGCGCCCACGGCGGAGGCCAGGTGTTCGCCGCGATGGCCGGTGGCGAGGACGCCCCCCAGCGCCAGGGTCAGCACCCCGGCGGCGATCATCAGGACGTGTTTCGGAGACAGGTGCGGCCCGGACGCCTGCGGGCCGGCGCCGCGCGCCGCCTCGGGCTTGGCCGCGCCGCGTCGGGTCGGACTGGAGGTCTTACCTCGAGGTTTCGCCGTGACTCGCGATCCCCCCCGCACCGCCGCGGGCATAAGCGTCCTCCGTGATCCACAGCACCAGTCGGTCGAAGTCCACCCCGCCGGCCGCCGCCTGCTCGGGAACGAGCGAGGTGGGCGTCATGCCGGGCTGGGTGTTGACCTCCAGTAGGACCAAAACGTCGTTAACATCGTCATAACGCAGGTCCGACCTGGTAACCCCCCGGCAACCAAGCGCGGCATGCGCCCGCTCGGACAGTCGCTTCGCATTTTCAAAGACCTGCGGCGGGATCTTCGCGGGAACCACGTGCTCCGAGCCCCCGTCCCCGTACTTGGCCTCGTAGTCATAGAAGCCCGTCTTCGGCACGATCTCGGTCACGGTCATGGCGCGGCCGTCCATCACCCCCACCGCCAGCTCCTTGCCGCGGATATAGGGCTCGACCATGACCTCCTCGCCATAGGCCCAGCCGGGCGCCACCACCTCCTGCGGCGGGCGATTCGCCCCGTCGAAGACCATGAAGACGCCCACGGAGGAGCCCTCGGCGTTGGGCTTCACCACATAGGGCGGCGGCATCACGTGGTCGGCGGCCACCATGTGCCGGTTGAAGAGCCCGCCGCCGGGCACCGCGACGCCCGCGGCGGCCAGCACCGCCTTGGCCTTGGCCTTGTCCATGGCCAGGGCCGAGGCCAGGACGCCGCAGTGGGTGTAGGGCAGGCCCAGGGTCTCCAGGACGCCCTGGACGCAGCCGTCCTCGCCCCAGGCGCCGTGCAGGGCGTTGAAGCAGACGTCGGGCTTCAGCCGGGTCAGCACCTCGGCCAGGTCGCGGCCGGCGTCCACCCGGGTGACCCGCGCGCCCTGTCGCTCCAGGGCGTCGGCGCAGGCGGCGCCGGAGACCAGGCTCACCTCCCGCTCGGAGGAGAGCCCGCCCAGGAGGACGGCGACGTGGTGTCCGGAGAGCGGCGCGGCCATGGGCGACTCGTAAGGCAGGAGGTGGAAGCGAAGGATCGTCCCGCGGTGGCCGAGGCCGGCCGCCGGGTCAAGTGGCTGCGGCGGGCGTGGAGTCCGCCGGGAAGTGCTGGGCGGCCAGGGCGCGCAGCCGCTCCGGCGCAGCGCTGGCTCGCGTCGCCACCGCCCAGATGTCGAAATGCGCCGGCCGCCGGCGCACGATCACGCTGCCGAAGCCGCAGCCGCGCAGCACCTGCGAAAGCGCCCGCGCCGTGAAGCCGCAGCGGTGGGCCATGAAGAGGTTGCCCCGCGCCAGCGCCGCCCGGTGCCCATAGAGGATGTCGAGCGCCGAGATCGGCCCGGCGGGCGACTCGTAGGCCGTCTCCAGCAGCCGGTCCTCCAGCACCAGTTGGGCGGTCGCCTGCAGGTCCGGGCAGGTGACCACCGCGAACCCGTCCGGGCCAAGCACCCGCGCGAACTCCTTCAGCGCCACCTCCACCTCGAAGGGATAGAGGTGTTCCAGGTTGTGGCTGGAATAGACCGCGTCCATGGCCCCGTTCGGCACGGCGGACATGTCGGTCATGGAGGCCACGATGTCGGGCTCGACCGCCGGGTCGATGTCGAGGCGCACCTCGTCCCAGTCCGGGCCGGCGAAGGCGGGCGTCGTCGCATCCTTGCGCAGGCGCGCGCATCCCACATGGAGCAAGGTCGGCATGGCCGACGCTGCTACGGCCGGCCGCGCCGCGCCGCAAGAGGGCTAGGCGCTCCGCCGCCGAAGCCGCGAGATCGCCCAGAACACCGCCGCCAGGGCGCAGCCGGCGGCGATGCCGGTGGTGAGGTCCTTCAGCAGGGTGAGGCCGAAGGTGGCCAGCAGCACCGCGCCGGCCCGGCCGCTGCGCAGCAGGCTGGCGAACTCCTTCTTCTCGGCCATGTTCCACGACACGACCACCAGGACGCCGGCCAGCGCCGCCAGCGGCACATAGCGGGCCAGGGGCGCCGCCACGGCCATGAACACCAGCAGGAAGAGCGCGTGCAGCATGCCCGAGACGGGGCTGTAGGCGCCGGCGCGGATATTGGTGGCGGTCCGGGCGATCGTGCCGGTGACGCTGATCCCGCCGAACACCGAGGAGGCCACATTGGCCAGGCCCTGGGCGACCAGCTCCATGTTCGAGCGGTGGACGCGTCCCGTCATGCCGTCGGCGACCTTGGCCGACAGCAGGCTCTCCAGCCCGCCCAGCAGGGTGAAGGACAGCGACACCGGCAGGATCGCCGCCAGGCCCTGCCAGGTGGCGGCGGGCAGGTGCGGCGCCGGCAGGCTGCGCGGCAGGTCGCCGAAGCGGCTGCCGATGGTCGCCACCGGCAGGCCCAGGGCGACCGCGGTCACGGTGGCGCCCGCAACGGCGATCAGCATGCCCGGCCAGGTCGGGCGGAACCGGCGCAGGACCAGGATAAGCCCTGCGACGCCGGCGCCCACGCCCATGGCGGCCGGATTGGCGCTGGGCAGGGCCTGGACGAGGGCGACCAGCTTGGGGATGACCGGCCCCGGCTCCGGCCCGTGCAGCGTCAGGCCGGCGAGGTCCTTCAGCTGGCTCGCCAGAATGGTGACCGCGATGCCGGCGGTGAAGCCGACGGTGACGGCGTGGGGGATATGGCGGATCAGCCCGCCCAGCCGCAGCGCCCCGATCAGGGCCAGCATCAGGCCCGACAGCATCACCGCCAGCGCCAGGCCCTCGACGCCGAATTTCGCCACCGTGGCCGAGACCAGCACGATGAAGGCGCCGGCCGGCCCGCCGATCTGGTAGCGGCTGCCGCCTAGCGCCGAGACCAGGAAACCCCCGATGATGGCCGTGTTCAGCCCGCGGTCCGGCGAGACCCCTGAGGCCACGGCGATCGCCATGGAAAGCGGCAGCGCGACAATGGCCACGGTGAGGCCCGCGGCCGCGTCGCGGCGCAAGGCGTCCAGGCCGTAGCCTTCCGCCAGGATGGTGGCCAGTTTCGGCCGATAGAGGTGCGCGGTGGCGGTCCCGTCGGGCATCGCGCCGATTATGTTGGCCCGGAGGCGGTTTGTCTTGATCCAGATCAACGCACCCCTGTCGGGGCCGTTGTTGCCGGCGCGCTGTCAGCAGCCCCGCGCTAGGCGTGACGGCGAAAGGACCTCCCCATGCCGGTCAGCACCGCCCTTGACGCCCTGCCCCGCCCGCCCTGCGCCGACCTGCTCGGCTGGGAGGTGGTGGACGCCCGCCCGGCCGACGGCTGGATCCGCATCCGCTTCGAGGGGCGGCCTGAGTTCCGCAACCCCGCGGGCTTCATCCAGGGCGGCCTCCTGGCCGCCATGCTGGACG
This sequence comes from Caulobacterales bacterium, assembly GCA_019510435.1. Lineage (GTDB taxonomy): Bacteria > Pseudomonadota > Alphaproteobacteria > Caulobacterales > Caulobacteraceae > Phenylobacterium. Next base: position 112,142 of record JAEKKJ010000017.1, on the reverse strand, counting down.
ACACCATGGGCCCGGCGATGTTCGTGCATTCGGAGGGCCGGCTCTTCCCGCCCACCATCGACATGCACGTGAGCTTCCTGGCGCCAGCGCGGGTCGGCCCGCTGTTCGGCGAGGGCCAGGTGGTGCAGGCGGGCAAGAGCATCGCCTTCCTGGAAGCCAGGCTCATGGACGCCGACGGCGTGGTGGTGGCGCGGGCCACCGCCAGCGCGCGCCTCGTCCCCGCCACGCAGATGCTCGGCGTGGCGGTCTGATCGTGGCCGGGCCCGCGGATCGCAGCTAGGCGACCCGCGGCCTCAGGCTCAGTGCTGGGTCACCGTCGTGGTGGTGGTGACCTGGTCGGACGGAACGGTCTTGGTGCTGCGCTTGACCACATGGGTCCGCGTCGAGCGATGGGTCGCGCCGGTGTGCTGGGTGGTGACCGAGGTCTCCACCTGCGCCGGCTGCGTAGCGGCGGCGGCGCGGGCGGCCGCCGCGTCCGCGGCCGAGCTCTGGGCGGCCTGTTCGGCGGCCGCAGCGCGGGCGTTGGCCTCGGCCGCCTGCTGCTGGGCGGTCATGGCCTGCTGCTCGGCGGTCGAAGCGCGATCCTGGGCGGCGGCGGCGGTTTGCTGTTCCGCCTCGCGCGCGGCGGCCGCCGAGGCCTGCGCCGCCTCGTGGGCCGCGGCCAGGGAATTGTCCTTGCGCCGCTGCAGCTCGCCGATGGCGGTGTCGGCCAGGGCCGAGGCGCGGATCGCCTCCTGGATCGAGGCCGACTTGCGGCCGGCGGAGAGATCCTCCTTGGCCTGCATCAGCGCCGCGCGGGCGGCGGCGGTGGCGGCCGGGACCTCGACGCCCGTGCCGATGGACTCGGCGGTGTGCAGCTTGGCGTCGGCGGCGGCGATAGCCTCCTGGGCGCGGTCCTTCTTGTCGGCGTGGGCCGGCGCGGCGACCGCCAGGGCGAGCGCGCTCGAGGCGAGCAGCGATGTGACGAGGGTGTTCCGAAGCATGATGTTCCTCCAGCTCGGGTGCGTGCTGCAACGGTTGGGACTGGCAAATGTTGCAGAGGGCGGAGACTGGGAGGCCAGACGCGACCGCTGGGGAGACAGCGGCGCGGCGGCGCGAGCGTCGGCCGCTAGCCGCCCGCCGCTCCAGTTTCGGCGTGCGCTTCGAACTGTGGGCCGTCGTCGCAGATCGTGACCCAGGCCGGCTTGGAGCCGACGAAGATATGCCCGGCCAGCCTCAGCGCGGGATCGCCGTCCAGGGCCCCGGCCGGAACGAACATCCGCGCGCCGTCCGGGGTTGGTTGCGGCATCGGGCAGCCGCAGATGGCGCAGAAGGCGGTCCCCCAGCCACTGGCGGTTTCGTATCGGCGCAGGCTGTCCTCGCCCGCCAGCCACTGGAACCGCTTGCCGGGCACGTTGAGCACCGCGTTCGAGCCCGTTCCCGAGACCCGACGGCATTGCGAGCAGTGGCAGAACCCCACGGGCGAAAGCTTCTCCCTGAGGCCGAACCGCACCGCCCCGCAGAGGCAGCCGCCCGTCGCCACAAACTCATCGCCCGCCATCGACCACCCTCCCACCGACGCCAAGCTGGCGTGCGCGGCGCCGATCCTAGTTCAGAGGCCGGCCGGATGGCGACAGGGCGCGAGTTCCCGCTCGCCCTGCCGCGAGCCTCAGCCACGGTCCCGCGTGGAAGACGCTCATCAGGAGGTACATCGGGACCATCCCGCCTAGCGGAGAGCCGGCGGAGCACATGGCCGCCATGGGCCCGGCGTCAGGCCCTGCGCTCAGCAGGGCCATCAGCGCGAAGGTGGGGCTGGCGGCCAGGCAGAGGCCGCGCGTCAGCCTGGCCACGCCGCTCACGTGGCGGCTTCGGCGTTGCGGAAAGCCGCCTCCCCGGCGTCGGACACCTCCACCCACTTGGGGTCCGGCGCAGCCTCGGCCTCGTAGTTGTCGTGCCAGTTCCACCACTTGTAGGTCGGGGTCTGCGGATAGCCTTCGGGAGAATCCTCCCAGGCCTCCTGGCGGCCGAGGGGCGTGGCGTCGAGATAGCTCCACACCGTGCCCATGGCCTCGTCGCCGCGGTTGTTGATGAAGTTGGTGCGGAAGATGCGCTCGCCGTCGCGGATGAAGACGTTGTGGCCGTGCCACTGGTCCACCCCGAAGTCGGCGTCGAAGCTGTCGGTGATCGTGTACCAGGGCATGGCCCAGCGCATCTTCGCCTTCAGCCGGGCGATGTCGGCCTGCGGGGCCCGCGAGGCGTAGGCCAGGGTGGTGTCCCGGGCGTTCAGGTGCGCCAGGTGCGAGACCTGGTCGGCGCCCAGCGAGCAGCCGCGGCAGGCGTGGTCGGGCCAGCCGAACACCCCCGGCTCGTAGAAGGCGCGGTAGACGATCAGCTGGCGGCGGCCCTCGAACAGGTCGAGGAGCCGCACCTTGCCGGCCGGGCCCTCGAACTCATAGGCCTTGTCGACCGCCATCCACGGCATCCGCCGGCGTTCGGCCGCCAGGGCGTCGCCGGCCCGCATGTGGGCCTTCTCCTTCACCAGCATCTGGGCGCGCGCGGCATTCCAGGCCTGCGGCGAGACCACGGGCGGGGAGACGATGGGCAGGGTGCGCAGGGCCAGGCGGCCGTCTTCCCGGACGCCGTCGGTTGATCTAGTCATGGTCGTTCGAACCTCTCGTCGTTGTCGCGGCCGAACCTGGCCCCGCGGCGTCCCCGGGTGGGAGTGACAAGTTTGGCGGGATTTCCTTGGACTCCCTGATCACCGCGGCCGGACAGGCGCTGGCGGCGGGCGATCCGCTGGGGGCCCTGAAGCGGGTGGCGTTGCGCGAGGACGCGCCGGCCCTGGCCCTGCGGGGCATCGCCATGGCCCAGCTCGGCGACTTCCCGCGGGCCAAGGCGCTGCTGCGCCGGGCGGCGCGGGCGTTCGGGCCGGCGGAGGCCGTGGCGCGGGCGCGGTGCGTGGTGGCCGAGGCGGAAGTGGCGCTGGCCTCGCGCGACCTCGCCTGGCCGGCCAAGGCCCTGGACGCGGCTCGCGCGGCGCTGGAGGCGCACGGCGACCGGGTGAACGCCGCCCACGCCCGCTATCTGGAGGTGCGGCGCCTGCTCCTGATCGGCCGCCTGGACGAGGCGGAGGCGCGGCTGGCCCGCCTGGACCCCTCGCCGCTGCCGCCTGCCCTGCGCGCGGCCCACGAGCTGGGCGTCGCGGCCCTGGCGGTCCGCAGGCTCCAGGCGCAGGCAGCGCGGGCGGCCCTGGCGCGGGCGGCCGAGGCGGCGCGGCGTGCGGGGATCCCGGCTCTGTCGGCGGAGGTGGCGGCGGCGGCGCAGGCGCTGGCGGCTCCTGCGGCCAGACGCGTCGGCGGGGGCGGGGAGCGCTCACTGCGGCTGGACGAGGTGGAGGCGCTCCTGGCCTCGGACGGCCTGGTGGTGGACGGCTGCCGCCACCTGGTGCGCGACGCCCAGATGGAGGTCTCGCTGGCCCGCCGCCCGGTGCTGTTCGCCCTCGCGCGGGCGCTGGGCGAGGCCTGGCCCGGGGACGTCTCCCGCGACCTGCTGGTGGCGCTGGCGTTCGGCGGCAAGGCGGCGGACGAGTCCCACCGCGCGCGGCTGCGGGTGGAGGCCGGGCGGCTGCGCACCCTGCTGCGGCCGCTGGCGAGCGTGAGCGCGACCCGGCGCGGCTTTGCGCTGACGCCGCGCCGCGCGCCGCAGGTGGTGGTGCTGGCCCGGCCGGTCGAGGAGCGGCACGCGGCGGTGCTGGCCTGCCTGGAGGACGGCGAGGCCTGGTCCAGCTCGGCCCTGGCGCTGGCGCTGGACGCCAGCCAGCGCACCGTGCAGCGGGCGCTGGACGAGCTGGCGGCGCAGGGCAAGGCCCAGGCGGTCGGCCGCGGGCGCGCCCTGCGCTGGATGCGCCCGCCCGCGCCAGGACTCGCGACGACCTTGTTACTCCCGACCGCCCTGCCAGGCGGCTAGGGTCGGTCCATGTTCAACTCCAAAGCCGAAATCCTCCGCGAATATGGGCCCTTCCCCGACGTCGAGCGCGTCCACGGGGTGACCTACGACGGCGAGAACGTCTGGTTCGCCACCGGCGAGGGGCTGCGCGCCCTCGATCCGGACACCGGGGCAGAGGTCCGCAGCCTCGACGTGGCCGCCCACGCCGGGACCGCCTTCGACGGCCGCCACCTGTTCCAGATCGCCGAGGACCGCATCCAGAGGATCGACCCGGCGACGGGCGAGGTGCTGGCCACCATTCCCGCGCCGGGCGGCGGCGGCGATTCGGGCCTCGCCTGGGCCGAGGGCGCGCTGTGGGTCGGCCAGTACCGCACGCGCCAGATCCACCAGGTGGATCCGCAGACCGGCGCGGTCTTGCGCACCATCGCCTCCAACCGCTTCGTCACCGGCGTGACCTGGGTGGACGGCGAGCTGTGGCACGCCACGCTGGAGGGCGAGACGAGCGACGTACGCCGGATCGACCCCGACACCGGCGCGGTGCTGGAGCGGCTGGAGATGCCAGCCGGCATGGGCGTGTCCGGCCTGGAGTCCGACGGCGGCGAGCGCCTGTTCTGCGGCGGCGCGGATCGGGCGACGGTGCGGGCGATCCGACGGCCGCGGCGCTGATAGGGGGCGCTGCCCCAGCCAGCCTCAGCCCAGCCGCGTCACCAGGGCCCCCGTGTCATCCAGGACGAAGGCGTCCGGCATGTGCAGGCTGCGCCAGAGGTCGTGGGCGTCCAGGCCCAGGCGCTGGGCCAGGTAGAGGCTGAGCACCGTGCCGTGGGTGACCGCCAGCAGGGGCTTGCCTTGGTACTTGGCCAGGGTCTCGGCCAGGCGTTGGGCGGCGGCCTGGGCGCTCTCGCCGCCGTGCGGGGCGGAGGCGGCCGCCGGCTGGGCGAACACCTTGGCGATGCTGTCGCGGAACTCCTGCTCCGAGCCGAACGAGGCGGCCGGCCGCTTGTGCTCGTGGAAACCCTCGTCGACCACCACCTCCAGCCCCAGCCGGTGGGCCAGGATCTGCGCCGTCTCCAGGGCCTTGGGCTCGGGGCTGGAGACCACGGCCGTGGGCTTGTAGGCCACGATCTGCTCGGCCAGCTGCGCACAGCCGACCTGGCCTTCGTGGCACAGGGTCCAGGTGGTCGGCGGAGCGTCGAGGTCGATCTTCGGCCGCCCGTGCCGCACCAGGATCAGAGCCGGCTCACCCATGGCGTTGCGCCCTCCCGATCCGCTTGATCTCCCACTGCAACTCGACGCCGGTCTTCGCCTTGACGTCGGCCCGCACGGCCTCGCCCAGCCCCTCCAGGTCCGCGGCGGTAGCTTCGCCGGTGTTGATCATGAAGTTGGAATGCAGAGGCGAGAACATGGCTCCATGGTGAAGCTTCCCGCGCCACCCGGCTTCGTCAACAAGTTTCCATGAGGACTGGCCCGGCGGGTTCTTGAATGTGGAGCCGCCGGTCTTCTCGCGGATCGGCTGGGTCTGTTCGCGCCGGGCGGTGATCTCGTCGATCCGGGCCTGGACGGCGGCCGGATCGTCGGGACGGCCTTGGAACGTCGCCTCCACCCAGACGATGTCGGCCGGGGCCTGCGAATGGCGGTAGCTGTAACCGAAGTCGGCCAGGGCGAAGTCGCGGCGGACGCCCGCGCGGTCGAAGCCCCAGGCGGACACCAGCACGTCCTTGGTCTCCGCGCCGTAGCAGCCGGCGTTCATGGTCAGCGCCCCGCCGATCGTGCCCGGGATGCCGGCGTAGAACTCCAGGCCCGCGATCCCGGCCTTGGCGGCCGCCCGCGCGACGGCGGCGTCCAGCGCCCCCGCGCCCGTGGTGACACGCGCGCCGTCCGCCTGCACGCCAGCGAAGGCGCGTCCGGCCAGCCGGATCACCACCCCAGGCACGCCGCCGTCGCGCACGATGACGTTGGAGCCCACGCCCAGCACCGTCACCGGGACCTCCGGCGGCAAGGCGGCCAGGAACTGCTGCAGATCGACCAAGTCCGCCGGCAGGAACAGCCAGTCGGCCGGCCCGCCCACCCGGAACCACGTGAAGGGGCCTAGCGGCTCGCCGGGCAGCAGCTTGCCGCGGACCGCCGGCAGCTCGGCCACGCCCCCGCTCACGCCGCCTCGCCCAGCGCGTCGAGCTCGGCCGGCAGCGCATAGGCCCAGCTGGTGATGTCGCCGGCGCCCAGCAGCACGACCAGGTCGCCGCTCACGGCCTCCTCGCGCACCAGCCCCGCCAGGGAACCGGGCGCGTCCAGCGCCAGCACCCGGCGGTGGCCATAGCGACGCAGGCCCGCCACCAGGGCGTCGCGGCTGGCGCCGTCGATGGGCGCCTCGCCGGCCGGATAGACGTCGGCCACCACCACGGTGTCGGCGTCATTGAAGCAGTGGCAGAAGTCGTCGAACAGGTCGCGCAGGCGGCTGTAGCGGTGCGGCTGCACCACCGCGATCACCTTGCCGCCGGTGACCGCCCGGGCCGCCTTCAGCACCGAGGCGATCTCCACGGGGTGGTGGCCGTAGTCGTCGACCACCCGCACGCCCTGGGCCACGCCGGTGGTGGTGAAGCGCCGCCGCACGCCGCCGAACGCCGCCAGCCCCTTGCGGATCGCGGCCTCCTCCAGGCCCAGCTCGCGCGCCACGGCCACGGCGGCGAGCGAGTTCAGCACATTGTGGTGCCCCGCCATCGGCAGGTGCAGGTCGGCGTAGCGCATCACGGCCCCGTCGCGCGGGCGGATGACCACGTCGAAGCGCGCGCCGTCCGGGCCCATGCTGATCGCCTCGGCCCGCACCTCGGCCTGGGGGTTGACGCCATAGGTGACCAGCCGCCGGTTCTCCACCCGCCCCGCCATGGCCTGGACCTCGACGTGGTCGGTGCAGATCGCGGCGAAGCCGTAGAAGGGGATGTTCTCCACGAAGTCGCGGAAGGCCCGCTTCACCGCTTCGAAGTCGCCGTAGTGGTCGAGGTGCTCGGGGTCGATGTTGGTGACCACCGCCACGGTGGACTTCAGCTTCAGGAAGGTGCCGTCGCTCTCGTCGGCCTCCACCACGATCCAGTCGCCCTCGCCCACCTTGGCGTTGGTGCCGTAGGCGTTGATGATCCCGCCGTTGACCACGGTGGGATCCAGGCCGCCGGCGTCCAGCAGCGAGGCAATGATCGAGGTGGTGGTGGTCTTGCCGTGCGTGCCGCCTACTGCGACGGAGAACTGGAGCCGCATCAGCTCGGCCAGCATCTCGGCCCGGCGCACCAGCGGCAGGCGGCGCTCGCGGGCGGCCACCATCTCCGGATTGTCGGCCTTGACCGCGGTGGAATAGACGACCGCGTAGGCGCCCTCCACGTGGGTCGCGTCGTGGCCGATGAAGACCTTGGCGCCCAGCTTCTCCAGCCGCTCGGTGTTGGCGCTGGCCTTGGCGTCCGAGCCCTGCACGGAATAGCCCACCCGCAGCATGATCTCGGCGATGCCGCTCATGCCGATGCCGCCGATGCCGATGAAGTGCACCGGGCCGATCTCGAAGGGGACGGGTCGTCGCGTCATGCCTCCGTGCTAGCTCAAAGCCCCGCACTTAGGAACCGGCCGCACGCCCCAACATCACATGATGGGGTCACATGATGGCCTCAGATGACGACGCCGCCGGACGGGGTCCGGCGGCGCGCCACAACAGAGCTCGCGAGGGATCAGGCGGACAGCGTCGCCGTCCGCCGCCGGCGCAGCATGGCGCCCATCAGGCCCAGGCCGCCGATCAGCAGCGACCAGGTCGCCGGCTCGGGAACCGCGGTGTTCTTGTAGATGTCGGCCGTGGTGTACTGACGGTCGCCCTGGTCGACGAGGTTGTAGCCGATGGCGTCGAAGGCCTCGCGGTCCAGGTTGGTGACGATCCCGCCGGTGTTGTGGCAGGCATAGGGGTTCATGATCCCCAGCAGGCCCGAGCAGAACGGCGCGGACGTCGGCGCCTTCCAGTGCGAAGCCTGCCAGCCGTCGCCGTTGAACGAGCCGGTGGAGAAATTACCCAGGTCCGTGGCGCCCCGGTCGACGGAGAAATAGCTCTCCACCCCCGGCGCCCAGGTCAGGGTCGGGTCGTCGCCCGGCGCGACGTGGTTCGGATCGTGGGAATAGCGGAAGAGGTCGAGGGTCTCGCCGAACCAGTCGTCCTCGGCCGGGTAGTTCTGGCACTCGAACCCGCCGCAGTCGTAGTGGGCGTACGGGCTGTTGGGCCCGCCAAGGGTGTCGTAGTCGTCCACCCCGCTGACGAAGCCCAGGGCGTGGCCGATTTCGTGGGTGGCCACGCTCAGGAAGTCGATGGTCCCCGGGGTGATGCCGTCGGTCGGGTTGAAGTCGAAGGCGAAGTCCGAGCTGAAGGTGATCGAGCCGTCGATCGTATGCGGATCGACCGCGTAGCCCAGCGCCTTGGCGTTGGCCGTCGTCACGCCGATGGCGACGTTGTTGAAGGTGCCGTCGGTGTCATAGACGTTGGTGGAGTTGTCGATCCCGTATGGATTGCCGGTGCCGAACGGATTGCCGTTGCCGGCGCCGGTCTCGGGATGGGTGTAGCCGGGCGTGATGACGCTGACGCCGCCGACGCCGAAGGCGGTGGGGCTGAGGGCCGGCAGGTTGGCGGTCGCCGACTGGTCGATGGCCGAGCTGCTGGCGCCGGCGATCATGTGGCCTTCCACCGACTGGATCGACTTGACGGTGAAGGTGCTGCTCGTGGAGCCCAGGATGCTCGGGCCCAGGTGGTTGAAGCCGACGTTCAGGTTGATGGTGATGTCGTTGCTGAACTGCGAGCCCCAGAAGTTGGCCGCGCGCTTGAAGCCGTTGAAGGCGTCCGTGCCTGGCGTCACGCCGCCGATATTGTGCAGGATGATGGTCGCCGCGTTCGCTGACGTCGCGGTCACGCCCAGCGCGGTCGCGAGCAGGACCGCACGCAGCGGTTTGATACCGAAAGCCATAGTCTCAACCTCCCAGAGAGTGCGCGGCGCCCCACGTGCGCCGCCCCCACCGACCTTGGGTTGAGGGTTAACCAACCTTTGCGTTAGTGCAAGCCGCCTTTGTCGCAAAGTGACCGGATTCACAGGACTTTTCGGTGGCCTTGTCGACATCTGCGCCGGCCGCACAGGGCGAAATCGCCTGTCGGTTGCGCAATTCGCGCGTCGCGGTCTTCATAGTTACTGGACGCGGCCTACTGGACCCGGTCGGCGGCCGCGGCGGTGCGCTCGACCACGTCCGCCAGCCGCTCGGCCGCGTCCGGGATCGCCACCGAGCGGGCGGCCTCGGCCATGCGCGCCAGGCGCGCCGGATTGCCGAGCAGCTTGGTCAGCGCCCCCGACAGCGATTCCACCGTCAGCTGGCTCTCGCGGGCGATCTCCGCGCCGCCGGCGTCGGCCAGCAGCTTGGCGTTCTGGCCCTGGTCGTCATCCAGCGCGATGGCCAGGGGCACAAGGATGGCCGGCTTCCCGGCCACGGCGAACTCGCAGACCGTGCCTGCGCCGGCGCGGCCGATCACCAGGTGCGCGTCGCGCAGGCGGCTGGCGATGTCGCGGAAGAACGGCGCGATCTCGGCGTCCACCAGGGCGTCGCGATAGGCCCGGCGGGCCGTGTTCATGGACTCCGCCCGGGTCTGCTGCTGGATCACCAGCCGCTTGCGCAGTTCCTCGGGCAGCGCCCGCACCGCCTCGGGCACCAGTTCGGACAGCAGCCGCGCGCCCTGGCTGCCGCCGGTGACCAGCACGCGGAGCGGCCCGTTCGGCTCGGGCGGGATGTAGGGGACCTCGGCCAGCGCCCGGATCGGCGGGCGGATGGGATTGCCCACCACCATCGCCCGGGCGGCCACCTGGGGCGGGGCCTTCTGCAGGGTCGGGAAGGCGCAGGCCACCGTGGTCACGTGCGGGGCGAGCATGCGGTTGGCGCGGCCCATCACCGCGTTCTGCTCGTGGATCACGGTCGGCCGGCGGTCCAGGATGCCGGCGACCAGTCCCGGCACCGACGGATAGCCGCCGAAGCCCACCACCACCCGCGGCGCGATCTCCCGGAAGGCCGCGCGCGCCTGCAGCGTGCCGCGCAGCACCGCGAAGCTCGCGCGGACCATGCCGATCGGGTCGCCACGCCGGAAGGTCGCCGCCGACAGCCCGATCCGCCGCTCGGCCGGGAAGTCCTGGGCCAGGCCCGCCACCCGCTCGTCGGAGGCCAGGACCACGCCCCAGCCGCGGGCGATCAGGGCCTCGGCCAGCGCCTGGGCGGGAAACAGGTGCCCGCCGGTCCCTCCGGCGGCGACGACGGCGATCTTCCGCATCAGCGGCCCTTGCATGTGGACGGCGGACCTAAGCGAACTCGCCGGCCTTGGCGAGCCCTTCCGTCGGCGTATAGGCGCCCGGCCGCCGCCGCGTCAGGGCCAGGGCCATGCCCAGGGTCAGGCCCATGGCCAGCATGGAGGAGCCGCCGTAGCTGATGAACGGCAGGGTCATGCCCTTGGTGGGGATCAGGTTGAGGTTCACCGCCATGTTGATGATCGCCTGCTCTCCCACCATCACGAAGAGGCCCGCCGCGGCCACCTGCTCGAAGGGGTCGCTGAGCTTCATGGCGCGATAGAGGCCGCGGATCACCACGAAGGCGAAAAGTGCGATCAGCAAGAGGCTGAACACCAGGCCGAACTCCTCGGCCCCGACCGAATAGGCGAAGTCGGTGTGCAGGTCCGGCACGTGGCGCTTCATGACGCCCTCCCCCGGCCCGCGGCCGAACAGGCCGCCCGCCGCCTGGGCCACGGCGGCGGCGTCCACCTGGTGGGTGTCGGCCTTGTCGGGCGACAGGAACTTGTCCACCCGCGAATGCACGTGCGGCAGCAGGAAGTAGGTGGAGGAGAGCCCGGCGATGGCCGTGGCGCCCAACAGCATCACCCAGCTCAGCGGCACGCCGGCCATCCAGAACGCGGCCCCGAAGGCCACGGTGATCAGCACCGTCTGGCCCACGTCCGGCTGCACTAGCAGGAGGCCAATGGAGAGGGCGTAGAGGCCGAAGGCGACCGAGACGCCGGGCACGCCCTGGCCCTTCTGGCCCTCGGCGAACATCCAGGCCACCAGCACCATCAGGGCCGGCTTCATATATTCCGAGGGCTGGAAGCTGAACCCGCCGAACTCGATCCAGCGGGTCGCCCCCTTGGCGTTGTGGCCGAAGAACGGCAGGGCGATCATGATCGCGATCGCCGCCAGCCAGATGAAGAACGACGAGCGGCGCACGCCCTTCACGTCCAGCATCGAGACCGTCACCACCATCACCGCCGCGCCCACGGCGAACAGGCACTGGCGCACCGCGAAATGGAACGGATCGCCGATGTTCATCCGCACCGCCGCCGCCGGGCTGGCGGAGAACGAGATGACGACGCCGATGGCGATCAGCAGGGCGACGACGCCCAGCATCCAGCGGTCGACCGTCCACCACCAGACGCCCAGCGGCGAGCGGTCGGACCGCGGGAAGGCGTGAGCAGTGGTCATGGTGTCTTCCTTCCGCGGCGGAATGACAGCGCGCTGGGATGGGCAAGGCTGGTCATGCCGCAGCTCCCGCCGCCAAGGCCTGCACCGCCGCCCTGAACGCCTCGCCGCGCTGTTCGAAGTCCGCGAACTGGTCGAAGGAGGCGCAGGCCGGCGACAGCAGCACGATGGCCTCCTTGCCGCTGGCCGAGGCGTCCTGGAACGCGGCGTGGACGGCGTTGTCGATGGTCCCGCACTCGGCCACGGCCGCCTTGCCCTTCAGCGTGCGCGCGAAGGCGGCGGAGGCCTCGCCCACGAGATACGCCTTGATCACCCGCGGGAAGAGGTCGGCCAGGTCGTCGATGCCGCCGGTCTTCGGCTGGCCGCCGGCGATCCAGTAGACCTTGGGATAGCTGGACAGCGCCTGGCGCGCGGCGTCGGCGTTGGTGGCCTTGCTGTCGTTGACGAAGCGCACCTTGCCGACCACGCCCACCGTCTCCATCCGGTGCGCCAGCCCCGGGAAGCTCAGCAGCGCGCGGGCGATCTGGTCCGGCGCAACGCCCAGGCCCTTGGCGGCGGCGTAGGCGGCGGCGGCGTTCTGCCAGTTGTGGCGGCCCGGCAGCGAGCGGGCGCGCTTCAGGTCCGCCACCTCGGCCGCGCGCTCGCCGGTGGCGTCGTACAGCAGCCCGTCCAGGGCGTAGACGCCGCGGCCCATGGCCTTGCTGGCCGAGACCGGCACGATGGTGCGGCGGTTGGCGGCGGTGATCTCGGTGCAGATCCGCTGGCCCCAGAGATCGTCGACGCCGATCACCGCGGTGTCGCCCTTGCCCTGGTTCATCAGGATGCGGCGCTTGGCGGCCACATAGCCTTCCATGTCGCCGTGCCGCTCCAGGTGGTCGGGCGAGATGTTGAGGATCACCGTGACGTCGGCCTTGAGGCTCGAGGTCAGGTCCAGCTGGTAGGACGACAGCTCCAGGACATAGACCGCCCCGCCGTGCATGTCCTCGAGGCCCAGGACGCCCAGGCCGATGTTGCCGCCGATGCGCACGTCGCGGCCGGCCTCGGCGCAGATGTGGCCGATCAGGGCGGTGGTCGTGGACTTGCCGTTGGTGCCGGTGATGGCGACCACCTTGGGCCGCTTGTGCTCCGGCGCGGCGTTGACGGTGCGTGCGAAGAGCTCGATGTCGCCCAGGATTTCGACGCCCTCGGCCCGGGCCTTCTCCACCGTCCAGTGCGGCTTGGGGTGGGTGAGCGGAACGCCGGGCGATAGCATGATCGCCGCGAAGTCGGACCAGTCGGCCTGGCTGAGGTCGGTCAGCTCGAAGCCGTCGGCCACCGCGGCGTCGCGGGCGGCCGGCTTGTCGTCCCACAGCGCCACCTTGGCGTGGCCCGCCGCCAGGGCGCGCGCCGCCGCCAGCCCCGTGCGGGCCAGGCCGAACACGGCCACCGTCTTGCCCTCGAAGCCGCGGACCGGGATCATGGCGTTCGGCGCTCGCCCTCCCCTACCGCAGCTTCAGGGTGGCGAGGCCGACCAGGGCCAGCATCACCGCCACGATCCAGAAGCGGATCACCACGGTGGACTCCGACCAGCCCAGCTTCTCGAAGTGGTGGTGCACCGGCGCCATGCGGAACACCCGCCGGCCGGTCAGCTTGAACGAGGCCACCTGGATCATCACGGACAGGGTCTCGGCCACGAACAGCCCGCCGATGATCCCCAGCACGATCTCGTGGCGGGTGGCGACGGCGATGGTGCCCACCGCCCCGCCCAGGGCCAGGGAGCCGGTGTCGCCCATGAAGATCTTGGCCGGCGGGGCGTTGTACCAGAGGAAGCCCAAGCCCGACCCCACCAGGGCGCCGCAGAAGATGGCGATCTCGCCGACGCCGGGCACGAAGTGGAGCTGCAGGTAGTTGGCGAAGACGTAGTTGCCGACCAGGTAGGCGATCAGGCCATAGGCGGACGCGGCGATCATCGCCGGGACCGTGGCCAGGCCATCCAGGCCGTCGGTGAAGTTCACCGCATTGGCCGCGCCCACGATGATGAAGGCGCCGAACAGCAGATAACCCCACTGCAGGTTCACCAAGAGCTGCTTGAACACCGGGAAGGCCACCGAGGTCAGCAGCTCCGGGCTCTCCGGCGGCTTCTGGGCGAAGAGGATGATCAGGGCGATCGCGGCCATGGCGATCAGCCCCTCCAGCACCAGGCGCACCCGCCCGGAGATCCCCGCCGTGCTCTGTTTGGTGACCTTGGCGTAGTCGTCCAGGAAACCCAGGAAGCCGTAGCCGGCGGTGACGATCAGCACCGCCCAGACGTAGACGTTGGACAGGTCCGCCCACAGCAGGCAGCCGGCGAACACCCCGGCCAGGATCATCACCCCGCCCATGGTCGGCGTGCCGGCCTTCTCGACGATGTGGCGCTCGATACCGTCGGTGCGGATCGGCTGGCCCTTGCCCTGCTTGGCCTGCATCCAGCGGATGAACCGCGAGCCCAGGGCGACCACCACCAGCTGGGCGGTGAAGATCGCCGCGCCGGTGCGGAAGGTCTGGTACTTCAAGAGGTTGAGGACCGAGACGTGGTGGGTGGCCGCAAACTGCAGGTAGAGCCAGTAGAACATCAGCGCGCCTCCCCTCGTCCGTCCTTGGGGGAGCCCAGCGCGAGGAGGGCCTGGGCCACCAGCCCGGCCTTCGACCCGTTCGACCCCTTCACCATCACCACGTCGCCGGCCTCTACGGCCTGTGCGAGCTGCGGCGCGAGCTCCGCCGCGCTTCCGGCGTAGCCGCCGCGCCGAGTCGGCGGAAGGGCGTCCCAGAGTGATTTCATCAGAGGACCGGCGCAGAAGACGAGGTCGATCGACGCAGCCTCCAGGTCGCGGGCCAGGCCGCCATGGAAGGCTGGGCTCTCGGCCCCCAGCTCCAGCATGTCGGTCAGGGCCACGATGCGGCGGCCGGCGACAGTCCGGCGGCCGAGGCTGGCGATTGCCGAGGCCATGGAGACCGGATTGGCGTTGTAGCTCTCGTCGATCAGGGTGAAGGCCCCGCCCGGCGCGGCCAGCAGCGCCTCGGCGCCGCGTCCGGCCAGGGGCTCGAACGAGCCCAGCGCCGCCAGGCTGTCGCCCAGGTCGACGTCGAGGGCCTCCAGCATCAGCAGCACCGCCATGCTGTTGAGGCCCCAGTGCAGCCCGGTCTGCAGGATCGGGAAGTCCAGGCCCTTGCCGTGGAACCGCGCCTGGACCACGGCGTGGCCGCCCCCCGAACTGGCCTCCGCCACCTGGAAGTCGATCAGGCGGGCGTCGCACCCCTCGCCCGCGCCAAAGGTGCGGACCACGGCCCCGGCAGCCTCCGCCTCGGCCTTCAGCAGGTCGAACCAGCGGTTGTCGGCGTTCAGCACGGCCACGCCGCCTGGCTCCAGCCCGGCGAACACCTCGGCCTTGGCGCGGGCCACGCCTTCCTCGCCGTCGGGGAAGTTCTCAGTGTGCACCGGCCCGACGGTGGTCACCAGGGCCGCGTGGGGCCGCACCATCCGGGTCAGCGGCCGGATCTCGTCGGCGTGGTTCATGCCGATCTCGAACACCGCCCGCTCGGTCGCGGCCGGCATCCGCGCCAGGGTCAGGGGCACGCCGATGTGGTTGTTGTAGGACTTCACCGACGAATGCGCGCGGCCGGCCAGCATCAGCCCCGCCATCACCGCCTGGGTCACGCTGGTCTTGCCCACCGAGCCGGTGACCGCCCCCCGCCGCGCCTGGTCCGCCCGCTCGCGCGCCGCCACGCCCAGCCGCTCCAGCGCCGCCAGGGTGTCGGCGACCTTCACCGCCGGCCCGTCCACGTCCTGGGCGACCAGGGCGCCCGCCGCGCCCTTGGCCAGGGCCTGGGCCACGAACTCATGGCCGTCGCGCACGCCGGCCAGCGCCACGAAGAGGTCGCCGGGCTCCAGGCTGCGGGTGTCGATGGAGACGCCGGTGGCCGTGAACCGCCCGCTCTCCGTCCCGCCCGTCGCCCTCGCAATCTCAGCAGAGGTCCAGAGCGGGTCAGCCATGGACAAGCTCCAGGGCCTTGGCCGTCTCCGTCACGTCGTCGAAGGGATGGACCACGTCGCCGACGATCTGGCCCTGCTCGTGGCCCTTGCCGGCCACCACCAGGATGTCGCCGTCCCGCAGCAGGGCGGCGGCCGCGCGGATCGCCTCGCGCCGGTCGCCGATCTCCCTGGCGCCCCCATTTGTTCCGCCTCTCGCCCCCGCCAGGACGTCGGCGCGGATCGCGGCCGGGACCTCCGAGCGCGGGTTGTCGTCGGTGACGATGGCCACGTCGGCGAGGCTCGCCGCGACCTGGCCCATCAGCGGCCGCTTGCCCTTGTCGCGGTCGCCGCCGGCGCCGAACACCACGATCAGCTTGCCGCGCACATGGGGCCGCAGCGCCTGCAGCACCGTCTCCAGCCCATCCGGCGTGTGGGCGTAGTCCACATAGGCCTCGCCACCGTGCGGGCCGGCGCCGACCCGCTGCAGCCGCCCCGGCGCGCCGATCAGCCGCTCCAGCCCGGCGAAGGTCTCCTCATAGCTGAGGCCGGCCGCGCGGCAGAGGCCCGCCGCCACCAGGGCGTTGGAGGCCTGGAACGCGCCGACCAGCGGCAGGCGCACGTCCCACAGCCGCCCCTCGGCGCGGATCGAGAGGCGCTGGCCGCCCGGCAGCAGCTGGCGGTCCATCAACTTCAGCGCCTGGCCGGTCTCGCCGACGCTCATCACCCGCTGGCCCGAGACCACCGAGGCCGCGGCGAAGAACGGGAAAGCGTCGGAATCGGCGTTCAGCACCGCCGTGGCGCCCCGCGGCATCAGCTGCTCGAACAGGCGCAGCTTGGCCTTGGTGTAGGCGTCCATGGTCTGGTGGTAGTCGAGGTGGTCCTGGGTCAGGTTCAGGAACCCCGCCGCGTCCAGCCGCACGCCGTCCAGCCGCCGCTGGTCGATGCCATGCGAGCTGGCCTCCATGGCGAAGTGGGTGACGCCCAGCTGGGCGATCCGGCAGAGCAGCTCGGCCACGTCGCCGGCGTCGGGGGTGGTCAGGCCGGGCGGGGTCAGCTGGTCATGGGTCCCGTCCGGGCGCGAGACGGTGAGGCCCAGGGTGCCCATGCTGGCCGAGACGTGGCCGGCTCCGGCGAACATCTGGCGGCAGAAGTTGGCCACCGAGGTCTTGCCGTTGGTGCCGGTGACCGCCACGCAGGTCTGCGGCTGGCGGCCCCAGAAGTTGGCGGCGGCCAGGGCGTAGCCGCGGCGCGGGTCGCGGCAGATCACGGTAGGGACGGAAAGGTTCAGGTCCTGGTCGGCGATCACCGCCGCGGCGCCCGCCTCCACGGCCTTCTGGGCGAAGACCGCGCCGTCCACCTTCGAACCCGGCAGGGCCGCGAACAGGAAGCCGGGCGCCACCTTGCGGCTGTCGGCGGTGACGCCGGTGATTTCCGGGTCGGCCGGCAGGTCGCGCTTCACCAGCTTGGCCAGGCGCACGCTCATCGCTCCTCGCCCTGGTCTTCGGTCGAGGGCTGCTCCACCGGAATGGCCTGGACCAGGGTGGTCTGGCGCTTCACGCCCAGGAACGGGGCGATGCGCTCGATCACCCGGCCGGCCGCGGGGGCGGCGGCGATGCCGCCCGTGGGGTCCACGCCCAGCTTGCCCGGATGCGGCTCGTCCAGCAGCACCAGCACGAAGTAGCGCCGGGTCTGCGGCCCGCCGGTCGTCGGGAACACTGCGGCGAAGGACGAGACCTGCTTGGTGTGGCTGTAGGACCGGGCGGCCGGGTCCCACTTGTCGCCGGTGCCGGTCTTGCCGCCCACCGACAGGCCCGGGATGTTGGCCGACTTGCCCGAGCCGCCGGTCACGTTGGCGCGCATGATCGACAGCATCTGCAGGGAGGTCTTCTCGGACACGACTCGTGGACCCGTGACCTGGGCCCCGGGTTCCAGCTTGTGGATCGTCAGCGGCAGCAGGTAGCCGCCGTTCATCAGGGCGCCATAGGCCCGGACCACCGCCAGCGGGCTGACGTTGATGCCGTGGCCGAACGAGGTGGAGGCGATGGCGTCCTCGTTCCACACCCGCGGGGTCAGCGGCCGGGCGCTCTCCTTCAGCTCCACCTTGGCCGGCGAGGTCAGGCCCAGCCGGTCGAAATAGGCGTGCATCCGCTCGGGGCCGATCTGCTCGCCGAGCCGGGCGGTGCCGATGTTGGACGAGTGCTGGAACACCTCCACCAGGGTCAGCATCGCGTGGGTGGCGTGGTAGTCGGTGATCGCCCGGTTGCCCACGTAGAAGGGGTGGGTGGCGTCGAAGGTGCTCTCCGGGGTCGCCACGCCGGTGTCGAGGCCGATGGCCACCGTGAAGCCCTTGAAGGTCGAGCCCATCTCGAACACCGAGGCGGCGGCGCGGTTGAGGCGCGCATAGTCGGTGGCCTTGCCGGCCTTGTTCGGGTCGAACGTCGGCCAGCTGGTCAGGCCCAGGATCTCGCCGGTGTGGACGTCGGTGACGATGCCCACCGCACCCTTGGGCTGGAACTCGGCGACGGCCTTGTAGAGCTCGTCCTCCAGCGCGCCCTGGATGCGCAGGTCGATGGAGAGCGGCGCGGCTGCGGCGCCGGCGGCGGTGTGGATGTCGCTGTTGAACGCGCCCTCCGCCCCGGCCAGGCCCTCGCCGCCGGAGTCGGTGAAGCCGATCAGGTGCGCGGCGGTCGAGCCCAGGGGATAGACCCGGTGCTGCTCCGGCTCGAAGCTGACGCCGGGCAGGCCCAGGTCGTTGACCCGGTTGCGCGCCTCCGGGGTCAGGGCGCCAACCACGAAGACCCGCCGGTTGCCGCGCAGGGCGCGTTCCAGCCGGTCCGGTTCCACCTCGGGCAGGGCCGCCAGCAGGCCCCGGCGGGTCTCGGCCGGGTCCCAGATCTCGCGCGGGTCGATGTAGAGGCCGTAGTGCAGGAGGTCCGCGGCCAGCAGCTTGCCGTTGCGGTCCACCAGATCGCCGCGCGCGCCCACCACCGGGGCCACGAGACCACCGCCCCGCGCTGCGTCGGAAAACAGCGCGGAGCGGGTCGCCCCGATCGCCAACCCGAAAAAGCCGAGGGCGAACAGGAACAACAGGAAGAAGATCCGCAGGCGGGTGTCGTCCTCGACCTTGCCCGAGGCGCGCGCCCGCTCGAAGGCATGCTCCAGGCCCCAGACCTTCTCGATCAGCCACCGCGGCAGGCCGGCGCGGCCGAAGCTGTGGACGCCCAGGCTCATTGCGCCGCCGCCTGCGGTTGGGCGGCGGCCAGGCGCACGGGCTGGGCCTCCGCGGGGGCCGGCGGCGGCACGCCCGGCACCACGTCGGCGCCGTTCACCAGGGCCGCCACCGCCGACGGCGCGACAGCCTTGGGCGGCGGGCCGGCGTGGGCGATCTCGATCAGCTGGTCGACGCTGGCCTCGTTCTTCACCGACACGGGCTTCAGGCCCAGGTAGGTCACCGACAGGCGCTCGATGCGGCCCGGCTGCTCCAGGTGCGCCACCTCGGCCTGCAGCAGTCGGATGCGGTCCTTCTCGCCGCCGATCTGCTTCTCCACCGAGGCGATCTCGGCCCGCTCGCGCCCGGCCATGGTCTTGGCCAGGTAGACGCCCAGGATGATCACCATCAGGAGGCCGAGCGCCACCAGGTCCACCAGACGGAAACCCCGGATCCTGCGCGCGAATAGGTTCATGCGGCGGCCCGCCAGACCGGAGCCTCGGTGCGGACCGCGGCGCGCAGTTTGGCCGAGCGGGCGCGGGGGTTGGCCTTCATCTCCGCGTCGCCGGGCGCCTTGGCCCCGTTGAACAGCAGCTGGAAACTGGGATCCGGGCCGGCGGCCTTGGGCGGGACGTGGCGCGACCCCGCCGGCGTGCGGCCCGCGCGCACCGACAGGAAGCTCTTGACGATGCGATCTTCCAGCGAATGGAAGGTGACGACGCACAGCCGCCCCCCGGCCTTCAGCGTGCGCTCGGCCGCTTCCAGGCCGGCCTCCAGCTCGCTCAGCTCCTCGTTCACCGCGATGCGCAGGCCCTGGAACGTGCGGGTGGCCGGATGGATCTTGGCGCCGCGGCGGCCGCCCAGGGCCTTTTCCACGAACTCCGCCAGCTCCAGCGTGCGGGTGAACGGCTGTTCCTCGCGGCGGCGGGCGATCGCCCGGGCGATGCGCCGGCTTTCGCGTTCCTCGCCATAGACGAAGATGATCCGCGCCAGCTCCGCCGGCTCGGCGGTGTTGACCAGGTCCGCGGCGGTCGGCCCGTCGCCGCCCATGCGCATGTCCAGCGGACCGTCGTGCATGAACGAGAAGCCCCGCTCGGCCTCGTCGATCTGCATGGAGGAAACCCCGAGGTCGAGGGCCACGCCATCGGCATGGCCCTCGCCGAGGACCGCGTCCATCTCCGAGAATCGCGCTTCCACCAGGCGGAAGCGGTCGTCCGGAAATCCCGCGGCGAAACGGCGGACCGTAGGGTCGCGGTCAAACGCCACGACCTTCGCGCCCGTCGCCAGGATCGCGCGGGAATAGCCCCCCGCGCCGAAGGTGCCATCGACGACGATATCGCCCGGGCCGCAGGCCAGGTGGGCGATCACCTCGTCGAGGAGAACGGAAACATGGGGTGAGTCGAGGCGGGCCGTCATGCGGCGCCTCCGCCCAGCTTGGCGGCCCGTTGCTGGGCCCGCAGCTCGGCCAGGCCCTGGCGGGCCAGGTCGCGCTGGGTGGCGCGGTGCGCCTTGAACGCCTCGCGCTCCCAGATCTGGAACCGGTCGCCCAGCCCGACGACCGTCACCCAGTCATCGATGCCGAACATGTCGCAGAGGATCTCCGGCAGGGTGATCCGGCCGGCGGTGTCGAAGGAAAGCTGCGCCATGCCGCCCAGCACCGAGGTCTCCAGCGCCGTGCGCAGGGGATCGCCGAACGGCAGCTCCTCGATCACCCCGTTGTAGCGGTCGAACAGCGCCTTGCCGCCGCCTTCGATGCAGTCGGCCTCGATGGAGGGGAAGCAGAAGACGCCGTCGAAGGGGCCGGAAATGGCGGCGCGGAAGTCCTGCGGCACGACGATGCGCCGCTTAGCGTCCAGCTGTTTCTCGAACGTCGAGAGAAACATGCCCGGCCCAGTCCCCTCCTGTCGCCAACCGCCAGCCCGCGCCCGACCCGCTGCATTGGTTCGCGAATGACGATTGGGTTAACATGGGACCAAATGGGTTTCAATGACACTGAGTGCCGATTTCAGGCGAAAACAAAGATGTCGCGGGCGCCCATGGTTAAGCCCAAGTAGTTATCCACAGAACATACTGGGAACTTGTTAATGGGGGAGTTGCGGCAGCGCCCCCTCCACCGCTTCGCGGTCCCCCCCCCTTTGCACGGGGGAGGAACTGGAGCGTTCGGCACAGCAAGTTCCTCCCCCGCTTCAGCGGGGGAGGGGGACCACGAAGTGGTGGAGGGGGCGCTGGGCCCTCACAGAAAAGACTGCGGATCAGACGGCCTGTAAGCCGGGTTCTGTGCCGCCTCCTTGCGGAGACGCGGCGGCCATTCCTCTGGACCGATCGTTGCCGACCGGTTCTCGCGACCTACCCGGATCCCTGGGCCGGCGACGGCCTTGTCCCTTGCGGGGCGCGGGATCCCTATTCGGTCTTGCTCCTGGCGGGGCTTGCCATGCGGCCCCTGTCACCAGCGGCCCGGTGCGCTCTTACCGCACCCTTTCACCCTTACCCGACTTCGTCCCGAGGGGCGGAGCCGGGCGGTCTGCTCTCTGTGGCGCTATCCCTAGGGTCACCCCCGGTGGGCGTTACCCACCGCCATGTCGTCGTGGAGCCCGGACTTTCCTCGACCCGCCAGGTTGCCCTGGAGAGCCGCGACCGCCCGGCCGTCTGATCCGGGCGGAACATGAGGGCGCAGGTTCGGAGGGTCAAGCCAAGCCCCCCTCTCCCCCCGCGAAGCGGAGAGGGAGAGGGTAGGGAGAGGGCTGGCGCGGGCCGTAGATCGTCGCGGGGCGGAAGGGCCAGGGCCCTCGGTCTCTCGCCCGCGTCGCCCAGCCAGCCCTCTCCCTACCCTCTCCCTCTCTCGCTGCGCTCGGGGGAGAGGAGGTCCTGCATCCGCCCTGCCAGCGGGTGGTCGCCCAGGCCCGCCACCGCGCCCGCGACGTCGGCCTCCGCCTTGTTCTGCGAGAGCTTGAACGTGCCCTCCAGCCGCTCGACCACCAGCCGTGCGCCGACGATGCCGCGCAGCATCCGCGTGAAGGTCTCCGGCCGCATCTTGCCCCGTGTCCACGGCGGCTTGGGCGCGAGGCGCGCCTCCTCCTGGGCGGAGAGGTCGTCCAGCAGCGTCACCAGCCCCGCCTCGTCCAGCGCGCTCACCGGCCCCTCGGCCTCGACCGTCACATAGTTCCAGCTCGGCACCTGGTCGGCGGACACGTACCAGTCGGGGCTGATGTAGGCGTCCGGCCCCAGGCTCACGGCCACCGCCCGGAACCCCTGGGCAAGCTCGGCGGCCAGGGCATTGCCGGCCGAGACGTGGAAGTCCAGCGCCAGCCCCGTGGCCAGCCTGCGCACCACCACCGGCGCGTGGGCGACCCGCAGCCGACCCTGCGGCGCGGCCGCCAGGGTCACGAACGGCCGCGCCGCCAGCTCCGCCAGCAGGCGCGCCTCGTCCTCCACCCGGAATGCGGCGGCGGGATGCATCAGGCGGCCAGCCGCAGCAGGGCGATCAGCCGCGCCCGGGTCTCGCCGTCGGCGATGCCGTCCACCAGGCCTTGCCGCCAGTGCCGCTGGAAGGCGCGCACCACGGCCGTGGTGTCGGCGTCGAACCGGCCCGACGGCGGCAGGTCGTAGCCCAGCCGTGTGAAGCCGGCCTGCAGGGCGAAGACGGCCGCGCCCTCCTCCCCCTCACCGATCGGCGCGCCGGGCGCGGGATCGGCCTCGGCCCACAGGCCATGGCCCGCCTCAGCCAGCCGCTTCCAGGGGAAGAGCTCGCCGGGGTCCTCCTTGCGGCCGGGCGCCACGTCGGCGTGGCCGACGATGTCGCGATCCTCGATGGTCCAGCGGGTGCGGATATCCATGACGAGCTGGATTACGGACGAGATCTGCGCGTCGGGAAAGGGCCGGTAGCCGAACTCGTGGCCTGGATTGACGATCTCGATGCCGATGGACTCGCCGTTGAGGTTGCGCCGCCCGCGCCAGTAGGAAACCCCCGCGTGCCAGGCGCGCCGCTCCTCCGGCACCAGGCGGAAGATGCGCCCGTCCTCCTCCACCATGTAGTGCGACGAGACCCGCGCCTGCGGATCGCGCAGCCGCGCCAGGGCCTCCTCGCCGGTGCGCATGCCCGTGTAGTGCAGCACCAGCACGCTGGGGGGGCCGGTCCGGGCGTCGAAGTTGGGCGACGGCGCCTCGATGAACGTCGGCCCGGCGGAGGGCGCCCCGGAGGAGGTCATTGCGGCTTGGTTCCCAGCGCCATCAGCTTGGCCATCACCCGGTTGCCCCGCAGCGCGATGATCAGGACGCCAGTCATGGCCACCGCCGTGCCGATCGCCATCCGCGGGCCGAAGGGGTCGTGCAGGAGCGCCACGCCCAGGCTGATCGTGAACAGCGGGGTCATCAGCGTCAACGCCGAGATCAGGTTCGCCTCATGCCGCTGGATCAGCCCGTAGTAGGCGGTGTGGGCCACCACCGAGACCACCAGGGCCGAGAACAGCACCGCCGCGGCGAACGGCCAGCCGGCCGCCAGGCCCGCCTGGACCTGCCCCGGCTCCAGCGCCGCCGACATCGGCGTCAGCGCCACCAGCGAAGAGAGCCCGACCCAGGCCTGGAAGGTCAGCGGCTTCACGCCCTCCATCTGCTTCATCATCACCGCGCCCAGCGAGCTCACTGCCGCCGAGACCGCGATCAGCATCAGGCCGCCGGAGAGGCGGACGCCGTGCGGGTCCCACATCACCGTCATGGCGCCGGCGAAGGTCAGCAGGATGCCCAGGCCCCGCCGCCAGCGGATCCGCTCGCCCAGCATCACCACCGACAGCAGGGTGGTGATCGGCAGGCCCAGCTGCTGCACCACCGCCGCCGACGATGGCGTCGCGGTCTTCAGGCCCACGAAGATCAGGGCGAAGTTGCCGCCGCCCATCAGCAGCGAGACCACGATCAGCCGCCACAGGGGGCGCGGCGCCGGCCGCAGGAACGGGAAGGTCACCAGCGCCACCACCGCAAAGCGCACCGCCGCATAGAACAGCGGGGGCACGCCCATGGTCGTCACCACCGACCGCGAGATGATGTTCTGGGCCGCCCAGACCAGGCACACGGCCAGCATGATCGCGAAGTCGCGGAAGGGCATGGCCCGGCTTAGGGCGCCCTGCCCTCCCCCTGCAACCTCAGGCCTTCAGGAAGGTCTCCAGGTCGCGGTTCACCCGCTCCATGTGGGTGACGAACAGCCCATGCGGCGCGCCCGGATAGACCTTGAGTTCGGCGCCCTTCACGCCGGCCGCCACCCGCGCCCCGGTAATCTCCAGCGGCGCCGAGGCGTCCTTGTCGCCGTGCAGCACCAGGGTCGGGCGGTCGATCCGCGCCAGGTCGGGCCGCACGTCGGCCTCGAACAGGCCGCGGAAGGTGGCGATGGCCACCGGCGTCGGCGTGGTCAGCAGCTGGGCGATCAGCCACTCCTGCATCGGCTGCGAAGTCTGCGGCGTGAAGAACGGCGCCTGGTTGTCGCGCACCCACTTGGGGAAGTCGGCCCGCCACTCGGCCAGCCGTCCCTCGAACACCGCTCGCGGGGCGCCGTAGGGGTTGTCGGGACCGGCCACCAGGCACGGCGCCGCCGGCGCCAGCATCGCCACCTTGCGCACCCTGGCCGTGCCGTGCCGGCCCAGGTAGCGGATCGCCTCCGCCCCGCCCATGGAGTGGGTGACCAGGTCCACCTGCGGCGCGCCGGTGGCGTCGATCACCGCGGCCAGGTCGTCGGCCAGGGAGTCCATGTCGTAACCCCCCGTCGGCGCGTCGGAGCGGCCGTGCCCCCGCCGGTCGTAGGCGATGCAGCGGAACCCGACCTCGGACAGATGCGCCACCTGGTAGGCCCACATCTCGCTGGTCAGCGCCCAGCTGGCCACGAACACCACCGGCCGTCCCTCGCCCCAGTCGCGGTGGAAGAGGTACGTGCCGTCCTTGGCGCGGATGGTCGGATAGCGCGGCGCGGCGGCCAATGCGGGCTGCGCTGCCGTGGCGGCGGCCACGGCCGAGCCGGCGGCCAGGCCCGAGATCAGCAGGTCACGACGATGCATGGCAGGTCTCCTCTGTTGGGCCTGAGGAAACCGCGATCGCGGAGGCGGGTCGATTACGTGCCGGGTAATGGTCGCTCCTTTCCCCTGAGCGGGAGAGGAAGGCCTGTTCCTCTCCCACTTCGTGGGAAAGGAACAAGACGCGGTCCCCCTCTCCCACTGTGTGGGAAAGGAAGTCAGCTCCGGCGCCGCACGAACCTCAGCGCCGTCAGGGTGTCGGAGAACCCCACCACCTTGTTGTCCACCAGGCCGCAGGCCTTGGCGGCGGCCATGACCTCGACGTCCTTCACCGTGGCGGCCTTGCCCTTGCGCGAGACGACCCAGAGCGCGCCGGTCTCCGCCAGGGCCAGGGCCAGTTCCCCGAGGCGCGCTAGCTCGGCGGCGCTGTCGGCGGCGTAGAACAGCAGGTCCAGGTCGCCCAGGCTGGCCACCGGCACGGCGCCGCGCTCGGCCAGCTCGGCGGTGAAGGTTTCGTCCGCCACCCCGATCACCGCGGTGCGCATGCCGGGCTTCACGCCGATCTTGTCCAGCCGCCCCTTGGGGTTGGCGATCGCCTCGGCCCAGCTGGCCGCGGCCCGTTCGCCCAGGGCGAAGCGCGCGCCGTCGGCCAGCACCAGGTCCGCCCCCTCGGCGCGCACGCCAGCCAGCGCCTTGTCCTGCCACACCCGCCGCGCCGCGCCGCGGAAGACCAGCTTCGGCGGTTCGTGCTGCAGCCGCCCCTCGTCCGCGCCGTCGGCGAAGACGGCGCTGACCTGGGCTTCCTTACCCACTACGCGACCGGGCCCACTAGGCCGCCTGGCCGAGGCTCAGGAACTCGTAGCGGGCCAGGTGGTGGTCGACCGAGCCGAAGGCGCTCTCGATCATGGTGGCGCGCTTGAAATAGTGGCCGATGGCCATCTCGTCGGTCATGCCCATGCCGCCATGCAGCTGGATGGCGTTCTGGCCCACGAACTTGCAGGCCTTGCCGATCTGCACCTTGGCGGCCGAGGCGGCCTTGGCGCGCTCGGCGTCGTCGCCGATCTTGATATTGGCCATGTAGGTCATCGAGATCGACTGCTCGACCTGGATGAACATGTCGACCATCCGGTGCTGCAGCACCTGGAACGATGAGATCGGCACGCCGAACTGCTTGCGCTGCTTGGTGTATTCCAGCGTGCCCTCGTGCAGCTTGCGCAGCACGCCGCAGGCCTCGGCGCAGGTGGCGGCGATGGCCTCGTCCACCACCTTCTCCACCAGCGGCAGGCCGTTGTCGGCCGGCCCGATCAGGGCGTCCGCGCCCAGCGACACGTTCTCGAAATAGACCTCGGAGGCGCGGTTTCCGTCGACGGTCGGGTAGTCGCGGGTGGTGACGCCCTTTGCGCCCTTCTCCACCAGGAACACCGAGACGCCTTGCGCATCGCGCGGCCCGCCGGCGGTGCGCGCAGTCACGATCAGGTGGGTCGCGAACGGGGCGCCGACCACCACCGCCTTGTGGCCGTTCAGCACCCAGCCGGCGCCGTCCTTCTTCGCCGTGGTCTCCAGGGCGGCCAGGTTGTAGCGGCCCTTGGGCTCGGCATAGGCGAAGGCGAAGAGCGCCTTGCCCTCGATGATCCCGCCGATCAGGTCCGCCGCGCCGGCGTGGCCCGAGTGCTTCAGGAAGCCGCCGCCGATCACCACGGTGCCGAGGTAGGGCTCGACGACCAGCGCCTTCCCGAATTCCTCCATCACCACCATGTTCTCGACGGCGCCGCCGCCCAGACCGCCCAGCTCTTCCGAGAACGGCGCGCCCAGGATGCCCAGCTCCTCGGCGAAGGCCTTCCAGACCTCAGGCCGCCAGCCCGGTTCCTTGCCCACCGCCGCGCGCCGCTTGTCGAAGTCGTAGTGGTCGGCCAGGTAGCTCGCGACCGTGTCGCGCAGCATCGACTGTTCTTCGGTGAAGCTGAAATCCACGGCAGGGCTTCCTCAAACGTTTGTTCGTCCGCCAACCGTGTAGCGCGACGGCGGCGGGCTGTCAGCTAGGCCGCATGCGAAATCCCAGGCCGGCGGGCGAGGGCCTCGCCGTGCGCATCTTCCGATCGCGGCTCGCGGGCGGCAAAAGCCCGTGAGGGCCGCGCCGGCCTGGCGCGTATGCGCTACAGGGACAACGTCCAACTCTGGGGAACTGCACATGCGCCATCGCCACTCGATCCTCGCCGGCCTCGCCGCCGGCGCCGCCCTGCTCGTCGCCGGCGCGGCCTCGGCCCACGCTCGCCTGGTGACCTCCGACCCCGCCGCCAACGCCGCCGTGGCCGCGCCCAAGGCCATCACCCTCACCTTCAACGAGAAGCTGACCCCGGCGTTCTCCAAGCTCGAGCTGGGCATCGCCGACGGCATGAAGATCGAGGTGAAGACCGCGATTTCCCCGGACGGCCGCAGCATCGTCGGCACGCCGCAGGGCAAGCTGATGCCCGGCGCCTATACGGTCACCTGGCAGGCGGCGGCCGCGGACGACGGGCACAAGACGAACGGCACGGTCGCCTTCACGGTGAAATAGGCCCGTGCTCGAGCTGGCGGTCATCGTCCTGCGGCTGGCGCAGCTGGCCGGGGCGATGATCCTCTTCGGCGCGCCGCTGTTCCTGGCCTACGCCCTGCCCCGGGAGGGGCCGGCCTGCGGCGCGCAGACGCCCTGGGCGCGACCGCTGCTGGGCTGGACGGCGGCGGGATTGCTGGCCGCCAGCCTTGCGGGCCTGCTCGCCCAGACCTCGGTGCTCGCCGGATCGATCCGCGAGGGGATGCAGCCGGCCTCGCTGTCGGCGGTGGTCACCACCATGGCCATGGGACCCTCGAGCCTGGTCCGCGCCACGGCCGCCGCGCTGGCGCTGGCGACGGTGCTGGCGGCGCGGCCGAGCCTGTCCGCGTTCCGGATCTGCAGCGCCCTGGGTGCGGCAGCCTGCGCCAGCTTCGCCTGGATGGGCCACGGCGCGGCCACCGAGGGACCGGGCCGGCTCCTGCATCTCATCGCCGACATCGTGCACGCCCTGGCCGCCGCCGGGTGGATCGGCGCGCTGGTGGTGTTCTTCGCCCTGCTGCGTCGGCCGCCGGACGACCCGCCCTGGCGCGGGGCGCTGCACCAGGCCCTCCACGGGTTCGCCGGGGTCGGCTCGGGCCTGGTGGCCGTGCTGGTGGCCAGCGGGCTCGTGAACAGCTGGTTCCTGGTCGGCCCCCAGCGGATCTCAGGCCTCTGGACCACGCCCTACGGCCAGCTGCTGTCGCTGAAACTGCTGCTGTTCGCCGGCATGCTGGGCCTGGCGGCCGCCAACCGCTTCCGCCTTACGCCGACGCTGAAGGCGGCCCTCGATCACGGCCAGCCCGCCGGCCCGGCCCTGGCGGCCCTGCGCCGCAGCCTCGTCCTGGAAACCACCCTGGCCTTCGCCGTCCTCGGCCTGGTGGCCTGGCTCGGAACGCTGGCCCCTGTGGCCGAGTGAGCGACACTCCCCATCATCTCTATTGCTCGTCATCACCGGGTTCGGGAGCCTGGGGCCGCGGCGGCCCCTAGAACCACGCCCGCAGCCCCACCACCACGCTCGCCGCCTTCGGATCCTCGCCCCGCGCCCGGGCATAGTCGGCGGTCCGGCCCAGCTTGCGGTCCCACGACACACCGATGTAGGGCGCGAACTCGCGGCGGATCTCGTAGCGCAGGCGCAGGCCCAGCTCGGCGTTCGACAGGCCCGACCCGGTGCGCGTTTCCCGCGAATTCTGCGCGGCGAAGTTCAGCTCCGCCCGCGGCTGCAGGATCCACCGGTTGGTGAGGCGCAGGTCGTAGGTCCCCTCGAGACGCCCGAGCACCTGGCCCTGGGTCGAGAGGAACGCCGCCCCCTGCACCTCGAACCAATAGGGCAGCAGGGTCTCGAACCCGACCGTCGCATAGGTCCGGGCCCGGGGCTTGAAGTCCTGCCGCACGCCGGCCTGCACGTCGGTGTAGGGGCCGACGGCGCGCGAATAGAGGGCCTGCAGCTCGGCCGCCTCGACGCCGTCGCCGCGGGTCCCCTCGCCCTCGCTCTTCAGCGCCAGGCGATGGATGTCGCCGCCGAAGCTCGCCTCGCCGTCCCAGCGATAGCCGTCGGCGCCGTCGCGCGCCTGGTGCTCCGCCAGGTTCGCCATGACCTTGGCGTAGGATACGGCGCCGCCGTGCTCGCTCGCCAGCTGCGCGCCGGCCTGAGCCATGGCGGCCGGCGAATAGAAGCGGTCCGCCGCGTGGTCGCGCGGCGCCGGCGGGGGCGGCGACTGCGGGATGTCCGCCGGCGCGGCGGGGGCCATGTCCATGCCGGGCATGGCGGCGTGGTCCGTCGCCGGGGGCTCCGAGGACGCCTGGGGCTGCGGCGGGGGCGGCGCCTGGTTCGCCTGGGCCGGCTGGGCCGGCATGCTCATGCCCGGCATCGTCGAATGGTCCATGGTCTGGGCCGCCGCGGGCCCGGCCAGGGCCACCAGAGCCAGCGGAACCAGGCAAGGGAGGGCCAGGCGGCTCATGCGGCGGTTCCGTCCAGGGGCCGCACGCTGAACACCTGAAACATCCCCGCGTGCATGTGGTAGAGCATGTGGCAGTGGAAGGCCCAGTCTCCGGGCTCGGCCGTGAAGTCCCAGGCCACCTTCCCCCCCGGCGCCACCGTCACCGTATGCTTGCGCGGCCCATAGCCGGCCGGCGCGTGGGTCAGCTCGAAGAAGTGGCCGTGCAGGTGGATCGGGTGGGCCATCATGGTGTCGTTGATCAGCGTCACCCGCACCCGCTCGCCCTTCTCGAAGGCGTAGGGCTTGCTGGCGTCGCTGAACTTCAGCCCGTCGAACCCCCACATGAACCGTTCCATGTTGCCGGTCAGATGGATGTCCAGGGCGCGCGTGGGCGTGCGGGTGTCCGGGTTGCGCTCCAGGGCCACCAGGTCCGTGTAGACCAGCACGCGATGGCCGACGCTCTCCAGGCCCTGGCCGGGCTCGCCGGTGCGGTCGACCGGCATCGGCGCGATGGTCTGCACGCCGGGCCCGAGCTTGACCTGCGGCGCATTCGTCGGGTTGCGCATGGACATGTCCATGCTGCCCGTGTCGCCCATGACATCCGACCCGCGCGGCTTCGGCGGCGCCAGACCCGGCGCCGGCGCCATCCCAGCCATGGAGGCCATGACGTGGCCCGGCATCGCGGCCATGCCGGCCATGTCATGCCCCCCCATCTGGTGCCCGCCCATGCCCTTCATGCTGCTCATGTCCATGCCCATGTCGCGCATGGTGGCGAGCGGGCGCGCGCGCAGCGGCGGGACCGGCGCGCTCATCCCCGGCCGCGGCGCCAGGGTGGCCCGGGCCATGCCCGAGCGGTCCACCGCCTCGGAGACGATGGTGAAGGCCTGGTCCTGCGTCGGCTGGACGATGACGTCATAGGTCTCGGCGTTGCCGATCTGGAACTCGTCCACCTCCACCGGCCGCACGTTCTGGCCGTCCGCCGCCACCACGGTCATCTTCAGCCCGGGGATGCGGACGTCGAAGATCATCTGCGCGGCCATGTTGATGAACCGCAGCCGCACGCGCTCGCCGGGAACGAAGAGCCCGGTCCAGTTGTCGGTCGGCCCGTGACCGTTGACCAGGAAGGTCATGACCGCCCCGGTCACGTCGGAGATGTCGGTGGGGTCCATGAGCATCTTGGCCCATTCCGCCCGCTCGCGCAGCGACTGGTCCTTGCCCGCCAGCAGCCCGGCCACGGTCTCCTTCTGGTAGTTGAAGACCCCGCCCTGCTGCTTCATGCGCTTGAAGATCATGTGCGGGTGCATGTGGCTGAAGTCCGACAGCGCGATGACGTGCTCGCGGTCGTAGGCCACGGGATCGGGCCCGGCCGGATCGAAGATCAGCGGGCCGTAGAGGCCCTCCGGCTCCTGCATGCCCGAGTGGCTGTGGTACCAGAACGTCCCCGCCTGCCGGATCGGGAACTCGTAGACGAAGGTCTCGCCGGGCTTGATCCCGGGGAAGCTGACGCCCGGCACCCCATCCATCTGGAAGGGGGTAAGGACGCCGTGCCAGTGGATCGAGGTGTCCTCGGCCAGGTCGTTCTTCACGGCGATGCGGACCGTCTGGCCTTCCCGGAACCGCAGCAGCGGCGCCGGTGTCGTGCCGTTGACCGTCACCACGTGGCCCGGCCGGCCGTCGACCACGAGCTGCGAGTGCCCGACCCTCAGGTCGACGTTCGGCCCTGTCAGGGTCGGCAGCGCCGGCGGGACCGCGAGCGTCGCGCTGCGGGCCCAGCCGGGCAGCAGGGCGCCCAGCGCCATCCCCCCGCCGATCATGGAGGCTCCGCGCAGGAGCTGGCGGCGATCGAAGTCCTTCATGACGGTCCGAAATCCCAGGCGATGGCGCCGCGCGGATCCAAGGCCGCGCCGGCCTCTGACATACGCGCCGGACCCGCCGCATCCCTCATCGATTTCGGGCGCCCGTGCGGGATTTCCCCGCCGCCCGCGTATAGGTAGCGGGACGGGCGCGAGGATTACGATGCCGCACGATGTGGATCAGCTGTTGGGCCGGCTCGCCGCCGCGGAAGTCTGCGCTCCGGCGAACCTCGACCAGGCGGTGCTGGCGGCGATCGCCACCCGCCGCGCCGACGAACGGCGTGCGCGCGCCCTGGCGCCTGTGCGGATGATCTCGGTCGGCCTGGCGATGGCGCTGGGCGTCGGGGCCGGCGGCTTTGCGGCGGCGACCGCAGCCGCCGAGAGCCACCACCTCGGGGCCTTTTCGGCCGACACGCACCTGGCGCCGTCGGTCCTGCTCGAGGGGCGCAGGTGAGCCTCGCGCGCAGCCTGCTCCTCACCATCGTGCTCTCGGCCCTGGCGGCCGGGGCCGGGGCGTACGGCGGGGCCGAGTACATGCTGGCGCGGATGCGCCACGCCCCGCCGCTGCACCAGCTGGTGCACGACAAGCTCGACCTGACCCCGGCCCAGACCCAGCGGATCGAGGGCCTGGAGCAGGCCTATGCGGCGCGCCGTCAGACGCTGGAAGCCGAGATGCGGGCGGCCAACGCCGATCTCGCTCGCGCCATCCAGCAGAGCCACGCCTATTCGCCCCAGGTGCAGCAGGCGATCGACCGCTTCCACCACGCCATGGGCGAGCTGCAGAAGGAGAGCATCCTGCACGTCCTCGCCATGCGCCAGGTGCTGACCCCCAGGCAGGCGGCGGTGTTCGACGCGACGGTCTCCAAGGCGCTGACCGAAGACCCGTCGTGACGGCGGCGGGCGACCGCTCGGATCCCGACCTTGCGCGCCTGGCCGCGGCCGGCGACGACCGGGCGTTCGCCGAGCTGGTGCGCCGCCACCAGGATCCCCTGTTCCGACTGCTGCGCCGCTATCTCGGCAGCGCGGACGAGGCCCAGGAGGCCGCGCACGAGGCCTTCGTCGCCGCCTGGGCCGCCCTGCGCCGCTACGACCCGCAGCGCCCGTTCGGCGCGTGGCTGCGGACCATCGCCATCAACAAGGCCCGCGACCGCGGCCGGCGGATCGCGGTGCGGCGGATGCTGTTCGGCGACCTGCCGCCCGGCGACGCCGCCTCGCCCGACTGGCGCGATCCGGCCCAGCCCGCCGACGCGGCGCTCATCGAACAGGAACGGCTCGCCGCCCTGGAGCGCGCCATCGCCCAGCTGCCGCGAACCCTGAAGGAGCCCCTCCTGCTCACCGCCCTCGAGGGCCTGTCGCACAAGGAGGCCGCCGAGGTGCTGGGGGTCTCGGCCAAGAGCGTCGAGACCCGGGCCTACCGCGCCCGCAAGCTCCTGGCCCAGCAGCTGGACGCCGAGCTGAGACCGTAATGACCCGGGGCCCAGGCTTGATCGCCCTCAAGGCCGCGCCAAGCGTCCCGGCGCAGGATCGGGCTTCACTTCAGGGCGCGCTCCAGGATGTCGATCAGCTCCGAAGCCTTCTCGCGCCGGTCGGCCTCGCTCCCGTGGGCGAAGGCCCCGCCGACGCAGTGGTCCAGGTGGTCCTTCAGGACCTCGGTCTCGACGCGGCCGACCGCGGCCCGGATCGCCTGGAGCTGGGTCAGCACCTCGATGCAGTACCGGTCCTCCTCGACCATGCGGGCGACGCCGCGGATCTGGCCCTCGATCCGGCTGAGGCGGTTGAGGAGTTTCGGCTTGGTCTCGGGTTTCATCTGATCGCCTTCCTGAGGGTGCCAGAATATACCCCGTCAGGGTAATTGCAATATGCCCCCATGGGGTATATCTCCGAGGCTCGGGAGATTGAGCATGACCGACCACGCGCATCATCACGACCATGGGCACGACCACGCCGGACACGGCCATCCGCAGCCCGACGCGGGCCGGACCGTCACCGATCCGGTCTGCGGCATGAAGGTGAACCCTGAGACCACGGCCCATCACGCCGAGCACGCCGGCCACACCTTCCATTTCTGCTCCGCCGGCTGCCGCACGAAGTTCGTCGCCGAGCCCGCCAAATACCTCGACAAGGACAAGGCCGCGGCCGCCCCGCTGGCTCCCGCCGGCACGATCTACACCTGCCCCATGCACCCGCAGATCCGCCAGATCGGCCCCGGCGCCTGCCCGATCTGCGGCATGGCGCTGGAGCCGGAGCTGGTGACCGCCGAGCCCACGTCCAATCCCGAGCTGGCGGACTTCACGCGCCGCCTTTGGGTCGGCCTCGTCCTGGCCCTGCCGGTGTTCGTCCTGGAGATGGGCGGCCACCTCACCGGCATGACCATGGGTCTGGGCGGCCAGGCCTCGGCCTGGATCCAGCTGGCGCTGGCGACCCCGGTGGTGCTCTGGTCCGGCTGGCCGTTCTTCGAGCGCGGGGCGAGGTCGCTGGTCACCCGCCACCTGAACATGTTCACCCTCATCGCCATGGGCGTCGGCGTGGCCTGGACCTACAGCGTCGTCGCCACCCTCGTGCCTCAGGCCTTCCCCCCGGCCTTCCGTCGCGCCGACGGCAGCGTGCCGATCTACTTCGAGGCCGCCGCGGTGATCACCGTCCTCGTCCTCCTGGGCCAGGTGCTGGAGTTGCGGGCGCGCGAGCAGACCTCCGGCGCCATCAAGGCCCTGCTGGACCTCGCGCCCAAGACCGCCCGGCGGGTCACCGCCGACGGCGCCGACGAGGAGGTCACGCTCGACCAGATCCAGGTCGGCGACCGCCTGCGCGTGCGGCCTGGCGAGAAGGTCCCCGTGGACGGCCAGATCCTGGACGGCCGCGCCGCCCTCGACGAGTCGATGGTCACCGGCGAATCCATGCCCGTCACCAAGGAGCCCGGCGCCAAGGTGGTCGGCGGCGCGATCAACAAGACCGGCTCCTTCGTCATGCAGGCCGAGAAGGTCGGCGCCGACACCCTGCTCGCCCAGATCGTGCAGATGGTCGCCCAGGCCCAGCGCAGCCGCGCCCCGATCCAGCGCATGGCCGACCAGGTCTCCGGCTGGTTCGTGCCGGCCGTCATCGCCGCCGCCGCCCTCGCCTTCGCCGTCTGGGCCTTGGTCGGGCCCGAGCCGCGCTTCGCCTTCGCCCTGGTCGCCGCAGTCTCGGTGCTGATCATCGCCTGTCCCTGCGCCCTGGGCCTGGCGACGCCGCTGTCGATCATGGTCGGCGTCGGCCGTGGCGCCCACGCCGGCGTCCTCATCAAGAACGCCGAGGCCCTGGAGCGCTTCGAGAAGATCGACACCCTGGTGGTCGACAAGACCGGCACCCTCACCGAAGGCCGCCCGGCCGTGACCGCCATTCGCCCGGCCAAGGGCTTCGCCGAGGATGAGCTGCTCCGCCTCGCCGCCAGCCTGGAGCGCGGCAGCGAGCACCCGCTGGCCGAGGCTATCCTGCGCGCCGCCGCCGACCGCAAGCTGGCGCTCGCCGAGCCGACCGGCTTCGACTCCCCGGTCGGCAAGGGCGTGGTCGGGGTGGTGGACGGCCGCCATCTCGTGATCGGCTCCGGCAAGTTCCTCGCCGAGCAGCGCATCGACACCGTGGCCCTCGCTGCCGAGGCCGAGGCCCTGCGCGCCGACGGCGCCACCGCCATCTTCGCCGCCGTCGACGGCCAGGTCGCCGGCGTCTTCGCCATCGCCGACCCCATCAAGGCCACGACTGCCGAGGCCGTGCGGGCGCTGAAGGCCGAGGGCGTGCGCCTGGTGATGATGACCGGCGACAATCGCACCACCGCCCTGGCGGTCGCCCGCCAGCTCGGCATCGACGAGGTGGAGGCCGAGGTCCTGCCGCAGGACAAGGCCTCGGTGGTCGAGAAGCTCCGCGGCGAGGGCCGCAAGGTCGCCATGGCCGGGGATGGCGTGAACGACGCCCCGGCCCTGGCCGCGGCCGAGGTGGGCGTGGCCATGGGCGCGGGCGCGGACGTGGCGATCGAGAGCGCCGGCGTGACCCTCCTGAGCGGCGACCTGCAGGGCATCGTCAAGGCCCGCCGGCTGTCGTGCGCCGTCATGCGCAACATCCGCCAGAACCTGGTCTTCGCCTTCGCCTACAATGTCGCCGGCGTGCCGGTCGCGGCGGGCGTGCTCTATCCGCTGTTCGGCTGGCTGCTGTCTCCAGCGATCGCAGCGGCGGCCATGGCGCTTTCCAGCGTCTCAGTCGTCACCAACGCCCTGCGGCTACGGGCGGTGCGGCTCTGAGGCCGCCCGCTACAGCCCCAGCACCATCTTGGCGATGATGTTGCGCTGGATCTCGTTGGACCCGCCATAGATCGAGGTCTTGCGGCCGTTGAACATGTCGCCGGCCAGGCCCTCGGCATAGTCCGGCCCGACCCCGGCGTTGTGCCCGCCCAGGTCGCGCAGGAACGGCGCGCCATAGTGGCCCACCGCCTCCAGCGCCAGCTCCTGCAGCCGCTGCTGGATCTCGGTGCCCTTGATCTTGAGGATCGAGCTCTCCGGCCCCGGTCCCTTGCCGCTACTTTCGCCGGCCAGGGTGCGAAGCTCGGTGAACTCCAGCGCCGTCAGGTCGATCTCCAGTTCCGCCACCTTGCGGCGGAAGAAGGCGTCGGCGATCAGCGCCGCGCCGGTGTCGCTGCGCTCCGTCCCCGCGATGCTGCGCAGCTTCTCGAGGTTGCGCTTCGAGCGCGCCACGCCCGCGATGCCGCTGCGCTCGTGGGCCAGCAGCGCCTTGGCGCAGGTCCAGCCCTGGTTCTCGTGGAAGATCCGGTTCTCGACGGGCACCTTCACATTGTCGAGGAAGACGTCGTTGACCTCGTGCCCGCCCTCCAGGGTGATGATCGGGCGCACGGTGATGCCGGGCGTCTTCATGTCGATCAGCAGGAAGGAGATGCCGGCCTGCGGCTTGGCGTTGGCGTCGGTGCGGACCAGGAAGAAGCCCCAGTCGGCGAACTGGCCCAGGGTGGTCCAGGTCTTCTGGCCGTTGACGACGTAGTATTCCTTGCCGTCGTCGGCGGTGATCCGCTCCGCGCGGGTCTTCAGCGAGGCCAAGTCCGACCCGGCGCCCGGCTCGGAGTAGCCCTGGCACCACCAGACCTCGCCGTTGTAGATCCCCGGCAGGAAGCGCTGCTTCTGCTCGTCGGTGCCGAAGGTGTAGAGCACCGGCGCCAGCATCGCCATGCCGAACGGCAGGATCGGCAGGCAGTCCGCCCGCGCCGTCTCCTCCGACCAGATGTACTTCTGCGTCGGCGTCCAGCCGGTGCCGCCCAGTTCTTTCGGCCAGCCCGGCGCCACCCAGCCCTTCTTGGCCAGCACCTTGTGCCACATCAGGTACTGGTCCTTGGTCAGCGGCTCGCCGCTGTCCTGCGCGGCGCGCAGCTCGGCCGGATAGTTCTCGGCGATGAAGGCCCGCACCTCTTCGCGGAAGGCGTTCTCTTCAGGCGTGAAGTCGAGGTTCATCGGCGTCCTCCGGCACGGCGTCGCTTACGCCGTATTCGGCCCGACCTATACGCGGCGGGCCGGCCTGAGAAAAGATGACGCTAACGTCAACGTAAACCGATTTGGCGGGGGTCCTCGTCACGCCGGAACCGCGGTCTTCGCCTCGAGGTCGGCGATCAGGTCGGGGCCGGTGGGGCGCCAGCCGAGCCGCTCGCGCGTCAAGGCGCTGGAGGCCTGACCGTCGCGGCCGATGAACATGCTCAGCCAGCCGAAGTACTCCCCCGCCTGTTCCGGCGGGATCGACGCCGTCCGCACGCCCAGGCGCCGGCCGATGGCGCCGGCGATGTCGCGCATGGCCACCCCCTCCTCCGCCACCGCATGGTAGATCGCCCCGCGCTCGCCGCGTTCCAGCGCCAGCCGGTAGAGCCGCGCTGTGTCGCTCACATGCGCCGCCGCCCAGCGGTTCGTCCCCTCGCCCACATAGGCCGAGACGCCCGTCTCCCGGGCGACATCCACGGCCCAGGTCAGCAGGCCCTGCCGCTGCGTATCGTGCACCTGCGGCAGGCGCATGATCGCGGCGTTGACGCCCTCACCGGCCAGCGCCAGGGCAGCCTCCTCCGAGGCGGCGCGCGGCGCCTGCGCGGCGCTGGCCGGCGCATCGTCCTCGCGCAGCGGGCGGCCGGACGCCGCCATGCCCGTGCCCGAGGTCACCACTAGCGGCCGGTCCGAGCCGGCCAGCGCCGCCCCCAGCGCAGCGACCACCCGTCGGTCGTCCTCGCAGTTGGCCATGTAGGTGGAGAAGTCGTGGTTGAACGCCAGGTGCGCCACCGCGTCGGCCTGCTGCGCGCCGCGCTGCAGACCCTCCAGGTCGTCCAGGGTCCCGCGGTACGGCTCCGCGCCCGCCGCCGCCAGCGCCTGCGCCCCGGCCTCGGACCGCGTCAGGCCCAGCACCTGGTGCCCCGCCGAGATCAGCTCCGCGGTGAGCGCAGAGCCGATGAAACCGGTCGCGCCGGTGATGAACACACGCATGGAAACCTCGCCTGGAAGATCGATGGGGACGATCCTGCGGCCCGCGGATATGCTGGTAAAGTCGGGTTCTTATCAGAGTATAATGAGTAACAGGATGGGTGAGCGCAGCGGGGTCGACCAGCGGCTGGGCGGCTACCTGAAGGACCGGCGGTCCAAGCTGGACGCCGCCGCCTTCGGCTTTCCCGCGGGTCGCCGGCGCACGCCTGGCTTGCGGCGCGAGGAGGTGGCCCAGCGCGCTAACATCAGCCCCACCTGGTACACTTGGCTGGAGCAGGGCCGCGGCGGCGCGCCCTCCGCCGAGGTGCTGGACCGGCTGGCGCGGGCGCTGATGCTCACCGAGCTGGAGCGCGAGCACCTCTTCCTCCTGGGCCTCCGCCGCCTCCCCGAGCCGCGCTACCGCAAGGACGAGGGCGTCACGCCCCGGCTGCGGCGCGTGCTGGCGGCCCTGGAGCCCTGCCCGGCGGTCATCCGGACCGCCACCTGGGACGTGATCGCCTGGAACCGGGCCGCGACGGTCCTGCTAGGCGACTACAGCGCCATGCCGCCGTCGCAGCGCAACCTGCTGCGGCGCATCTTCCTCGATCCGGCGGCCCGCCAGGCGCACGCCCACTGGGAGAGCGTGGCGCGGTTCGTGGTCAGCGCCTTCCGGGTGGACGCCGCGCGCGCCGGCGCAGGCTCGGACGTGGAGCCGCTGGTGGACGAGCTCAGCCGCCTCAGCCCCGAATTCCGCGCCATGTGGGCGGAAAACGAGATCCTCCCGCACGGCGAGGGCGTCAAACAGATCGGCAGCGCCACCCTCGGCCGCATCCGCGTCGAATATTCCACCTTCGCCGTCGACGGCCGCTCCGACCTCAGCCTCCTCGTCTACAACCCCTTGAACCCCGCCGACGCCGACAGGATCGCTGAGCTGGCAAAGGCCGTCCCCACCGCAGACTGACGGGCGCCATCGAGGGCGCTGACGTCAGCGCAGGGCGCCGTCGTCTGGGGTGGGCGGAAGCTTGAACGTGATCGGAACGTCTGCCCGCCCGGCCGGCTGGTGTTCGCCTTGCATCAGACACTGGGCCATGACCACCGCCGCCTGTCCGAAGCCCCAGCCGCCAGGCGTCTCATTCAGCACGCGGCAGTCCGAGAGCCGTCCCGAGCTCGAGACCGCGCAGTTCACCACCGCCTGCCCCTCGACCCGCTTCCAGGCGGCGCGCTCGGGATAGTAAAGGGTCCCGCTCCATACGGGGCACTTGAAGGGCTTCGCTACCGACCCGACGGACGCCGTCGGTGAAGCGGCCTGCATCAAGGCCGCAAGCAGAACAGAAATCATGACGCCGCCCCAACCGCAGAGAAGCCTAGGGTTGAACCCTGTCCCGCGCCATCTGAAAAAGCGAGCAGGCCCGACCACCGCTTGCCATGGCGGGCTCCGCGCACCCTGAGGGCGCCGGCCGCGAGATCGCCTTCGTCGCCAAGGGGATCCGCCGGGGAGTCGCCATCGACCGCGTCGCTCAGCTGAAGCGGGGAATGTCTGCGACAGGCGCCTGATCGGTGTTAGTCCTAGGGCAATCTAGAAGACCAGCCTCCCGGGGAGAGATGTCGGTCCACCCACCTATGCGATACAGGCTCCATCGACGGGATCGTGGCTGTCCTCGCCAGCTCGGGCTTGGCCGTCATGAGCGATAGTATCGCAAGGCGACCTCGCACGACCGAACAGACCTACAGGGTCCGGGCCCTCTTCCGACGGCTTGAGATGATCGTCGAGCAATACCACGCGCTGTGGCACGTCCAGCCCGAGATCCACTATTCGAGCGGCCTGGTGATCGCGACGCTTCGGGCTCTGGTGGCCGATGAAGAGGCGGGCGGCTCCGGCTTGCCGCAAAGCGCCATCGCCCTCGAGGTCAACCGATCCCCCGTGCTGGTGACGCGGCTGATGAAGGAGATGGAGGCCGCCGGCTTCGTCGAGCGGGGCCAGGGAAAGTTCGATCACCGCCAGCGCGCGGTCAGGATCACGGCCAAGGGCCAGGCGCATCTGACCACCTTCGACGACCTGAAGGCTTCCATCGGCGAGCAGATCTTTGCTTACGGAACCCCGGAAGTCTGGGAGCAGGTCACTGATTGCCTCGAACAC
The DNA here is from genome assembly GCA_019510435.1 of Caulobacterales bacterium. Taxonomy (GTDB): domain Bacteria; phylum Pseudomonadota; class Alphaproteobacteria; order Caulobacterales; family Caulobacteraceae; genus Phenylobacterium. The sequence goes on along the minus strand of JAEKKJ010000017.1, from coordinate 72,561 downwards.
GTCGGCGCCGTTCTGAAGAGCTTTGGCGAGGCGAGGCGGCAAGATGCTTCCACCGCGGCCTCGCTCGCCCCTCGCAATGACGGCTAGACAGCTCGCGCCATCGTCACCCCGGCCCTGACGTCGCGGTGCGCGCCGAACCGCCGCCTCGCGCCACCCGCTCCGCCCCCCGTTCCATGGCGAAGGCCGAAATGCGCGACCGAGCCTGTCCGATCGGCGTCCCCCTCGAACCGGCGTCGCTGGCCTCTGCAGCTCTGGATCCACCGGCGTCGCGGATCGTGAACTTGGCGACCTGCCGGTTCAGCTCCTGGGCTTCCTGGCGCAGGTGGTGCGTGGCCGCGGTCGATTGCTCGACCATGGCCGCGTTCTGCTGGGTCACCTGGTCCATCTGATTGATGGCGGTGTTCACCTGCGACAGGGCGCCCGCCTGCTCCTGGGCGGACGCGGTCATCTCCCCCATCAGCGCGCTGATCTCGGAGACCCGGCCGACGATGGTTTCCAGGGCCCCGCCCGTCCGTCCCACCAGCTCGACCCCCGCGCTCACCTGGCGGGACGAGGTGGCGATGATGGTCTTGATCTCCTTGGCGGCCTCGGCCGACCGCTGCGCCAGGGCGCGCACCTCCGAAGCGACCACCGCGAAGCCCCGGCCGGCCTCGCCCGCCCGCGCGGCTTCGACCCCGGCGTTCAGCGCCAACAGGTTGGTCTGGAAGGCGATTTCGTCGATGACGCCGACGATGCTGCTGATCTGGCTGGCGGACTGTTCGATCGCGCCCATGGCCTCGACAGTCTGGTTCACCACCTCCGTGTTCCGCTCCGCCTCGTCCCGGGCCGACAGCACCACGGCGCTGGCCCGCGTCGCGCCCTCGGCCGTGCGCCGCACGGTGGCGGTGATCTGCTCCAGGGCCGCGGCAGTCTCTTCAAGGGTCGCCGCCTGCTGTTCGGTGCGTCGGGAGAGGTCGTCGGAGGCCTGGCTGATCTCGCCGGTGCCCGCCTGCATCGCCGTGGCGTTGGCCGCGATCTCCGTCAGCGCCGATTCCAGGCTGTCCATCGCCGCATTGAAGTCGTCCTTGAGGCGCCGATATTCGCCCACGAACTCGGCGTCGATCCGCCCGGTGAGATCGCCGGCCGCCAGGGCCACCAGGGCCCGGCCGGTGCGCTCCACCACCAGCTTCTGCTCATGCTCGGCCTCGAGGCGCTTTCGATCCGCCTCCTCGCGGGCGCCCTCCAGGACCTCCAGGTAGATCGAGATGGAAAGGTCCATGTCCAGCAGGGCGGCCTTGACCACCGCGCTCAGCTTCGCGCCGAGCTCGGCGCCGGTCTTGCGGCTCTTGCCCCAACCGCGTCCGCGTGCCCCGTGATCCTTGACGATCGCGTGGATCAGGCCCTCAAGCACCAGGGCGTAGCCGCCGATATACCAACGGGGCTCCAGGCCGATGCGCGCGTGGGTGGCCCCGATGCGGCGGACCTTTTCCACATATTGCCCGTCGAACTGCGCCTGGGCGATCTGGCGCCAGTGCCCCTCCTGCGCCGACTTGGCGCCGTTCAGCTGCTGCTCGTCGCGGAAGAATTTCGACGTCTCCGGAAACCGCCGCACCTGCTCGTAGAAGCGGTCCAGGCTGGGGCCGAGGGCCTGCCCGACCAGAGGCGCGGCCGCCTTCAGGGCGTCCTGCGCCGATCGGTCGAGACACATGAACGACAGGCGCTCGGCAATCTCCACATCTTCCGACATTGATCTCAATCCTCTTATGATTGAGATGAGCAGTATCCGGAGAAATTTAACGCTGCATAAGTCAAGTTTTCGTCGTGAAATAGTTGCGCAACGAAAATACTCGTACTGGCGAAGCGCCAACACTCAACCCCGCCGCGCCTTCCCACACGGCCGGAGAGGGCCCCGCGCGCCGAAGCGGCCGCAGCCGGCTGGAGAGCGCGTGAGGGAGGGGGCAAGCCGCCAGCTCTGCCGAACGACCGGTCCTCATTGGCTCGGTGGATGCGGCTGTCCCTCTTGGGATAGGGTTCGCTGGAAATCGGGCAAGCGTCGTCTTAGGTTCCACCTCGGTGAAGGTGGAGCGTCCCGGCGAGGCGATGAACAATGCTGGGCCCATTTTTCTAGCAGGCTGGGTCCTGCTGATGTTGTGTGTCGGCCTCTGCAGAAATTTTGAGGAGGCCAAGCTCACATCCGCGCTTCTGCCGTCTCTCGCGGGGTGCTTTGTCGGAGCACAGGCGCTGAGCCGCACCGAATTGGTCATCGCGCCCGATGGCCGTACCGAACTCGATGGCGAGGAACTTCGAGTGACGTTGACCAGGGACAAGTTGGGGCTCTCGTTCCTGCCGACACGCGGAGTTGTCTACGACCAAGGATCGCCGGCCAGGCTGATCGTCACATCCACCCCATCGCTCCTTCGCATCAGCGCCGACCGGCAAGCCGTCGTGATCCCTGGGGACGTAGGTGGCGTGGTCCTGCATAGGCAATCGTGCCCTGGGCATCGGGCCCAGTAGGCGTCCTGCAGCAGATCCAACTCGCCGAAAAGGGGACGGACTTCCTCTCTCCCACGGCGTGGGAGAGGAACCCGCCTCAGTCCCCAGTCGTGGTGATCTGGAACATGATCGGGATGCGGATGGTGCGGCCGGCGACGGCGCTGCCGTCCGGCGCGGTCGGGGCCATCTTGAACATCGGGGCCAGTTGCAGGGCGGCGAGGCCGAATTCCAGGCCCACCGGGTCCTCGATCTGCACGCGGCAAGCCTCCAGCGAGCCCTTGGCCGCCACCTGGCACTGCAGCAGCACCGCCCCGCCCTTGCCCGCGGCGACGGCGGTCGGCGGATAGACCTGGGCGATGTCCTGGCCGGTGGGGGTGGCGAGCCACTCCACCTGGGTCAGGGGCGCGGGCGCCGCCTGGATCGCGCTGACGGAGGTCACGGCCGCGGCGGCCAGGGCGATCAGGTGCAGCATTTCGGTTTCCCCACTTGGTTACCCAAGGGTTAAAGCAAGACCGGCGCCAGCGGAAGCTGCACCGCTCGGGCCCGCGCGATCAGACCCGCGGAAGCCGCGAAAGCGGGTTCAGTAAGATTGTCCACGAACCACAGCGCCTGCGGCGCGCCCGGCTTCTCCCGTTGGCCCGCCGTGAACCTCCGACGCTGCCTTGCCTTCGCCGCGAACCGGAGCCACACCTTCCCGCCGCCCAAACGTTCCCGCATTCATGCCCCGTATCGTGACGTACAATGTGCACCGCTGCGTCGGGAACGACCGGCGGCTCGACGTTGGCCGCATCGTGGCGGTGCTGGCCCAGCTGAACCCCGACATCGTGGCGCTGCAGGAGCTGGACGTCGGGCGCCGGCGCACCGGCCACGTGGACCAGGCCTGGGAGATCGCCCAGGGCCTCGACATGGCCTGCCATTTCAACGCCGCCCTGCAGGTGGAGGAGGAGCGATACGGCGACGCCCTGCTCACCACCTTCCCCGAGCGGCTGGTGAAGAAGGGGCCCCTGCCCGGCTATCCGCGGGTCAAGGCGCTGGAGCCGCGCGGGGCGCTGTGGATCGAGGTGGAGGTGGACGGCAAGCCGCTGCAGGTGATCAACACCCACCTGGGGCTGGTGCCGCGCGAGCAGCAGATCCAGGCCGCCCACCTGGCCGGCCCCGCCTGGCTGGACCATCCCGACTGCGTCTGGCCGGCGATCCTGCTGGGCGACTTCAACGCCACCGCCAGCTCGGTGGTCTACCGCACCCTGACCTCGCGCCTGTCGCCGGCCCGGCGGCTGGCCAAGCGGCGCGCGCCCAGCTCCACCTTCCCCTCCCCGCTGCCGGTGCTGCGCATCGACCACCACTTCGTGAGCCCGGGGATCGAGGTGCAGGAGGTGTTCGCCCCCTTCGACCCCCTGACGCGGGTCGCCTCCGACCATCTGCCCCTGGTGATGGACTTCGAGCTGGGGTGAGGGCCATCGGCGGCGCGCTGCCCGCCGCAGGCGCCGTCAAGTTGTCCACGAACCACACGAACCACACGAACATGGATCATGGCCACTGCCGTCCTGCGCGGGATCATCCTCGACCCGTTCGTGTGGTTCGTGTGGTTCGTGGACAGAATCTTCGGCGCTGACGCGCATCCAACGGTCGGGCGAAGCAAGCAGATCAGTCCGGCGCGGTCAGGGCGCGGGCCTCGCGGATCAGCCGGTCGCGGCGGCGGCCCAGGCGCCACGCGTCGCTGACGTCAGCCGGGTCGCCCACGTGGTAGGCGGCGATGAACTCCTCCACCGCCGTGCGCCGGGACGGGTCCACCTGGTGCAGCCGCCCGTCGCGGTTCAGGGCGTCGATGGCGCCCACCAGCCCGCCGTGGTCGGCCCGCGCCTTGGCCACCGCATCGCCGGTGTGACCCAGGAAGTGGCCCACCAGCCGGTCGCGGAACGCCGCCGCCTGCCGTCGCGCGTCCTCGCCCTCGCATTCCACGGCCAGCTCCAGCTCGGTGTCGAACCCGAACGAGCGGTTGTTGAGATTGGCCGAGCCGATCCGCACCAGGGTATCGTCGAAGATGCTGGTCTTGGAGTGGACGATGATCGTCGAGCCCGCGGCGGTCTTGGGGAAGAACGCCCGGAACCGGCCGAAGACGTCCGCCGCCCGCAGCCGCCAGACCATGGCGCCGCGGGCGTGGTCCATGGTCAGCCGGTCGAACCAGCTGGGCGAGGCGCCGGTGGTCACCAGCACCACCTCCGGCCCGTCCGGCTCGGCCAGCCGCCGCGCCAGCGCCTCGGTGATCACCGGCGAGGTGAAGTACTGGTTCTCCAGGTAGATGCACTCGCGCGCCGCGGCGATGGAGGCCAGGGCCAGGTTGCGGATCTCCGCCGCCGGCCGCTGGCGCCGCCAGGCCGGCGTGGTGCGGCCGATTCCCACCCGCGCGCCCAGCAGGTGCGGCGGCACGTGGTCGGGCCAGGGATCGCCGCCCGCGTCCGGCGGCGGCGCCATGGCGACGCCTGTGGCCAGCCGCCAGCGCTCGCGGAAGTGCTCGCCCAGCGCCCGCGCCGCATCGCCATCGACCAGCATCATCACCTCGTGCCGCGGGTCGTGGCACTCCTGGTCGGGCATGATCCGGCGCTGGTCCTCGTCCAGGTGGCCGGGCGAATCCCAGCGGTCCACCGAGATGTCGCCGCCGCCGCAGAACGCCAGCCGGTCGTCGACGATCACCGCCTTCTGGTGGTGGCAGGCGCCGAACGGCACCTGGTCGTCCAGCCGGAACTTCACCGGCGTGCCCTCGAACCACTTGCGCGCCTTGTGCGGGAAGAACTCCTGCGAGGCCGCGATCGGCAGGGCCGAGCGCCAGATCAGCAGGCGGATGTCCAGCTCCGGCCGCGCCTGCGCCAGCCGCAGCAGCACATGGCCCACCTCGTCCGGGTCGTCCGGCCCGTCGTAGCCGTCGGGGAACAGCCGCGCCCGCGGATCGAACCCCCAGCCGAGGATCAGGATCGAGCGCCGCGCCTTCTGCAGCGCCTCGAAGAGGGCGGTGAAATAGGCCTCGGTATCGATGAGGAACGCCACCCGGTCGGCGGCCTCGGCGCGCCAGCAGGTCTCGCCGGGGATCAGCAGCGTCATCCAGGCCCTCGCCGCGGCGCCAGCCCGCCACGCTGGCAGGTAAAGCCTACGGTGCAGCCGGGTTCCTGGCCAAGTGTGGGATTCGCGCCGCCGCAGGCGAAGCCGGAAGATGAACCGCGGAGCTCGCGGAGATGCGCGGAGCGATCCGGGATAAGCGGCCTCTCTGCGGGTCTCCGCGATCTCTGCGGTTCAAATCCTGCAGGCCGCAGCGCGCCGCCCAAAGAAAACGCGCGGCGACTGGCGGCGCCGCGCGGCCTCGAAGGGCTGAGTTGGGCTTGGGTCCTATTGCCTGTGGGGCCTATTGCTTGGCTGGGGTCCTATTGCTTGGCGAGGCTGGGGCCGCCGGCGACGTAGGCCTGGCAGGCGCCGGTCAGCTCGGCGGTGAGGCGATCCTTGCGGTCGGCGCTCCTGGCCTCCTTGCGGGCGCGCTGGAACTCGTCGTCGGCCCGCTCCACCACATAGGCGGCGCGCGCGCCCCGCTCGGCCTTGATGAAGGCGTCCAGGGAGGCCGGATCGACGACGCCATTGATCTGGCTGGCCAGCCCCTTGCAGCGGTTGGCCTTCAGGAAGTCCACGTCCGTGACCTTGTCGGACGCGGAGGCGACACTGGCGGCGGCGAAGCTGGCGGCAAGCGCGATAAGCACGATCTTCATGGATGTTCTCCCTGCAACTCGCCGCGAATGCTGCTCGCGCCGGGCGATCACCTCAAATTAACAAGCCGCAATGATCAGTATTCGCGGATTAATATTCAGTCATGATACATCGTTGTTACACGGTTCCATGAATTGCTTGTCATGAAGCGGTCACGTGGGCGACATGGGGGCATGGCCGAGCCTGTCCCCCGTCTCGACGCCGCCGGCGTCAACGCCCTCCTCGCCCGGGCCTTCCCGGACGCCCAGCCCGAGGCCTTCCCGACCGTGACTCGGGTGGCGCCGGGCCGGGTCTCGGTGGTCAGCCGCTACCGCCCAGGCCTCCTGCGGCCCGGCGGCGTGATCTCCGGCCCGACGCTGATGTCCCTGGCCGACACCTGCGCCTACGCCCTGGTGCTGGCCCATGTGGGCGACCAGCTGATGGCCGTGACCTCGCAGCTGAACATCAGCTTCCTGCGCGGCGCCCAGCCGGGCGACCTCCACGCCGAGGGCGAGCTGCTGCGGCTGGGCCGGCGCCTGGCGGTCTGCGACGTGCGCCTCTGGACCGAGGGGCCGGACCGGCTGGCGGCCCAGGCCAATGTCACCTACGCTCTGCCGGGATGACTGACGCCTCGAGCCCCGGCGCCCGGAGCCCCAACGCCCTGGCCCCCGCCTCTCTCGGCCGCACCGCGCCGCCCGCGCCGATCAAGACCCCCTGCATCAAGGTCTGCGTCGTGGACGGCGAGAGCGGCCTGTGCCTCGGCTGCTTCCGCAAGCTGAGCGAGGTCGCCGCCTGGGCGCGCCTCACCGACGCCGAGCGCGACGCCATCCTGGCCGAACTGCCGGACCGGCGCAGCCTGGTCCGGCCCGAGAAGCTGGCGATGTTCTAGTTAACGTTGTGAAACCCTGCTGATTCACCCGATGCAAAGGACGACGTCCTAGGGTCTGTCCCGACAAGACAGGCCGCAAAGGCCGCTTTCCGGGTGATGATGGTGTCTTCTTTCGGCAAGGCCGCCGCGATCGCGGCGGTGTCGGCCCTGGCGACCGCGGGCGCGATCGCGGCCCTTGGCCAGCCGCCGCTGCGCATGGCCCGGCTGGACGCCCAGGGCTTCGCCGCCCCGGCGCCGCGGCCCGGGTCGGGCGCAGTGTCCAAGGGCGCCGACGGCCACTTCTGGGCCGACGCCCAGGTCAATGGCCAGCCGGTGCACTTCCTCGTCGACACCGGCGCCACCGCCGTCGCCCTGACCCCCGCCGACGCCCAGAAGCTGGGCATCAAGCCCCAGGACCTGAAGTACGGCTACAACGTCACCACGGCCGGCGGGTCATCGCGCGCCGCGGCCGTCACCCTGGCCTCGATCTCGGTGAACGGGGCGCGGCTGGAACAGGTCCAGGCCCTGGTGGTCTCCGACGGCCTCGATGTCTCGCTGCTCGGGATGAGCTACCTAGGCCGCCTGACCCGCTTCGAGGCCACTCGCGACACCCTGCGCTTCGAGCCCTGAGCCCACGGCCGCCAGGGCGCGGTCCAGCACCTCCAGCCCCGCCCCCGGCTTCACGCCTTCCACCGTCAGGATCCGCCGCCACGTCCGCGCGCCCGGCACGCCGTGGAACAGGCCCAGCATGTGGCGCGTCATGGCGGCCAGGTGGGTCCCGCGCGCCAGCTCGTCGGCCATGTAGTCGCGATAGGCGGCCAGGGCGGCCATGATATCCACCGGCGCCCCGTCCCCGAAGATCCGCGCGTCCGCCTCGGCCAGCAGCCCGGGCGTGTGGTAGGCCGCCCGCCCCAGCATCACCCCGTCCACATGGCGCAGGTGCTCCTCCGCCTCGTCCAGCGAGGCGATGCCGCCGTTGATGACGATGGTCAGGTCCGGACGCTCCCGCTTCAGGCGCCAGACCAGCGGGTAGTCCAGCGGCGGGACATCGCGGTTCTCCTTGGGCGACAGGCCCTTCAGCCAGGCCTTGCGGGCATGGACCGTGAACTGGCGCACCCCGGCGGCGGCGCAAAGGTCGACCAGTTCGAACAGGCTCTGTTCCGGGTCCTGGTCGTCGACGCCGATCCGGCACTTCACCGTGACCGGGACCCTCACCGCCGCGCCCATGGCGGCCATGCAGTCGGCCACCAGCTGCGGCTCGCGCATCAGGCAGGCGCCGAACCGGCCGGACTGCACCCGGTCGGACGGACAGCCCACATTGAGGTTGATCTCGTCATAGCCCTCGGCCTCGCCCAGCCGCGCCGCCGCCGCCAGGTCCGCCGGCTCCGATCCGCCCAGCTGCAGCGCCACCGGATGCTCCACCGGGCTGAACGCCATCAAGCGCGCCCGATCGCCATGCAGCACCGCCCCGGTGGTCAGCATCTCGGTATAGAGCAGCGCCCGCCGCGACAGCATCCGATGCAGGACCCGGCAATGCCGATCGGTCCAGTCCATCATAGGTGCTATACTAAGTAAATGATGTTGATTTTTCAATGGCTTCCCGTTATCTTTCAACATCATCGGCGAACCTCCAGGGCCGCCAATCTGCGACGTTTTACGACCCTCTTCGCCACGTTTCGAAATCTCTCTGCACCCGATTTGCACGCGAAAATGGCCTCGATCCGTAAACAAAAATCCGGCGCCTGGAGGGTCCAGGTCCGACGCAAGGGCCGCTCCCTGAGCGAGACCTTCGTCAGCCACGAGGACGCCAAGCGGTGGGCCATTGACGCCGAACGCCAGATCGACCGCGGCCAGACCCCGACCAAGTCCCGCATCGCCCGCATGCGGACCTTCGGCGACCTGATCGACCTGCATATAGCAGATATGAAGGCGGTGGGCCGCGCGCCCGGCCGCTCCAAGACCGCGACCCTGGCGATGCTGAAGCGCGAGCTTGGCAAGAAGCCGGTCGTGGACCTGGACCGCGAGCGGATCCTGCAGTTCGGGCGGATGCGGGCCGAACAGGGCGCGGGGCCGGTCACGCTGTCGATGGACATCGGCGCGATCAAGCTGGTGATCTCGCACGCCGCCGCGGTCCACGGCCTGCCGGTCAGCGTGGAGCCCGTCGAGTTGGCTCGCATCGCGCTCCGACGGCTCGGGCTCGTTGGCAAGAGCAACGAACGTGATCGACGCCCTACCAAGGAAGAGCTCAAGGCCCTCTTCGCCCACTTCGACGGCAATGAGCGCCAGATCATCCCGATGACGCGGATCATGAAGTTCGCGATCGCCACCGCCATGCGCCAGGAAGAGATCTGCCGTGTCACCTGGGAGGACTATGACGCCCGGGGCAAGATGCTGCTGATCCGCGACCGCAAGGATCCGCGGCAGAAAAAGGGGAACGACCAGCTCATCCCCCTCCTCGATGTCTCAGGCTACAGCGGGGTCGCCCTGATCGAAGAGCAGCGCTCCATCCGCGCGAACTCGGACATCCGGATCTTCTCCTACAATCACAAGTCCATCAGCGCGGCCTTCACGCGGGCCTGCCATGAACTGCAGATCGCAGACCTGCACTTCCACGACCTGCGCCACGAGGCGACGAGCCGGCTCTTCGAGTTCGAGTTCAAGATCCAGCAGGTCGCCCTCGTCACTGGCCACAAGGACTGGAAGATGCTGCGCCGCTACACCCACCTGCGCCCGGAGTCGCTGCACGATTTCGTCGCGAGGAGGCGGCCACCTCCCGAGGAGGAGGACGACGATTAGCGAACGGGCTTGGGTTTGAGCTTTAGCCTTTCGGCGGCGTCCGCCGTCTCAAGCAGTTGCCACGCCAGCTCGCGCATGGCGGCGGGCGAAGCCTGGAGATAGGCGCGCTTCCCATGCGGCTTGCTGGCGTCCGGGGCTTGCGTCGTCAGCCGCACGACCACCTCGACGTGACCCAATACGACCGGACGCACGTCGAGCTCGAGTTCCCGCTCGCCGGCCACATTGTCGGACGTCTTGATCAGAATCCCGCCCGCGGCGGGCATCGGGCTCTCCGGCCGTGCGCCGATGGCGAAGGACTCGTGGCTGCTGATCTCCTGGCGCTCGGCGCGCTGCTCCAGCACCCAGCCCAGGGCATCGGAATTTCGTTCGCTCATAGGCGCATCATAGCGTGATATCGCACTTCGGCGAACCCACGCCGGCGCGCACTCGCGCGCCATGATGGACACGCCCTGAGCGCATATGGGAGCTCTGGGCAGGCCCATGTAACGGCGCGGCACGGCTCGACGATCGAGTCGTCTCAAGCACATTAGCCACCGCTCGTAATTGGCGTCCGTGCGGGCCCGGCAATCGCCGCGGATTCCCAGCCTGGCTCGACAGGGATCGCGTACCAAATTGTCAAAACCACCCGCGAAAACAGCCAGCGACCTCTCTCTCTGACGTATTCATCATCAAATCGTCCACCGACCATGAGGCTCTTTCCGTCTACGACAGGACGGCCGTCGAGGTGGCTGTAGCCTCTGCCGCAGTCGCCATCGATCTCGACCACATGCGCGTGGATGAATTGGCGGGCCCATTTGACGGGCAGGTCGAGGAAGAACGCGCCTATCGCGTCGCGGCCGGTGACCGCCGGCCGGCCACCGTAGATGACGGTGGCATTTTCCGAAAAGAGATCGGCGAGCTCGGCCGCGCGGTCCTGATTGACATAGTCATGATAGGTACATCGGAGGGTCCGAATGGCTTCGAGGTCGTCCTGCCTGGCCATCCGGACTTCGAGCGCCCGGATGCGGGCTTTCAATTCGTCCATGTCGTCGGAGTTGCTCATCTGCTGTCCATGTTCGAGGCGAGATGATCTGGCCTCTGGCTGAGTGTCTGACCGCCGCGACCCGAGCGCGTTCACGGCGCGAGCTGAGCCCTTGCCTGGGACGCCAATGAGCCGCCGCTTCAACCAGAGGCCACAAGCGTCACCCTCGCAGGCTGGCGGGCGGCTCCATCTCCGCCAGGAGCCAGGGCTGACGATCTAAAAAGAGGGCGACCCCAGGGGATCGCCCTCAGTGGAAGAGGGGGGGAAGGAAGTCCTCTTCGGTCTAGAACCTCTTCGTGACCGACACCGAGTACAGGCGCGGATCGAGGAGGATTGGGGTCCGCACGTCGCCCCCGGTATCCGCCGCGATCTCAAGGCCGACGATCGTGTCCTTGTTGAGGATGTTCTTGGCGGACAACTGCACGGTGAGATCGTCCTTCGTATTCACGAAGGTCAGGCTGGCGTTGAAATTGTCCCAGGCCCGAAGCTTGTCGAAGAACTCGTTGTTGTTTCGAGCGAAGGTCCCCGCCTGCCGGTAGTAGTCCCCGCGCAAGGTGGCGCTCCATTCGCCCGGCAGTTCCCAGCGATACTGGCTTCCCAGCGAGACCGTCCAATGCGGGGTGTTGGGCAGCTGGTTACCGACAAAGCTCTGTCGAACCCCGTCGCCGACGCCGCTGCTCAAGACGGACACGTTTGGACCGTAGCTGTAGGTGGCGGCCGCCAGGGCCGCGGCTGCGGCCGGGGTGTTGCCCGCGGTGACCAAGGCCTTGGTGACGGCGGCCGGCCCGGCGCACGTGTTGTTGAGCATGGCCTGCGGCCCGCCCGGCGCGCTTAGAACGGCCGCCAGGCCGGTGGCGTTCACGATGCAGCCGCCGCTGCCGTAGACATAGGTCGGATCGCCCTGGGTGCGATAGGCGGGGTCGATGTCACCGCCCTTCTCGATCCGGGTGTCGACATAGCCGAGGACGGCGTTCAATTGCAGACCGGCGACGGGAGCCCAGGTCGACTCGAGTTCGAACCCTTTGATCTTGGCGTCGACGTTGTCGTTGAAGATCGACATGCTGACGTTGCGGGCGATCTGGTAGCCTTTGTAGTCATAGGAGAAGGCTGCAAGATTCAGCAGCAGCCGCCCGTCGAGAAGGGTGTTCTTCGTGCCGATCTCGATGGCGTTCACGAACTCCGGCTCGTATGTGAGCTTCAGGCCTAGCGCCGCGACGCCGGCCGGATTGAACCCGCCCCCCTTGTAGCCCTTGGAGTAGGACGCATAGACCAGGGTGCGGTCGGTGAACGGCAGTTCCGGCGTCCAATCGACATTTAGCCGGCCGGTGGCTTCCTTGAACTCGACGGTCTGCGGCGCTGTGAAGGTCGGGCCGCGGCCGGGGGTGAACAGGGTCGAACCGCTGCCCTTGGTCCATTTCTGGTCGTCCGTATAGCGCAGCCCCACGGTGGCGCGGATGGTCTTCGTAGCCTGCCAATAGACTTCACCGAAAACCGCCTTGGACTTCAGCTCGTACAGCGTCCGACTGACGAAGTAGTTGTGTCCGGTGAAATCGGGGTCCTGCAGCGGGTCGACGTAGGCGCTCGGCACCAGAAACTTGACTTCGGCGGTGGCGGCATTGACGGCAATATAGGTGAAATTCGTACGGTTATAGTCGAGTACGATCCCGCCGATATTGAAGTTGATCGGGCCGGAGAATTTGGACTGCAGCCGGAATTCCTGGCTCCACTGATCGCTGTGCCCGAACAGGCCCGCCTCCGACGTCAGGCGGTCGCTCAGACCCATCTGCGGATCGTTCAGGGTTCCGTTGGGCGCCAGGAAACTCTTGGGAAACGGAACCGACGGATAGGCCCCGTTCGTGTCGCCTCGATTGTAGTTCTCGTTCTCGTTGTAGCTGGTCAAGGACGTGAAGGTGAGGCCGGGCGTGGCGTCCCACTCCATGTTCAGCTCGTAGAGATCGGTGCGTGGCCGATAGATGGGCCGGCCGCGGACCTCCACCTCGCGCAGGTCATGCGAGACCGTCTTGCCCAGGAAGGAGTCGAGGGGTTGCAGGCCCAGCTTGCGCCCCAGGATGCCCGCGAAGGTGTTGAGCGAATTGGTCGTGCCATAGACGTTCGGATCGTAGACCGAAACCGGCAGGCATCCCTGAGTGAGGGCGTCGCGGGCGACACCGGTGGGCACGCCCAGGATGGAGGTTGGCCCCGGATCCTTCTCGCAGAGCTGCTTGCGCGCGCCGCGGCTGTCGTTCTCGTCGAATCCGTCCCACATCAGGAAGGCCCGGAAGTTGTCGCTCGGCTTGAACGACAGCGTCAGCCGGCCCGCCCAGATCTTGCGGCTATCGATGTCGCGGCCGTCGAGGGTGTTGGTCGTGTAGCCGTCGCGCTTCAGGCTGAAGCCCGCGCCCCGCAGCGCGACCTTGTCGCCGAAGGGGACGTTGAAGAAGCCTTGGAACTTCCGGGAATTGTAGTTGCCCAGCTCGGCGCTGATCGAGGCGGCGAAATGGTCGACGGGCTTGCTGGTGATGATGTTCACCACCCCGCCGGTGGCGTTGCGGCCGAACAGGGTGCCCTGCGGTCCCCGCAGCACCTCCACCCGCTCGACGTCGTAGAATTCCGCATCGGCCAGCCGGTTGGTGGTCAAGGGCACATTGTTCTGGTGGATGCCCACCCCGTCGTCGCCGGACACCGAGAACAGCTGGGAGCCGATCCCGCGGATCTGGAAGTTGTTGGACAAGGAGCCGCGATTGAAGGTGAGGTTCGGGATCGCCAGCACGAGGTTGGCCCCGCCGTCGATGCCCCGGGCCTGCAGCGCCTGCTGGCTGAAGGCCGAAACCGCGATCGGCACGTCCTGGACCGACTCCTCGCGCTTCTGGGCGGTGACGATGAGCTCCTCGAGGACCCCACCCGGCGGGTCGGCGGCCCGGGCCAATGTGGGCGCCCCGCACCACAAGGCGAGCACGGATACAGATACGAATAGTGTCTTGGTCATGTTCCCTCTCCCGTTTTGTTTCCCGGCTTGAGCCGGGTTCGAGGCGACGTATCCGCCGCCGTGCGGCGGCTTAGCTCGAGAGCTGAGCCGCTGGATTTCGCCGGCACAGGACGTCGATGAGCGCGGTGATGTCAGTGCGAGGCGGCCAGCAGAGGGGCTCCGCCGCGTCACGCGCGCGCGCCTCGCCCGAGTGCGCTGCGGCCGGGACGACGGCGTTGCGAGGACCACGATCCGTCGTCTTCATCGGGCTGACCCTGCGGCCGAGCGGACCGCAAGAGTCGGCCGCTTCAAGCTCGACGTTAGGACCGAGGCCAGCCAGCGCCCCAATCGCGATCCGATATAGCCAGTTATTTGCTGGAGCGAAGTCGCGGCTTGGCGGGTAGAACTCCGAGATAGAGCAATCTTAGGAAGTATATTCGTGACGCTAGCCTCGATGCTCGCTCGTCAGATACTTCGCGCAAGCTTGCCCGTTGCGGCGCGGGGCGCGGCGTACGCGCCCACGCTATGCCTTAAGCGCCCTCGCCGCAGCGAAGGGCGGACGCGACCTCGTCGATCGATCATCTATGTACTGCATGATACATTTAGTACGATATAGATGATATTGTCGAGCACCGGGGGCGGCCCGACCGTCGGCCGGCCGAACGACCGTGTGGAGAGGGAGATCACATGAAACTCTACGGTTCTCGGGGCCCAAATCCCCGGCGCGTGCGCATATTTCTGGCCGAAAAGGGCATCGATCTTCCCGAGACCCCGATCGACCTTGCCAAGCGTGAACAAAAGTCACCGGACTACCTGCAGAAGAACTCCCTGGGCCAGGTGCCCACCCTGGAACTGGACGACGGGACGACCATTTCGGAAACCGTCGCGATCTGCCGCTACTTCGAGGAACTGCACCCCGAGCCGTCGCTGTTCGGCCGCTCGGCGCTGGAGAAGGCGCAGGTGGACATGTGGGTTCGCCGCATCGAGTTCCAGTTGATGCAACCAGTGCAGCAGTTTTGGCGCCACGCCCATCCGCGCACGGCGGCGCTCGTCAAACAATACACCGACTTCGGCGAGTCCAATCGCGCCGTCTACGCCAACGCCCAGCGCTGGCTGGATACCGAACTCGCCGACGGTCGGCAATTCCTCGCCGGCGAAGCCTTGAGCATGGCCGACATCTGCGCCCTGTCGATGATCGATTTCGCCCGTGTGATCGGCCTGGATATCGAGCCAGATCAGCCACATCTGATCGCCTGGCACGAGCGCATCAGCGCCAGACCGAGCGCTGCGGCCTAGGTCCGCCAGAGGACCGGCGCGCGCGTGGCGAAGCCATCGGCTTAGGCCAGTGCGCGCCGCCGCCCGTCGCCCGGTCGGATGGTGGCTAAGCGGGAAGGCCGTGCAGTAGCTTATCCAGGGTGATCGGATAGTCCCGAACCCGCACCCCCGTGGCGTTGTACACCGCATTGGCCACCGCGGCGGCCACGCCGCAGATGCCCAGTTCCCCCACGCCCTTCGCCTTCATCGGCGACGAGATTGGATCGGTCTCGTCGAGGAAGATCACCTCCTGGTGCGGGATGTCGGCATGGACCGGCACCTCGTAGCTGGCGAGGTCGTGGTTCACGAAGAACCCGCGGCGCTTGTCGACCTCCAGGGCCTCCATCAACGCCGCGCCAACGCCCATGGTCATCGCGCCGATCACCTGGCTGCGCGCCGACTTCGGATTGAGGATGCGCCCGGCCGCGCAGACCGCCAGCATGCGCCGAATGCGGATCTCGCAAGTCGCCGCGTCGACGGCGGCCTCGACGAAGTGCGCGCCGAACGTCGACTGTTGGTAGCGCTTGTCGAGATCGCCGTACTCGATGTGATCCTCGGCGACGAGGCCCGCGTCCCCGGCGATGTCGGCGAGGGCAAGGCGACGGTCGCCGCCCCTCACCTGACCGTCGGCGAAGACGGCTTGCGCCGGGTCGAGCCCAGCCTTTTCCGCCACCGCGTCGCGCAGCTTCATGCAGGCTGCGTAGACACCGGCGGTCGAGTTGTTGCCGCCCCATTGGCCGCCCGATCCGCATGAGACGGGGAAGGTTGAATCGCCCAGCCGCACGGCCACCTTCTCCAGCGGCAAACCCATCGTCTCGGCGGCCGTCTGGGCGATGATTGTGTAGCTGCCCGTGCCGATGTCCGTCATGTCGGTCTCGACGGTGAGCACGCCGCGGTTGTCCAGGCGCACCCGCGCAGCGGAGCGGGTGACCAGGTTGTTGCGGAACGCGGCCGCCATGCCCATCCCGACCAGCCAGCGTCCGTCGCGCACGCGACCAGGCCGCGGATTTCGCCGGTTCCATGCGAACCGCTCGGCGCCCAGTTCCAGGCACTTCACGAGCTGGCGTTGGGAGAACGGTCGCCCCGGCTTCTCAGGGTCTTCCTGGGTGTCGTTCAGGACGCGGAATTTGACGGGGTCCATTCCGACCTTTTCCGCCATCTCGTCCATGGCGATCTCCAACGCCATCATGCCGGAGGCTTCGCCGGGCGCGCGCATCGCACTGCCCTCCGGCAGATCGAGCACGGCGAGCCGGGTCGCGGTCATGCGATTGGCGCCGGCATAGAGCAGCCGCGTCTGGTTGACGGCGGTCTCCGCAGCGCCGCCGGGTAGGTTGCCGGACCAGCTTTCGTGCCCGATCGCGATGATCTTGCCATTGCGCCGACAGCCGATCCGAATGCGCTGGATGGTGGCGGGCCGATGGGTGGTGTTGTTGGCCATCAGGGGGCGTGGCAGGGCCACACGCACGGCTCGGTTCGTGGCCCGCGCGCCCAGCGCCGCCAACAACACGTCGGCGCGCAGGAAAAGCTTGCCGCCGAAGCCGCCGCCGACGAACGGCGACACCAGCCGCACCTTCTCCCGCGCGATTCCCAAGGCCCTTGCGAGATCCCCAGCGCTCCAGTTGATCATCTGGTTCGACGTCCAGACTGTGAGCCGATCCCCTTCCCAGACCGCCACGGTCGCATGAGGCTCCATCATCGCATGGGACTGGTCGGGCGTGGTGTAGGTCGCATCCAGCGTCACAGGCGCCTTGGCGAACGCCCCGGCGAAGTCGCCGACGGCCGCGTCGGCCGGACCGCTCGACCCGTCCTTCGGCTTCACCGCGGAAGCGCTCGCCGTCGACAGGTCGAACGCCCCCGGCGCGAGCTCGTAGTCGAGCCGCACGAGGCCGGCCGCGCTGCGCGCCTGTTCGAATGTCTCGGCGACCACCAAACCCACAGCCTGGTGGTAGTGCTGGACCTCGGGTCCGGCGAGCAGGGCGGCGACATTGAAAATGCCCTTGCCGAGCGGGCCTGCATTCTGAGCGGTCACGACGGCCAGGACACGCGGCGCGGCGCGCGCCCGGCTCGTGTCGATCGCAGTGACACGGCCCTTGGCGATGCCGGCGACGACCACATAGCCGTAGGCCTGGTTCGGCGCCACGTCGTGCCGGTCGTTGGCATAGGGCGCCGTCCCGGTGGTCTTGAGCGGCCCGTCGATGCGATCGGTGGGCCGGCCGATAACCTTCAGTTGGTCGATCGGATTCGTGGTGGCGGGTGTGTCGAACTTCATGGCTCAGGCCCTCGCTTCGGCCAGGACGGCAGCGAGGGTGCGCTCGACCAGGGTCACCTTGAAGCTGTTCTCGGCGGTCGGCTGAGCATCGGCGAGCAGATGCTCGATGACCGGCTTGGCGCCGCGTCTCAGCAGAGCGTCCGCCGGCTCCACGCGCCACGGCTTGTGCGCCACCCCACCGAGCGCCACACGACCCGAGCCATCCTTCTGGACGATCGCGCCCACCGAGACGAGGGCGAAGGCGTAGGAGGCCCGGTCGCGGACCTTATGGTAGATGTGCTTGCCGCCCGCGGGCTTGGGCAGCGTCACGGCGGTGATTAGTTCGCCAGGTGTCAGCGCGGTTTCCACGTCCGGCGTCTCGCCGGGCAGGCGATGGAAGTCGGCGATCGGAATGGCGCGAGCCATCCCCTTCGCGTCGACGGTCTCCACGACGGCGTCCAGCGCCCGCAGCGCGACCGCCATGTCGCTGGGGTGCGTGGCGATGCAGGCCGGGCTCGCGCCGACCACGGCCAGCTGGCGGCTGACCCCGCCGATGGCCGAACAGCCGCTGCCGGGCTTGCGCTTATTGCAGGGCTGCTGGGTGTCGTAGAAGTAGGGGCAGCGCGTCCGCTGCAGGAGATTTCCGGCGGTGGTCGCCTTGTTCCGGAGCTGTCCCGACGCGCCCGCCAGCAGAGCCCGACTCAGGAGGCCGTAGTCGCGCCGTACGTCTTCATGCGCCGCCAGATCTGTGTTGCGCACGAGCGCACCGATCCTCAGGCCCCCCTCCTCGGTCTTCTCGATCTTGTCCAGGCCAATGCCGTTCACGTCGATGAGGTGGGTCGGAGCCTCGATCTCCAGCTTCATCAGGTCGAGCAGGTTGGTGCCGCCCGCGATGAACCTGGCGCCGGGCGTGACAGTCGCCTTGGCCGCCGCGTCCATCGGGGAGGTCGCCCGTTGGTAGCTGAAGGCCTTCATGCGCGCACGCCGGCGACCTCGCGGATCGCCTCCTGGATGTTGGAATAGGCGCCGCAGCGACAGATGTTGCCGCTCATGCGTTCGCGCAGTTCGGCGTCGGTGGCTTGCGGTCGTTCGGTGAGGGTCTCGCTCACGTGGCTAGGCAGGCCCGCCTTCAGTTCGTCCAACATGGCGACCGCCGAGCAGATCTGGCCCGGCGTGCAATAGCCGCATTGGTAGCCGTCGTGCTTCACGAACGCCGCCTGCAGCGGATGCAGCCGGTCCGGTCGCCCGAGCCCCTCGATCGTGGTGATCTTCGCGCCCTCATGCATCACCGCCAGGGTCAGGCAGGAATTGATCCGTCGCCCGTCGACGATCACCGTGCAGGCGCCGCATTGGCCGTGATCGCAGCCCTTTTTCGTTCCTGTGAGGCGAAGGTGTTCGCGCAGCGCGTCCAGCAGAGTCGTGCGAGCGTCGAGGGTCAGCTCTCGTCGTTCCCCGTTGACCTCGAAGCTCACAGGGACAGTGGCTTGCGGCATAGGCTGCGCTTCAGCCCCAGGCGCCGCCGTGGCCGCGATCACACCGGCGCCGGCGATCAGAACGCCACGGCGGGATACGCCGTTCTCCTCCAAGGCCTGCATCCGAATGGTCCCTGCATGCGCGCCCGGCGCGCCGGCGCCGACACCTCATTAATGAGAATGTTTGTATCATCCACGACAATCTGTCCGATGTATATGTATTTGTCGGGCGGCCTGTGGGCCTTCGTCGCCGAGCCGCGGACGGCCGTTATCAGGCCACTCCCCGCTTCGACCGTCCTGAGGCGACGGGGAGGCCGACGTTACCTAGGACGCCGTCGCAATTGCCCGGGGGCCAGGATCGCGCTGCGTCGGGATTCCATGCCGCTGCACGACCGCGATGAGGTCTGCGGGATTGATCGGTTTGGGCGCGACGTCATCGAAGCCCTGAGCGAGCAGCTCGGCGTCGACCCCCGCCATCGCATCCGCCGTCAGCGCGATCACCGGAATATCCCGGCGACCAGCCTGGCCCGCCCGGATGCAGTTCACCGCTTCGATGCCGCCCATCCGCGGCATCTGGATGTCCATGAGCACGAGGTCGAAGGACTCTGACTTCAATCGCTCCAGGGCTTCCTGGCCGTCAGAGGCGGTCGAAATGGTCGCCCCGACGGCTTCCAGGATCGCGCGCGCGACCGCTTGATTGATGGCGTTGTCATCCGCAACCAGAACCGAGCACCCGTCGAGGTCGGCGACCTCAACCTCCTGCGGATCGTCCTGCGCTGGCGCGGCGGCGGGCAATCGCAGGGACACCCAAAAGCTCGACCCTTCATCGGGACGGCTGTGCACGCCGATCTCTCCGTCCATAAGGCCGACCAATTGCTTGCAGATGGCCAGGCCCAATCCCGTGCCGCCATATCGCCGGGCGGTGGAGCGATCCGCTTGCATGAAGGATTGGAAGAGCCTCGCCTGCTGCGCCTCGGACATGCCCGCCCCCGTGTCGGACACCACGATCCGCAGTCCGGCGGGGTCATCGGAACGGTCGGCGCTGACTGAAAGCCTGACCTCGCCCTCCTGGGTGAACTTCAGGGCGTTCGAAACGAGGTTCTGCATGATCTGACGCAGCCGAGCGACGTCGCCGGAAACCCACTGGGGCACTTCCGGGTCAACCTCGCAGATCAACCGCACGCCCTTGGCGCGGGCCGTTTCCTGCCAGGTCCCATGAACCTGCCGTGTCAGGTCGTGGAGGTCGAAGGCGATGCTTTCGAGCTCCAGCTTCCCGGCTTCGATCTTCGAGATGTCCAGGATGTCGTTGAGGATCGTCATCAGCGCCTTGCCGGACCGGACCAGCATGTCGACGTAGCCGGCTTGCTGCCGGCTCAGCTTGGTCAAGGTCAGGGCGTGCGCCATCCCGAGCACCCCATTCATAGGGGTGCGCAGCTCGTGACTCGTGACGGCGAGGAAGGCTGATTTGGCGTTGTTGGCCGCCACCGCGCGCGCGGTCTCGGCGCGCAAGGCCTCCTGCGCGCCGCGCAAGGCCCGCGCGTTTTCCTCGCTGCGCTGCACGGCGCGAACAAAGTAGAAGGCCGCGGCCAGCAGGGCGAGCGCGACGGAGACGGTGACTCGCGGCGAATAACCGCCGAGGCCCATCGGCAGCAACAGCACCGTCGCGGCGGGAAGCGTTCCAGATGCGACGAGCACGGCCCTCGAGCGGAATGAGGCGCTGTAGGCCAAACTGAGCAGGCTGATGAGCAGGACGATGGACGTGATCCGCAGGCCCGGTTCAGAGGTGAACCAGAAGATGACCGCGGCCATCGTCCAGAGCAGGCTCCAAAGCGCGATCGTCGCCAGACAGGCGAGGCCGGACGATACGCGTCGCGCTAGGCCGGCCTGCGGGGACGCCTTAAAAATGTGGCCCAAGACCACCGTGGCCGCGGTCGCCGCGCCCCACAGCGCCGCGGTTTTCCAGTTTGTGTTGATGCCCAGCGCGGCCGTGAAGATCAGCGGCGAGACCAGATGACTTGCAACACCCCGGCGATGGTCCTCCATCAGGGAGTCGAAACGGTCATCGAAAAGCGCACGCCAGACAATCACGATGGGAGCCCCGACCTTGGTCGCTCCAGTTGGCCATCGCCCGGTGCAGGACCCCTTAAGAGCCATGGCGTGCACGGTCGCCTTGCGTGAGGCCGGCGCGGCCGCTCCGGGCCGCGCGGTCGCGCGACCGGAGGTGGGCAGGAATGCGATGCGCGGATTCTTTGGAGGTTTTTCGATCACTGAAGGTGTTCGCCGGGATTCCCGGGATCGATGGCTGTGACGATATGTCGTGGAAGATCGGCCCAGCGACTTGGCGAAACCTCGGGCGGATTCAAAACCACCCTGACGCGGTCGGCGCGCCTTCGCGATGGGCCACGGCCGCTCGCGGTGACCCCGGCGTTCAGATTCCGGCGTACCATTGGTAGCCGCGATCTTCCCAATAGCCGCCCTTCCCGCGCCCGAGCTTCGAAAAATCGGCGATTGCCTCGATGCGCATGACGTACTTCGCCATCTTGTAGCCGAGCTGTCGCTCCAGGCGCAGGCGGATCGGAGCCCCGTGGGCGACGGGCAAGGGGCGGCCGTTCATCTCGTAGGCCAGGATGGTTTGGGGGTGGAAGGCGTCGGCGACGGCGATCGTTTCGTAATAGTCGCCAGTCCCGTCCAACGTCAGTTCCAGCGCGTCGGCGCAGAAGAAGGCGATGTAGCGGGCCTGTGGCTTCAGGCGCGCGCGCTGCAGGAGCGGGCCGAGGCGCGCGCCCCGCCACTGGGCGATGCTGCTCCACCCCTCTACGCAGTCGTGCCGCGTGATCTGGCTACGCGCGGGCGCCGCCTGGAGGTCCGCCAGCGAGAGGCTCAAGGGCGTGTCGACCAGGCCGCCGATCTCCAGCCGCCAGTCGCGGAACTGGCCGGACGCCAGCGCCTGATAGGCTTCGCTGTCGGGATTGGTGGTCCCGTTGGCCCGGAAGTCCGGCGAGATCGCGCTCGCAGGATATTCCCGCGCCAGGGCCGCACGGCCGACGATCAGGCCGTGCGACGAGCGTGTCAGCGTCTCGGCCCCCTCGAGGGTGCTGTTGACCCTCGGCGATCCGGCGACCCTGTCGCAGGCGGCGGCCAGGACGCTGACCGTCGTGGCGAGGGCGCCCCGGAGCCAGGCGCGCCGATCCAGCGGGGCAGTCATGATGACGTCCTGTCAGGCTTCAGGGCGAACCAGCCCGTGGTCATCGAGCGCAACTGGTTGAGCGGACCGGCCGCTAGGACCATGCCGATGTGGACAAGCGCGAACATGACGATCGCGCCGGCTGCGAGAAAGTGCAGGGTCCGCGCCGACTGCCGGCCGCCAACCAGCATCGTAAGGACGTGGAAGCGGGCGTCGAGCGCCGGCGACATGCAAAGTCCGGTAAAGACCATCAAGGGCAAAAGGCCCAACACGACCGACAGATAGGCCAGCTTTTGCAGCACGTTGTAGCGCCGCGCCTCTTCGCCATGCGGGAAGCGCAGCCGCAGGTGATCGCGGAGCGTCGCCCAGACGCCGGCCAATTGGCGGCCCGTCGGGATCAGCTCCCGCTTCAGCCGGCCGCCGATCAAGCCGAGCGCCAGATAGGCGGCCCCATTCAGCGCCAGCAGCCAGGCGAAGAAGAAGTGCCAGCGCCGGCCAGCGCCGAGATCCAGCTCTGCGGGCAAGGTGGCCCACCGGGGAAAGGCGCGCACCTGCCGTTGATCGTCGGGCCCTTTGGAAACGCCCAAAACGCCCGTGGTGTCGAATTTGAAGCGGCCCAGGGTGAGGATGCCGAGCGGGTCGCCGTTGTCGGCCTGCCTGCTGGAGATGGCCGCCGCCGGATGGGCGAAGCGGGCGACGTCGCCCCAATAGAACGCAGGGTGGGCGCAGAGGATCTGCAGGCCGCTGAGCAGGAGCACGGCGACGCTGAGCGCATTGATCCAATGGGCCACCCGCACGAACGCCGGATGCCGGTAGACCAGCAGGCGACCGCCACTCGCCGGTTGGTCAGCCCGCATGAGCAACCTCCCGGCGCGCCGGCCTACATCGACGGGGCGACGCCATGTTCGCCCACCGCGATGCTGTTGGTGATGAGGCCGCCAGCCGGTGTCGGCGATGCGATGAGGAAGACCTTGACGCCAGGATGCACCAGGGTGTGCGCGCCGGGTGTGATCTGCACGATCGGGACCTTCGGCGGCACCACGATGTGGCGTGTGCCCGTCGCGTAGCTGACGTCGAGCTCGCGGCTCTTCTTGTTCGCCACGACCTTGCCGACCGTGCCGTTGGTCATCATCGAGCCGGGCTTCAGGTCCCAATTGTAGTGGCCCTCGCCCATCTTCACGCCGGGCGGGAAGACGTGCACTTCAAGCGAACGGCCGCTGCCGTCTTCCTGCGGCATCTCCGCCGTGCCGATGAAGCTGCCCGGCGCAATGTCGGCGACGCCGATCGGGCGCAGGACCGAGGCGCTCCAGTCCTTCGAGAGGCCAACCCGCACCGTCCTGCGGTCCTTGGTCGTGACCGTGACGGTGTCGGGGGCCAGCGCCGTAACCGTGCCGCGCACGATTCTCGGCCCGCCGGTGGCGGGTGGCTCCGCGAGCGCGGGGCCGGCCGCCAGGATCAAGCCCAGCAGCAGGATGGTCATTCGCATGGAGAACTCCTCGTTTCGTGGTCGGCCGCCGGGCGGGTGCTAGCGCATTCGGCGCTCAAGCTGGCGCGGGTCGGCGTCGGAGCTGTTTGCGAAGTCTGACCCGACCTCCATTTCCTCTGCACGCCGACGCAGAGACTTAGCTTGAGCCAACAGCTCCTGCTTATCCGCCCAGAGCGAAATCTGTCCTGCCATTCGTTCTACGAGCTTGGCCTCTTGCCTGTAGTCGCGGCTTGCGTTCACAGCTGTGCCTTTCCAATACGGATCACGTTCGGTTCAACTCGAGAGCCGGATGCTCTAGGTGATCGCCGGGGGTTCGAAGGTGGCGATATCGGCGCCTTGCGCTTGGAAGGCCCGCAGCACGTCGAGCGCGGGGCCGTCCTGGAGCAATTGTGCGAAGGCCCTCTGTTCTAAAGCGTAGCCCTCCGCCAAGGCCCCTTCGCTCTGCTGGCGTGTGCAGGCCTTCGCGGCAGCCAGCACCTCCGGCAGGAGGATTTCCAGTTCGTGGGCGATCTCCAGCGCCCGTGCGACGGCATCCTCCGCGCCTTCATTGACCAGGCCGATCTCGACGGCGCGGCGGGCGTCCACGATCGTCCCGCGCAGGATCATGTCCAGCGCCCGGCCCATGCCGATCACACCGGGCAAGCGCTGGGTGCCGCCGCAGACCGCGGTTCGGGTCTCAGGCAATCCGAGCTGGGTGACGCGGTTCGCCACCACGCGGATGTCGCACGCCAGGGCCAGCTCCAGTCCGCCGCCCATGCAGACACCGTTGATCGCGGCGATGACGATCTTGGGCGACTTGGCGATGCCATTGACCAGCCGCGCGAAATCGCCGCCCTCGAACACTTCCGGGCCCACCCGCCCGGAAGCCAGGGCCTCACCGACGGCGATGATCTCGGCGATGTCAAAATGGCGGATGAACTCAGCGTCGCTGGCGCCGGTGAAGACGATCACGCGCAGGTCCGGATCGGCGGCGCAGGCCTCGAACGCCTGGCGCAGTTCGCGGCAGCCCGCGCGGCAGAGGAAGCCGCGGGGCGGGTTGCCGTAGCGGATGATCTGGGTTCCGCCCCGGCGTTCGGTGGTGACATAGGTCATGCGGGTCTCTGCTGGCGCGCGGGTGATGTCGGGCGAGGCGGGTCTGGGCAGGCCCCAGGCCCAGTCGGTCGAAACCCGGGGGCTCGTCATCCGGCCAGGCCGAGGGCGTCGATCGCGGCGACCTGGACCGGCTCCAGCGGCCCGGCCGCCTCGGCGCGCAGGGCGTCGGCCAGTTCGGCGCGGTTCTTCACGCCCAGGATCAGGTTGTCGACGCCCTCCATGCCCAAGGCATAGCGGTGGGCGACGACGGCCGGATCCTCACCCCAGGCCGCGCACAGCTCGCGGTAGGGCGCGGCCCGGGCGAAGTCGCGGGCGTCCGGATGTTCGGGGGAGAGCGGACGGTCCAGCGCTGCGGTGAGTGCGCCGGCCTGGACGGCGCGGATCCCGAACACGCCGATGCCGCGCGCCTTGGCCGCCGCAATGATGTCCCGCGGGCGGGGCGGTTCCGCGAAGGGGCGGATGCCGCCCGGGCTGTCCATGAGGTTGGTGATCGCCTGGATCACCGGGGGCTTGGGATCGTGCCCGATCGCGCCGAGCACGGCGTCAGGCACGCCGATGGCGGTGATCCCCCAGCAGCCGATGCGACCCTGCGCCTGCAGCTGCTCGAACGCCGGGACCAGCTCCTCGAGATAGAGCGACCAGCGGATGGACATGGCGTCGCGCTGCGCGTCGCCGCGCGCGTAGGCATAGCCGTCCGCCGCTATGAAGGTGTGCAGGAAGAAGACGTCGATGTGCGCCAACTGCATGGCGGTCAGGCTGGCCTCGAGCGAGGCCTGCAACCGCGCGGCGACCTCGCCGGCCGGCGGCGATCCGAGCGCGCATTTGGTGGTGACCTTCACCCCGGCCGGCAGCGCGCCTGAGAACGTGTCGCCGATCAGGCGCTCGCAGTCGCCGTACATCGGGGCGGTGTCGAGGATGTCGATCCCGCCGTCGAGCGCCGCCTTGAGCGTGGCGCCCGCCTCCTCGCGACTGACCTTGCCCCAGACCTGGCCGATGCCGCCCCCGCCGAGGGTGAGGCGGCTGACCGGGCCGAGCGGACCGACGGTGGACGTCTTCATGATTGTGGCCTCGTGGAATGTGCGGAACGGACTCTCAATTGCCCAAGCCCTCGATGGGGGGAGTTTCGTAGTCCAGGCCCGCCAGGGCCGCGCTCGCGTCGGCGTCGTCGAAGGCGCGCATGATCCGGGCGAACCGGTCCTGTACGAGGCTGCGCATGTCAGGGTGGGTGAAGATGTAGCGTTCGCCCGCGCGCACCGCCTCCAGCACCCGCTCTCCGACCCGTTCGGGCTCGATGGCGGGGATCGCGGTTCGCGCGCCGGGCGGCGGAAGGACGGCCGGCCCGCCGTACCTGGCCTGCCGGGTGCGCCCCGACCGGCTGAGCCCTGTCTTGACGAACCCGGGGCACAGGATGGCGACATGGATGCCTTCGGGCTCGAGCTGGACGCCCCAGCCTTCGGACAGGGCCACCAGGGCGAACTTCGTGGCGCTGTAGGGCTCGCGGCCGGCCGGGGAGATCATGCCCGCCATTGAGGCGGAGTTGACGAAGCACCCACCCTCGCCATGGGACCGGATGAGCGGCAGGAAGGCTTCCATCCCGTAGATCACGCCCATGACGTTGACCGAGAAGATCCAGTCCCAGTCGGCGGGCTTCACCTCGCCCACACGCCCGCCCACGACGACGCCGGCGTTGTTGCAGACCACATGCACCTTGCCGAAGGCGCGCACGGTCTCCGCCGCCGCCGCCTCCACCGAGGCCCGGTCACTCACGTCGCAGGTCAGGCCCGCCACGGGGATCTGCCGCGCCTGCAGTTCGGCGATGGCGGCCCGGAGCGGCGGCTCCTCGATGTCCGCCAGCATGATGTTCATGCCGGCCCCGCCGAAGGCGTGCGCCATGGCCAGGCCGATACCGCTCGCCCCGCCGGTGATGAAGGCGGTCCGGCCGGTGAGATCTTGCATCGGAAATCTCCAACTCACGCGGGGCATGCGGCGCCTAGGCGGCCGCCGGAGGGATGAAGGTGGCTAGGTCTGCGCCCTGGGCCTGGAACGCCCGCAGGACGTCCAGCGCGCGCCCGTCCTTGAGCAATCCGGCGAAGGCCTTGCGTTCGAGCGCGTAGCCCTGCGGCAGCGCCGCCTCCGTCGGGCGGCGGGCGCAGACCTTGGCGGCGGCCAGCACCTCGGGCAGCAGGCGCTCCAGTTCGCCGGCGATCTCGAGCGCGCGGGCCAGCGCGTCGTCGGCGGCCTCGTTCACCAGGCCGATCTCCACGGCGCGCCGGGCGTCCATGATCGTGCCGCGCAGGATCATGTCCAGCGCGCGCCCCATGCCGATCACCGCGGGAAGCCGCTGAGTGCCGCCGCAGACGGCGGTCCGGGTCTGCGGACAGCCGATCTCGGTGACGCCATGGGCGGCCACCCGGATGTCGCACGCCAGGGCCAGCTCCAGGCCGCCCGCCAGGCAGACGCCGTTGATCGCGGCGATGACCACCTTGGGCGACTTGGCGATGCCGGTGAGCAGGGCCGAGAAGTCGCCGCCGTCGAACACGTCCTCGCCGACGAGCCCGGCGGCGATGGCCTCGCCGACGGAAATGATCTCGGCGATGTCGAAGTGGTGGATGAACGCCGTCGGGCTGGCGCCGGTGAAGACGATCACCCGCAGGTCGGGGTCGCCCGCACAGTCCTCGAACGCCTGGCGCAGCTCTTCGCATCCGGCCCGGCAGAGATAGCCGTGGGGGGGATTGCCGTAGCGGATGATCTGCACCCCGCCGCGCCGCTCTGTGGTCACGTAGGTCATGGATGTCCCGTTCGGGTCAAAGATTTCGCAGGATCCCGGAGCACAGACGCGCCGATCAATACTTGATCCTGAACGTCGCCCCGTAGAATCTCGGCTCGCCCCGGAAATAGAGATAGTCGTTGGCGGCCGGATTGCTGGACGGATGCTCGGCGCTCAGGGTCTGCCCGAAACCGTCGAAGATCGCCTGAGAAAAGTGCTGGTTGAAGAGGTTCTTCGCCCAGAGTTCGACCGCCCACCGCTTGTCCGCCGAGCCGAGCCCGATGCGCGCATTGGCGATCGCGAAGCCCTTCTGGACCTTCACCGGATCGTGGTCCGAGCCGGTGTTGTACGAGGACTGGTATTTGACGTCGAAGGACGAGCTCCACAGCAGGCCGTTCGCCAGGACGTGCTGGTACTCCGCCCCGGCCACCAGCGACCACTGGGGCGCGAAGGACAGGTGCGATCCGGGCAGCCGGAACAGGTCGGTCAGCTGGTAGTAGGGCGACCGCGGGGTGTTGTCGCCGAGGGCGGCGCGGTTCTGCTTGTCGCCCGGATACCTGGTGTTGGCGTAGGTCAGGCCGCCGTTCAGGGTCAGGTCCGAGTTGAGCTTCCAATAGCCATCCGCCTCCACGCCCGCGGTTGTCGCCCGCGGAATGGTGGCCTCGATGAACTGGGTGCCGGTGAAGGCATTGAGCTGGAAGTCCTTGTATTCCTGGAAGAAGACCTCCGCCGTCACCAGGAAGCGGTGATTGGCGAGCCAGATCTTCGTGCCAACCTCGTAGGCGTCCACGTTCTCCGCCGGGAACTTGGTGTTCGGCTCCGGGGTGAGCGAGGCGTTGGGAGCGCCGCCCACGGCGGTCGTCACCTCCGCCAGGTTGAAGCCCCCGGCGAGGTTCCCGCGCGAGTAGGAGCCGTAGACCATTGCGTCCGGGGTCAGCTTGTAGGTCGCCTTGACGGTCCCCGTCACCGATCCGTCGGTGAAGGCCTGGTGGGTGTGCAGGTTCTGGAAGGCGGGATTGGCAATGCAGACGATCCCGAGCAGGCCGCCCAGGCCGCTCTTGACGAGCGGCTGGTGTAGCGCCGTGGCGACCCCCTCGAAGTGGCTGCAGGCGCCGCTGGTGTCGGTGTTGTTGTAGAGCGCGGCGAGCGCCTTGTGCTCGGACGTGTAGCGAATGCCGGCGGTGAGCGTCAGCTTGTCCGTCAGGCGGAAGTCGTCCTGCGTATAGGCCGCAAAGCTCTGTTCGGTCTGGTGGTAGGCGTCGACCAGCCCTTCGCCGACGGGGAAGCCGCCGCCCTTCAGCGAGGCGGCCGCGCCATGCGTCAGGATCCCCACATAGGGGCCGACGTCGGCGCCCCACTGCAGGGGCGAGACCACGTCCAGGGTCTCGTGGCTGTAGAAGCCCCCCACCTGCCAGGCCAGCCGGCCCGCCTCGCCGCTGTAGCGCAGCTCCTCGGAGAACTGCTTGAACTCCTGCACGCCGCCGACGCCACGGATCAGGTCCGCGCCGATGAAGTCGAGGTCGGTGTCCGTCCCGTCGCGCCAGTCGCGATAGGCGGTGATGGAGACCATCTTCGCGCCATCGAGCCAGGGCGTCGTCCAGTTGGCTTGCCCGGAGACGCCCCAGTCGCGGATCCGCTCGCGGCCGGGGAAGTTCGCCACCGCGGTCGTGTTGTCGTGGGCGACCGGCGTGGGCACGGCCCCCGGGACCAGCGAATTGAGCAGCACCGCCGGCAGGCCCGTCTGGAACAGAACCGCCTGGCAACAGCGGTCGTCACGATGGCTGTAGTCGGCGATCAGGTTCACGTCGAAGGCGTCGGTCGGCTTGTACAGGAGCTGGCCGCGCAGGCTGTAGGCGCGCTCGCTGTGGTCGTTGGACAGGCGCGTCCCAGAGGCATTGACGAGCTTGCCGTACCCGCCGCGCTGGGCGTCCGAGACGAACAGCCGGCCCGCCAGGACGTCGCCGGCCAGCGGCCCCGTCACCGACCCGGCGATGCGCCAGCCGCTGTAGGTCTGGACCTCGGCCTCGGCTTGGCCGCCGAAGTGGAATTCCGGCCGCTTGGTGGTGATCTGCACCACGCCGGCCACGGTGTTCTTGCCGAACAGCGTGCCTTGCGGGCCCTTCAGCACCTCGACCTCGGCCAGTTCTCCGAGGTTGTTGAAGCCGACGCTGTTGCGGGGCCGGTAGACGCCGTCGATGTAGATCCCGACCGCGTCCTCCAGGCCCGGATTGTCGGCCGAGGTGCCGATGCCGCGGATGCGCACCACGGTGGTGGCTTCGCTGCCGCCGGTGGCCGCGTTGAGGCCAGGCGTCAGGAGTGAAATGTCCGTGACGCTCCGCGCCCCGCTCCGCTGCAGCTGGGCGCTGTTCACCACCGTGACCGCCGCGGGGACGTCCTCCAGGCGCTGCTCGCGCTTCTGGGCGGTGACCACGAGCTCATCGAGCTGGACGTCGTCGGCCGCGGCCTTCGGGACGCTGCCTGCCGCATGGGCGCCGAAGGCGATGGCCAGGGCGCTGAGACCCACCCCGGCGCCCAATCGGCCCTTGCCGGCGGTCTTCAGCCTCTGCGGGTCCAGATCCGCCGAGCGGGTCAGGGCATGGCCGTCTTGGATCTGCGTGGCGTGGTGAATTTTCAACATGGTTCCCCCCGGTCCCCACTCGGGCGTCGCCCTGGGGATTCCTATCTGGATCACTAATGTATGAGACGCTACAATTTGTTCGATGTAAATAGCTTTTGTATCACTTGGGCAAAAATGCGGCCCGGGCTCAGTGGGCATGGCGAGGTCGTCCCTCGCATCGTTGTGGGCGCTGTCGCGGTTTCGAACGGCGCGCCTCAGACGGGGGCGGCTTCCTCGAGTTGCACGCCGAACGTGTTGGCGGCGGTGGCGAAGGCCAGATAGCCGCCGACCGTGCAGACGAGATCCATCATCTGCTGCTCGGTATGGGTCTTCGCCAGGGCGGCCCAGGTCGCGTCGCCGAGCAGATGATCGGAGATCAGCTCGTCGGCCGCCTGCACCAGCAGCGCATCGGCCGGGGCCAGCGACTGTGCGGCCGAGCCGTAGGCGATCGCCCGGATCTCGGCCTCAGAGAGACCCTCGGCGCGCGCCATGCGCTCGTGGTGGCTCCATTCGTAGCCGCACCTGGCCACCGCCGCGACGCGCAGGATGACGATCTCCCGCTCCCGCGGAGCCAGGGTGGATTGGCCCATGAGATGGCCGCTGAGCCCGCCCAGGGCGCGGGCGAGCGCCGGGTGACGCCATATGGTGGAGATGACGTTGAGCAGTCGGCCGCGGGCGGCCATGGGTTCGAGCGCCGCGGCCACGTCGGCGGTCCACTCGTCCCGCGTCAGCGGGGGAATGCGTGGTCGCGACAACATGGCGACGGGTCTCCGGATTCAGGTCCGGGGGAAAACTGCCGTGTGTTCGACGACTGTAGAAATTCGATCTTGCTATAGCCGCTCATCAGGAACCCCGATGGGCTCCGGCCACTCGCCATAGGCGCTCGGGACAGTCCGCAGCACCTGGCCGATAAGCCAGTTCATCCACGGCTCCTCGACCCGCGATTTCTGCACCAGCATCTCCACCGGGAAGCGCGGGAGATCGAATGCGGGCCGCAGCGTGCGCAGGTTCGTCGCGCGGCTGAGCCAAGCTCCCATCCGCTCGGACGTCAACGCGACCGTATCGTTGCCGAGCATGTAGTAGAGGCTCAGGGTGATCTCGTGGACCGAACGGATCCGGGCGACCGTCAAGCCGGCCCGCTTCATCCCGGCCTCGAATTGGCGCCCCGCGGCCCCGCTGTAGGCGCCATTGGCCACGGGATAGCCGTCGAGCGCCTCGGCCTCGACCGCGTCGCCGGGCGAGACCGGGCCCGTCAGGATCGGGTGCCCCTCGCGCATCAGGAAGACCACATTCTCGTCGTAGAGATAGAAGCGCTCCGCCTCGTCGCTCCGCTCCAGATAGGAACCCAGAAGCAGGTCGAACTTGCCGCAGCCGAGCTGCCGCAGCGCCTCCTCCTTGGTGGTGGGCCAATGGACGCTCAGGTCGGCCTTGACGCCCAGGTCGCGCAGTTGGCCGCTCAGCGTCGGCACGAAGTGCAGGCTGACGTTCTCGCTCGCGCAGGCCCGGATACGGTGCCGGCCGGCGGTCGGGTCGAAGGCGTCGTCGAGCGCCAGCAGCGATCTGGCGCTATCCAGGACCTCCTTGACCCGCGGCCGAAGCGAACGGCCCATCGGCGTGAGCCGCATCCCGTTGCCCTCCCGCTGCAGCAGCGGGTCGTTGAAGAGCTGGCGCAGACGGCCGAGGCCGCTGCTCACCGACGGCTGGCTCTTGTTCAGCCGGGCCGCCGCACGCGTCACGTTTCTTTCGTTGAGCAAGGCCTCGAGAACGACGAGCAGATTCAGGTCGATTCCCGCGAGCTTGATCTCGTTCGCGGTCGTCACGGCGATCTCCTCCCTTTGCGCCCGACGCCGGCGCGCGGCTCGCCCCTGGATGGAGGCGAACCTTGTACCAGCCCCGGCGGTCTCAGCCGAGCCCGGCCCGGTGGGCGGTCAGCGCCCATAGCGAGTTGATACGATCGATCATGGCGCTTCCTGGGGCAGCGGGATCTGGGCTCTGGCGGTCACGGCCGACCGGAAGGCGAAGCAGCAGGCGCCGCCGGCCAGGGCGCAAAGGGCGACGACGATCGCCAGGCCCGTGGCCAGCGGGCTCGCGCCCGGCAGGCGGTCCGACAGCGCGCCCACCAGCCAGGGCGCGCCGCCGAGGCCGATGAAGTTCACCCCCAGGAAGTAGACCGCCGTCACCTGGGCCCTCACCCGGCTCGGCGCGATCACCTGGACCGCGACCGCGGGCAGCGTCCCCCCGCCGATCAGCAGGAACAGGCTCGGGGCCATCCACGCCAGCGAGCCGGAGGCGGACGGCCACAGCAGCCCCGCGATCACGCAGGGCGCCGCCGCCAGGAGGCAAACCGCGCCGACGGCCGCGAAGGCGTCCCGCCGTCCGCGCTTGGCCAGGCTGGCGACCAGGGCCGGGACCGCCAGGGCGCCCCCGACCCCGAATGTCGCCCCCAGCGCGCCGAACAGATAGCCGGCCTGCGAGGGCGTCAGGGCGTAGCCCCGCACCAGGATCGCCGGGTACCAGGCACCCAGCGCATAGGCCATCAGCTGGATGAACCCCAGGCCCGCGAAGATCGCCAGATAGAGGCGCCGATTGAGGGCGAACTCGCGCAGGACCTCGCCCGCGCTCGACGCTTCCGCTGGCGCCGGCGGGCGCGGCGGCTCGCGCACCGTCAGGGCCAGCAGCGCGGCGAGCACGAGCCCCGGCGCGCCCATGACCAGCATCACCACCCGCCAGCTGCTCAGGTGCGCGAGGAACGGCAGCTGGGCCAGGTCGCCCGCGTGGACGAGGTCCAGCGCCGCCGCCGCCATCATGAAGCCGCCGGTCGCCCCCAGCACCCCGGCGGCTAGGAACACGCTGATCGGCCCGTGCCGGCGCTCGGCGGGGAAGAGGCTGGCGATCATCGACAGCGCCGCCGGCGTCAGCGCCGCCTCGCCGATCCCGACGCCGGTGCGGCAGAGCGCCAGGGTGAGGAAATTCGGCGCGAAGGCGCAGGCGATCGTGGTCAGGCTCCAGATCACCACACCCGCCACGATCAGGTTTCGGCGGTCCCCGCGGTCGGCGACGCGCGCCAGCACCAGGCAGAGCACCGAATAAACCCCGGCGAAGGACAGGCCCATCAGCAGGCCAAGCTGCGCATCGCTGGCGCCCAGCTCCTGCTTGATCGGGCCGACCAGCACGCTCAGCACCAGCCGGTCCGCGAACGAGATCACATAGAGCAGGCTCAGGAGGCCCACCGCATACCAGGCTCCCGCGCGGGTGATCGGCGATCTCGCTCTCCTGGGGACCATTTGCAGCTAACGCTCCACTATTGTTCGATATCGTTCATTCTGTATGATACGTATCGAATGCGGATCGTTTTGGCTAGCGGCGTCGCACGTCGCCCGCTACCAGGAGGTGGCCAGTGTGAGGGAGATGATGGTGGCCAAAGAGACGACCCGCCCGCAGACCGCGCCGCGGCTGAACCCGCAGATCGTCCGGACCCGCAACGCCGTCCTCGAGGCGACCCTGGACCTGATCGCCGAGGTCAGCGTCGGCGCCCTGACCATCGACCAGATCTCCGAACGCTCGGCCGTGGCGCGATCGACCATCTACCGGCACTGGAACGCCCCCTCCGAGATCGTCATCGACGCCTTCGCCACCCTGATCGGCGAGGTGCCCCCCGGCCCGGTCGGCGGCGGCTTCGTCGAGGAGCTCACCTTCAACTACGAGTTCCTGATGGACGGCCTGGCCACCGGAAACTGGGCCCGCTTCCTGCCGGCCATGATCGAGGCGGCCCGCGTGGACGCGGCCTATCGGAAGGTGTTCCACCGCCTGCTGGACGAGCGTCGGTCCTACGGCCGCGACATCCTGCGCCGCGCCGTCGCCCGGGGCGACCTGCCGAAGGACATCGACGGCGACTGGATGCTCGATGCGATATCCGGCCCGCTCTACTACCGGGCGGTGATCTGGAACGACCCGATCCGCGACCGCGCCGAACTCCACAACCTGATCGCCATGGTCACGGACTGGGCGCTGTCGGGAAAATCACCCCGGAAACCGTCGAACGGGTCCTGACCCGGACGACGCAGAGCGGGCTCAACATAGACGCGCCGGGCGACAACGAGAATCCGCAGCCAGCGGGCCGCCCGACATGGGAGGAACCATGACCAAGTCCGCCGAAAACGCGCCTTCCGCCCGGATCGCCGGCGGCGCCTGGCCCGCCATGTCGATCGCCCAGGCTCACGCCCTGCTCACGGGCCCCGGATCGCCGTTCGAGATGGCGGAACAGACCATCCGCGGCGTCCCCACCCGCGTCTGGAAGAATGCGCCGCCGACCTTCCGCGATGTGCTCGAAGCCGGCCGCGCCTTCGGCGACCAGCGAACGTTCCTGGTCTACGAGGACGAGCGCGCCAGCTTCGAGGCCTTCTACCGCGCGGTGTCGGCCTTCGCCCGTGAGCTGCAGGCCCGCGGCGTGGTCAAGGGCGACCGGGTCGCGGTGATCATGCGCAACCTGCCGGAATGGGCGGTGGCCTTCTATGCCGCGACCGCGGTGGGGGCCATCGTAACGCCCCTGAACGCCTGGTGGACCGGGCCGGAGCTCGAATACGGACTGGCGGATTCCGGCAGCAAGATCGCCATCGTCGACGCCGAACGCCTGGCGCGCATCTTCGAGCACCTGCCGAACTGCCCCGACCTCGAGACGATCTACGTCAGCCGCCAGGCGGAAGATATCAGCCATCCGAAGGTGGTCCGCCTGGAGTCCGTGCTGGGGGGCACGAGCGATTGGATCGGACTGGCCGACCTGCCGCTGCCGCAGGTCGAGATCCTGCCCGACGACGACGCCACCATCTTCTACACCTCCGGCACCACCGGAAAGCCGAAGGGGGCGCTGGCCACCCACCGCAACATCAACTGCACCATCATGGCGGCGGGCTGCGCGGCCGTGCGGGCCTTCCTGCGCCGCGGGGAAACGCCACCGACGCCCGACCCCGACGGCCCGCAGCGGGCTGCCCTGCTATCCGTGCCCTGCTTCCACGCGACCGGCTGTTTTGGGGTGCTGAACCCCTCCCTGTTCGCCGGCGCCAAGGTGGTGATCATGCACAAGTGGGAGCCGGTCCGTGCGTTCGAGCTGATCGAACGCGAGCGGGTGACCGTGGCCGGCGGGGTGCCCACCATCGCCTGGCAGCTGATCGAACACCCCGCGCGCGAAAACTACGACCTCTCCTCGCTGGAGGCCGTCTCATATGGCGGCGCGCCGGCGGCGCCCGAGCTGGTGCGCCAGATCGTCGAGACCTTCCCCAAGTCCCAGCCCGGCAACGGCTGGGGCATGACGGAGACCTCGGCCATGGCGACCACCCACGGCGCTGAGGACTACCAGCATCGGCCCGAGAGCTGCGGGCCGGCGGTGCCCGTCATGGACCTGAAGATCATGACCGTCGAGGGCGACCGTGAACTTCCGCCCGGGGAGGTCGGGGAGCTCTGGTGCAAGGGCCCGCAGGTGGTGAAGGGCTACTGGAACAAGCCGCAGGCCACGGCCGAGACGTTCGTGGACGGCTGGCTGCGCACCGGCGACCTGGCGCGGATCGACGAGGAGGGGTTCCTCTTCATCATCGACCGGGCCAAGGACATGCTGATCCGCGGCGGCGAGAACATCTACTGTGTGGAGGTGGAGAACGTCCTCTACGAGCACCCCGCGGTGATGGACGCGGCCCTGGTGGGCATTCCGCACAAGACGCTCGGGGAGGAGCCGGGCGCCGTCGTGACGCTGAAATCGGGTGCCCGCGCCACCGAGGCGGAACTGCGCGCCTTCGTGGCCGAGCGCCTGGCCGCCTTCAAGGCGCCGGTGCGCGTCCTGTTCTGGCGCGAGACCCTGCCCCGCAATGCCAGCGGCAAGATCATGAAGAACGAGCTGAAGAAGCTGTTCGCCGACGGCTGAGCGGCTCAAGGCCCGCGACCCGCCTCACTCGGCGGTCCTGACGACATGGGGTCACGGACAGCGATGCCGCCCAGCAGCCGGACCGCAGGCGGCAGGCCTGTCGCCGCGGCGACGGAACATTGAAACCGCGGGCACTCTCGAAGTCCGTCGGCATTCGTCCGGCGTATATCCCGCTATCTCGAAAAGCGATTTCCCAGGCGCCCTGGCCGCAGGCCAATCTGCCCCACCAGACACCCAGCGGCCCTGCGATCATCCGAAGGCGCCCGAGACCAGAAAGCGCGAATGGCGAGCCCAGCCCTGGCCGTTCGGGGCAGTCGCAACGCGCCTATGGGGGCGAAGCGTCGACTGCGCCCGTCGAACCATTCCATCCCGAGTTTCGCCCGTGGCGGCGTGCTGATCCGCGTCCGCGAGGGGCGGATCAGCGACGCCGACATTGGGCAGCTCTTCAAGACGGCGCCGGTCACGGCCCAGGCGCCCCATCGCCCAGGTGAAAGACATGAGTGACATTCTCGCGGCGGCTCCGTCGGCGCCCGCGCCGCCTGAAGGCGAGGAGTTCCTGCGCCGCGCCGTGGCGGCGGCCAACATCCCCGCCCTGCGTCTTGCCCTCTACCAGCAGACGCGAGACCCGGAACTGGCGGCGATGCCCGTCGAGGAGCGCCTCATTCGGGGCGGCGCCCTTCGCGTCTACGACATTCCCGAAGAGCACCACGCGACGATCCGGCGAAAGGCCTGCGAGTTTCTGGCCAGCAGCGCGCAGGCGAAGCCGGCCCCTTCCCTGGAGGAGACGGCGGAGCTGATCGCGCTCTTCACCGGCAAGATCGCGAGCCCGACCGAGCTGGCATACGGCTACGAAGAGTTGGGCTTCGCCGAGATTCCCCGGAACACCACCTGGTCCCGCCCGCCGCCCGCGGACGTCCTGAACGCCTTCCACGTGACCATCGTGGGCGCCGGATTCAGCGGCATCGCCGCAGCCATTCAGCTTTCGAGGCTAGGGATCCCCTACCGCATCGTCGAACGGCACCCGGCCGCCGGCGGCACCTGGTTCGTAAACGACTATCCAGAGGCGCGCGTCGACATCCCGAGCTTCCTCTACCAGTACAAATTCGAGCGCGACTACCGGTGGAAGAGCTACTTCGGCGCGCAAGCCGAACTGCGTGAATATGCCGAGTACATGATCGACAAGTATGCGGTCCGCCCGCACATCTCGTTCAGCACGGAGCTGACGGACGCCAGGTGGGACGCTGAGCAGGGAAAATGGGTCCTAACACTGCGGGACGCGGATGGCGCCCTGAAGACCCAGGTCAGCAACGTGCTGATCAGCGCGAGCGGGACCTTCAGCACGCCCAAGCTGCCCGATATTCCCGGCGCAGAGCACTTCCAAGGCAAGATGTTCCACACCACGGCGTGGGACCACAGCTTCGACTACACCGGCAAGCGCGTGGCGCTCGTGGGCACGGGTTCCACCGGCACCCAACTCGCGCGAGGCGTCGCGCAGACGGCGGCCAAGCTGACAATCTACCAGCGCACGCCGAACTGGATCACCCCCATCCGCGGCTACCACGACCCCGTGTCGCCGGAGAAGCAGTGGATGCTGGACCATATGCCGGGTTATCGGTCCTGGTTCATCTTCTCGGCCTATGTCTCGGAGCTCCAACTCCAGGAGTTCCAGGAGCTCGATCTCGAGTGGGTCGCCAAGGGTGGCCGGGTCAACGAGAGGAACGACCGCCTCGCCAGCGCCCTGACGGATTACATCAGGGCCAAGGTCGGTCATCGCGAGGATTTGTTCTCAAAACTGGTGCCGACCTATGCGCCCCTCGCGCGGCGGCTGGTCATCGACAACGCCTGGTACGACACCCTGCTGCGGGACAATGTCGAACTGGTCGCCAGCGGCGTCAGGGCGTTCACCTCAGACGGGGTGATCTCCGATGACGGGGTGGAGCGGAAGGCCGATCTGGTCGTCCTCGCCGCCGGCTTCAAGGTGACCGAATACCTTTGGCCCGCCCGATACCAAGGACGCGATGGAACCTCGCTGGAGGACCTCTGGGGTCGCGACGGCGCGCGCGCCTACAAGGGCATGACGCTGCCCGGATTTCCCAACTTCTTCATGATGTACGGCCCCAACGGCCAGACGCGCGGCGGGGGGTTCCACTCCTGGGTGGAGATCTTGTCGCGCTACATTTCGGGGTTGGTCGTCGAGATGATCGAAAGTGGAAAACGCACGATAGAGGTCCGCGGGGACGCCTACGATGAGTATAATGCGCGGCTAGACCGCGAGATGAAGACCGTGCTCTGGGAAAATCAGAAGGGTGGCGGCGGCTATTATATCAATGAGCATGGGCGATCGACGATCAACATGCCCTGGACTATCGACGAGTACTACCAGCTCGTGAGCGCGCCGGACCCGGAAAACTTCGCGTTCACCTGATGGGACACACGGTCAGGATCACCTCGCGCATCTTGGTCCGGGCCATGGCTTCGGCGCCGTCGCACACGGTCGGCCGTCGGTTGGATCCGGGAGCGCCCGCCCACCAAATAGCCCGCCCTACCGATCCATTGGCCAGGTTCAGTCGCGCCAGCCCCAGCAGTGCAATGGCTCGCCAGTCGAGGCTGCCGATCTCAGCAGCAAAGAGACCTCGTCGTCGGGCGGCGCGGCCGAGGCCTCGAGGCTGCGGATGACGTGCCCAAGACCCTTCTGGTCCGCGAAGTACATCGGGCCGCCCCGGTAGTCGGGCCAGCCGTAGCCGAAGCGCCAGATGAGATCGATGTCGGAGGCGCGCAGGGCCTTGCCTTCCTCGAGCAGCCGCGCCCCCTCGTTCGCGATCGGGAACATCAGCCGCTCGACCATCTCGTCGGCGGAGATCTTGCGCACCGCCCTTCCGCTCTCCTGCTGAAACCGCTCGACGATCTGCGCCACAACATCGAAGGGCGTCGGCGTGCGGCCTTCGTCGTAATCGTAGTAGCCAGCCATCGACTTCTGCCCGAACCGGCCGGCCCGGCAGAGACGGTCGCGCAGGATGTCGCCACTGGCGTCGTCGGGGTTCCAGCCCACATCGAGGCCGGCCAGGTCGTGCATGGCGAATGGTCCCATCGGGAACCCGAAGTCGTAGACCGCCTGGTCGACCTCCCACGGCGTCGCGCCTTCCGCCACGAGGGCGATTGCGGCCCGCCGGTAGGGATACATCGTCCGGTTGGCGACGAAGCCCGGCGTCACGCCCACGAGCACCGGCAGCTTGCCGAGACGCTTTGCGAACCGCATGCCCGTGGCGACGACCTCCCGCGACGTCCGGTCGCCGCGGATAACCTCGACGCCGCGGGTGACATGCGCCGGCGAGGCGAAGTGCAGTCCGATCACGGCCTCGGGCCGCCGGGTCACGCCGGCGATGGCGTTGATATCGAGGCCCGAGGTGTTGGTTCCGAGCACGGCGCCCGGCCTGCAGATGCGATCCAACTCGCGGAAGATATCCTGCTTCACATCCATCCGCTCGAAGGCCGCCTCGATGACGAGGTCGACGTCCGTCAAGGCCGCCAGGCCCACCGCTCCGACGATGCGGTCGAGATGCGAGGCGACCTCGGCCTCGCCCAGGCCGCCGCGGGCCGCCGTCTGGGCGTAGTTCCGCCTGATGGTGGCGAGGCCGCGATCGAGCGCGGCGGCGGCCTGGTCGACCAGGACGACATCAAGACCGGCATTGGCGCAGGCCATGGCGATGCCGCCCCCCATGGTGCCGGCTCCGACGACGCCGACACGTCCGACGGCGATGTCGCGCGTGTCTTCCGGAACATCGGGGATCCGTTGCGCCTGCGACCGGCTGAGGAACGCGTAGCGCAACGCTGGCGCCTGCTCTGACTCCAGGGCCGCCGCGAGCAGACGCGCCTCGACCGCTCGCGCCTCGCCGAAGGCGCAGCTGGTCGCCGCTTCCACCGCCTGGATGTTCAGTTCGGCGGCGACGCGGCCGCGCAGGGGCTTGGCGTTCCTGTCCCTAAACGCCGCGAACAGATCGGGCCCTTCCCCGGTCTCCCGAAGCTTGGCCTCCCGCCGGCTCGCCCTCTCAGGCCGTGCGTTCGCCGACAGCGCAGCGCGGGCGAGCGTCAGCGCCGTCGACAGGAGGTCCTCGGGCTCGGGTACAGCGTCCACAAGGCCGGCCTGGCGGGCTTCGTGGGCCGAAAGGAGCTTGCCCAGAGCGACGATCGGGAGCGCCCGTTCCGGACCTATCAGGCGCACGAGTCTCTGGACGCCGCCGGCGGGGGCCAGCCGCCCGACCGTCACCTCCGGCAGGCCGAACGTCGCCGCCGGGCCCGCCACCCGGAGGTCGCACGCCATCGCCAGCTCAAGCGCAGCGCCGAAGGTCGGCCCTTCGCAAACCGCGAAGGTCAGCTTGCCGAGCCCTTCGAGCCGCGCGACGAGCTCGCGCAGGTCCGGGGGGACCGTGGCGGTCTCGAAGGCCGAGGCGTCGGGATCGACAAGGAAGCCGCCCCGTGCGGCCATCATCAGCAGGCCTGCGGCGTCGCTTCGCTCGACCTCGTCGAGTGCGGCCATCAGCTGCGCCCGAGCCTCAGCCGTCAGGACAATGGCCGGCGGCGAATCGACCCGGACATGGGCGAACTCTTCAAAGCGTGTGACCGTCACGAGCGCCACGAGCGCCTCCTTGGGCTGATCAGGCAGGGTTTTGGGCGGCGCCCACGCCGGCCTGGAGACCCCAGTCCGCCAGGGTCTCGGCGGCGTGACGCCCCGGCGTGGGCGGCGGTCCTTGGACCTGCCCGGGTGTTTCAGAGAATCGCGGCGTCGGCGCCGGCTGCCGCACACCGGCCACTTCGACGAACCCGCCGCGGGCGAGGACCTGCGGATGTCCCGGGATCTCGTCCAGCTCCAGCACTGGGGTGACGCAGGTGTCCGCGCCTTCGAAGGCCGCCAGCCAGTCCGCGCGCGATCGCGTTGCGATGATGTCGGCCAGCTTGCGCTTCAGCCCCGGCCAGCGGGCGGGGTCCTGCTGGTGCGCGAACTCCGGATCCTTGATGCCAGCGGGTTCGAGGAAGGCGGCATAGTAGTCCGGCTCGATGGCGCCGACCGCGATGTAGTGGCCGTCGGCGCAGCGGTAGGCATTATAGAAGTGGGCCCCGCCGTCGCCCATGTTGGCGCCCCGGGGCGCATTGTGGTCGCCTGCGGCATGGAACATCAGGAACGCCGACATCAACGAGGTCGCCGCCTCGCTCATGGCGGTGTCGACCACCTGGCCGCGCTCGGTCCTCTGCGCATGCAGCAGGGCGCAGACGACGCCGAAAGCCAGGAACAGGGCGCCGCCCGTGCCGCCCACCAGGTTCAGCGGCGGTGTCGGGCGTTCCTCCGTCCCGATCGCGCCGAGGGCGCCCGAAAGGGCGATGAAGTTGATGTCGTGTCCCACGGCCTGGGACATCGGTCCGTCCTGCCCGAAGCCGCTGAGGCGGCCATAGGCGAGCCTCGGATTGCGCGCCAGCATGGCCTCGGGGCCAAGGCCGATGCGCTCCATGAAGCCGGGCCGATAGCCCTCCAGGATGGCGTCCGCCCGCTCGATCAGTTGGACGCAGACTTTGAGCTGGGCGGGATCCTTCAGGTCCAGGACGATGGAGCGCCGTCCGCGGCTGATGATCTCGAACGGCGCGCCGCCTCGGGCGCCCGGGCGGTCGATGCGCACGACGTCGGCGCCAAGGTCGGCCAGCAGCATGCCGCAATAGGGGAGCGGGCCGACGCTGGAGAACTC
Organism: Caulobacterales bacterium; assembly: GCA_019510435.1. GTDB lineage: Bacteria > Pseudomonadota > Alphaproteobacteria > Caulobacterales > Caulobacteraceae > Phenylobacterium. The sequence continues at coordinate 30,890 of JAEKKJ010000017.1, read as the reverse complement.
CAGCACCTTGAGGCCGCTCAGGGGACCGGCCGCCGCGCTCACGCGTCGATCGGCTGGAAGGCCGCCCGCAACTCACGCTTCAGGATCTTGCCGGCCGCATTGCGCGGCAACGGCTCGTCCCAGAACGCCACCCGCTCCGGCGTCTTGTAGGAGGCCATGCGTTCGCGGGCGAAGGCCTGCAGGTCGGCCTCGTTGAGCGACGCGCCGTCCCTCAGCCTCACGACCGCGCCGACCACCTCGCCAAGCGTCCGGTGCGGGATCGGCACCACTGCGGCGTCGACGACGTCCGGGTGGCTGTAGAGGATGTTCTCGATCTCAACGCTGTAGATGTTCTGGCCGCCGCGGATCAGCATGTCCTTGACCCGGTCGATGATGATGAGGTGCCCGTCAGCATCGATCCGCGCGAGGTCCCCCGTGCGCACCCAGCCGTCCACGAAGGTCTGCGCCGTCGCCTCTGGCTTGCGCCAATAGCCCTTGATCACGCCGACGCCCCGCGCCCAGAGCTCGCCTATTTCGTCCGTCCCGAGCTCCTTCAGCGTTTCGGGTTCGACGATCTTGATGTCCCAGGCCGGGAAGACCACGCCGGCGCTGTCGGGCCGCTCGATATAGTCCTCGTCGGCGATCCCAGTGACGCCGCTGGCGGTCTCGGTCATGCCCCACCCGTTCCCGGGGTTGGCCCCGGGGAAGACCTCGCGGACCTTGCGGATCAGCTCCGGGGCCGCCGGCGCCCCGCCCCAGCCGATCACCTGCAGCGACGAGAGGTCGTACTTCTCCCGATCGGGATGTTCGACGAGCTGCCAGGCAATCGTCGGCACGCCGCCGGCGCTGTTGACGCGTTCGGCCTCGATCAGCTGCAGGGCGCGCCCGGCGTCCCACTTGCGCATGAGCACCAGCTTCGTGCCGTTCACGATCGCGGGCATGAGCTGCAGGAAGCAGCCATCACCCCATCTAACGAGGGGTTGTCTCGGAGACCATGGTTTCCATCAGCTTCAAGTACTGCTCTGCAAATCCCGCGTCCGCGACCATCAGCTGGACCGCTCTAAGTGTCTCGGCGAGTGGATCCGCCTGAAAGGCCGAAATTCGGCTTCGCGCATTGCGGCGTCGAACCGATATTCGAAGCGCGGCGGCCGATCCGAATAGGCCCTGCGTTCGATTATCCGTCGGGCCCGTTCAGCGTGGCGAAAGGCGACGGCTTGCCACCCGGATCTTACTTAGATACCTCTAAGTAACTCTTAGAGGGGAGATGCCGATGAGTTTGATCTCGCAGTTTGTCGCTCAGCGCCGCGCGTTCGAGGCCGCCTACGAGGACGACGACTGGAGCCGCCTCGATGAGTTTTTCCACGAGGACGTCACCTACGAGGTGATGAACATGCCCTTCCACTGTGTGATCCAGGGCCTCGCGCCCATGCTGGCCGGCATCCGCCGCTCGATCGAGGGGTTCGACAAGCGCTGCGTCCGCACGGTGGGGCTCGACCGCGTGGTCCGCGAAGAGGGCGCCAACGTCATCGTCCACAGCGCCATGCAGTTCGAGCGGCCACCGGCGCCCCCCACTCTCACAAGGCTCTGGGAGATCGCCACCTACCGCGACGGGCGGATTTCGCGGCTGATCGATCTCTACGACCCGGGCGCGGCGGCAGAGTACGAACGCTGGATGGCCGAGTGGGGCCAGGGGCTCGATCCCAGCTACGTCTAGCCGCCCGCCCTAGGTCGGCGCCTCCATTCGCTCTGTCAGCCAAGCCAGGAACGCCTCCGAGCTGACGGCCGTCAGGCCCACGCTGCGCAGATGGGCGTCGCCGGCCAGCGCCTGGGCGAAGGTGACGGCGCTCAGCAGCGCGATCCCCTTCTGGCTATCGGCGAGCTCCGGAGCGGGCTGGCCGGCGGCGGCGGCTCGGCGCGCGCGCGCGGCGTGCAGCCACTCGGCGAGCGGGCGCAGCATCCCATCGCCGTGGGGCGACCAGCCCGACAGCGTAAGCCACATGGCCAGACGGGCAGCGCCGCGCCGCTCGTATAACTCGGCAAGCAGCGCCGCGGCCCGCGGCAAGTCGAAGTCGGCGGCGTCCTGCGTCGCCATCGCCCCCTCCAGCTCGCCCAAGAATCGGCGGCCCGAGAAGCGCAACAGCGCCTCCAGGAGCCCCTCGCGGTTGCCGAAGTGATAGTGGATGGCTGCATCGGTGAGGCCCAGGTCGCGCGCGATGCGCTGCACCTTGACCCCTTCGGGGCCGTCGGCGGCCAGGTAGAGCTCGGCGGCCTCCAAGATCGCCTGCCGCGAGGCCTCGACGGTCCGCCGCACCCGCTTCGTCTCCGCCGCCATCCGCTTCGCTCCGACCAAGCGGCGCGGGCTCGCGCCGTGGTCTTGGCCGATGAAACATTTGGCGCCACTTGTCTATCGGACTGGGTCTGGTCCGTCGAACAGATGACGGGATGAGATCGCGACGAGGGCGTCGCGACCCGTTCGAGGATTTCCGCCATGCGTTACATGTTCATCATCAAGTCGAGCGAGGCCGCCGAACCGACCCCGGAGCTCCTCGAAGCCATGCACAGGATGGCGCAGCGCGAGATCCAGGCTGGCCGCATGCTCGACGACGGCGGCCTCATGCCTTTGGCTATGGGCTGCCAGGTGTCGGTTGAACAGGGCGCCCTGAAGGTGACGGACGGGCCGTTCATCGAGGCGAAGGAGATGATCGGCGGCTATGCGATCTTCGACCTGCCCGGTGCCGACGAGGCCTTGGCGTCCGCCCGTGAGTTCATGCAGTTGCATGTCGATCACATCCCCGGTTGGACGGGAACGATGGAGATTCGCGCCATCGCCGGGTCGATGACCCACAGCGGCTGAGGCGCATGGCGCAGGGCGACGTCGAGCGGGCGATCCTCGCCACGTGGCGTATCGAGCAACCCAGGCTGATCACCAGCCTGGCGCGGATGCTGCGCGACGTCCCTCTGGCTGAAGAGCTGACGCAGGACGTGCTCGTCGCGGCGCTGGAACGCTGGCCGCAGACGGGCGTGCCCGACCGTCCCGGCGCGTGGTTCATGGCCGCCGCCCGCCGCCGGGCCCTGGATCATATGCGTCGGGCCCCGATGCTGGAACGCCGGCACGCGATGGTGGCGGCGGCCCTGGAAGCCGAGCAGACCACCATGCCCGATTTCGACACCGCGCTCGATGACGACATCGGCGATGAGATGCTGCGGCTCATCTTTACAGCCTGTCATCCACGTCTTTCCACCGAAGCCCGCGTGGCGCTGGCGCTTCGCATGGTTTGCGGCCTCACGACTGCAGAGATAGCCCGCGCTTTCGTGGCGGCCGAGGCGACCATTGCCCAACGGATCGTGCGCGCCAAACGGCTGCTCTCGGCGTCCGGCCTCGCCTACGAGACGCCTCAGGGCGATGAACGACGGTTGCGCCTCCCAGCGGTCCTGGAGGTGATCTACCTGATCTTCAACGAGGGCTACACAGCCGCGCACGGCGGGGACTGGCTGAGGCCGCAGCTATGCGACGAGGGCCGGCGCCTCGGCCGGATCCTGGCGGCCCTCGCGCCGGCGGAGCCCGAGGCGCACGCGCTGGTGGCGTTGATGGAGTTCAACGCTTCGCGCAGCGCGGCGCGCACCGGTCCGGACGGGGAGCCCATTCTGCTGATGGACCAGGACCGGCGGCGGTGGGACGCGCTGCAGATCCGCCGCGGCCAGGATGCCCTGGCGCGGGCCTGGGCGCTCGGCGGGCGTGGCGGCGTCTATGCGCTGCAGGCCGCCATCGCCGCCTGCCACGCCCAGGCGCAGGAGGCGGCGGCCACGGACTGGCGAAGTATCGCCGGCCTTTATGCCCAGCTTGCGCGAGCGACCAACTCGCCAGTAGTGGAGCTCAACCGTGCTGTCGCCATCGCCATGGTCGAGGGGCCAGCGGCGGGACTTCAAATCGTCGAGGCCCTCGCGCACGCGCCAGCGCTCGCGGGCTACCATCTGCTACCGAGCGTCCGGGGCGATTTGCTTCAGCGTCTTGGACATCTTGCGGAGGCGCGGGAGGCGTTCATCGCCGCTGCGGAACTGACCAAGAATGAACGGGAGCGGGTCTTCCTGCAGCGACGGGCGGCGGCGTGCCGGGCCTAGAACCCCCGAGACGCTGGACTGGCTGGTCAACGGGAAGTTGAGGGCTCAGCCCGTCGACTGGCAGGCGCCGGCTCGAGCCGAAACGCTGTCACCCTCTGCCTCTGCTCGCCGAGTCCGGAGATGCCCAGACGGATTTCGTCGCCGGCCCGGAGATAGACAGGGGGCTTCATCCCGAGTCCGACGCCTGGCGGCGTTCCCGTGGTGATGATGTCGCCTGGCAGCAGGGTCATGAACCGGCTGACGTAGGAGACGAGGTCGGCCACGCCGAAGACCATGGTGCGGGTGTTGCCGGTCTGCATGCGCCGCCCGTTCACCTCGAGCCACATGTCGAGATTCTGAGGATCTGGGATCTCGTCCGTGGTCGCGAGCCACGGGCCGATCGGTCCGAAAGTGTCGCATCCCTTGCCGCGATCCCATTGGCTCCCGCGCTCCAGCTGGAATTCGCGCTCCGAGAGATCGTTGACGGTCAGGTAGCCGGCAACGAAGTGCACGGCGTCCCGCGCCTCGACATGACGCGCCATGGCGCCGATCACCACGCCGAGCTCCACCTCCCAATCTGTCTTCACGGAGTCCTTCGGAAGCATGACCTCGTCGTGGGGGCCCTGAATGCAGGATGGGGCCTTCATGAAGAGCACCGGTTCCGTGGGAACCGGCATGTTCGATTCCGCCGCGTGGTCCGCAAAATTCAGGCCGATGGCGATGAACTTGCTCGTTCCTCGAACTGGAGGACCAAAGCGCACCGGACCCTGGACAACCGGCAGGGCCTCCGCATCGATCGCGCGGATGGCGTCCAGGCTGGTCGGCGACAGCTCATCGGGTCCGATGTCCGGCGCCACTCCGGACAGGTCGCGGACGTTGCCGCCCGAATCCATCAAGCCCGGCTTCTCGCGCCCGGCAGGGCCGTATCGCACTAACTTCATCGGTTGACTTCCTCTTTGGGCAAGACACGGGATGCCCGCGCCTCGCGCGGTCGTGATCTCCAGCCGTGCCGGCCGCCTCGCCAAAGGAGCGCAAGCCCCAGGAGTGGGAGCAACGGCATGATCAGGAAGCAAAGGTCGTAGCCCTGGGCGGACACCAGGCGCGCAACCACAAAATTCATCAGGACACCGCCCGCAGCGCTGCCCATGCCGATGAAGCCCACTGCGGTACCGAGACGGTCCTGGGGGACAACGTCGATGGCATAGGCGTTCGTGTTCGTCATCCACGCCGTCTGGGCGAGGGTCACCGTGCTCGCCAGGGCCAGGGAGACGAGTAGGCTGGGCGTCAAGGCGATCAGCGGCGCGAGCGCCAGCAGGACGGCGCAGCCCAGCATGGTCACGAGCCGCGCCCGGCGTGTGGAGCGCAGCCGTGGGACCAGACGGTCCGAGGCGACGCCCCCCAGGATGAACCCGATGTCGGCGGCCAGGAAGACAACGGCGACCAGGCCCAATCCGCCCTGCGAGACGTTCCGAACGGTGAACAGATATTTGGGCAACCAGAACTGGGCGAAGTACCAAATCGGATCCGTCAGCAACCGGGCGAGCATGATGGACCAGACCACCGGCTGCGATAGGATCGCCGTCCACCGACGCCATTCGGCCTCGTTCGACCGATCGGCCGCCGCATCCGCGGCCGGGAAGGAGCCCTCCTCCACGCGTCCGCGGTAGAACGCCAGCCAGATCGCCACCAAGCCCAGGCCAGCGAGGCCTGCGGCGATGAAGGCCGCGCCCCAGCCGTATCGCCCCGCCAGAAGGATCACGGCGATAGGCGCCACGGTGGAGCCCACCGAGCCGCCCAGCGACAGCAAGGCGGAGGCGACGCCGTGCTCCTTGGCGCTGAACCATCGCCCGATCACCTTGGGACCCACGGTCCAGCCCCCCGCCTCGCCGAAACCCAGGGCAAATCGGCAGACGGCGAGCTGGCCCGCGGTCCTCGCGATTGCGGTCGCCGCGTTGGCCAGAGACCAGAAGGTCACGAAGATCGCCAGGCTCCGCCGTTCCCCGAGCCAATCCACCACCCGGCCTGAAAGCAGGTAGGAGACCGAATAGGCAATCAGGAACCAGTTCAGGATGCCCGCATAGCCGGCTTCCGAGACGTGCAGATCGCGCTGGATCGTCGGCGCCAGGATGGAGAGCATCTGCCGGTCGGCGTAGTTGTTCGCGGCCACCAAGACGAGGAATCCGGCGATCGCCCATCGCAAGGCTGGCCTTGCGGCGCGAGCGCGTTCCACTGCGGGTGAGTTGGCAGCCACGGCCGCTCAGTATGCCGGCTTGACGGAGAACCAGCCGGGCCGATCCGGGTCGAGATAGGCGCAAGGGATGGTCTCGACGGCGTACTGCTCCAGGAGCGAGATGTCCGGTTCGACGCCAAGGCCCGGACCCTGCGGGACCGTGAAGTATCCGTCCTCGAGCAGCGGCGGATTGCGCACCACGTCGCCAGCGAGGTAGGCGCGCTCGGTGTCGATGGCGAGGACCATGTTCGGCATGGAGGCCGCCAGATGCAGGTAGGCGGCCTGGGAGAGGCCAAGCTCCGCACCGCTGTGGAGCGTCACGGGTATATTGGCCGCCTCGGTAAGTCCGCCCGCCTTGAGCGTTTGCCACAGACCCCCGGATTCGTGCGGATCGAGCAGCACCACGTCCGCCGCGTCGGCCCGCACGATCTCCAGGATCTCCTCCAACGTGTACGCGCCCTCGTCGATGGCGATCGGAACGGCTTGGGCGGCGCGAAGCCGCGCATGACCCCGCACGTCCTCCACCGGCAGCGGCTGCTCCACATAGGCGAGATCGAAAGGCTCGAGGCTGTGAAGGATTCGTCGCGCCGTTCCTGGGTACCAGGCGCCGTTCACATCCGCCCGGATGTGGGCGTCGGCCCCGAGACGACCCCGTAGGGCTTGCACGATCGCCACGTCGCGCTCGGCGCTGTACCCGATCTTGACCTTGAAGGCGGCGTACCCCTGGTCTGCGAACCACGCCGCCTTCTCCGCACAGGCGCCGGGGTCCGGCAGGAAGAGATAGGCCGCCGCAGCGACCTTTTCCCGAAAGAGGCCGCCCCAGAGCCTGTGCAGCGGCTGCTGGCAGGCCTTGCCGAGCGCATCCCACATGGCCATCTCGAGGCCCGCCATGGCCATCACGGCCGCCCGCTTGTGATGATAATAGCCGGCGCCGAGCACGTGCCGCGAGAAGCGCTCCACCGATGCCACCGGGTAGCCGATCGCCAGCGGTTTCACGACCTTTTCGAACACCGCAGGAACAGCGTCGATCAGGCTGATGGTCTCGCCCCAGCCGACGATCCCCGCGTTGGTGGTTATGCGCGTCACCAGGCGGGTGACGCCGGATCGCTTGCCGGAGGCCCAGTGTATGTCCTCCTTGAACGGAACATGCACCAGCCAGCTATCCACCGCCGTGATCTTCATGTGGAACCCTCGCCCGCCGCCCCCAGCCTCACGTAAGCCCCGCGTCGACAACGAAGATGTGCCCGGTGCAGAGCCGGCTTTCGTCGGCGCAGAGCCACAGCACGAGTTCGGCGACATCCGACGGTCGCAGCAGGCTCTTCAGGCACTGCCGGGCCAGGTAGCTGTCGACCTTGGCCGGGTCGGCGTCGGCCTTCCCTTGCTGCCGTTGTGTAAGCACCCAACCTGGGGCCACGCCGTTGACCCGGATGTTCTGCTCGCCGAGCTCCCGCGCCAAGGTACGGGTCAGCCCCTCAATGGCCGCCTTGGCGATCGCGTATGGCGCCACGCCTCGCGCAGGGGTCTGCCAGACCGTCGAGCCGAGATTGACGATCGCCCCGCCGCCACGGCCGGCCATTCCTGGCGCGACTGCCTGAGCGAGGAAGAACTGGTGGTCCAGATTCGCGGCCATGCAATCGCGCCACTGGTCCGGCGTGACCGCCCCGAAGGTTATGGGTGCGTCGTTGCCCGCGTTGTTCACGAGCGCTCCAAACCCGCCCATTCGTTCTTCCAGCCGGCCCGCCGCCTGGGCGGAGGCCGCAAGATCGCGCAAATCGCACGGCTCGAAGAGGGGACAGCGTCCGCATCTTGCGCCGACGTGCTCGACCAGCGCTTTTGCAGCTTCCTCGTCCAGGTCAAGGAAGGCGACTTGCGCCCCCTGGAGCATCAGCAGCTCCACGACGGCTGCGCCGATCCCCGCCGCGCCGCCGCTGACGAGCACAGGCAGGTTCTTGAGGGAGGGATAGCTGGCCATGTCACCCCTAGATCGCGCACAGACGGGTCGGCTGCCCGGTTATCCCGAGCGCGACGGCGAACAGACTGCCCGAATGATCGGCCGCCTCTGGGGCGGCTCCCTCCAGGCCATGCCGCGCCGAGGTCACGTAGAGGGTCCGCAACGCGCGCCCGCCGAAGGCGCAACTGGTCGGCCGCGGCGTCGGAAGCGGGATCCGGGAGATCCGGCCGCCATGCGGATCGAGCCGGAGCACGACGCTGCCGTCCCACATCGCACACCAAACGCAACCGTCGCCATCGACGCAAAGACCGTCAGGGGCGCCTTCCTCGACCCTGAACTCAGCGAAGACAGTTCGATCCTCTAGGCTGCGGCCGTCGGCTCCCATGCAGTATCTGTAGATCCGGCGCGCGGCCGTGTCGGCGAGATAGAAGGTGGCTCCGTCAGGGCTCCAATCCAGCCCGTTGCAGAGCCCAAGACCGCTTTCGACCTGTCGAGCGAGTCCGCTGGGGTCGATGCAGTAGAGCGATCCGGCTGCGTCAGGAGCGAGTGAGCCCACCCAGAAGTCACCCAGCGGGCTGGCCTTGCCGTCGTTGAACCGAAAGCCGGGCGGGAGGAGGTCGAGACCCAGGTCGGCATTTCCCTGGAAAGCGTCGTCCAGGCGCACAATCCGCCGGAACGTCGACGCCAGAAAGCCGCCGCCCTTACAGGCCGCCAACGCCGTGACGGCATCGGAAGTGGAGGTCTCCTCGTATGTTCGGTCCCAGGGGCTCCATCGGTTGAGATGGCCGCCATAGATGTCCGTCCAAAGGAGCGCCCCGGAGCGTTCGTGCCAGAGTGGTCCTTCACCCAATAGGTCATGGCCGGCGAAGACACGGCGGGCGGCGATCTCTTGGCTGGGATGCTCGGCCAGGCGCATTTCAATAGGTCGCCCGGCCACCGGAGATGTCGAACGTGGCGCCCGTGGAGAAGGTGCATTCGTCACTCGCCAGCCAGCAGATGAGGGACGCCACCTCGTCGACCTCCCCGAGGCGCCCCATCGGGATCTTGGAGGTCATGTAGTCGATTTGGCTCTGAGGCATCTGCTCCAGCAGCGGGCTGCGGAACGCGGCGGGCGTCACGCAGTTCACCCGCACGCCGGTGGCCGCGAGTTCCTTGCCGAGCGACTTCGTGAGCGCGATCACGCCGGCCTTGGAGGCCGAGTAGGCCGAGGCGTTGGGATTGCCTTCCTTGCCGGCAATGGAGGAGATGATCACGATCCGCCCATAGTCGGACGTCAGCATTTGCGGGACGGTCGCCTGACAGCAGTTGAAGGCGCCGACCAGGTTGAGCTCGACCACCCGACGCCACTCGTCGGCTGGATAGTCCCATGTGGGAACCGTCGGTCCGGTGATGCCCGCGGCCACGACGAGGATATCGATGCGGCTCAATTTGGCCACCGCGGCATCCGCAGCCGTCCGCAAGGCCGGCAGGTCGGTGACGTCCACCCGGCGCGCCACATCCGCACATTCGGTTCCGGCGAGCTCACCGAGCGCAGCCTCGTCGATGTCCCACACCGCCACGCGCGCGCCTTCCCGCTTTAGCCGTTTTGCGACCGCCCGACCCACGCCCGAGGCGCCGCCCGCCACGACGGCTGAGCGGCCGAGGAACCTGTTCTCATATGAACTCATCCGCGCCGTTCCGGAGATGGCGCGCGCGCGGGGGCGGCTGGATGCCGGGCGCTGCTCGTGACATGGGCGAGAAACTCTATCACGATCCTTCCTCGGTCGCCGAAATCGTTCTATATTGTGAAATCGAAATCTATATAGTGAGCCACATGATGTCAACGAAACTGGCAGATTCCGCCGACAAGAGCGCACCGGGCGGTAGCCAGACCCTGCTGCGCGGCCTGGACGTGCTTGATGTGATCGCCAAAGGCCCCGTCGACGTTGCCCGCCTGGCCGCGGCCCTGGGACTTAGCAAGAGCACCGCCTATCGGCTGGCCTCGACGCTGGTCGAGCGCCGGTTCCTGGTCTTCACGCCGCGCGAAGGTTACAGCCTTGGCCCTAAGCTGATGCAGCTCGGTTACGCCGCACGCAACCAGACGGCCCTGGTCAGGGTCGCCGAGCCGCATCTCATGCAGCTCTCGAGCGTCACCGAGGACACCGTGCATCTGGCCATGCTCGACCAGCGCAAGGTGCTCTACCTGAACATCATTCCTGGCCAACGCCGGATCGTCATCAGCTCCCGGATCGGCGAGCGTCAGCCCCTCACCAGCACGGGGCTCGGCAAGGCGTTGATCCTCAATCGCAGCGAGAAGGAATGGGAGCAGTTCTACATCGAGGAGGGGTCGAAGCACCGGAGCCAGCAGAGCTTCGCCGCTTGGCTCAAGCGCATGAAGGACTACCGCAGGCAAGGCATCACCCTCGATCTTGAGGAAAACGAGGCCAACATCCGATGCGTGGCGGCCCCAGTGTTGAACGAGGGCGGCGACATCATCGCAGCGATCAGCGTCACGGGGCACGCGCAGAACATGACCGACGACCGCATGCGCTCGCTGTCAGAGGACGTGCTCCACACGGCCCAGGCCATCAGTGCTGACCTGGGCTACAGCGGAGGCTGACCTGCGGACGGACGGCCCGAGGCAGCCTGACGGTCCGGCCCACCTAGCCGCCCCACTTGTAGAAGAGTTGCACCCCCACGATCCGACGGGCTTCGTAGAGCGGATATTGCGTGAAGCTCTGGTTGGGTATCCCGAACGGGTTCGGCTGGATTGTATTGACATAGTGCACGTCCCCCAGGTTCCGGGCGTAGAGTGCGATGCGCCAGCGGTCGTCCGCCGGCGTGAGCGCAATCGACAGGTTGATCAGCGTTCGCGCCGGTTCGAGATAGTGGGGATCGGTGTTGAAGTTCGCGGCCAAGCGCTTCGTCTGGTGGTCGATGGCGCCGTCCACGTTCACCCGCATACCGTTCGCCAGGGCGTGGCTGAAGTGTTCGGTCAGGTTGAGGGTCCATTTCGGTTGCTGACCAAGCGGCTTGCCGGTGAGCACCTGGAAGGTCGTCGGGACGGAGGTTCCGGGAATGACGCCAGCTTGGCAGCCGAGCGCGGCCGTCTGGCCGAAGTAGCAGGGCGCCCGGTCGTAGGAACCGTAGAAGGCGTCGATGTAGGCCCCGTTGAGGCCGAGGGTGAAGTCGACGTCTTGCAGGGGCCGCCACAGGCCATCGAACTCCACGCCGCGCGAGCGAAGGTTCGCCACGTTCACGATCGTGGTTACGCCGTTCACCGTTCCAGGGTTGATCTGGGTGGATGGCGCTTGGAAGTCGCGCACATTGGTGTCGAAGGCCGTTGCGTTCAGCGTCAGGCGGTTCTCCAGCCATTGCGTTCGGAAGCCCACCTCGAAGTTGGTCGGAACCTCTGGCCGGACGCTCGGTAGCCCATTGATCGTCGGATTGGTGTCGAAGCCTCCGCCCTTAAATCCTCGGGTGAAGGTCGCGAAGACCATGTGATTTCGGTCGAAGGTGTACTGGGCGCCCAGGCGGTACACCGTCCCGTTCGTCGCCTTGTCGGCCGCATTGCGCACGGTGGCGATGGTGGTGACGATGGGATTGCTACGCGCTCTTTCGGCCGTGTACTTGTCCTGCAGAGCCCTGAAGCCCGCGATCAGGGTGAAACGATCGCTCAAGTGCAGGTTGCCCTGGCCGAATACGGCCAGGTTCCGGGTCGTGGCATGCACAAGGTTGAGGAAGGCGGCCGAGGGGCTGACGTTGTTCAGCTGCAGGCCGGAGGACGTGACCCCCTGGTCGAAGAAGTAGAGGCCGGCCACATAGTCGAACGGACCGCCTGTGGGCGACGTGAGACGGAGCTCCTCGCTCGTTTGGTACTGCCAGTAGTTGGCGAGACTGATGTTGAGGAGATTGGTCGGCAAGCCATCGCCGTCGACCGTGTCCTTGGTCCACCAGCGTCGATAGGCTGTCAGCGAAACCAGAGAATAGCCGGACTGGAAATGGCGTTCCGCTTGGAAGGAAGCGCCGTAATTCTTCTCGAACGAAATCACGTGGCCGTCGATGTCGACATTCAGATTGGTCGGGCTCGGGACGATTCCAGCCCCTAGCGCGACCTGCTCGAAAGCGGTTGGCGTGGCGCCCGTCGCGCGCATCGTGAACATGCAGCAGTGGCTATGCCGGTTGAAGTAATCGCCGGCGAGGGTAAACGTCCAATCGTCCAGGTCTGCGGCCAGCTTGGACCGGACGCCAAATTCGTTGCGGTTGTTCAGGCGTCTACCGTTGAACAGGTTTCGTACGAACCCGTCGCGCTGGCTCAGGCGGCCGGAGACGATGAAGCGGAGGTTGTCGGTGATTGGGCCCGTAAGCAGGAGGCTCACTCCACGGTCGTCGTAGGGAGCGGCATAGTGAGCGTTCGCCTCCGCCTCGAAGACGCGCCCGGGATCCCGCGTGGTGATGCTGACCACGCCGACCGACGCATTCTTTCCGAACAGCGTGCCCTGCGGGCCGCGCAGAACCTCAACACGCTGCAGGTCCGGCATGTCCTGAAATGCGGCGCCGGCTTGCCCGTACACCACGCCGTCAACCACGTAGGCCGAGCTCGGCTCGATGGACTGGGTTGCGAACGTGGAGGTCCCTAGCCCCCGCACGTAGACGCCGAATGCGCGCGGAGAGTTGTTCTGATTGAGGGCGATCGACGGGACAACGTACTGGAGGTCGGCCGTATCCGTCAGATGCGCGACGGCGAGTTGATCCGCCGTCAGCGCCGCCACCGAGATGGGGACATCCTGCAGACGTTCGCTGCGCTTCTGCGCGGTGACGACGACCTCGGAAATTGAGACCGCCGGGCGTTCGGCTGAAGCCGGGGCCGCGGTCTGCGCCAACGCCACGCTGCCCGTGCTCGAGCCCAAAACAACCGCCAATGCGGTCAGGGCGCGCCTGTCCTTTCGCATGTTTTCCTCCCAGGTTCTTTCATCGCGCGGGGCTGCCCCGACTGTTTCCGGAAGGATAGGGCGACGTCATTCATGTGTCAAATAATGACTTGCCAATTCATAATATGAGGCTCCTCCTTCGCTCTGTGAGATGCGGGCCGCAGGCATATCGGTGACCTTTGGCAACCGCTTGACGCGAGAGAGTCGCGAGCCGATGTTGCGACATATGACTTGCAGATGCATATAATGGATCTCATTCCCGCGCGCGGGTCAACCGGCGCGGCTCAAGGAGGAAGCCTTGCATCGACGCCGCCTGCTTTCCGTTGGCCTGTCCGCCGCGACCGTTCCGTTTCTGAAGGGTTCTCGCGCCTCTGCGGCTCCGCCCGCGAGCGGACCGACCGATGCAGAGGCGCTTGCGGAGTTCAGCGCTTATGCGAGGGCCATCTATCCCGTGCAGCGCCCGGCGCGGGCGGCCCCGCCGCCACCCCAAACAGACTTCCAGGTGCGCCGCGATCGGCCCAAGCAGCTCATTCTAGGTTTGGGGTTCGAGATCCAGTCCGATGGGATCGCGTCCGGGAACGCTGGCCTCGACGACAGCGAAACCGGCGCGCCGCACGACTTGGTCCCCGAGGAGCGCGAACGGCTCTACCGCGAGATGCTGCGCGGCTTTCGCTTCTGTCGTCTGGCGGGCGGACTCTATTTGCGGGGTACGGATGAAGCCAAGCGCCAGCTCAGGCCGCGGTGGCCCACCCAGTTCACCGAGCTCCACGAGATGTTCGCACGTGCCGGCATCGATGGCGCCTCCTTCGAGTACTGGTCGCCCCTTCCCTATTGGAAGGCCAACGCGCAGCTCGCCGGGACGGTGAGCCCCATGAAAGGGCGCGACCCCCTCAACGTGCTCCGCTGCTTCGGACCGGCCTTCGACCAGGACCCCATCTATCGCGGAGACCGGAAACGGTTCCTTGCCGATTTCGCCGCCGCATGTCGCCAGGATCTGGTCACCCTGCGCGACGCGGGCGTACCGGTCCGATTCTGGAACCTGCAGAACGAACCGATCGTCAGCAGCCTCTACTCGAGCTGCACCTACAGCTACGCCGACTATGTCGAGGCTTTCCTCGCCGTCGCTCCGCAGATCAAGGGCCTGGATCCACGAATCTCCGTCATCGCCGACACCAGCCTCGACTATGAATTTCGCCACATCAAACCGGTGCTGGACAACCCCGCCCCGGCGGGTCTGGTGGACGCCTTGGCCATTCACCGCATCGGTGTCGACTCGATGGAGGTCGTCCGCCGCCGCGGCCCGGCGGGAAAACCGATCATCAACAACGAGTTCGAGTATCTTGGCGGTCCCGCGTCGCCCGCACGCTGCCTGAACACGGTGCAGTCCATCATGAACTGGTTCCAGCGCGCGGACTCGCCCACCTGGTTCTGGCTGCACGCCCTGAAGCCCTACCTCAACGCCGAAGCCAGCGGCTACTCGCTCGGCTTCTGGCGTCCTCAGAGCCAGTCCGCGCCCTCGCGCGATGCCGCCTTTCCGGGGATGCGGCCGGGGCACTGGGTTTGGAACACCTACAACTGGAACGCAGTCGGAGGCTTCGTCCGAAGGCTCCCCTGGAACAGCCGCTCACTCTCCGTGGACGAGGCAACGGCAGACGACGATCTGCGGATCATGGCCTTCGCCCGGCCTGACGGGCGCCTCGTGGTGGTCGTCTCCAACCGCTGCGGAGCGCCGCATACGTTCCGTATCGCGACGGACTCGGGGCGCAGATTTCGGGGGTTCCGCTATACGCCCGACGACGCTGGCCGGGACTGCCTCGGGGTGGCGATCGGGACCAAGTCGGCGCCCGAACTCTCGGTGACAGTGCCCGACGCGGCGTGGGAGTTCTGGGAGGAGATTTAGTTCATATAATGACGTTTAACATCATATATTGACTTCAATGAAGGGCGCCTGTACTCGTTCAGGGCGGTCCTCAAGGGGGCCTTGAGCATCAAACGACCGGAGCTGGACCCATGACCGCCAAGACCGGGCAAACCATTCTTCTCATTTGTGGGATCGTGCTTGGCGCCTTCTTCGCCTACACAGGCTGCCGCAAGCTTTTCACGGATTGGGTTTGGGCGAAGGAGAGTTACCTCCGCTATCACCCCTTGTGGGTCTACTACGCCTCCGGTGTGATCGAGCTGATCGCCGGCATCGGACTGATGATACCCGTTGCCCGCTTTACCTCAGCCCTCGTTCTGACGGCGATGATCCTGGCCGTGGCGGCCAACTCCTGGCGGGGCGACCTCAAGCATTTGCTCGGACCGGCGGTAATCTTCCCCGCGATCCTGCTGGTGCTGGCCTGGTTCTCGCGTCCAGCCGGCCTCCTCACGCCGCCCCCGCGATAGGCCGGATCTCCTCCCCGCGGCCTCACTGAGCCCCCGGACGTCGGTCCGGGGGCGACTATTTCAGGTGCTCCTCATGCCCCGGCCTTCGCGCCGATCGTCGATGTTCGTACGCGAGCTCGTGTCGATCGTGGGCCGGAAGCACCTGCTCACCCGCGAGGCTGAGACAGAAGCGTTTCGACGTGGCTATCGGTATGGCGGCGGGCCATGTGAGGCGGTCGTCAGGCCCGGTAGGCTCTTCGAATTGTGGCGGGTGCTGCAGGCCTGCATGAGCCACGGCAGGATCATCGTTCTGCAGGCGGCGAACACCGGGCTGACCGGCGGCTCCACGCCCTGCGGCGACGACTACGACCGACCGGTGGTCATCGTCAGTACGATCCGCATCAGAGGCATCCAGCCGATCGAGGACGGACGGCAGGCAATCTGCCTTGCCGGCGCGACCCTTCATGAACTCGAACAGGTGCTGAGGCCCTTCGGCCGTGAGCCGCATTCGGTGATCGGCTCTTCGTGCATCGGCGCCTCCGTCGTGGGGGGCATCTGCAACAACTCCGGCGGGGCGCTGGTCCGTCGGGGTCGGGCCTACACCGAATTCGCGCTCTTTGCGCGCGTGAGCCCGGACGGGGCTCTCGAGCTCGTCAACCACCTGGGGGTACAGCTTGGCGAAACGCCCGAGGAGATCCTGACGCGGTTGGATCTGGGTCGCTATGGCCCGGAGGACATCGCGCCGAGGCCGGAGCTATGCGCGTCGGACCGCGCCTATGCCGAAGAGGTCCGCAAGGTCGACCTCGACAGCCCCGCCCGCTTCAACGCGGACCCGCGGCGCCTGCACGAGGCTTCCGGAAGCGCGGGACGCCTGGCCGTGTTCGCAGTGCGGCTCGATACGTTTCCATCCGAGGTAGAGCCGGCGGTCTTCTACGTCGGATCGAATGATCCCGAAGAGCTCTCCCGATTGCGGCGGCGCGCCCTGCAAGACCTGGCTCCCCTTCCCATAGCCGCCGAGTACGTGCATCGCGATGCTTTCGACCTGGGCGTTCGCTACGGAAAGGACCTCTATCTTGCGATCGGATGGTTCGGCGCCGATCGGCTGGCCTCACTCTTCAAATGGAAACGCCGCGCCGACAAGTTTGGACGCCTGTTGAGGATTCGAGGCTTGGGAGATCGGCTGGCGCAGGCGCTGAGCCAGCTAGCCCCGGCCCACCTCCCGCCCCGTCTGATGGGATTTCGGGACCGGTATGCACATCACCTCATGCTGAAGGTCTCTCGGTCCGACAGCGCCGACTTTCGAATGCTGCTGCAGTCGATGTTTCCTAGCCTGACGGGCGACTGGTTCGAATGCACGCCGCACGAGGGCGAGGCCGCCTTTCGGCATCGGTTTGTGATCGCCGGCGCCGGCGTCCGCTATCGGGAAGTCCATTTCAACGAAGTCGAGGACATCCTCGCACTCGATATTGCGCTGCGCCGCAACGATCCGGACTGGTTCGAGCGTTTGCCTCCGGAGGCCGAGGCGGCTTGCGTCCATAAGATCTACTACGGTCACTTCTTCTGCCACGTCCTTCATCAAGACTATATAATCAAGGCTGGCCATTCTGTGCCCGAACTCAAGGCGAAGATGCTCGGGCGGCTCGACGCGCGGGGCGCCAAATATCCGGCGGAGCACAATGTAGGGCATCTCTATCGCGCTGAACCGCAGCTATTGGATTTCTATCGCCGGCTCGACCCCACCAACAGCCTCAACCCAGGGATCGGTGGCAGCTCCAAGCGCCGGAACTGGCGGTAGCCGGCCGAGGTTCCGCGGGACGCGCTGGCCTGTCCTGCCCATAGTCGATTTATTCTTGAAAGGGGCCATGATCGCCGAGCTGCGGGATCGTCTCCGCTTGGCGGCGAGGCGGCGACTCGGCCCAGATTCACCTTCGGTCCTACTGTCCTGTGACTTGGACGGACGGGGCTAGATCGTCGGGCTCTATGCGGCGCGCCGCCAAAACAAGGCCGAGGGCGCTGTAGAGTTCCGTCGCCTCGAGCGGTTTGACGATGTGCGCCGTCATGCCGGCCGCGAGGCAGGCGGCCACATCGTCTTCGGCGCCCGACCCGGTCACCGCAACGACCGGAACGTCTTGGTTCGGGCCCGCCCGTCGCCGCAGTCGCCGCGTGGTCTCGCGACCGTCGAGCTCGGGCATCTGGACGTCCATCAGAACCACGTCGAACGCCTCGACCGCAAGCCGCTCAAGCGCCTGCAATCCGTCGACCGCGAACTCCACGTTCATGCCCGCCGGTTCGAGCATCAGCGCCAGAACCCGGCGATTGACGTCATGATCGTCGACCGCGAGGACGCGGCGTCCAGCGAGCGCGGAGCCTTCGTCAGCCGGTTCCGTCAGCGACTGCGGGTTCTCGTCGTTCGCCACCCCAAATTGGACGGTCGCAATGAAGGTCGCACCGCAGCCCAGCTCGCTCTGCGCGATCAGATCGCCGCCCATCAGCCGGACTAGATCGCGGCTGATCGACAGCCCAAGGCCAGTGCCGCCGTGGGTCCGCGCGACGGAGGCGTCCGTCTGCACGAACGGCTTGAACAGGCGCGCCAGGCCTTCGGGATCGATTCCACGGCCTGTGTCCGCGACCGCCAGCCTCGCTGTCCCGCCACCGGTCGGGCTGGGTTCAAAGTCTGCTCTGAGCGTCACCGCGCCCGCGTCGGTGAACTTGATCGCGTTCGACAACAGATTGTTGAGCACCTGGCGCAGACGGGTGGGATCGCCTATCGCCTGTGGCGGCATTGCGTCAGCCCCGACCAGTCTGAGCTCGAGACCTTTCTTCGCCGCGTCCAACTCATAGAATTTGGCGGTTTGGACGAGCAGGTCCTTGGGGTTGAACGCGGTCGCCTCCACCGTCATCCGCCCAGCGTCGATCTTCGCAAGATCCAGCAGGTCGTTCAGCAGTGTGCGCATCAGTCGGGCGGAGTCCGCCACCAGTGCAGCCCGCTCGCGCACCTCGGGAATGTCCGCCTGTTCCAGGTCGGACGAGGCCGCCAGAACCCCGCTGATCGGGGTCCTGAGCTCATGGCTCACCATCGCGATGAACGCAGACTTCGCGGCCGTCGCCGACTCCGCCTCTCGGCGACGGTGGTCCGCCTCTGCCAGCGCCGCCGCATTCGCCAGATCCAGGCGGGCGATCTCCCGGCCCCAGGCAAGCGAACTTGCGGCCAGCACGCCGACGACCAGCCAGTAGAGGACGGGTGGCGGCGACGCCGCGCCGGCGAAGGCAGCCCAGAGCGGCGCAGCAACCAAGAATGTCGCCTGCGGAACGGCGCCGAGCAGGACCGCGCGGGTTCCCCGCGTCTCGAAGATCGCGCGGATCAGGCCGGCCGCTAGCAGGCCGGTGGCAATCACATCGCCGTGGCGGTCCGGCCGCAGCCAAAGCGGAAGCGATATCGTCCCGCAGACGATCATGTAGCCGGCGTAGGCCGCGCAGAAGAACACCGGCGCCGGCCCAGCCGAATCCGACGCCTTCACCCACCGCGCCGCCTGGAGCGACAAGCGGCCGGAGATCCAGAGCGAGGCGAGCCAGGTGCTGGCCCACAAGCCGCCTACGGTCCCGCTGAGCGCCAGCCACAGCGCAACGGTGACCCCAGCCGCCGCCAGGATCGTGGTTCGAGCGCTCTTGGCTGTAGCCGCCGTGCGAAAGCGTTCCTCCAACGAGACGGCGAGAACGCGGACGTCATCGACCCAACTGGACATGAGAATGCGGGCCTCCAGAACACGAGGCCGAGATCTGCGGTTTGAGGCGGAAAGAACTCTTAAATCGGGGGCCGTGGCTGAATGCCGCGCCGGGCCTCAGGCAAGCGCGACCTCAACTGATTTGACGCTGCCGGCCCGCCCAGTACGGCGCGCGCAATTCTTTCTTGAGCACCTTACCGCTCGGATTGCGCGGCAGCGCTGAAACAAAGGTCACGCTCTTGGGGACCTTGTAGCCCGCAAGGCGCGTCCGGGCGAAGGCGATCAGTTCGGCAGCGGTCAGAGGCTCACCCGTCGCGGCGACGACGATCGCCTTGACCTCCTCGCCCCATCGCTCGCTGGGCACACCGATCACGGCTGCGTCGCGCACGGCGGGATGCGCCATCAGCACGTTCTCGACCTCGGCCGGAAAGATGTTCTCGCCGCCGGAGACGATCATGTCCTTCAGCCGGTCGCGCAGGTACAGCAGCCCGTCGCGGATCATCCCGATGTCGCCGGTCCGGAACCAGCCGTCCGGCGTGATCGCGGCATGGGTTTCCGCTTCGCGCCGCCAATATCCGGCCATGACCTGGGGCGAGCGCACCCAGATCTCGCCAGGCTCGTCGGCGTCTGGGGGCTCGCCGGTGGCGGGATCGACCACCTTCAGGGTGACCCCGGGCAGGGGCCGGCCAGCGGAACGCAGATGCCGTCGCGCCCGGTGGTCTTCGGGCCCAAGTCGAGTCAGGACGCCGGAGGTCTCCGTCAGGCCATAGGTCTGGTGAAAGTCGCAGGCGAACAGCTCCAGGCAACGCTCAAGAACCTCGTCGCTGATCGGCGAGGCGCCATACATGACCGTGCGCATGGCGGAGAGGTCGCAGGCCGTGGCGGCGGGCGACTGGACCAGCGCCTGGAGGGCCGCCGGCACCAGGAGGGCATGGGTGATCCGCTCTCGGGCGATGAGCCGCAGAACGGTGTCGGCGTCGAACTCGCGCAACAGCACCGTGGTCGCGCCGAGCGCCATGCCAATGATCGACCACCAAAGGCCGCCGACGTGGAACAGGGGCATGACGACGAGGTTGGCGGACGCCGGGCGAAAGCCATAGAGCTCGCCGCCGGCGAAATAACCGGCCACGTTGCGGCGGTTCAGCATCACGCCCTTGGGCGTTCCGGTCGTGCCGCTCGTATAGAGCTGCGCGACCACGTCCCCCTCCCCCACTGGAATGGCCGGATCGTCCGCTCGCTGCGCCGCGAGCCACGGTTCATAGCTCTCCATGCGTGCGTCGCCCAGGTCTTCGGACGGCGCTCCGACCACCAGGACTTTCTCGAGACGGCCGAGATCCGAGAGGACCGCCGCGAGAGGCCCCAGCAGATCACTCTCAGCCACCAGCACACGGCATTCGCAATCGTTCAGCACCGCGACCATCTCGCGAACGGACAGGCGCCAGTTGATGGGCGTGGCCACCATGTTCGCCATCGACGCCCCGAACAGGACGTCGAAATACTCCGGGGCATTGCGGGTCAGGATCGCCACACGGTCCTGCACGGCCAGGCCGCAGCTCCGGAGACCAGCGGCGACGCGCGCGGCGCGGTCATGGAGACGCTTCCAGCTGACTTCACGGCTGCCCGAGACCAAGGCGACCCGATGGCCGGCCCGCGCCGCCCAGATTCGAGCGATGTCGGCAAAGGTCTGGGGCTCGTCGAACACCGGTGTCCTCCTGGTCCTTTGAATTTGGCGCGCAGCCGCCCCGGACGATCGTCGGCAATTGGACGACCTCAGAGGGTCTGAGGCGCCATCCGGTTGTGGGCCCGCAACAGGGCTGCGGCGAATAGAGGCGGGAGCTTGGCGTCACCCTCGAAGGTGACGGAGCCGTCGCTCGCGGCGAGGGCGTAGATGTCATCACGCATCGCGAGGCTGGCCGCGTCCTCGTAGGCCAGCCTCCCCAGCTTTACGGCCACGGCGTGGGTCATGAGGATCCGCAGGTCGGGATCCGGCAGGCTGCCGGGCCCTACGTCCACACCCGCCGCGCTCACACACACGTACCAGGCGAAAGTGGCGTCCCCATTGGGCTCGATGTGATGTGGCAGGTTGCGGAAGATCTCGACCAACGAGAACGGCTCCGCGAGCGTCGCGGGATCCATCTCAGCCGCGACGGCGCCCGCCATGGCGTCCATCCATCCGCTCGTGGCGACCTCGAATCCGCGCACGGTCGGTCCTTATGGCCGGGGCACATCGAGGATTGGAAAGACCTCCCGGCCGGCCATCCCCTTCATCGCCGACAGGTCGTCGGTGAAGCCCCAGACGGGATCGACGTCGAGAACCTGGGAGAAGCGGGGATGATCCTTCCACCGGGCCATGGACTCGGCGGGGATCCGATCGCGGAAATTGGACTGGGTCTTCAGATACCAGCGGCAGAAGTACATGAGGATGCTGACCCGCTCACCAGGCGCAGTCCGAGGCACGGCGCCGTGCCAGGTCGCACCCGTCCAGGCGATGAGCGACCCGGCCCGCGCCGTCACCGGCGTCGGCGCCGCGATCTGCGCGGCATACATGCCGGCCACGCCCCTCGTGCTGGTGAAGTCGCCCTCGACCTCGGGCCCGACGGGTTGGCGCAGCAGCCTATGGCTGCCGGGGACGAAGGTGGTCGAGCCGTTCTCGGCCGAATAGTCGCTCAGGGCGTAGGTGACGTTGCAGAACTGCGGGGCCGGCGGATAGGGCTCGGTCATGGCTGTGTCGCAATGCAGGCCCAGTGCTGCGCTTGCCGCCGGTTTGACCGCCGCGCCGAACAGGCTGAGCCGGCAGGCGTGACCGGTCATGAAGCGCGCCAAGGTCTGCGCCACGGGATTCATCAGCGCCCGCTCGTAGATCGGATCGTCCCAGAGGGCGTAGGAATTGATCTCGCCCGCGCCGCCGGCTCCGATCGCCTTCATCAGCGCCGGATTCGCCGCCATCTGCCGCCGGTGCGTCTCCCGCGCCGCCTGCTCCAGCTCCTTCAGGAAGACCGAGCTGGCGACCTTCTCCGGCGGCACTACAGTGAAGCCGTTGGCCTCGAGCTCGAAGAGGTGCTGCTGAAGGTCGAGCGCCTTGGCGGCTTCGGCCAAGGTTTCGTCGAGCCCAACCAATGTGTAGGGCTCGTATCGGGTCGTTGCCGCGGTTGCGCCTGGCGTCGATTGCATCTCAGCCCCCTGATCAGTCGGCCGCGCGCCCGTTGGTCATGCGACGGGCGCCAAGGCTTCGTGGTGGATCGGCGTCTCCATGGCATGGAGCGCCGGCAGCACCTTTTCCGCAAAGAGCCGCATGCTCGCGATGGCCTGCGCCTGGGTCATGCCACCGTAGTTGAAGGCCAGAACGATCTCCTTGGCGCTGGTGTGGCGCTGCAGCGCCCGGCACTTCTCGATCATCTCATCCGGCGTCCCGAGCAGCCATTGGTAGGCCGCCGCATCGCCGTCGCCGGCCCCCGGCCCGGCCCGCGCCGCGGCCATGTGGCCGTAGGCCTCGTAGCCCTTCACGTTCGTGAACGTGGAGGGGTCGGAGAAGCCGTAATGGTAGTTGCCGTCCGGCAGCGCCGCAAAGCGCTTGGCGGCTTCCAGCTCGGCCCGATCTTCCGAGCAGTAGCAGAAGAGATAGAGGATCGGCTGGTTGTCCGGCGGCAGGCCCACATCCTGGCGGTGCTTGTTGAACAGCGCCGTATTGCGGCCGACTTGGTCGAAGGAGGCCGCAGTCACCACGATGTGGCCGAGCCCGGCCTTGGCGATCGCCTCGAGCGAAGCCGGCGTCATGAAGGCCCCCACCGCGCGCGAGGCCAGATCGCGATGTCTCGGCTGCGGGCGGATGCTCATCTCCGGAATCTTGAAGACTTCCCCGTCGTACGAGAAGCGCTCCTCGGCGAAGCCCCGCTTGATGACCTCCAGGGCTTCGTTGAAGCGTTGCCGACTTTCTTCCTGCGGCACGCCCAGCGGTCCGAACTCCTTCGGCGAGAGGCCGCGGCCCACGCCCAGCGTGAAGTTCCGGCCCTGTAGCAGGATATCCAGCATGGCGATCTCGTGGGCGACCTTCACCGGATGCCACCACGGGAGCACCACCACGAGGCTGCCCAGGTCGATCTTCTTCGTCCGTCCGGCCCAGAAGGCCAGGAACTGCAGGGAGCTGGGCACCATGCCGTACGGCGTGGCGAAGTGCTCCGAACTCCAGAGAGAATCGAAGCCCAAGGGCTCGACCAGGTCTCCCACGGCAATGGCGTCGTCGAGGATCTGGTGATCCGGGATGGCCGGCGGCCGCGACCAGTCGCCAGCATTGACCCGGTCCCAGTCCGTCGAGTTCATCGCGACAACGGCGACCCCGCATTTCATGCCCTAACTCCCTCTCGCCTTCTGACACGGGCCGCCCGCGTCAGCGGCGACCGCGTATTTATGCTAGTCACGACTTACTATAATCAAGCCCGGGTGACAAGGCGGTTTGGGATCGGCTCAGAACGCCACGTAGCCGCCGTCGACGACGAACGAGTCGGCGGTGTGGTAGGCCGAGGCGTCGCAAGCCAGATAGACGGCAAGGGCCCCCAGATCGGCGGGAGCGCCCCATCGGCGCATGGGGATACGGCTCACGACACGCTCGGCGACGGCCGGGTTGCTCTGCAGCGCCGTGGTCATCTCGGTGGCGATCCATCCGGGCGAGATGGAGTTGGCCCGAATTCCGTAACGGGCAAGTTCGACCGCCAACGACCGCATCAACGCCACCACTCCGCCCTTGCTGGCGCTGTAGGCTTCGCCTCGCGGCGCACCGTCGATCGCGGCCAGGCTGGCGACGCCGATCAGGACGCCCCCGGGGTCATCCTGCTTCGCGCGCCCGACCATGTGACGCGATACTTCGCGCAGCGTGAGAAACACCCCCTCCGAATTCACCGCGTGGACGCGGCGCCAACCTGCCAGGGTGGTGTCGATGAAGGGGGCAGCCTCGCCCAGGACGCCGGCGGCCGCGACCGCCACGTCGATGCGGAAAAACCGCGCCAACGCCGCCTGCATCGCCTCAGCCACGGCCACCTCGGTCGTGACATCCACCACGCTTGTCAGGACGTCGATACCGACGGCCTCCAGATGGCTCGCCGCGTCAGCCAATCGGCTGGCGTGGAGATCCCAGAGCACGAGGGCCGAGCCGGCGCGGCCCAGAGCTTCGGCGATTCCCAGGCCGATGCCGCCGGCGCCGCCCGTCACCAGGCTCACCTTGCCGCTGAGGTCGAATGGGTTCTTCACAATGTTCGGCTCCTGGAGTTCGAGGTCCTGCGTCAGAGCATCAGCAGGGGGTTCTCGAGATTCCGCTTGATGGCGTTGAGGAAGCTCAGCGCGGAGGCGGCATCGAACACGCGGTGGTCACAGGACAGGACGGCCCCGACCTCACGGATCAGCTGCGGCTGGCTCTCCTCGTCCGGACGGAACACGGGCCGCAGAGGCCCGAGTCCCAGGATCGAGGACTGGCCCGGATCAATGACCGGGCTCACGTAGGAAACGCCGTACATGCCGCAGTTCGCGACGGTGCACGCGCAACTGCCCTGGTCATCCGTTGCAAGCGCCCCCGCCTTGGTCCGCGCAATCAAGCCAGTCAGGGCTTCGGCGAGATGGCCCAGCCCGCCGGCCACGATATCGCGCAGGACCGGGGTGAAGATGCCTGCAGCGGTCGCGATCGCCACGCCGCAATCGATCCGCTCGAAAGCCCAGACCCTTTCGTCCCGCCAGACTTGGTTGGCGGCCGGGTTGGCCTGTAGTGCGCGGCCGACGGCAAGGAGGAAGAACGGTGTGAGCGTAAGCCGCAGGTCCGGACGGCGACCGGCGGCCAGGGCCTTCACCTCGAGTAGCGCGCTGAGGTCGACCTCCGTCGCCAAGCGAAGATGCGGCGCCTTCGGTTCGGCTCCCGGCGGGCGACACGCCATCGGCGCATCGAGGGTCGACGCCTCCACCCAGCGCCCAGGTTCAGCCCTCTCCCCGGAGTCCTCGCGGAAGGACCCTTTTCGCGGGGGATCGGGCCGAACCACCGCCCGCGCCGTCGCCGCAAGGACGTCGGCCGCCACGATCCGCCCGCGCGGACCGCTGCCGTCAATCCCGCCGATGTCGCAGCCGGCCGCCCGCGCCAGTCGGCGCGCCAGGGGCGTTGCGACGACACGCGCGCTGCCGCGCGTGGCGCGCGACTCCGCACCGGGCTGAACCACCGCCGGCCGCTCGGGCCCCGGCGCCACCGCGTCGCGATCCGGGCGCGAGATCCCTTCGGACATGTCAGCGCCTTGCAATTCCAATTGCGCGATGGCGGTCCCGACGGGAACCGGCTCGCCGCTCGCCACGAGGATCTGACGCAGCACGCCGTCCGCCGGCGCCGCCACGTCGTTGGCGATCTTGTCCGTCTCGACGACGGCGAGGACGTCGCCTTCCCGAAAGGGGCCGCCTTCGGCGCAAGCCCACGCCACGACGACGCCTTCCGTCATGGTCAAGCCCAGCTTGGGCATGGCCAGATCGACGAGGTGGGACATTCGCTACTCCAGCACCCGGCGAACCCCGGCTATCAGCTGGGCAGGACCCGGCAGGAACGCCTGGTCGAGGGCCGGCGCGAACGGCGGCGGCGAGAATGGCGCGGCCACCCGCACGATCCGGGCATCGAGTTCGTCGAATCCGGCGTCAGCGACGCGCGCGGCGATCTCGGCGCCCGGGCCGAAGGACTCGACGGCCTCATGGAAGACCACCAGGCGATGCGTCCGCGCGACCGAAGCCAGCACGGTGGCCTCGTCCCAAGGCTGCAGCGACCGGAGATCGACGATCTCCACCTCAATCCCCTCCGCCGCAAGGCTTTCGGCGGCGGTCACGGCGCGGGCGACCGACGCGCCGTAAGTGACCACGGTGACGTCGCGACCTGGCCGGTGCACCACAGCGTGGCCGATGCCGGCGCAGACGGGGTGGTCGGGCAACTCGCCACGCTCCGAATAGAGCGCCTTGTTTTCGATGAAGATCACCGGGTCAGGGTCTTCGATCGCGGCGCGGAGCAGCACGTAGCTGTCCTCGACGGTGGCTGGACAAACGACCTTCAGGCCAGGGACGTGCGCGAACCACGCCTCCAGACACTGCGAGTGCTGCGGGCCGGCCGAGAGGCCGCCGCCGTGCGGCAGGCGCACGACCATCGGGACCGACGCCGCTCCTCCGAACATAAACCGCGCCTTGGCCGCCTGGTTGACGATCGCGTCCATGGCCAGGGTAACGAAGTCCATGAACATGATTTCGACCACGGGCCGAAGGCCGCTCATGGCCGCGCCCACGGCGGCGCCGACGATGGCGGCCTCGGAAATCGGCGTGTCGCGCACCCGAGTGTCGCCGAAGCGGCTCAACAGGCCGCGGGTGACGCCGAACGGGCCGCCAAATGCGCCGACGTCCTGCCCAAGCAGCACCACGGATGGGTCGGCCGCCATGGCGTCGCCGAGGGCGCGGTTGAGGGCGTCGCGGTAGCGCGCTTCAGGCATGGGTCGGGACCGGGCTGTAGACGTCGGCGAGCGCCGCGGCGAAGGTCGGCGCCTCGCCACATCGGGCCGCCTCCACCGCCGCCTCGACGGCCGCGGCCACGCGCCGCTCGATGGCTTCAATCGCAGCCGCTTGCACGCCCGAACCCAATAGGCGCGCGCTCAGCCGCGACAGGGGATCGTCCGTGTCGAGCGATGCGGCCGCCAGATCCGGGCGATACTTTTGAGCGTCGCCTTCGAAATGGCCGCGGATCCGACGAGTGACGCATTCCAGAAGCCGCGGCCCCTGCCCCGCCCGCAACTCGCCGGCGAACGACCGGGCGGCCTCAGCCACGGCGACGACATCGTTGCCGTCGAGGCTCCGCGCGCCGATCCCGAAAGCGCCCGCGAGGTCCACGACGTGGGCTGCGAACTGGGCCGACGTCGGGGAAAACTCCGACCAGCCGTTGTTCTCGCACACCAGCAGCAGCGGCAGCTTCCAGAGCGCGGCGAGGTTCAGCGACTCGTGCAGCGCGCCTTCCGCCAGCGCGCCGTCGCCGAAATAGGCCACGGCGATGGCGCCGTTTCCTCGCACCTGGTGTGCAAGAGCGCTGCCGAGCGCGATGGGAACGCCGCCGCCGACGATGCCGTTGGCGCCCAGCATCCCCACCGACATGTCGGCGATGTGCATCGATCCGCCCCGGCCGCGGCAGTAGCCCTGCGCCTTGCCCATGATCTCCAGGAAGAAGCGGTCGAGCTCCAGTCCGCGCGCGATGACGTGGCCGTGGCCGCGATGATTGGAGGCGACGGTGTCGCAGGCTTCGAGGGCCGCGCTGACGCCGACCGGGACCGCCTCCTGCCCGACGGAGAGATGTAGGAAGCCAGGCGCGGCCCCATCCGCGAAAAGGTTCGCAAGCCGCAATTCACTGGTGCGGATGGTGTACATCCGCTCGTAGAGGCCCAGCATGTCCGCCGCCGCGGGCGACGCGTCCGCGGGCCGGCTCTCGACGCGTTTCTGCCCCCGGTTCATGCTATCCGCCGCCACACACGCGGCCGACGCCGCACCACCGTTTTTAGTTATTCACGAATAACTATTTTTGGCCACCGCATGTCAAGCGGGCGGTGTCTGTGCCGTGTCTGAGAAAGCCGCGACCTGTGAGACGGTGGTCCCCACGATCGCGGGGCCTGGCCAGATGCCTTGGGGCGAGAATCGAAATGATGTTATTGCAAGCCCTGGCTAACCCGGCTTGACGGCATGGACTTGGAATGACCGAGACGCGTGAAGGCGCATTTGGCAGCGCTGGAAGCAATTCCAGCAATCCGAACATGGGCGCGGCGCCGGTGCGCCGCGGGCGGGGCCGCCCTCCCGGCAACCGCCCCTCGCAGATCCTCAAGGCGGCCTCGCACCTCTTCTACGTGCGGGGCTACAACGCGACGAGCATCGACGACATTGGCCAAGCAGCGGGCGTGAGCGGCCCTGCGGTCTATCGCCACTTCGCGACCAAGGATGAGATCCTTGTCAGTCTCATGGAGGAGGCGGCCGACCGATCCGAAGCCGTCATCCGTCACATCTACATGATCGGCGGCGCGCCGATTGAGTTGCTCGAGCGGTTCATATGCTGCGAGGTGCGCCAATCGATTGAAGCCGCCGAGATGCTCACGGTGGCCAGCAACGAACTCCACAACCTGCAACCCAAGGACCTTGCGCGCGTGCAAAGACGCGGGCGGATCAATCGCGAGGAGTACGCCAACCTGATCGCGGCCATTCGCCCCGACCTCTCCGATGTGGAGATCCGCACCATGGTCATCGGGATCAAGGGCGCAATCAACTACACCGTCGGGATGCCCATGGGCCTGCCGCCAGATCACCTCGAGTTGCTGCTCGTGGACATGGTCTTCGGAATCGTCAACGCCCCGCGCCGCGCGGACCGCGACTTCATCGACCGCAACCTCGACGAACAGCTCAAAGCGCCGACGAAGGCCTGACGACCGGATCGCGCGGCATCGGACGCGATCTCGCCATCGATGCCCGGCTCTTGCCGAAATGGGCCGATCCAGCCTTGAGCGGCCGTCATGTAGACCGCGAGCGAGGTCGGCCTACTCTTCGAGTTCCGCGCCCGGATCTTTGGCTGACGGCAAGAGGCGGCTTCGCGGCGGATCAGCGCCCCAGCCACCTTGGAGACCGCTTCTCGATGAAGGCCCTGGGACCTTCCTGATAGTCGAGTGACCCCCGCATCCGATCGTAGGCGGCCCGGGTCAGGTCGCGCAGGCTCGCGTCGGACAGGTCGGCATGCTGACGGGCGATCTGCAGACTCTCCTGCACCGCCTGGGGCGGATTTTCCGCCACCTGGCCCGCCAGTTCGAGGGCCGCGTCGAGTACCTGCGCGTCCGGCGCAATCCGATTGACGAGGCCGAACGCCAGGGCCTGTTGCGCGGAGATGGGCCGGCCCGTTGCAACCATCTCCAGACCGACATGGCGGGGGACCGCGCGCGGAAGCCGATAAACGCCGCCCGCGCCCGCAAGCAGGCTGCGGCGAACCTCCGGCAGTCCCAGGACCGTGCTCTCTCCGGCGACGATCATATCGCAGGCCAGGGCCAGTTCGAGGCCGCCGCCCAGGGCGGAGCCAGTCACCGCCGCAATCCAGGGCTTGCGGCGGTGTGCGTCCACGAACCCGGCAAAGCCGCCGCGGGTCGTCGTCATGGCGTCGATGCCGGCCGCCACCTCCTTCAGGTCCGCTCCGGCGCAGAAGGTCCGGTCGCTCGATGAGGCGAGGATCGCCGCCCAGACGTCGCTGTCTGCCTCGATCTCGTCGACGATCGCCTCCATCCGTGCGGCGAGCGCCCCGTTGACGGCATTGCGGGCGTGGGGACGGTTCAGGGTCGCAACGCCGATCCGCCCGACCCGGGCGTACAGCACCTCGTCGCCAGCATCTGCCATATTTGTTCGTCTCCCAGGCCGGTCGGTTGCGTAGGCGGCCGAACTTGGCTGCCAATTTCTACTGACTGTACGGTCGAAATTTTCTTGCACAAGCGCGATCGAGAGATCTATTTGTCTCGCACCCTGGCTTCCGCCGACGCGTGTTCGATGTGTTGCGCGACCAGGCGGTAATGTCCGGACAGGTTCTGCAATGAGCGACGGCTACACCACGGTCCGGGTCGATCGCGAAGGGGCTGTGGATTGGCTGACGCTCAACCGCCCGGAGCGCCTGAACACCCTCAACGGCGCCATGGTCCGCGAGCTCTGGACCTATTTTTCCAGACTTGAGGCGAACTTCAGCCGGCGCATCGTGGTGCTGCGCGGCGCGGGAGCTCACTTCTGCGCCGGCATGGATCTCAAGGCCCAGTCCGATCCGGGGGAACGCCTGCCGTCAGGCCAAGCGACCGCCGGGCCGGAGGCAAGCCTCTCCGGCGTGGTCCGGCTGATGCGGCGCTGCCCGCAGCCGATCATCAGCCTCGTGCACGGCTCGGCCTGCGGCGGCGGTTTCGCGCTCGCGCTGGCGTCGGACATCCGCATCGCCGGCGAAACCGCGCGGATGAACGACGCCTTCGTCAAGCTCGGCCTCTCCGGCTGCGAACTTGGCCTCAGTTTCTTCCTGCCCCGGATCGTGGGCCTCTCCATCGCCGCGGAGCTGATGATGACCGGCGCCTTCATCGACGCTGAGCGTGCGAAGGCAGTTGGGCTGGTCTCGAGCGTCACGACGGATGCCGGCATGGCCGACGCCGCCCGCGGCCTTGTTGCCCAGATGCTGCGAACCTCTCCGCTCGGCCTGCGACAGACCAAGGCGACCCTGAACCAGGCGCTTAGGCTCAGCGATCTGGACGCCGTCATCAACCTGGAAGAGCACGCTCAGATCACCTGCATGCAAAGCGGCGACTTCCACGAGGCGACCCGGGCCTTCCTGGAGAAGCGGGAGCCCCGCTACGCCACCTAGGACGCAACCCCGCTGCGGCGCCCGTCGTGGCATCCGATGACTGGAGGTCGGCCTGGCCGACGTGGATATGGCCACATTCGTCCTCGTACACGGCGGATTCCATGGCGGCTGGTGTTGGGGCCCTCTGGCGGCCCGGTTGCGCGCACGCGGCGCAGCGGTCCGAACCCCCGATCTCAGCGGCATGGGCGCCGATCGCACCCCGCCTTCGGACGTGAGCTTCTCAAGCTGGGTCGCCGATATCGCA
>JAEKKJ010000030.1 GCA_019510435.1 Caulobacterales bacterium | reverse complement strand
GGCATCGTCGGCGTGATCGGGCCCAACGGCGCCGGCAAGTCGACGCTCTTCAAGATCATCACCGGCCAGGAGACCCCGGACCAGGGCGCGGTGCGCCTCGGCGAGACCGTGAAGCTGGCCTACGTCGACCAGAGCCGCGACACCCTGAACCCGAACAACAATGTCTGGCAGGAGATCTCCGGCGGCCTCGACATCATGAAGGTCGGGACCCGCGAGATCCCCAGCCGCGCCTATGTGGGCTCGTTCAACTTCAAGGGCGCCGACCAGCAGAAGAAGGTCGGCCTGCTCTCGGGCGGCGAGCGCAACCGCGTCCACCTGGCCAAGACCCTGGCCTCCGGCGGCAACGTCCTGATGCTGGACGAACCGACCAACGACCTGGATGTCGAGACCCTGGGCGCCCTGGAAAGCGCGCTCGAGGACTTCCCGGGCTGCGCCGTGGTGATCAGCCACGACCGCTTCTTCCTGGACCGCCTGGCCACCCACATCCTGGCCTTCGAGGGCGACAGCAAGGTCGAGTGGTTCGAGGGCAACTTCGAAGCCTACGAGGAAGACAAGAAGCGCCGCCTGGGCGCCGACAGCCTCATCCCGCACCGGATCAAGTTCCAGAAGTTCACGCGGTAGGGGGCGGCTTCCCTTGCCTGGCGCCGATCTCGGACGGCGCCGGCGGCGTAAGATAAGTTGGGTTGAGGGCGGGCGAAGCTTGCCCTAGGGTTGTTGCGTCGGCGCGTCCCAGTTCGCCGCGTGCGCTGGGGGGCGCAGTATGGCGGCGAGCCTTTCCTTTGATGACCCGGCCCGCGCGGCCGGGGCGATTTCTCCGCCAGATACGTCGATCGCATCCGCGGCCTCCCGCACATCGCACCTGAGCGCCAGTATCGGCGGCGATATGGACGCTGTGCATCTGTCGGCCCTGAACGGCCAGCCTGTCCTTGGGAGTTCGCCGCTCTATCTGATGATAGATGGGCCTGGCGGGGACCTCTACCTGGGGGGCCAGGACCTGCAATTCGATGGGCGCGGTCACCCAATTGGGGGGACGATCGGCCACGTCCAGATCTCGATCGGCAGCTTCACCGCGCAAATCTATACGCTGACCGATCCCTTGATCTCGGCCAGCCAGTTCGGCCAATGGGTCGCCGCGGACGCGACCCAGCTTGCGTTCTCCACAATCCTTTCCGGTCCGGACGACATTGACGGCGGGCCGGACGCGGACTTGCTGCGCGGCTATGACGGTGACGATGTCATCCGGGGCCTCGGCGGCGACAACACCGTGTTCGGCGGTCAGGGGAACGACACCATCTCGGGGTACGGCTTCGCCGTGACCCTCGGCGCCCCCGGCGCGAACTACCTTCGCGGGGAGGAGGGCGACGATCGGATCGTCGGCGGCTCGCTCTTCGACGACATCAACGGCAACCAGGGCGCCGACACCTGCTCCGGCGGTGGCGGCGACGACTGGGTGGTGGGGGGCAAGGACAACGACAGCTTGTCTGGCGACGCCGGCGGCGACCTGGTCTACGGGAACCTGGGCGCCGACACCTGCGACGGTGGCGACGGAAATGACATCGTCCGAGGCGGCCAGGACAACGACGTGGTGATGGGCGGCGCGGGTGACGACTTCGTCTCCGGCGACAAGGGCGACGACACCATGACCGGCGGCGCCGGCGCGGACATCTTCCACACCTTCGGCGACGCCGGCCTCGACCGGGTGACCGACTTCCACGCCTCCGAGGGGGACCGCGTGCAGCTCGATCCCGGCACGGTCTACACCGCGGCCCAGGTGGGCGCCGACACGGTGATCGATATGACCGGCGGCGGTCAGATGGTGCTGGTGGGGGTCACCCTGTCCAGCCTGCCCAGCGGCTGGATCTTCGGGGCCTGACGCCGGCGCCGGGCCTACGGTCACGCCTCGTCAACGTCTGCCTGCCACAACCTCAGGCAGCGTCGCCGTGGGGGCCGCGCCAGTCGGAGCGTCTCCTTGCCTTTCCAGTACACGGTCGCGCTTAGCGACCCCACCGGCGCGCTTACCGCGTCGCAGTCCGCCGCCGTGCTCGACAACCTGCGCGGGGCGATGGAGATCTATTCGCGGCACATCACCGGCCTGGGCGTCCTGGACGTGGTGGTGCAGGTG
The DNA here is from genome assembly GCA_019510435.1 of Caulobacterales bacterium. GTDB lineage: Bacteria > Pseudomonadota > Alphaproteobacteria > Caulobacterales > Caulobacteraceae > Phenylobacterium. The sequence goes on along the minus strand of JAEKKJ010000030.1, from coordinate 36,714 downwards.
GACCTCAGCGGCGCCGCCGTCGGATCGGGCGCCTCGACCGCCGCCGTGAACACCGGCGACATCCTGAACGGCAAGACCGTGCTCTACGAGGGCGCCGTGGCCGAGCTGCGCTCGGGGATCGACCCGAACGGCGCCACGCCGGACATCCAGATCAACCTGCCGCCCAGCTATCTGGCGAACTCGCTCTGGCTCGATCCGGACCCGATGACCCGTTCGGCGCCGGTGGCGGCGGGCAAGTTCGACGCCGTCACCTTCTTCCTGCACGAGCTGGGGCACGCCCTCGGCTTCAACGGGCGGGGCGACGGCAACACAGGGGTCGTCAGCGGCGGCTTCGAGTCGACCTACGACACCTTCGTCCAGACCCAGAACGGGCATCCGGTCTTCACCGGCCCCAACGCCGAGGCGGTCTACGGCGGCCCGGTGCCGCTCGCCGACGGGGTGGTCAACGACTACCACCACTACGGCCGGGTCGGCGCCGACGGGCTCGATTTCAACCTGATGGAGGGGTCCACCTTCGCGGCCTCCGGCGGCACGGCCAACGGCGGGCGCTGGTACATCGACCAGATCGACCTGGCCTTCTTCCGTGACATCGGCCTGACCACCGTCTCCAGCCCGATCGCGGACGCGGGCGGCTCGCGGTTCACCGGCCTGGCGGCCGACGACACCCTCTCGGGCGGCATCGGCGCCGACACGCTCATGGGCGGGGCCGGCAACGACACCCTGGGCGGCAAGGCCGGCGACGACCGCATCGACGGCGGCAGCGGCGTGAACTACCTGCGCGGCGACGAGGGCAACGACTCCATCGTCGGCGGAACCGGCTTCGACGATATCAACGGCAACGCCGGCAACGACACCTGCGTCTCCGGGGGCGGGGACGACTGGGTGGTCGGCGGCAAGGACAACGACAGCCTGGTGGGCTCCGACGGCCAGAACCTCGTCTACGGCAACCTCGGCAACGACACCTGCGACGGCGGGGCCGGCAACGACATCGTCCGCGGCGGCCAGGACAACGACGTGGTGACGGGCGGGGCGGGCGACGACTTCGTCTCCGGCGACAAGGGCTCGGACACCATGACGGGCGGCGCAGGCGCGGACATCTTCCACACCTTCGGGGATGCGGGGCTCGATCGGGTGACCGACTTCCACGCCGCCGAAGGGGACCGGGTGCAGCTCGATCCCGGGACGGTCTACACCGTCGCCCAGGTGGGCGCGGACACGGTCATCAACATGACCGGCGGTGGCCAGATGATCCTGGTGGGGGTCGACATGGCAAGCTTGCCCACCGGCTGGCTCTTCGGCGCCTGAGCCAGCGCCGCAGGAGATGGGCTAGAAATTGGCGCAGTCTTGAGGCTGCGCCACAGTCTACGCCAAGTAAATGGCTGTGCTTATTTTGATCTTAACCTTGTAATCGCATAACGCCGATCGCCATAAACACCTCGAAGAATGGTGGGGTTCTATGGCGACTTACAGTTTCGAGACGATCACGGCGGCGCAGGCGAGGGGTTTTTCGCCCACCGCCGACACGCTGGTCTTCGGCGCCGGTGAGACCGCGGCCGGGCAGCACGTCGTCCTGAGCGGCGCCACGGCCGCCATCACCAGTGCGGCCGGACGCACGGTCATCCTGCCCGGCGGCCTGCTGGGCGAGCACGCCACCAGCTTCACCGACGGCTCGCGCCTGCAGGTGGGCACGGCGGCGGGCGAATATGTGGTGGGCGGCGCCGGGCGCGATGCGCTCTACGGCGGCGAGGGCGCGGACACCCTGACCGGCGCCGGCGCGGCGGACCTGCTGTACGGCGGCGGCGGGGCGGACGTGTTCTACGTCTCGCCCGGCACGTCCGCGGCCACCGGCGACGGTATGGACCGGGTGATGGACTGGACCGCCGGCGACAAGCTGCTGTTCGCCGGCGCCGCCGGTACCGCCACGAACTATGTGGAGCTGTCGGCGGCGAGCTTCACCGACGCCCTGGCCCTCGCCAACGACCGCATCGCCGGCGGCGTCATCGACTATGTGGCGGTGGCGGTCGGGAGCGACGTCCTGGTGTTCGCCGACTCGCGCGGCGACAACGGCCACGCGGACGACGCCGTCACCCTGGTCGGCCGGCGCCTGGACGACATCGGGTTCGGCGACATTGCGGGCGCGACGCACACCGAACCGACACCGACCACGCCGCCCCCCACCACGCCGCCCCCCACCACGCCGCCAACCCCCACGACCTCTCCGTCCCCGATCGCCACGACGGATCCCGTCAGCCTGACGGGGACGGCAGGCGCGGACAGCCTGGAGGGCGGCCGCGGGTCCGACACCATCTCCGGGCTGGACGGCGACGATCGGCTGACCGGCGGCGACGGCAATGACGTCCTGCAAGGCGGGGCCGGCCTGGACAGCCTCCTGGGCGGCGGGGGCGACGATTCCCTGCAGGCCGGCGACGGCGCCGACTACCTGAACGGCGGCCCGGGCCACGACAGCCTGGCCGGCGGCGGCGGCGTCGACACCTTCTACCTGACCCCCGGCGACAGCCCCGCCGGCGACGACCCGGGCGGGCTCGACCACATCGTCGACTGGTCCGCCGACGACCACATCCTGTTCAGCGGCGCGGCCGTCGCCAGCGTCGCCAACTACCGCGAGATCACCGTCGACAGCTACGCGGCGGCCCGGGAACAGGCCGTGGCCGGCTACAAGGGCCAGGGGGTCGAATATACGGTCGCCCAGGTGGGCCACGACCTCTTCGTCTTCGCCCCGCGCGTGGAGCAGGCGGTGGCGCTGACCGGCCACACGCTGGACGACATCTCGGCCGCCAACATCGGCATTGTGGGGTCCGCGACCACGGCCCCGACCACGCCAGGCCTCGAGCCGACCGCGCAGAAGGGCACGGCCGGCGACGACATCCTGGGCCTGGGCGACGGCGCCCAGAACTACGACGCCGGCGGCGGCAACGACCTGATCGACGGCGGCGCCGGCAACGACACCGTGGCCGGCGGCGAGGGCGCCGACATCCTGCGCGGCGGGACCGGGGACGACGTCCTGCAGGGCGGGTCCGGCGAGGACTATCTGCGCGGCGACGACGGCGCCGACAGCCTCTCGGGCGGCGACGACTTCGACGACATCAACGGCAACGCCGGCGCCGACACCGCGTCCGGCGGCGGCGGCGACGACTGGGTCGTGGGCGGCAAGGACAACGACAGCCTGTCCGGCGACGCGGGCGACGACCTCATCTATGGCAACCTGGGCGCGGACACGCTAAGCGGCGGCGACGGCGCCGACGTGATGCGCGGCGGCCAGGACAACGACAGCCTGAGCGGGGGCGCAGGCAACGACTACCTCTCCGGCGACAAGGGTGACGACACCCTGACCGGCGGCGCGGGCGCCGACCTCTTCCACACCTTCGGGGATGCCGGGCTCGACCGGGTGACCGACTTCCACGCCGCCGAAGGGGACCGGGTGCAGCTCGATCCCGGGACGGTCTACACCCTGGCCCAGGTGGGCGCAGACACGGTGATCAACATGACCGGCGGCGGCCAGATGGTGCTGGTGGGGGTCGATATGGCCAGCCTGCCCAGCGGCTGGATCTTCGGGGCCTGATCCCTCGCTGCGGCGAGATGCGGCTGGGCGGGCCGAACCGCCAGGCGTATCAAGCGGTTGTCCATCCAAGGGACGAAGCCGGCCCGCCCGCCGCCACGTAATAGGGTAGGGGCGCCCGCGCCGCAGGGGAGGTCGAATTGCCCGAGCCCACGGCCGAGGAGCAGCAGCTCCTCGAATATATCAACGCCGCGCGCCTGGACCCGCTGGGGGACGCCGCGCGCTACATCTCCGGCTACGGGACCGTCGCGACCTCGGCGAACGCGGACATCAATTCGGCCCTGCGCTTCTTCGCCGTGTCGGGACCGGTCCTCTTCCAGGCCCTGAGCGCATTGACGCCGGTCCAGCCGCTGGCGTGGAATGACGCGCTCTCCACCGCCGCCCAGGGCCACGACGCGGCCATGATCGCCGCCGACAGCCAGACCCACCAGGCGCCGGGCGAGGCCGACCTGGGCGCGCGCTTCACCAACGCCGGCTACAACTTCAGCTTCGCCGGCGAGAACGTCTTCGCCTTCGCCACCTCCCCGCTGCAGGCCCATGCCGGCTTCATGGTCGACTGGGGCAACGGCCCGAACGGCATGCAGTCGCCGGCGGGCCACCGCGACAACATCATGGACGCCGACTTCCGCGAGATCGGCATCGCCCTCGTCCATGAAAACAACGCCGCCACCCAGGTGGGCCCCGAGGTGGTCACCGAGGACCTCGGCGTGCGCTCGCATAGCGGCGCCTTCATCCTGGGCGTCGCCTACGACGACACCAACGGCGACGACTTCTACACAGTGGGCGAGGCGCGCGCCGGCCTGCACGTCAGCGTCTCCGGTGCGTCGACCGACAATTTCTCCACCGGCGGCTATTCGCTCCAGACCGGCCTCACCGGCGCCCAGACCATCACCTTCACCGGCGCGGACCTGAGCGGCCCGATCACCGTCACCACCACCCTGGTCTCGGGCGAGAACGCCAAGTTCGATATCGTCAACGGCACGGAGCTGAAGTCGTCGGTCTCGGCCACGGTCAGCGGGGCGGTGAAGATCCTGGAGGCCATGGGCGCAACGGGCGTGGCGTTGCGGGCCGCCGGCGCCGGCGATCACACCATCCTCGGCGCCTCGGGTGCGGACACCATCTCCGCGGACGCCGGAACCAACTACCTGCGCGGCGGCAGCGGCGCGGACTCCATCGTCGGCGGGACCGGCTTCGACGACATCAACGGCAACCAGGGCAACGACACCTGCGTCTCCGGCGGCGGCGACGACTGGGTCGTCGGCGGCAAGGACAACGACAGCCTGATGGGCAGCGACGGCCAGAACCTGGTCTACGGCAACCTCGGCGCCGACACCTGCGACGGCGGCGGCGGCAACGACATCGTCCGCGGGGGCCAGGACAACGACAGCCTGACCGGCGGCGCCGGCGACGACTTCGTCTCCGGCGACAAGGGCGACGACACGGTCATGGGCGGCGCCGGCGCGGACCTCTTCCACACCTTTGGCGACGCGGGGCTCGACCGGGTGCTGGATTTCCACCTGTCCGAGGGCGACCGGGTGATGCTGGATCCGGGCACGCAATTCACGGTGGCCCAGGCGGGCGCCGACACGGTGATCTCAATGACCGGCGGCGGCCAGATGGTTCTGGTGGGCGTGCAGATGAGCACGCTCACCGGCGCCTGGATCTTCGGGGCATGACCGCGGCCGGCCGGCGCGCTCACCGGTCGCAATTCGCCGATCGAGCGAGCGGGGGTTGAGCCGAAACCGACCTTCACCGTATGTTCGGCGCGCCGGCGCAACAGTGGCGCGGCGGGGCCTGGGGGGGTCTGGTGAGCGTCTATTTCTTCGAGACCATTACATCGGCGCAGGCGTCGGCCTTCAACCCGGGGACCGACACCCTGCTCTTCTCCGGAAGCGGCGAGTCCGCTCGCTTCGAGCGCGTGCAGTTCAGCCCGGCGACCGCCACGAGCACGGCGTCGCTGACCGTCAGCTCGACGGTCACCGGACGCAGCGTGACGTTCGGGCCGAGCCTGGCCGGCGCCCAGACCATCTTCCCGGATGGCTCCAACCTGGCGATCGGCGGCTTCGGCGCGGACAACCTCTCCGGCGGTAGCGGCGACGACGTGATCTGGGGCGGCCCCGGTCGCGACATGCTGACGGGCGGGTCCGGCGCGGACACCTTTGTCATCGGGGTTCACGACAGCGGCGTCGCGGCCGCAGGCGTGGACCAGATCACCGACTGGTCCAGCGCAGACCGCCTCGTGTTCGGCGCTGCCGCCACGGCCACGGACTATACGGAGACCAGCGCGGGGTCCTACGACCAGGCTCTATTTGCGGCCAACGGCCTGATCGGCGCGGGGGCGAACTACGTCGCCGTACAGGTCGGCTCCGACGTGGTGGTGTTCGCCGATTCTGCCGGCGACAATGGCGTGGCCGACGATGCGGTCATGCTCACCGGCCGCACCCTCGCCGACATCAGCGGAGCCAACATCGTCGGGCTGCAAAGCGGCGAGCCGACGCCGACCCCCACGCCCACGCCGACGCCAACCCCCACCCCGACGCCGACACCCACGCCCGGTCAGGGCACGGCGGGGGCCGACACCCTCACCGGCGGCGCCGACGCCGACAACCTGTCCGGACTGGGCGGCGCCGACGTCCTGCACGGCGCCGGCGGGACCGACACGCTGAACGGCGGCGACGGCGCGGACACCCTGGATGGCGGCGCCGGCGCGGACATGCTGACCGGCGCTGCGGGCAACGACCTGTTCGTCTTCGGCGTGGGGGATTCCGGCGTCACCGAGGGCCATATCGACACCGTCGTCGACCTGGAGCCCGGGGACAGGCTGATGTTCGGCGGCGGCGGTCTCGAAGGCACCCTTACGGAGATCGCCGGGCCCACCAGCTTCGCGGCCGCGCTCTCGATCGCGAACCAGAAGATCGCCAGCGGCGCCTTCAACTTCGTCCTCGTGGACACCAGTTCGGCCCGCTACCTCTTCGTCGACAGCCACAACGATGACGGTCAGGCCGACGATGCCGTCATCCTCGGCGGCTCGAGCCTCTTCGCCTACAACCTCGTCACCGCGGCCCCGCCCCCGGCCGAGCCCGAGGTCCCGTTCGCCTCGGCCAGTGGCGCCCAGTTCCGCGATGCGTTCACCACCATCGCCGGCAACATGGACCAGGCGCACCTGAGCCCTGCGCTGAACGCCGTGATCACCATCGCCACCGACACAGCGGTCGAGGCGCATGACGGCGACGTGAGCCTGCGCCTCAACGGCTTCGGCTTTTCGGAGGACAATTTCGGCCACCTGAACGGCGGGACCCTGACCTCGCTGGCCTATTCCTACAGCGAGGCCCATGGCGGGCCGTTCTCCATCCTCTTCAACGGCGGGCAGACGCCGCTGCTGACGATGGCGAACTGGCTGGCCAATGACGCGACGCAGGACATGTTCTCCAGCCTGCTGGCCGGGAGCAACAGCATCACGGGCGGCGCCGGGAGCGACCTGCTGCGCGGCTACGCCGGCGACGACATGATCGAAGGCGGCGGCGGATCGGACACCCTGTGGGGCGGCCTCGGCAACGACCTGATCCTTGCCGGGCAAGGATCGGGCGCGGCAGCCGGCTCCACCTACCTGCGCGGCGAGGAAGGCAACGACTACATCGTCGGCGGCGCCGGCTTCGACGACATCAACGGCAACCAGGGCAACGACACCGCCGTCGGCGGGACCAGCGACGACTGGGTGGTGGGCGGCAAGGACAGCGACCTGCTGTTCGGCGGCGACGGCGCCGACCTCGTCTATGGCAACCTGGGCGCCGACACCTGCGAAGGCGGCGCCGGCAACGACATCGTCCGGGGAGGCCAGGACAACGACCTGGTCTTCGGCGATGCGGGCGACGACTTCGTCTCGGGCGACAAGGGCGACGACACCATGACGGGCGGCGCGGGCGCCGACATCTTCCACACCTTCGGCGACGCGGGCCTCGATCGGGTTGTCGACTTCCACGCCGGCGAGGGCGACCGGGTGATGGTGGATCCCGGCACGGTCTACACCCTGGCCCAGGTGGGCGCCGACACGGTGATCAGCATGACCGGGGGCGCCCAGATGGTGCTGGTGAACGTGACCCTGTCCGCCCTGCCAAGCACCTGGATCTTCGGGGCCTGACGCCGACCATGGATTGACGCACGGCCAAGCTCGCGCGAGCGTAAACCCTGGATCTGCGGGGTGCGTCCATGGCCACGATCACTGGCACGAGCGGTTCCGACACCTTGGCAGGTGGGGTCGACGGCGACACCATCACCGGCGGGACGGGCGGCGACCTGCTCAGCGGCGGACCGGGCTTCGACCTCTTCGTCTACGGCTCGTCCGACAGCCTGGCGGTCAATGGCCTGGGCGGGCTCGGCAACATCGACACCATCACCGACTGGTCCGGCGCGGACCGGTTCCTGTTCCTGGGCGCCAACCAGGCCGGCTTCGCCTCGCTGTACCAGGCCGAGGCCGCGGACTACACCGAGGCCTACAACGTCGCCCTCGCCCACTACGGGACGTTCGAGTACTCCGCGATCCTGGTCGACAAGGACGTGTTCGTCTTCGAGCTCCGCACGGGCCAGGCCGTTCGGCTGGCGGGCGCCAGCCTGGCCGACGTGCAGCGCACCAACTTCAGCTACGGCGCCCTCGACACCGGGCTCACGGAGTCCGGCACGGAGGGCAATGACGCGCGCACCCTGACGGCGGCGGTCGACCACTATGACGCGCGCGGTGGGGACAACACGGTCAACGGCGGCGCCGGCGACGACGTCCTGGTGGGCGGTTCCGGCGCCGACATGATCTTCGGAGGCCCCGACAACGACTCCATCGCCGGCGGGGACGGCAGCAACTACCTGCGCGGCGACGACGGCGACGACCAGATCCAGGGCGGCGCCGGGTTCGACGACATCAACGGCAACATGGGCCGCGACAACCTGTTCGGCGGCGCCGGCGACGACTGGGTGGTGGGCGGCAAGGACAACGACGTCTGCTTCGGCGAGGCCGGGTCCGACGTGGTCTACGGCAACCTGGGCGATGACACCGTGGGCGGCGGGACGGGCAACGACATCGTCCGCGGCGGCCAGGGCAACGATGTCGTCCGGGGCGACGACGGCAATGACATCGTGGCCGGCGACCGCGGCGACGACACCCTGTCAGGCGGCCTCGGGGCCGACACCTTCATCGGCTTCTCCGACGAGGGCGTGGACCGGATCACCGACTTCAACGCCGCCGAGGGCGACCGCCTGCAGCTCGACCCCGGCACGCACTACACCCTGGCCCAGGTGGGCGCCGACACCGTCGTCGACATGGGCGGCGGCAACGAGACCATCCTGGTCGGGGTGCAGCTTTCCAGCCTACCGAGCGGCTGGATCTACGTGCTCGGCGGCTAGCGGCCCGGGCCGGCGGGCCCGGGCGGGCGCTGATCGAAGACCCTTACTGGGGCGGTGGCGGAGTCGTGGTGCTGCTGTTGGTGCTGGGCGTCGTAGCCGTGGCGCCGGGCGTGGTGGTCGCCGCCGCGCCGTTCGGGCTGCCGGCGCCGCTGGTGGTGGCGCCGCTGGTGGCGCTGGAGGTCGGCGGCATGCCGCTGGTGCTCGTGCCGACGTCGGCGCCGTTGCTGTTGTTGCCATAGGCCGACCCGCTGGTCGAAGAGCCGACGGTCCCGCCCGTCCCGCCGCTCGCCGGGTCGGCGCCCGCGGTGCTGCTCGCCGTGGTGTTGGCGGCCATGCCGGTGGAGGCGCCCGACCACCAGTCACGCGTGGCGCGCTGCTTGGGCGAGGCCTTCAGATAGGCGTTCAGCTCGCTGTAGGGGATCGGCTGTTTCGGCTCGGCGGCGGCGCCGCCCATGGCGTGCTTCTTGGCGGCCAGGGTCGGCCCGGCGCTCAGGGCGAGCGCGAGGACGGACGCGGCCAGGATCGCGGTCTTCATGGAGTGCTCCCTCGATAGTCAGCCGCGGAAGCGGCGCCGCATTAACCTTTGGCCTGGGCATATCGTTGCAATGCGGCTCAGCTCTCCGGGTTTGAGGGGATTGCGCGCAGGCGCGGCAGGCCCGAGGCGAGGGCGATCAGCGGCGTCACCGCCAGGCCCGCGACCCCCACCCAGACCGCGCCGCGCACGCCCAGGACCTCGCCCAGGAGACCGCCGCCGAGGGCGCCCACGACCGCGAGCCCGCCGCCGACCGCCCGATAGGCCGCCGTCGCCCGGCCCAGCACCGCCTGCGGCAGCAGGCTCTGGCTGAGGCTGCGGCCCAGGATCAGGCTGGCCGAGCCGAAGGCGTCGCCGAAGAACTGCGAGACCATCAGGATCGGCATGCCCAGGGCCGGGGTGGCGGGCGACAGCGGGATCAGGGCGATGGCCACGGCCACCAGGGCCTGGGCGCCGACCAGCGACGGGCCGATCCCCAGCTTGCGCGAGAGCCAGCCCGCCACCAGGGCCCCCGCCAGCGCCCCGACCCCACCGGTCGCGATGGTGATCCCGAGGAGGCCCGGGGTCAGGCCGACGATCCGCACGCAGAACAGGATGTACAGGGCCCCGAACGTGCCGCCGGCGAGGCTCTGCATCCAGGCTGTAAGGAACACCGGCCGCACCAGCGGATGGCGCAGCGCCACGCCGAAGCCCAGGCGCACGTCCTGGATCCAGCTCGCATGAGGGTCCGGCTGCGGCTCGGGCTCGGGCCGGGCGATCCGCGCCAGGATCACCGCCGACACGAGGTAGGTCAGGGCGTTGGCGGCGATGGCGAACGGCGCCGCCAGGGCCTGGAACAGCACCCCCGCCAGCGCCGGGCCGCCGATCTCGGCGACCGACTCGGTGGCCGACAGGCTGGCGTTGGCCGCCATCAGCTCGTCGCGCGCCACCAGGGCCGGCAGATAGGCGTGGTCGGCGATCTCGAACAGCACGCTGGCGGCGCCGACCAGCGCCGCGGCGGCATAGAGCTGGCCCAGGTTCAGGACGTGCAGCAGCGCAGCCAGCGGGATGGCGGCCAGGACGGCGGCGCGGACCAGGTCGGCCGCGATCATCAGCCGCTTGCGACGCGTACGGTCCACCAGCCCGCCGGCGGCGAGGCCGACAATCAGCGCCGGGCCGTTGGAGAGCGCTGAGAGCAGCCCGACCTGGGTGGGCGCCGCGCCGAGGCTCAGCACGGCGGCGATCGGCAGGCCCTCGCGGGTGATGCGCGCGCCGAACGCGGAGACACCCTGCGCCAGCCAGAGGCGGACGAAGTCACGGTTGCGCCAGGGCGCGCTGGGGGAAGCCATTGGAAATCCAGGGAGAGCGGCGGCCACACGGCCGGGAGCCTGCGCGAGGCGCGGGCGCTGACGGTGAGCCGATCATCCGGCCGCCGCGGGCCCACCACGCGCCTGCTTCGCGGAACAATGTTCCGAAGTCAAGCTTGCCCGGTGGGCGTGCGGCCAGCACGGTGGCGCGGTTGTGTGTTCCAGGAGTTCACGGATGGCGACGATCCGGGCGGATGTGGATGGCGCTACGGTTCTGGGAACAGCGGGCGATGACGTCATCGCTGGCCGCGCCAATTTCGCCCTGATCGACGGGGGCGCGGGCAACGACACCCTGGGGCCGTTGGGCGGGCGCGACACCCTGCACGGCGGGCTCGGCGACGACAGCCTGACCGCCAGCACCGCGGGCCTGACCTTCGGCGACGAGGGCGCCGACACCATCGTCGGTCAGCCGGACGAGACCTTGAACCTGATCGAGGGCGGCGCCGGCGACGACGTCCTGGACGGGGATCCGGAGGGCCAGCCGTTCATCGCCTACGCCATGTACGCCACGGCCACGGGTGGCGTGCGGGTCAGCCTGGCCACCGAAGCCCCGCAGGCGGTGGGCGGCGGCGCGGGCGTGGACGTCCTGCGCCACTTCAACGGCCTGGTCGGCTCGGCCTTCGCCGACACCCTGACGGCCGGGGTCGGCGTGCAGACGCTGCTCGGCGGCGCGGGCGACGACCGGCTCGAGGCAGGCCCCAGCGGGACCACCCTGCTGGGCGGGCCCGGCGACGACCTCATGATCGGCGGCGCGGGCGGCGATACGGCTTTCTACGACCAGGATCTGGTGACGGGCGCGGCCGGGGCCTCGGGCCCGCTCACGGTCGACCTGCGCGTCACCGTGGCCCAGGACGTGGGCGGCGGGCAGGGCCGCGACACGCTGCTCTCCATCGACAACCTGGTCGGCGGCGGATTTGGCGACCGGCTGACCGGTTCCGACGATCCGAATCTCATGTTCGGCCGCGCCGGCGCAGACTCGATCTCCGGCCTGGGCGGGAACGACACCGTCTACGGCGACCAGGACGCCGACACCCTGAACGGCAACACCGGAAACGACCGTGTCGAGGGCGGCGACGGCGCGGACGTGGTGCGCGGCGGCCAGGGCGACGACGTGGTTTCGGGCGGTGACGGTAACGACTTCCTGGCCGGCGATCGCGGAGCCGATACCCTGACCGGCGGCTCCGGGGCGGACCTCTTCCACGCCTGGAGCGGCGCCGGCCTGGACCGGGTGACCGATTTCCACGCGGGGGAGGGCGATCGGGTCGTCCTGCTGCCGGGCGAAGCGCCGGTGATCGCCCAGAACGGCGCCGACACCGTCATCGACTTCGGCGGCGGCAATCAGATGGTGCTGGTCGGGGTGCAGCTGGCCAGCTTGCCCGCCGGCTGGATCTTTGGCGGCTAGGCAAGGAGACGGCGATGGCAAAGGTGCTTGGGATCGGCGGCCTGTTCGTGAAGGCGCAGGACACGGCCGCGCTCGCCGAATGGTACGGCCGCGTCCTGGGGTTCGAGGGCGGGTCGGGCCACGCCATGTGGCCGCCCCCGGCGGACGGCTTTACGCTCTGGTCTGCGTTCCCGGCCGCCACCGACTACTTCGACCCGTCCAGCCTGCCGTTCATGCTGAACCTGCGGGTGGACGACCTGGACGGCATGGTCGCGCGGGTGGAGGCGGCGGGCGAAACCATCCTGGGCCGCCAGGACGAGTCCTATGGCCGTTTCGCCTGGCTGATGGATCCGCAGGGCCTGAAGATCGAGCTCTGGGAGCACCTGGAGACCGACGCTGAGACTTGACGCCAACACATATAAAGATATCTTTATGTGTGATGAAGCTCTCGGCCCGACAGGCGGTGGACGTGTTGCGCGCGGCGGGCGAGCCGACGCGTTTGCGCATCCTCGCCTTGCTGGAGCGTGAAGAACTCGCGGTGCTGGAACTGTGCCGCGTGCTGGACCAGAGCCAGCCCCGGGTCTCGCGCCATCTGAAGCTGCTGGCCGAGGCGGGCCTGGTGGAGCGGTTCCCGGACGGGGCCTGGGTGTTCTACCGGCTCTCCGGCGCGGGCCGCGAGCATGAGCTGATCGGCGAGGTGCTGGCCCGGATCAATCCGGAGGACCCGGGGCTGGCGCGCGACCGTCGAAAGCTGGACGACGTCCAGGCCGAGCGCGCCGCGGCGGCCCAGGCCTATTTCGCCGAGAACGCGGCCCAGTGGGACCGCATCCGCTCGCTCTACGTCTCCGATGCCGATGTCGAGACCCAGATCCTGGGCGCGGCGGGCGGCGGGCGGTTCCAGCGGCTGGTCGACCTGGGCAGCGGCACCGGGCGCATGCTGACCCTGCTGGGCCCGCGCGCCGACCATGCGGTGGGCCTCGACCTGTCGCAGCAGATGCTGAACATCGCCCGGCGCAACACCGCCGAGGCGGGGCTCACCCATGTCGAGCTGCGCCACGGCGACATCTTCGACACCCGCCTGCCCGAGGCCGGGGCCGACCTGGTGGTGGTCCACCAGGTGCTGCACTACCTGGGCGATCCGGCGGCGGCGGTGAAGGAGGCGGCGCGCATCGTGGCGCCCGACGGCAAGCTGATCATCGTCGACTTCGCCCCGCACAAGCATGAGTTCCTGCGCGAGCAGCACCAGCACCGGCGCCTCGGCTTCTCCGACGAGGAGATCGACCGCTGGCTGGCCGAGGCCGGCCTCTCCGACGTGCGCCGCATCGCCCTGCCGCCGTCGAACGGCGACGGCCTGACCGTCAAGATCTGGGCCGCCCATCGCGCCCCAACCGCCCTGAGGAGCGCCGCATGAGTCCCGCCCAGACAAGCGCCCTGGGTCCCGTGGCCCGCGCCGGGGTCGGCGGCAATCCGCGTCCGCGCGTCTCGTTCGAGTTCTCACCGCCCAAGACCGCGGAGGCGGAGGAGAACCTGTGGGCCGCGATCCGCCGGCTGGAGCCGCTCGGCCCGTCGTTCGTGTCGGTCACCTACGGCGCCGGCGGCTCGACCCGCGACCGCACCCACCGCACCGTCCTGCGCATGCTGGCGGAGACGACCCTGAAGCCGGCCGCCCACCTGACCTGCGTCGAGGCGACCCGCGCCGAGGTGGACGAGGTGATCGCCGACTACTGGGCCAGCGGCATCCGCCACATCGTGGCCCTGCGCGGCGACCCGCCCGGCCAGATCGGCGGCGCCTATACGCCGCGGGCCGACGGCTACAGGAACGCCACCGAGCTCACCGCCGGCATCCGCGCCATCGGCGACTTCGAGGTCAGCGTCGGGCTCTATCCGCACGTGCATCCCGAGAGCCCCGGCATCGACCACGACATCGACGTGCTGAAGGCCAAGATCGACGCCGGCGCGACCCGGGCGATCACCCAGTTCTTCTTCGACGTGGACGGGTTCTTGCGGTTCATGGACCGGGTGCGCAAGGCGGGCGTCTCGATCCCGATCTCGCCGGGGATCATGCCGGTGACCAACTACGCCGGCCTGAAGAAGATGTCGGGCCCCATCGGCATCCAGTTGCCGGCCTGGCTGGGCAACCTCTTCGACGGCCTGGACAAGGACCCGGAGACCCGCCGGCTGATCGCCGCCTCCGTCGCCTCGGAGATGTGCGCCAAGCTGGCCGAGGAGGGCTTCGGCGACTTCCACTTCTACACCCTGAACCGCGCCGACCTGACCTATGCGATCTGCCGGGTCCTGGGCGTGCGCGAGACTCCCCCCGAACCGAAGGAAGCTGCGGCATGACCCGCCAGGAACGCATCGCGGCTCTGAAGGCCGCCGCCCGCGAGCGGGTGCTGATCCTCGACGGCGCCTGGGGCGTGATGATCCAGAAGCAGGGCCTGGCCGAGGCCGACTACCGCGGCGACCGGTTCCAGGACGCGCCGGGCCAGCTGAAGGGCGACAACGACCTCCTGTGCCTGACCCGCCCCGACATCATCGCCGACCTGCACGACCAGTACTTCGCCGCCGGCGCCGACATCTCCGAGACCAACACCTTCTCGGCCACCTCCATCGGCCAGGCCGAGTACGGCCTGGAGAAGGCGGTGCGCGACATCAACTTCGAAGGCGCGAAGATCGCCCGGGCCGCCGCCGACCGCTGGACCGCCAAGCAGCCGGACAAGCCGCGGTTCGTCGCCGGCTCCATCGGCCCGCTGCCGGTGATGCTGTCCATGAGCTCGGACGTGAACGACCCCGGCGCGCGCAAAGTCACCTTCGACCAGGTCTATGCGGCCTATCGCGAGCAGGTCCAGGCGCTGCACGAGGGCGGGGTGGACCTGTTCCTGGTGGAGACCATCACCGACACCCTGAACTGCAAGGCCGCGATCAAGGCGATCCTGGACCTCGCCGACGAGGGCTATGAGGAACTGCCGATCTGGATCTCCGGCACCATCACCGACCGCTCGGGCCGCACCCTGAGCGGCCAGACGGTGGAGGCGTTCTGGAACTCCGTGCGCCACGCCAAGCCGTTCGCCATCGGCCTGAACTGCGCCCTGGGCGCCGACCTGATGCGGCCACACATCGCCGACCTGGCGCGGGTGGCCGACACCCTGGTCTCGGCCTATCCGAACGCGGGCCTGCCCAACGCCATGGGCGAGTACGACGAGACCCCGGACCAGACCAGCCACGAGCTGCACGAGTGGGCCGAGCATGGCCTGGTCAACATCCTGGGCGGCTGCTGCGGCACCACGCCGGACCACATCCGCCACGTGGCCGAGGCGGTGAAGGGCCTGAAGCCCCGCCCCGTGCCGGAGCGCCCCAAGGCCATGCGGCTGGCGGGCCTGGAGCCGTTCGAGCTTGTGTAGAAATCGGGTGTCATCCCGGAAGTCGCGCAGCGGCTGTCCGGGACCCATTGGACGTCGATGTCGAGAAGAATGGCGCTGCGGCGCCGATCACACTAATCCCCAACCCCTGAGTTAGATGGGTCCCGGCTCGGCCTGCGCGGCTTCGCCGCTTCGTTGGCCGGGATGACAGGTTTTCACGGAAATGCGCCCTACCTTCATCAACGTCGGCGAACGGACCAACGTCACCGGTTCGGCGAAATTCCGGAAACTGGTGGCCGAGGGGAACTATCCCGAGGCGCTCAGCGTGGCGCGCCAGCAGGTGGACGCCGGCGCCCAGGTGCTCGACGTCAACATGGACGAGGGCCTGCTCGACTCCGTCGCGGCCATGAAGACCTTCCTCAACCTGCTCGCCGCCGAGCCGGACATCGCCCGCGTGCCGGTGATGATCGACTCCTCCAAGTGGGAGGTGATCGAGGCGGGCCTGAAGTGCGTGCAGGGCAAGGCCATCGTCAACTCGATCTCCATGAAGGAGGGCGAGGCGAAGTTCCTGGAGCAGGCGCGCGCCTGCCTGCGCTACGGGGCCGCCGTGGTGGTGATGGCCTTCGACGAGGTGGGCCAGGCCGATACCGCCGACCGCAAGGTCGAGATTTGCCGGCGGGCCTACAAGCTGCTCATCGAACAGGTCGGCTTCCCGCCCGAGGACATCATCTTCGACCCCAACATCTTCGCCGTGGCGACGGGGATCGAGGAGCACGACAACTACGCCGTCGACTTCATCGAGGCGACGCGGCGCATCAAGGCCGAGCTGCCGCACGCGCGCATCTCGGGCGGCGTCTCCAACGTCAGCTTCTCGTTCCGCGGCAACGAGCCGGTGCGCCGGGCGATCCACTCGGTGTTCCTCTACCACGCCATCGCCGCGGGCATGGACATGGGCATCGTCAACGCCGGGGACCTGCCGGTCTATGACGACATCCCGGCCGAACTGCGCGAAGCCGTCGAGGACGTGATCCTCAACCGTCCGCAGCGGCTGGCCGAGATGACCAACACCGAGCGGCTGGTGGAGCTGGCGCCCAAGTACAAGGGCGGCAAGAGCGAGGCCAAGGGGCCGGACCTGGCCTGGCGCCAGCAGCCGGTGGAGGGCCGCCTCAGCCACGCCCTGGTGCACGGCATCACCGAGTTCATCGAGGCCGACACCGAGGAGGCCCGGCTTGGGGCCGCGCGGCCGCTGCATGTGATCGAAGGCCCGCTGATGGCCGGGATGAACGTGGTCGGCGACCTGTTCGGCGCGGGCAAGATGTTCCTGCCCCAGGTGGTCAAGTCGGCCCGGGTGATGAAGCAGGCGGTGGCCTATCTGATGCCGTTCATGGAGGCCGAGAAGGAGGGCAAGCCGCGCGAGCACGCCGGCCGCATCCTGATGGCCACCGTCAAGGGCGACGTCCACGACATCGGCAAGAACATCGTCGGCGTGGTCCTGCAGTGCAACAACTACGAGGTCATCGACCTGGGCGTCATGGTCCCGGCCGACCGCATCCTCGACGAGGCCGAGAAGCACAAAGTCGACATCGTCGGCCTGTCGGGCCTGATCACGCCCAGCCTGGACGAGATGGTGTTCGTGGCCTCCGAGATGGAGCGCCGGGGCATGACCATGCCGCTGCTGATCGGCGGCGCCACCACCTCCAAGACCCACACGGCGGTGAAGATCTCGCCGAAGTATCCCGCGGGCTCGACCACCTATGTGCTGGACGCCAGCCGGGCGGTGGGGGTGGTCTCCAACCTCCTGTCGCCCACCGAGAAGGCGGGCTTCCTGGCGGCCACGGCGGCCGACTACGTCAAGGTGCGCGAGACCTTCGCCCGCGGCCAGGGCGCCCGCGCCCGCGCCACCCTGCAGGAGGCGCGCGATAACGCCTTCACGCCGGACTGGACCGCCTACGATCCGCCGAAGCCCTCGTTCCTGGGCACGAAGACCTTCGCACCGTTCGACCTTCCGGAGCTGGTGCGCCACATCGACTGGACGCCGTTCTTCGCCAGCTGGGAGCTGGTGGGGCGCTTCCCCGCGATCCTCGAGGATGACGTGGTGGGCAAGGCCGCGACCGACCTCTACGCCGACGCCCGGCGCATGCTGGACCGCATCGTCCAGGAGGGACTTCTGGAAGCGCGCGGCGTGGTGGGCTTCTGGCCGGCCAACACCGACGGCGACGACGTCGTGGTCTATGCCGACGAGGGCCGCGAGACCGAGCTCGCCCGGCTGCACACCCTGCGCCAGCAGATGCTGAAGACCGGTGAGGGCCAGTCCAACGTCGCCCTCGCCGACTTCGTGGCGCCGCTGGGGACCAAGCCCGACTACGTCGGCGGCTTCGCGGTCACCGCCGGCCACGGCGAACTGGCCCAGGCCCAGGCGTTCCGCGACGCCGGCGACGACTATTCGGCCATCCTGTTCACCGCCCTGGCCGACCGCCTGGCGGAGGCCTTCGCCGAGGCCTTGCACCGCCGGGTCCGCACCGAGCTCTGGGGCTATGCGCCGGAGGAGCCGTTCGACATCGACCGGCTGATCTCCGAACAGTACCGCGGCATCCGCCCGGCGCCGGGCTATCCCGCCCAGCCCGACCACACCGAAAAGGCGACCCTGTTCCGCCTGCTCTCGGCCACCGAGGCCACAGGCATCGAGCTGACGGAGAGCTTCGCCATGACCCCGCCCGCGGCGGTGAGCGGGCTCTACTTCGCCCATCCGGAGGCGCACTACTTCGGCGT
The DNA here is from genome assembly GCA_019510435.1 of Caulobacterales bacterium. Classification (GTDB taxonomy): domain Bacteria; phylum Pseudomonadota; class Alphaproteobacteria; order Caulobacterales; family Caulobacteraceae; genus Phenylobacterium. The sequence continues at coordinate 18,359 of JAEKKJ010000030.1, read as the reverse complement.
CGGCCGCATCGAGCGCGACCAGATCGAGGACTACGCCCGCCGCAAGGGCTGGGACGTGCGCACCGCCGAACGCTGGCTGGCCCCCATCCTCAACTACGAGCCGGCCTGACCTCACCGTCACGCACCTGACACGCCGGCGTCGCCAGACGGCCGCCGAAGCTTGGCCGGACTGTCAGCGCAGGCCGCTACCCAACCCCGCCAACAGGGCCGCCAGTGCGGACGGCCCGATGACCGGGGATATGCCGATGAAATCGAGGATCTTCGCGAGTGCGGCGATGGCCGCGCTGGCCTGCGCCATGGCCACGTCCAGCCAGTCGGCGGAGGCCGCCGCAGCCGAGGCGGCCAACGCCGACGGCACGGTCGAGGAGCTGGTGGTCTACGGTCACGGCGAGGCGCGCCAGGTCCAGTCGATCACCGCCCAGGAAATCGAGTCCGTCGCGCCCGGCTCCAGCCCGATTAAGATGGTCGAGAAGCTGCCCGGCGTGAACTTCCAGTCGGCCGACGCCTTCGGCGCCTACGAGTGGTCGACCCGCATCTCGATCCGCGGCTTCAACCAGAACCAGCTGGGCTTCACGCTCGATGGCGTGCCGCTGGGCGACATGAGCTACGGCAACTTCAACGGCCTGCACATCAGCCGCGCCATCGCCTCCGAGGACCTCTCGCGGGTCGACCTGGCCCAGGGGTCCGGCTCACTGGAGACGGCCTCCACCTCCAACCTCGGCGGCACGCTGAAGTTCTTCTCGCGCGACCCGTCGCACCACCTCGGCGCCTATGGCGCAGTCACCGGCGGCAGTGACAACACCTGGCGCTTCTTCGGCCGCGTCGAGACCGGCGACCTGCCCACCGGCGGCCGCGCCTACCTCAGCTACGCCCACCAGGACGGCGACAAGTGGAAGGGCGACGGCGAGCAGAAGCAGCAGCAGATCGACTTCAAGTTCGTCCAGCCCCTGGGCCAGCTGACCCTGAGCGGCTTCTACGACTGGTCGCGGCGCCGCGAGAACGACTACCAGGACCTGTCCCTCGGGATGATCAAGCGCCTGGGCTACGACTGGGACAACATCTCCGGCGACTACGCCCTGGCGGTGCGGCTCGCCGACATCGCCAACAACCGCGGCGAGACCGGCGCGCCGCCCACCAATCCCGCGGCCGGCACGACCTATCCCGGCGCGATCCAGACGGTGGACGACACCTATTACAACGCCTCGGGCCTGCGGAACGACGACCTCTGGGCCCTGACCCTGGCCGGCCCGATCGCGGGCCCGCTGAGCGCCACGGCGACGCTCTACAACCACAAGGACGACGGGCAGGGGACCTGGTTCACGCCCTATGTGCCCTCGCCCAACGCCTACACCCCGGGCGCGACGACCAACAATTCACCGCTGTCGGTGCGCACCACCGAATACACCATCGACCGGACCGGCGTGACCGCGGCGGCGACGCTGGACCTCGGCGCCCACCAGCTGCGCTTTGGCGGCTGGTACGAGGACAATGACTTCAGCCAGGCGCGGCGCTTTTACGGCCTGGATCGCGCCGCCAACAACCGCGACAGCCTGAAGTTCATGCGCGGCCCCTTCGCCACCCAGTGGGCCTATGCCTTCACCACCAAGACCACCCAGGGCTTCGTCGAGGACCAGTGGACGGTCACCGACCAGCTGAAGATCAACGCCGGCTTCAAGGCGGTGCGGGTCAAGAGCACCTCGCAGACCAACGTCGGCGCGCCGGTGATCAACGGCGAGATCGTCTCCAAGGACAGCTTCCTGCCCCAGGTGGGCGCCACCTACCGCCTGGACGGCGCCAACGAGTTCTTCGCCACCTATACCGAGAACATGCGGGCGTTCGGCGCGGCGCACACGGGCCTTTCGCCCTTCGCCACCACCCAGGAGGGCTTCAACGCCATCCGCAACACCCTGCAGCCCGAGACGTCGAAGACCGGCGAGGCCGGCTGGCGCTTCCGCTATGGTCCGGTCCAGGGCGTGGCGGCGGTCTACTATGTGAAGTTCGACGACCGCCTGATCGGGACCTCGGCCGGCGCCGGCATCGTCGGCAATCCCACCATCCTGGCCAATGCCGGCGGCGTCACCTCCAAGGGCTTCGAGACCGCGGCCACCTGGTCGGTCTCCGAAGACTGGTCGCTGTTCGGCTCCTACGCCTACAACGACAGCCAGTACGACGACGACATCCTCAACGCGGCCGGCGTGGTCAGCCAGCGGATCTCGGGCAAGACCGTGGTGGACACGCCCAAGCACCTCTTGAACGGCCAGGTCACGTTCCACCATGGGGGCTGGTTCGCCAACGCCTCGGCGCACTACACGTCCAAGCGCTTCTTCACCTACACCAACGACCAGAGCGTCCCGGGCTACGCCACCGTCGACGCCTCCGCCGGCTACCGCTTCGCCGACGAGGGCTGGACCAAGGGCCTGGAGGTCCAGGTCAATGTCACCAACCTGTTCGACAAGTCGTACGTGGCCACCATCGGCTCGAACGGGTTCGGCTACTCGGGCGACAGCCAGACCCTGCTCGCGGGCGCGCCGCGGCAGGCGTTCGTGACGGTGCGCAAGGCCTTCTGAGCGGCCGCGGCCGGCGCGGTCAGACGCGCGCCGGCCGCACCGGCTCCAGTCCCGCGTCGGTGACCGGGAAGGGGACCCCGGGCAGGTAGAGGGCGATCTCGCGGATCTCGTAGGCGGCGGTGGGATTGGCGTCCTTGAGGTGCTGGGCCGCGGCGATGGCGGCGGCGCGGTCGGGGCAGTCGACGACGTAGAAGCCGAGCAGGGCCTCCTTGGTCTCGGCGAACGGTCCGTCGGTGACCAGGCCCTTGCGGCGACCGCGCACCACGGCGGCCGTGGCGGTGGCCCCCAGCCGCGCGGCCGGGCCCAGGCGGCCCTCTTCGTTCACCCGCTCGTGCGCGCGCCGAAGGCCGGCCATCAGGGCGATGTCCTCGTCCTCGGACAGGGCCTGGATCTCGCTTTCGTCGTGATAGGCCAGGATGGCGTAGAGCATGCGGTCTCCTGCAGGTTCGGCGGCGGCGCCGAGCCTAGGACGCCCGGGCCCGGCGCCAACCGACATTTCGACCGGCGGCGCCGGCGTCAGTGCGGCCGGTTCAGGAAGGTCGGGATGATGTAGGCCAGCAGCAGCAGGCCCAGCGCGATGATCATGGCGCGGCCGAGCCACTTGGCGCGGCGTTCCTCGGCGGGGTCTCGGTCGGGCGGGCTCATGGACGCCCCTTAGAGCCTGTCCCGTTTTGATGGAACATCAAAACGGGAGGAACAGGCTCGCCACTTAGTCGACGAGCACGATGACTTTTGTCGATTCCGACAAGAGTCATCGTGCTCTTGGAGGTGGCTCAGCGCGTCAGGCGCCGGCGGTTGGCCCGCACCTTGCGCCGCACGTGGGCCACGGCGCGGCCGGGCGCGAGATGGGCGGCGCCGGCCACGGCGCTGCTCCAGGCCTGGACCTGCACCTCGGCGGCCGCGGCCACCTTCTCGGCCACTATACGCTCGGCTTCCGCGGTCGCGGCCGCGCCGCCGGCCGCCAGCTTCATCATGCGCAGGGCGACGACGCCCGACGCCTCCGCGGAGAGCTGCATCAGGTCCAGGTTCAGGCGCAGCCACAGGTTCGCATAGGTCATGCGGCCGGAAATGCGCGAGCGCCGCCGCGGGATGCGCGAGCTTGTGGAAAATCGTCGTGGCGGCGGGGCGGCCGGATACCTATCTGCGGCCCTTCAACCTTCGCAGTGGAGTGCGCCCGTGGCCGTCTCGATCTATGACGTCTCGATCCCCGTCTACCAGAACATGCTGAAGAACCTGGCGGCTTTCCTCGACAAGGCCGAGGCCCATGCGAAGAGCCAGGGTAAAGACCCCGCCGACTATCTCGCCGCGCGGCTGGCGCCCGACATGGCCACCCTCACCGCCCAGGTGCAGTTCGCCAGCGACGCGGCGAAGAGCGGCGCCGCGCGGCTGGCCGGCGTGACCCCGCCCAGCTTCCCGGACACCGAGACCACCTGGGAAGAGGTCAAGGCCCGCATCGCCAAGACCCTGGCCTTCCTCGAAGGCGTCACCCCGGCCCAGCTGGAGGGCGCCGAAGACCGCACCATCGAGCTGAAGTTCCCCAGCGGGTCCATGACCTTCTCGGGCCGGGACTTCGTCACCCGCTTCTCGCTGCCGAACTTCCTGTTCCACGTGACCACGGCCTACGGGATCCTGCGCAGCCAGGGCGTTCCGCTGGCCAAGATGGACTTCCTGGCCGGCGGCGCCGCGGGCTAAGGACCGGCCGCAAGGCGGGTCCGTCGGGCCCGCCTTGCGGCAATGCGCCGCGCGGCGCCTTCGCCTTGGGCCCGTCCCAGGCGCCGCCCGTTTACCAACATCGGTTAAGCCCTTAGTCGTCGGCGCCTGCGCCCGACCCGAAGGGACAGATCCGTGTGCGATGAGCCCCACACCGCGCAGATCCGCGGCGCGGACGCCCTGCAGCTGGTGGCCGAGCATACCAACGACGTCGTCGTCGTGGTGGGGCTGGACGGCAAGACCGCCTACATCTCGCCGTCCATCCGCCAGTACGGCTACGAGCCCGGCGACATCGTGGGCACCGACGGCGCCCACCTGATCCACCCCGACGACCGCGAGGGTTTCGCCGCCAACGGTGCGGCCCTGGCGCGGGGGGAGTTGGACCCCTCGGTGAACCGCCTGCACCGCATGCGCCGCGCCGACGGGAGCTGGGCCTGGGTGGAGGGCAACCCGCGGGTGATCCGCGACGCCGACGGCGCGCCGCTCAAGTTCGTCAATGTCTTCCGGGACGTCAGCCATCGGCGGGAGGCGGAAGACCGCGCCCGCGAGCACGCCGAGCTGTTCGAGGCGGCCTTCAAGTACGCCGCCATCGGCAAGGCGCTTGTCTCGTCCGAGGGCGCATTCCTGCGGGTGAACGACGCCTTCTGCCGCATCACGGGCTACGAGGCCCCCGAGCTTCTGGAGATGGATATCCAGACCCTCACCTTGCCCGAAGACCTGGTGGCGGGGCTGGCGTACGGACGCCGTCTCCTCGCCGGCGAGATGGACAGCTACCAGCTGGACAAGCGCTACATCCGCCGCGACGGCTCCCTGGTCTGGGTTCGCTTGAACGTCGCCCTGGTGCGCCATCCCGACGGGACCCCCAAGCACTACGTCACCCAGGCCCAGGACCTGTCGGAGCAGCGGGCGGCGGAGGCGGCGCACGCCAAGAGCGAGGCCCTGTACCGGCTGATCGCCGAGAACACTTCGGACATGATCGTGATCTCGGAATTCGACGGCCGGGTCACCTATGTCAGCCCTTCCTCACGCCAGCTGGGCTGGGAGCCGGAGGACCTGATGGGCCAGCGCGACGCGGCCGACGGCATCCACCCAGAGGACGTCGCCGCCGTGCAACAGGCCTTCGAGGCCCTGCGCAAGGGCGGAGCGACCTCGCGGGTCCGCTGGCGCGGCCGCGCCAAGGGCCGTCCGGGTTGGGTGTGGCTGGAGTCCAATCCCACCCTGCTGCGCGACGCGGAGACCGGCGAGGCCCACGCCTATCTCGACGTCATCCGCGACGTGACCCAGCAGGTGGCCCAGGAAGAGGCCGTCGCCCAGGCGCGCGCCGAGGCCGAAGCCGCCGCTGCCGCCAAGGCCCAGTTCCTGGCCAACATGAGCCACGAGATCCGCACCCCTCTGACGGCGGTGCTGGGCTTCACGGGCCTCCTGCGCGACGACCCTACGGTGCAGGGCCCGGCGGCCGGCTACGTCGCGCGCATCGCCGGCGCCGGCAATGGCCTGCTGGCGATCGTCAACGACGTGCTGGACTTCTCGAAGCTGGAAGCCGGCAAGTTCGAGATCCGGCCGACCCCCACCCGCATCGCCGAGCTCTGCGAGGAGACGCTGCAGATGTTCGCCCGCCAGGCCGGCGAGAAGGGCCTGACCCTGGCGTTCGAGGCGGCCCCGGACCTGCCCCCCGTAGCGATGGTGGACGGCAACCGGCTGCGCCAGGCGCTGGTCAACCTGGTGGGCAATGCGGTGAAGTTCACCGACGCGGGCACGGTCGCCATGCGCGTCCTTGTCGACGCCGAACCGGGCTTCGTCGCCATCGAGGTGGAGGATACGGGCCCGGGGCTCGACGCCGAGGCCCAGGCACGGCTTTTCCAGCGCTTCACCCAGATCGACGGCTCGATGACCCGCCGGCACGGCGGCACCGGCCTGGGCCTGGCCATCAGCCGCGGCCTGGCGGAAGCCATGGGCGGCGCCATCGGGGTCACCAGCGAACCGGGGGCGGGCGCCTGCTTCCGCATGCGCGTGGCCGCGCCGCCGGCCGAACTGCCCGAGGAACTGGTCGGGGAGGCGTTCGCCTCGCCCATCGAAGGCCTGCGGGTGCTGGTGGTCGAGGACAATCCGGCCAACCGCGAGCTGGCGCGGCGGCTGCTGGAGGCGGCGGGCGCGGAGGTGTCCGAGGCCTGCGACGGGCTGGACGCCCTGGAGCGCCTGGCCCTGCTGCCGGTGGATGTGGTGCTGATGGACCTGCGCATGCCGCAGCTGGACGGCCGCGGCGCGCTAGGTCGTCTGCGGGTCGAGCCCGGCCCCAACGTCGACGTGCCCGTGCTGGCCTTCACCGCGGACGCCGATATCTCCGGCGAGGACGACCTGGCCGGCTTCGACGGCCTGGTGCGCAAGCCGATCGAGCCTGTGGACATGCTGCGCGCCCTGGCGGCTGCTGTGGGCTATGCGCAGGACGCCGCAGCGGCCTAGCTCTATTTCTCGGTGAGGTTCCAGATCCCGTCCCAGTCGTCCGGCGGCGGGCGGTCGGCCAGCACCGCGCAGCGCTCGCGATAGGCCAGGGCCGGGCCGTCAGTGGGATAGAGCTCGAGCGCCCCCTCGAACGCCCGCTGCGCCGCGCTCCACTCCCGGGCGCGATAGGCCTCGATGCCCGCTGCGTGCAGCGCCAGCAGCCCCTTCAGCGCCGGCTCGTGCGCGCGGTAACCCAGCGATTCGTACACCGCCACCGGCCGGTCCTTGCCCTTGACCCGGATGAGGTCGATCTCGCGCAGGGTGGCGGGGCCCTTCAGGTCGCGCACCGTCATCTCCGACAGGAGGATGCGCGCGCCATACTGCTTGGTGGCGCCCTCCAGCCGCGAGGCCAGGTTCACGGTGTCGCCGATCACCGTGTAGTCCAGGCGGCGCACCGAGCCGATGTTGCCGACGACGGTGGGGCCGGTGGAAAAGCCGATGCCGATGTCGAGCGCCGCCTGGCCCGCCGCCACGCGCCGCACGTTCAGCGCCGCCAGCCGCTCCATCATCGCGTCGGCCACGGCCAGGGCGTTGTCGGCGTCGTTGGGGCCCACCAGGGGCGCCCCGAACAGCGCCATGATCCCGTCGCCCATGTATTTGTCGAGGATGCCGCCGTGCTGGAAGATCACGTCGACCATCTCGGTGAAGTACTCGTTCAGCAGCGACACGGTCTCGCGCGGTCCAAGCGCCTCGGCGATGGAGGTGAAGCTCCGCACGTCGGAGAACATCACCGTGACCTTCTGCTCCACACCGCCCAGCTCCAGCTCGCCGGCGGAGAGCAGCTGGTCGGCCACCTCCTTGGACATGTAGCGGCTCATGGTGGAGCGGATGCGCTTTTCCTCGGTGATGTCCTCCAGCACCAGCATCGAGCCGATCTGCGCCTGGTTGGCGTCGATCAGGGGCATGGTGGTGAGGTTGACCGAGGCCGTGCCCCCGTCGCCGCGATGCACCTCGGCGTCGATGGCCAGGGCGGTCTCGCCGGTGGCCTGGGTCTTGCCGAGGTTGTCCAGGATCCAGTCGTTCTCGCCCCAGAACACCGCCTCGGCCGGCTTGTCGACCATGGCCTCGCGGGTAAGGCCCAGCAGCGTGCGGGCCGCGTCATTGGCCGTGACCACCCGGGCCTCGGTGTCCACCGTGACGATGCCGTTGGACGTGCTCTGCAGGATGCTCTCGTTGTAGTTCTTGGTGGTCAGGACGTCGTCGAAGAGCTTGGCGTTCTCCAGGCTCACCGCCACCTGGGCGGCGAAGGCCCGCAGGCGCGCCTCGTCGCGGCCGGTGAAGGCGCCGCCCTTCTTGTTCAGCGCCTGGGCCACGCCGATCCGTGCGCCGGCCTTGTTGGTGATCGGCACGCACAGGATCGAGCGGGTGGTGAAGCCGGTGCGTCGGTCCACGTCGGCGTTGAACCGCGGGTCGGCGTAAGGGTCGGCGATGTTCTCGATGTGGCCGGTGGTGAAGACCGCCCCGGCGATGCCGCGGTCGGTGGGCACCCGGATCTGCCGCGTCTCCAGGCCATCGGCATAGAGGCTGAACAGCTCGTCCGCCTTCTCGTCATAGACGAAGATCGAGGCCCGCTCGGCGCCCAGCAGCTGGGTGGTGGCGTGCATGATCCGGGCGATCAGCACCTCCAGCAGCAGCTCGCCGGCCAGGTCCTGGGTGACCTCCAGGATCTGCTGCTCCTCGCGCAGGGACGCCAGCATCAGGCCGAAGCCGCGGTTGATGTCGGCGTATTCGTCCGCGGAGAGCACCTCCAGCTCGGCGTCTTCCAGCTGGCCGCTCTCGACCCGGCGCATGGCCTCGATCAGGCGGGCGGCGGCCTGGGAGACCTCCTGGCTGGTCAGCACCGCCATGGTCACCGCGCCGACGACGCAGACCAGCACGACGCCTGCCGTCCACAGGTAGAGCTGGTGGATCTCGCGGCTCGGGATCGACATCGCGTGCTCGGCGATGAGCCGGTCGAACTTGAACAGGAACGAGATGGCGAAGAAGACCAGCGGCAGGGCGCAGACGAAGATCGCCAGGTAGAGCAGCTTGTTGCGCAGGGGCACCGAGATCAGCTGCGACTGCTGGTCGGCGGGCAGGGGTCCATCCAGCAGCTTCGCCAGCCGCCCGGCGATGGGCTGGATGGTCTGGCTGACCGCGAAGAACTCGAAGATGGCATGGGCCGGCGAGGCGAAGAACATGATCGTCGCGGTCAGCGCCACGAACTGCCAGGTCTGGAAGCCGCCCTGGAAGTAGGTGTTCAGGATGTAGATCACGACGCATAGCGCCAGGGTGCAGGCCGGCGCGTGCAGCAGGGTCACCCGCACCGCCGAGAACTGCGGCAGGTTCAGCGCCCGCACCAGGGCCGCGCCGATCGCGCGGTCGTCGGGCCGCTCGCCCCGGTCCAGCGCCGACAGCACGGGCGCCAGGGGTCTCAGGTGGCTGCGCATCACCACCACGTCGAGCGAGGTATAGAAGGCGATCCCGAACGGCACGGCCAACCAGAAGATCAGCCACTGCCGGCCGGTGAACTCCAGGCCAACGATGCCGAGGATCAAGGTCACGGCCACCGCCACGAAGGAGGCCAGGTGGTAGATCCAGATCAGCTTCCAGAACAGCGCGCGCCCGGAGTCCACGGGCTTCGTGGCGGTCGCCACGGCCGGCGCGAGCGGCGGCGAGGCGTTCACCGGCGCTCCAGACCCGAAATGGCGGCGGGCCCGCTCATCGACTCCCCCTGTCCGAACCGGACCACTCTAGCGAGCGAACGGCCCATCGCCCAGATGGCGCAGGGGAAGGCCGACTATCCGTTTACGGACAGGACTAATTGCGGGTCAGGGATAACCGACGGCGCCAGCTCCGCCGCGATGGGGATCACCGCCGTCCCCACGGCGAAGAACTCGATGATGTGCGGCTGCCAGTTGTGGCTGCCCTCGTGCAGGATCACGCCCACCACGCCCTCGGCCTCGGCCGCGATGGCCTCGTGCTGCATGCGCTCCATGGCGATCTCGCGGGCGTCGTACAGCGCCTGGGAGAAGTTGGTCAGCTCCACGTTCTGGCCCACCTGGCCCAGGGTCTTCAGGAACCCGCGGTGGGCCACGTGGTAGACGCAGCTGCCCATCACCATCTCCAGCGGCCGGTAGCCGGCCTGCAGCAGGACCCAGAAGTCCTGGCCGGAAAGGTCGGAGGTGAACGGGGCGCCCTTCGGTCCCTTGAACGCCGCGTGCCCCGCCGCATGGACCACCCCTGTCCCGATGGCCACGAACTCCAGCACGTTGGAGTCCCACTCCAGGCGCTTGACGGTCAGCCGCACGCCCACCACCCCGTCCGCGCCCATGTCCTGGGCCTCCTCGCGCATCCGGGCCATGGCCAGCTCGCGGGCGTGGTACATGGCCTGGGAGAGGACGGTCATCTCCTCGTTCTTGCTCCAATTCCCGTACTGGATGCCCACATGGTAGATGCACGAGCCCACGCAGAGGCCGACCGGCTCGAAGCCCGCCTTGCGCACCAGCAGGAACTCGTTGACCGAGAAGTCCGAGGTGAAGATGCCGCCCGGGTGGCCTTCCCGGCGCAGCCCTTTCAGGCGCTCCAGCGCGTGGGCGGGGATGTCGTTGGGTCCGCTCATCAGATCGCCCCTTCCTCTTCGTCGTTCATGTAGTTCATGCCGCCGCCGGCCTTGGTCCGGATCAGCGGCGAGGCCTCGTCCACCATGTCGACCACCGGCTCGATGCCGTGCGGGACGCGGTCACCGGCGCGGGTGTGGACCACCGTCCCCACCACGATGTGGCGGCCCAGGTACTGGTCGGGCTGCTTCTCCACCTCGCGCTTGAGGATCTGGCCGAAATGGGTGTGGGCCAGGACGCCGGTCCCCTGACGCGCTGCGTCGAGCCGCAGCTCGGCGTGGGCGCGCCGGCGCACGCCCTCCCAGAACTGGCCCAGGGTGTTGAGCGGCTGGTTGCCGGTGAAGACGTTCCCGGCCAGGCCGCTATAGCTGTTGTCGGTCAGCCATTCGTAGTGCGCGCCGACGGCGATGCCGGTGGGCACGACGCCGGCCTCCAGCAGCCGCACGAACTCCAGCGCCGGGGTGGTCGCCACCACCGGGTCGGGGGAAGGCGGCAGCTTGTCGAAGCGGATGGCCGTGCCGACCAGGCTGTAGTCCATGCTGTCGGCCTCGGCGGCGGAGGTGCGCAGCTTCACGTCGACGACCGCGTTGGCGCCGCAGGCGCGGGCCTCCTCCACCAGCCGCTCCAGCGCCGTGCGCCAGCCGGCGGCGTGGCCGCGGGTCCAGCTGGCGCCGAACTGGAACCAGCAGGTCCCGAAGACGGTGGCCAGCGGCCGTGCGCCATGGGACCGGACCAGCAGCAGCTCGGCCGCGGTCATGGTGGAGAGCCACGGCGCGCGCCGCTCGGCCGCTTCGCTCAGCCGGGCCTGCACGAAGTCCGGCAGCCCGCCGCGGGCCAGGGCCGCTTCCCACTTGTCGAGGCGTTCTCGCGCCGCAGTCGCCGCCGCGCGCTGGCGCTCAGCGGCCTCGCGGTCCTTGGGTCCCTTGGAAAACCACGCCATGTCCGCCCCCCGGTCCCGCCGCTAGAGGAAGTCGAGCAGGGCGTCGCTGGCGGCGCCGGTGGCCTGGGCCAGCTCGCGCACCTCGGCTCCCAGCTCGGCGAGCCATTGCGGGGGCGCAAGTTCGGTCGAGCTGATGGCGATGCCGCGCACCACCTTGGCCTTGCGGGCGATCACCTGCGCCTTGCCGAGGCTGAGCTCGTAGACCGCCCGGTCGCCGCGGAAGGTCAGCTTGGCCACCTGCTGGGTCTTGGCGAACAGGCCCTCGCGCCGGCGCTCCACGCTGGTGCGGTCGGGCAGGGCCTGCTCCAGCTTTTGGGCCAGGGCCTCCACATAGGTGCGCACCTCCACCTGCGAGCGGCGCAGGTCGCCGGCGGCGAAGGCGAACGGGCTCGGCGCGTCGCTCAGGTCAGCCTCCCCGCGAAACGGCCAGGTCCAGCCGCGCTGGACAGCCTTGGCGTGCACGCCGCGATGTTTGCGCGAGGGCCTGGGCCGGCGCAAGCGGCAAGCCAATCCGCATAAAGAACGCATATGGTTGTGGCCGCGCTGGGCCCGCGCGGCCTTGCATCGGCGGCCCGGCGGGCCTTCCTGTGGGAGAGGCCACGATCCGGAGGATCCCATGAGCCCGTCCATTGTCCCGCCCGAGGAGGCCCCGGCCGCGCGTTCGCGCCCCGTGCCGGCGGCGGTCGGCTATGGCCTGGCGATCGTGGCCGTCGCCGTGGCGACCTTGGCGGCCGTGGTGATGGATACGCAGGTCAAGGTTCCGAACCTGTCCCTGGTGTTCGTCTTGCCGGTGGTCCTGGCCGCGGTGAGCTTCGGCTGGGGTCCGGCCCTGGCCGCGGCCGTGACCGGGGCGCTGGCCTACAACTACTTCCTGATCGAGCCGCGCTACACCCTGCGGGTCGCCGACCCCGCCAACGTCTGGGCCCTGGCTCTGCTGCTGACGACGGCGGCGGTGGTCAGCGCCGTGGCCTCCGAGGGCCGGCGCCGGGCGCTGGAGGCCTGGTCTGCGGCGGGCCAGGCGGCGGCCGTGCGCGCCCTGGCCCGCGGCCTGGTGGGCGAGACCACCCGCGCCGGCGTCACCCAGCGCTGCGCCGAGGCCCTGGCCCAGCTCTTCCAGGCGCCCGCGGTGGTGCTGGTGATGGAGGGCGAGGCCCTGACCCTGGTGGCCGAGAGCGGCGGCGCGCAGCTGGCGGACGCGGACCTGGAGGCGGCCGGCTGGTCGCTGGCGGCGGGTCTGGCCACCCGCGGCGGCGCCTATCCGGCCGGTGGCGCGGCCTTCGACTTCTGGCCTCTGAAGACCGCCCAGCGCCAGCAGGCGGTGATCGGCGTGCGCATCTCCGGCGGCGAGCAGGGTCGGCCCGCCCAGCCCGAGCGGCTGGTGGAGACGGTGGCCGGCTACCTCTCCGTGGCCCTCGACCGCGAGGCCTATGCGCGCCAGGTGCTGGAGACCCGGGTGCAGGCCGCCAGCGAGCGGCTGAAGGCAGATCTGCTGGCGGCCGTTTCGCACGATCTGAAGACGCCGCTCTCGACGATCCTCTTCACCCTGCAGAGCCTGCAGCGCTTCGCCGGCGGCCACGACGAGGCCACGCGGGCGCAGCTGCTGGCCGCCGCCGAGGCGGAGACCGCGCGGCTCAGCCGGATGGTGGAGAACCTGCTGGACATGAACCGCCTGGCCGCCGGCGCCCTGCCGGTCCGGGCCGCGCCCACCGAGCCTGGGACGCTGATCGCCGCCGCCCTCGACCGCGCCGCGCCGGCCCTCGCCGGGCACAAGGTGGTGCGACGCAGCGCCGGCCGTGCGCCGCTGCTGGTCGACCCGGCGCTGTTCGAAAGCGCCCTGGCCAACCTCTTGGAGAACGCCGGCAAATATTCGCCGTCGGGGTCCACGGTCCATGTCCGCACCGGGCGCGAGGGCGACATGGGCTGGGTGGAGGTGCTGGACGAGGGGCCGGGCTTCGGCGGCTCGCCCGAACCGATGTTCGAGCGGTTCGTGCGCGGACAGGCCGGCGACGGCCGCCCGCCCGGCACCGGCCTCGGCCTCTCCATCGCCCGCGGCTTCCTCGAGGCCCAGGGCGGGCGCGTGGAGGCGAGCGACCGCCAGGACCGCCCCGGGGCCCGCGTGCGCCTGCTTGCCCCGCTGGCGCCCGCCACATTGACGCCGACCGCATGACCGGCGAGGCCGATCCGGCCACGGTGCTGGTGGTCGAGGACGACCCCAGCCTCAACGCGGCCCTGGTCGCCACCCTGAAGGCCGCGGGGCTGCGTCCGGTCGCGGCCCGGACCGCAGCCGAGGGCCTGCGCTGGTTCAACCACTATGCGCCGGACCTGGTGCTGCTGGACCTGGGCCTGCCCGACCGCGACGGCCTGGCGGTGATCCAGGAGATCCGCGCCCGCAGCCTGACGCCGATCGTGGTGCTGTCCGCGCGCGGCGCCGAGACCATGAAGGTGCAGGCCCTGGACCTGGGCGCCGACGACTATGTGCAGAAGCCGTTCGGGGTGGACGAGCTGCTGGCCCGCCTGCGCGCGGGCCTGCGCCACGCCGTGCAGGCGCGCGGCTCGGCGCCGGTCGTGCGCACCGGCGACCTCGTCATCGACATGGGCCTGCGCACCGTCAGCCGCGGCGGGGCCGCGGTGAAGCTGTCGCCCAAGGAATACGACCTGGTCTGCGAGCTGGCCCTCAGCCTCGGCCGGCCCATCAGCCATCGCGACCTGCTGCAGGCGGTCTGGCGTAGCGAGCGCGCCGACATCCAGTACCTGCGCGTCTACATCGGCCAGCTGCGCCAGAAGCTGGGGGCCGAGATGCTGGAATCCGCGCCCGGCGTCGGCTACCGCCTCATCGACCGGCCGGCGCCCTAAGCCGAGCCCTGCGCATATTGCGGCAGCTCGCCGTAGTAGTCGCCGACGCCGGCGGTCATGGCGGTCACCATCTCGCGCTCGGCGGCGCTGAGAAGCGGGTTCCAGGTGTCCAGGATCAGCACCGCCCGCGGCTGGTCGCTCTCGTTCCAGGCCTCGTGCTCGATGGTGTCGTCGAAGACGAAGGCGCGGCCGGGCTCCCAGCTGCGGGTCTCCGCGCCCACTCGGAAGCCGCAGCCCGCCGGCACGATGAGCGGCAGGTGGACGATCAGGCGGGCGTTGTTCACCCCCACGTGCGGCGGGATGCGCGTGCCGGCCTCCAGGATCGAGAACACCGCCGACGGGCCAGTGCCCTTCAGCTCGCATTTCGGCCAGTCGGCGAGGGCGGCGGCGGTCCTTGGGCAGCGCGCCAGGTTCTCATGCACCGGCTCGCCAGCCCGCCACAGGTAGAAGACGCCCCAGCGGCGGGAGTTGTTGAGTTCGCGCCAGTGCGGCGCGGGCGCGCCCTCCACGCTGACGTACGGCTCCAGGGCCGCCGGCCCGCCCGCCAGCACCTGGACCAGCTCGGCGCGGATGTCGGCGGTGGCGGCCTCGAGAGCGTCCAGCCAGGGGAAGTCGCCACGGTCGTAGAACTCGATGGCCGGCAGCTGCGGCACGTACATGAAACTGGGGGCGGGGCGGTAGACCCGGCGCTTGCGCAGCAGGATGTCCAGGCTGCGGTCGACCCTCCCCAGGCCCTGGTCCGGATAGCGGGCGCGCACGGGCGCCAGCCGCTCGGCCAGGAAGGCCTCAAGCGCCGCGTCGTTGGCGTCCACCACCGCCTTGGCGTGCTCCAGTACGGGTCGCGCGGACGGCGAGAGGAACCGCGGGATGGCCTGCAGGGCGGTGCGGTAGGTGGCGGCGGCGGCGCGCGTTTCGCCCCGCGCCTCATGGTCCGCCGCCGCCTGCAGCAGGCCCTTGAAGTCGCCCGCCTCCAGGGTGTCGATCAGCTGGCGGATGGACAGATTTCCCGGCACGCGAAGCAATCCCCTGACGTCCCAGCGCGGCTGTCGTGCCGAAGGCCGTGTATCCGTGGCGAAACAAGTTACGCCATAGAAACATAACGACGAAATCTCACAGTCATCGACCGCGAACGATTTCCCGATATCTGGGATTGATACCAGAAGACTCGATTTCAGGGCAAAGGATTCGAGTCCTTAGCGGTCGAACACAGCACATGTTCTCCGCTCATCGTTTGAATACTGCCGTTCGTCGACGGCGTGCGGCGACGAACGGTCGAATCAGGAGGCGCGGCGCGCATGCGTCGACGGCCGGAGCGGCGCGTGGCGCCGTCCGCGAGGGTCCCACGGTGGTCGAAGCGGTCAGGCCGGCTGCGGCAGCTCGACGTCGGCATAAAGCGGCGTCGAGCGGAAGATCGCGATCTCCTCCGCCGTCATCTCCGCCGGGGTGTCGGCGAAGAGCGGGGTGGAAAGATAGCGCTCGCCGGTGTCCGGCATCATGCAGACGATGGTCGAGCCCGGTTCGGCGGTCTCGGCCACCTTCAGCGCCCCGGCGAAGGTGGCGCCGGCGGTGATGCCGACGAACACGCCTTCCTTGGCGGCCAGGTCGCGGCTGGCCTTCAGGGCCTCTGGCCCCGGGATGGAGATCAGGCGGTCGATCAGGTGGCTGTCGACCGCTTCCCCGGTCAGCTTGGGGATGAAGTCCGGGGTCCAGCCCTGCATCGGGTGCGGCTTCCAGGCCGGGTGTCCCGCCGCGGGCGTGCCGTCGGGCTGACGCTGCTGGGCCTCGCCGGACTGGATCAGCGGCGCGTCGGCCGGCTCGCAGACCACGATCTTGGTGTCCGGCCGCTCCCGGCGCAGCACCCGCGCCACGCCCTTCAGCGTCCCGCCGGTGCCGTAGCCGGTCACCCAGTAGTCGAACCGCTCGCCGGCCAGGTCGGCCAGCAGCTCCGGCGCCGTGGTGCGCGAGTGCATGTCGGCGTTGGCCTCGTTCTCGAACTGGCGGGTCAGGAACCAGCCGTGGGTCTTGGCCAGCTCCAGGCACTTGTTGATCATGCCGGTGGCGCGCAACGCCGCCGGCGTCAGCACCACCTTGGCGCCCAGGAACCGCATCAGCTTGCGGCGCTCCACCGAGAAGCTGTCCGCCATCACCACGACCAGGGGATAGCCCTTCTGGGCGCAGACCATGGCCAGGCCAATGCCGGTGTTGCCGCTGGTGGCCTCGATCACCGTCTGGCCCGGCTTCAGCTCGCCGCTGCGCTCGGCCGCCTCGATCACCCCCAGCGCCAGGCGGTCCTTCACCGAGCCCAGCGGATTGAAGGCCTCGACCTTGGCGTAGAGCGTCACGTGCTTTGGGGCGACGTTGTTGATCCGCACCAGCGGCGTGCCGCCGACCGTACCGAGGATGCTGTCGAACTTGGCCATGGAGGCTCCGGTCAAGGTTGGGGAGGCGATCGTTCGGAAAGGCGCTCGGCGAACGCCGGTGTCAATCCGCCTTGGCGGCGTCCTTCCAGACATAGAGGTTGCGCTTGGCCTCCTGCACGAAGGGGCTGTGCTTCACCCCCGCCAGGAACAGGTCGCCCAGCAGCTTGCCGGGCTGGCGGATCGGCCGCTTGAACTGGATCAGCAGCACCACCCGGACCTCGTCGGTCTCGTTCCAGACCTCGTGATGATAGGTGTCGTCGAAGATCAGGCAGCGGCCCTCGCGCCAGCTCACGAACTGGTCGGCGACCTGCATCTCGCAGCGGCCGGACCTGGGCGTCACCAGTCCCAGGTGGCAGGTCATGATCGCCTTGGTCACCCCGCGGTGGCGCGGAATGTGCGCGCCGGGCTTCAGGATCGAGAAGAAGGCGCTGTTGAGACCCGGCACATTGGCCAGCAGGCGCTCGGTCTGGGGGCAGCGCGCGCAGTTCTCCTCCATCCGGTAGCCGTAGCCCCAGAGGAAGAACGAGCGCCAGTTGTCGGGCTCGGCGATCCGCCGATGGTCGGGCGAGATGTCGTGCAGCGGCGGGATGGCGTTGAGGTCGGTCAGCACCGACCGCGCCTCGGCCGCGATGGTCTCCCAGTTCGCCTCCAGCGCGGCGGTCCAGGGAAACTGGGCCGTGTCCATCACCGGCTGGTCGCCGACTTTCGAATGGGCCGAGAGCGCCCGGTCGATGGTGGGTCGCCAGCTCTTGCCGACCCGGTAGATCAGGCTCCGCTGGGGAACCATCGCCTTCAGCTCGTCCACGATCCTGTCCCGTCCGCTCCTTCGTGCTGCGAAAATGGGGCGTCGGTCCCCAACTGCAAAGCCCCACCCGGCAGAACCGGCGGCAAAGCTGTCGGCTGCGTGAACGGGCGGCTCCGATCGGGTTCAGCCAGGGCGCTCTAAGGTCATTTCCAAGGTCGCCGGATCCCCGGTGGCAAGACCAAAGGACCAGATCGATGACCATCAGATTCGCGAAGACCGCTGTCGCCGCGGCCATGGTCGCCGCCGTCGCCCTGCCCGCCACGGGCGCCGCGGCCGCCACCAAGACCGAAGGCGCCCTGCTGGGCGCCCTGCTGGGCGGCGTCGCCGGCGCGGCCGTGGGCCATGGCCATGGCGAGGCGGTGGCCCTGGGCGCCGTCGCCGGCGCCGCCCTGGGCGCGGCGACCAGCCACGACCACGACCGCGACCGCTATCGGGAACGCAACGCCTACGGCTACGGCTATCGCGAGGCGCGCCCCTACAGCAGCGACTACCGCTACCGCGCCTACGACCGCGGCTACGACTACGGCCACTACGCCTACGGCGACCACGCCTACCGCTACGACTACTACCGCCGCTAGTCGGCGCGCCGAAGGCGCAGTCCTGTTCGACCGCCAAGACCACGAAGACCACCAAGGGCGCTGTGGCGCTGCGCCTCTCAGCCTGCCCGGGCCCCTTCGTGGTCTTGGTGGTCTTGGTGGTCCCCTTTTTCTTCCGCTCCGCGGGTTGGGGAACAAGCCATGCAGGAACGCATAGCGGGTCGGCGAAATCGGTGATCTATGCAATGTTCAGATGGTGCTATCTAAACAGTGTCCAGACGGACAGCCCCGCTCCCCCGGGGCCTCAACAAAAGAGCTGACGGAGAGACCCAGATGACCATCCGCATGATCGAGACCCAAGTCGACCGCTACGCCACCGCCATGCTGCTGGCCCTCGGCCTCCTGGCCTCCGTCGCCTTCGCCACCGCCG
>JAEKKJ010000016.1 GCA_019510435.1 Caulobacterales bacterium | reverse complement strand
CAGCGCACCGAGCTGGTCAGCCAGCTGCAGGAAGGCGAAGTCCGCGAAGGCGTGGTCAAGAACATCACCGACTACGGCGCGTTCGTGGACCTGGGCGGCATCGACGGCCTGCTGCACGTCACCGACATGAGCTGGAAGCGCGTCAACCACCCGAGCCAGGTGCTGGCGGTGGGCGACACGGTCAAGGTGCAGATCGTCAAGATCAACCCCGAGACCCAGCGCATCTCTCTCGGCATGAAGCAGCTGCAGTCCGACCCGTGGGACGGCGTGGAAGCCAAGTACCCCGTGGGCGCCAAGTTCACCGGCCGCATCACCAACATCACCGACTACGGCGCCTTCGTGGAGCTGGAACCGGGCGTGGAGGGCCTGGTGCACGTGTCGGAAATGTCTTGGACCAAGAAGAACGTCCACCCCGGCAAGATCGTCTCCACCTCGCAGGAAGTGGACGTGGTCGTGCTGGACGTGGATCCGTCCAAGCGCCGCGTGTCCCTGGGCCTCAAGCAGGCCCTGGCCAACCCGTGGGAGAAGTTCGTGGCCGACCATCCGATCGGCACGGTCGTCGAGGGCGAGGTCAAGAACGCCACCGAGTTCGGCCTGTTCATCGGCCTGGAGAACGACATCGACGGCATGGTGCACCTGTCCGACCTGGACTGGGCCACGCCGGGTGAAGAAGCCATCGCCAAGTACCAGAAGGGCGAGGTCGTGAAGGCCCG
Organism: Caulobacterales bacterium; assembly: GCA_019510435.1. Lineage (GTDB taxonomy): Bacteria > Pseudomonadota > Alphaproteobacteria > Caulobacterales > Caulobacteraceae > Phenylobacterium. The sequence goes on along the minus strand of JAEKKJ010000016.1, from coordinate 528,720 downwards.
CGTGCTGGACGTGGACGTCGAGAAGGAGCGCATCTCTCTCGGCATCAAGCAGCTGTCGGGCGATCCCCTGCAGGGCGACACCTTCCGCAAGGGCCAGACTGTCACCGCCACCGTCACCGAGGTCACCTCGGGCGGCATCGAGGTGAAGTTCGGCGACGAGGAAGCCCCGATGACGGCCTTCATCCGCAAGTCGGACCTCAGCCGCGACCGCGCCGACCAGCGTCCGGAGCGCTTCGCCGTCGGCGACCGCCTGGACGCCCAGGTGACCAACGTCGACAAGGCGGCCCGCCGCATCTCGCTCTCCATCAAGGCGCTCGAGATGGTCGAGGAGAAGGAAGCCATCGAGAAGTTCGGCTCGTCCGACTCCGGCGCCTCCCTGGGCGACATCCTGGGCGCGGCCCTGCGCGAGAAGGCGCAGAAGGAGTAGCCGCGGCCGACGGCGCCCGGTTCGGGCGCCGCCTGTAACGGACAAGGGGGCTTCCGCTCAAAAGGCGGGAGCCCCTTTGCTTTGCGGCCTCTTACGGTCCAAGCCGCTTGCGTCGCCTTGCCGACACCTCCAGCATCGGGCGTGGAACGACGCTGCGCTGCAAACAAGCTTCACTGTATGATGGCGTTAACTACCTTTTGCGCCTTGATCCGCGTGGCGGGTTTGTCCATGGTCGCGCCGTTTCGAGGGGCCCTATGATCAAGTCCGAATTGATCGCGAAGCTTGCGGAGGAGAATCCGCACCTCACCCAACGCGACATCGAGCGCGTGGTGGGCGTGATCCTTGAACGCATGATCCAGGCCCTGGAAGACGGCGGCCGCGTGGAGCTGCGCGGCTTCGGGGCGCTGTCGGTGCGCTCGCGCGACGCGCGGGCCGGGCGCAACCCGCGGACCGGCGAGCCGGTGGACGTGCAGGCCAAGCACGTGCCCTTCTTCAAGAGCGGCAAGGAGCTGCGCGAGCGGCTCAATGTCGAGGATGAACGCTGACCTTCAGCGCAGGGGAGCTCGGCCCATGAGCATCTTCTCGGAATTCCGCGAGTTCATCGCCCGAGGCAACGTCATCGACCTCGCGGTCGGCGTGATCATCGGCGCGGCGTTCAACGACATCGTCAAGAGCCTGGTCGACCAGGTGGTCATGCCGCCGATCGGCCTGGCCACGTCCGGCATCGACTTCGCCCAGCTGCAGTGGGTGCTGCGGCCCGACAATCCGGCCACCAAGGCCGACGAGCTGGTCGCCATCAAGTACGGCGCGTTCATCAACACCTCGATCAAGTTCCTGATCGTGGCCTGGGTGGTGTTCCTGCTGGTGAAGCTGGTGAACTACGTGCGCCGGCTGGAGGCCCAGGCGCCCGCGGCCGACCCGCCGCCGCCTCCGCCGCCGCAGGAAGCCCTGCTGATCGAGATCCGCGACCTCTTGAAGGCGCAGGCGGCCGGCAAGCCGGGATCCTGATCAGGCCACCTTCAGGCCTTCCCAGTTCATCATCGTGGTCAGCGTCCCGTTCTCGTCGGACGAGATGGCGTCGCGGAAGGCGGGGAAGATTTCCTGCTCCTCCTCGCGCACGTGCGCCTCGACCAGGGCCCAGAACTCCCGCGCCTTGGGCAGCCATTCGGCGGTGGTCGAGCCGATGCGCCGCAGGTCGTAGATGAACGTCTTGATCAGGGCATGCTCGTCGCCGAGATGGTGCGACTGCTCCGTGCGGCCGCTCTCGGCCAGCGCCGGATAGATCACGTTCTCCTCCTCGATCGCATGCTTGTTCAGGGCGTAGGCGATCTTGGTGAGCAGCATCTCGCGCTTGGCCATGTCGGTCTGGCTGGTCTGCAGCAGCTGGTCGAACAGCTTCTCGACCATGCGGTGTTCAGTCTTCAGCGCCTCGACCCAGTCGCCGGCGGCGAGGGTGGGGGCCTGCATCATCGCCTTGCGGGCGTGGGGCAGCACCAGGCCGGCGGCGAGGCCGAGGGCGGCGCCGGTGGCGAGCCGGCCGAAGTGTCCATTGGCATGCGGCATTTGCGGGTTCTCCTTGGGAGCAGCCCGATCAACCCGCCGCCCTGGCTGGTGTTCCACCCTTGCGAAAAGCTGCGGCGGCGGCCAAATCGCCGCGATGAACGCCAAGGCCAAGATCTGCGGGCTGTCGACGCCGGAGACGGTGCGCGCGGCGTTGGATGGCGGGGCGGCCTACCTCGGGTTCATGTTCTTCGCCAAGAGCCCCCGCAATGTCGCGCCGGAGGCCGCGGCGCGGCTGGCGGCGCCGGCGCGCGGGCGGGGCGTGAGCCTGGTGGCGGTCAGCGTGGACCCCACGGACGCGGAGGTGGACGCCATCGTGGCCGGCCTTTCGCCCGACCTGATCCAGCTGCACGGCCACGAGCCGCCGGCGCGGGTGCGCGAGATCGCCGTGCGCAGCGGCCGCGGGATCGTCAAGGTGCTGCCGGTGTCGGACGCATCGGACGTGGCGGCGGCTTCGGCCTATGACGGCCTGGTCGAGCACCTGATGTTCGACACTAAGCCGCCGAAGGACGCCGACCGGCCGGGCGGCCTCGGCGCCGCCTTCGACTGGACGCTGCTGGCCGGGCGGCGGTTTGCCCGCCCCTGGTTCCTGGCCGGCGGGCTCAATCCCTGGAACGTCGCCGAGGCGGTGAAGACCACCGGCGCGCCCATGGTCGACGTTTCCTCTGGCGTGGAGCGCGGTCCGGGACTAAAGGACCCGGCCTTGATCACGGCGTTCCTCGACGCTGTCCGCCGCGCCTGAGAAGCTTCGATCCTTCGCCGATGAACGCGCCGACCGCCCCATCCTCCACCTCCCGGGCCTCCACGTCCCAGGCCCGCCCCAACGACTATTCCGCCTATCCCGACGCCCACGGGCGCTTCGGCGACTACGGCGGCCAGTACGTGCCCGAGACCCTGATGCCCCTGGTCCATGAGCTGGACGCGGCCTATTCGGCGGCCAAGGCGGACGAAGGCTTCCAGGCCGAGCTCTCGGGCTACCTGAAGCACTATGTCGGCCGGCCCAGCCCGCTCTATTTCGCCGAGCGGCTGACCCGCCACTTCGGCGGGGCCAAGGTCTATCTGAAGCGCGAGGAGCTGAACCACACCGGCTCGCACAAGATCAACAACTGCATGGGCCAGATCCTCCTGGCCATGCGGATGGGCAAGACCCGGATCATCGCCGAGACCGGCGCCGGCCAGCACGGCGTGGCCACCGCCACCGTCTGCGCCCGCTTCGGCCTGCCTTGCGTGGTCTACATGGGAGCCGTGGACGTGGAGCGGCAGAAGCCGAACGTCTTCCGCATGAACCTCCTGGGCGCCGAGGTGCGGCCGGTGACCAGCGGCTCGGCGACCCTCAAGGACGCCATGAACGAGGCGTTGCGCGACTGGGTCACCAACGTCCACGACACCTACTACCTGATCGGCTCGGCGGCGGGCATGCACCCCTATCCGGCCATGGTGCGCGACTTCCAGGCGATCATTGGCCTCGAGGTGCGCGAGCAGGTCGTCGAGCTGGAGGGTCGGTTGCCCGACGCCCTGATGGCCTGCGTCGGCGGCGGCTCCAACGCCATCGGCCTCTTCCACCCGTTCCTGAACGACGCGGACGTGAAGCTGTTCGGCGTCGAGGCGGCGGGCGAGGGCGTGGAGACCGGCCGGCATGCGGCGGCCATCAACGGCGGACGTCCCGGCGTGCTCCACGGCAACATGACCTACCTCTTGCAGGACCGCGAAGGCCAGATCAAGGAGGCGCACTCGATCTCCGCCGGCCTCGACTATCCGGGCATCGGCCCCGAGCACGCCTTCCTGCACGACGTCGGCCGGGCCACCTACCTCAGCGCCACCGACACAGAGGCGCTGGAGGCCTATACCCTGCTCTCGAAGCTGGAGGGCATCCTGCCGGCCATCGAGAGCGCCCATGCCCTGGCGCGGCTGCCCGAGGTGACCCGCGAGGTCGGCAAGGATGGGATCGTGGTGCTGAACCTCTCCGGCCGCGGCGACAAGGACGTGGCGGCGGTGGCCGCGCACCTGGGAATGCAGATTTGATCCAGCGACCCTTGAGTCCGGCCGCCATCGGCGTGGGAGTCGCGGTGACGTTCGTCGTGACTGTGGCGGTGCTCGCCGTCGTGGGAGCGGTGACGCTTCACGGGAGCGTGCTCGAGTTCAAGCCGATCGACTTCCAATTCAACATCCAACTCGGGAAGTGGGCGCGATGAGCAAGTCGCGTATCGACGCCCGGTTCGCGGCCCTGAAGGCCGAGGGCCGCGCCGCCTTCGTGCCCTATGTCATGGCCGGTGACCCGGACCGCGATACCGCCCTGGCCATCCTCAAGGGCCTGCCGGCTGCCGGCGCGGACCTGATCGAGCTGGGCTTTCCGTTCTCCGATCCGATGGCGGAGGGCCCGCCGATCCAGCGCGCCGCCCAGCGAGCGCTGGCCAAGGGCATGACGCTGCAGGGCACGCTGGAGCTGGTCGCCGCCTTCCGTGCTGGCGATGCGGCCACGCCGGTGATCCTGATGGGCTACACCAATCCGCTGGTCACCTGGGGGATCGAGGCCTTCGCCCGCGACGCCTCGGCGGCTGGCGTCGACGGCCTGATCATCGTCGATACCCCGCCGGAGGAGGCCGGCCCCCTGGCCGACGCCTGCGACGCCCACGACATCTCGCTGATCCGCCTGGCCACCCCCACCAGCGACGACGCGCGCCTGAAGGTGGTGGTCTCGCGCACCTCCGGATTCGTCTATTATGTATCCGTGGCCGGGGTGACGGGGGTCAAGGAAGCCGATGCGGCGGCGGTTGCGCCGCAGGTCGCCCGCGTGCGCGCGGCGTCAGGACTTCCTGTCGCAGTCGGCTTCGGGATCAGGACACCGGAACGGGCCGCCGCTATAGCGCAGGTCGCCGACGCGGTCGTCGTGGGGTCCGCGCTTGTGGACGAAGTGGCCGAAGCAGTGGATTTGAACGAAGACGTGACCCTCCGAGTTCTTTCCAAAGTCGATTCTCTTGCTAAGGCTGTGCGCTTCGCGCGGCGGGTCCCGGTCTGAAAACCATGGCTATGGCTGAACAGCGAAACGACAAGACCGGCCGTCCGGCCAATCCGCGCGAGCGCCGGGGCTGGCTGTCCCGCATCGCGCCCGGCGTCCGCGGCTTCACCAAGAAGGACACGCCGGAGAACCTCTGGGTCAAGTGCCCGGACACCGGCGAGATGCTGTACCGGCCCGACCTGGAGGCCGCCCAGTGGGTGACCCCGTCCGGCAGCCACATGCGCATCGGCGCCAAGCTGCGCCTGGACTACACCTTCGACGGGGCGAAGTACGAGCGCCTGGCGACGCCCATCGTGGCGGACGATCCGCTGCACTTCCCGGACGACAAGCCCTATCCGGAGCGGCTGAGGGCCGCGCGCAAGGCGACCGGCGAGCAGGATTCCATGGCGGTGGGCTACGGCCACATCGAGGGCCAGCCCGCGGTGGTGATCGTGCAGGACTTCGCCTTCATGGGCGGCAGCCTGGGCATGGCCGCTGGCGAGACCTTCGTCATGGCCGCCAAGGAAGCCGTCAAGCGCGAGGTCCCGCTGGTGATCTTCACCGCCTCGGGCGGGGCGCGGATGCAGGAGGGCACGCTCTCCCTGATGCAGATGGCGCGCACGACCCTGGCCCTGAACGAGGTGAAGGCCGCGGGCCTGCCCTACGTCGTGGTGCTCACCGACCCGACCACCGGCGGCGTCACCGCCTCCTACGCCATGCTGGGCGACGTCCACCTGGCCGAACCCAACGCCACCATCGGCTTCTCGGGCCGACGGGTGATCGAACAGACCATCCGCGAGACCCTGCCGCCGGGCTTCCAGCGCTCGGAATTCCTGGTCGAGCGCGGCATGGTCGACCAGGTGGTCCGCCGCCACGACCTGCCGCGGGTGCTGAGTTCGATCCTGAAGACCCTTATGATGGGGCGTGAGCGCCTTTCCTCCGCAGCTTGATTTGACGATTTCCCGGCGCCGTCCGCCCGCCTCTCCCTCTCCGGCTTCGCCGGGGGGAGAGGAGGCGCGACCATGACGTCGACCCTTCCCGCCGATCCTGGCCACGACCCGATCCGCGCCTCGGACGCGGTGATCCAGCGGCTGCGGGCCAACCATCCGACGCTGATCGACCTGACCACCGGGCGCGTGGAGCGCCTCTTGGCGGCGCTGGGGCGGCCGGACCTGAAGCTGCCACCGGTGATCCATGTGGCGGGGACCAACGGCAAGGGCTCGACCGTCGCCTATCTGCGCGCCATCGCCGAGGCCGCGGGCGCCCGGGTCCATGCCCTCACGTCGCCGCACCTGGTGCGGTTCGCCGAGCGGATCCGGCTGGCCGGCCAGCTGATCACCGACGAGCAGCTCACCGACCTCACCCAGCGCGTGGAGGCGGCCAACGACGGCCAGCCGATCAGCTTCTTCGAGATCACCACGGTGCTGGCCTTCCTGGCCTTCGCCGAGACGCCGGCCGACATCTGCATCGTCGAGGTGGGCCTCGGCGGCCGGTTCGACGCCACCAATGTCTTCGAGGCCCCGGCCGTCAGCGTGATCACGCCGGTGGACTACGACCACCTGGAGATGCTGGGCCCGGGCCTGCCCAAGATCGCCTGGGAGAAGGCCGGGATCATCAAGCGCGGCCGGCCGGTGGTGGTGGCGCGCCAGGCCGACGACGCCCTGGAGATGATCGAGCGCGAGGCGGACGACCGCATGGCGCCCATGCTGCTGATGGGCCGCGATTTCGACGCCTGGGAGGAGCGGGGCCGCCTGCTGGTGCAGATGCCGGAGCGGCTGCTCGACCTGCCGGCGCCCAGCCTCTTCGGTGGCTACCAGTTCGCCAACGCGGGCCTGGCGGTGGCCGCGGCGCTCACCTTCGATAGGGGCCTCTCGGACGAGGTGCTGGGGGCGGGCGTCACCCACACCGTCTGGCCCGCGCGGATGCAGCGGCTGACGGCGGGCCCCCTGGCCGAACTGGCGCGGGCGCGGGGCGCCGACCTCTGGCTCGACGGCGGCCACAATCCGCACGCGGGCCGCGCCCTGGCCGAGGCCGCCTCGCGCCTGATCGACCGCGACCCGCGGCCGCTGGTGCTGGTGACGGGCATGTTCGCGCGCAAGGACTCCGAGGGCTTCTTCCGCCCGTTCGGCGAGATGCGACCGCGGGTGATCTGCACCACCTTCGACTCGCCCATCGCGGCGAGCGCTGAGGAGCTGGTGGAGGCGGCGGTGAAGGCCGGCCTCGCGCCGGAGACCTCCTCGAACGTCGCGGATGGCGTGGCGCGCGCCCTGGAGACGGACGGCCCCGCCCCCCACGTCCTCATCTGCGGCGGCCTGCACTTCGCCGGCGAGGTCCTGGCCATGAGCCCGGAGACCTGGCCGCGGTAGGGGGTCCCTCCCTTAATGGGGAGGGGCAGGCGCCGCAGGCGCCAGGGTGGGGAAGTGTGGATCAAGTGCTGGCGAGGGAGCCCGGTCGCGGCCCCCTCACCCTAGGCTTGGCCAAGCCTGTCCCTCCCCATCAAGGGAGGGAAGACGTTACGCCGCGGCGGCGACGCCGGCTTCGGCGAGCCATTCCAGGATCTTGGCCTTGGGCATGGCGCCGACCTTCATCGACGCCATCTGGCCGTCCTTGAACAGCATCATGGTGGGGATGCCGCGCACGCCGTAGCGCGAGGGGGTGGTCGGGCTCTGCTCGATGTCGAGCTTGGCGATCGTCACCTTGCCGGCCAGCTCGTCGGAGAGCTGTTCCAGCGCGGGGGCGATCTGCTTGCAGGGGCCGCACCATTCCGCCCAGAAGTCCACCAGCACGGGCTGGCTGGAGCCGAGGACGTCGGCCTGGAAGGATTCGTCGGTGACCTTCACGGTGCTCATGAAAGAACTCCTATAGCGCCTTGGAACGTTCCAGACGCCGCTTCAGTCGCGCATGTAGGCGGCCGTCACGACTGTATCAACCGTCACGGCGCAGGTCGGCAAGGGTCTGGATGATCAGGTTTTCTGGAACGGGCATCAGCTTCGGACCGTCCGTCCACACGATCGCGGCCTCGATGCGACGGCCGAGGAACACCTCACCCAGCACGGCCGCGTAGAGCGCCATCTGGCGCAGGTAGGCGGGGTCGGCCTGGCCGATGGCGTCGGGCGAGGGCCGGTTGGTCTTGAAGTCGGCCACCAGCACCCGGTCCGGCAAGACCACCAGCCGGTCGATGCGGCCGGAGATCTTCAGGCCGGCCGGCAGGGTCGCCGCAGTCCCGGCCACCGCCACCTCGGGCCGCGAGCCGGGCCCGAACACCTCGGAGAAGCGGCTGTCCTGCAGCACCGACAGCGCCGCGGTGGCCATTTCCTCACGCTGCTCGTCCGTCAGATCCGGCTCGCGGGCCAGCAGCGCGCCGGCCCCGGCCGCGCGCTCGGCCGCAGGCAGGTCCGGCAGCAGCTGCAGCAGCCGGTGGATCAGGTCCCCGCGGCGGAAGCGGCCCAGCCCGGCGCTGGCGGCCAGCGGGGACGGTGCGGGGACCTTGGCCCCTTCGCCCAGGTCCGAGGGCGAGGCGTACCGGGCGAAGGCCGCGGGCGGAGCCGTGGCGCGGGTCCATGGCGGCGGGGCTTCGGCGATCGGCGCCTCCGCATCGGCGTGCGGCAAGATCCGAGGGTCCTCGCCGTAGCGCTGGACCTCCATCTGCTGCACCTGAACTGTGCGGACGCCCGCCGCGACGGTCTCGTGGCCGAGGCCATCGCGGATCGCACCCCACCAGCCACGCAGCTTGCCCTGATCGGTGCGCTCGGCCACCCGCCCGCAGAGCACCAGCCGGTCGCGGGCGCGGGTGAGGGCGACGTAGAGCAGCCGGTAGGCCTCCGCTTCATCGCGCGCGGCGCGCGCGGCGCGCGCCTCGGCAGTGGCGGGACAGTCGCGGGCGCCGGACGCGCACCAGAGGAAGCCGTCAACCTCGTCGTGGCGGTGGACGAGCAGCGGCGATCCGCGCTGGGTCTGGGTCAGCGTCGTTTCCGGCAGGAAGACGATCGGCGCCTCCAGGCCCTTGGCCCCGTGGGTGGTCATGACGCGCACCTCGCGCCGTTCGGCCTCCATCTCCCGCTTCACGGTGATGTCCAGGCCGGCCAGGTCGGCCGCCAGCGCTTCCAGGTCGTGGATGCCGCGGGCCTCGGCGGCCAACACCTGGTTCAGGAATTCGTCCAGGGCGTCCTCGGCCTCTGCGCCCAGGCGCAGCAACAGGCGCTCGCGCACCGACCCGCCGCCGCCGGCGGGCGTCCAGCCCAGCACCTGGGCGTAGAATTCAAATGGCTGCGCGGTCCGCGCCGTCTCCCGCGCCCGCGTCAGCATGGCGGCGGCCTCGGACCATTCGGCCCGCTCGTCAGCCCGGCGAACCAGCCGCGGCCACAGGCCTTCGCGGTCCCGGCCATGGGCCAGTTCATAGAGGCCGTCGTCGGTGACGCCACAGATCGGGCTCTTCAGAAGCGCCGCCAGGGTCAATTCGTCGTCCGGGAAGAGGACGAAGCGCGCCAGCGCCAGCAGGTCGTCGAAGGCGATGTGGGCCGAGAGCGCCAGGCGGTCCGCGCCGGCGACGGGGATCTTCGCCTGTTTCAGCGCCCGCAGGATCTCCTCAAACAGGGCGCGGCGGCGGCGCACCAGGATCAGCACGTCGCCGGCATGGGCGGCGCGCCAGGTCCCCTTCTTCCCATGGGGACCGACCAGGTCCTTGTCGTAGACGGCCTCGCCGCGGTCGATCAGGTCGCCGATCTCGCGCGCGATCTTCTGCGCCAGGCGGCGGTTGGCGCCCGTCTCGGACTCGGCGTCCAGGGGCGTGTCCCAGGCCTCGCGCTCGTCGGCCTTCTTCTCGACTTCCAGCGGCCAGACGTCGACGCAGCCGGGATGATCGGCGCGCACCGACGCGGCTCTGTGTTCGACCTTTTCCGTGTCGACCCGCGGCTGGATCGCCTGGGCAAGCTCGGCCGGCGCGAAGACCGCGTCGACGAACGACAGCACCTGCGGCGTCGAGCGCCAGGAGGTGACCAGATCCACGCGCTCGAAGCGGAAGCCGGCGCCGGTGGCGCGGTCGCGGTGAAACTCGAACTTCTTGAGCAGCAATTCGGGCCGCGCGCCCTGAAACGAATAGATCGACTGTTTCTCATCGCCGACGACGAACAGGTTGCGCTTGAGCTTCGCCTCGGCCTTGCCGCCCGCGCCCGAGAAGAACTCCAGGACCAGGGCGTCCACGATCTCCCATTGATCGGGGGCGGTGTCCTGCGCCTCGTCCACCAGGATGTGGTCGATACCGCCATCAAGCTTGTAGAGCACCCAGGCCGCGGCGGGGCGATTGCACAGAAGGCTGCGGGTCTTCTCGATCAGGTCGGCGAAGTCGAGCGCGCCGGCGGCGTCCTTCTCGATCTTGTAGGCCTTCAGATAGGCGTCGGCGAGCGTCAGGGCGGTCTCGGTGTCCTGGGCCACCTGGGCGGCGCGGATGCGCTCGCGCGCCTCGTGCAGGCGGGCCTGCTCGGCCAGCAGCAGCGCGCGCAGGGCGTCCTTGCCCTTCAGCGCCCCGGTCTTGGCGACCCACTTGGCGGCCTCGCCCTCGCCCTTCTCCGTGAAGAACACCGCCAGCGCCCGGTCGAAGCCGGCCGCCAGATCGTCCGCCACCGCCAGCATCTGGGCCGCGCACTTCTGGTCGGTGACGCCGCCCAGCCGCAGCACTTCCGCCGCCTCGCCCCACAGCGCCCGGTCGGTGCGCGCCATGGCTTCCGCCTTCAGGGCCTCGGGGTCCGAGCCCCGCGCCACGTTCACCGCGCGCCACGCCCAGCCCTTGGCGCCCTCGAGGCCGCCCTGGCGCTCGAAAAAGTCCTTCAGCGCCCCGCGGCGGGCCTCGAAGTCGGCGAACATCGCCTGGAAGCTCTGGAAGTCGAGGGCGACCGAGAACCGGGCGTACGCCTGGGCCACCGCATCGTCGGCGTGCCGGGCGTGGTTGGCCACCAGCCGCCGCGCCGCCGCCGCCACGGCCGCCGCCGCCGGGTCGTCCATCACCCGGAAGCCTGGCGAGACCCCGGCCTCCAGAGGAAAGCGCCGCAGCACCTTCTCGCAGAAGGCGTGGATGGTCTGGATCTTCAGCCCCCCGGGGGTCTCCAGGGCGGCGGCGAACAGGCTGCGCGCGTCGGAGAGATCCTTGGCGTCGAAGGCGGCGGCCGGGCGGTCCTGCAGGGCGCCGAGCGCTTCACGGAGCCTGCCGTCCTCGGCCACCGACCACGACCCCAGAACCTGGAACAGCCGCCGCTGCATCTCCGAGGCCGCCGCCTTGGTGTAGGTGACGCAGAGCACCGTCTCGGGCTTGGCCCCGGCCAGCAGCAGGCGCGCCACCCGGTCGATCAGGGTCTTGGTCTTGCCCGAGCCGGCGTTGGCGGTGACGAAGGCCGACAGGCGCGGGTCGGCGGCCAGCTGCTGGGGATCGCGCAGGCGGTCGGCGAGGCTCATTCCTCGCCCTCCTCGCCGCTGGTGGACCACTCGAACACCCGCGCCAGATGGTCGTAGTCGCTGACCCGCGCCTTCACGAACTGCGGCGCCACCCGCGACAGGTACGGCTGGTCCGGGTCGTCGAAACGGGCGATCAGCTTGTGCAGGCCCTCCAGCGCCCGGGCCGCGGCCTCGGCGCTCTCGTCGCCGGCGGTCGCGCGCACCTCCACCTTGCCGGCGGGCTTGCGGCCGGTGACCTCCAGATAGGTCAGGTCACCGGGCTTGAGCGGGCCCAGGGTCGGGAAACCCCCGGCCTGCAGGATCGCCGCGGTCAGGGTCAGCTGCGGGGAGAAGCCGGTGCGCACCTCCTTGGCCGAGGGGGCCTTGCCGGTCTTGTAGTCCAGGATGTGGCCGTGGCCGTCGGCGGTGGCCTCGATGCGGTCGGCGCGGGCGTTGAGGCGGAACGGCCCGGCCGGCGCCTGCAGGGTCATCTCGCCCTTCAGCTCCACGTGGATGGCGCGGCCGTCGCGGCGCTCGGCCTCCAGCTTGGCGACCCACTCGGCCGCCTCCACCGCCAGGGCGGCCTCGCGGGCCATGGCCTCGTGTGGCAGGCCGGCCGTTTCGAGGGCCTCGAGATAGAAGCTGGCGAACTGTGCGGCGGCGTCAGGCGGGAGGTCGGCGGGAAAGGTCTCCGCGAACCGCTCGAAGGCCGCGTGGATCGCCGTGCCGCGGGCGCGGGCGTCGGCCTGTTCGTCGGGCCGGTCCAGCGGATAGAGCCGCAGGATGTCGCGCGCCCAGACGGCGTAGGGGTCGCGGGTCAGGGCCTCGACCCGGGTGACAGCCATCACCCGCGGCCGGTGCGCCACCGGCGGACGCGGGGCGGGGCGGGCCCAGGGCTGGTAGCCGCCGGGCGCGTCCAGGCCCCGAGCCCAGGCCAGGACTTCGGGGCGCTCAGCGATTTTCACAGGGTTTTCTTTTGTGTCCGCGCCGCGGGCCAGGGTCTCCAGCCGCCACAGCCAGCGCGACTTCACCGTCGGCGCGCCCGCCCGGCGCTCGGTGTGCAGCAGGACCACCTCCGGCGCGCAAGCGGCCTGGGCGAAGTCGTGGGCGGCCAGGCCGATGCGCCGCTCGGGCGAGGGCAGGTCGAGCGCCGCGCGCATGGGCCGCGACAGGAACGGGTCCAGGGGCGCGCCCGCCGGCCAGACGCCCTCCTCCAGCCCGGCCAGCACCAGGCGGTCGGCGCGCACCAGCCGCGCCTCGATGGCGCCCAGGATGCGCAGGCGTGGATGGGTCGCTCCGCCGGTCCGCACGGTCTCGCCGTCCATCAGCCGCTGCAGCAGGTCGGCGAACTGGCGCGGCGTCACCGCCGGCAGGGCCTCGCCGTCGGCGATCAGGCCGGAGATCAGCCGCGCCACGGCCTCGCCGCCCGGTCCGGCCCAGAGGTCGCCGGTGGATCCCGTCTCGTCCTGGGCGAGGGCCTCCATCGCCGCGGCCAGCCGGCGCGCCGCTGCGCCGGCGCTGTCGGTCTCGTCGGGCCAGGCCAGGCCGCCGACGATGGCTTCCAGCCGCGCGGCGAGAGGGCCGGCCTCCGCCGCCTTGGCCCGCAGGGCTTCCCAGCTGCGCGGACGCGGGCCCCGCAGGGCGGCAAGCTCCAGCGCCGCGCTGTCGCCGAGGCGCGCGAAGGGATGCTTCACAAGGCCCAACAGGGTGACGGGGTCCAGCGGATCCACCGCGGCGCGCGCGACCAGCGCCGCCAGCACCCCGCAGCGCGTTCCCGCCAGGCTCTCCCCGGCCGAGGAGTCGGCCACAACGCCCCAGCGGGCCAGCCGCGCGCTTACCCGCCGCGCCAGGGCCTGGTCCGGCGTCACCAGGGCGGCGGTCAGCTCCGGCGTCTCCAGGGCCTCGCGCAGCAGCAGGGCGGCGACGACGGCAGCCTGCTCCTCCGTCCGGGCGGCGACGAAGGCCAGGCCGTCCAGGCCGCGGGCAATGGCGTCCGGCTGCTCGGCCTTCAGGCCCTCGATGACGTGCAGCCAGTCGGCGGTTTCCTCCGCCGGGCGCAGGGCCTCGTTGATCACCCGGCGGCGCCAGCGGCCCGCCGCGTCCGGGGCGGCCGAGGCCGGCCAGACCGCCACCTCGGTCTTCGTCACCCGCGCCTGGTCCAGCAGCCGCTTCAGCGCGCCCTGCGGATGCTGCACGTCCACCTTGCCCCACGCCTTGTCGGCCAGGTCCTGGTCCAGGCCGGGCAGCACCACGCAGCCCTGCGGCGCCTGGGCCACCGCGATCAGCAGGGCCCGCGTCGCGGGGGCGGTGCCGGTCGATCCCGCCGCAACCAGCACGCCGGTCGGGGGTCTGCGGGTCCAGTGGTCGGCCAGGCGGCGCAGCAGGCGCACGCGGCGCTCGCTGACGTCCGCCACGCCTAGGGCCTCGAGCCGGGCGGGCCATCGCGCCAAAGCCTGCTCGAGGAAGATGCGCGAGACCTGCCAGTGCTCGGCCAGCTCGGCCTCGACCAGGCCCTCCAGGCGCGCGCCGACGTCGACCTCCTCGATCTGCAGCCCGTCGAGGAACCCACCCAGGGCGTCGGCCAGCTCCAGGGCGGCGCCGGCGGAGGCGAGCCGGCCGGGGACGAACTCCGCCAGCTCGGCCACCAGGCGGGTCAGCTCGAAGCGGCGGCGCAGCGGGTCGATCGCGGCCGGCAGGTCCAGCGCCAGATCGCCGGGCTCGAACGGCGGCTCGCCCGCCTCCAGGTCGCCCAGCGGCCGCATCTGCGGCGGCAGCACCGCCCGGCCCCTGGCCGCGGCCACGAAGGCGTCGGCCAGGGCGCGCGCGCCTCTCCGGGTCGGCGTCAGGACGACGGCGTCGGCCAGGGCCTCGGGGCCGCCGGGCGACAACGCCTCGTAGAGGCCGCGAGCCAGGTCCTCCGCGAATGGCCGGTGCGCCGGGATGTTGAACCAGCGCGCCCCGGACCCCGCGAAGGCAAGGGTCATGAGACGCCGTCCTCGCGGGCGAGGCGGGCTTCCACCGCGTCGCGGGCGGCCAGGGTGCCGACCTGCATCCACAGCCCCTCCTGCTGCAGGCCGAAGAGGCGGCCGCGGTCCGAGGCGGCGAACCAGATGTCGCGCAGGCTGAAGGCGTCGCGGGGGTCGGCGTAGACCGGCCGTGGGTCCAGGATCTCGATGCCGATGGCGTGCAGCGGGGCGTCCGGGCGCGTCCCGCGGTGCGTCAGGCGGCCGGCCGCGTCCTGGTAGAAGTCGCCCGGGCTGTCCTCGAAGCCCAGCGTTTGGGCCTTGGGGATCACGGTCACCAGGGCGTCCATCCGCGCCGGGTCCCAGGCCTCCACCAGCGCCTGCAGCGCTGGCGCGCCCGGCTTGCGCCAGACGTAGTCGCTGTTGCAGCGGAAGATCGGAGCCTCGCCCAGCAGGGCGCGCGCATGCTTCACCCCGCCGCCGGTCTCCAGCAGCCGTCCCCGCTCGTCGGAGACCCGGAACTCGGCGTCCCGGCGGCCGCGCAGATAGGTCTCCAGCTGGTCGGCGTGGGCATGGACGTTCACCACCACCCGCTCGACGCCGGCGGCCACCAGCGGGTCGATGACGTAGGCGATCAGCGGCTTGCCGGCCACGGGCGCCAGGGCCTTGGGCATGGCGTCGGTCAGCGGCCGCATGCGCGTGCCGAGGCCCGCGGCCATCACCATGGCGGTCTTGGGCGCGACAGCGCTCACGCCCGCGCCTCGGGGGGCACGTGGCGGTCGAACCAGGCCTTCAGGCCAGCGAGGGCGGGATCCAGCAGGTTGCGCTCCAGGTAACGCCAGGTCCGCGGCATGTACGCCCGATATTGCGGCCGGCCCAGCAGCACCTGGCGGGCGAAGACGCGGCCCAGGATGCGCGCGGCGTTGGAGGCGGCGAGCGCCCGGTAGTCGGCCAGGAACGCCTCGCGATCCAGCTCGGCCCGCGCCGCCAGGAACCGCTCCAGCATGGCGGCCTCCAGCTCGGCGGAGACATCGCGACGTGCGTCCTGCAGCAGGTGCAGCAGGTCCCAGGCCGGATGGGCGCGCAGGGCGTCCTGGAAGTCCACCATGCCCACGCGCGCCACGCCCGCCCGCTCCGGCAGCCACAGCAGGTTTCGCGCATGGTAGTCGCGGTGGGTGAAGACGCTGGCCCCGGCCTCGCCGCGCACCCACACCGGCGCCCAGAGCGCGTCCCACTCGGCGGTGGCGGCCGGGCCGAACGCCGGCAGGCCCGCGAACTTCGGCCACCATTCGAGGAAGGTGTCGGTGGCGATCTTCAGCGCCAGGGTGTCGTAGGTCAAAAGCGGCCATTCCAGCCCGTCGGCCCGCAGCACCGCCGGCGGCGCCTCGGCCTGCAGGGCGGCCTGGACGTCGGTGGCGGCCTCGTACAGCGGGCGCTCGTCCATGCCGCCGGCGATCAGGCTGGCGAAGAGGCCGTCGCCCAGGTCCTCCAGCACCACCAGGCCCGCCGCCACGTCGTGGGCGTAGACCTTGGGCGCGGACAGGCCCCGGCTGCGCAGGTAGTCAGCGATGGTCACGAAGGCCGCCACCGACCCGGCCGCCAGCCGGGCGGCGGCGTTGTAGCCGAGGGCGATCCGCTCGGCCTCGGTGGCCCCCGGCGGGCAGATGGTGGTCTCCAGGGCCGGCGGCTGGTCCATGAAGAAGAGCACGGTCCCGTCGCCCAGGTGCAGACGCTCGAACACCCGCGTCGAGGCGTCGCCGTCGAACAGCTGCCGCCGCGCGGCGCCGAACCCGGCGGCGCGCAGGAACTCCGCCTTCAGGGCCTCACGCTCCGAACTCAAGTCCTCGTCCTTCCCACGCGCCGTGCGGGACGATCCGCACGCGCCGCCCCGCATCTTCGCCGCCGTTGCCGTCCTGCGCGAAGCCGATCTCTACATCGAGTCGGTCCGGGGGCAGGCGGCCGCCCAGGCGCTCCGGCCATTCGATCACCGCCGCGCCCTCGTCCAGCGCCTCGTCCAGGCCAATCTCATAGGCCTCCCCGGCGCTTTCGAGGCGATAGAGGTCGAAATGCGCCACCGCCAGCTGCGCGCCCTCGTAGAACTGGACCAGGGTGAAGGTGGGGCTGGGCACCTCCTCGTCCGGCCGGGTCAGGGCCCGCACCAGGGCCCGCGCCAGGGTCGACTTGCCGGCGCCCAGGGGCCCGCTCAGGCAGACCGCCTCGCCTGGCTCCAGGGCCGCCGCGATCGCCGCGCCGAGCCGGGCGGTGGCCGCCTCGTCGGTCAGTCGGAAATCCCCCTCGGCCGCGAGCTTCACGGGCGGACCTAGCGCTTCAGCCGCGCGATCAGGGCGGTGGTGGAGGGATCGTGCACGCCCGCGGGGCCGCCTTCCAGCTCGCCCAGCACCCGCACGGCGAGGGTCTTGCCCAGCTCCACGCCCCACTGGTCGAAACTGTTGATGCCCCAGAGCACGCCTTCGACGAAGGTCTTGTGTTCATAGAGGGCGATCAGGGCGCCCAGACGCTCCGGGTCCAGGCGGTCGAGCAAGAGGAAACTGGAGGGTCGATTGCCGGGGAAGGCGCGCTGGGCGTCCGGCGTCTCGGCCGGCGGCCGTCCGACCATCAGGGCCTCGGCCTGGGCGATGGCGTTGGCCAGGAGCTTGGTCTGGGCGGCGGGATCGCCCTCGGAACCCTCGCGCACGGCGACGATGTCCACCGGGATGATGTCGGTCCCCTGGTGCAGCAGTTGGAAGAAGGCGTGCTGGCCGTTGGTGCCCGCATCGCCGAACACGCTGGCGGCGGTGGCGTGGGCCACCGGCTGGCCGGTCGCGGTGACGCGCTTGCCGTTCGATTCCATCTCCAGCTGCTGCAGGAAGGCGGCGAACAGGCGCAGGCGCTGGGCGTAGGGTACGACCGCGCGGATCGGGCGGCCAAGGCCGTTTCGGTTGAAGACATGGGCCAGGGCCAGCAGCACCGGCGCATTGGCGGCCAGGGGCGCGGTGCGGAAGTGCTCGTCCATGGCCGCGGCGCCGGCCAGCAGGCGCGCGAAGGCCTCGTATCCCAGGGCGACCGCGCACGAGAGGCCGACCGCCGACCAGATCGAATAGCGGCCCCCGACCCAGTCGCGGAAGCCGAACACCTGGTCTGCGGGCACGCCGAAGGCCCCGGCCTTGTCCGGCGCGGCGGACACCGCGACCAGATGGCTGTCGGAGGCGGTCCCCAGGGTCGCGCGCAGCCACGCCCGGGCCGTCTCGGCGTTGGTCAGGGTCTCCAGGGTGGTGAAGGTCTTGGAGACCGTCACCACCAGGGTCTCGGCCGGGTCGAGCCCGGTCAGCGCCAGGGCCAGCTCGGCCGGGTCCACATTGGCGGCGAAGCGCAGCTCGATCTGCGGGGCCAGGGGACGTAGCGCCTCCCAGATCAGCCGTGGGCCGAGGTCGGAGCCGCCAATGCCGATGTGGACGATGGCGCGGAACGGCTTGCCGGTGCAGCCCCGCTTGGCGCCGGAGCGCACCGCATCGGCGAAGGCGCGCATGGCGGCGCGGGTGGCCTCCACCTCCCGCGACACCGGCTCGCCGGCGGCCCGCCAGTCGGCGCCGTCCGGCGCGCGCAGGGCCATGTGCAGGGCCGGCCGGCCCTCGGACGCGTTGACGACCTCGCCGGCGAACAGCCGCTTCCGCGCAGCCTCGACGCCGGCGGCGCGGGCCAGGTCCAGCATCGTGGCCTCGTCGGCCCGCGACCAGGGCTGCTTGGAGAGGTCGATCTCCAGGCCGGCGGCCGCCAGGGTCAGTCGATCCAGGCGGTCGGGCTCGGCCGCGAACAGGCCGTCGATGCGCCGCTCACGCGCGGCCGCGGCTGCGGTCTCGAGGGCCGCCCAGGCGGCGTCGATGTCACTCAAGCCAAGCTCCCGTGTGAGGTCGTCGGAATGTCCGGTGGACCATGAACCCGGTCGGCGCAAGCCCGCGTATCGGCCCGATCGGACGCGCTATTCGGCCGACCCGTACTTCACGCTGCAGCCATAGGGCTGGGACACCGGCGTCGCCACCGGCCGGCCCGCCTTCACGTCCGCCAGGGCCTCAGCCAGGTAGGGCTTGGCGATCTTCAGGCTTTCCGGGTCCGTGGTCGGCTGGTCGTCGACGCCGCCCATGTAGACGAGCCTGCCGGTCTTATCGATGACGAACATGTGCGGCGTGGTCCGCGCCTCGTAGAGCCGGCCCACCACGCCCTTGGGGTCCAGCAACACATCGCTGGAACGGGCGCCCACCTTGGCCTTCCAGGCCTTGGCCTGCGGCCCGGTGAGGTAGCCCTGGAAGCCGGGCGCCGAGGAGATGATCGTCAGCCAGGCCACTCCGTCCGCGGTCGCCTGCGCCTGCAGCCGCTGCATGTTGCCCGAGCCGTAATGCTTGCCCACGTACGGGCAGCCGTTGTTGGTCCACTCCAGCACCACCGTCCGGCCGCGGAACTGGGCCAGGCTGACCGTGCGGCCATCGGCGTCGCGGGCCTGGAAGGCTGGCGCGGGTTGGCCCACCATGGGTTCCGCACAGGCCGGACCGGCGGCCAGCCAGGCCACGGCGAGGGTGAGGATCAGCCTGCGGTCGAGGAGCATCTGCGCCGCCTTGAAATCAACTGGCCTGGGCGGCCTTGTCCAACGCCTTCACCACCGTCCCCTGGGTCAGGATGGACGGCAGGATAGCCGGCGGGCCGCCCTTGGCGCCATACACGAGATAGAGCGGCACGCCCGCCCGGCCGTAGCTCGCGAGCTCGGCGGCGATCGCCGGGTCGCGCTTGGTCCAGTCGGCCTTGAGGTAGACGGCGTTGTCGCGCTTGAGCGCCTCCGCCACCGCCTTGGTGGACAGCGCGACCCGGTCGTTCACCTGGCAACTGACGCACCAGGCGGCGGTGTAGTTCACCAGCACCGGACGGCCCTCGGCCTGCAGGGCGGCGAGCTTCTCCGGCGTGTAGGGCTGGTAGTCCAGGTGGGCGCTCTCCGCGGTCGCGGCCGTGGCCTCGGCGTAGCGGGGCCAGAAGGCGCCGCCGACCACGGCGACCGCGATCAGCACGGCGGCCGCCACGCCCAGCGGGGCCGCGCGCTCGCCCAGGGCCACCCGCCGCTGCGCCGCGCCGGCCAGCCAGCCGG
The DNA here is from genome assembly GCA_019510435.1 of Caulobacterales bacterium. Classification (GTDB taxonomy): domain Bacteria; phylum Pseudomonadota; class Alphaproteobacteria; order Caulobacterales; family Caulobacteraceae; genus Phenylobacterium. Next base: position 509,224 of record JAEKKJ010000016.1, on the reverse strand, counting down.
CCAGCGCCAGGACGATGGCCGCGCCCAGGATGCGCGGCACGGCGTCGGGCCCGACCTGGACCGTCAACACCCAGACCAGCCAGACCACGGTGGCGTACATCGGGAAGGCCAGCGCCTTGCGGAACACCTCCATCCACGGACCGGGGCGCGGCAGCCGCTCCAGGAGCCCGGGCGCGAAGGCCACGGCCACGAACGGCAGGGCGAAGCCGACGCCCAGGAACAGGAACACCACCAGGGCGGCGGCCGGCGGCTGGGTCAGGGCCCAGCCCAGGGCAGGGCCCATGAAGGGCGCCGTGCACGGCGCGGCCACCACAACGGCCAGGGTCCCGGTGAAGAAGGCGCCGACCAGGCCGCTCTGCGCGGCCAGGCCCGAGCCTACGCCCTGCAGCGACGTGCCGATCTCGAAGACGCCGGAGAGGTTCAGCGCCACGCCCAGCATCAGCAGCGCCAGCACCGCCACCACCGGTGGGTCCTGCAGCTGGAAGCCCCAGCCCACCGCCGCGCCCGCCGAGCGCAGGGCGATCAGGAGGCCCGCCAGCACCAGGAAGGTGACGACGGCCCCTGCGCCGAACGCCAGGCCCTGGCGCCGCGCCTCCGCATGCGCCCCGCCGCCGTGGCCGGCCAGGGAGGCCGCCTTCATGGCCAGCACGGGGAAGACGCAGGGCATCAGGTTGAGGATCAGGCCGCCCACGAGGGCGAACAGCGCCGCCGAGAGCAGGCCCAGCTTGTCGGCTCCGGCCGGGACCGGCGCATGCGCTGGCGGCGCCCCAAGGCCGGAAGCGCCCGCCGGCAGCGGGCCCGGCGCGGCGGAGACCTCATAGGCCTTGCCCTCCAGCGCCAGCACCCCGGCGAGCTCGGCCGGGGGCTGCGGCTTCTGGAAGTCGTACCCGGGTGTCAGGGTCAGAGTCAGGCCCTCGGGGCCCCGCTCGATCGGCTGCGGCTTGGCGTGGTCGATCACGGTCCCGGAGGCCGGATAGAAATAGGCGCCGGCCAGGTCGGCGCCCTTCAGCGCCTGGCCGGTGATGGCGACCTTGACGACCGCGCCCTGCTTTTCGAAGGCGGCGGTGAGGCCTGCGGGCTTGGGCGCATCGGCCAGGGTCTTCTGGATCCGCGGCCCCCACTTGGGGTCGGCCGGCGCGGGGCCGGCGGTGACCGGCAGGCTCAGGGTCAGCTTGGCGTCCTCGGGCACGCAGACGTCGGCGCAGACCAGGAACTGGACGGCGGCGTTCAGGGTGACGGGCTGGCCGGGCGTCGCGTCCTTCGGCGCGGTCAGCGTCATGGGCAGCAGGACCTCGCCCTCGTAGCCATAGTTCACCAGCGGCCCCACGGGCAGGCGGCGCGGCGTCGGCCAGGTGAAGTCCGAGACGCTCCACCCCGCCGGCGTCGTCCAGGCGATGCGCGTGGGCTCGCCGGAGTCGCCGGCGTTCTTCCAGTAGGTGTGCCAGCCCTTCTGGATCGATTGGCGCAGGGCGATCTGGATCGTCTGGCCGGGCGCGATGCCCTGGGCGGAGGCCACCAGCTCGGCCTCGATGTGGCCGGTCTTCACCGGCTGAGCCAGCGCCGCCGCGGGCACAAGGAGGGCGACCGGAAGGAGAAGGGCGACCAGCGCGCCCAGCAGGAATTTCATTCTCACCCTCGCAAACTTCGGCCCATGGCTTGTGCCCATCGTAGTGGCTCGCGCCCATCGTAGTGGCTTGCGCCCGTCGTGGATGCCGCACCAGGACCAGTTCGCTCAAATCCGCCCCAAGGTTACCGCCGCTATATGGCCCACGCATGTCCGCGGTGAAAGCCGGGGCTCGACAGGCGGTCCGACACAGCGATGAAATGGGGCGCGATGAATCGGGGCGCGGCCCCGAGACGGAGACGCCCTTGCCCGCCAGCTTCGACGACATCGAGATCGGCCAGGTGGTCAACCTGGGGGCCTGCGCCGTGGAGACCGCGGCCCTGCAGGCGTTCGTGGGCGCGTTCACGCCGGGCTGGGCGCTGGACCGCGGCGCGCCCGACTCCATGGTCTATGCGATCTGGGCCAAGCTGGACGCCGTGGCGGCCACGGACTGGCCGCAGACCAAGCGCCTGGGCGTCGACGCCCTGCGCTGGATGCGCAACCCGCCGGTGGGCGAGCTGCTGCGCTGCCGGATGACCGTGATGGCCAAGGACCCCGTCGGCGACGACAAGGGCATCGTCATCGCCCAGCACGACCTGCTCGACGAGGCGGGACGGCTGGTGTTCTCGTGCCTGACCCGGAGCGTGTTCAGCCGCTAGCGGTCCCTCCCTTAATGGGGAGGGACAGGCTTGGCGAAGCCAAGCCAGGGTGGGGAACCCTCGACCAAGCTCTGCGCCCGCTCGTGCCTGCCCCACCCTGATCGCTTCGCGATCTTTCCCTCCCCATTAAGGGAGGGAAGGCCTCAGCTGTTCAGCGTGCGGTTTTCCTGCTCGGCCTGCTTGGTCATGGCCAGGGCCACCAGGCGGTCCCAGCCGACCAGGCTGTGCAGGTGGGCGTAGATCTGGCCCAGGGCGCCGTTGTCGCGCAGCTCGACGAACTTGTCGGCCGGCAGCTGGTTCAGCTTCTCTTCCGAGACGCCGAAGTACTCGGCGATCTTCTGGGGCTCGCCCTGGGTGCCGTCGGGGTTGGCCGGCGTGAAGGTGGCCACCTTGCTCTCGAACAGGTCCAGGCTCTTCAGCAGCTCCACGAAGCTGACCGTGCGCTGGCGCTCGACCTCGAAATTGTTGCAGAACTCGATGCAGTTCTTCGTGTAGTCGGTGGGCTCGCCCTTGTCGTCGAAGAAGGCCATGTCGTAGCCCTTGTCGACGATGAACTCGGCGGCCCGGTCGATGCAGAGCACCATCTGGTTGTTCTGCTCGTCGTTGGCGAACACGAACGGATAGCGGCGGATGTAGGCGGGGATGTAGATCCCGCTCTCGAAGGTGCCGTCGTCGCGGACGAACATGTTCTCGTTGGCGTTCAGGCCCATGACCGCGATCGGCAGCTTCTCGTCGCCGACGAAGATGATCGGGCCGGTGATCGCCGCCAGCGGGAACTCGCCCACGGTCAGCGGCACGGCGTGGCCGGCCTTGGCGAACTTGAACGGGCCGTCCAGGCGCTTCACGCCGATCTTGCCGTGCAGCTCCTTCGCCAGCGGCTCGGGCTTCGAATAGAAGAGGACGTTGCCGGAGAACTGGCCCTGCGGCATCTGTTGGGTGGTCATAGCAAGCCTTCGAATTCCTGGGAGCACGCCTTTCCGACCCCTCGGGCCTCGCGCGCGCGGTCGCTCCCTCTAGCCGATCCCGGCGACCCCCGCAAATCCGCCATGCGGCTTGCGCCCGCGACGTTCAGCCTCTTCAATCGTGACATAAATTCGAAGATCAGGGACGGGGCGCGCCAATGCCGATCCACTATCCGGACATCCTGGACCAGGGGACCCAGCCGCGGACCTTCAGCTACGGCGACAAGGACGTGATGCTGTACGCCCTGGGCGTCGGCCTGGGCGCGGACCCGATGAACGAGACCGAGCTGGCCTTCGTCTACGAGAAGGGCCTGAAGGTGGTCCCCACCGCCGCCACGGTGCTGGCCGGCCGCGGCCAGGCCGAGCCGCTGCCCACCAAGCCGGGGCACCGGCCCAGCCAGCCCAACTACCTGATGCTGGTGCACGGCGAGCAGAAGGTGGAGCTGCACAGGCCCCTGCCCAGCGCCGGGACCTTCACCACCGAAAGCCGCACCATCGGCGCCTATGACAAGGGCAAGGACAAGGGCGCGGTGCTGGTCAGCCAGACCCTGTGGAAGGACGAAGCTGGCGAGGTGGTGGCCACCCTGACCGGCTCCAGCTTCTGCCGCGGCGACGGCGGGTTCGGCGGTCCCGCCGAGGGCCAGCCCGAGCCGCACGCGATCCCGTCGCGCAAGCCGGACCTCTCGGTAGACCTTGCCACCCGGCCGGACCAGGCCCTGCTCTACCGCCTGAACGGCGACCGCAATCCGCTGCACTCCGATCCGGACGTCGCGCGGCGGGCGGGCTTCCCGCGGCCGATCCTGCACGGCCTCTGCACCTATGGGCTGACCTGCCGCGCCGTGCTGCAGGCCATCACGGGCTACGACCCGGACCAGATCGCCAGCCACCAGGCCCGCTTCTCCGCCCCGGTGTTCCCGGGCGACACGGTGACGGTCGACCTCTGGACGGACGGCTCCGTCATCTCGTTCGAGGCCCGCGTGAAGGACCGCGGCGCCACCGTCATCAAGAACGGCAAGACCGTCCTTCGCGGTTGAGTAAGGACCCAAGCGTTTGAACCGACACCTGCCGGCCGCCGTCGCGGTCGTCGCCCTCCTGGCCTGCGCGGCCGCCGCGCCGAAGCCCCACCACGAGGCCTCTCACGACGACGCCTCCCATGATGACGCCTCCATGGGCCCGCGGCCGGTGAAGCTTTCCGGCTACCTCCAGGGCCCGACCCTGGACGGCAAGACCATCCTCGGCCCGCCCCCGGCGGCGGACTCGCCACAGGGCAAGGCCGACCGCGCCGAGTTCGAGGTCACGCGGGCCCTCCAGGGCAGCGCCCGCTGGAAAACCGCCATCCAGGACAACGACCTTTGGGGCGGCGGGGCGGTGAGGCGCTTCGCCTGCGCCATGGGCGTGGGGCTGGGGCCGAGGACGACGCCGGCCACCTACCGCCTGCTGCAGCGCGTGGAGCTGGACGTGCGCACGGTGGGCACGCCCGCCAAGGACTACTACGACCGCAAGCGCCCGCTGATCGGCAATGACGCGCCGGTGTGCGTGCCGCGCGAAGAGTGGATGAAGACCAACGCCTCCTATCCCTCCGGCCACGCCATGACCGCCTGGTCCTGGGCCCTGATCCTGACCGAGCTTGCGCCCGACAAGGCCGACCCGCTGCTCACCGTCGGCCGCGAGTCCGGCGACAGCCGGGTGATCTGCGGCGTCCACTTCATCTCCGACGTCGAGGCCGGCCGCACCCTGGGCGCGGCCATGGTCGCGCGCCTGCACGCCGATCCGGCGTTCACCGCTGACCTCGCCCGCGCCAAGCGGGAGCTGGCGCACACCAAGGCCAGGCCGGAGGGCTGCGGCGGCTGAGCCCGCGCGCGCCCCGCCGTCCTCAGCGCTTGGGATAGGCGGTGAAGATGTAGTCCTGTGCAGCCACCGCGGTGTGGCAGGCGTGGCCGCACTCGGCGCCGGTCCCGTTCGGCTTGAACGACCCGGTGGCCGGGTCATAGAGAAATTGGGCGTAGGCCCAGCCGTTGGTCTTCGGGAAGCGCTTGGAATCCTTCTCGATGAAGGACACCGACATCAGGGCGTCCGGGACCATGACGAAATAGGGCGAGGCCGGGTTCTCCTTGGCCGACCACTCGATCTTCACGATCTTGGAGCCCTCGGGGAAGGTCTTGCCCTTCGCCGGCAGGCCGCTGCGGTAGGCGTTCATCATCACGGGATTGGCCGAGATGATCTTCAGGCCGTCCTTGACCTGGCTCACCGCCACCGGCTGCCAGGTCTCGTAGCCGCGGATCTCGGCGAACGACAGGCCTTGCGGGACCTTCAGGGCGTAGCGGTCCTGGGCCGCGAGGGCCGCTCCGCTCGAGATGACAAGGAGGACGGCGGCGGCGGTCGCCGCGGCGGGCCAGGGTCTCATGGTTCACTCCTGCAATGCTGGGCAATGACAGGTGGCGAACAGCCACCGTTGTGAACGCTGGCCTCCCCCGATGGCCCATGCTCGGCCGTGGGGACGTAATGTCAAGCTGTGGGGGTCAGACGCCCGGCCGGGCCAACGACCAGAACACGTGGCGGCGCAGCGGATGGTCCGCCGCCAGGCGCGGGTGGTCGAAGTCGCGGGCCGGGTCGTGCGCCAGGCCCAGGCGCCGCATCACCGCCTGGGAGCGCGGGTTGCTCGCCGCGGTGATCGCCACAACCTCCGAGGCGCCCAGGGTCCCGAACGCCCAGTCGCGGGCGGCGGCGGCGCCTTCGGTGGCGAGACCCTGCCCCTGGGCGTGCGGATGCAGGCGCCACGCCAGCTCGAGGGCGCCGGGCGCGGGCAGGTCCTCGCCCATGATCGTCAGCCCGATGGCGCCCACCAGCCTGGCGTCGGCCCGGCGCTCGACGGCCCACAGGCCGTAGCCGTGGGTCTCGATGTGGGTCTGGGCGCGGTCCAGCACGGCGTCGCTTGCGGCGCGGTCCAGGACCCCGCCGAGCCACGCGCCCACCTCCGGATGGCCGTTGATCTCGGCAAAGGCGGGCCGGTCGGCCTCGCGCCAGGGACGCAGCACCAGGCGCGGGGTCTCGATCATCGTCCGCGCCTATTGCGGCCGCGACTGGACCAGGGGCCCGTAGAGGTCGGTCCGCCGGTCGCGGAAGAAGCCCCAGGCGGCGCGGTGGGTGGCCAGGAAGTCGAGGTCGAAGCTGGCCTGCACCACGCCCTCGTCCTCGCGGCCCAGGGCCGCCACCAGGTCGCCGCGGTGGTCGGCGATGAAGCTGGAGCCGTAGAACAGCTGGCCGCCGTTGGGATAGCCGGCCCAGGGCTCGAAGCCGGTGCGGTTGGCCCCCACCACCGGGATGACGTTGGAGACCGCGTGGCCCTGCATCGCCCGCCGCCAGGGCGCGGCGGTGTCCAGGCTGGGGTCGTGTGGCTCCGAGCCGATGGCCGTGGGATAGAGCAGCACCTCCGCGCCCATCAGCGCCATCGCCCGCGCGCACTCCGGGTACCACTGGTCCCAGCAGATGCCGACGCCGATGCGGCCGAAGCGGGTGTCCCAGACCCTGAAGCCGGTGTCGCCGGGCCGGAAGTAGTACTTCTCCATATAGCCAGGCCCGTCCGGGATGTGGCTCTTGCGGTAGACGCCCATCGGCGAGCCATCGGCGTCGACCATCACCAGGCTGTTGAAATAGTGCGGGCCCTCGCGCTCGAAGATCGAGATCGGCAGCACCACGCCCAGCTCGGCGGCCAGGGGGGCCAGGGCGGTGACGCAGGGGTGCTGGCGCCAGGGGAAGGCGGTGGCGAACCAGCGCTCCTCCTGGGCGACGCAGAAATAGGGGCCCTGGAACAGCTCGGACGGCAGGATCACCTGCGCGCCCTGGGCCGCCGCATGGCGGATGAGTTCGGCGGTCTTGTCGATGTTGGCGGCCAGGTCCTCGCCATAGGCGGTCTGGAGCGCCGCAACGGTCAGGGTGCGCGCCATCAGGCCGGCTCCTGCTGGGTGATGCAGTGGAAGGACCCGCCGCCGGTGAGGATGGCGCTGGACGGCAGGCCGATCACCTCCCGGTCCGGGAACAGCTGCTTCAGCACCCCCACCGCGAACTCCCCCGGCTGCGGCGCATAGATGGGCACGATCACCGCCTTGTTGGCGATCAGGAAGTTCATGTGGCTGGCGGGGACAGGACCATCGTCGCCATCGATCCAGCCGGGCGAGGGGATGCGCACCACCTTCAGAGGCCGGCCCAGGGCGTCGGTCATGCCCGCGAGGCGTCGGGCGGCGTCGTCATAGGCCTCGGCGTTGGGGTCGCCCCGGCCCCAGGCCACCGGGCAGGCGACCGTAGCCGGCGCGACGAAGCGGGCCAGGTTGTCCACGTGGCCGTCGGTGTGGTCGTTGCGCAGGCCCTCGCCCAGCCACAGCACCTTCTTGGCGCCTAGGCTGCGGGCCAGGGCGGTCTCGGCCACGGCCTCGGTCCAGCCGGGGTTGCGGTTGGGGTTCAGCAGGCACTGGCCGGTGGTCAGCACCGTGCCCTCGCCGTCGTGGTCGACCGCCCCGCCCTCCAGGATGAAGTTGTGCGCCTCCAGCGCCGCGCCGGCCGCCTCGCCGATCTGGGCGGCGACGGTGTCGTCGTGCTCCAGGGCGTACTTGCCGCCCCAGCCGTTGAAGCGGAACGCCGCCGCCTGGCCGGGCCCGAAGAAGATTGGCCCAGTGTCGCGCAGCCAGATGTCGCCGAACCGGCCGGGCGCGATCTCGACCCCCGGCACGCCGCCCAGCATCTGCCGCGCCGCGGCCTCGCCGTCCGGATGGCCGGTCATCAGCTTGACCTGCTCGCCGCCGGGGCCGGCCAGCGCCTGCGCCAGCGCCGCCACCTCGGCCTGGGCCGCAGCGAGGTCGTCCTCCCACAGGTCCGCATGGCTGGGAAAGCCCAGCCACATGGCCCGATGGGGCGCCCACTCGGCGGGAACGACGGTCATGGCGGCCCTTTCGCGGATCGAAGCCGCGGGCAGATGGCCTTGCGGCGGGGCCGCGTCAAGCATCCGCCGTCTCTGCGGCGCTGCGCCTCGTCGGAATCCGTCTCCCTTGCGGGAGAAGGACTCAGCGCAGCCGACGGATGAGGGGTCGTGCTGGGTTTCTGGAGTCCGGGGCGCGTCAGCGCCGTCCTTCGACACCAAGACCACCAAGGACACCAAGACCACGAAGGGGCCCGAGGGGACCTTAGGCCGGGGCCATCTGCATCCTCTTGGTGATCTTCGTGGTCTTGGTGGTCTTCGTGTCCCGAAGGACGGCGCCTTGAGCAGGCAAGTCGGACAGGGTGGCGCGACCCCTCATCACGGACTCCGCGCAAGAAAAAGGGGCGGCCCTTGCGAGCCGCCCCTCCGATTTCCGACGCTTTGCGGCGTCTTAGAACTTCGCGCCCACGGTCATCGACACCGTGCGCGGCGCGCCGATGTAGTAGCCGGCCGTCGAGGCGGTGAAGGTCCGCGGCGGCGTGGTGTTGGGGATCGGATAGGCCGTGTAGTTGGCGGCCGAGGTGCCCCGCGAGAAGTAGTAGCGGTCGAACAGGTTCTGGACGTTCAGCTGCACATAGCTGTCGAACTTGGTCGGCAGGTTGTAGCGCACGTCCAGGCCGAAGATCGCATAGGCCGGGATGCGCACCGTGTTCAGGTCGTCCAGCCAGCGCGAGCTCATGTACTTGCCCTGGAACCCGAAGGTCACCGGACCCCAGTCGTAGCTGACGCGGCCGTTGAAGATCCGGTCCGGGGTGAGGACCAGCTCGTTGCCCTTCACCAGCAGCTGGAAGGCGATGCCGCTGGTGGACAGGGTGTAGTCGCGCTTGACCTTGCTGTCGTTGAAGTTGGCGCTGGCGTAGACGCTGAGGTGCTCGATCGGGTTGTAGCCCAGCTCGATATCGACGCCGTCCACCCGCACCGAGCCGACGTTGCGGTCGATGGTCAGCGTCGGGTCGTTCGGGTCGGGCGAGCTGACGATCCGGTTCTTGTACTCGGTGTCGTAGACGCTGATCGAGGCGTTCAGCATGTGGGTCTGGTAGCGGTAGCCGGCGGCGAAGTTGTCGCTGGTCTCCGGCTGCACCGTGTCGGGCGAGGACGTGTACAGGTTGTCGGTCTTCGGCGCGGCCAGGCCCTTGGCGTAGGAGACGAACAGCAGGTGCTCGTCGGCGACGCGGTAGGTGACGCCCACGTTCGGCAGGGCCTTGTGGTACTTGATGGTCTCCTTGAACGGGAACCGGAAGTTCGGCACCCCGCCCAGGCCCGTGGTCGGGCTGGCGCCGCCCAGCAGGGCCGCCAGGGCCGAGGCCGTGGCGCCCGGCGCGCGCTTGGCCGCCAGGTCGGTGTTGTAGGCCGCCTGCACCGCCGCCGGATCGACGGTGTCGCAGAAGGCGCTGGTGCCGTTGTAGGTGTAGCAGAACTGGTTGAGCTTGCGCTGGAAGTACGGCAGCCGCAGGCCGACGTTCACGTGCAGCTTATCGTCCATGAACTTGCCGATGTAGTTCGCGGAGAACTGGTTCAGCATGGCGATGGAGAAGCGGTCGCGGTTGCGCACGATCGAGCCGTCGGCCGTCTTGATCGGCGTGCCGTGGTCCTCGCGCCCGCCGAACACGCTGTCGATTTCGCCGGTTTGCGGATTGACCAGGCTGGCCTCGCCGGTCTGGCGGTGACGGCCGTAGTCGAGCGTGTAGGCCAGCTGGAAGTGGTTGTGTTCGTTCAGGTCCCACAGCAGCGAGCTGGTCACCCCATAGCGGTGGGTGGTGGTGTTGCCCGGTGAATAGGCCGCCACCGTGTCCAGGGTGTCGCCGTCGCCGTTGAGGTCGACGCCGGCCACCTTGGCGCTGCCGATCAGGCGCTTGTCGGTCTCGCTGAGCGACAGCGAGCCGCCGCCGTTGGCCAGGGTGTAGAACAGGGTCGGGTCGACCGTCAGCACCAGGTTCTCGGCCAGGGTGAAGTGCGACTGGCCCCGGAGGCTGAGGAAGTTCACCGGGTTGGGGAACAGGCCGTAGTAGTTGGTGTCGCTGCCGAACGGGCCGGCGTTGGACGGGATGGTGTCGGCCTTGCCCGGCGTCACCGTCTCCGGGACCCAGGTGGAATTGTCGCCGAAGCCGTACTTCGGACCCGTAGCCAGCTGGGCCTTGGTCAGGCGGAAGGCGGGGTACTGGCGCTCGTTGGTGTAGATGCCGGCGAGGCTGATGAAGTCGTTGCCGCTCAGGGGCTGGAAGACCCGGCCCGAGATGTCCCAGCGGCGCGAATAGCCCGGACGGCTCTTGAAGTTGTCTTCCTTGCCGTATTCGCCGGCCACGAAGGCGGTGGTCCCGTAGGGGCCGATGGCGCCGGTGTCGTATTCGCCGAACAGGCGCTTGTAGTTGTAGCTGCCGCCGGAGAGCTTCACCTGGCCGCCCGTCTCGGCCGGCGGCTTCTTCGACACCACATTGATGGTCGCGCCCAGGGCCGAGGCCGAGGGGCTGTCCACGTCGCTGGAGCCGATGTTGACGGTGATGTGGTCGACCAGTTCGCCGATCAGGTACTCGCCGGGGAACACCGCGTAGTTGCCGGTGTCGTTCAGCGGCGAGCCGTCCAGCACCACGGCCACGTGGTTGCCGTCGAAGCCGTGGATTCGCAGGTCGCCGGAGTTGAAGCCGCCCGGATCCTCGGTGGAATAGCTCACGCCGGGCAGGGTGTTGACCAGCTGGGCGATGTTGGCGCTGGGCGTCTGGGTGGTGATGAAGGCCTGGCCGACGATCGAAACGTCCTTGGCCTCGTTGACCACGGTGGCTAGGCCCCGGGTGGAGGGCGCCTGGCGGCTGCCGGTGACGATCAGCTCCTGGACCTGGCCGGCGGTGGACTGGGCGAGCGCGGCGCTCGACAGCATCAGGCCCGTGGCAAGCGCCGTCGACGCGCAAAGCGCGCGGTTGAATCTACGCATGGAAAACCCCTTTTTCGAAGATCGTCCGCGGTTCGCCCCAACGAGATCCGCGGCCCTCCTGTGGGGCGCCTATAACCGAACGGGATCGGCCGAAGGTGAACCTTTTGCGACGGTTAGCAAATGACCGTCACACTGTGGCCTTTGCGCAAGCATTTTTGCCAAATCGAAACAAAAAAGGGCGGCCCGTCGCCGGACCGCCCCATTGTTGGAAGAACCTTGCTCTCTAGAACTCGTAGCGCAGGCTAACCTGGGCGTACCAGAGCGACAGAGCCGTGTTGCGGGTCTTGGTGACGCTGGTCGGCACGCTGGAGTAGCGGTAGCTCACGCAGGCCGGGCTGTTGGTGGGCGCCAGGCCGCCGGAGGCGTCGAGGCAGTCCACCCGAGCCAGGGTGTTGATGTCGTTGTATTCGCCCACCAGGCCCCAGTCGCTGTTGATCAGGTTCAGCAGGTTGCGGATGTCGACCTGGACCTTGAGCTTGTGGCCCTCGATCAGGGTCGGCAGCTGCTGGCTGAGCTGCAGGTCGACGCGGTTAATGGCGCCGTTGGTGTTGGTGTACTTCTGCACCAGCCCGGTCGGAATGTTGAAGTTCTTCACATAGCCCTGGAACAGGGCGAGGTCCTGCGGCGTGGCGAAGGTGACAATCCCGTACTTCAGTGGATTGCCGGCGGCCGGACCGGCCGCGAAGTCAGGCACGTAGAGCGCCTGCGCGGTCTTGGTGGTGCCGAACACCTGGCTGCGGCCCGACTGGCGGTCCTGCATGAAGAAGCCGAAGGGCCGTCCGTCCTGGTGCTCGCCGAACAGGCTGATCTTGGTCTCGTTGTCGCCGAAGAACTTGTGGCTGTAGCCCAGCTCCATCTTGTAGCGGTTCTTGATCTCGTAGACCGAGCGGCCCTTGTAGTCGTTGTTCGGGTCGAGGAACGCCGGGATGGTGTTGTAGAGCGACCCGGCCGTGGTGCCGAAGAACAGGCCCGGGCCGATGTCGTTCATGTGCTGGCGCGCGTAGCCGAACGAGGCGTCGAGGCCGAAGTCGAAGGTCTTCGAGATCGTGAAGCCCGCAGTCCAGCCGTCGCCCTTGTTCTTGTTGACCACCAGCAGGTCCTGGTTGCCACCGCCGTTCGTGGTGATCTTGCCCGGCGTGGTGTTGGCCAGGCCGTCGTAGCGGATCCGGCCGTCCGGCAGGAACTGCTGGACGCCGTTCACCACCAGCGGCTGGGCGCGCAGGTCGGTGTAGCTGATCTCGCTGCGCTGCTGGGTCTGCACGAAGTCGCCGGTGATCTGCATGTTATGCGTCACGCCGTGCCACATGTCGGGCAGGTTCCAGGTGCCGGACAGGAACACCTTCCAGTTGCCGGGCAGTTGGAAGCCCGGCTGCAAGGCGAAGACCGGAGCCAGGGGCGGCACGCCGGTCGCGCCGGGCACATTGCCCTGCTGGAACGCCACCACCGGCGCCGTCGGCGTGACGAACACGTTCGGGTTGGTGAGGAGGTTGTCCAGCGCCGACGAGCCGATCGCTTGTGTGAAGCCGCCCGCGCCGGTGATTTCGGAGAAGCCCGACGCCGTCCGGTTCACAATGATCGTGTTGGTCTCGTAGCCGTTGTTGTAGAAAGGCGTGCCGGTGAGCACGTCGGGCGTGCCGCCAGCGAAGAGGCCGCCGCCCGCCGAGAGCTTGAGGCCGGCGAAGGGCTTCCAGTCGGCGGAAACCCGCGGCATCACGATCCAGACGTGGTCGATGGTCTTGGTGTTCGCAAAGCCGTTCCGCGCCACGAAGTTCGGGTTCAGGGTCGGCCGGTCGGGCTCGCTGTAGGTCTCGGCCCGCACGCCCACCGACAGGCGCAGGTCGTCGGTGACGTCGATCGTGTCCTGGGCGTAGCCGCTGTAGGTCCAGTAGGTGGAGTCGAACGCCGCATCGGTCGGCTTGCCGCTGATGGCGTTCTGGTAGGTCACGCTGTCGGCCTTGCCGGCTTGGAAGTCGGCGAGGGAGTCGAAGTAGTAGAGGCCGTGCGACTGCGGCACGAACACGTCGAACACCATGGCCTTGCGGGCCTGGCCGCCGACCTTGAAGTGGTGGTTCTGGTACGTGTACTCGGCCAGGCCGTAGATGCGGAATTCCTGCTCATCCAACGAGTTGGCGTGGCGGAACTGGTCCGGACCGAAGCGCACGATCTCGTTGCCGTTGGCGCAGCTGGTGAGCGTGGCGTCCGAGGTCGGCGCCGTGCAGACGCTGATGTCGGCGAAGTTCTGCCCGCCCGGCGGGTTCTGGCCGTTGCGGAAGTCGCGGTAGGTCGCCTTGAAGGTGGTCGAGAACTGGTCGGTCCAGTTGTCGTGCAGTTCGGCGGTGACCGCGTCGTCCTTGTTCAGCTGGGTGTACCAGTGCGAGCTGAGGCTCACGTTCTCCTGGCCGTTGACCACCGAGCCCAGGTCGGTCCGCTGGATCGAGCTCGACTTGGCGTAGCGGTAGGTGATGCTGAGCCGGTGCCGGTCGCTGATGTTCCAGTCGATCTTGGCGGAGTACTTCTTGTCGGTGACCGGCTCGGTCAGCGGGCTGCCGCCCAGGTCGTACTTGGCGGCGTACTTGGTGTTGAAGGTATTGACGACGCTGTCGATCAACGCCTGGGTCGTGCCGTTCTTGAAGGCGTTCGGGGCCCCGGCGCCGGCGACCGAGAACAGGGTCGGGTCGATCGACTTGTAGTTCTCGTAGGAGACCGCGAAGAACAGGTGGTCCTTCCAGATCGGGCCGGACAGGAACGCGCCGTAGTTCTTCTGGCTGATCGCCTGCTTCACGCGCAGGTCGGAGAGGTGATGCCCCACCAGGCCGTCGTTCAGGTAATTGACGAACGCGGTGCCGTGGAAGCTGTTCGTGCCTGAGCGCAGCACGATGTTCAGGGCGCCGCCGGAGAAGTCACCGTTTTCCACGTCGGTCGGCACGGCGGCCACGGCGAACTGGTCGATGGCGTCCAGGGTCACGGGGCCGCGGTTGGTGGTCAGGCCGCCCTGAGCCAGGCCGAACTGGTCCTGGGCCGAGACGCCGTCCACGGTGATGCGGTTGAAGCGGGGGTTGGAGCCGGCGATCGAGATGCCGCCCGCGTTGGCGCCCACGCGGGCGCCGGAAAGGTCCTGCGAAACCAGGATGTCGCGGCGGGCGAGGTCGCGCGGGTCGCGTGCGACGCTGACCACGGTGGCGATCTCGGCGCGGTCGAGGACGGTCTTGGGGCCCTGCTCGGCGTTGCGGGTGAGGGCGCCGGTGACCACCAGCTCCTCGACCTCGGCTAGGTCGATGTCCAGGTTCGCGGTCTGGGTGACCTGCAGTTGCACACCGGTCAGCACCTTCTGGGGCTGGTTCGGGGCCTTGATGGTGATGGTGTAGGGGCCGCCGGGACGCAGGCCGCGCAGGTCGAACGTGCCGGTCGACTGCGTGGACGTCGCCGCCCGCGTGCCGGACGGCGTGTGCAGGATCGTCACCGAGGCGCCGGCCACGGGCGCGCCGCCGGCCGTGACCACGCCGTGGACGGCGGAGGTCGTTTCCTGGGCATAGGCCGCGCTCGTCGCAGCCGCCGCGAGCACGGCCACAGCCGCGCCGCAAATGTAGCGTCTCATATATTGAACCCCCTCAGGCTCCCCACCGGCCCAGACTCGGCCGGCCCAAATAACCAATGTTATCCGTCTAGCGCCCTTGTCCAGCGCATTGATGACGGTTTGCAGACAGGCGGCCGTTGGGTGTCACAAAGCCCGCGTATGTGTCTTCGCGGACACTCGACGCCCGCTTTCGCGGCGCCCCACCGCGAGCTAGGGTCCGCGCCCCTTCAGGTGTTGCATGTCCGAACCGAAATCCTCGCCGGAGCCCGCGCAGGAGCTCCGCATGGCGGCGCTGCTGGCGGTCGGCCTCACCTTCGCGCGGGTGGCGGCGCTGTTCCGCTCGCCGCTCGAGCTCTACCCGGACGAGGCCCAGTACTGGCTTTGGTCGCGCACCCTGGACTTCGGCTACTATTCCAAGCCCCCGATGATCGCCTGGGCGATCCGGGCGACCACCGCCCTAGGTGGTGATTCGGAGGGCTGGGTGCGGCTGTCGGCGGCCCTGTTCCAGGGCGGCGCGACCTTCGTGGTGTACCTCATCGGCCGGCGGCTCTATGGCGGCGCGGTCGGGCTGGCGGCGGCGGCGCTCTACGCCCTGATGCCGGGCGTGCAGCTCTCGGCCCTGGTCGCCGCCACCGACGCGCCGCTGCTGTTCTTCCTGGGCCTGGCGATCCTGGCCTATGTGGCGCTGCCGGATCTTCAGGGACGACTGCGCCTGCTGACGGCGGCGGGCCTGGGCGCGGCGCTCGGCCTGGCGTTCCTGTCGAAGTACGCGGCCGTCTATTTCCTGGTGGGCGTTGCGATCCATCTGGCGGTCTCCAGCCGGGCCCGCGGCGCCTGGAGTCCGGCGAGCATCCTGGCCGCCGCCGCGGCCTTCGCCGTGGTCGTCGCGCCCAACCTCGCCTGGAACGCCAGCCACGATTTCGCGACCCTGCACCACACCGCCGCCAACGCCGCCTGGAGCGGCGTGCGGCTCTTCAACCTCAGCGCCCTGGGCGCCTTCGTGGGCTCGCAGTTCGGGGTGTTCGGGCCGATCCCGCTTGGAGTCCTGACTCTCGGCGTGGGGCTCGCCGTCGTCCGACGCCGGCTGCCGCCCGCCGACCTGACGCTGCTCTGCTTCACCCTGCCGCCGCTGGCCATCGTCACCGCCCAGGCCTTCATCAGCCGCGCCAACGCCAACTGGTCGGGCGCGGCCTATCTGCCCGGTGCGGTGCTGGCGGCGGCCTGGCTGGTGCGCTGGCGGGCCCGGCGCTGGCTGATCGCCGCCATCGCCCTGCAGGCGGCCGTGGCCCTGGTGGTGCTGGCGGTGGTGCTGCAGCCGGCGTTCGGCGATCGCATCGGTCTCGCCAATGGCCTGAAGCGCGCCCGCGGCTGGGCGGAGACCGCGCGCATCGTGCTGGACCGCGCCGAGCGCGAGCCGGGCCTGACCGCCATCGCGGTCAACAACCGCTTCCTGTTCTACGCCACCGCCTACTACGGCCGCGACCGGCTGACCGAGGCCGCGCCGCTGACCAGCTGGCTCCTGATGGGCGAGCCGCGCAACCAGGCGGAGACCGCCGCGCCCCTGACCGCGGCGCTGGGCGGGCGGGTGCTGATGGTGTCCTACGAAGGCTGGCGGCGCGCCGAGATGCAGGCCGACTTCCAGCGCGCCTCAGGGCTGGAGATCGACTCGGTCTGGCTCGACCGCCACCACAGGCGCCGCCTGGAGATGTTCGTCGGCGAGGGCTTTGCGCCGCGCCCGCGGCCTTAGGCGGCAGCGGCAGCGCCAGCTTCAGCGCCCCCTCCACCGCGTCGCGGTCCCCCTCCCCGCAGGCGGGGGAGGAACTTAGGTCTGATGCCCCGCCCAGTTCCTCCCCCGCTTCAGCGGGGGAGGGGGACCCCGAAGGGTGGAGGGGGCGCTGAATGCCCTTACCGCCCCCAGATCGCCTTCAGCGCGCGCTCGCGGCCGCACCCTTCGTAGTAGCGCTGGTAGTAGGCTGGGTTCCGGCGCGCGAAGTCCTGGTGGTAGGCCTCGGCCGCCACGAAGCTGGAGGCGGGGCGGGTCTGCACCGTCACCTTGGCGTTCAGCTGCTTTTCGATCTTCACCCGCTCGGCCTCGGCGACTTGGCGCTCCTCGGGCGTCGAGACGAACACCGCCAGGCGGTAGGACGGGCCCTTGTCGCAGATCTGGCCCGTCGGGTCGGTGGGGTCGATGCTGTGGTAGTAGTAGTCCACCAGCTGGGCGTAGCTGACCTTGGCTGGGTCGTAGGTGACCTTCACCGATTCCAGGTAGCCCTCGTGGTTGTCGTAGGTGGGGTTGGGCCGGCTGCCGCCGCCGTAGCCGGAGACCGCCTCGACGACGCCCGGCTCGTGCTCGAACGCCTTTTCCATCGACCAGAAGCAGCCCCCGGCGAAGACCGCGGTCTTGGTGGCGGCCAGGGCGGGGTCGGCGGCGCCGGCGAACACCGCCGCGGCGGCGATGGCGGAAAGGAGCTTGGTCTTCATGGTCGGCCCTTCGGGGGATCTGGAGGTCATGGTGGATACGTCGGCGGGGTCAGTCGAGCTTCAAGGCGCGGTCGAGGCTGAAGGCCCCGCCGCCGCGGGCGATGAGGTAGATCAGCAGGCACACCCAGGAGAGGTGCGTCGGCCAGGCGTCGGGATAGACGAACACCTCGATCACCGTGGTCATGCCCAGGAACGCAAGGGCTGAGAACCGGGTGAACAAGCCGAGGACCAGCAGGATCGAGAACAGGTGCTCCGAATAGGTCGCCAGGTGGGCGGCGATCTCCGGCGGGATCAGCGGCAACCGGTATTCCTCGCGGAACAGGGTGTAGGTCCCGTCGGTGATGTGCAGGATCCCGTCCACCTTGCTGCGGCCGGACTGGAAGAAGACGCCGGCGACGCCCAGGCGGACGACGAGGCCGATAGCGGACTCCGGGATCAGGCGCTGGGCCAGCTGGCCGAAGGCGCGGATGGCGCGCAGCGGCGGGGCGACGGGCGCGGTGAGGGCGGGGGCGGTCATGCGGTCTCCAGGGGTGCGAGCTCGGCGAAGGCCCCGCCGAGGATCAGTTCGGCGAAGGCGGCCTGCAGGTCGAGGCGGGGTTCGGCCGCGAGGGCGGCGGCGGCCGCCTCGGCCAGGCTGCGCCTGTCGCGGCAGGCGGCGAGCAGGGCGAAGGCGCCGGGGGCGAGCCGGATGGGGGTGATGTCGAGCGCCGGCCGCAGGAAGAGCAGGCCCTCCGGCTCGGCGCCCAGCTCGAAGGCGGCGGGCGGCGTCTCGGCCTGCAGCGCCAGCCACAGGGACGGGATCGCCGCCTCGAAGCTCGCGAACCGCGCCGCCGGATGCAGGACCAGGCGCAGGCGGGCGAAGTCCTCAGGCGCCAGCGCCTGCAGGGCGGCCGGGTCCAGGGGCGGCGCGTCGGCGGCCAGGTGCGCCTCGGTCCAGAGGTAGTCCAGGGCGGCGAGGCCGGGCAGCCACGGCATGTCGGCGGCCGGGGCGAAGGTCTCCAGCCAGGCGGGGAAATCCGCCCCGTAGGTCAGCAGCGCCGCCTCGGTCGGCGGATGCGCGCGGGCGAATTCCACCGCGGCTGCCCCGAGCCAGGGCTCGCCCACCAGCTTGGCCACCGTCGGGAACTGGGCCACCAGGGCGTCGGCGCAGCCCTTGGCGACGGTGTTGCGATAGACGCTGAGCCGCGCGTCCAGGTCCGGCGCCTCGCTCCAGGGCGCCAGCGCGGCAAGGTCCCCGGAGAGGGCGGCGACGAAGGCGTCGTGGAAGGCCTCACGCATGGGCCGGCTCCCGCCGCAGCAGGCTCTCGGCCCGGGCGCGCTCGCCCACCAGATCGGCGAAGGCCGGGATCGCCCCATCCCGCTCGATCAGGGTCGGCCGCGGCCCGATCCGCTCGATCAGCCGGGCGTACAGCCGCCACACCGGCTCGGCGACGGGTGCGTCATGGCTGTCGATCAGGAGGTCGGCGCCCAGGCCGGGATCGGCGCTGTGGCCGGCCAGGTGGATCTCGCCCACCGCCGCCGCGGGCAGGGCGTCCAGATAGCCTCCCGCCGAATAGCCGAGGTTATGGGCGCTGACGAAGACGTTGTTCACGTCCACCAGGAGGCCGCAGCCGGCGCGTTCGCACAGCCGCGCCAGGAACTCGGCCTCGTCGTAGTCGTGGCCCTTGAGGGCCAGGTACAGCGAGGGATTCTCGATCAGCACTGGCCGCGCGATCGCGTCCTGCATGCGCGCGACGTTGGCTGAGGTCCGCTCCAGCATGGCGCGGCTGCGCGGGAACGGCAGGAGGTCCGGGGCATAGACCCCCTGCCGCCTCGACCACGCCAGGTGCTCGGAGACGAGCGCCGGGCGATAGCGGTCGACGAGGCGCCGCAGGGCTGCGAGGTGCCCCGCATCCGGCGCCTCGTCCGCCGCCAGCGACAGGCCGACCCCGTGGAGGGAGAGGGGCTTGCCGTCGCCGATCGCCTCCAGCCAGGCGAGCCGCGGACCGCCCGCGGCCATGTAGTTCTCGGCATGGACCTCGAACCACAGGCCATCCTCACGCGCCGCCAGGGCCTCGGCGTAGTGCTGAGGCTTCAGGCTGACGCCGGCGTGGGCGTGCGGGCTCATCTGGCTGGCTTTCGCGAAGCTTTGCGATCAGGCCTTGGGCGTCAGCGAGCCCATGCCGGTCGGCGTCTTCATGGTGACGCACGTGCCCTTGGCGACTTCCTTGAAGGCCTTGCCGTCGTAGTCGACCTTCGAGGTGCCTGCGCAGGTGGTGCCCGCGCCGGCCTTGCAATCGTTCTGGCCGGCCTTGGCGACGCCGAAGCACTTCTCGGTGGCGGCGGGCTTGGCCATCTTGTCCTTGGACATGCTGTCCTGCGCCATGGCGGCGCCGCCCATCAGGGCCAGGACGGCCGAGGCGGCCAGCGTGGTGGAAAGGGTGTTCATGAGCGTCAGCTCCCGGTTGTCAGGACCGGCCACAACGGCTTGGTCGGGAGCTAGTTCGCGGCGGGACCGGCGCAGGTTACAAGCCCAAAGACTCTTCATTTTGGGCAACGCGCGTAACCTCGCGCGCGCTCGGACGAACTAGGTGACGAAACCGGCGTGAGCGTCGATCTCGAACCGCGGCTGAACGCGCTGATGCGCCGCGCCCAGGCGGGCGAGGCCGCGGCTTGGCGCGAGTTGCTGTCCGTGCTCGCCGAGCGTCTCGCCATCTATTTCGGCCGGCGCCTCGCTCAGGACCACGCCGCCGACCTGGAGGACCTGGTGCAGGAGACCCTGCTCGCCATCCATCGCCGCCGGGCGACCTACGACCCCAGCCAGCCGTTCACGGCCTGGGCCTATGCGGTCGCGCGCTACAAGCTGATCGACCACTGGCGCCGCCGGCGCATCCGCGCCCACGTGCCGCTGGAGTTCGTCGAGGACAGCCTCTGGGAGGAGCCCGACCTCAGCGCCGAGGCGCGCCTGGACCTGGAGCGCCTGCTGGTCACGCTGCCCGAGCGCCAGCAACGGCTGATCCGCGACGTGAAGATCGAGGGCCTCAGCTTGGCCGAGGCCGGGGCGCGCGCCGGCATGACCGAGGGCGCCGCCAAGGTGGCGCTGCACCGGGCGATGGCGACGCTCTCCTCCAGGACCCGCGCCACGTGACCACGCCCCGCGACACCCAGGACCTGATCGAAAGCCTGGCGGCCGACCTGTCGCCGGCCCGGCCGGGAACCGTCCCCCTGCGCATCGCCGCCAGCGCGGCGGTGGGCGGGGCGGTGGCGCTCGGACTGGTGCTGGTCTTCCTCGGCCTGCGCCCGGACCTGCGCCAGGTCGCCGCCGGCGACATGATGTTCTGGATGAAGGCGGGCTACGCGGTAGTGCTGGGCCTGGCGGGCTTCTGGAGCGCCGAGCGCCTGGCGCGGCCGGCTGGATCGGGCCGCGGCGGCTTCCTGCTGATGGCGCTCGCCCTGGGCATGGTCATCCTCTTCGCCGCGATCCGCATGATGCGCATGCCGCCCGAGATGCGCATGCCCATGTGGCTGGGCCAGTCCTGGGACGTCTGCCCGATCCGGATCCTGATGCTCTCGATCCCGACCCTGGCCCTGGCGCTGCTGGTGATGCGCCGTCTGGCGCCCACCCGCCTGACCCTGGCGGGAGCCGCCGCCGGTCTCTTCGCAGGCGGCGTGGCCGCGGCAGCCTACGGCCTGCATTGCACCGAGACCGGCGCCGCCTTCCTGGCCACCTGGTACAGCCTCGGCGTCGCCCTCAGCGCCGCCCTCGGCGCCCTGCTGGGGCCCTGGGCCCTAAGGTGGCGGTAGTGTGCGCGCTCCCTCCCTTAATGGGGAGGGACAGGCTCGCGCGAGCGAGCCAGGGTGGGGAAGCTACGACCCTCCCATAAGGGGTGAGATTACCCCACCGTCTCCGCGACGCGGAATTCGGCGCCGGTCTTGGCGCGGATCTCTTCCACCGTCACGCCGGGCGCCAGCTCCAGCAAGGTCAGCGGGCTCTTGCCGCGCGAGACGTCGAAGACGCCCAGGTCGGTGATCACCAGGTCCACCACGCCCTGGCCGGTGAGCGGCAGGGTGCAGGCCTCGAGCAGCTTGGGCGCGCCGGTCTTCTCGGTGTGCTCCATGACCACCACCACGCGCTTGACGCCGGCCACCAGGTCCATGGCGCCGCCCATGCCCTTGACCATCTTGCCGGGCACCATCCAGTTCGCCAGGTCGCCGTTCTGCGCCACCTGCATGGCGCCCAGGATGGAGAGGTCGATGTGGCCGCCGCGAATCATGGCGAAGCTGTCGGCGCTGGAGAAGAACGCGCTGGACGGCAGGGCGGTGATCGTCTGCTTGCCGGCATTGATCAGGTCGGGGTCGGCCTCGCCCTCATAGGGGAAGGGGCCCATGCCCAGCATGCCGTTCTCGCTCTGCAGCGTGACCGAGACGCCCGGCGGGATGTAGTTGGCCACCAGGGTCGGGATGCCGATGCCCAGGTTCACATAGAAGCCGTCGCGCAGCTCCTGCGCGGCGCGGGCGGCGATCTGGTCGCGGGTCCAGCCCTTGGACGCTTCGGACATCAGGCGATCTCCCGCTTGCGGACGGTCAGCTGCTCGATGCGCTTCTCGTAGGCGCCCTGCAGGATGCGGTCGACGAAGATGCCGGGCGTGTGGATGCCGTCGGGATCGAGCGCGCCGGTCTCCACCAGCGCCTCCACCTCGGCGACGCACACCTTGCCGGCGGTGGCCATCATCGGATTGAAGTTCCGCGCCGTCATCCGGTAGACAAGGTTGCCCTCGTGGTCGCCCTTCCAGGCCTTCACGATGGAGAGGTCGGCGGTCAGCCCCCGCTCCATGACATAGAGCTCCCCGTCGAACTCGCGGACCTCCTTGCCCTCGGCCACCAGGGTGCCGACGCCGGTCTTGGTGAAGAAGGCCGGGATGCCCGCCCCGCCGGCGCGAATGCGCTCGGCCAGGGTGCCCTGCGGGTTGAACTCCAGCTCCAGCTTGCCGGAGAGGTAGAGCTCGGCGAACAGCTTGTTCTCGCCCACGTAGGACGAGATCATCTTCCGGATCTGCCCGCCGGCCAGCAGGATCCCCAGCCCGAAGTCGTCGACCCCGCAGTTGTTGGAGACCACGGTCAGGTCCTTGACCCCTGCCTGGCGGATCGCCGCGATCAGGGTTTCCGGGATGCCGCAGAGGCCGAAGCCCCCCGCCATGATCGTCATGCCGTCGAAGAGCAGCCCTTGCAGCGCCTCGACCGCGTCCTTGCGCACCTTGTCGGCCATGGCCGCCTGATACCCTCCCGCGGGCCCGGAGGGAACCGGTCCGGAAAAAAATTCATCGATTGATGATTTTGGCGTGGCGCCGCCTCGATCCGCCCATGCATGCCCAGTCCTTCCTGATCCAGGCCCTCGTCTATCTGGCCGCCGGCGTCGTCTCCGTGCCGATCGCCAAGCGGCTCGGGCTGGGCTCGGTGCTGGGCTATCTGATCGCCGGCCTGGTGGTGGGCCCGTTCCTGCTGAACTTGGTGGGGCCGCAGGGCGACGTGGTGAAGTTCGCCGAGTTCGGCGTGGTGATCCTGCTGTTCCTCATCGGGCTGGAGGTGCGGCCCTCCGCGCTCTGGGAGATGCGCACCTCGATCTTCGGCCTGGGCCTGGCCCAGATGCTGGCCAGCGCCGCCGTCGTGGGCGCCGTCGCCTTGGTTCTGGGCGCCGACTGGCGGGTGGCGGTCGCTGCGGGCCTGATCCTGGCCATGTCGTCCACCGCCATCGTGCTGCAGAACCTGGAGGAGAAGGGCCTGCGTCAGGGGCCGGTGGGCGAGGCCGCCTTCGGGGTGCTGCTGTTCCAGGACCTGGCGGTGATCCCGCTCTTCGCCCTGCTGCCGCTGCTGGCGGACGGCCAGCATGCCGCCTCCGTCGCGGCCGCGGCGCCGCCGACCCTGCTGGAAGGCCTGCCGGACTGGCTGCGGATCGTCGCCACGCTCGGGGCCGTCGCCGGTGTGGTGATCGGCGGGCGCTACCTTACCCGGCCCGTGTTCCGGTTCATCGCGGCGGCCCGCCTGCGCGAGATCTTCACCGCCTCGGCCCTGCTGCTGGTGGTGGGCGTCGCGACCCTGATGGAGGTCGTGGGCCTGTCGCCGGCGCTGGGCGCGTTCCTGGCCGGCGTGGTGCTGGCCGAGAGCGAGTTCCGCCGCGAGCTGGAGACCGACATCGAGCCGTTCCGCGGCCTCCTGCTGGGCCTCTTCTTCATCACCGTGGGCGCGGGGCTCAACGTCGGCCTGGTGCTGCAGCACTGGGTGCTGATTCCGGCCCTGACCCTCGGCCTGATGGCCATCAAGGCCCTGGCCATGTGGGGCGTGGGCCTGGTGTTCGGCAAGACGCGGCGCGATGCAGCCACCGTGGCGGTCTCCCTGGCCCAGGGGGGCGAGTTCGCCTTCGTGCTGCTGACTTTCGTGGTCGGCGCCCATGTGCTGAACCAGGACCAGGCGGGGCTGGCGACGGCGGTGGTGGCCCTCTCCATGGCCCTGACGCCCATCGCCTTCGTGCTGCACGAGCGGCTGGTGCTGAACCGGGCCTCGGCGCAGTCGGAGCCCGAGCGGCTGCCGTTCGACGACGGGGCGCCGGACGCCATCGTCGCCGGCTTCGGCCGCTTCGGCCAGATCGCCACGCGCCTGCTCACCGCCAACGAATTCAAGGTGGTGCTGCTGGATTCGTCCATCGAGCAGATCGACCTGATCCGCCGCTTCGGCTGGCCGGTGCACTACGGCGACGCCAGCCGCCTGGACCTGCTGCGCGCCGCGGGGGCGGGCAAGGCTAAGCTCCTGCTGGTCGCCATCGACGACAAGGACAAGGCGGTCGAGCTGGTAAAGGCCGCCACCGAGTACTTCCCGAACCTGACCATCCTGGCCCGGGCCTTCGACCGCCGCCACGCCTATGAGCTGATCAAGGCCGGCGCCGACGACCTGGAGCGCGAGACCTTCGAGAGCGCCCTGGCGTTCGGCAAGAAGGCGCTGCTGCGCCTGGGCCTCTCCGAGCGGCGGGCCAAACAGGCGGCGACCCTCTTCCGCGACCACGACAAGGCGCTCTTCAAGCGCCTGGCGCCCGTCTACGGCGAGGAGGAGCGCTACATCATGGCCACCCGCGACAGCCGCGCCACCATGGAGAAGCTGCTGCAGGCCGAGATGCGCCGGCTTTCCGCCGAGGAGGCGCAGGAAGCCGACAACGACATCGCCGAGGTCAAGCAGGCCGAGGTGGCCGGGCGGCGGTCATGACGTGCCGGCGCGCGCATTGATCCGGCCGCTGGAGGGCTCGCACGCGGAGGTGTAGGAATGGCGAAATGAGCCAAGCCCTGAACCTCCAAGACCGCATCGAGCCCGTCTCCTTCCAGCTCTTCGCCCAGGATTTCGACACGTTCACCCAGCGCCTCGGCGACAGCTACGCCCGCTGGGGATTCGCCGTGATCGGCGACCACGGCATGCCGCAGGACAGGATCGACGCGGCCATCGAGCAGATGAAGCTGTTCTTCGCCCTGCCGGAAGAGACCAAGCTGAAGTACAAGCTGCCGGTGGCCGGCCAGCGCGGCTACACGCCGTTCGGCGTCGAGACGGCCAAGGGCGCCGCCCACTACGACCTCAAGGAATTCTGGCACGTGGGCCGCGACCTGCCGCCCGGCCACCGCTTCCGCGACCACATGCTGGACAACATCTGGCCTGACGCCGAGCTGCCCGAGTTCCGCGCCAAGGTGGGCTGGCTCTATGCGGCGCTGGACGCCATGGGCCTGAAGGTGCTGGAGGCCATCGCCACCTACCTGCGCCTGCCGCGCCACTTCTTCGACGACAAGGTGGAGGTGGGCAATTCGATCCTGCGCCTGCTGCACTATCCGCCGGTGCCCAAGGACGGGCCGCACATCCGCGCCGGCGCGCACGAGGACATCAATGTCATCACCCTGCTGCTCGGCGCCGAGGAAGCCGGGCTGGAGGTCAAGGACCACGACGGCCGCTGGATCGCGATCAACCCGCCGGCCGGCAGCCTGGTCTGCAACATCGGCGACATGCTGCAGCGGCTCGTGAACCACCGCCTGCCGTCCACCACCCACCGGGTGGTGAACCCGGCCCCCGAACGCCGCGGCTTCCCGCGCTACTCGACGCCGTTCTTCCTGCACTTCAACTCGGACTACCTGATCGAGACCCTGCCCAGCTGCGTCGACGCCGAGCACCCGAACCGTTACCCGGAGCCGATCACCGCGGACGACTACCTCAAGGAGCGCCTGAAGGAGATCAAGCTGGCGTAGGTCGGCTTGATCTACCTCCCCTGCGCAGCGGGGGGGGGGGGACCGCTCGCCGAAGAGCGAGTGGTGGAGGGGGCGAGCCTCAGGCGCAGCGGATTGACCTGGCGGTTGTGAGTCAGCGGATGGGGCTTGCCCCCTCCACCCCCCGCTCTACGGTCGGCTGCCGCCGATCTCGGCGGGCGGTCCCCCTCCCACCGTTGCTGCCGCAACGGGGGAGGTAGGGCTCATCGCAGCTTACCAATCGTGCCGACCCTAGTCCGCGAACTCCGCGAGGTCCTCGGGGCCGGAGACGCTGACGTCCAGGTCGGTGACGATACCGGTGCCCAGGGTGTAGACCCAGCCGTGCACGCACAGGGGCTGGCCGCGCGCCCAGGCGTCCTGGACGAAGACGTCGGAGGCCACGTTCTTCACCTGGCGCACCACGTTCAGCTCCACCAGCCGGTCCCACTTGGCCTTCTGGTCGGGCAGGGCGTCGATCTCGTGATGGTGGTCCTGGTGCACCTCGCGGATCGGGTGCAGCCAGTGGTCCACCAGCCCGCGCCGCTGGCCGTCCACCGCCGCGGCCACGCCGCCGCAGCCATAATGGCCGACCACCAGGATGTGCTTCACCTTGATCACGTCGACCGCGAACTGCAGCACCGACAGGTAGTTGGCGTCCTGCGGCGGGGCCAGGTTGGCGACGTTGCGGTGTACGAACAGCTCGCCGGGATCCAGGCCGACGATCTCGTTGGCCGGCACCCGGCTGTCGGAGCAGCCGATCCACAGGTACTCCGGCGCCTGCTGGCCCTCCAGCCGCTTGAAGAAGCCCGGATCGACGGCGATCTTGCCAGCCGCCCAGGCGCGGTTCTTCGCTTTCAGGTCATTGAGGGTCTTGGGCATGGCGTCCTACAGCGGCTTGGCGTCGGGCTGGCGATTGGGGTGGGCGGCGGCGAAGGCCGGATGCGCGTTGGCGCGCTCGGCGACGGCCGCAAGGTGCGGATAGGGGCCGAGGTCCACCTCGTAGCGCAGGGCCGAATAGACCTGCGGGATCAGGCAGCAGTCGGCGATGGTGGGGCTGTCGCCGAACGCGAACTGGCCGCCGTGCGTCTCGACCATCGGCTCCAGCACGTCGAACCCGTCGCGGATCCAGCCCTGGGTCCAGTCCAGGATGCCGTCCTTGTCGATCCCCATCTTGTTCAGCTTGCGCCCGACCCGGGTGTTGTTCAGCGGGTGGATGTCGCAGGCGATGATGCCGGCCATGGCGCGCACCACGGCCCGGTCCATGGCCGCGCGCGGCAGGATCGGCGGCTGGGGCCGGGTCTCCTCCAGCCATTCCAGGATCGCCAGGCTCTGGGTCAGCACTGTGCCATCGCCCAGGTCCAGGGCGGGGGTCAGGCCTTGCGGATTGACGGCGCGATAGGCCGGCTCGCGCTGCTGGCCAGCGATGAGGTCGACGGCGGCGTAGTCGTAGGTCAGCCCCTTCAGCGCCAGGCCGATGCGGACCCGGTAGGGGGCGGTGGCGCGCCAGGCGCTGTGCAGGGTCCAGGCCATCAGACGACCGTGAAGTCCAGTTGGCCCACGCCCTCCACCTCGCCGCTCACGCGGTCGCCGCGGGCGAGGGGGCCGACGCCCTCCGGCGTGCCGGTGTAGATCAGGTCGCCCGGCGCCAGGCGCCATAGCTTCGAGGCCTCCGCGATCACCTCGGCCACGTTCCAGATCATGTCGGCGACGGTCGCGGCCTGCTTCACCTGGCCGTTCACCGAGATGGCGATGCGGCCCTGCGGCGGCGGGCCGCTCCACCGGCGGATGGCGGAGATCGGCGCGCTGTCGTCGAAGCCCTTGCCGGCGTCCCAGGGCTGGCCCTTGTCCTTGGCGGCGTTCTGCAGGTCGCGGCGGGTGAGATCGACGCCCACCGCATAGCCGTAGACCAGGTCCAGCGCCTGGTCCGGTGTGAGGCCCGCGCCCGCCTTGCCGATGGCCACCACCAGCTCGATCTCGTGGTGCAGGTTGGCGGTGCGGGGCGGGTAGGCGGGATCGCGGCCCGGCGGGGCGATCGCGTCGGCGGGCTTGGCGAAGAAGAAGGGCGGATCGCGGTCGTCGCCGCCCATCTCGCGCCGGTGGGCGGCGTAGTTGCGGCCCACGCAGAGGATGCGGCGCACCGCGAACGCCTGGTCCTGGCCTTCGACGGGGACGGCGGGAACGGGCGGCGGGGGAAGCGCGAACTCGGCCATGCCGCGCATTTAGGCCGCAAGCTTCCCTGAGGAAACCCCACGCTGCGGAAACCCACGCTGCGGAAACCCCACGCTGCGGCAGGCCCCGGGACCTCGGCGGCTACTTCTTCTTCGCGAGCCGGTCCCGGGCTTCGCCGGCGCGGACCAGCTTGGGGTCGAGGCCGAGGGCCTTGTCGTAGTCGGCCAGGGCGCCGGCCGCGTCGCCCTTGCCCTCCAGGGTCACGCCGCGCTGGTAATAGGCGTCGGCGTCGGCCTGCAGGGTGAGGGCCTTGTTGTTGTCGGCCAGGGCCAGGTCCCAGGCGGCCTTGCGGCGGTAGTAGCGGGCGCGGGCCACATAGCTCTGGTCGTTCTGCGGATTGAGCTGGATCGCATGGCTGACGTCGGCGATGGCCCCGTCCACGTCGCCCTTGCCGTCCTTGGCGCGGGCGCGGTTGTGATAGGCGCCGGCGTTGCCCGGGCGGACCTTGATCACCGCGTCGAAGTCGGCCAGCGCCGGGTCCCACTCCGATCGCTCCACGTGCAGCAGCGCCCGGCCGTAGAGGGCCTCGGTGTCGCGCGGGTCCAGCTTCAGGGCCTCGCCGAAGGCGGCCATGGCCTTGTCCAGGTCGCCGGCGCGGCGGGCGCTGATGGCCGCCACGCGCCAGCTGTCCGGCGTGGTCGGCGGGCCATCCCCGGCCTGGGCGTCGGGCCCGGCGCGGGCCGGCCGGTTCGCGCCGGCGGCCCGCTGCGGCGCCGGCGGCACGAAATAGAACGGATCGCCGCCCAGCGAGCCGTAGATCGCCGGCTCCTGGCGCCGGTCGGTGGCCTTCAGCACGTCGTCGCGCACCTGGCCGAACAGCAGCCGGATCTCCAGCCCGGGCGTGACCATCTTCTGGGTCAGGGCGGTGGTGAAGGGGCTGTTGCCGCCGTCGCCGTCGTCGGCGGTGGAGCCTTCTCGCGCCGCATAGGCCACCAGCACGTCGCCCTCGGGCTCGACGCGGGCCAGGCCCCGGCCGATGGCGCGGGTGCCGCCCGAGCGCTTCATGGAGGTCATGAACGGGTTGTTGCGGCAGGCGTCCAGGATCACGAGCTTCAGCCGGCTCGCGCCCTCCACCGAGCGCAGCAGGAGGTCCAGCGGCACGGTGTCGAACTCCACGTCCTGGTCGCTGCCCAGGGTGGCGTCCACCGGCACCACATAGTTCAGCCCGCCCTGCTCCATGCCGTGCCCGGCGTAGTAGATCACCGCCACGTCGGCGCCGCGCGCGCTCTGGGCGAACACCTTCAGCGCCGCCTCCAGGTCGCGCTTGGAGAGGTCGTTCTTCTCGGTGGTGGTGAAGCCCACCTTGCGCAGGGTGTCGGCGATGCGCCGCGCGTCGTTGGGCGGATTGGGCTGCGGTAGTCGGAATTGGCGATCACCAGGGCGACGCGCACATCCGCCTGGGCGGGCGCCGCGATCAGCAGCGCGGCCAGCCCGAAGGCCAGCATCAGGGCGAGTCCGGCGATGATGCGTTTCACGACGGCCTCCCCTCCGAGGTCGGCTTGACCATAGGTCGCCGCCGGCGCGCACGCCAGAAGCCCTTTCCGTCCTTACGTGAGAGTCGCTATGGCGGAGGCATGACCGATGCGTCTCCCGTCACGCCCGCCCCCAAGCCAACGCCGGCCCAGGGACCGCTCGCCGACCTCGTGGTCGTGGAGATGGGCACCCTGATCGCCGGCCCGTTCTGCGGCCAGATCCTGGGCGACTTCGGCGCGGAGGTGATCAAGGTCGAGGACCCGCGCACCGGCGATCCCATGCGCCAGTGGGGTCGCAGCCTGCCCAAGGGCCAGTCGCCCTGGTGGCCGGTGATCGGGCGCAACAAGAAGTCCGTGGGCCTGGACCTGCGCCAGCCGGAAGGCCAGGCCCTGGCCCGCCAGCTGATCGCCGGCGCCGACATCCTGGTGGAGAACTTCCGGCCGGGCGCCCTGGAAAAGTGGGGCCTGTCGTACGAGGCCCTGTCGGCCATCAACCCGCGCCTGATCATGGCCCGGGTGTCCGGCTTCGGCCAGACCGGGCCCTACGCCCAGCGCGTCGGCTACGGCCTGATCGGCGAGGCCATGGGCGGCCTGCGCCACGTCACCGGCGAGCCCGACCGCCCGCCGGCGCGCGCCGGCATCTCCATCGGCGACAGCCTGGCGGCCATGCATGCGGTGATGGGGATCCTGATGGCCCTGCACCATCGCGAGCGAACGGGCCTGGGCCAGGTGATCGACGCCGCGCTCTACGAGAGCGTGCTGGCGGTGATGGAGAACCTGGTCACCGAGTTCGACCTGACCGGCTATGTCCGCGAGCGCTCCGGCTCCATCCTGCCGGGGATCGCGCCGTCCAACGCCTATCCTTGCGCTAATGGCGAGATGATCCTGATCGGCGGCAACGGCGACAACGTCTATGCGCGCCTGACCGAGGCCATGGGGCGGCCGGACCTGAAGAGCGACCCGAAGTTCGCCACCCATGCGGCCCGGGGCGCGAACCAGCATGAGCTGGACGCCATCATCGCCGACTGGACCTCGAGCTTCGAGCTTCCCGACCTCCTGGCCCTGCTGCAGGCCCAGGGCGTGCCGGCCAGCCGCGTCTTCCGTGCGCCGGACATGCTGGAAGATCCTCAGTTCGCCGCCCGCGAGGCCATCGTCTCGGTGGACCACCCGGTGTTCGGCCCGGTGCGCATGCAGAACGCCTTCCCCAAGCTTTCCGCCACCCCCGGCAAGGTGCGCTGGCCCGGGCCCGCCCTGGGCGAGCACACCGCCGAGGTGCTCAGCGCCCGCTGCGGTGTGGATGCCGCACGGCTGGCGGCGCTGCGCGAGCGGGGCGTCGTCTGATCGGTCTCGGGCTCCGCGCCTAGCCCAGCCGCACCCATTCGATGCCCTCCAGCACATAGGGCGCGAACAGGAAGTCGCGGATCGCAGCGATCCGGCCTTGCGACCAGTCGACCAGCACGAAGTGCGCCGGCGCTTCCATGGCGCCATCGCCGTCGAACACCAGCATCGCCGGCCGCCCTTCGACGGCCCCGAGCGCGAAGCGCCACTTCGTCACCTCGGCGTAGCGCGTGAAGTAAAGGCCGATCCGATCCCGGCCTTGCAGCTGGAGCCGGTTCACCAGCTCGAGCTTCACGTCCTCGGCCAGCAGCGCGCGGATCGCATCGAAATCGCCGCTGCGGAACAGGTCGACGAAGGCGGCGATCTTGCGCCGGTCCGCGTCGGACATCAGGGGCAGGCGCGCATCCTCGGGCGCCTGGGCAAGCTGGCGCAACCCGGCGCGACCGCGCTGCAGCGCCGACTTGGCCGCTGCAACGGAGCAGCCAGCGACGCCCGCGATCTCCTCGACCGAATGGCCCAGGACATCCTTGAGGATCACGGCGCAGCGTTGAAGTTCCGGCAGCCGCAGGAAGGTCTGGAAACCGATCGCCACGAGGTCCGCCTCGGGCAGCGCCGCCGCCCGCATGTCGTCCGTGAGCGCGACCACCGTGGTCCGCGCCCTGGCGCGCAGGAAATCCAGGCACGTATTGTGGGCGATGCGGAACAGCCAGCCTTCGAGGTTGTCCACCGCCGCGCCCCGGTCCCGGGCGTGCAGCGCCTTGACCAGGGTGTCCTGCAGCATGTCCTCGCCGTGGACCGCCGATCCGGTCATGCGCGCGCAGTAGCGATGCAGCCGCGGCCGCAGCGCGTTCAGCCGATCCTCGAACCCGTCCGTGTCCATGCCGCGAGCCTACATCGCCTCCGCACCCTGTCGGACCTGGGACCGGGCGGCGATGTCGATGAGGATTTTCGACAGGGCGTCCGGCTGCGACAGGAACGGGGAGTGGCTGCTGTCCAGCGTGTGTGTCGTCGTCTTGCCGCCGATTGCGGCGTCGACGGCGGCGATCATGTGATCCTGGCCGGACAAGGGGATCGCGCAGTCCTGCGTGCAGCGGATGTAGTGCCGCGGAACGCTGCCGAACCGGCCGGGCGTGATCTCCGATGGGGCCAAGGCGCCGGCGTTCGACTCGTCGCAATGCAGCTGCGTCGCGGCCAGGGCGAACTCGGCGTCGCTGAGGTCGCCGTAGAACGCGGCCTTGAGCCGCGACCTGTAGGCCGGGTCCGTCGAGCCGGCATGGATACGCGTCGCGCCGATCTCGGTGGGGTCGCCGATGAACAGCGCCGGCGACAGGGCCGACGACATCGATTCGTGCTGCAGCATCGCCAGCAGCGGCATGCCGGGCGGGACGAGGAACCCGGCGAGATAGACCACGGCGTGAAGCAGGTTCGGAACCTGCTCCGCCACCGCAGAGACGGTCATGCCGCCGGCGGAATGGCCCACCAGGACGACCTTGCCGTCGCTGAGCGACGCGGCCTCCTTCACCAGGGCGACCACCGCCTGCGTCCGCTCGTCCTGGGTCACGCCGGCCATGGGCGAGGGCTCGGCGGCAAAGGCGGCGGCGTCGAACGGCTGGGCGGCCAGCGAGCTTGGCGCGATCGCGTTCGCGCCGGCCCCGGGCAGGTCGAGGGCCAGGGCCGCGAAGCCCTGCGATTCCAGGACTTGCGCGACCTTGTGCCAGGCCCAGCGGTTGTGCCAGGCGCCGTGGACCAGCACGAAGGCGGCTTTGCAAATCGACATCTTCGATCCTTCTTGGAGGGGTTCCAGGGTCTTGGCGAGCCGCGCCGCGGCGGCCGGACCTAGACTTCCCGGTCGTTGAACAGGAACATCTGCACGCCTGTGTAGTCCGGCGCGAAGAGCCGCCGGTCCGCCGCCGCCATCAGGCCCTCCGGGCTGGCGAAGGCGGTCTCGATCGCGGCCAGGTCGTCGAAGTGCAGGATCCCGATCCGGTGGACATCCGTGGCGCCGGCGGGCGTTGCGATCGGGCCGTCGCTGAGTTCGTATTTCCTGAGCCCTGGCAGCTGCTTGGCCAGGGGCACGTGGACATCGAAGTAGTGCCGATCGAACGCCTCGACGTTGTTGGGGGTGCGGTAGATCACGAGCATGCGGGCCATGGCGGCTTACCCTCCCTCAGCGGGCTTCGCTGAACACCGCCGGGCCGGCCATCGACTCCAGGCTCGCCAGCGCGCTGATCTTCGGGAAATAGGCCTGCATGCGCGCATCGCCGCGCATCGCCTCGACGGCCGCGGCGGTGTCCCACTCGGAGTAGATCACCACCCCGTCGCCATCGTTGGCCGCGATCAGGCGGGTGGTCTTCCAGCCGGGAAGGGTGCGGATCACCGTCTCGGTGTTCTCCTGCAGGAGCGCCAGCAGCGCGGCCTGCTTGCCCGGTTGGGCCTTCAGCATGTTGATCAGGACGATCGGTGCGTCGGACATGGGGTGTCTCCTTTATCGGACACACCAGGGACGCCTCGGCGGGCGCAAACGGATCGAAGGGTCGAGGATTTTTCCGGAGGCCGGCCCCAAAAACGAAAGGGCCCGCGACTGTGCCGCGGACCCCCTGTGGAAGTCGGGTCGCCTGCTTCCGGGCGAGATCCCATGGCCGCCGGTCCGGCCCCCGCGACACCTCCGCGGGCCCTCGTGGGACCTGAGATAAGGCCCCGCCGCCCAATTGCAGAGGTGGCGCCTTGTCTCAGCGGGCGGTCGTCGCGCGGCATTGCGCCGCTATGCATGGTTACTGGTCGGCGAGCAGGGCGGCGACGGCGGCGGCGACCTGCGTGACATCGTAAGGCTTGCGGATCACCGGCGCTTCGAAGCCGCCCGGCGCGCCCCCGGTCTCGCCATAGCCGGTGGCGAACACGAACGGGATCTTGCGCTGGCTCAGCACCTCGGCCACCGGCGCGACCGAGCGGCCGTTGAGGTTGGCGTCCAGCACGGCCGCGTCGATGGGCCGGTCGAGCAGGGCCATGGCCTCTTCCAGCTCATAGGCGGGGCCGACCACCTCCGCCCCCGCCTCCGAGAGGCCTGTCTCCAGCTCCAGGGCCAGCAGCACCGCGTCCTCGACGATCAGCACCCGCGCGCCCTTGAGGCTGGCCGGGCCGCTGGACGTGGAGACCGTCTCGGTCATCCGCGGCGCCGGCGCCTCGGGCATCACCTCCGGCCGGTCGGCCAGGGCCTGGGGCCCGGCGCGTAGCCGCACCTGGACGCCGGCGGGCTTGTAGTCCACCTCGGTCTCGCCGTTCAGCTCGCGTCCGGTGACCTGGGCCAGCAGGGTCGAGCCGAAGCCCGCCCGCGCCGGCGCGCTGACCTTGGGCCCGCCGCTCTCTTGCCACGTCAGCTGGAAGCCGCCGGCCGGCAGGGCCGACCAGCGCACCGCCACGTGGCCGGTGTCCACCGACAGAGCTCCGAACTTGGCGGCGTTGGCGGCCAGCTCGTGCAGCGCCAGCGACAGGGCGTTGGCGGCGCGCGGCGTGAGGAACAGATCCGGCCCTTCCCAGCTGGCCTGGCCGGGCGCGATGGGGCCCAGCTCGGCCGCGGCCAGATGATCGATGGCCGCGCCCCGCCAGCGGGCGGCGGTCAGCAGCTCGTTGGCCGAGGCCATGGACTTCAGCCGTCCGCTGAAGGTGGCCAGGAAGCTGTCCAGGGAGGTGGTGCGCTTGGCGGTCTGGGCGGCCAGGGCCTGGACCGCGGCCAGCACGTTCTTCACCCGGTGGTCCAGCTCGGCCATCAGCTGGGCGCGCTGGTCTTCCTCCAGGTGGTGCTGGCTGACGTCCTCGACCACGCCGCTGACCCGCTGCGGCTGCCCGGCGGGGTCGCGGATCACCCGGCTGGCGGAACGGAGCCAGAGCACGCGGCCATTGTCCGGCCGGATCAGGCGGTAGCGGCGCTCGACCACGTCGGTGCGCTTCAGGTGCGCCGCCTGGTCGGCCCGGACCATCTCCACATCGTCGGGATGGATCAGCCGGTCGAGGGCGCGGCCGCCCTGCGCGGGCATCTCGCCGACCGGCAGGCCGATGAGTTCCGACAGCCGCTCGCTGACGATCAGCACGTCGCGTGCGAGGTCCAGCTCGAACTCGGCGAGGTGGCCGAGCTGGAGGGCGAGCTCCAGGCGCTCACGATCGGTGCTGCGACCCAACTCGCGCGTCATTCGGTCAACATAAGAAACGTCGCGAAGGCGGGCGACAACAGGCAATCGAGCATTGCGCAATGTCATGGCCCCTTTGCGGCCCTTGTGGGAACAACCTATGTTGCGCTGCGTTGTGGCGAAGCTTCCCGCGGGGGAGGCTCTACGAGCACCGGGAGATCCAGACATGCCCGCCAAGGCCGGCCAGTTGACCCCTGAAGATGCGGCCGATGTGGCCAACGACACCGCCGCCAAGATCAGCGCCGACGCCCAGAAGGCGATCGCCGAGGCGGTGAAGCGGATCGAGTCCGCGGTCCAGCAGGGGCTGGAGCAGCTGCGCAACCAGTCGCGGGTCTACGCCGACGTGGCCAGCGAGCAGCTGGACGAGGCCACCCGCGTCGCCAGCGAGCAGATCCGCGCCCGCCCGCTCGCCGCCACGGGGGCGGCGCTGGGCGTCGGCGTCCTGATCGGCATGCTGCTCGCCTCGCGGCGTTGAACCTGCGGCGCATCCTGAACCTCGCCGCCGCCTTCGCTGCGGTGGCGACGGCTGCGGGCGTTTGCGTGGTGGCCGCGTCCTTCGCGCTCTACGCCCTGGCCAAGGCCTACCTCGGCGCGGCTGGCGGCGCGGCGGTGGTGGCCGGCGTGTTCGCCATCGTGGCCCTGGTCGTGGCGTGGCTCGCCACCCGCAAGGTCACCCCCAGGCGCAAGGCCGTTCCCGCGGCCTCCGACGCCTCCGTGATCGACCGGCTGATCGACATGGCCAAGGAACGGCCCCTGATCGCCCTCGGCGCCACTGCCGCGGCGGTCACCGTGCTGATCCGCAATCCGGCCGTGGTGGGCGCCATCGTCAGCGCCTTCGTGGCCGGCAACGCCAGCAAGCCCGACAAGTAGCCGGCAAGTAACGGGGAACGCCACCCCCGCCGGAGCGTTGCCTTCGCCGCAGCGGAACGGCCGCTGCGAACGGAGATGTAGCCATGCTCGGTTGGGCTTTGACCTTTCTGGTGGTCGCCCTGATCGCCGGCGTGCTCGGGTTCACCACGGTGGCCGGCGCCGCGATGGGGATCGCCAAGATCCTGTTCTTCGTGTTCCTGGTCCTGTTCGTCGTCTCGCTGATCCTGCACCTGGTGCGGGGCCGCGGCGTCGGCTCGGGACCGCTATAGCTAGACGGCCTGGTCCTGGACGCGACGATCCAGCGACCAGGTCCTGAAGGGCTCCAGTTTCGAGCCCGTCCAGGCGAGGGCGGTGATGCGGAAGCAGCCGTCCTCGACCTCGATCACGTTGAAGCCCGGCGGCACGCCGCGCTCGCGGATCGAGAGGGTTCCGGCCCCCACCGCATAGGTCCGGCCGTCGCCGCAGGGATAGGGCCAGGTGAAGGGCGCATGGATGTGCCCGGTCAGCACCAGGTCCACCCGCGCCTCGGCGAAGGCCGCCGCGGCCGCCTCGCCGCCCCACACGCGTGCCGTCATCGGCCCGCCCAGCATCTCGATCAGTGGATGGTGCGCCACCACGATGCGCAGGGTGTCCTGCGGCTCGAAGAAGGCGGCCGCGTCGCGGGCCTGCCGCGCCGCGATCTGGCCCTTGGACCAGTTGAGCCGCGGCTGGGCGCCGCGCGCGGTGTTCACCGCCCGCGCCGCCGCGCCGGCCTTGCGCCAGCCCTGCCCGCGCGCCGGCCCGATGAAGCGCTCGTAGCGGCGGAAGGGCGTCGCGATCCGCTCGGCCCAGGCCAGGTAGGGGGCGTCATGGTTGCCGGGCGTCACGAGCCGTGGCTGCGGCAAGCCTTCCAGCCAGGCGGCGGCGGCCGCGAACTCGCGGGTCTCGCCGAACCGGGTCAGGTCGCCGGACACCACCGTGAGGTCGAAGCCGCCGGTCCGCACATGCTGCGCCGCGGCTGCGACCGCCGCCGGGTTCTCGCCGCCGAAATGGATGTCCGACAGGTGTGCGATGCGCAGGTTCACGCCGGCGGCTCCTCGGTCACCTTCGGCAGGGCCAGCACCCGGCAGATGTTGGGTTCGAAGGCCACCTCGGTCAGCGGCGACAGCTGCACCATCTCGCCGTCCAGCAGGGCCGGGATGGCCTGGGCCGACCAGACCCGCGCCACGCGACAGGGGCGATCCTCCACCGCCGGGTCCTGACGCCAGTCGCGCACGATGGCGTTGATCCCCAGCCGCACCGCCTCGCCGGCCCCGCGCACGTTCAGGGCGGCCGCCTCCAGCGCCGGCGCCTCGTCGCGCATCACCTTCGAGGCGATCGGGCACATCAGGACCAGGGCCTCGGCCTTCTCCCGCTCGCCGCCGTCCAGGCTGTAGCGCAGCCGGCCGGTGAACGCCCGCCGCAGCGCCCGTTGGGCCCGGACCAGCGCCAGCCGCGCCTTGCGGTGGCGCGCCGCCTCCCGCGCCGGCGCCCACAGCGCCGGCGGCCCCAGGATCGCCGCCACCAGGAACCGGTGGCCTTCCACATGGCCGCCGCCGAGCGGCCGCTCCACCCCGCCCTCCAGCGCCAGGCGCAGCGCCTCGCGCCACGGCCGCACGCCATAGACCGCGTGGGGCAGCATGTTCATGGTCCCGCCGGGCAGGGGCGCGATCATCGGGCCGTCCGGGCCGGCGATCTCGGCGGCGGCGCGGGCGGTGCCATCCCCGGCCAGGATCACCAGCAGGTCCGGCTCGGCGGCGACGGCGGCCCGCAGCTCGGCCTCGATCTCGCTGGCCGCAGGCGCGCGGACGCGGGCGGCGACGCCGAACTCGGCGAAGATGGCCTCCGCGTCGGCCGGCGCGGTGGCGCCCACGCCGCCGGACGCGACATTGGCCACGACCTCCACCCGGCGAAATCGCGCCGGCGCGGGAGGTTCAGGGCTGGCGGAACTCTGCCTAGCGGGGG
Organism: Caulobacterales bacterium; assembly: GCA_019510435.1. GTDB lineage: Bacteria > Pseudomonadota > Alphaproteobacteria > Caulobacterales > Caulobacteraceae > Phenylobacterium. The sequence continues at coordinate 471,731 of JAEKKJ010000016.1, read as the reverse complement.
GTGGCAGCCGGGTCGGTCCTGTCCTGGGTGGTGGCGCTGCGTACGGCCTGGCTGGCCTGGTCCGCGGCGTTGCGGGCGGCAGGTTCGGCCTTGTCGGCGGCGGTGGCAAGGCCGCGGTCCATCACCGCGCCCGCGCTGCCGAACGAGCCGTTCACGGCCGCCAGGGCCAGGACCACCAGCCCCACGGCGGCGATCAGGATCGTCAGGGTCATCAGGAAGGGGTGCCGCCGGCGCGCAGACCGCGCGTCGTCGCGGCCGCGCTGGTAGGCGTCGCGGAGATCCGCGCGCTCGTCGCGGATCGCATCGCGGTCGCTATAAGAGGTCACGGCTTTGATCTCCGACAAGGTTGTGCGCCCCTGCAACGGCAGGCTGCGCCCTTGGTTCCGGGCGGAACTGCGCAGGTGGCAATGCGTTTGGGCGGCCAGGGGACACCCCAAAGGAGAGCTTTCGGCATGATGAAGCCTATTCTCGCCCTCGCCGCGGCTGGCGTCCTCGCCGCCGGCTGCACCACCACAGGCCATACGGAACGCAGCGCCCTGGGCGGGGCGGCCATCGGCGCGCTTGGCGGCGCGGCGATCGGCGCCGTCTCGGGCGACATCGGCGTCGGCACGGGGGCCGCGGTCGGCGCGGCCGTCGGCGGCACCGTGGGCGCCGTGAAGGGCTGCCGCGACGAAGGCGGCTGCGGCGCCAGCACCCCCAGCCGCCGCCAGTACTATGACGAGCGCGCGGGCCGCTATTACTACTACGACCCGGGCACCGGGCGTTACTATTGGGAAAACGGCACGCCCCGCTGATCACCAGCGGACGCTTTGAACAGCGTGAAGGGCGGTCGGAGCCTCCGGCCGCCCTTTCTGCTTTGGAGGGCTGACATGAAGCGGATCGTCCTGGCCACGGGAGTGGCTCTGGCCGTAGGGGCCGGCCTTGCGGGCTGCGCCTCGATGCAGGGCATGGGCCATCGGCTGGTGCGCACGCCGCCCGCCTGCCAGGACATCACCGTGCCGGTCTATTTCGACGCCGACGCGGCCAGCCTCACCCCGGAGGGTCGCAAGGTGATCGCCGCGGCCGCCCAGCAGGCGCGCGGCTGTCGCGTCGTGTCGGTGTCGGTGGTGGGGCTGGCCGACGCCGCGGGCGATCCGGCCGCCAACTTCGAGCTCTCGCGCAAGCGCACCGCCTCGGTGGCCGAGGCCCTGATCAAGGCGCGCCTGCCCGCCCCCACCTACGACCTCACCGCCGCCGGCCAGGCCGGCGCCGTCACCGCCGACGGCAAGGTCCAGCCCGTCCGCCGCCGCGCCGACATCACCCTGCGCCTCGCCAAGCCGAAGTAGCGAACTCCATCGCCGCGGTCCGGGCGCAGCCCGTTTTGAACCGCGGAGATCGCAGAGATACGCAGAGCGGCCCAGCATCCGGCGCGCTCTCGGCGCATCTCCGCGATCTCTGCGGTTTTTCAAAAAAAGGCGGCGACGGGCTCGCGCCGACAAGGACGGGGCGGTCCTTGAGACCGGCCCATCTGGTTGGGCACAAAAGGAAGGGCCGGTTCTTAAGACCGGCCCACCTGGTCGAGCACAAAGGAAGGGCCGGTCCTTAAGACCGGCCCAGTGTGCATCATCGAGAAAAGGGGTTGCGGAGACGGCAGACTGGCGTGCTCGCCAGCCTCAAGTCGGGGGGGGCGTCGCCGCCTCCGCAGACATAGAAACACACAGCCCCTCCAACCGTTCCGGCCCAAAGCAACTTTTTTGGCGAATTTTTCACTGTGCTTGGGGCGTCCCTGCAAAGCTTAACAAAAGATCAGGTATTTCGATGGGATCGCGGCTTCGCCGTGCCGCCGGAACACCGCCCAGGCGCACGCGTTACGTGGCTGTCGGGCCCGCCAGGCGCGCCCGCATCCGAAAGGGCGTCCGCATGCGCAGCTCCTTCACCGCCGACCGAGGCCTGAAGCTCGCGCGCACCCCCAGCGTGCGCGAACAGGCCCAGCGCCGTCGCCTCGGCATCCTCGTCGCCATCGCCAGCCTCGCGCTGGCCAGCGGCGTGTTCGGCGCGCTCACCGCGCCGCATGGGGACCGCGTGGCCGGCGAGGCCGCCACCGGCCCCTTCAGCTATTTCCCCTCCGAGTAAGGAGCCTTCGATGACCTCCCAAGACACCCCGCGGCCCGCCACCACGACGACGACGCGGGCGCGGCAGGGGCGCTGGGGCCGCCACGTGTTCTGGGTGCTGGTGTTCAGCACCCTGCTCGCCGCCCTCGGCATGTTCGCCGCCTGGGCCTGGCGCGCCGACACCCATCCGGGTCCGGCTGGCCCCGGCCAGGAACGCGTCGCCGCACCGGGCTCCCAGACCCCGGCGCCGCAGCCCGCGACGCCGTCCGCTGAGCGCGCCAACCAATAGCGGCCGGCCGCGGTCCAGCCCCAGCAAGGGCCGCACGAAAAAGGGCGCCGCGATCGCCGCGGCGCCCTTCTTGTTGGGACGATATCCGCCGGTTCAGGCCGCCTGGCGGCTGGCCTTGCGCGGGTGGAAGAACAGGGCCTGGCCGATCGCGGCCTTCACCGTCTCGGGCTGGAACGGCTTGGTGATCAGGAAGGTCGGCTCCGGCCGCTCCCCGGTCAGCAGCCGCTCGGGGAAGGCGGTGATGAAGATCACGGGCACGTCGTAGCGCTGCAGGATGTCCTTCACCGCGTCGATGCCCGACGAGCCGTCGGCCAGCTGGATGTCGGCCAGCACCAGCCCCGGCGTCTTGCGCGCCACCGCATCCACCGCCTCGGTGCGGGTGGCGGCGATGTCGACCACCGTGTGGCCCAGCTCGGTGACCAGGGCCTCGATGTCGGCGGCGATCACCGGCTCGTCCTCGATGATCAGGACGTCGGTGGCCAGCTCGGCGTCGATCTCGGCCTGGGCCTCGGCGATCAGCCGCTCCACGTCGGGGAAGTCGGTGTCCAGGATCTGGGCGGCCTCGGACGGCGTGAAGCCTTCCAGCGCGGTCAGCAGGAACGCCTGGCGCGAGCGCGGCGCGATGCGCATGAGGCGGCGCGTGGTGTCGTCCACATAGCCGTCGTCCTCGCTAGGCCCTTCGAGCTGGGCCCCCGAGGTGCACCAGATGGCGTGGAAGACGTGATAGAGCGCGACGCGCGGCGTCATGCTGTCCTCGAGCGTGCGCTCGCCGGCCGCCAACGCCTCCAGGGCCACCCGCACATAGTGGTCGCCGGTCGTCTGGTCGCCAGTCAGGGCGCGCGCATAGCGGCGCACGTAGGGAAGATGCGGCGCCAGTCGGGCAAGAAGACTCAAGGGTGACCCCTCCCGTTCAGTTTCGGAAACGGCAGCCCGGCAGGAAGATACGCGCCCTGGCCGGACCCCATCATGATCGCAAACGTGGGGCCTGGGAACCGGTTCCCAATCGCCGCGGTTTTCCGCATCTTGTGCCCAGGGTACGGGAACCCGTTGCGGGATGAAGGCGTTGAGCGGCAAGAACGACCACGAGAGGGGGCGGCCTTCGCGGGAGCGGGGCGCCGACAATATGATCGAACAACGCCCGTTAGCGGAGCGCCGAAAGGCGTCCGCAGCTCTGGACGAAGCCCGCCTGCGGCAGCAGGCGATCGGCGTGCGCCTGCGCCAGATGTTCGACGAAGTCGTGAACGAAGACGTGCCGGACGAGTTCCTCGAGATCTTGCGGCGCGCCGACGATCGCGGCTCGGAGAAGGCTTAATGGACGCCGAAAAGCCTGCCGAGAAGCCCCTGCAGCGGGCCGAGCGCACCGCCGCGGACGACGCCAGCTTCAAGCGCGAGCTGGTGCAGCTGATCCCGCACCTGCGCGCCTTCGCCCGCACCCTGTGCGGCGATCCCACCGCGGCCGACGACCTGGCGCAGGACGCCATGATGAAGGCCTGGGACGCGCGCGCCAGTTTCCAGATGGGCACGAACATGAAGGCCTGGACCTTCATGATCCTGCGCAACCAGTTCTATTCGGAGAAGCGCCGCTCGTGGCGCCAGAGCCAGCTGGACCAGGAGGCCGCCGAGCGGACCCTGGTGGCCGTGGACGATCCGGAGGCCCCCGTGGCGCTGGACGAGCTGCGCCAGGGTCTGGCCATGCTGCCCGCCGAACAGCGTGAAGCGCTGATCCTGGTGGGCGCCGGCGGCTTCGCCTACGAGGAGGCGGCTGAGATCTGCGGCTGCGCCGTCGGCACCGTGAAGAGCCGGGTCAGCCGGGCCCGCCGCGCGCTCCACGCCATCCTCGAGGACGGCAAGTACGATCGGGACGGGGCGGCCGCCGGAGACGCCATGCGGTCTATCCTGGCCGACGCGGAGCGTTTAAGCACCGTCCGGTAGGACGGCCATTCGATGCTTCGACTGCCCTGGAGTTCGCTTAGCACGATCCGGGTCCGTCTCGCGGCGGCCCTCGCGGCGGCGCTCTTGCCGGTGCTGCTGCTTGGCGTGCTGCAGGCCGCCATCAGCTTCGAGCGCGAGGGGCGCGAGCTGCGCCAGAACCTGGGCTTCGCCGCCGAGCGCAGCGCCGCCACCGCCCGGGCGCGGATGGAAAGCGCCAATGTGCTGCTGGAGACCCTGGCGCCTGGCGCGGTCGGCTTCCAGTGCGCCCAGCGCCTGGCCCAGGTGACGGCGCGGATCCCGGGCTACCTCAATCTGATCCGCTTCGACCGCCTGGGCCGGGTGGTGTGCGCGGCCACGGACGTGCCCTACGACCCGTCCCGGGCGGAGCGGCCCTGGTTCCAGCAGCTGCGCGGCGGCAGCGAAGTGTCCATCACCCGCGAGCCCGGGTCCGCCTATGCCGCCGAGCCCGCGGTGCTCACCGCCGCCCGGGCCGTTGGGCCGGACCGGGCCTTCGACGGCGCCTTCGCCGCGGTCATCTCCCTTTCCAGCCTGCAGCCTCGGGTGACCGACCCCTCGCTGCCCAAGGGCGCCGAGGTCGGGCTGGCGGAGAAGACCGGGCGCTACATCATGACCACCGACGCCCTCGCCTTCCCCGCCTTGCCGACCAACTGGCGGGCCAAGGTGGCGGTCTCCGGCAGCCTGGTCTGGTACGGCTCCGACGCCAAGGGCCGCCGCCGGGTCTATTCGGCCGCGCCGGTGGTCGGCGACGAGGTCTATGTGGTGCTCTCGGCCGCCTCGCCAGGCCTCTTGTCCTGGGCGCGGCTGAACCCGCTGACCGGGATCATCCTGCCCTTGATCGCCTTCGCCCTGGCCCTGGTGGCGGTGATGATCGCCACCGAGCGGGTGGTGGTGCGCTGGATCGAGTACCTGCAGCGGATCGCCATGCTCTACGCCCGCGGCCGCTTCAGCGTGCGCCCGATCCAGGCCGAGCAGATGCCCCCCGAGATCCGGGAGCTGGCCGAGACCCTGGAGGACATGGCCGACGCCATCGTCGGGCGCGACGCCTCCCTGCGCGACAGCCTGGCCCAGAAGGACGCGCTGATGCGCGAGATCCATCACCGGGTGAAGAACAACCTGCAGGTCATCTCCAGCCTGCTCAACATGCAGCAGCGGGCCCTGGCCGACCCGGCCGCCCGCTCGGCGATGAGCGACACCCGCCAGCGGATCACCGCCCTGGCCCTGATCTACCGCGCGCTCTACCAGGGCCCCGATCTGAAGCGGGTGGACCTGCGCCCGTTCCTGGAGGAGCTCACCGCCCAGCTGGTCTCGGGCGAGCTGACCCATGGCCTGGCGGTGCGGACGGAGCTGAAGGTCGACCCGCTGGTGATCGATCCCGACCGCCTCGCGCCCCTGGCCCTGTTCGCGGTCGAGGCCATCACCAACGCGCAGAAGCACGCCTTCGCCGCCCGCGGCGGCACCCTGACGCTGAACTTCACGGTCCGGGGCCAGGAGGCCGAGCTGGAGATCTGCGACGATGGGTCGGCCGGCGAGGACGCCCTGGTCTCCTCGGGCGTCGGCCGGACCTTGATGACCGCCTTCGCGCGCCAGCTGCGCGGCCGGGCCGAACTCACGCGCAACGCGGCCGGCGGCGTCACCGCCCGGCTGATCTTCCCGACCCCCGCGGCGGCCGATGCGCCCCCCCGGCAGGGGAACCAGGCCGCCGCGTGAAGCGTTGCCGGGGTCGCGAATAGCGCGAACCCCCCAAATGGCGGGAAACCCCGGAGATTTCACCATGCGTAAAGTGATGCTGCTGGCCGCGCTCGCCGCCAGCCTGGCCGTGACCGCCTGCAACACCGTCTCGGGCGCCGGCCGCGATGTCTCCTCCGCCGGCAAGGCGGTGACCGACACGGCGCAGGACGCCAAGCACTAGGATCAGCCTCCTCTCCCCCCGGCGCGCAGCGCCGGAGAGGGAGAGGATTTTACTTCCAGGCGCCGTAGGGGTCCTTGAAGGGCTTGCCCAGCGCCTCGGCCACCGCCGGGTGGGTGAGTTCGCCGGCCAGCACGTTCAGCCCCTTGGCCAGGTGGCGGTTCTTCTTCAGCGCATCCAGGCCCTGGTCGGCCAGTTGCAGCCCGAACGGCAGGGTGGCGTGCACCAGCGCCTCCGACGAGGTCCGCGGCGCCGCGCCCGGCATGTTCGCCACGCAGTAGTGCACCACACCGTCGACCGTGTAGGTCGGGTCCTTGTGCGTGGTCGGCCGGCTGGTCTCGAAACAGCCGCCCTGGTCGATGGAGACGTCCACCAGCACCGAGCCCGGCTTCATCTTGGCCAGGTGCTCGCGCCGCACCAGCTTCGGCGCCGAGGCGCCCGCGGTCAGCACCGCGCCCACCACCACGTCCGCCTTCAGCACCTCCTCGTCCACCGCGTCCTGGGTGGAGTAGCGGGTCAGCACCCGGCCCTGGAACATGTTGTCCAGCTCGCGCATCCGCGGGATGGAGCGCTCGACGATCACCACCTCGGCGCCCAGACCGGCGGCCATGCGCGCGGCGTTCATGCCCACCACGCCGCCGCCCAGCACCACGATCCGCGCCGGCGGCACGCCCGGCACCCCGCCGATCAGGAGGCCCATGCCGCCGTTGTGCTTGAGCAGGGTCTCGCCGGCGGAGAAGACGGCGATGCGGCCCGCCACCTCCGACATCGGCGCCAGCAGCGGCAGCCCGCCCTGCGGGTCCGTCACCGTCTCATAGGCGATCGCCGCACAGCCTGATTTCAGCAGGCCCTCGGCCTGGGCCGGATCGGGCGCCAGGTGCAGGTAGGTGAAGAGGATGTGGGCCGGGGTCAGCCGCGCCCACTCCACGGCCTGCGGCTCCTTCACCTTCACGATCAGCTGGGCGCCGGCGAACACCGCCTCGGCGTCGGGCGCGATCTGGGCCCCGGCGCGCACGTACAGCGCATCGCCATAGCCGGCGCCGACGCCCGCGCCCGCCTCCACCACCACCTCGTGGCCGTGGCTGACATATTCGCGGACGGCGGTGGGGGTGAGGCCGACGCGATACTCGTCGGGCTTGATCTCGCGGGGCACGCCTACGCGCATGGGAGGACCTCCGGGGGCCGGTTATTGCGGTCTTGGCAGCGTGTGGGGAAGGGTGTTGCCGGGTCAAGCGTTGCGGCCTCCCAATGCGGTCGCGCGGCCCAGGCGACTTCCTCGGGCTATTTCGGGGGCTTCGGGCCCAGCGCCTTCAGGGCCGCGCCGACCGTCTGGCTCTCCGCCCCGAAGGCCTTGAGCTCCGCGCCGCAGCGCGTGCCGGCGGCCTGGATGTCGGCGGGTTGCATCGCCTTGGCCTCGGCCGTGACGCGCGCCGGAAGGTCGATGTCGGGCTCGCGGCCCTTGAGGCGGCCCAGGTAGTAGGAGACGCCGCCGATCGCGCCCTGCTTCATCTCCGGCGTCGTGGCCTGGGCGCCCATCACCGCCAGCACCAGCGCGCACTGCAGGTCCTTGGACGCGGCCGCCGGGTCGGCGGCGGCGGCATGGGCCGGAGCAGCCAGCAAGGCCAGGCTGAGGACGCCGACGGCGGAGAGGATCGGTCTGGGCATGGCGGTCTCGACAGGATGGGAAGGCCGCCAGTCTGGCCCGGATGCGTGCCCCTGGCCATGTCGCACTCTAGTTCCGATACCGCGCCGCCTGCCGGCGCACCTCGCCAGCGTCGATGTAGGCCGGATAGGCGAAGCCTGCCTTCCAGTGCATCCGGTGGCAGCCGGGGCAGGGCCACTGCACCCGCTTGGCCACCTGGTCCAGGCGGGTGGCATGGCCGCCCGTCTTCAGCTCCAGCAGGCGCGCCAGGATGCGCTCGGCGTTGTAGCTCTTGGTCCAGCCACAGGCCCCGCAGCTGAGCAGCAGGCGGCAGCCCGGATAGCGGCGGAAGTCCCCGATGACGGCGGTCGGCCCGGCGGCGATGCGGCGCATGATGACGAGAACAAAAACAGAACTTCCGCCAAATGGCGAGTCGCCGCATAAGGTTGCGTCAGCGCGCCGCGCATCCTGTTCCCTCGACCCTCGACCCTCGACCCTCGACCCTCGACCCTCACCCTGAGAGCCTGCCCGATGCCCGCCGACCTGGTGATCCGCCCCCTGGCCCGCGCCGACCACGACCAGTGGCTGCCCCTCTGGGACGGCTACAACGCCTTCTACGGCCGCTCTGGCCCCACCGCGCTCGATCCCGCGATCACCGCCATGACCTGGCAGCGCTTCTTCGATCCCTACGAGCCGATGCATGCCCTGGTGGCCGAACAGGACGGCCAGCTGCTGGGCCTGGTCCACTACCTCTTCCACCGCTCGACCACCATGATCGAGCCCAACTGCTACCTGCAGGACCTGTTCACCACCGCCGAGGCGCGCGGCAAGGGCGTCGGCCGGGCGCTGATCGAGGCGGTCTATTCGGCTGCGGCGGCCGCCGGCGGCAGCCGGGTCTACTGGCAGACCCACGAGACCAACGCCACGGCGCGCCTGCTCTACGACCGGGTCGCCGAGCTCTCGGGCTTCCTGGTGTACCGCAAGGTGCTCTGAGACTTGCCACCCCCCGTGCGGCGGCCCAAGGTCGCGCCAGTGGCGTTCCAGTCCGCTTAGGCGGCGACCGCCAGCCCGGCGGGACCGCATCATCAAAAACAAGGGGGGTTACATGCAACGCTTCACCCTGCGCGCAGTCGGCGCGCTGACGCTCGTCTCCGGGGCCCTGGCCCTGGCCGTCTCGGCCCAGGCGGCGGGCAAGCCGCCGAGCCCGATGACCGCGATCCACGCCTTCATCGACAACTTCAACAAGGGCGACGTCGCCGCCGCCGAAGCCGCCCACGTGGCCCAGCCCACCATCATCGACGAGGTCGCGCCCCACCATTGGGAGGGCGCCGGCGCCGTCCGCGCCTGGGCCGGCGACCTGGACAAGGCCGCCAAGGCCGCCGGCGACACCAACCAGAAGGTGACCCTGGGCAAGGCCAGCCGCACGATCATCGAGGGCGACGTGGCCTATGTCGTGGTCCCGGCCACCTACACCTACAAGGAGAAGGGCAAGGCGATGGTGGAGACCGCCTCCATGACCTACGCCCTGCACCTGGAGGGCGATGCCTGGAAGATCACCGGCTGGAGCTGGAACGGCACGGCCCCGCACCTGGCCGCGCCCAAGGCCTCGCCCGCCGCCGCGGCTCCGGCGACGCCGCCGAAGACCTGATCCGGCATTCGACATCCGACAGACGAGCGGCGTGGCGAAACGGGAACCTTCCGCCCGACGCCACGCTACCGCCTCCGGTCCACAGAACGGAGCACATGAATGTCTATCCTTGCCTGGATTGTCCTTGGCCTGATCGCCGGCTTCATCGCCGCGAAGGTGGTCAACCGCTCGGGCGGCAGCCTGGTCCTCGACCTCCTGCTGGGCGTCGTCGGCGCCTTCGTGGGCGGCTACCTGTCCACCCGCTTCGGCGGCCCGGCCGTCAGCGGCCTCAACCTGATGAGCATCGTGGTGGCCACGGTGGGCGCGATCGTCGTGCTCGTCATCTACCACGCCATCGCCGGACGCCGCGTCTGACCGCGGCGGCGAACTGGGCGGCGACCCCGGGCGGGCGGCGCGCGCATGGCTGAGGCGGCCCACACCGACGATGGTGTCCGGCCCGCCGACAGCGTCAGGCGCAGCGCTTCCTCGCTCGCCCGGACCGCCGCCCAGACCGCCGACCGGGTCGGGGACAGCGCCGACCGCCGCACGCAGCTGGCCGCCGACCGCACGGTGCTGGCGGCCGAACGCACCTACGCCGCCTGGGTCCGCACGGGCTTGGCTGCGCTGGCCAGCGGCGTCGGCGCCAAGGCGTTGCTGGGCGGTGTGATCGCCCGCGGCCTGGCCCTCGCCACCGGCTCGGTGCTGGTGGTGTTCAGCATGATCTGCTTCGCGGCCGCGGTGTGGCGCGAAGCCGACCCCGGCGCGCCGCCGCCCCGCCCCGACACCCGCCGCCTGCCGCGGCCCCTCCTGCTGTTGCTGAACGGCTTCCTGATCGTGGTCGATGCGGCCGTCCTTGTCGGCCTCTGGACGGGGCCCGGGTAGGCGCCACATTGTGGCCGTCCGCGCCGTGGAGCTTGGCGGCCCAATACGAGGAGAATCCCATGCGCAACCGGCTGATCGCGACGGCGATGCTCGCCGCCTCCAGCCTGGCGATGGTCGCCGCGCCGGTGGCCGCCGAGACCCGCCACCCGCACCGCGTGCTGGTCTGCAAGGACGTGCGCCGCGCGGCCAACACCGGCACGGTGATCGGCGCCGTTGGCGGCGGCCTCCTGGGCAACGCTATCGCCGGCCATGGCAACAAGACCGGCGGCACGATTATCGGCGCCGGCGTCGGCGCGGTAGCCGGCCACCAGATCGCCAAGAAGAACGCCAAGAAGTCCTGCCACTACGAATACCGCTGAGGCTCAGCGCCCGGGCCCTGAGCCGCGCGGGCCCGCCAGGCACATCCAGCGCGCCCGATGGAAGTTGGGCGCGTTGGCGACCCAGCCGCTCACCCGCGGGCTGACCAGGTTGCGGTTCACCACGAAGAACAGGGGCGCGATCCCCTCCTCGTCGAGCATCCGCTGCTCGGCGACGGCCAGGATCTGGGCCCGCTTGCCCTCGTCCGCCTCCTGGTCGGCGCGGGCCAGCAGGGCGTCGTAGCCCGGGTCCTTGAAGTCGGCATAGTTCTGCGCCCCGGTGTCGGACTTCAGGAGGCCCAGGAACGTCACCGGATCGTTGAAGTCGCCGTACCAGCTCATGGTCCCCACCTGGAAGGCTCGGTTGCGGTAGGCGGCGAAGGCGACCCCGCCCTCCGCCTGTTCGATCTTCGCCTCCACCCCGATCGCCCGCCAGTCGGCCTGGATGGCCTCCAGCAGCAGCAGGGTGTCCGAGGTGTTGGGCGAGAGCAGGGTGAACTTCAGCGGCCGCTTCGGCCCATAGCCCGCCGCGGCGAGCAGCGCCCGCGCCTCGGCCTGCCGCGCCGCGAACGGCAGGGCCGACCAGCGCAGCCGCGGCCCGTCCTGCACATAGTGGGCGGTGATCGGCGGCACGAAGGCGTAGGCCGGCTGCTGGCCCGCGCGCATCAGCTTGCCGGTGATGAACTCGCGGTCGATGGCCTCCGACAACGCCCGGCGCACCCGCAGGTCGCGGAAGGCGGCGTAGTCGCGGGTGTTGAAGCCCAGGTAGGCGGTGGCCAGCGACACGTCGGTGCGGGCAAAGCCGGGCAGGGTCTTCTGCAGCCGCGGATAGCGGTTGGACTGGAAGCGGCTGTTGAGGTCCAGCTCGCCCCGCGCCACCCGTCGCTCGGCGGTGACCACGTCCGGGGTGGGATAGTAGTCGATGCGGTCGAGGCAGACGTTCGCCGCGTCCCAGAAATAGGGGTTCTTCTCCACCGTGATCCGGTCGCCCAGCCGCCAGGCGGCCAGCCGGAACGGCCCGTTGGAGACATACCGCCCGGGCTGGACCCAGCCGTCGCCATACCGCTCCACCACATGCTGCGGCGCCGGGAAGAAGCTGAGGTGCTTGGTCAGTTCGAGGAGATAGGGCGCGGGGTGCTCGAGGCGGATCACCACCGTCTTCGCGTCGGGCGCGTCGACGCCCAGGGACGTGGCCGGCGCCTTGCCCTGGTTCACGGCCTCGGCCCCGCGGATCACATAGAGCAGGTAGGCGTAGATCGAGGCGGTCTTCGGATCCAGGGCGCGGCGCATCCCGTAGACGAAGTCGCCGGCGGTGACCGGGACGCCGTCCGACCAGCGCGCCTCCCGCAGGTGGAAGGTCCAGGTGAGGCCGTCGGCGCTGGTCTCCCACCGCTCGGCGATGCCCGGCGCGGGCGTGGCGTCCGGCGCATCGGTGGTCAGGCCCATCATCAGGTCGCCGATCACCGAGATCTCGTCGACCAGGCTGGCCTTCTGCGGGTCGAGGGTCTGCGGTTCGGAGTTGTTGCCGTACTCCAGGCAGACCTTTCCGGCAGGGCAGGCCGGCCGCTGCGGCACGCCCTGGCAGCCGGCGAGGGCCAGCGCCAAGGTCGCGGCGGCGAGGACGGCCAAGAGGCGCATGGCCCATCAGTCCATGCGCCGCCGGCCGCTGTCGAGGCTCAGTGCAGCTTGAACTCGGCGCCGATGGCCTTCAGTTCGGCCGGCTTGATCAGCTTGCAGTGGCCCACCGTCACCCGGAACAGCGGCCCCTCCAGGGTGCGCGCCCAGAAATCCAGGAACTTCCGCAGGGTCGGAAACTCCGGGAAGACGTCGTAGTCCTGCCAGATGTAGCTCTGCAGCAGGGTGGGGTGGTCAGGCATCCGGTACAGGATCTCGGCCGTGGTCAGGCCGTAGCCGGCAAGCTGTTTCTTGAACTCCGGCGATGCTTGCATGTGCGACCTCGCTTCCGCGCGGCGCAACGGGCCGCAGCCGCGCTTCTATGTGACAGTACGCGTGATTCTTCGTGAAAGTTGCATGAATCCAAACTGTTAGCACTCACGCAGCGACGCTGCTGCTATTCGAACAGCTCCGGCCGCCGCACCCGCAGCGCCAGGATCAGCGCCAGGGACTTCAGATCCTCGACCTTGCGCTGCTCCACCTGGGCCCAGAGCAGCGACAGCGGGATCTCCTGGACGGCGATCAGCTCGTGCTCGCCCGCCACGCCGCCGCCGGCCGCGACCCGATCGGCCGCCGAATAGGCCGCCAGGAAGAGGTCGATCCGCTCGCTGGAGACCCCTGGGCTGGAGAAGGGCGAACCCACCGGCTCCAGCCGCGCCAGCTCCACGCCGCATTCCTCCAGCGCCTCGCGCACCGCCGTCTCCTCGGGATCCTCGTCCTCCACCATCCCCGCCGGAGCCTCCAGCAGCTCCTGCGGCCCGCCCGACCAGATCACCGGCGCCCGGGGCAGGTTCACCAGCAGCGCCGTGCGCCGCACCGGATCGTAGGGCAGCACGCAGGCTGCGCGCCCATGGTGCTCGATCTCGCGAGTGAAGGTCCCGTCGGGCCCGGAGAAGGTGGCGGCCAGCAGGGTCACGTAGCCCTGGTAGACCGTCTCCACCTTCCGCAATTCCACCGCCATTCCGCCATCCTCCTTCCCCGCTTCCGCCGGGAACATTCGCCAGCATCTCGCAGTTGCGAAGGTACAGTGGAGGTGGGGATGCCCGACATTCGTCCGAACGTCGAGCCCGGCGGGATTTTTCCGCGTGGCCCGGCCAGCCTGATCGCCGCGGCGGCCGAGCCGCTGCCCGACCTGGACGATCCCGCATTCGGCCGCCTGTTCGACCGCTTCGGCGACGCCCGCGTGGTGCTGCTGGGGGAGGCCAGCCACGGCACGGCGGAGTTCTATCGCGCCCGCGCCGCCATCACCCGCCACCTGGTCGAGCACCGCGGCTTCAATATCGTGGCGCTGGAGGCCGACTGGCCGGACGCCCAGGCGCTGGACGCGCGGGTGCGGCGCCGCAAACCGCCGGCGGGCAAGGCCTTTTCCCGCTTCCCGACCTGGATGTGGAGAAACCGCGAGGTCGAGGCCTTCCTGGCCTGGCTGGAGGCGCACAACGCCGCCCAGGCCGAGGCCCGTCCGCAGCGCCAGCAGGCCGGCGTCTATGGCCTGGACCTCTACAACCTCGCCGGCTCCATGCGCACGGTGATCGACTACCTGGACCGGGTCGACCCCGAGGCGGCCGGCGTGGCGCGCCAGCGCTACGGCTGCCTGACCCCCTGGGTGCAGGAGCCGCAGGGCTATGGCCGCATGGCGCTCTCCGGCCGCTACGCCGCCTGCGAGGGCGCGGTCACCGCCATGCTGAAGGACATGCTGGAGCGCCAGCTGCGCGAGCGCGGCGCCGGCGACGAGGCCCTACTGGACGCCGCCCAGAGCGCGCGGCTGGTGCGCGACGCCGAGGCCTACTACCGGGCCATGTACTGGGGCGGCGCCGAGGCCTGGAACCTGCGCGACACCCACATGTTCGAGACGCTCCAGGCGCTGCTGGACGCCAAGGGCCCCGACGCCAAGGCGGTGGTCTGGGCGCACAACTCCCACATCGGCGACGCCCGTGCGACCGAGATGGGCCTGGTCCGCGATGAGCTGAACCTGGGCCAGCTCGCCCGCCAGGCCTGGGGCGAGGCCGCGCGCCTGATCGGCTTCGGCACCCACACCGGCACGGTGGCCTGCGCCTCCGACTGGGATGCGCCGATGGAGGTCAAGACCGTGCGCCCGTCCATGGCCGGCAGCCAGGAGGCCGCCGCCCACGACGCACGCGTCCCGCGCTTCCTCCTCGACATGCGCCCCGGGGTGAACAGCGCCCTGCGCCGCGCCCTGGTCGAGCCGCGCCTGCAACGCTTCATCGGCGTCATCTACCGCCCCGAGACCGAACGCTGGAGCCACTACGTCGAGGCCCGCCTCTCCGAACAGTTCGACGCCTTCGTCTGGTTCGACGAGACCACCGCCGTGACGCCGCTGGCGCGGGGCGGGGGGGAGGCGGCCGGCGAGGACGACACCTGGCCGTTCGGGGTGTGACGCGGATTAGCCTCCGGCCTGCAGCGACTTGTCATAGGCCTTCGGACCTACATAGGTCGGATAGACCGTGACGGCGCAGGTGGCCGGTGATGTCGAAGATCACCTGCATTTCCAGGGCCTCACGCACACCTCAGACACTGGCTAAGCCTTGACCGACATTCATTGAAAGCCGCAACCGAGACGTGCGGACCCGTGGGCCACGCTGCGATTCAGGTCCAGAAAGCATCTGACGACGCTCAGCCCGTGGGCTTGGCCACCAGTTCCGGCCGCCGTCAGCCCGCCTCAGAACTCCAACCGGCTGAGGTGATCGCGCACTGTGCGTAGGAACGCGTCCGACTGGCCTGGATCGGCGATCACCCGCGATAGAGCCAGGGCCCCGACCAGGGCGCTGACCGCCATCATGGCCCGCTCGCGGTCGCCATCCAGGCCGGCGGCCGCGTCGTCCACGAAGCCGTTGATATAGCCCGTCATGGCTTCCCGCGAGGCGAGGTCCGCCCGGCCAACGTCGCACGCCAGGGCCGCCATCGCGCAGCCGCTGTCGCGCGCATCGCGGTGGCTGCGGCTGAGATAGCCGCGCACCAGGTCGGCGAACCGCATCGATCCGCTCACCTTCGCCTGGCCCTCCTGCAAGGCCCGCTCCAGCGCCTCGGCCAGCAGGGCCGAGCGGCTTTCGAAGTGCCCGTAGAAGCCGCCGTGGGTCAGGCCGACCTTTTTCATCAGCGCGCCCACGCTCACCGATTCCAGCCCCTCGCGGCGGATCTGCTGGGCCGCCTCCGCCAGGATGCGTTCGCGGTTCTGGGCCTTCTCGGCCTGCGAGTGCCCCATGGCCAGAATCTCCCGGGTTGACGATCAGCATTATGACCGTCATTGTCCTGCATGACAATCGTCATCCAGAATGATGAGGCAGCGTGAAGCCTGCGCCCGGGAGGACCGATGACCGAAACCCCCGCTATCGCCGAAACGGCCGTCCAGGGCCGCGTGCGCAGCGAGCGTCACGACCACGTGCTGAAGATCGTCATCGACAACCCGGCCAAGAAGAACGCCTTCATCCCGGAGATGATGGCCGAGCTCGCCGCGGCCATGACCGAGCTGGACCGCGACCCGGACCTTTGGGTGGGCGTGATCTGCGCCGAGGGCGATCACTTCACCGCCGGCCTCGACATGCCGAAGTTCTTCGGTCCGGGCGCCCAGCCGAGCCAGATCCCCGACGACCACATCGATCCGTTCGGGCTGCGCAACCGGTGCCGCAAGCCGGTGGTCACCGCGGTGCAGGGGATCTGCTTCACCGTCGGCATCGAGATGGCCCTGGCCGGCGACATCGTGGTCGCCGCCGACGACGCCCGCTTCTGCCAGATGGAGGCCCGGCGCGGCATCGCCCCGCTGGGCGGAGCCCACTTCCGCTACATCTCCCGCGCCGGGTGGGGGAACGCCATGTACCACCTGATGCTCTGCGACGAGTTCGGCGCGGCCGAGGCCTACCGCATCGGCCTGGTGCAGGAGGTCACGCCGCCCGGCCGGCAGGTCGAGCGCGCCATGGAGATCGCCCGCCTCATCGCCGCCAACGCCCCGCTGGGCGTGCAGGTGACCAAGGAGGCCGGCCGCAAGTTCATCGAGGCCGGCGAGGCCGCCGCCGTCGCGGCGATCCCCGCCATCCGCGAGCGCGTGATGGGCACCGCCGACGCCGCCGAGGGCATCCGCTCCTTCGTCGAGCGCCGGGCCGCCGTGTTCCAGGGCCGATAGCGTCTAGGGCCGACAGGCCGTTCCAATCCCAAAGGAGAACCCGGCCATGGCCGCCCTCGAGTTCTACTTCGACTACCGCAGTCCCTATTCCTATCTCGCCCAGACCCAGGTGCGCCGCCTGGGCATCGAGATCGACTGGCGGCCGTTCGAGATCCTCCAGCTGATGGACCAGGTCGGCAACGTGCCCACCAGCATCACCTGCAAGCCCAAGGGCAAGTACCTGGGCGTCGACCTGATGCGCTGGGTGGCCATGTACAAGGTCCCGTTCGGGCGCCATCCGCAGGCCGCGGACATCGACGGCCGCCGGCTGCTGCGCGCGACCCTGGCCGCGGCCGAACTGGGCCAGGCCGACGCGGCGGTGGCCGCGATCTTCGGCGCCTACTGGGGCCGCGGCGGCGCGCCGCTCTCCACACCTGGGGACCTGGTCGCCCTGCTGGCCGGCGTCGGCGTAAGCGGGCCGGGCCTGGCGGCGCGGATCGACGACCCGGCTCTGGATGCGGCGCTGGACGAGGCCACCAGGGCCGCGGCCGAGCGCGGCGTCTTCGGGGCGCCGACCATGTACGTCGGGGACGAGATGTTCTTCGGCAACGACCGGATGGACTTCGTCCGCGCCAACCTGGGCCTGGCCGCATGAAGCCGCTCGCCATCGTCACCGGCGTCGGGCCCGGAACCGGCGCCGCCATCGTCCGCCGCTTCCACGCCGGCGGGTACCAGGTGGCCATGCTGGCCCGCAGCGCCGACCGGCTGGACGCCCTGGCCGCCGAGCTGCCGGACGCCTTCGCCCTGCCATGCGACGTCTCCGACCCCACAGCCCTGCAGGCGGCGCTGGACGCCGCCGAAGCCCGCGGCGGCCCTCCGAAGGTGGTGGTCCACAACGCCGTCGGCGGCGCCTTCGCCAACTTCCTGGACGTCGATCCGGCGGTGCTGGAGCGAAACTTCCAGGTCAACGTCATGGCGCTGATGCACCTGGCCCGCTGGGCCGCGCCGCGCATGGAGGCGGCCGGCGGCGGCGCCCTGATCGTCACTGGCAACACCTCGGCCGAGCGCGGACGGGCGAACTTCGCGGGGTTCGCCCCCACCAAGGCCGCCCAGCGCATCCTCGCCGAATCCATGGCCCGCACCATGGGCCCGCGCGGCGTCCACGTGGCCTATCTGGTGATCGACGCGGCCATCGACCTGGAGTGGCAGCGCAAGATGAACCCGGACAAGCCCGACGACTATTTCTGCCATCCGACGGACATCGCCGAGGAGGTCTGGCACCTGGCGCACCAGGCCCGCTCGGCCTGGTCGTTCCGCGCCGAGATCCGCCCGTACGGGGAGGTCTGGTGACCGGGGACGGGGCGGCCGCGGCTCCGCCTGACGGCCTGCAGCAGCTCCAGGCCATGCTGGCCGGGAGCCTGAAGGCGCCGATGGCCGAGACCCTGGGCTTCCGGCTGGTGGCGGTCGAGCGCGGCCAGGTGGTGTTCGAGGGCTCGCCCGGCGTCAGCGTCTACAACCCCATGGGTTCGGTGCATGGCGGCTATGCGGCCACCCTGCTCGACAGCGCCTGCGGCCTGGCCGTCCACTCCCAGCTTGGCCCGGGCCGCGGCCACACCACCCTGGAGCTGAAGGTCTCCTACGTGCGCGGCCTCACCGACCGCAGCGGTCCGGTCCGCGCCGTTGGCCGCGTCGTCTCGGCCGGCCGGCGCGTGGCCTTCGCCGAGGCCACGCTCCACGACGCGGAGGGCCGCCTGTGCGCCACCGCCACCTCGACCCTGCTGGTGCTCGACGTCGAAGGCGGCCCCCCGTTGCGGACGCCGCAGCCGGGCGGCTAGCTTCGGGGCATGACCGAAGGGCCCATCAGCGCCGGCGTCGTGCACGAGCTGCCGGACGACCTGCGCGCCGCGCTCGTCTCCGACCCTGCCGCCCTCGCCAAGTGGGAGGACATCACCCCGCTGGCGCGCAATGAATGGATCTGCTGGGTCCAGTCCGTGAAGAAACCCGAGACCCGCCGCCACCACATCGAGCGGACGGGCGCCGAACTCAAGGCCGGCAAGCGCCGCCCCTGCTGCTGGCCCGGCTGTCCGCACCGCGAGCGCACGGGCGCCTGACGCGGCTGGCCCGGGCGCGACCACCGCCGCCTTTCCCGCGGTGTCTCCAAGCGACCTCAGCCCAACGTCCCCGAGCTATCCGCGACTCCCCGCCAGCACGAAGTCCAGAGCCGCGCAGACGGCCGCGACCTGGGCGTCGCTGCACTGCTGGGCGGTTGCGCGGGGGCTGTCCGGGTACACCTCGGTCGTGGTCGTGTAGGGCGCGCCGGTGATCGACGCGCACATGGCGTAGTCGCGTTGCGGGTAGGTGATGATCCCAGGGGCGACGATCGGACAGCCGATGATCTGGCCCGTGTCGTCGGGCGGGGCGATGTGGGTCACGGCCTCCACCGCCGCGATGATCGCCTGTTGGAAGTCGAGCTGGGGGTTTTCGGCATCGGCGACCAGGTAGAAGCCGTCCGGGATCAGGCCAGGCTCGAACGGCTGGCCGTCGCGCGCCGCCAGGGCGGGCCGGAACTCGCTCTCGTCGCTGTCGGTGGTCTCGTGCAGGTCGATGTGCAGCCGGAACTGTCCAAGGCGCGGCTGCACCAGTTGCATCAGGCTCGTCGCTTCGCGCGAGGGGCCATCCGCGCGGAAATTCCGGTTCGGGTCGACGGCGTCGTAGTTCCACCGATTGATCCGCTCGTAGGCCCAGGGGCTTACGCAGGGCGCCACGAGCAGATTGACCCGCCCGGCGTAGGCGGCCGCCCGCGCTTGCAGAAACGCCAGCGCGCCGGTGACCCCGCTGGTTTCATACCCATGGACCCCGCCCGTGATGAGGGCGGCGGGCAATGCGGCGTCCCACGGGCGGCTGCTAAGGGCGTACAGCGGGTAGGCCTCGCCCGCATAGTCGATCTCGTCATAGCGGACCCGCTCGAAACGGTCGGCGAGCCGCTCGATGCGAGGAAGCACGTCGCGATCATAGCGACGGAGGCGCGACTGGCGCGCCCGCCACTGGTCGCGCTCCATCTCGGTCCAGGCGCGGCCAGGGATTCCAACGGGATAGGGACTGTTGTCACTCATAGCGTCTCATAGGAGACGGGGCCGAAAACGTCACCCCGCCGCGGACGGCGCGCATCGAGGCTGGAGCGGCGCGGCAAAGTCCCGGATCGCCCTCTCCACCTCATCCGGCTGCTCGAGGTGGATCCAGTGGCCCGTATTCTCCACCACCCGGTGCTCGATCTGGGGCCTCAGCCTGTAGAGAGCCGCCGGCGTGTCGGAGGGCTGGCTCGCCAGGATGAACAGTGGACCCGACCAGGCGTCCAGCGCCGGCTCCGGGTTCCAGCCGGCCATGGCCTCGCCCAATCCATAGCGGGCCGCCGCCTGGGTGCATTCCGTGTCCCGCAGCACGCGCTCGCGCACCGCGGCATTGCCGCCGGCGATGCCGCCATAGAAGGCCTTCTGCGCGGCGAGGCTCCCGGGGCCCGCCAGATCGCTGAGGAACGTCTTCTTGACCTCGGGCGGCATCTGCCTCGGATCGCTTGGCGGATCGAGCAGAAACACACCCGCCACCCGGCCGGGATGCGAGGCCGCGTAGCTCAGCGCGGCGGGACCGCCCCCGCTGTGCGCCACGACCACGAGATGGTCGAGCTTGAGAGCTTCGACGACGGCGTCGATATCCTCGGCGCGGCCCGCGTAGGAGTAGTCGCCGTTGGCGGCCGCAGAGCTGGCGCCGGACCCGCGGAAGTCGAAGCTCACCACGCGATGATCGCGGCCAAGCCGGCCCGCAAGATCGCTCCATTGGCTCGCCCGTCCGGAGTCGGCGTGAAGGAGAACGAGCGCCGGCCCGTCACCGGTCTCGTAGACGGCCAGCTGGCCGTGTGGCGTGGCGACGGTGCGGCTGGGCATGGCCTTTCAACGCGCGGGGGCGGGGCCGGCTCCGGGCGCGCGCTCCCATCAGGGTCTGCAGGAGCGGTTTTGCGGCTGGGGAGTTCCTGCAGAATCCCGGCGCGCTCGCCTGCGCGCGCTGCGCACCGACCGCAAGGCGACAGCCACGATGACCGACACGACGCCCATCCAGCAGCCCGTCACCGGCCGGGAGAATTTGGACGAGCTCGCCCCGCCGGAACGGGCGCTCGCGCAGTTCTACAAGGCGCTGAACGGCCGCGACATCGCGCTCATGGAGCAGAACTGGGATCCGACGCGCGAGGCCGTGATGGACAACCCCCTTGGCGGGATCAAGCGGGGTTGGGCGGAGATCCGACCCACCTACGAGCGCCTGTTTGCTGCGCCCGGCTCGTATTCCTTCGAGTTCTGGGACTACACCCGGCACCAAGGCGGTGACGTGTTCTGGGTCGTCGGTCGGGAACGCGGTTCACTGACGGGCGCCGACGGCGCCCTTGACCTCGCGATCCGCACCAGCCGGATCTTCCGATCTATCGGCGGGACGTGGCGGCAGGTCCATCACCACGGGTCGATCGAGGACCCGGACATGCTGGCCCGGTACCTGCGCCGTGTGGGGGCCGCGCGCAGCGAATGAGCTCGTCCGCCTCGACAGGTCCTGCGCGCCGCCGCTGGCGCGGCGTCTCCGAGCTAGCCCCCTATCCCAGCGACGCCTTCAGCATCCAGGCGTGCTTCTGGTGCGCGTCGATGCGGTCGTCGATGAGCGAGGCGGTGACGTCGTCGGCGCCCTCGCGGGCGACCTTGGCGGTGGCCACCAGGGCGGCGTGGTCGGCGGCCAGCTCGCGCAGCATGCCTTGCGCGTCCTGCTCGGGATCGCCGTCGCGGATGCTCGAGAGGTTGCCGAACGCGCCATAACCCTGGGGCGCCAGCTCGCCCAGCGCGCGGATCCGCTCGGCGATCACGTCGATGGCGGCCCACATCTCGGTGTACTGGGTCATGAACAGCTGGTGCAGCGAGGCGAAGTTCGGGCCGCGCACGTTCCAGTGGTAGCCGTGGGTCTTCAGATAGACCGCGTAGGTGTCGGCCAAGAGCTTGGACACGGCGCGGGCGTTGTCGGTGTCGCTGGACATGATCGGGTCCTCCTGGGGTGTGCTTCCAAGATAGGAACTACCTATCGATCTGGCCAATTGAATAAATCTTGCCGATCCATAGAGGCTTTCCGCGGCGACGGCCTTGGCGCCCGTCCGCCATGGGTTATCGTCGATAAGCGACCGTCCTGCAGAGATGGCGCGACCGGAGGCGACCCATGAAGTTCACCTGGTTCAACCTGATGCCGTGGCCGTACCTGCCGGACGATTTCCGGGAGACCAACCGCTCGGTCTGGGTGGACATCGACCAGCGCCTGTTCGACCCGGCCAAGAGCCACGAGGTCTACAACACCTACATGGACCTGCTGGAATATGCCGGGACGCTGGGCTTCGACGGCATCGGGGTGAACGAGCACCACCAGAACGGCTACGGCATCATGCCCAGCCCCAACATCATCGCCGCGGGCCTAGCGCGGCGGACCAAGGACCCGGCGATCGTGGTGCTGGGCAACTCCATCGCGCTCTACAACCCGCCGGTCCGGGTGGCCGAGGAGTTCGCCATGCTGGACTGCATCTCCGGCGGGCGGCTGGTGGCGGGCTTCCCGGTCGGGACCTCGATGGACACCAACTTCTGCTACGGCCAGATCCCAAGCCTCACCCGGGAGAAGTACCAGGAGGCGCACGACCTCATCATCAAGGCCTGGACGACCCGCGACCCGTTCGCCTTCAACGGCCGCTACAACAAGCTGCGCCACGTCAACATCTGGCCGCGGCCGATCCAGCAGCCCCACCCGCCGGTGCACATCCCGGGCGGCGGCTCGGTGGAGACCTACGACTTCTGCATCGACAACACCTACTCGTACTCCTACCTCAGCTTCTCCGGCTACCTCCGCGCCCAGGCCCTGATGGACGGCTACTGGCGGCGGGTGGAGGAGCGAGGGGCGCCCGACAAGAGCCCGTACCGGGCCGGCTTCGCCCAGACCATCTGCGTGGCCGAGACCGACGAGGAAGCCGAGCGGCTCTACGCCGAGCACGTCAGCTATTTCTACAACCGCTGCCTGCACGTCTATCCGGGCTTCGCCGACGCCCCCGGCTACCGCACCATCAAGACCATCCAGACCGGGGCGCTCTCGCAATACGCCCCGCCCGTCGGCGGCTATGCCCAGCTCACCTGGAAGGACCTGGTGGAGGGCGGCCACGTGATCGCCGGCAGCCCCGAGACCGTCCGCCAGCGGATGGAGGAGCTGATCAAGGGCCTGCACGTGGGCAACATCTTCTGCCTGATGCACGTGGGGAACATGCCGGCCGACAAGTGCATGTATTCCACGCGCCTGTTCGCCGAGAAGGTGATGCCGAAGCTGCGCAACATCTTCCCGGAATACGCCGACGACACGCGCTTCTGGTGCAAGCCGCTGGAGCACCGGGTCACCGCCGGGGCCCTGCCCGCCGCGCCCGCCCGCGCGCCGATCCCGGCCGAATAGGAGGACGGACCCATGGAGCTCAAGACCGTCCAGACGCCGCATGTCCCCGTCCGCTACATCACCGGCGGCGCGGGCCCGGCCCTCGTCTTCCTGCACGGCGCCGGCGGCATCACGCCCGACGATCCGCTGCTGGCGGCGCTGGCCAAGGGCCACACCGTCTACGCGCCCCTGGTCCCCGGCTACGGCGACAGCGAGGAGTGCGGCGAGATCCGCGACATGCTGGATTTCACCCTGCACAGCTGGGACGTGGTGGCGGCCCTGGGCCTGACCGACCCGATCCTGGTGGGCCACTCCATGGGCGGGATGATCGCCGCCGAGATGGCCGCGCTGCAGCCGAACGACGTCAGCCGCCTGGGCCTGATCGCGCCCGCCGGCCTCTGGGACGACGACCACCCGATCCCGGACCTCTTCGCCACCCTGCCCTACGAAATGCCGGCGTTGCTGTTTCACGACGCCGAGGCCGGCGCGGCCCTGCTGACCGCCGGCCGCGACGTCACCGACCCGGGCTTCCTGCAGACCTACCTCGTCACCAATGCGCGGCAGCTGGGCATGGCCGGGCGGATCCTCTTCCCCATCCCCGAGCGCGGCCTGCGCCAGCGGCTCTACCGGATCCGGGCGAAGACGGTCCTGGTCTGGGGCGACTCCGACCGGCTGATCCCGCCGGTCTACGCCCACGCCTTCAAGAAGGGCATCGCCGGCGCCGAACTGGTCTCGATCCCCGAGGCGGGACACATGGTCACCCTGGAACGCCCCCAGGCCGTGGCCGATGCGCTCGGCCGGCTGGGTTAGGGCCCGGCCAAGTCTGAACCAAACCTCCGATGGTTCGTTTCGGGACCCCGAGACGAGGGACCGACACGCCCCCGACCTGAGGAGAGATGTCATGAAGACCCTGATCCTGAGCCTGGCGGCCGCGGCGAGCCTGACGGCTGGCGGCGCGGCCGTCGCCCAGCGCGGCGCCGGCGAGATCGAACGGCGCATCGACTACCTGCAGCACCAGATCGACCGTGGCACCGGCGACGGTTCGTTGAACCGCCGCGAAGGCTGGCGCGCCCGCGCCGCCCTGCGCGACGTCAGCGACATGGAGCGCCGATACCTGCGCGACGGCTACCTCACCGGCGACGAACGCGCCGACCTGAATCGCCGCCTGGACATGGTGGTGCACCAGGTGCGCTTCGATCGCCGCGACGGCGACAACCCCTATGAGGGCCGCCGCTACGGCTACAACACCTACCGCCGCTAACGATCACGGCTGACTCGGCGCCGCCTCGTTCAGCCCAAGCGCGGGCGCGAGGCGGCGTTCGGCCGCCTATACCGGCGGCGCGCGGAACCCGCCGAACTCGCGTTCCACCAGGGCGGCAAAGCCGATGGCGGTTCGGTCCTCCAGATAGGGCCCGATGACCTGGGCTCCGATCGGCAGCCCACCCCGCGTCTGCCCGATCGGGATGGCGGTGGCCGGCAGGTTCGCCAGCGTGGCGACGCCGGGCCAGGCCAGGCCGTCGGAATAGGGCGTCTGGCGCCCGTCGATGGTCAGGGTGCTGGTGGCCTGGTCGGGCTGATCCAGATGCGGATAGGCCACCGTCACGAAGGCCGGGGACAGCACCACGTCGAAGTCCTGGAACAGCCGCGCCCACTGGCGGCGGATCCGCAGCTGGGCGTCCAGCAGGTTCAGCCAGGCGTGGGCGCTGATCGACTGCGCCTGCGGATCGCCCCGCGACATGGCGGTGGTGAGCATCCCCATGTAGATCTCCCGCGCCGCCGCCGGGTCGGGCAGCAGATCGCTGCCCCGCGCCACGGTCGCGCCCGCCCGCTCCAGCTTGCCGGCCAGGTCGGCCAGGGCCGCGCGGATCTCGCTGTCGGTGGTGACGCCCGGCAGCTCGTCGATCACCAGCACCCGGTGTCCCGCGAGGCCGGCGCGCCGCGCCGGCGGCAGCGCCAGCCGGTAGCCCACCGCCTCGTCCGCGTCCGGGCCGGCCAGCACGTCCAGCGCCAGGGCCAGGTCGGCGGCGGAGCGCGCCAACGGCCCAACGACCGCCAGCGGCAGGGTGGCGCCGTCCATGCCGGGCGGGGCGTGGCCGCGGCCGGGCACGAGGCCATAGCTCGGCTTGTGCCCATAGACCCCGCAGAAGGCCGCCGGCACGCGGATCGAGCCCCCGATGTCGGAGCCGAACTCCAGCGGGATCATGCCCGCGGCCAGCGCCGCCGCGCCGCCGCCGGAGGAGCCGCCGGGCGAACGGCCAAGGTCCCACGGATTGTTGGTGCGGCCGTAGACCGGGTTGTTGCTCTGCCAGTCGGAGAGGAACGGTGGGATGTTGGTCTTGCCCAGCACGATCGCCCCGGCCGCCTTCAGCCGCGACACGCCCACGGAGTCCTGCGGCGCGATCCATTCGCCGAACATCGGGCTGCCCCAGCTGGTGCGCAGGCCGGCGACATTGTGCGATTCCTTGACCGTCATCGGCAGCCCCAGAAGCGGGCGGCGCTCGCCCCGGGCTATGGCGGCGTCAGCGGCGCGCGCCGCCTCGCGGGCGCGGTCGAAGTCGCGGACCACCACGGCGTTGATCGGCCCGTCCCGCGCCTCGATCCGGGCGATGGCCGCGTCGGTCAGCTCCAGCGCGCTCACCTGCCGATCGGCCAGCGCCTGCACGAGGCGGCTCGCCGATTGGTCGAGCAGGTCACGGCTCAGGGTCTCGGACATCGGTTCCTCCACTCTCGTTGGCGCGTGCGGGCCGGGAACCTTCGCCCGGCGCAACCGTCATTTAGGCACGAAATCCGGGCTTGCGCCTCCTCGCGGTGGCTCGGGGCAGCTTCCGCGGCGCGTGCGCCGGCGAACGCATGGAGCTGCGATATGCCGGAATCCAATCCGCACAGCACGGCCAAGGTGGCAGGCCATCCGCTGCACCCGATGATCGTGCCCTTCCCGATCGCCTTCCTGGTCTCGACCTTCGCCACCGACGTGGCCTACCTCAACACCGGCGACCCCATGTGGGCGCGGGCGTCGATGTGGCTGCTGGGCGCGGCCATCGCCATGGCCCTGCTGGCGGCGGTGCTGGGCTTCACCGACTTCCTGGGCGAGCCGCGGGTGCGGCGCATCCGCGAGGCCTGGCTGCACATGGGCGGCAACCTGCTGGCGGTGCTGCTGGCGGCGGGCAATTTCGCGATCCGCGCCGGCGGCCGGGTCGAGAGCGCCATCTCGCCGACGGGCATCACCCTGTCGACGCTGGTCGTGGCGCTCCTGCTGTTCAACGGCTGGATGGGCTGGGCGCTGGTCTACAAGCACCACGTGGGTGTCGCCGACACCACGCCGGAGACCACGATGGAGCGTGTGCGGGCGCGATAGCGCCCGCCGTTAGACCGCGGCGCGGTTGGCCGGCGGCTCGACCGACCAGATCTTCTCGATGTTGTAGAACGAGCGCACCTCGGGCCGGAACAGGTGGACGATCACGTCCCCCGCATCGATCAGCACCCAATCGGCGCTGGGCATGCCTTCGACCCGGCACTTGCCGTAGCCGGCTTCCTTGAGCGCGCGCAGCAGGTGGTCGGCCATGGCGCCGACGTGGCGCTGCGAGCGGCCGGAGGCCACGATCAGGCCGTCGGCCACAGGGCTCTTGCCTTTGAGGTCGATGAAAACGACGTCCTGGGCCTTGTCGTCATCCAGGCGGGAAAGGATCAGGTCCTCGATCGCGGTGACGCGGCTCTGGTCGTCGATGGAGGGCTCGGCTTTGGCCGGGGCCCCATGCGCCAAGCTCGACTTGGGCGCAGCTTCACGGTTCAGCGGGGTGCTCCTTTGGTGTCCACGCGATCCCGACCCTACCACACCATGACGGGCGGGTCAGGCGCCAACCTTCAAGACCCCGTGCGGCGCATCCGTTCCCGCAGATTGGTGGATGACTGGAAATTGAGCGGGCCGCGCAGGAACACCCACGCCGGCGGCTTGGAGCCGGGCAGGCCGGCGGCGTCCTGGGACGGGCGGCGGAAGCGGGCGAAGCGGCGCGCGGCCGGCGAGAAGCGGCTCTTCAGCGAGATCCAGGGCCGCGAGACCACGGCCACCGGCACCTCGCGCATGATCTGGGTCCAGCCGCGCCAGCGGTGGAAGGTGGCCAGGCTGTCGGCGCCCATGATCCAGACGAACTTCACGCCCGGGAAGCGCGCCTTGAGCTGGCGGATGGTGTCGATGGTGTAGGCCGAGCCCAGCTTGGTCTCCAGGTCGGAGACGATCATGCCGGGGCCCTGGGCCACCTGCCGCGCGCCCGCCATGCGCTCGGCCAGGCTGGCGGTCTCATGGCGCGACTTCAGCGGGTTCTGCGGCGAGACCAGCCAGATCACTCGGTCCAGGCGCAGCCGGCGCTTGGCGGTCTGGGCCACGTGGGCGTGGCCGTCGTGCACCGGGTTGAACGAGCCGCCGAAGAGCCCGACCCGCATCCCGGGCTTGAGGTCGAACCCCAGCCGCAGCGCCTGGGGCCGGCCGGCGAAGGGCGCGCGCCGCGCCGGGCCTGCGAACCACATGGCCGGTCCGTCAGCCGGCGCGGGGCGGGGTCGGCTGCCCCCCGCGGTCGAGGTGCGG
The DNA here is from genome assembly GCA_019510435.1 of Caulobacterales bacterium. GTDB lineage: Bacteria > Pseudomonadota > Alphaproteobacteria > Caulobacterales > Caulobacteraceae > Phenylobacterium. The sequence goes on along the minus strand of JAEKKJ010000016.1, from coordinate 444,138 downwards.
GTCGGCCTGGCGCACCCGGGCGCGGACGGTGAAGACCCCGTCGCCGGCCAGGACGCCGCCACGGGCGAACAGGCGGCCGTGTTCCCAGTTGGAGAGGCCGAGTTCGGGCCGGTTCAGCGCGTACTGACCGTCCACCCAGCGGGTGAAGCCGTCGCCGACGAACGGCGCATCCACCGCCTCGTAGAAGCGGGCGTGGGCCTCGGCGTCTTCCGAGATCAGGGCGGCGGCGAAGCGGGGGCTGAGGGCGTTGAACAGCTGCGCGGCTTCGGCGGCGTCGGCCACGATCTTCAGGCTGACCTCGGGTGTCTCCTCCCACTCCCACTCGCGGCCGAGATCGGCGTCGGCCAGGGGCTCGGCCAGCGGCTCCTCTACCGGCCCCTCGGCGCGGATCACCGTCGTGCGGGCGGTGCGCCAGCGCTCGGGCAGGCGGGCGAAATCGGCCGCGGCCACATGCAGCTTGCAGCCGCGCCGGCGCGCGCCCGCGCGCTCCAGCGCCTCCAGGAAGACGGGCAGCAGGTCGGCGGCGCGGTTCTCGACGATGCAGCAGGTGTTGAGCGTGTTGCAGACCTTGCGGTCCAGCGAGTGGAACACGGCGGCGAAGAGGCGGTCGGCGTCCGCGGCCGCATCGGCGACGATCCAGGCGCCGCCCGTGCCGTGCAGGCTGACCGGCGTGCCGGCCCGGCGCGCGATGGCGCCCAGCTGGGCCACCGCCGGCCCCGACCCGCGCGCCACGGCCAGGGCCAGACGGCTGTCGGCGAACATGGCCCAGCCCGCGGCGTGGGCGGCGGAGTCCACCAGCACCGCAGCGCCGTCCGGCAGGCCCGCCTCGACCAGGGCCGGATCCAGCGCCTCGGCGACGATGGCGCGGGCAGTGCGCAGGGCGTCCGAGCCGATGCGGAAGGCCACGGTGTTGCCGCCGCGGATCACCCCGGCGGCGTCGGCGAAGACGTTGGGCCGGCCCTCGAAGACGAAGCCCACCACGCCCAGTGGCGCCATCACCTGCTCGACGCTCCAGCCGGGATGGCGGACGGTCTCCAGCACCCGGCCGCGAGCGGCGGGGGCGTCGCGCCAGGCGCGCAGGCCCGCGACCATGTCCGCGCGCATGGCCGGCGAGACGGCGAGGCGGGTGGTGGAGCGGCCGCGGGCCCGCGCGGCCTCCACGTCGGCGGCGTTGGCGGCGGCGATGGCGGTCCAGGCGGCCGCGTCCTCCAGCCGGCGGGCGAAGGCCTCGAAGAAGGCGGTGATCGCGGCGTCCGACACCTGGCCCATGCGGGCGAAGGCCTCGGCGGCCCGGCCGACGGCGACCTGCGCGGCGGCGCGGTCGGCGGCGGGCACGTGCAGCAGGTCGCCGGTGTCCTGCACCACCACCAGATGGTCGCCCGGGCGGAAGGCGGCGGCGAGCTCAGGGCTCACATAGGCGAGGCGATCGCCGCCGAACGGGATGGCCTGGCCGGGCGCGAGCGCTTCCAGCCGCCCGGTGCGGACCGCCTGCGCCTTGCTGCCTAACGAGCCGTCGTCCACCCGTTCCGACCCCATTTGCTCACTTTGAGCCTTACCTAAGCCCTTGATGCGTCGAGGGCTAGCCTGCCGCTTCGGCATGGGCGGCCAGCGCCAGGTCGTCGGCGTGGACCATGGGGCCGGAGGTGTAGCCGAGCTCGGGCTCGATGGCCGCCGACTGCAGGCCGCAGATGCGGCGGGCGTGGTCGGCCACATAGCGGATCAGGCCGCGCCCGATCTCGCGGCCGGTCTCGTCGCGGATCGCCACGGCGTCGCCCTTGTCGAACTGGCCCTCCACGGCGCGCACGCCGGCGGCGAGCAGGCTCTTGCCGCGCCGCACCGCCATCGCGGCTCCGCTGTCGATGACCAGGGCGCCCGCCGGGGCCAGCGAGCCGGCGATCCAGGCCTTGTAGGCCGCCTTCGGGCTGGTGGCGGCCTCGACCACCGTGGCGGCCGCGCCGGCTTCCACGGCCGCCAGCGGCGACGGCCGCGTGCCCAGGGTGATCACCGTGGCGCAGCCCGCGGCCTGGGCGATGCGGGCGGCGGCGAGCTTGGTGGCCATGCCGCCGGTGCCCACGCCGGCCGCGCTGTTTGCGCCCCCGGCCATGGCCTCGATCTGCGGCGTCAGGCGCGGCACGCGGGCGATCAGGGTGGCGGTCGGATCGCGGCGCGGGTCGGCGGTGAACAGACCCTCCACGTCGGAGAGCAGCACCAGAGCTTCGGCGCCGACCAGCTGAGCCACGCGGGCGGAGAGGCGGTCGTTGTCGCCGACCCGGATCTCCTCGGTGACCACGGTGTCGTTCTCGTTGACCACCGGCACGACGCCGAGGGACAGCAGAGTCTCCACCGTGGCGCGGGCGTTCAGCCAGCGGCGGCGCACCTCGGTGTCGTCGCGGGTGAGCAGCACCTGGGCGCAGGTGATCCCCAGCGGCTCCAGGGCCTCCTCCCAGGCGCGCATCAGCGCCGATTGGCCGGCGGCGGCGGCGGCCTGTTTCTCCGGCAGGGTCAGGGCGCGACGGCCCAGGCTCAGGCGCCGGCGGCCCAGCGCCACCGCGCCCGAGGAGACGATCAGCACCTGCTGGCCCCGCGCGCGCAATCGCGCCAGGTCGGCGGCGAAGTCGGCCAGCCACGCGCTGTGGGCCGCGCCGTCGGGCCCGACCAGCAGGGCCGAGCCGACCTTGACGACAATCCGCCGCGCGGCCGCCAGCTCGCTCATCGGGCGCTCTCGCTCATCGGGCGCTCTCGCTCACGGCTGCCAGTCCTCGGGGCCGGCCGCCTCAGCGGCCGCCTGGCCTTTGCGCGCGCGCACCAGGGCATAGGCCTCGCGCAGCAGTTCGGTGACCCCCTGGCCGGCGAAGCCTGACACGCGGCGCACCGCCACGCCCGCGGCGGCCTCCAGCTCGGCGGCCCGCGCGGCGATGGTCTCCTCGTCCAGGGCGTCGATCTTGTTCAGCGCCAGGATCTCGGGCTTGTCCTCCAGCCCCTCGCCATAGGCTTCCAGTTCGTGGCGCACGGTGCGCCAGGCCTGGGCCACGTCCTCCTGGGTCCCGTCCACCAGGTGGATCAGCACCGCGGTGCGCTCCACGTGGCCCAGGAAGCGGGTGCCGATCCCCGCGCCCTCGCTGGCGCCCTCGATCAGGCCGGGGATGTCCGCAAGTACAAAGCGCTCGCCCACGGAAAGGTCGACCATTCCGAGGTTCGGCGCCAAGGTCGTGAACGGATAGTCGGCAATCTTCGGCTTCGCCGCACTGGCTGCGGCAAGGAAGGTGCTCTTGCCTGCGTTCGGCAATCCGACAAGTCCCACGTCCGCGATGAGCTTTAGTCTCAGCCAGAGTGCGCGTTCTTCGCCATCCAGGCCGGGATTTGCATGACGCGGGGCCTGGTTGACCGGGCCCTTGAAGTGGGTGTTGCCAAAGCCGCCGTTGCCGCCCTTGCACAACAGGATCCGCTTTCCGGCGCGGTCCATGTCGACGATCAGCTGCTTGTCGTCGTCCAGCACCTCGGTGCCGACCGGGACCTTCAGCACCACGTCATCGCCGGCGGCGCCGTGGCGGTTGCGGCCCATGCCGTGGCCGCCGGTGCCGGCCTTGAAGTGCTGCTGGTAGCGGTAGTCGATGAGGGTGTTCAGCCCCTCCACCGCCTCAATCCAGACGTTCCCGCCGCGCCCGCCGTCGCCGCCGTCGGGGCCGCCGTACTCGATGTACTTCTCACGGCGGAACGAGACGGCCCCGGCCCCGCCGGCGCCGCTGCGCACATACACCTTGACCTGGTCGAGGAACTTCATTCGGCGAGCTCGATAGCACAGATGGCGCGCAGCGCCGGAAAATTGGGTCCACGAACCACACGAACCACACGAACGCGGCGTGAAACCGGCCAGGCCGCGATAGCGGCGCCATTCGCGATTTGACGGCGCCGCTGCGCGGGCGCGTTCGTGCTTTTCGTGTGGTTCGTGGACAACTTCACTAGGCCAGCCACACCATCTTGCGCGAGGCCATCACCTGGCCGCCGCGGGCGAGGCAGGGGATGGGCTCGACGTCGCCGGTGTAGAGGAAGCCGGCCTTGACCAGCACCTGGCCGGAGGCGCGGTTGCCGGCAAAGTGGCCGGCCCAGACCACGTTCTTGCGCCAGTCGCCCTTCGCCCAGCGCAGGGCCGCGCTCACCGCCTCGGTGGCGTAGCCGCGGCCCCAGAACGGATGGCCGAACCAGTAGCCCAGCTCGCTGCCGCCCCCGCTCTTGGCGTGGAAACCGAGCACGCCCACCAGGCCGAACTGCCGGTGCTCCACCGCGAAGGCGGCCTCGGCGCGCGGGTCGCGGGTCGCGAGCGAACCCAGCCAGGCCTCGGCGTCCTTCACAGCATAGGGGTGCGGCATGCGCGCGACGTTGCCGGCCACGCGGATGTCGTTGGCCAGCTCGGCGATGGCCGCGGCGTCGGCGGCCACGGGGGCCCGCAGGATGAGGCGTTCGGTCCCGATGGCGGGACGGACGTCGAGTGCGCACATGGTCTTACCTCCCGGCCCCTTCTTGAGATGGGGGCCCAAAACGAAAGCGGGGAGCCCGGCTGCCCGGACTCCCCGCTGGGGTCGTCTTGTCCGGGTCCGCCTGACTGGAGAGGGCGGAACCGGAGTGGAAGAGGTTCCGCCTATTCGGCTGCGATCATCTTCTCGGCCGGCACCACCGTCGCGTAGCAGCGGTTGTTGCGCTTGGTGACGAACTTCACCGCGCCGGTGGCGAGGGCGAAGAGGGTATGATCCTTGCCGATACCCACGTTCTCGCCCGGCCAGAACTTGGTGCCGCGCTGACGCACGATGATCGAGCCGGCGTTGATCGCTTCGCCGCCGTACACCTTCACGCCGAGACGGCGGCCCGCAGAGTCGCGCCCGTTCCGCGAAGAGCCGCCGGATTTCTTGTGAGCCATGGTCTGCTCCTGTCCTAACTCGCTAAGGCGGCCCGATTACTCGGCCGCGTCGTCCTTCTTGGCGGCGGCCTTCTTCGGGGCTGCAGCCTTCTTTTCCGTGGCGGCTTCGGCCTTGGGGGCAGCAGCCTTCTTCGGCGCGGCCTTCTTGGCTTCGGTTTCGACCGGAGCATTGACCTGGGCGGCCTCCGCGGCCTCCTCGATCAGGGCGTCGGTGACCTTCGGGGCCTTAGCCTTGGCGGCCTTGGGGGCCGCAGCTTCCGCCGCCGGCGCCGCCTTCAGGGCCTTCTTCGAAACGTTCAGGGTCGCGAAGTCCAGGCCGCGGGCGCGGGCGTCCAGCTCGGCCTTGGTGACCATCGAGACTTCGCCGTCCCACTTGGTCTCCTTGCCGCCGGCGGTGATGCCGGTGACGCGCAGGACGCTCTCGGCCTGGCGGTGACCTTGGGTGCGGCGATAGCCCTGGCGACGGATCTTCTTGAAGATCTTCACCTTCTCGCCCTTGCGGGTCTCGATCAGGGTCGCCGCCACCGAGGCGCCGTCCACCGTCGGGGCGCCGACCGTCACGGCCTCGCCATCGCCCAGCATCAGGACGTCGCCGAACGCGACCGCCGCACCAGGCTCACCGTCGAGCTTTTCGACCACCAGGAGGTCGCCGGGGCTGACCCGGTACTGCTTGCCGCCGGTCTTGATCACCGCGTACATCGTTCGCGCCTTTGTATTTCTTCTTAATTGAAAGCGTTATCGCGCCCGCTAGGAGACCCGGCGGGCGAGAGGGCGCGGTTATACAGAGGCGCGGGGCGGAGTCAACGGCGGGGTGGGGGGTGCGCGGTCGAACTCTAGGCGCCAAAAATCCAAGTGCCGCTCAAGCTGCTCATCGTCACTCCGACAAGCACCATCTGGCCGCCGCCCACCATGTTGATCACCGTGTCGCTCCCAATCTGGCTGACGCTATATTGCGTGCCGGGATCGAGCATGACCCGGTCCCCTTCAGCGACGTGGAAATCGGTGACTCTGTCGATCCCAGCGTCGCCGAACGAATGAAAGATATCGGCGCCAGCGCCACCGGTCATGGTATCGGAGCCTTTGTCACCCGAAACGAAGTCATTTCCTGCGCCGCCGATTACGACGTCGTTGTCCTGTCCGCCCCGCACGATGTCGTCACCCTCACCCCCATCGCACGTGTCATTTCCAAGATTGCCGTACACGAGATCGGCCCCGGCATCGCCCGAGAGGCTGTCGTTGTCTTTGCCGCCTACGACCCAGTCATCTCCGGGGCCGCCGAAGGCTGTGTCGTTGCCAACGTTACCATTGATGTCGTCAAATTCGGCGCCGCCACGAATGATGTCATTGCCATCGTCGCCGCGGAGATAGTTCGCGCCGGAAGCGTCGACGACGACGTCATTTCCCGCACCAGCGGTGATCGAATCGGCTCCGGCGCCGCCATCGAGGCTGTCGTTTCCAAGTCCGCCGACAATGGTGTCGCTGCCATCATAGCCCCGTAGAAGATCGTCGAAGCTTGAGCCGGTGAAGAGGTCGGCGCCGGCCAGGAGTGTCTGCTTCATCGCGCTGTTATCGCCACTCAAAGCCCAGACGACGAACTGGGTCGCCGGCGTGTTGAGTCCCGTGATGTCGAACACGGCTTGGCCGAGATAGCTGTCAGTGATCCGATTCACGACGCCACCGATGGGCGTGTACGAGGCGTCGTATTTGAGCCCCGATCCGAGGAAGCTGGTGATCTCCCCGTCGACATCGACTGCGTAAGTGGTGCTGTTGGCGATCCGCAGCAGGCCGAATAGCAGAATTCCGATATCCACCTGATCGAGGTCGATGCCGAAATTGCCTGTTGCAGCCAGCGTCGCCATCGTGAATTCCCCCGCTCTACTGCGCAGCAGTAGATCGCTCAAATAAGCTCTCGCAATTGGTGCTTTGCAACTGCACAACCGCAATGGTTGTGCTCGACTGGTGACGATTCAGGGGCTGGTTGAAAAATTGGTCCGCGCCAGACCCGTCGCTCCTGCCCTTAAATCCATGGCCAGAGTTTGCCTGCCGGTCCAGGCGTCTCAAGGACGACCGCGCAGCGGTCGCCGCGGGGCGGCGCGCCGGAGGCGCGTCCTTGACACGCCTGGACCGGCAGGCTCGCAATCCACCATGGACTTAAGGACGGGTGGCATCCGCTGAAGGGATGCCGGGCGGGAGCAGGCGTGTTTCGGACGGAAGAGGATCGCGGCCGCGCCGATTGGGAGCTGCTGGCCGAGGGGGCGATCAACCTCTACTGGCGCGACGAGCTGTTCGAGGCGACGAAGGGCGATCTGCGGGCGCTGGGGTATCGGCTTATCGAGGTGACCTGCATCACGCCTGAGCAGTTCCGCCAGGCGGTCAGCGACGCCCTGCGGTGGGAAGCGCAGTTCGGGTACGAGCCGTGGACCGGCAATCTGAACGCCCTCAACGACGCCCTTTGCGGCTTCCCTTTCGACGGGGACGACGTGGCGATCTGCCTGCGCGACTTCCACGTGATCGCGGGGCAGGAGCCCCCGTTCGCCCACGGCCTGCTGGACTCCATCGAGCGAAATTCCCGCTACCATCTTCTGCAAGGGCGACGGCTGCTGGCGCTGGTGCAGACCAACGACGCGAAATTCCATTGCGAAGGGCTGGGCGCCGCGAGCGCGAGGTGGAACCCGGCCGAGTGGGCCAATGCGAGCCGGGGACTGAGTTAGGGCCCGCCCTGGCCAAAGCCCCCTTGAGCGAATAGCGTCCGGTGAACTGTGGTCACGCTGGGGGACGCGCGATGACGACGGACCACCTGCAGGCTGCCCGCGACGGCCGCCCGGCCGGGCATGCGCGCTGGGTGCGGGTCTGCCACTGGCTGATCGCGGCCAGCGTCTTTGGCCTCGCCTATTCCGGCATCGCGATCCTGATGGTCCAGCCGCGGCTCTATTGGGGCAACGCGGGCAACGACCTGATGCCGGCGTGGCTGGAGCTGCCGATCAGCCGCAACTATCACCATGGCGGGTGGGCGCCGCCGCTGGCGTTCTTCGCCGAGCCGGGCGGGGCGGTGAGCCGGGTGCGGACCTACGCGATCTTCAACGAGAACGGCTGGGCGCGGAGCCTGCACTTCCTGGTCGCCTGGCTGTTCGCGGCGGCGACGGCGCTGTACCTGGGCCTCGCCCTGGCGACCGGCCACCTGCGGCGCGCCCTGACACCGCGCGCGGCGGAGCTGGCGCCGGGCCGGCTGTGGCAGGACATCCGCGCGCACCTGCGGCTGCCCCTGCCGCGCGCAGCGGGCGGGCCGCCCTATAATGTGCTGCAGAAGCTCGCCTATGGCCTGGTGGCGCTGGTCGCCCTGCCAGTGATGATCCTGAGCGGCCTGGCCATGTCGCCGACGGTGGGCGCGGCCTGGCCGTGGCTGCCGACGATCATGGGCGGCTCGCAGTCCGCCCGCTCGATCCATTTCCTGCTCCTCTGCGCCCTGATCCTGTTCCTGCTGGTCCACCTGGCGATGGTGGTCCTGACCGGGGCGGGGGCGCAGCTGCGGGCCATCACCTGGGGGCGGCGCCATGGCGAGTAACGGCGGAGGCGTTCTTGCGCGGCGATCACTGATCACCGGCCTGGCCGGGCTGGGGGGACTGAGCCTGGCCGGCTGTTCGGACGGCCCGCCCAGCTATGGCGATGTGCTGCGGATGGGCGACGCCTTCACCTACGGCGCGTTCCGCCGGCTGATGCCGCGGCGCGGCCTGGTGCGCGAGTACGACCACAGCGAGATCACCTCGATCCTGGCGATCGGCACCACCAACCCGGCCAACTCCGCCGAGCCGCTGTTCCAGCCGCAGGGCGGGGCGGCGTTCGACCGGCTGCGCGCCGGGGGCTTCGCCGACTGGAAGCTGTCGGTGGAGGGCAAGGTGGCGCGGCCGCGGACGTTCTCTCTGGCCGACCTCAAGGCCCTGCCGCAGCGCAGCCAGATTACCAAACACACCTGCGAGGAGGGCTGGTCGGCCATCGCCCAATGGACGGGCACGCCGCTCAAGGCCGTGCTGGAGGCGGCCGGCGTGCTGCCCAGCGCCCGCTACCTGACCTTCTTCACCTATGACGCCACCGCCGACGGGATCGACATGCTGGACGCCCTGCATCCGCAGACGATCCTCGCCTACGGGATGAACGGCGGCGACCTGCCGGTGGCCCATGGCGCGCCGGTGCGGCTGCGGGTGGAGACCCAGCTGGGCTACAAGAGCCTGAAGTACATCCACCGGATCGTGGCCACGGATCGCTTCTACGATCCAGGCAAGCTGGGACCGATCCAGAACGGCTGGGCCTGGTACGCCGGGATCTAGCGCGGCGCGGCGGCGGCTGGTCCGTCAGGCGCTGGCCCGCCTTGACAGCGTCGGCGCGTTGGCTGACCCCACAGGCCCTTGCAAACCCAGGAGGCGCCCGTGGCTTCGGTGATCTTGAGCGTCAGCGGCAGCGACCGGCCGGGGCTGACCCAGGCGCTGGCGGGGGCGGTGCTGGCGGCGGGCGGCAACTGGCTGGAGAGCCATCTCAGCCGGCTGGGCGGGCTCTATGTGGGCTCGGTGCTGGTGGCCCTGGAGGCGGACCGGCTGGAGGACCTGCGTGCGGCGGTGCAGGCGGTGGACGCCGAGGGCCTGGAGGTGCGGATCGCACCGGCGGCGGCGGAGGAGGCGGTCGGGGCGGTCGGCGCGGCGGGCGAGGCGCTGCAGCTCAGCCTGGTCGGCCAGGACCGGCCCGGGATCGTGCGCCGGGTGAGCGAGGTGCTGAGCGGCCTTTCGGTCAATATCGAGGCCTTCCAGACGCGCATCGGCGCCGAGCCGCAGACCGGCGCGGCCCTGTTCCACCTGGAGGCGCGGCTACGGCTGCCGGCGGGGCTGTCGGCGGACGCGGTGCAGGCGGCGCTGGAGGACATTTCGGCCGAGATCATGGTCGATACGGCGCTGACCGCGGCCGCCTGACGGCGAGGCCAGGGCCGTCATGCGCGAAATGTCGCGGGTAACAGCCCGCGATTGCGCCGCCGCGTGACGCATGCCAAGGTCAAGCTAGTTTTTGGGGGGTTTTCTCATGCATTTCAATCCCATGCGCCTCGTGCGCGTGAGCGCTGTGCTGTGCGCCGCGTCGTCGCTCGCGGCCTGCGCGACCGTCACCCGCGGGTCGGACGACGCCTGGGTGGTGAACACCGAGCCGGTGGGCGCCAAGGTCGAGACCTCAAACGGGCACCAGTGTCCCGCCACCCCCTGCGCCATCAAGATCAAGCGCAAGTCGGAGTTCACCGCCACCATCACCAAGCCGGGCTACAAGGTCGCCACCGTGAACGTGACCCACAAGACGGCAAACGCCGGCGCCGCGGGCGTGGCGGGCAATGTGCTGCTGGGCGGCGTGATCGGCCTGGGCGTCGACATGTACAGCGGCGCGTCGCAGGACCTGACGCCGAACCCGGTGAGCCTGAAGCTGGAGCCCGTGGAGGCCCCAGCCCCGCCGAAGGCGGTGGAGACCAAGGCCGAGGCGGCGCCGTCGCCGGCGCCGGCCGCTACGCCGGTCGCCGCCGCCACACCGGCGACCCAGCCCTAGGCCGCTGCGCCCGTGCCTTGACAGTGGCGCGCCGGAGGACTGCCATCCGCAGGCTGCAAGGAGCGCACGAGGGCATGAGAGCGATGGGGCGTTTGCAGAAGGTGTTGACCGGCGCGGCTTTGCTGGCGCTGGCGGGCTGCTCGCGTGGGGGCGGGGATCACCCCCTCCCGCCCGCGCCACCGCCCAAGCCTGCGCCCGTGGCGGCCGCCGCGCCGGTCGCGCCACTCGCGCCCGCAGCCGCGCCCGAGGGGGCCGAGGCGGTGGATGCGGCGCTGAGCGCGGCCCAGGCCTTCGACGCCAAGGCGGCGGCGGACCTGGCGGCGGCGGGCAAGGCCGAGGCGAAGATCCATGCGGCGGCCGAGAAGGCGCAGGCCTCGGCGGCCAAGGCCGAGGCCACGCCCGAGGGCCAGCGGGCCGCGGTCGCCAAGGCCATCGCCGCCGCGCGCGCCGACGCCGACGCGGCCCATGCCGTCATCACCGCAGGCCAGGCGGCCCTCGCCGAGGCCCAGGCAGGTCTCGTGGCCCAGGCGGACGCCGCGCTGGCGTCCTGCGGCGCGGATGCGACCCTGGGCGCCTACGCGGGGTGCGTGACCCTCACGACCGAGCGGCCGGCGCTGCAGAAGAACGTCGATGCGCTGACGGCCCGCTATACGGCGGCGGAGGCTGCCTGGGCCAAGGAGCGCCCGCGCCTGGACGAGGCCGCCGCGACCGTGGCCCTCGCGCGATAAGGCGCGGCCGGGCTGTCGCTTGAGGCGCCGCAGGGGCAAGGGCGTAGGCTTGCGCCAACATCTTCGGAGGACCGCCCCATGACCCCCGCCGACAGCGCGGCCGCGCCCGCCCCCATGGCAACAACCGACGCCGGCGACGAGGTGCTCTATGAGGTGTCCGACCACGTCGCGACCCTGATCCTGAACCGCCCGGAACGGATGAACACCATCTCCGGGCCGATGCTGAACCAGCTGACGTCGCTGCTGCTCAAGGCCGACCGCGACCCGGAGGTGCGCTGCATCGTGCTCACCGGGACCGGCCGGGCGTTCTGCGCGGGGCTGGACCTGCGCGGAGCCAAGGGAGGCTCGACCGGGCTCGAGGGCGCCTCGGCGGCCACCGACCTGGACCTGCGCGCGACGCCGCCGACCGTGCTGTTCAACCTCGGAACCCCGACCATCTGCGCGCTGAACGGCTCGGCGGCCGGCTACGGCATGGACACCGCCCTCGGCTGCGACATCCGGATCATGGCGCAGGGCGCCAAGATGGCGGCGGCCTTCACCAAGCGCGGAATCGTGCCCGAAAGCGGCGGGACGTGGCTGCTGCCGCGCCTGCTGGGCTGGTCCAAGGCGGCCGAGATCATCTTCACGGGGCGCACCCTCAGCGCGGCCGAGTGCGTGGCGCTGGGCCTGGCCTCCCGGGCCGTGCCGGAGGCCGAGGTGGCCGGCGCCGCGCGGGCCCTGGCGCTGGAGATCGCCGCCAATGCGCCGCTGGCGGTGCAGGCCTCCAAGCGGCTGATGCGCATGGGGCTGTCGGAGGGTTTCGACGAGCACGTGCACCACGTGTTCCTGCAGCTGCTGCCGCTGCTGCGCACCGAGGACGCCATGGAGGGCATGCGCGCCTTCATGGAAAAGCGCGTGGCCGAGTTCAAAGGCCGGTAGGGCCGGATCGGCACGGTTGGGGCTCGCGACCTACCGCGCATCGGCCAGCCAGTCGGCCGAGCGCATCTCCTGCAGGCGCGAGGCGGTGCGCTCGAACTCGAAGCTGCCGTCGCCCGCAGGATAGAGCAGGGTCGGCTCGGCCTCGGCCAGGACGATCAGGTGGGTGCGCGCCTCGTAGAGCGCGTCGATCAGCACCACGAAGCGGCGGGCCTCCTCGCGCCGGCCGGGCGTCAGCTTCGGCACGCCCTCCAGGAAGACCGTGTGGAAGCGCGCCGCGATGCCCACATAGTCGTTGGGGCCCAGCGCCACCGAGCAGAGGCTGGCGAAGCTGGCGCGCAGCAGGCCGCCCACGGCGTGCGGGAAGTGGACCTTGCGGCCCAGCACCTCGATCGTCTCGCCCACTTCCTCGTCCTCGGGCCCCAGCATGTCGCGCCAGAGGGCGGCGGCCTGGCGCTGGTTGTCAGGATCGATGGGCGAGAACCAGGTGCCGACGGCGCGCAGCCGGTCCAGGCGGTAGTCGTGCGGCCCGGCGATGGCCACCACCTCCACCTTGCGCTTCAGGAGATCGATGAACGGCAGGAAGAGCTGGCGGTTGATGCCGTTCAGGTAGAGTTCGTCCGGGCGGCGGTTGGAGGTGGCCACCAGCACCACGCCGCGCTCGAACAAGGCCTCGAACAGCCGGCCCAGGATCATGGCGTCGGCGATGTCGGTGACCTGGAACTCGTCGAAGCAGAGCAGGCGCGCCTGGGCCGCCACGGCGTCGGCTGCCGGCGGGATCGGATCGTCGCCCTTGTGCTGGCCGAAGCGGGCGCGGCGGGCGGCGCGGTCGCCCTTGCGCCAGGCGTCGATCAGCCGGTGGACCTCGCCCATGAACACGTGGAAGTGGGTGCGGCGCTTCTTGCCGGCGCTGACGGTCTCGTAAAACAGGTCCATCAGCATGGACTTGCCGCGGCCCACCGGCCCCACGAGGTAGACGCCCTTGGGGCGGGCCAGCTGGCGGTGGCGGAACATGGCCAGGATGCCGCCCTCGGGCTCCTCGTCGGCCAGGTCCTCTTCCAGGCGCACCAGTTCGGCGAGGGCGGCGGCCTGGGCCGGGTCGGGCTGGATCGCGCCCTCGCGCAGACGCGCGTCGTAGGCGGCTTGCAGGGCGGAGGCCATCGGCTCCGGCCTAGCCGCGCCGCCGGCCGGACGCAAGGAAGCGGCGGCAAAGCGGGCAAGGAACGGGCGCGGAAGCTCCGGGTTGATCAGGACGTGGACGACAAGGAGAGAGTCATGGCCGACCCGAACGAGCGCACCTTCTCGACCGACGAGGTCCAGGCGAACCGGGCCCGCGAACAGGGGCTGGGCCAGGGCCAGCGCGAGATGGACGCCGGCCGCGATCCCAGCCGCGAACAGTCCGCCACCGCCCCGCAGCAGCGCAGCTTCGACCGCGACCTGGATGAGCCGGCCGCGGACACGCTGCCCGCGCAGGCCGAACGCCGCGATGGCTGGGGCCTCGACCCCAACCTCGGCCGGGACGAGGCCGGCCTGGGCGACGTCGAGGGCGACCTGGGCGCCGGCACACCCGCCAATGTCGATATCCACAAGCTGGGCCAGGACGACAACCCGCAGGCCGAATGGGGCGAGCCGGCGGACGAGGGCGCGGCCTATTCGGCCAACCACACCCGCCGCCCGGTCCGGACCGAGGCCGAGCGCGGCCAGGGCGCCAGGACCCGGGCCGCGAACAAGGACCAGGTGAGCCGGCGCGGCTGAGCGGGGGCCTCCCCAAGGCCGCCGGGCGTGACTACCTTGGCCGCATGACCTCCGTTGCGCTTCTCGGCCTGCCGACCGACCGGCACTCCTCGTTCCTGCGCGGCCCGGCCCAGGCGCCGGCGGTGATCCGCGCGGCGCTGCGTTCCGACGCCAGCCACCAGACCGCCACGACCGGTCTCGATGTGGGCGGCGTGCTGCGCGACCTCGGAGACCTCGTCCTGGACGTCGGCGATGACGACTTCGAGCGCACGGTGGAGGCGGCGCGGGCGGCATTCGCCGAGGGACCGGCGATCTTCCTCGGCGGCGACCACGCAGTGACCTACCCGATCCTGCGTGGGCTCTTCGCGGCGCGCGGGCAGGGGCCGCAGATCGTCCACATCGACGCCCATCCCGACCTTTACGACGACTTAGACGACGACCCGCTGAGCCACGCCTCGCCCTTCGCGCGGATCCTGGAGAACGGGCTGGCGGCGGGGCTGACCCAGCTGGGCATCCGCACGATGAACGCCCAGCACCAGGCCCAGGTCGCGCGCTTCGGCGTGCGGGTCTTCGCGCCGGAGGACCACGAGGCCGGCCTGGCCGCCCTGCCGAGCGGGCCGACCTACCTCTCCATCGACATGGACGGTCTGGATCCGGCCTTCGCGCCGGGGGTGTCGCACCACGAGCCGGGCGGGCTGACGGTGCGCGAGGCGCTGGCGGTGATCTGGCGCACGCCCGGGCCGGTGATCGGCGGCGACATCGTCGAGCTCAATCCGGACCGCGACATCCATGGGATGACGGCCACGGTGGCGGCCAAGCTGCTGAAGGAGCTGGCGGCCCGGATCAGCGCCGACGCGGGCCGCTAGGTCTGGCGCGGGGTCAGGGCGCCGTACAGGTTCCACGCCGCCCCGGTCAGCGACAGGGCGATGAAGGCCATCGTCCATTCCAGCCGGTCGGCGGGCGCGTGGGCCACCCGCGGCGCGTGCAGGGTCAGGACGAAGACCGCGAACATGGCGGTGAGCGCGGCGGCGGCCATCCGGCTGAGGACGCCGCTCAGCAGGCTGGCGCCGGCGGCCAGGTGACCCGCCCCGGTGAGCCAGACCCAGGCCATCGGGAACGGATAGATCCCCGGCACCATGGCGGCGGTGAACTTGGCGTAGACGAAGTGGCTGGCGCCGAAGACCAGGCCGCAGACGCCGAAGAGCCGTTGCGCCACGGTCCGGACCAGCGCGGCGTCCCGCTGGGCCGCCCAGCCCAGGACGCCGCCAAGGCAGAGCGCCAGGCTCTCGGCCACCGCCTGCCAGGAGGCCAGCTCCGCCGGATGGCCGATGGCTCGCGGCAGGTGCAGCGCCAGCACCCAGAGCCCGTACTGCGCAGCCAGCGCCAAGGCCCCCCAGGCCGAGGTCCGGCGGAAGAGGCAGGCGATCCCGCCCGCCAGCAGCCAGGCCGCGCCGAGGAACGCCAGCGGCTGGTAGAGCGCCAGGCCCTTGGGCACGGGCTCCCACTGCAGGGCGAAACCGCCCACCACCAGGCCCGTGATCCCGAGGCCGATCGCGCCCAGGCCATAGATCGCGCGGATGCGGTCCATCCGATTCCCCCAACGACTGTGCGGCGACCTTGCGGCCTGGGTGGCGAGCCGACTTGGGGTTTATTGCGGTTGCCAAGCTCCCTGACCCAGGGGAAGGATCGGCCCATGGCGGCGCCCGCTCCAGCCCCTGCGGCAGAACCCTTCCGGATCGAGGTCCGCGGTCCGGAGTTGCGGTCGCACGCCGGTCTCTATGGGGCGGGGGAGACGCGCTGCCACAGCCTGCCGGGCGCCGGGCGGCTGGAGAGTTGCTACGCCTTCCCCTCGCTGGGCGTGGTGCTCTCGGGCCGGGTAAACTACCGCGGCTCGACCGGGGCGGCGGAGGCGGCGGCCGGGACCCTGCTGCTCGGCAACGCCGAGGAGGCGTTCAGCTACAGCTATCCCGGGACCGAGGACGTGCGTCGTGCCGTGGTGGCGCTGGACGCGCGCCTGCTGGCCGAGGTGGCCAACGACTGCGGGCGCAAGGAGGCGGCCTTCGCGGTGGCCACGGTGGCCGCGGGCCGCGCCTCCGCCCCGCTCTATGCGGCGATCCGGCGGCTGGCCGCCGCGAACGGCCCGCAGGAGGAACTGGCGGTTGAGGTCACGGCGCGCGCCCTCAGCCTCGGTCGCGAACTGCGCCGGCGGACCGCGCCCACCGCCGAGCGGCGGCGCATGCGCGAGGTGGCGGCTTTCCTCGACACCGCCTTCGCCGAGCCCATGACCCTTGCGGAGATGGCGACGCTGGCCGGGCTCAGCCGCTTCCACTTCATCCGCGCCTTCCGCGAGACCCTGGGCGAGACGCCGCATCAGTACCTGATCGGCGCGCGCCTGCGGGCGGCGGCGGACCGGCTGCTGGACAGCGCCGAGCCGATCACCGCGATCGCGCTGGGCGTCGGCTTCAACGACATCTCCCACTTCAACGCCACGTTCCGCACGGCCTTTGGCGTCTCGCCCAGCGCCTGGCGCCGGCCCTGCGCGCGGCGGGCGGGCTGACCGCGGTTCGTGACTCGGCAAGGAAGTTCGGCTAAAGCGCCGCCGTCATGACCCGGTCCGCGCACCATCACGGCCACCACCACCATCCGACCCTGGCGGGTCCGGATCGGGTGCGCGCGGCCTGACGCGAACCCCTCCGAGCCCCGCCGAATGCGGACGGGGCTCGCCTGACAGCACCGTCCGTCGCCTCCGACCTCCAGCGCCGAGACGACCATGGACGATCTTCCTTCCCCAATCGCTTCCCCGATCGCTTCCCCAATCGCTTCCTTGAGTGACGCCCCGCCAGCCGCTAAGCGGCCCGGCATGAGCGAGCGCCCCGAAGCCAGATCACCCGAAGCCAGAGCCCCTCGGGGATTCATCGACCGTCGCGCCCGCGACGTGGTGGCCGAGCGGACGATCCTGGCCGCGGTCAGCGGCGTCTACGAGCGCTGGGGCTTCGAGCCGCTGGACACCGGGGCGTTCGAATACGCCGACGCCCTGGGCAAGTTCCTGCCCGACGCGGACCGGCCGAACGAGGGCGTCTTCGCCCTGCAGGACGACGACGAGCAGTGGATGGCGCTGCGCTACGACCTGACCGCGCCCCTGGCCCGGTTCGCCGCCCAGAACTGGGAGACCCTGCCCAAGCCGTTCCGCCGCTATGCCTTTGGCCCCGTCTGGCGCAACGAGAAGCCGGGCCCCGGCCGCTTCCGCGAGTTCGTGCAGTGCGACGCCGACACGGTGGGTTCGGCGCGGCCGGAAGCCGACGCCGAGATCATCGCCATGGCGGTGGAGGGGCTGGAAGCCGCGGGCCTCCCGGCCGGCTCGGCGGTGCTGAAGATCAACAACAGGAAGCTGCTGAACGGGCTGATGGCCGCGGCCGGCGTGGCGGACGAGGGCCAGAAGCTGGCGGTCCTGCGGGCGGTCGACAAGCTGGACCGGCTGGGCGCCGAGGGCGTGCGCCTGCTGCTGGGCGAGGGCCGCAAGGACGAGAGCGGCGCCTTCACCAAGGGCGCGGGCCTCAACGCCTCCGCGGCCGAGCGGGTGCTGGCCTTCACCGCGGCCGGCCTGGGCGGTCGCGGCGAGACCCTGGCGCGGCTGGCCGAGGTGGTCGGCGGCTCGGCCGAGGGCGACGAGGGCCTGGCGGAGCTGGCGGCGATCGACGCGGCCCTGACCGGCCTGGGTGTCGGCGTCGACCGGGCGATCATCGACCCGTCGGTGGTCCGAGGCCTGGAGTACTACACCGGCCCGGTGTTCGAGGCCGAGCTGCTGCTCTCCACCACCGACGAGAAGGGCCAGCCGATGCGCTTCGGCTCCATCGGCGGGGGCGGGCGGTACGACGACCTGGTGGCGCGGTTCACCGGCGAGCGCACGCCGGCCACCGGCTTCTCCTTCGGCGTCTCGCGCCTGGCCGCGGCGCTGCGGGCGGCGGGACGCGACCTTTCCAAGGCTGCCCGCGGCCCGGTGGTGGTGATCGCCTTCTCGCCCGAGCGCATGGCCGACTACTTCGCCGTGGCGCAGGAGATCCGCGCCGCGGGCATCGCCGCGGAGGTCTACCTGGGCGGCTCAGGCATGAAAGCCCAGATGAAGTACGCGGACCGGCGGCTCTCGCCCGCGGCGATCATCGTCGGCGACGACGAACTGGCGGCGGGCACGGTGACGGTGAAGGACCTGGACCTCGGTCGGGCGCTGGCCGCCAAGGTCAGCGACAACGCCGAATGGCGGGCCGAACGGCCCGGCCAGCAGACCATCCCCCGCGGCGAGCTTGTCGAAGCCCTGCGGCGTATCCTGGCGGCGAGCTGATGCGCGTCGAACCCGCCGTTCCCACAGAGGCGCTGGCGGCCATCCGCGCGCCGCTGGAGGCCGCCGGCGCAGAGCGCGCCGACGCGCCCCTGCTGCAGCCGCTGAACCTGCTGCTCGACCTGGCCGGCGAGGCGATGCGCGCGCGCCTGTTCGTGGTCCAGGCCGAGGGCGGAACCGAGAGCTGCCTGCGGCCGGACTTCACCGTGGCGATCGCGCGCCAGCACCTGGCCGGCGGCGACCCAGAGGGCCGGTACTGGTACCAGGGCGCGGCGTTCCGGGCCTCCGCCCGCGACGACCGCCCCGAGGAGTTCGTGCAGCTGGGCCTGGAGCTGTTCCAGCCGGCCGACGCCTCCTTCCAGGCCGCTGACGCGGAGATCGCAGGGCTGGCCTGGCAGTCCGCTGCGGCGGGCGGCCGCGACGACCTGACCCTCTGGCTGGGTGACGTGGCGCTGTTCGCCGCCTTCATCGACACCCTGGACCTGCCCGAGGCGCTGGCCGCGCGGCTGCGGCGGGTGGCCGGGCGGCCGCGGCTGCTGTGGGCGGAGCTGGCGCGCGTGGACGAGCCGGCGCGGGCCAAGGGTGACCCGGGCGGCGACGGCGGAGCGCTGGCCGGCCTGCTGGCGGGCCTTTCGGAAGCCCAGGCCGGGGCTTTGCTGGAAGAGGTCTGGGCGCTCGCCGGCGTGGAGCCGGTGGGCGGCCGCGGTCCGGCCGAGATCGCCGCGCGGCTGGTGCGCAAGGCCGAGGCGGCGCGCGCGCCCGCCCTGACGGACGGCCAGTCGCGGGCCATCCGCGCCTTCATGGGCATCGACGCGGCGCCCCAGGCGGCCTTCGACGAAGTGCGGGCCCTGGCGGGCAAGGCCGCAACCGGCCTGGGCGTGGCCCTCGACGCCTGGACGGCGCGGCTCTGGGACCTGTCGCAGGTGGTGCCGGCCGAGGCCATGCGCTTCACCCCGGCCCTGGGCCATGCCTTCGACTACTACGACGGCGCCACCTTCGAGGTGCGCAGCGCCGCGCTCGGACCGGACCGGCCGGTGGCCGTGGGTGGGCGGTACGACACCCTGCTGGCGCGCCTGGGCGGAACAGGCGAGCGGCGGGCGGTGGGCTGCATGGTCCGGCCCTGGCGGGCCTGGCGCGAAGGCGAAGGCGTAGGCTCATGAGCGGTCTCATCATCGCCATCCCGTCCAAGGGGCGGCTGAAGGAACAGGTCGAGGGCTGGCTGGCCGACGCCGGGCTGAAGCTGGAGGTCACCGGCGGCGCGCGCGGCTACCTGGCCAGCCTAAAGGGCGTACCGGGCGCCCAGGTGCGGCTGCTGTCGGCGGCCGACATCGCCGAGGCCCTGAACGCCGGCGAGGTCCACCTGGGCGTCACCGGCGAGGATCTGCTGCGCGAACAGGGCGAGGACCTGGACTCGCGGGTGCTGCTGCTGCGGGCCCTAGGCTTCGGCCGCGCGGACCTGGTCACCGCCGTGCCCAAGAGCTGGCTGGACGTGGAGAGCATGGCCGACCTGGAGGAGGTGGCGCACGACTTCCTGGCCCGCACCGGCCGGCGGATGCGCGTGGCCACCAAGTACCTGGCCCAGACCCGCAGCTTCTTCGCCCGCCACGGCATCGCCGACTACCGGATCGCCGAGTCGGGCGGGGCCACCGAGGGCGCGCCGGCGGCTGGCTCGGCCGAGCTGGTGGTGGACATCACCACCACGGGGGCGACCCTGCAGGCCAATGGCCTGAAGGTGCTGGCCGACGGGGTGATGCTGAAGAGCCAGGCGCAGCTGGCGGCCTCGCTGCGGGCGACGTGGGACGCGGCGGCGCTGGCGTCGGCGGAGCGGCTGCTGCGGATCGTCGAGGCCCGGGCCGCCGCCCTATCGAGCGCGACCCTGACCTGGCCAGCGCGCAGCGATGCGGCGGAGGCGGCCCTGGTGGACCAGCTGGTGGCGGCGGGCGGCTCGCGCCGACCGCATGGCGTGCTCGTCGATTCGACGCAGGTGGCGGAGGCGTCGCTGGCCTTGGCGGCAGCGGGTCTGGGGCCGGTAACGGTCGCGCGGCCCGACTTCGTCTTTGACGTGAACTCCGCCGCAATGCTCGCGCTTAGGGCGCAGCTGTTTTGACATAACAGCGAAAAAACAGTGTAAAATTTGCCCCAGCTCGCGATTTTCTGATCGTTACAGGTCTAGACACGGCCCTGGACCCGTTGACTCGGGCAGAAAATTGCCGTTCTGTCATCAGGCGAGAGACATGAAGGCGCTAGTCCTGAGGTCTCCGGCGTTTCGGGGAGGAAACGCCCGCTCATTTAGAGCGACTGCTCAAGGCGGCCCGCAGCGATTATCCCCCGCTGCGGGCCGGATCTTTTTTGGGCCACCCCTTTTTTCGACAAGCCTGTCAAATATCCCTCCCTCCATGGGGAGGGTGGCGCGCGCCGAAGGCGACGCGACGGGTGGGGAAGCCAGGACCGGGCTGTGAGCCGGCTCGCAGTATGCCTTCCCCCAGACACCGCGCCCGGTCGCGGCCGCCTCACCCTGATCGCTGCGCGATCTGTCCCTCCCCATCAAGGGAGGGACGCGCTCACCAGATGCGCACGCGCTTCTCGGGCGGAATGTACATCGGGTCGCCCGGCTTGATACCGAAGGCCTCGTAGAAGGCGTCGATGTTGCGGACCGGGACGTCGACGCGCGCCTGGGGCGGGCTGTGGGGGTCCGAGACCAGGATCTGCTTCATGTAGTCGTCGCGATACTTGCCGCGCCACACCTGGGCCCAGCCCAGGAACACCCGCTGGTCGCCGGTGAGCCCGTCCACCACCGGCGCCGGCTGGCCCTTCAGCGACACGTGGTAGGCGTCCAGCGCGAGCAAGAGCCCGCCCAGGTCGGCGATGTTCTCGCCCATGGTCAGCTCGCCGTTGATCTTGGCGCCGGGCAGGACTTCGGTGGCCGAATACTGGGCCCCCAGCCGGTCGGCCTGGACCTGGAACTTCTCGGCGTCGGCCTTGGTCCACCATTCGGAGAGGCGGCCGTCGCCGTCGGACTTGCGGCCCTGGTCGTCGAAGCCGTGGGTGATCTCGTGGCCGATCACCGCGCCGATACCGCCGTAGTTCACCGCCATGTCGCCCTTCGGATCGAAGAACGGCGGCTGCAGGATCGCGGCCGGGAAGACGATCTCGTTCTTGGTGGACGAGTAGTAGGCGTTGATGGTGGCGGGGGTCATCTCCCACTCGCTGCGGTCGACGGGCTTGTTCAGCCGCGCGGCGCGGAAGTCCCAGTCGAAGGCCGAGGCCCGCTCGACATTGCCGTAGAGGTCGCCGTCGACGATCTTCAGCCGGGAATAGTCGCGCCACTTGTCGGGATAGCCGATCTTGACGTGGAACTGCGCCAGCTTGGCCAGGGCTTTGTCCTTGGTCTGCGGGCTCATCCAGTCCAGCTTCTCGATCCGGCCCTTCATGGCGGTGAGCAGGTCGGCCACGAGGGACTCCATCCGCGCCTTCTGTTCGGGCGGGAAATAGGCGTCGACATAGACCTTGCCGGCCGCCTCCCCGAGGTTGTTGTCCACCAGGGCCACGCCGCGCTTCCAGCGGGGCTGCTCCTGCGGCGTGCCGTTGAGCGCCTTGGAGCGGAACTCGAAGTGCAGCTCGTCGAACTGTTTCGACAGGTACGGCGAGGCCTGGTCGACGGTGGTGAAGGCCAGCCACGCCTTCAGGGTCTCGGGATCGGTCTTGGCGAATACGGCGGCGATCTTCGGGAAGGCGGTGTTCTCGGCGGCGATCACCCGGGTGGCGGCCGAGAGGTCGGCGCCGGCCAGGAACGCCTTCCAGTCGAAGCCTGGGGCCAGGGCGGCCAGCTTGGCCACCTCATAGGGATTGTAGGTCTTGTCGTCGTCCCGGCGCTCGGCGCGGGTCCAGGAGACCTTGGCCACCTCGGTCTCCATGGCCACGATGGCCTTGGCGCGGGCGGCGGGATCGGGCCAGCCGGCGAGGCCAAGCATGCGCTCCACATAGGCGGCGTAGGCCTTGCGCTGCGGCTCGAACTTGGCGTCGAGGTAGTAGTCGCGGTCTGGCAGGGTGAGGCCGCCCTGGCTCAGGTAGACGGCGTACTTCAGCGGGTCCTTCTGGTCGTCGAAGACCTGGGGATTGAAGAAGCTCTGGCCGAAGCCCTTGGCGGTCTGGCCCATCAGGCGGGCGATGTCGCTGCGGCTGTGCGCGGCGCGGATGCGGGCCAGGTCGGCGGCCAGCGGCTTGGCGCCCAGGGCCTCGACCCCCTGCTCGTCCATGAAGCTGCGGTACATGGCGCCCACCTGCGCCTCCGGGCCGGTCGCCGTGGCGTTGGCCGCCGCCTGCTCGATCACCGCGCGCAGGCGTGCGCGGGAAAGCTCGTCCAGGGCGTTGAACGCGCCGAAGGACGAGCGGTCGGCCGGGATCACCAGCTTTTCCATATAGCCGCCGTTGGCGTAGCCGAAGAGGCTCTTGCCGGGCGGGGTTGCGGGGTCCCGTCCGTCCAGGTCGAAGCCCCAGGTCCCCATGCGGGGCGCGCTGGTCAGGTCGTCGGCGGTCGCCGGCTGGACGGCGAACAGGGCGGCAGCGGCGGTAGCCGCGAGCCAGAGGGTCTTCATGCAGGGCCTCGAACTGAAATCTGCGCGGACATCACCCCACGCCGGCGGGTTACGCCCGTTACATCTTGGACAGGAAAGTCAGCGTTTTGACGCAGCCGCGACCGGCGGGGCCAAACCGACGACGAACGTGGCCTTCACCTTGGCGCCGCTGCGGAATTTCAGTGTCGCAGGGAAGCTGTCGCCCAGCTTCAGGGGCCGCTTCAGGTCGGTGAACATCAGGTGGTATCCGCCCGGCGCGAAGGTGACGGTGGCGCCCTTCGGCACGGCGACCGCGTCCACCATCGCCATGGTGGCGACGCCGCCCTGGGTGCTGGAGCGGTGCATCATCGCCATGCCCGCCACTGGCGTCTCGACGCCCACGAGCGCGTCGGCTGGCCCCTTGGGATTGGTCAGGGTGAAGTAGCCGCCGCCGGTGGTCCCCTGCCCGGCGGGCCGGCTCCAGGCGGCGGAGACGACGGGCGCGGCTGTGGCGGGCGCGGCTGTGGCGGGCGCGGCGGCGGCGGCCGTGGCGCTGGCGGCGACGAGGAGGGTGGCGAGCAGGGGGAGCATCGGCGGGGCTTTCATCAGTAGCTGTACTTCAGGTCCACGATCACCGTCCGCTGCGGGAAGGGGTGGAAGAGGAAATAGCTGCGGTCATTGAGATTGGTCACCCCGACGCCCGCCGCCAGATGGTCGCTCAGACGATAGCGCGCATGGGCGTCGACAACGAACCAGGCGCCGAACCCTTGGTAGGTGTTGGCGTAGGGGTCGCTGTTGTCGATCGTGCCGAAGGCGCGGTCGGCGTAGCGGGCCGCCAGCGTCAGGTCGAGCCGGTCGGAGGGCGTGTAGGTGGCCACGAGCGAGCCGCGCCAGCGTGGCAGCTGCGGCAGGCGCTTGCCGACCGCGGCGGGGAAGGCCGCATCCGTCTCGATCTCCGTGTCCAGCCACGTCGCCCAGCCCGAGATCTCAAGGCCCCGGACCAGGACGTCCTTCTGGTCGCCCACCAGCTCCACGCCGCTGGCGCGGGTGCGCCCGACGTTCTGCACATAGCTCGCCGTCAAGGCCCCCAGCGGGGCAGTCTGCGTCAGCAGGGCGTTGCGGATCCGCTCGTCGAACAGCGAGACCCGCAGCGAGCCGCCGGACCAGCGCCGCTCGGCCGACAGTTCGCTGGAGAGGGCGCGTTCGGGCTTCAGATCCGGGTTCGGGACCGACAGGACGAGGCCCGTGGTCACCGCCTGGTAGAGCTCGCTGACGGTGGGGAAGCGGCTCGCGACGCCCGCCGAGGCCTTGAAGGTCCAGTCGGCCGACGGCGACCAGGCGAGCACCGCCTTCGGGGAGAAGGCCTGCCGGGCCACGGGCGGCTGGCGCACGTCGAGCCGCGGCGCAGCCGAATAGTTCCGGCCATCATAGGCGCGCCACCATTCGTAGCGGCCGCCGAGGGTGAGCTTCAGCTGCGGCGACAGCGCCCAGGCGTCCTGCGCCCAGAGGGCCCGGGTGCGGGTGCGGCCCTCGCTGGCGGAGGCCAGGGCGCCGGCCGGGCCGCTCCGCCAGTCCGCGAGCTCATACTTCGGGTTGTCGAGGCGGAAGCGGTCCTCGTGGGCGCCGAAGGTGACGATGTGATCGGTGTCCGGCCGCCATTTGCCGTCGGCGTCGAATGTGCGCCAGCCGGTGTCGTCCAGCTTCGAATAGGTCCCCGGTCCGCCACTGAAGGCGCCCGGCAGGGCCCCGCCGGCGGTTCGCTGGCGACCCTTCAGATAGTCGAAGGCGGTGGCGGTCAGGTCGAAGTCGAACGCGCCGCCGGTGTGGGAGCTGAGCGACAGGCCCTGGGCCAGCTCGGTCTCGGCCACATGATAGACGCCGCCCGCAAAGCTGGCCGGGCCGAGCGCATAGGCCCGCCCGCCGATGTTGATCGCGCCGGCATAGACCGGGCTTCCCATCGCATCGCGCAGGTAGCTGTTCACCGTGGAGTCGTCGTCGTTGACGAAGAGGCCGAAGGTGTAGGCCGCGGTCAGGCTGGGCGAGAGGTCCCAGGTCAGCCGGCCGGAGGCGTTGTCCTGGACCTGGTGCTCCAGGCCGCTGGAGCCCAGCACCTGGATCGGCTGGCCGGCCCGGTTGGCGTCGGTGAAGGCGCCGGTCACCGACGTTCCCGTGGCGCTCGCGCCCGCCGGGAGCGTGGCGCTGACGTAGCTCAGCGGCTGGCTGTGGCTGTCCAGGTGGTTGTAGCTGAGCCGGAACGCGAGGGGCCCGGACCGGTCGCCGAGGTCGGCCGCGAGCCGCCAGGTCCGATAGTCCGCATCGTCGCCGTACTTGGCGAACGACTGCACCGCGCCTTGCGCCTCGGCGTGGGCCTCGAAGCCGGCGGGCATGCGGGTGGTGAAGGCGATGACGCTGCCGATGGAATTGCCGGGGAAGGCGGCCGCGAAGGGGCCGTTCAGCACGTCGACCCGGGCCACGGCGTCGGGCGTGACCAGGCCCCACTTCGGCGAAGCTGTGGTGTTGTTGTTGCCGATTAGGGCCGAGACCAGGACGCCATCGACATAGATCAGGCTGCGCGCCGAGGCGCCGACGCCGGAGGTGCGCGTGGTCACCGGCGACTGGGTGTCGCCCAGGTGGCGCTGGCGGATCAGGACGTTGGGGACGTAGCGCAGGGCGTCCTCGGGCGTCACCAGGCTGATCGTGCGGGCGATCTGGTCGGCGGTGACGCTGGCGGTGGTGTTGGGAACCTCGATCGGGTTGGCGATGGACGATGGGGCGGTGACCACGAGGGACTCCACCGTGATCGCCCCGGCGTCGTCGCCGACGGTTGGGGCGGCGAGGGCGGTGGCGGGCAGGCTCGCGGCGGCGAGCAGCAGGGCCCGCAGGGAAGCTGACATAGGCGTTGAACTCCGAACGGCAGGATGACGAGCGCGCTGCGAGGCGCGCCAGTGACGTCAGTCAGGCGTTCGGAGACGGCGGGCCCTGTCCGGGCGGGCGTGGGGGCGCACGAGCCGGCGGGCGGCGCTGGGTGGCGGCCCGCGGGGGATCGATGCGCCCGGCGTAGCGGACGAGCTGGATGGGCTCGGCGAGGGGCTCTGGCAGGGCCGCAGCCGAGGGTGCGGCCGTGCAGTGCCCGCAGTGGCCGCACTGGCCGGCGGGCAGGTCCCCGGTCGGCGCCGGCGCGGCGGGGCCGGCCGGACCGTTGGCGGGGGCGCAGATGACGCCGGCCTGCGGATCCATGGGCATGGCCATGGCGGTCGCGGGCGCGATCACCTGGACCAGCAGGGCGAAGATGGCGGCAAGCGCGATCATTGCCCGCCGTTCGGCGCGCACGCTGATCGGTTTTCCGGCCGGGCGTCCCACGGCTGGCGGTCCTATACCGATCACGGGATTCCGCAAGCGGCTCAGCTGGCCCATATTGGCCGGGCCCATATAGGCGGGGGCAGCAACCGGGAGACCCGATGGAAGGCCACGTCCAGCCTGGCGCCTACAAGGACGTGGTGCTGTTCCTTGCCACCGCCGGGGTGGTGGTCCCGCTGTTCCGCCGTTGGCGCATCAGCCCGATCCTGGGGTTTCTGGGGGCGGGCGTGGTGCTGGGGCCGTATGGTCTCGGCCGCTTTTCGCACCAGGTTCCCTGGCTCGACGCCTTCACCATCGATAACCCGGACGAGCTGGCCCAGCTGGCCGAGTTCGGGGTCGTGTTCCTGCTGTTCTCCATCGGGCTGGAGCTGTCGTGGGAGCGACTGCGCAGCCTGCGCCGCTACGTCTTCGGCCTGGGCGCGCTGCAGGTGCTGGTCTCGCTGACCGTGGTGGCGCTGGCGGCGGTAGCCGTGGGCCAGCCGCCGACCGCGGCCGTGGCGATCGGGGCGGCCCTGGCGCTGTCCTCCACCGCCATCGTCATGCCGATCCTGACCGAGCAGAAGCGCCAGCACGCGGCCGCGGGGCGGGCGACGTTCTCGGTGTTGCTGTTCCAGGACCTGGCGGTGGCGCCGATCCTGGTGACCCTCACGCTCATCGGTCGGCGGAGCGCGGCGGCCTTTTCGCCGGCGATCCTGCTCTCGTTCCTGCCGGCGGTGGCGGGGCTGGCGGCCCTGTTCGTGTTCGGCCGGCTGCTGCTGCGCCCGATGCTGCGCTCGGTGGCGAAGGCCAAGAGCGAGGAGCTGTTCGTCGCCGCCTGCCTGCTGGTGGTGGTGGGCGCGGGGCTGGTGAGCGCACTCACGGGCCTCTCCATGGCGCTGGGCGCCTTCGTCGCCGGCCTGCTGCTGGCCGAGACCGAGTTCCGCCACGAGGTCGAATCGCGGGTGGAGCCGTTCAAGGGCCTGCTGCTCGGCCTCTTCTTCATCTCGGTGGGCATCGGGCTGAACGTGCCGCTGCTGCTGCAGCGGCCGCTCCTGATCCTGGGGGTGACGGCGGGCGTCGCGGTGCTGAACACCGCCGCGGTGGTGGTGCTGGCCCGGGCGTTCGGGCTGAAGCTGCGCCAGGCGCTGGAGGCGGCGCTGCTGCTGGCCGGGGCCGGGGAGTTCGCCTTCGTGATCCTGGGCCAGGCCATGGCCGAGCACCTGGTCTCGCGCCACGCCGGCCAGACGGCGCTGGTGGCCGCCACGCTCTCGATGTTCGCGGCGCCGGCCCTGGCCAACCTCGGCTTCCGGCTGGGCGGGCGGCGGACCGCGCCGGCGGAGCTGCCGGCCGAGCATCCAGGAGCGACCCCGGCCGGATCGGCCGCGCCGGTCCTGGTGGTGGGCTACGGCCGCGTCGGGCGGCTGGTCGGCGACATGCTACGCCGCCACGACATCCCCTGGCTGGCCGCCGAGAAGGACCCGCGGCTGGTGGAGCAGGGCCGCAGGACCGGCGAGGCGATCCATTTCGGCGACGCGGCGCGGGCCGACTTCCTGCTGCGTTGCGGCCTTGCCGAGGCCCGCGCCCTGGTGGTGACCATGGACGATCCCGAGGGGGTGGAGGCCATCGTCGGCGTCGCCCGCGAGCTGCGGCCGAAGCTGACCATCGTGGCCCGGGCCCGCGACGCGCGCCACGCCCAGCGCCTCTACGACCTGGGCGCCACCGACGCGGTGCCGGAAACCATCGAGGCCAGCCTGCAACTTTCCGAGGCGGTGCTGGTGGAGATCGGCGTGCCGATGGGCCCGGTGATCGCCTCGATCCACGAACGGCGCGACGAGTTCCGCGCCGCCCTGAACCGGCCCGAGGCCCTGGGCGGACGCGGCCGGCGCTTCCAGCGCGACCAGGGCAGCTGAGCCGCTCCGGAGAAAAATTCATCCGGCGTTCAGCCGCGCGGAACCAAGCGTGACCTTGGCTCGTTTGGGGCGGCAGACGAAAAGGGACGCCAGTTGGTCGGGGCCGGCGCATGACGCCTAACCACATCGATGATCCAGCGGAGCTGCGTGGCGCGAGCGCGCGCCCGGACCGCCGCGACGCCGCGCCCGCTTTACAAGGATCGTTGGTCGCTGGCGTCAGAACTCGACGGACCCCCCGCAAGAGTCACCGCAGCATCGGTATGGTGCTGACCATGCGGAAGGGTGTAGGGGGACGTGCGTCCGACCCCGTCGGAAACTTACATTTGCTGGGAGGGCCGGCGCAGCCCAAGTTGAGCGCGCGCGGCAAAACGGCTAGCGTCCTGGCAGAGCTTGCGATTTCAGGTCGAGATTACAACCCGAGTGTGGCTTCGGCGACACTTTCGCAACGGTTCGGCCTTGTTATAACGGCGGCTGGGTCAAACGGCCGCACCACCTGAGGGCAACAAGAGGGCTCCGATTATGAAGTTGAAACTCCTGGCTGGGGCCGCGTTGGCTGCGGCGTTCGCCGCGTCTGGCGCTGCGCACGCCCAAGCGACCGAAGGCTGGTATGGCGCTGCGGACATCGGCTATCACTGGCCGGACGAGTTCCAGGTCGATTCCGCCAACAACGCTCCGAACGGCGCGCCTTACATCTGGGACTTCAACCAGAAGAAGGATTGGACCGGCTTCGCGCGGCTTGGCTACAAGCTCAACAACCACTGGCGGGTTGAGCTGGAAGTCGGCTACCGGCCCGGCGACATCGATTCGGTCCGTGGCGGCACCAACCAGGCCGTGGTCGGGCTCTGCTCGCCCGGCGTGACGCGCACCACCGCTTCGGCGACCTGCGGCTCGCCTGACGGCGACATCAAGTCTTGGACCGTGATGGGCAATGTCATCTACGACATCCTGCCCGACTTCGTGATCGATCCCTTCGTGGGCGCCGGCATCGGCGTGAACCACATGAAGGCGAACTTCACCGGCCAGTTCTCCAACGTCCCCGGCGCGCTCAGCGCGACCAACCCGGCGTTCCAGAACCTGACCGTCGACGACAGCGACACCGCGTTCGCGTGGCAGGTGCTGGGCGGCCTTTCCTGGAAGGCCACCGACCAGCTGAACGTCGACCTGACCTATCGCTACCTGAGCGGCTCGGACGTGGCCTTCCAGACCACGTCGACCGCGGCGCTGAGCCCCGGAACCTTCCGTGGCCGGTACAAGGACCAGTCGGTGACGATTGGCGTGCGCTATCTGTTCGCGGCCCCGCCGCCGCCGCCGCCTCCGCCCCCGCCGCCTCCCCCGCCGCCCCCGCCGCCGCCGCCGCCTCCGCCGCCTCCCCCGCCGCCGCCTCCGCCGGCGTATGAGGCCAAGCAGTTCATCGTCTACTTCCCGTTCGATCAGTACGTGATCACGCCGGAAGCCCAGGCGGTGATCAGCGACGCGGCCAACTACGCCAAGAGCGGCAACGCCACTCGCGTGGTGGTGGTCGGCCACACCGACACCTCCGGTTCGGCGGCCTACAACGTCCGCCTGTCGGAACGCCGGGCCAAGGCCGCGGCCGACGCCCTGGTGAGCGCCGGTGTCGACCAGACCAAGCTGTCGGTGGACTGGAAGGGTGAGACCATGCCCGCCGTGAACACCGGCGACGGCGTGAAGGAGCCCCTGAACCGCCGCTCGACGATCGACATCAACTTCTAAGTCGATCGCTGATCAGCGACTGAGATCGGGGCCCGGTGGCGACACCGGGCCCTTTTCTTTTCCCTCCCTTGATGGGGAGGGACAGGCTTGCCCCAGGCAAGCCAGGGTGAGGGAGCCGCGACCGGGCTGGGCGCCTGTCATCGCGAGCTCCCCTTCGCCTTCTTGAAGCTAGCCCTCCAGCCCCGCGCCCGGTCGCGCCTGCCTCACCCTGGCCGCTTCGCGGCCTGTCCCTCCCCATCAAGGGAGGGATTGACGAGGGAACAAAGAGCGAACACTCTTGCCGCATGCGATCTGAGATCCAGCGCGCACGCGAGCTGCGCAGGAACATGAGCGAGCCCGAGGTGCTTCTCTGGAGTCGCCTCAAGCGACTCCGCGAGCGCGGCTATGCGTTTCGTCGGCAGTTCCCCTTCCGCGGATATTTCCTGGATTTCGCCTGCCTGTCGTATCGGCTGGTGGTCGAGGTCGATGGCGTGCAGCACACCGACGAGCGGCAGTCGGAGCACGACGCCGTTCGCGACCGGATCCTGGAGCGGCACGGGTTCCGGGTGATCCGCATCTCCGCCGGCAGCGTCCGCAGCAGTCTTGCCGACGTCATGGACCAGATCGTGCTGGCGCTGGAAAGCTCGGTGCGCGCTCGGGGTGGGGGGCCGGCGGATAGCGACCAGCCCGGTCGCGGCTCCCTCACCCTGGCGGCTACGCCGCCTGTCCCTCCCCATCAAGGGAGGGATTAGATCGGGAGCTGGGTGGTGGACTTGACCTCTTCCAGCACCGCGTAGGTTCGGGTCTCGCGCACGCCGGGGATGCGGACCAGGACGTCCTCGAGGAACTTGCGCCAGGCGGCCAGGTCACGGACGCGGGACTTGATCAGGTAGTCGAAGCCGCCGGCCACCATGTGGCACTCCAGCACGTCCGGCGCCCGGCGCGCCGCCGCCGCGAAGGTCTCGAACACCTCCGGCGTCGTGCGGTCCAGCACCACCTCCACGAAGATCAGCACCCCGCGCTCGACGCGCTCAGGATCCACCAGGGCGGTGAAGCCGGTGATGTAGCCGCTCTCGCGCAGGCGCCGCACGCGTTCCGAACAGGCCGAGGGCGAGAGGTTGCAGCGCTCCGCCAGCTCGGCATTGCTGATGCGGCCATCGGACTGCAGTGCGCGCAACAGCCGACGGTCCGTATCGTCCAGCCGCAGGACCTGCGCCAATTCAGCCTCCCGTCGAAGATTGTCCGTCGACAGCCTATATCTATCGCAGCACATTCGGCGATAGCTGGAATATCCCGAAGGCTCTCAAGCTGGAGGCGACGAATGGCGTTCGAAGACCTGGACCGGGCGAAGTTCGCCGACGAGCGGACGGCGCTGGCGGCCCTGCTCGCCGCCAAGCCCCTGAGCCTCCAGGACCGCGAGGCGGTTCGGGCGGAGGCCGAGTCCCTGGTCCGCGCCGCCCGCAAGAACGCCCGCCGCCAGGGGGTGGTGGAGAGCTTCCTGCAGGAATTCAGCCTCTCCACCCGCGAGGGCCTCGCCCTCATGTGCCTGGCCGAGGCCCTGTTGCGGACGCCGGACGAGGAGACCCGCGACCGGCTGATCGCCGAGAAGATCGCCTCCGCCGACTGGGCCAGCCATGCCGGCCGCTCTGACTCCATGCTGGTCAACGCCTCCACCTGGAGCCTGATGCTCACCGGCAAGCTGATTGACCCGGACGAGGAGGCGCGCGCCGACCTGCCGGGCTTCATCAAGCGGCTGGCCGGCCGGCTGGGCGAGCCGGTGATCCGCCGCGCCGTGGGCGCCGCCGTGCGGATCATGGGCGAGCAGTTCGTGCTGGGCTCGACCATCGCCCGCGCGATCAAGCGGGCCGCGGACGACGGCTTTACCTGCTCGTTCGACATGCTGGGCGAGGGCGCCCGCACCGACGCCGACGCCGACCGCTATGAGGCGGCCTATGCCGACGCCATCCGCGTCGTCGGCCGTCACGGTAAGGGCCCCAAGGGCGAAACCCTGGGGCCGGAGCGCGGCCATGGCGTCTCGGTGAAGCTCTCGGCGCTCTCGCCGCGCTACGAGGCGCGCCAGGCCGAGCGGGTGTTCGCAGACCTCTATCCGCGGATCGTGCGCCTCGCGGTGATGGCCGCCGAGGCCGACATCAACCTGACCCTGGACGCCGAGGAGGCCGATCGGCTGGTGATCTCGCTGCAGCTGCTGGACCGGCTGGCGCGGGAGCCCGCGCTGGGCGAGTGGCGCGGCCTGGGCCTCGCGGTGCAGGCCTACCAGAAGCGAAGCCCCCAGACGATCGAGGCGGTGGCCGGTATCGCGCGGGGCAGTGGGCGGCGGCTGATGGTGCGCCTGGTGAAGGGCGCCTACTGGGACTCCGAGATCAAGCGCGCCCAGGTGGCGGGGCTATCGGGCTATCCGGTCTACACGACCAAGGCCGCCACCGACGTCTCGTACCTGGCCTGCGCCCGCGCCTTGCTGGGCGCGGCGCCGCACCTCTACGGCCAGTTCGCCACCCACAACGCCCACACCCTGGCGGCCGTCCGCCTGATGGCCAGCCAGATGGGCCTCAGCCCCGAATTCCAGCGCCTGCATGGGATGGGCGAGGCGCTGTATGGCGCCGCTACGGACCGGTACGGCCAATTCCCGCTGCGGGTCTACGCCCCGGTGGGCAGCCACGAGGACCTGCTCCCCTATCTCGTGCGCCGGCTGCTGGAGAACGGGGCCAACACCTCCTTCGTGCACGCCCTGCTGGACGAGAAGACGCCGGTGGCCAAGGTGGTGGTCGATCCGATCACCGCGGTGGAAGACGCCGGCGCCGGCCCGCACCCGCGCATCCCCCTGCCGCGCGACCTCTATGGGCCGAGCCGCCGCAACTCCGAGGGCTTGGATCTGTCGATCGAGGCGGTGCGGGAGGGGCTGGCAGCGGCCATCGCCCGGCTGGACGGCGAGGCGCTGGAGGCCGGGCCGATCGTGAGCGGCCGCCTGCGCAAGAGCGGGGCGGCGCAGGCGGCCCGCTCGCCCTCCGATCTTGCCCGCACGGTCGGCCAGCTATGGAGCGCCGGCCCCGACGACATCGACAGCGCCTTCGCCGCCGCCCGCGGCGCGCAGAAGGCCTGGGACGCCCGCGGTGGCGAGGGCCGCGCCAAGGTGCTGCGCGCCATGGGCGACGCCCTGGAGGCCGAGCGCGACCGGCTGATCGCCATCTGCGTGCGCGAGGGCGGCAAGACCCTGGCCGACGCCATCGCCGAGGTGCGCGAAGCCGCCGACTTCTGCCGCTACTACGCCCACCTAGCCGAGCGGCAGTTCGCCAGCGCCGCGACGATGCGCGGGCCGGTCGGCGAGACCAACCAGCTTTCCCTGCACGGGCGCGGCGTCTTCGTCTGCATCAGCCCCTGGAATTTCCCGCTGGCCATCTTCACCGGCCAGATCGCCGCCGGCCTGGCCGCCGGCAATGGCGTCCTGGCCAAGCCCGCCGAACAGACCCCGATCATCGCCGCCGAGGCAGTAAAGCTGTTCCATGCCGCGGGCGTGCCCGCCGAGCTGCTGCACCTGCTGCCCGGCGACGGGGCCAGCGTGGGCCAGGCGCTGGTCAGCCATCCGGGCTGCGGCGGCGTCGCCTTCACCGGCGGCACCGACACCGCCTGGGCGATCAACCGCACCCTGGCCGCGCGCCAGGGCCCGATCGTGCCGTTCGTCGCCGAGACGGGCGGCCTCAACGCCATGTTCGTGGACACCACGGCCCTGCGCGAGCAGGTGATCGACGACGTGCTGGTCTCCGGCTTCGGCTCGGCCGGCCAGCGCTGCTCGGCCCTGCGCATGCTGTTCCTGCCGCACGAGACGGCGGACGCCCTGATCGAGGGCCTGAGGGGCGCCATGGCGACCCTGGTGGTGGCCGACCCGGCCGACCCGCGCACCGACGTGGGGCCGGTGATCGACGCCGAGGCCAAGGCGGCGCTGGAGGCGCACGTGGCGCGGCTGGCTCAGGAGGCCAAGGTGCTGGCGCGGCTGGAGGCGCCGGACGCGGGCCACTTCTTCGCTCCGACCTTGGCCGAGATCCCGGACGCCAGCTTCCTGGGCAAGGAGGTGTTCGGCCCGATCCTGCATGTGGTGCGCTACGACCCGACCAAGCTGGCGGCGGCCGCCGCGCCCCTGGTTGAGGCCCGCTATGGCCTGACGCTGGGCGTCCACAGCCGCATCGAGGCCTTCGCGGAAGAGGTGATGGCCGCGGTCCCGGCCGGTAACGCCTACGTCAACCGCTCGATGATCGGCGCGGTGGTCGGCGTGCAGCCCTTCGGCGGCGAGGGGCTGTCGGGCACAGGACCGAAAGCCGGCGGGCCGCATGCGCTGCTGCGGTTCGCCGTGGAGCGCGCGGTGAGCGTGAACATTACGGCTCAGGGCGGCGATCCGGCGCTGCTGAATTTGGAGGGGTGAGGGGCCTTCCAGGATCGGCGATAGTGTCCTGAAAGTCGGAGAGGATCGCTCGGCGGAAACGTTGGGGGGACTAGAGGGGAGGCGCAGTGCGGACGGAGTATCGATATTCGCGGACGACGACGTTGCTCTATCTCGTCGGCAGCGTCGTGCTCGGCTGCGCCAGCATCGCGGCGCAAATGGACCATCAGCCGGCGCTACGAGGGCGCGAGTGGCTATCGTTCCTTTTCGCATTCCCAGTAGCGACCTTCGCGTGGCTCGCCATCCGCCCTCGTCGATTGACGCTGGACGATGAAGGCTTCGTCCTTTCAGGTGGCTTCTCGTGGCGACCGACCCGGGTTTTCTGGCGGGAGGTCGAGGCGTTCTATGTGTGCCAGCCCGGTCGAGGCAGCCGGGCCGTCGGGTTTCGCTACCGATCGGCAGCCAAAGACTATTCGCACCTAGCCGACGACTTGCCGACGCGGCGTCCCACGGTGGTTCTGCAGGGCTGGGATGAGCCGCCCGAGGCGATGGTTCTCGAACTCAATCGGTATCGTGCAAGGGCTGTCGGCGAGATGGCCTGACCGGTCTTCGAGACGAGGCCGGAGGCGGCCAATCTGTCCTTGCAAGGCTCCGGACGGCGCTCTCGCAACCCATTTCGCTCCATCCTCTTTGCGCGCTTCAGCGCCCCCTCCACCGCTTCGCGGTCCCCCTCCCCCGCACGCGGGGGAGGAACTGGAGTGGGGCGATGATGAGCAGTTCCTCACCCGCTTCAGCGGGGGAGGGGGACCCCGAAGGGGTGGAGGGGGCGCTGGGCTCGCGCGGATCTGGTTACCCAGCAGCGGCCCCGGCCCCAGCTCGGCCTCGCTGACCCCCTCCGCCCGCAGCCGCTCTCTCCCCATGCCACAGACCCTTGGAATCCGAACGCCGTCACGCGACAGTGCCCCATGCGCTGCGGTCTCAAGCGGCGCGCGGAGGGGGCCCATGACCGACACATCCGGACCGATCGAGACCCAGGCGCGGATCGGCGCCATGGACGTGCTGCGCGGCGTGGCCGTGTGCGGCATCCTGCTGATGAACATCCCCTTCATGGGCATGTCGTGGGAGGACGCGCTGCCGCCGCGGCCGCCGCACTGGAACGCCGACTGGATCGCCTTCACCATCCAGAACGTCGGCTTCGCCGGCTCGATGCGGGGTCTCTTCACCCTGCTGTTCGGCGCCGGGATGATGGTGATGCTGCGCGGCGGCACCGACAACGACCCGACCGGCGCGCGCTCGCAGGCGTTCTTCACCCGCTGCTTTGCGCTGCTGCTGCTGGGCGTGGCGAACTTCGCGCTCTTCATGTGGCCAGGGGAGATCCTCTTCAACTACGGCCTGGCGGGCCTGGTGCTCTACCAGTTCCGGCGCGCCCAGCCGCGGGTGCTGCTCACCGCCGCGGCGGCGTTCCTGATGACCATGAGCATCGCCATCGGCGCCCAGACCGCCCAGAAGGCCGACACCCTGCGCCAGGGCGAGATCGCCATGGCCCTGGACGCGGCGCACAAGCCGCTCACCGACGAGCAGAAGGCGGCGGTGGAGGCGCGCAAGACGCTGCTGGCCCACGCCCATCCGACCAGGGAATTCCTCGCCGCCGAGACGGCCCAGCGCACCTCGTTCCCGGGCGTGCTGGCCTGGAGCACGGCGCGCTGGACGGAGTTCAACCTTGGCCCGATGGCGCCGATCTTCCTGGCGGAGTCGGTTGGCTTCATGCTGATCGGCGTAGCGCTGTTCCGGCTGGGCGTGCTGAACGGATCGCGGCCCTTAAGCTTCTACGCGGGCTTGGCCGGGATCGGCTATGCGCTGGGCCTGTCGCTGCGGGGCTATATCCAGTGGCGCGGCTGGCAGGCCGGGTTCGAGCCGAACGCCGGGCTGATGTCGTGGCGCGACTTCCTCTACGAGGCGGGACGCCTGCCCACGACCCTGGGCCTGCTGGGCCTGGTGGTGGCGCTCTACAAGCTGGGGGCGCTGCGCGGGCTGGACATCGGTCTGAAGGCGATCGGGCGCCTGGCGCTCACCAACTACATCGGCCAGTCGGTGATCACCTCGATCCTGTTCTACGCCCTGGGCTTCTACGGCAAGTTCGGGTTCGCCCAGCTGATGGGGATCTGCGTCCTGGTCTGGATCTTCCAGGGGCTGTTCAGCGTCATCTGGCTGGCGCGCTGGGAGATGGGGCCGGCCGAGTGGCTGCTGCGCTCGCTGACCTACGGCCGCTGGCAGGCGCTGGGCCGGGCGCCGGCGCGGGTGACGGCGGCGGTGGCGCCGGCCGAGTGATCAGAGGAAGCGCCCAGGGCCCAGGTCCGCCTCGCTGACGCCCTCCGCCCGCAGCGCCTGTGGCAGGCGGCCCTCGTTGATGAGGGCCGCCGCCGTTTCGCTGAGGGCCGGGCTGGTCTGGATGCCGTAGCCGCCCTGGCCGGCGAGCCAGAAGAAGCCATCGGCCCGCGGGTCCATCCCCACCACCGGCACGCGGTCGGGGGCGAAGGTGCGCAGGCCCGCCCAGCGGTGGGCGACGCGGCGGACCTGCTCGGCGCGCATGGCCGGGTCGATGCGGATGGCGGTGCGGCGCAGCGGCGTCAGGCCCAGGTCGCCCAGCCCCGCCAGCCGGCCGACCTCGCCGGCCCAGGCGCCGGCGGCGTTGACCACCACATCGGCCTCGAAGCCGCCGGCTGCGGTCGCCACGCGCCAGCCGCCGCCAGGTCGTGGCGCCAGGGCGGCGACCCGCGCGCCGGTGACCAGGTCCGCCCCGGCTGCCCGGGCGAGCTTCAGGTAGCCCTGCAGGATGGCGTCTACGTCCAGTTCGGCGACGCGGTCGTTGAGGGCGCCCGACCAGTCGACCTCCGACCGCAGGATCGGGCACATCCGCCGGATCTCCGCGGCCCCGAGCGGGCGCAGGTCCGGGTGCGTCGCCAGATGGGCGGCCAGGGCGTCCGCCTGCTCCGGCCGCGCCAGGCAAAGCTCCGGGATCGGCCGCACCAGCGCATGGTCCGCAAACCCCTGCGGCGGCGACCAGAAGAAGCTGCGGCTGGCCCGGGTGGCCGCGCACACCGTGGGCGCGCCATAGGTGTCGATATAGGTCGCCGCCGAGCGGCCGGTGGCGTGGTAGCCGGGTTGGTCCTCGGCCTCGAGGACCAGGGTCGCGCCGAGCGGCGCCAGCCGGGCGGCGGCCGAGGCGCCCGCCACGCCGGCGCCCACGATCAGGAAGCGATAGGCCATGACGCCCTTGTGCGGCGGCGGCGCGCCGGCGTCCAGGCGCGGACCCGATGGCCCCGCTTTGCGTTGTAGCGCCTCGAGATCGAGGGACCTGAATGACGCTGCAACAGGGCCTGGCCTTCGGGCTGGTGATCCTCACCATCGTGGGCTTCGTCTGGGGCCGCTGGCGCTATGACGTGATCGCCCTGGTGGCCCTGCTGGCCGGGATCGCCATCGGGGTGGTGCCGGCCAAGGCGGCCTTCGACGGTTTCAAGAACGACATCACGGTGATCATCGCCTGCGCCCTGGTGGTCAGCGCCGCCTTCGCCAGGTCCGGCGCGATCGAGGCGGCCCTGCGGCCCGTGATCCCGCACTTGAAGGGCCCGGCCACCCAGGTGCCGCTGTTCGCCGGCGCCGTGGCGCTGCTCTCCATGGTGACCAAGAACGTCGGCGCCCTGGCGATCATGATGCCGATCGCCCTGCAGGTAGCGCGGCGCACCGGCACGCCGCCGTCGCGCCTTCTGATGCCCATGTCGTTCGCGGCCCTGCTGGGCGGCACGGTGACGCTGGTGGGCACCTCGCCCAACATCATCGTCTCCCAGGTGCGCGAACAGACTCTGGGCAGGCCGTTCGGCATGTACGACTACGCGCCGGTGGGCCTGGGCGTGACCGCGATCGGCCTGGTCTTCCTGGCCTTCGCCTACCGCATCCTGCCGGCCTCCCGCCCGACCGCCGAGACCATGGATGCGGCGCTGTCGGGCCAGCCCTATGTCACCGAGGCGCAGGTTCCGGACGACTGGGACCCGGCGCGCACGACGGTGGCCAAGCTGCGCCGGCTGGCGAACGGCGAGGTCTCGGTGATGGCGATCCTGCGCCACGGGGAACGGATCGCCGGGCCGGGCCCGAACCTGCGCATCCGCCCTGGCGACGTGCTGATGCTGGAGGGCGACCAGGAGTCCCTGGACCAGCTGATCTCGCGGCTGAAGCTGCGACTGACCCGATCCGACCGCTCCATCGTCACCGAACAGCCTACCGAGGAGGTGCGGATCGTGGAGGCGATCGTGGGTCCGGACTCCAGCCTGGTCGGCCGCACGGCGCGCCAGGCGGACCTGCACGCCAGCCACGGGCTCAACCTGCTGGCGGTCAGCCGCACCGGCTACCGGATCGCCAACGCGCTGCGCACGCTGCGGCTGCGGGCGGGCGACGTGGTGGTGCTGCAGGGCGGCGAGCTGACCCTGCCGGGCGCGCTGAAGACCCTGGGCCTCCTGCCGCTGGCCGAGCGGGAGCTGCGGCTGGGCGATATCCGCCACACCTTGGTCCCGCCGGCGATCCTGGCGGCCGCCATGCTGCTGGTGGCGTTCCAGGTAGTCCCCGTGGCGGTGGCCTTCTTCGGCGCGGCGGTGGCGCTGGTGGCGGTGGGCGCGATCCGCATGCGCGAGGCCTATGGCGCCCTGGACGGCCCGCTCCTGGTGCTGATCGCCGCCCTGATCCCGGTGAGCGATGCGGTGCGGGCGACCGGCGGCTCGGAACTGGTGGCGCACGGGCTGGCGGTGCTGTTCCAGGGCCGGCCGGCGATCCTGGCCCTGGCGGCGGTGATGGTGGTGGCCCTGGCGGCGACGCCGTTCCTCAACAACGCCGCCACCGTCCTGATCGTCGGGCCCATCGGGGCGAGCCTGGCGCGCCAGCTGGGCCTGTCGCCCGACCCGTTCCTGATGGCCGTGGCCATGGGCGCGGCCTGCGACTTCCTCACCCCCATCGGCCACCAGTGCAACACCCTGGTGATGGCCCCTGGCGGCTACCGCTTCGCCGACTATCCCCGCCTGGGCGCACCCCTGACGCTGGTGGTGCTGGTGGTCGGGACGGGCCTCATCGCCCTGGTTTGGCCACTGAAAGGGTAGGTGTTCACAGTGTCGTGAAACGGTCTTTGATTAACCATGTCCGCCCGAGAGCGGCCCTTCTCGCGTTAAGCTCCCGTTAGCGAAAAAGTCTGTGCGCGGAGGAGCGGCCTCATTGACGAGTCAACGCGAGCGGTGCCCCATATGTGGAGTGGTTCGGGGGTTGGACCACTATATGTAGGGCAGGAGCGGGTGCGCTCCGCCCACGAGGGGCATAGGCGAGATTATGAGCGAAGCGGCGAAAGTTGGGATTGCCGAGACATCTGAGCGGGTTGCGCCCCAGGCGGCGCGGCCGCAGCTGCAGCTGGTGCGCAAGGTCGTGGTCGATCGCTCGCGCGACGCCAAGCTGACCGACTTCGGCAAGACCACGCTCGAGGACCGTTACCTGCTGCCGGGCGAGAGCTACCAGGACATGTTCGCCCGCGTGGCGACGGCCTTCGCCGACGACGCCGACCACGCCCAGCGGATCTACGACTACATCTCCAACCTGTGGTTCATGCCGGCCACCCCGGTGCTGTCCAACGGCGGCGCGGCGCGCGGCCTGCCGATCAGCTGCTTCCTGAACGCCGTGCCCGACAACCTGGAAGGCATCGTCGGCGTCTGGAACGAGAACGTGGCCCTGGCCTCGAACGGCGGCGGCATCGGCACCTACTGGGGCGGCGTCCGCTCCATCGGGGAGAAGGTGAAGGGCGCCGGCCAGACCAGCGGCATCATCCCCTTCATCCGGGTGATGGACAGCCTGACGCTCGCCATCAGCCAGGGCTCGCTGCGCCGCGGCTCGGCGGCGGTCTACCTCGACATCCACCACCCGGAGATCGAGGAGTTCCTGGAGATCCGCAAACCCTCCGGCGACTTCAACCGCAAGAGCCTGAACCTGCACCACGGCATCTCGATCACCGACGAGTTCATGGAGGCGGTGCGCGACGGCGCCATGTTCGGCCTGCGCTCCCCGAAGACCCAGGAGGTGATCCGCGAGGTCGACGCCCGCTCGCTGTGGCAGAAGATCCTGGAGGTCCGGCTGCAGACCGGCGAGCCCTACCTGATCTTCTCCGACACGGTGAACCGCGCCATGCCGCAGCACCAGCGCGAGCTGGGGCTCTCCGTGCGTCAGTCCAACCTGTGCAGCGAGATCATGCTGCACACCGGCAAGGACCATCAGGGCCTGGAGCGCACGGCGGTCTGCTGCCTCTCCAGCGTCAATGCCGAGACCTTCCTGGAGTGGCGCGACCATCCGACCTTCGTCGAGGACGTGATGCGCTTCCTCGACAATGTGCTGGAGGACTTCATCCAGCGCGCGCCGCCGGAGATGAAGCACGCGGTCTATGCCGCGCGGCGGGAGCGGTCGGTGGGCCTGGGCCTGATGGGCTTCCACTCGTTCCTGCAGAGCCAGAACGTGCCGTTCGAAAGCGCCATGGCCAAGAGCTGGAACATGCGGCTCTTCAAGACCCTGCGCCGCCAGTGCGATGCGGCGTCGCGCAAGCTGGCGGCCGAGCGCGGCCCCTGCCCGGACGCGGCCGAGCGCGGCGTGATGGAGCGCTTCTCCCACAAGCTGGCGATCGCGCCGACCGCCTCGATCTCGATCATCTGCGGCGGCACCTCGGCCGGCATCGAGCCGATCCCGGCCAACATCTACAGCCACAAGACCCTGTCCGGCACCTTCGCGGTGAAGAACCCCTTCCTGGAGCGGCTGCTCGAGGAGAAGGGCCAGAACACCCCGGCGATCTGGGACTCGATCCTAGAGAACGAGGGCTCGGTGCAGCACCTGGAGTGCCTCAGCCAGGACGAGAAGGATGTCTACAAGACCGCCTTCGAGATCGACCAGCGCTGGGTGGTGGAACTGGCCGCCGACCGCACCCCCGACATCTGCCAGAGCCAGTCGGTGAACATCTTCCTGCCCGGCGATGTGGATAAGTGGGACCTGCACATGCTGCACTGGACGGCGTGGGAGCGGGGCTGCAAGTCGCTCTACTACCTGCGCTCGAAGTCGGTGCAGCGCGCCAGCCACGCCGGCGGCGAGGGCGCGGCCGTGGTGGAGATCCAGGCCGAGGGCAAGACCGATTACGAAGAGTGCCTGGCCTGCCAGTAGTTCGCATACCGGGAATCTTCGACTGATCGGACGAGGCGCCCTCTTCGTCAGCATTAACCGTGCCGCAATTCGCCTGTGACGTTTTAGACCTTGCGGCTATTCCCGCCTGTGGAACTATAGCCGCGGGGAAACACGCTTTCGTGGCGTGGCACGGGGAGTGATTGATGCGTCGCCTGGCTGGCTTGGCCATGACGCTGTTGGGGATCGGGGCCGCGCTGCCGTGCGCCGCCGCGACCCGCAATTCGGCCCCGCTTCCGACGCATCCCGCCACCGCGACGACCGCTTCGGCCAAGGCCTCCGTCGCCGTCGATATTCCGCTGATCCATACCCCGCTGACCCTGGCGCCCGCGCCCGACCGGCTGGCCGGGACCGAGGTGTCGGCGCTCAACGACGCCGCCTTCGCGCCGCGCAGCGTGGCGGTGGGCGTGGATCCGGGCGCACGGTTCGTGGAGCGCGAGGCCTACGCCCTGGGCCAGGGCCCGGTGCAGTATCGCTCCGGCGAGATGCGCCTGGGCGGCTCGGAGGAAGCGGGCGCAGTCGACAGCCTGCGCGTCAACATCGCCGGCATCCTGCGCACGCCGGGCGGCCTGCCGCTCAACCTCAACCATGGCGCCTTCGACCCGCAGAGCGTGGACGTCACCCTGATCCGCAGCTGGCCGGGGGCGGTCAGCTTCTCGTCCGAGCGCTTCGCGGTGGACCTGGAGCCGCGGGCCGGCTTCGGCGTCTCCAGCTATGGCGGCCAGGCCGTGGGCGGGGCCACCCTCACCGTCTCGACGTCGCGCGAGCAGCGGGCGGTCCAGCGGCTGAAGGCGATGGGCATCGGCGAGGGCCGCCGCTTCGGCGACACCGGCCGCTGGTACCTGTTTGCGGCCGCCGACGGCCGGGCGGTAGGGCTCAACATGCTGCACGGCGAGCAGGGCTGGGACCGCGCCGGCTGGACCACCGATTCCACCGGGGCCCTGGTCGGCGACGCCCAGGTGGGCGTGGGCTGGCGCAAGGGCGACGTGCAGTCCTCATTCGGCGTCATCCACCGCGAGATCCGCGGCCAGCACATGATCTTCGGCCAGGGCACCCGCCAGGACACGGTCGCGGCCTTCTCCTTCTCCATCCGCCCGGGGCGGTAGGGCGCCGCAGCGGTGAGGCCGCGAAGCGGCGAGGCTGCTTTAGTCGACCACGAACCACACGAACAGACAGAGCCACCTCGGCATGTGCCCGGGGAGAGCGCCGTTCGTGTGGTTCGTGGTTCCAATACGGAGCCTCCGCTGTCGCGGCGGCTCGGGGACAGCCTCACATCCGGTCCCAGCCGTCGAAGAAGGGATAGCGGCGGGCCCAGAGGTCGGCGAGGCGGGGGTCGGCGTCGACGCGGCGGACGGCCTGGCCCATGCGCGGCGCGACCTCGTAGAACCGCTGGCGGCGCGGCCGGAAGCGCGAGATCAC
Source organism: Caulobacterales bacterium (assembly GCA_019510435.1). Classification (GTDB taxonomy): domain Bacteria; phylum Pseudomonadota; class Alphaproteobacteria; order Caulobacterales; family Caulobacteraceae; genus Phenylobacterium. Next base: position 401,388 of record JAEKKJ010000016.1, on the reverse strand, counting down.
GGTGACGTAGAGGTCCAGCACGCTCGGCGCCTCGCCCAGCAGATAGGGGCCGCCTGGCGCAAGCCCCGCCTCCATGATCGCCCAGCACGCCGCGATGCGGTCGTTGAGCCGCGCCTCGACCACCGGCGCCTCGGCCGGATCGGACACCAGCCGCATCGGGTCGTCCTTCACCCAGTAGTGGGCGTAGACCTGGGTCGCGACGAAGCTCAGCCAGCGCAGGAAGGCGCCGCGGCGCGGATCGTCCACGCCCGGCGCGAGGCCGGCCTGCGGATGCAGCTCGGTGAGCCGCAGCAGGATCGCGGCACTCTCGGTCAGGGTCTGGCCGTCCGGCAGGGCCAGGGCCGGGACCTGGGCCGCCGGATTGACGGTGCGCGCCGCCTCCAGCGCCGTGGCGTCCGGCAGGTCGATCACGTCATAGGGCGCTCCGATCAGGGCCAGGGCGGCCTCCACCGCCACCGCCCCGGTGCCCTCGCCTCCATACAAGATGTAGCGGTCTGCCATCTTCTATCCACAATATGTCGCAATATTATCCCCGGTGAGCCCGGAACTTCCGGCTGTGTCCCGGGGCGTTCAGGCTTACCATCCTGTTAACGGGAGTCACGGGCTCCCGATTCGTCGCAGGGCTTCGTCCATGACCACGTCCAATATCCGCCAGCTTCCCGGCCTGCTCACGCCCTCCTACGCCTACAAGCCGTTCCGCTATCCGTGGGCGTACGACTTCTGGAAGAAGCAGCAGCAGGTCCACTGGATGCCCGAGGAGATCCCGCTGGGCGAGGACCTCAAGGACTGGGCCACCAAGCTCAACGACCGCGAGCGCGCCCTGCTCACCCAGATCTTCCGCTTCTTCACCCAGTCCGACGTCGAGGTGAACGACAACTACATGGAGCGGTACGCCCGCGTCTTCAAACCCACCGAGGTGAAGATGATGCTGGCGGCGTTCTCCAACATGGAGACGATCCACATCGCCGCCTACGCCCTGCTGCTCGAGACGATCGGCATGCCGGACGCGGAGTTCACCGCCTTCCTCGACTACCAGGCGATGCGCGACAAGCACGACTACATGCAGCAATTCGGGGTCGACACCGACGCCGACATCGCCCGCACCCTCGCCATGTTCGGCGGCTTCACCGAGGGGCTGCAGCTGTTCGCCAGCTTCGCCATGCTGATGAACTTCCCGCGCCACAACAAGATGAAGGGCATGGGCCAGATCGTCAGCTGGAGCGTGCGCGACGAGAGCCTGCACTGCGAAGGCATCATCAAGCTGTACCACGCCTTCAACAAGGAGACGGGCGCCGTCACCAAGGCCGTGGCCGACGATATCGTCGATTGTTGCAAGACGGTCGTCGGATTGGAGGACAAGTTCATCGATCTGGCGTTCGAAGCTGGCGAAGTGCAGGGCATGACGCCCGACGACATCAAGAAGTACATCCGCTTCATCGCCGACTGGCGCCTGAAGCAGCTGGGCCTGCCGGAGGTCTACGAGGCGCGCGAGAACCCGCTGCCGTGGCTGCAGTCGATGCTGAGCGGCGTCGAACACGCGAACTTCTTCGAGGCGCGGTCGACCGAGTACTCCAAGGCCGCGACCAAGGGGCAGTGGCACGGGGATGCGGGCGTCTGGGCGGCCTTCGACGCGATGCGGGCGAAGCGCGGCGAGGACGGGGTGCTGCCGGCGGAGTGAGGGGTGAACGGTGCCAAAGGTATATGACCTGAGCGCGTTGGCTCCGCTTCTACGACAACAAAAATCACACCCGAGGCTTGTTTCGACCATCGAGAGATGGGCTCAGCGAAATTCTCGCAGGGCCGATCTCGAACACGCGCTCCAGCTTCTTAGATATATTGAAGAGGTTGGGCTGCTGGCGAGGGCATCGAGTGTCGGTGAAGATATGGGCAGCGATCTCCAAGGGTCACTGCTGGCATATGCCATCGTGCTTTACTCTCGTTCGGCATCGGATGGCGATCGAGGCCGCCGACACACGTTCAATTTTTCGAACATACTTCCGGCCGAGCGGTTGATAACTCACAATGCAATCCTGAAACTGAGGAAAACGGCTATAGCTCATCTTGACGAGCGTGGCCGTCAACAGTGGGCTTCCGACCACGCTCTTCTCGTCGTGCATGAAGACGGTGCGTGGGAATACGGGTTCACGTTCTCACGGACCCTGGTCGTCGAGGCATTGTGTAAAGATTTCCTGTCTCTGCTCGAATATGTCGCGCCAGCGCTTGGGAAGCTTCTCGAAGCTGAAAACGAACAAGTCCATGCTGCGCTGTCGGCCGCGGTTGGTGCTGATCCAGCGCTGTTCGCCATTCTAACTTCTCAAGTCTTTGACCAAGCAAACTTTTACGGAGAGCGGGCCGAAGAGTTTGCGGGGGCAATCCGAGAATCCGGAAGCCATTTAGTTCGAAACGTGGGGCCGATAGTTAAGGGTCAATAGAGCATCGTCAGATGCCTCCAAGCCATTGATCCCTTGGTAGATGCGAGCCTGCCTCTCAAAGGCAGTCAAGGACGCGGCCGTGGCGCGCCGCGGGGCGGCCGGCCGCAGGCCGGTCCTTGAGTGCCTTTGAGAGGCAGGCAGACTGGCTGCCATGGGTTCCATGGCGCGGTCCGTCCTGACGGACGCTTTTTCACTGAGTGGGCAGAACTGACGCCGCCTCTCCCCCGAGCGTAGCGAAGAGAGGGAGAGGGTAGGGAGAGGGCTGGCTGGGTGATCTCGGCGGGAGGTCGAGGGCCCTGGGTCTCGCGGAGGCGCGCATTGATGCGCCTGCGCCAGCCCTCTCCCTCTCCGCTTCGCGGGGGGAGAGGAGAAGGACGCGGCGCCCGCGACTACGTCTGCGCCTACTTCTTCGCCGGGGGCGCGGCGCCCATGGGGGCGTTCTGTTGCGCCGGAGCGCCGGGGCCCTGGCCGGCAGGACCGCCAGCGCCGGCCGCGGGCGTCGCGGTGGAGCCGGTGGCCGTGGGCGCGCCGGCCTTGGCGGGCGCAGGGGCCGCCGCAGGTGCGCCAGCCGCAGCCGCGCCAGCCGCCGGAGCCGCACCGCCAGCCGCAGGGGCGGCGGCGCCCGGCGCGCGCGACGGGTCGGGCTTCGGGATCGGCAGGGTGCCGCCCTGGCTGCGCAGGTAGGCGATGACGTTGATCCGGTCCTGCGGGGCCTTCAGGCCCACGAAGGTCATCTTGGTGCCGTTGATGTACTTCTGCGGGCCCTTGATGAACTCGTAGATGTGGTCGTAGTCCCACACCGGCTGCTTGGCGCCGAAGTCGGTCATGCCCGACGAATAGGCGAAGCCGGCGTGGCTGCCGGGCTTGCGGCCCACGACGCCATTGAGGTTCGGGCCGGTGCCGTTCGGGCCGCCGGCGTCGATGGTGTGGCAGGACTTGCACTTGGCGAAGGTGGCCTCGCCTGCGGCCACGTCGGCCGTCGGCAGCACCGTGCCCCAGTCGGGCGGATTGTCCGCCTGCTCGGCGGCGCCGCCGCCGCCCTCGAGGACCGCCTGAACGGCGTAGCCGGGCGTCTTGGGCGCCTTGGGCTCGAAGACACCGCTGGAGAGCTGGATCAGGCCGGCAAGGGCCAGAGCCGTCGCGAGACCGGCGCCCGCGAACTTGTTGAACGTAAGGTCGCTCATAATCCCCTAGTCACGCCTCTCGTCGGCCGAGGGCGAGCCCTCGTAAACGCGCGGGAATCCCGCCCCTTGTTGCGTGCGGCTCTCTTACACGCTACCGGCGCTCGCGCAACCGCCCAAGCTGCTAGCCGAGCTAGATGAACCCGATCGTCCTCATCCCGGCGCGCATGGCCGCGACCCGCCTGCCGGGAAAGCCGCTGGCTGACATCGGGGGCGTACCGATGATCGTCCGCGTGCTGCGCCAGGCGCAGGCCGCCGGCGTGGGCCCTGTGGCGGTGGCGGCGGGGGACCCGGAGATCGTGCAGGCGGTGGAAGCGGCCGGCGGCCGCGCCGTGCTCACCGACCCCGACCTGCCCTCAGGCTCGGACCGGATCCTGGCGGCCCTGCGCGAGATCGATCCCGCCGGCGCCCACGACGTGGTCATCAACCTGCAGGGCGACATGCCGTTCATTTCGCCAAACCTCGTAGAGCGCTGCGCTGGCGAACTGGTGATGCAGCGCCAGGCGGAAGTGTCGACGCTTGTGACCGGCGAGTTGTCTCCTGACGATCGGAGCAATCCGGATGTGGTGAAGGCCGTCATCGCGCATTGGCCGGGCGACCTAGGCGCGAGGGCGCTCTACTTCACGCGGTCAGTGCTCTACGGCGAAGGTCCGATCTGGCGGCATATTGGCATCTATGGCTATCGCCGGGCTGCGCTGGAGCGTTTCACCGCGACCGCGCCGTCACAGCTTGAGAAGCGCGAAAAGCTCGAACAGCTTCGAGTTCTTGAAATGGGGATGACGATCTGGGCGGCCATCACCCATGAAGGCGTCCCGATCTCGGTGGACAGCCCCGCCGACCTGGCGCGCGCCCGCGCCTACGCAAAGGACCACGCATGACCAAGGGACGCATCGCCTTCCAGGGCGAGCTGGGCGCCAACAGCCACGAGGCCTGCACGGCCGCGTTCCCGGACATGGAGCCGGTCCCCAACGCCACCTTCGAGGAGGCGTTCGAGGCGGTGAAGTCCGGCGACTGCCAGCTGGGCATGATCCCGGTGGAGAACTCCATCGCCGGCCGCGTCGCCGACGTGCACCACCTTCTGCCGTCGTCCGGGCTGAAGATCATCGGCGAGCGGTTCAAGCCGATCCACTTCCACCTGATGGCCAATCCGGGCGTGACCCTGGATCAGGTGAAGACCGCGGTCTCCATGCCCATCGCCCTGGGGCAGTGCCGCAAGACCCTGCGGCGCATGAAGCTCAGGACCGAGGCCACCGGCGATACGGCGGGGGCCGCGAAGATGCTGGCCGAGCATCCGGATCCCACCAAGGCGGCGGTCTCGCCCGCGCTGGCGGCGGAGATCTATGGGCTCGAGATCCTGGTCCGCGACCTGGAGGACGAGCACCACAACACCACCCGCTTCCTGGTGATGACGGCAGAGAAGAGCCCGCCGCCGCCGCCATTCACCGCGCCCTGCGTGACCAGCTTCATCTTCCGGGTGAAGAACCTGCCGGCGGCGCTCTACAAGGCCCTCGGCGGCTTCGCCACCAACGGCGTCAACATGACCAAGCTGGAGAGCTACATGGAGAACGGCGCCTTCACGGCGACCTTCTTCTACAGCGAGGTGGACGGCCGGCCCGAGGACATCGCCCTGGCCCGCGCCTTCGAGGAACTGGCCTTCTTCTCCGAGCGCTTCGAGATCCTGGGCGTCTACCCCGCCGACCCCTTCCGCAGCCGGTGAGCGGGGACAGCTGAACGGGGACACGTACGACTTTCCCTTTGCTCCTAACCCGCCGCCTCCGCTGACCCCGCCGGGAAAGTCGTACGTGTCCCCGTAGAAGGACGCCCTATCGCCGAAGCGCCGAAGCTGCGCCCAGTCGATGCCTCCAGCGCCTTGATCCAAGCTGCGCTCCCCAGCGGGCGGCCTGTCGTGGACGCGCGCCGCAATGCCCGCTGCGCCTCCTCCGCCACGTCGAGATCGAAGAACTCGCCCATGGCTGCGCCCAGTCGCTCCGCGAGGGGCTCGGGGGTCAGGATCGGATCGCTCCGCCCCTCCACCTGCGCCCGCACGCTGGACCACCGCCAGTCGATGGCTCGCGCCGCCAGACCGCCCCGCACCGGATTGAGCCCGACGTAGCGCGCGCAGGTCAGAAGGTAATCCTCGTCCATCGGGAAGGAGGCGAACCGTCCCTGCCAGAGGTAGCCGGTCCACCCCTCGCGCCGGTTGATTTGCCGGGTGTAGCGCAGGTGCGTCATGCCCACCGCCGCCGCCAGGGCCTCAGGGCGCGAGGGCGTCGCGATCAGGTGCACATGGTTGGGCATGAGGCAGTAGGCCCAGACCTCAACGCCAGCCTCCTGGAAGGCTTCCGCCGCCAGGCGCAGGTAGGTCAGGTAGTCGGCGTCGGAGAAGAAGACCTGCTGACGCCGGTTGCCGCGCTGAGTGACATGGTGCGCCGTTCCAGGAATGACGACCCGAGCCTGTCTCGCCATGATCCGCCTACGGTGGGAGTGAGGCTGCTTTGTTCACTATTTGTTCGATCTCGTCAAGCGCTACCTCAGCGCCAACACGGGGACACGTACGACTTTCCCTTTGCTCCTCACGCGCCGCTCCATCGACCCCACCGGGAAAGTCGTACGTGTCCCCGCAATAGTCGGGACACGTACGACTTCGTCGAACATGTCCCGGTCTATTCCTCCGCCCAGGCCTTCAGCAGCTGGTGGGCGATGGCCAGTTTGGGGGGGCAGAAGGTCCCTTCGATCTCGCCGGCGATCAGCTTGCGGGCCTCGGCGCGGGTGAACCAGCGGACCTCGGAAAGCTCGGTCTGGTCGGGCGTGCCCTCGTCGTCCTCCACCTCGGCGATCAGGCCGATCATCAGCGACGACGGATAGGGCCAGGGCTGGGTGGAGTGGTAGCGCACCTGGCGGGTGCGCAGGCCGGCCTCCTCGGCGAGCTCGCGGGCGCAGGCCTCCTCGATGCTCTCGCCGGGTTCCAGGAAGCCGGCGAGGGCAGAGAACATGCCTGCGGGCCAGGCTTCCTGGCGGCCCAGCATGCAGCGCTCGCCATGGTAGGCCAGCATGATCACCACCGGGTCGGTGCGCGGGAAGTGCTCGGCCTCGCACGAGGGGCACTGGCGCTTCCAGCCGCCGTCCTTGGGCTCCGAGGGCTGGCCGCAGACCGCGCAATGGCGGTGGCGGCGGCGCCACTCGAACATCGACTTGGCGGTCGCCAGGATGGCCGCGTCGGTGTCGGGCAGCTGCAGCGCGATCTGGCGCAGTTCCTTGAACTCGCCCAGGCCCTGCAGCGGGCCCTGGCCGGGATCGGCCTCGCCCTCCAGGTCGACGGCGAAGACCGCGGTCTCCTTCCACAGGCCCATGAACAGCAGCCGCTCGGCGCCGCCCGCCAGCTCCTGGGCCAGCTTGGCCGGCAGGTAGGCGATCTGGACCCCGCCGTCCTTGGTCTTCTCGATGAAGGGCCGCCCGTTCCACAGGGCCAGGCCCAGGCTGTCGGGCGCGGCGAGCTGGGCGGCCAGCCACTCGGCGTTGGAGCGCCGGTCGCTGGCGCGGTCCAGCGGATTGCCGGCGAAGGTGTTCTTGAAGAAGGAGAGCGGCATGCCAGTTCCTTAGAGGCGCGGGGCGTCCGCCTCAACGGTGCAGGCGCAGGATGGGGCGGCGGACCGGCCTTTCGCCGAACCAGTTTTTCTGCGCCCGCCCCTCGCGAACCTGCGCTTGGCGCGCCACATCCTTTCGGCGCACTGTCCCCACTTCAAGAAAATGCGGGAGCCGAAACCCATGGCCGACGACGCCGCGAAACCGCCGCCCAACCAGCCGGCGGACTACACCCCGCCCAAGGTCTGGACCTGGAACAAGGAAAGCGGAGGCCGCTTCGCCGCCATCAACCGGCCCATCGCCGGCCCGACCAGCGAGAAGGTCCTGCCCATCGGCGAGCACCCGTTCCAGCTCTATTCGCTGGGCACGCCCAACGGGGTGAAGGTGACCCTGATGCTCGAGGAGCTGCTGGCCGCCGGCCACAAGGGCGCCGAGTACGACGCCTGGATGATCAACATCGGCCAGGGCGACCAGTTCAGCTCGGGCTTCGTGGAGATCAATCCGAACTCCAAGATCCCGGCCCTGGTGGACCGCTCGGGGCCGACGCCGATCCGCGTGTTCGAGTCCGGGGCGATCCTGCTCCACCTGGCGGAGAAGTTCGGCGCCTTCCTGCCGACCGGACAGCCGAAGCGCGCCGAGGCCCTGTCGTGGCTGATGTGGCAGATGGGCTCGGCGCCGTTCCTGGGCGGCGGCTTCGGCCACTTCTACGCCTACGCCCCGTTCAAGATCGAATACGCCATCGACCGCTACGCCATGGAGGTGAAGCGCCAGCTGGACGTGCTGGACCGCCGCTTGGCCGAGGCCGAGTACCTGGCGGGCGACGAGTACACCATCGCCGACATGGCGGTGTGGCCCTGGTACGGCCTCCTGGCCAAGGGCGGCGCCTACGAGGCGGGCGAGTTCCTGGACGTCAAGAGCTACAAGAACGTCCAGCGCTGGACCGACCTGGTCGGCGGCCGCACCGCCGCCAAGCGCGGCCGCATCGTCAACCGCGCCCTGCCGGAACGCCATTCGGCTGCGGACATCGACAAGGCCCTGGCCGAGGCCGAAGCCGCCAAGGCGACGTAGAGCCTGTCCCGTTTTGATGGAACATCAAGACGGGAAGAACAGGTTCGCCACGTTTAGTCGACGAGCACGATTCAGACTTTTGTCGATTCCGACAAAAGTCATCGTGCTCTAGACAGATCCATCTCGAGCCTCCGCGGAAGCGGAGGCTCTGTCGTATGGAACCGCGGAAGGACGCGGAAAACGCGGAAGTGGCATGCCACCGCCTTCTGCGCCTTTCCGCGTTTTCCGCGGTTCAGATCCTTCCTTTGCGACTCTCTGGCGTCTCCGCGCGGGCCGCGCTAAGCGGTCTCCAAACGATTGTTTGATCGGCGGAGAGGACGCGCGCCATGGAGCTCAAGGACAAGGTCATCGTGATCACCGGCGCGGCCAGCGGCATCGGCCGCGCGCTGGCGGTGCGGTTCGCCGCCGAGGGGGCCAAGGCGATCGTCTGCGCCGACCGCGACGAGCCGGGCGCCAAGGCCACCGCCGCGGGGATCGGCGGCCATGCCTTCCGGGTGGACGTGTCGAAGGAGGCCGAGATCCAGGGCCTGATCGACACCGTCGAGCGCGACATCGGCCCCATCGACCTCTTCTGCTCCAATGCCGGCATCGGGGTCGGCGGCGGCGCCGAGACGCCCAACGAGGACTGGCAGCGGATCTGGGACATCAACGTCATGGCCCACGTCTGGGCCGCCCGCCATCTGGTCCCGCGCATGGCGGCGCGCGGCGGCGGCTATCTCGTCAACACCGCCTCCGCCGCGGGCCTGCTCACACAGATCGGCTCGGCGCCCTATGCGGTGACCAAGCACGCCGCGGTGGGCCTGGCCGAGTGGCTGGCGATCACCCATGGCGACCAGGGGATCAAGGTCTCGGTGCTCTGCCCGCAGGCGGTGCGCACCGCCATGACCGCCGGCAACCCCGATGGCGTGGCCTCCATCGACGGCATGATGGAGCCGGACGAGCTGGCCGAGGTGACCGTCAAGTCGATCGGCGCCGAGGAGTTCCTGATCCTGCCGCACCCGGAGGTGCTGCAGTACATGCGCAACAAGACCGCCGACTACGGCCGCTGGATCGGCGGCATGCGCAAGCTGAACCGGCGGTTCCACGGCTGAGGGCCGGAGTTCGCCGCTGCGCTGAATCCAGGTCCCTACACCCCTGGATTTAAATGGTGGCGCTGTTCCACCCGTGGTGAGAGGATCGCCCCACAACCAGGGGGTGGTGCGATGGGGCGTACGACGACGTCGGCCTTGGTCCGGGCCACGATCCAGGCCACGGCCCTGGCGGCTACGGTCCTCTCGGCTGCGGCGCTGAGCGGCTGCAAGACCCCCAGCGGCAGCCCCGGCGACCCACAGGGCTGGAACAGCGCGGCCCGCGCCGCCTGGTACAACGGCGACCAGGGCTCGCGCCTGATGCCGCTGAAGTGGATGCAGGCCCTGGAGCAACCGGGCTCGGCGGGCGGGCGCTTCCTGGATCCCGCCTACCTCGCCGGCTTCCGCATCCTGTCCCCCTGGCCCGGCCAGACCCTGCCGATCGGCTTCGCCGTCGATCGCATGGACGACCACGCGCTGGTGCGCACGCGCCTGCACTGGGGCGGCAGCTCGGCGGGCGACGACCGGGTGGACTGGGTGGGGCTGAACTGCGCTGCCTGCCACACCGGCCAGATGACCTATGGCGGCAAGACGCTGACGATCGATGGCGCGCCCAGCCTGTTCGACTTCCAGGGCTTCATCGAGGCGGCGGACGCGGCCCTGGTCCAGACCTGGGAGTCCGCCAACGGCGCCGACATGGCGCGCTGGAACCGCTTCGCCACCGCCGTCCTGGCTGGCGGCGACGACACGCCGGAGAACCGCGCCCAGCTGAAGGCGGCGCTGAAGCGCCTGATCGACTGGGAGAGCGCCACCGAGGCGCTGAACCACACCGACAGCCGCTATGGCTACGGCCGCGTGGACGCGGTGGGCCACATCTACAACCGCACCCTGCTGTTCGGCGGCGCGGCCCAGCCGTTCCCCAATCCCGCGGACGCGCCGGTCAGCTACCCACACCTGTGGAACATCACCAAGCAGACCCAGCTGCAGTGGGACGGCATCGCCTCCAGCGCCAAGATCGCCGTGGGGGCCACGCCGACCGACTTCGGCGCCATGGGCCGCAACGTCGGCGAGGTGCTGGGCGTGTTCGGCGAGGCGGTGATCAAGCCGCCGGCGCATCCGGGCGACCTGACGGGGTTCGTCTCCACCGCCCGGGTCGACAGCCTGAACGCCATGGAGGTGCTGGTCGCCAAGCTGCAGCCGCCGGCCTGGCCGACGGCCTTCGGCGCGCCGGGCGACGGGGTGACGGACGCGGCGGGCAAGGCCGTGACCCGCAAGGCGGCGCTGGAGGCGGGGGCCGCGGTGTTCGGTGACCGCTGCGCCGCCTGCCACACCCCGCACGAGCACTACGAGACCATGCGCACCTTCGCCCAGATGGGTCCGGAGCAGACCGACGAGTGGATGGCCTGCAACGCCTGGGCCTACCGCGGGCTGAGCGGCGCCCTGGCCGGCGTGCCCGCCAGCTACCTGAACGGCGCGCCGCTGGGCCAGGCCGAGCCTGTGCGCCAGCTCCTGACCACCACCGTAAAGGGCTCGCTGGTGGGCAAGAAGGGCGAGTTCGTGAAGGCCGCCGCGGCCAACATCTTCGGCGTCACCCCGCTGCCGACGGTGGTGAAACCGCAGTTCGCGCGGCCCGGCGTCACCGCCAAGGACATCCGCCTGCAGTTCTGCCAGCAGAACGCGTCCGACCCGCTGCTGGCCTATAAGGGCCGGCCGCTGGAGGGGATCTGGGCCACCGCGCCCTATCTGCACAACGGCTCGGTGCCGACGCTGTACGACCTGCTGCTGCCGGTGGACGAGCGCCCGGTGACCTTCGCCATGGGCACGCGCGCCTTCGATCCGAAGAAGGTCGGCTACGACACCGATCCCGCCGCGCCCGGCAACAGCTTCACCTTCGACACCCGCATCGCCGGCAATTCCAACAAGGGCCACGTCTACGGGGTCGATCGCCTGACCCCGACCGAGCGGGCCGAGCTGCTGGAGTACCTGAAGGGGCTTTGAGGCCGGCTCCGGAGGAGGGGGACCGCCATGGCAGTGTTCGTGCTCATCGGCTTCAACGTCATGGTGTTCGGCGTGCTCGCGCGCCTGGCCATGGTGGCCGACCTGCGCAAGGCGCTGCGCGAGAAGGGGCCCATCGCCGAGGGCGACAGCACCAGCTACAGCCGCCTGACCGGCCTGGCCGGCGCGGCCATGGTCACCGCGCTCTACTGGGCGGTGGGCAACCTGGCGCTCTCCAAGGCCTTCGCCGAGCCGGCGGCGGCGGTGAAGGACGTCATCCAGCCCTTCGTCCCGCTGTTCCTGATCGGCAGCGCGCTGTTCCTTCCCTACGCCTTCAACCAGATCAAGTCGGCCTTCGGCGTCGTGGGCATGGGCGCGGCGGCGCTGAAGGCGGCCGGCGAGGCCGGGACCGCCGCCGGCCTTGGCCTTGGCCCGCCTGCCGTTCCCTTGGCCGCGCCGCTGACCATCCTGGTGGTCAATGTCTCGACCTCGATCGGCGACGCAGAGTTCGCCGCCGCCGTGGCCGCGGTCGGGGTCCAGGTCGCCCAGCATTTCGGCCCGGCCTGGGGCGCGGCCGCCACCCTGGTCCCGGCGCGGCAGGCGTTGAACGGGCTGAAGGTCAATGTGGATGGGGTGGTCCACGCCGTCATCTATGTGGGCGAGGCGTCCAGCGATCCGACCACGGGCGTCGCCGGCGCCTACGGCTACCACTCGCTCACCCACGGGGCGCTGCCCTACGCCTTCGTCTACCTGGACGTCTGCGCCAAGGCCAAGGAGCCGTGGAGCGTCACCCTCTCGCACGAGGTGCTGGAGCTGCTGGCCGACCCCAACACCCTGACCACGGTCAGCGGGCCGGCCCCCAATGGCGCGCCGGGGCAGACCGTCCGCTACGACCTGGAGGTCTGCGACCCCACCCAGGGCGACCACTACGAGATCGACGGCGTGCCGGTGTCGAACTTCGTCACCAAGGCCTATTTCGGCCTGACGCCGGCCGCGCAGGCGACCAATCACCTGGGCCTGCCTCTGGCGCCCTTCGGCGTGCGGCCGCTGGGCTACATCCAGTACGAGGACCTGCTGGGCGCCCAGCAGGTGAACGGCCCGCGCGTCGACAGGGCCCGCATCGCGGCCCGGACCATGCTGGCCGGCTACCGCCGCAATGCGCGCCGAACCACCGCCTTCCGCAACCACGTCTGACCCGTTTTCGGCGCGCGGCGGCGCAATTAAGGGGCGCCGGGGCGTCCGGATTGCCCCTTTTGCCGCCAGTGGGGCCGAACATCGTCGCCAAATCTCCACGGCCGTAGGCATTCCGCATCGGCTCGGGGCGTCGTGCCCAAATCTTCGGACCATCCGAAGGGGGTTCGGTCGGGCGAAACTAAGATTCACCACAGCTTTGGCGCGCATCTAGTTTTTGGCGCCGCGTTCAAAAATCGCGTCGATATTCCGGACTACCGCCCGTCCGAAGACAAAAACGCATGTCTCTCACAGTCGTAATTTGGCGGAACAAGACATCATGAGAAATCTATTCGCATTCAGCAGCCTGCTGGTCCTTAGCGCCTGCCTGGCCTCGGAGGCCGTGGCCGCGGAAGCGGGCGACGCCGCAGCGGGCGCCGCCGTCTCGGAGGTGATCGTCACCGGCACCCGCGTCACCGGCCTGAAGGCCGCCGACAGCCCGGCGCCGGTCCAGGTGCTGGGCTCCAGCGCCCTGCAGCGGGTGGGCCAGCCGGACCTGATCCAGGCGATGAGCCAGAACCTGCCGTCGTTCTCCGCCGAGGCCATCGGCGGCGACACCGGCAACCTGACCCTGTCGGCCGCCCTGCGCGGGCTGAACCCCAACGACACCCTGGTGCTGGTGAACGGCAAGCGCCGCCACCCGACCGCGAACCTGCACGTGCTGGGCGGACCCTACCAGGGCGCGGCCACGGCCGACCTCAGCCTGATCCCGGTGGGCGCCATCGACCACATCGAGGTGCTGCAGGACGGCGCGGCCGCCCAGTACGGCACCGACGCCATCGCCGGCGTGGTCAACATCATCCTGAAGTCCGCCGACCACGGCGGGACCGGCATGGCCACCCTGGGCCAGTACTACAAGGGCGACGGGGAGACCGGCGCGCTGTCGCTGAACCTGGGCGCCCCGCTGGGCCCCAACGGCTTCGTCAACGTCACGCTCGAGAACCGCTACCACAACTTCAGCGTCCGCGGCGGGCCGGACCGGCGCGTGCTGAGCCAGACCGGCACCGTGCTGCCCACCGACAACGCCATCGACAAGGCGGGCCTGCCGGGCGCGGACAACTTCCCGATCGTCAACAAGATCAACGGCGACGCCCAGTACAACCTCTACAACGCCTACCTGAACGCCGGCTATCAGCTGACGCCGGAGATCGAGGCCTACGCCACCGCCAGCTACTCGCACCGCCTGGCCTCGGCGTTCGAGAACTACCGCGTGCCCAGCAAGGTCAAGCGCACCGTGGGGACGGTCACCACCGTGCCGTTCCCGAACGGGTTCGATCCGAAGGAACACCTGGAGGAGGACGACTTCTCCGCCGGCGGCGGCCTGAAGGGCACGATCGAGGGCTGGGCCTGGGACCTCTCCACGACCTACGGCCACGTCCGCGACCAGGTCTCGACCCTGAACTCGGCCAACGCCTCGCTGTTCGCCGACACCGGGACCACGCCGCGCAACTTCTATGACGGCGCCTTCCGCGCCACCGAGTGGACCAACAACCTCGACCTGGTGAAGGGCTTCGACGTGGGCCTGGCCTCGCCGCTCAGCGTCGCGTTTGGTGGGGAACTGCGGCGCAACACCTTCTCGATCAGCGCCGGCGACCCCTACTCGATCTACAAGGAGGGCGGCCAGTCCTATCCCGGCTTCCAGCCCACCGACGCCGGCAAGCACCACCGCACCAACTGGGCGGTCTACGGCGACCTGGCCGCCGACGTGATGGAAGGCCTGAAGCTCGACCTGGCCGGCCGCCACGAGCACTATTCCGACTTCGGCAGCACCACGGTCGGCAAGCTGACCGCCCGCTACGACTTCAGCCCGATGGTGGCGATCCGCGGCACGGCCTCCACCGGCTTCCGCGCGCCGACCCTGGCCGAGGAGTACTATTCGGCCACCAACGTCGCGCCTACCTTCGCCGTGGTGCAGCTGCCGGCCAACTCGCCGGCCGCCAAGCAGATCGGCTTCCCGGACCTGAAGCCGGAGAAGTCGCTGAACTTCAGCGGCGGCTTCGTGCTGCACCCGCTGGACGGCCTGCAGATCACCGCCGACGCCTACCAGATCCGCATCCGGCGCCGGATCATCGGCACCGGCATCCTGCTGGGCCAGGTGGGGTCGACCATCGTCTCGCAGAACGTGCTGAACTCGATCAGCGCCCACGGCAACGTGCTGGACCCGACGGGCCTCAGCTACGTCGGCGTCAGCGTCTTCACCAACGCCGCCTCGACCCGCACCCGCGGCGTGGAAGTGACCGGCAACTACGCCTCCGACTTCGGGGACATGGGCCACGTCGACTGGTCGGTGGCCCTGAACTACAACAAGACAACGGTGCTCACCCAGGCGCCGATCCCCGCCCAGGTGCTGGCGCCGGCCTTCGGCCAGACCACCCTCCTGGGCCCGACGGCGCTCAGCTACCTGACCACGGCTTCGCCGCGGGCCAAGGCGGTGTTCGGGGCCTTCTGGACCATGGGCAAGTTCACCGTGAACCTGCGCGAGACGGTCTACGGCAAGTCCTCCGAGATCGTCAGCCTGGACGGCACGGGCTTCGGCGGCACGAAGTTGTCGGTCAAGACCACGGGCGTCACCGACCTGGACGTGGGCTACACGATCCTGCCGGGGCTGAAGGTCGACGTCGGGGCCAACAACCTCTTCAGCAAGAAGGCGCCGACCGTGCCCAATATCCCGAACGGCTCGGGCGGCGTGCGGCCGGTGGACGGCTCCAACGTCTATGACGCCCCGCTGGGCTTCTCGCCCTACGGGATCAATGGCGGCTACTACTACGGCCGCCTGACCTATACGTTCTGAGGCTGCGCGGCGGGCCGGCGACGGCCCGCCGTTCTCCGAGGGACGTCCATCCATGGCGCTGACCACACCGACGGCCACCCCGGCCTCGCTCGGCGCTGCGACGGCCGAGGCCGCGGCGCTCCTGGCCACCGACCCAGCCGCGGCGCGGCGCCTCGCCGAGCAGATCCTGCGCCTCGCGCCGCAGGATCCGCGGCCACAGCTGATCCTGGCCTCGGCCTTGCGGCGCACCGGCGAGCCGGCCCGCGCCCTGGCCATCCTGCAGCCGCTGGCGCGCGCCTGGCCGCGGGCGGCGCTCACCCAGTACGAACTGGGCCTCGCCTTCGCCGCCCATGGGCAGGAGGTCCCGGCCCTGGCGGCGCTGCGGCAGGCGGTCGGGCTCAACCGCGAGCTGGCCGAGGCCTGGCGGGCGCTGGGCGACCTGCTGTTCGCCGCCGGCGACCTGGGTGGGGCGGAAGCGGCTTTCGCCGAGCATGCCCGCGCCGCGGTGCAGGACCCGGCGTTGAAACCGGCGGCGAACGCTGTCTTCGAAGGCAGGCTGGCCAACGCCGAGCGGGCCCTGCGGACCCATCTGACGCCCCGGCCGCACGACCCTGCCGCCCTGCAGATGCTGGGCGAGCTCCTCCTGCGGCAGGGTCGCCCTGCGGACGCTGAGGCCTTGCTCGCCCGGACGCTGGACCTCGAGCCTGGGCGGGACGGCGCGCGCTTCGCCCTGGCCGAGGCTCTGTTCCGCCAGCAGAAGGGCGCGGAGGCCGCCGCCCATGCCGAGCGGCTCGTGGCGCTCGCCCCATCCGACGCGGCCTACCGCAACCTGCTGGCCGCCTGCCTCGGCCTGCTGGGCGAGGACGCCCACGTGCTGGCGCTCTACGAGGCCCTGGCCGCGGACTTCCCGCGCCAGCCGCGCATCTGGCTCAACTATGGCCACGCCCTGCGCACCGTTGGGCGCCGGGCGGATGCGGTGGCGGCCTACAAGCGCTGCATCGGCCTCGCGCCCGAGCTGGGCGACGCCTACTGGAGCCTTGCCAACCTCAAGGTGGGCGCGCTGGAGGACGCCGACGTGGCGGCCATGCGCCGCCAGCTGGAGCGGCCCGACCTGGCCGCGCCCGACCGGCTTCATCTGCAGTTCGCCCTGGGCAAGGCGCTGGAGGACCGCGGGGACGACGCCGACGCCTTCGCCCACTACGCCGAGGGGGCGGCCCTGCGCCGCGCCGACGCCGGCTACGATCCCGAAGACACGACGCGCCTGGCGCGCCGCTCGCAGGCGTTGCTCACCGCCGGGTTCTTCACGGAGCGCGCGGGCGGCGGCGATCCCAGCGACGCCCCGATCTTCGTGGTCGGCCTGCCCCGCGCCGGCTCAACCCTGGTGGAGCAGATCCTGGCCAGCCATTCGGCGGTGGAAGGCACCATGGAGCTGCCGCACATCGGGCTCATCGCCCGCGGCCTGGACACCGCCGACGCACCCTATCCCGAGGCGCTGGCCGCCCTGGATCCGCAGACCCGCACCGCGCTGGGCCAGCTCTACCTCGAGCGCGCCCTGCCGCACCGCAAGCTGGGCCGGGCGCGGTTCGTGGACAAGATGCCCAACAACTTCCAGCACATCGGCCTGATCCAGCTGATCCTGCCCAATGCGCGCATCGTCGACGTGCGCCGCCATCCGCTGGGCTGTGGCTTCTCGGCCTTCAAACAGCACTTCGCCCAGGGCCAGGCGTTCTCCTACGACCTCAGCGACCTCGGCCGCTACTACGCCGACTATGTGGGCCTCATGCGCCACCTGGACCGGGCTCTGCCGGGCCGCATACACCGGGTGATCTACGAGGACCTGGTGGCCGACACCGAGGGCGAGGTGGGCCGGCTGCTGGCCTATTGCGGCCTGCCGTTCGAGCCAGCGTGCCTGGACTTCCACCGCAACGACCGCGCCGTGCGCACCGTCAGCTCCGAACAGGTGCGCCAGCCGATCTTCCGCGACGGAGTGGACCAGTGGCGGCGCTTCGAGCCGTGGCTCGGGCCCCTGAAGGCCGCCCTGGGCGAGACGCTGGAGACCTGGCGCGACTGAGGCGGCCCTTGCCCTCTCCGCCCCGATCCGCCATATGCCGCGGCGGAGATCGGCGGCGGACGAGCGCCCCGCCAACCTGGTCAGGTCCGGAAGGAAGCAGCCACAACGGGTCACGCTTCGGGTTGCCGTCCGGTCTCCACCTTTCACTTTCCGGCAGGCTTTCCACTTTCGCGGGACCGACGCGTCCCGTTAGATGGGCTCATGGGCGACGAGGACCTCACGCACGACGATTCCACGCCGGAGCGTGACCCCAACACGGGCGACATGTTCGGCGACGCCGCCCCGCCTATGGCCGCGCCCGCGGCCGCGCCGTCCGACGAGGGCGCCGCCTACACCGTCATAGCCCGCAAATATCGTCCGCGGTCCTTCGAGGACCTCTATGGCCAGGAGGCCATGGTGCGGACGCTGCGCAACGCCTTCGCAACCGGCCGCATCGCCCACGCCTTCATGCTCACCGGCGTCCGCGGGGTCGGCAAGACCACGACCGCCCGCCTGCTGGCCCGGGCCCTGAACTACGAGACCGACACCATCCACGAGCCCTCGCTGGACCTGCGCGAGGAGGGCCGCCACTGCCGGGCCATCATCGAGGGCCGGCACATGGACGTGCTGGAACTGGACGCCGCGTCCCGCACCGGCGTCGGCGACATCCGCGAGCTGCTGGAGGGCGTGCGCTACGCCCCGGTGGAGGCCCGCTACAAGGTCTACATCATCGACGAGGTGCACATGCTGTCGACGGGGGCGTTCAACGCGCTCCTGAAGACGCTGGAGGAGCCGCCGCCGCACGCCAAGTTCATCTTCGCCACCACCGAGATCCGCAAGGTGCCGGTGACCATCCTGTCGCGCACCCAGCGGTTCGACCTGCGGCGCGTCGAGCCGGAGGTGCTGGTCAAGAACCTGGAGATGATCTGCGAGAACGAGGGCGCGCGGGTGGAGGCCGAGGGGCTGATGCTGATCGCCCGCGCCGCCGAAGGCTCGGTGCGGGATGGCCAGTCGATGCTGGACCAGGCGATCGTGCAGGCCGATCCGGGCCAGACGGTCACCGCCGCCTCGATCCGCGACATGCTGGGCCTGGCGGACCGGGCCCAGACCATCGGGCTTTTCGAACAGGTGCTGCGCGGCGAGGCCGGCGCCGCCATCGAGACCTTCCGCACGCTCTACGGCTACGGGGCGAATCCGGACCAGGTGCTGATGGACCTGCTGGACCACTGCCACGGCGCCTCGGTGGCCAAGGCGATCGGGGTCAACGCCCTGGTGATGCCGAAGGACCAGGCGCAGCGGCTGGCCGCGGTGGGCGCGGCGGTGTCCGCCGGCACCCTGTCGCGGATCTGGCAGCTGACCCTGAAGGCCTATGAGGAGGTGCGGCGCGCGCCCGATGCAGCCGCGGCCGTGGACATGGCGCTGATCCGCCTGGCCTACGCCGCCGATCTCCCCGGGCCGGAGGAGGCCTTGAAGCGGCTGCAGGCTGGCGACGCCGTGGGTGGCGGCGGACCTCAGTCAGGCGGACCCTCTGGCGGCGGCGGGGGATCGGGGCCGGCGGCGCGAGCGGGGCAGGGCGTCTCGGCGGTGGCGCGCCAGCCGATGCCCCTGGCCGCGCCCTCCACCGAGCCGGCGGCCAATCTCAAGACCTTCGAGGACCTTCTCGCCCTCATCGACCGCCGGCGCGACATCCGGCTGAAGCTGGACGTGGAGCGGTTCATCCGGCCGATCAGCTTCCGGCCCGGCGCCATCGAGTACGAGCCCGCGCCCGGCGCGCCGTCGGACCTGGCGCAGCGGCTGGTGGGCCGGCTGAAGGAGTGGACCGGCGAGCGCTGGTTCCTCACCACCCAGGGCGGCGGCGGCGCCGAGAGCCTGTGGGAGAAGCAGAAGCGCGAGCAGCGCGAGGTGCGGGCAGAGATCGAGCAACACCCGTTCGTGCGCGAGGTGATGACGGCCTTCCCCGGGGCTGAGATCGTCGGCATCCGCAGCCTCAGCCAGCCGGAGGCGCCGGCGGACGCGGCGCCACCGGTGGAGGACGACGGCGAGGAGGACTAAGCGGCGCAGCCGCAGGATTCGACCACGAACCACACGAACCACACGAACGGCTTCGCCCCTGACCCGCGGCTGGCCGTTCCGGATTGGATGTTCGTGTGGTTCGTGTGGTTCGTGGTTCAGTTGACGGCGCCTGCGGCGCGCAGTCGGAGCAAGGTTCAATGAAAGACCTGAATTCGTTGATGAAACAGGCGCAGGTCATGCAGCAGCGCATGGCCGAGGCGCAGGAGAAGATCGCCGCGCTGGAGGCGGAGGGCACATCCGGCGGCGGCATGGTGCGCCTGACGCTGAAGGGCACGGGCGAGCTCGCGCGCGTGGTGTTCGACGAGAGCCTGATGGCGCCGGGCGAGGGCGAGGTGGTGGCCGACCTGGTGGTGGCCGCCCATGCCGACGCCAAGCGCAGGCTGGACGAGCAGCAGGCCGAGCTGATGCGCGAGGCGGCCGGACCGCTGGCCGGCCTCAACATCCCCGGCATGCCGAAATTCTGATGCTGAGCGCCCTCATCCTCGCCGCGGCCGCCGCGGCCCTGCCGACCGACCTCGCCCAGGCGGTCCACGACTATGACGTCGCCCAGGTGAAGAGCGACAAGGCGGCGCTCGAGCGCCTGCTCGCCCCCGACTACCAGCTCGCCAACAGCAGCGGGAAGGTGGAGACCAAGGACGAGTTCATCGCCGACCAGCTGGCCCCCGGTTACAAGCTGAACCCGTTCACCGTCGAGGCGCCGATCGAGCGGGTGATGGGCGACGTGGCCCTGATGGGCGGCGTGGCCGACCTCTCCGGCACGGACGGCGGCAAGGCCTTCTCGGTGCGCCTGCGCTTCCTGGACGTCTGGCAGAAGCGCGACGGGCGCTGGCAGGTGGTGTTCACCCAGGCCGGCCGGGTCCCAGCCTCCTAGTGGCGGCCTCCGCCGGACCCGAGATCGAGCGGCTGATCGCCCTGCTCGCCAAGCTGCCGGGCCTGGGCCAGCGCTCGGCGCGGCGGGCCGCCCTGGCGCTGCTCAAGCGGCGCGACCAGCTGCTGCTGCCGCTCTCCGACGCCCTGGCCGAGGCGGCGGCGCGGGTAAAGACCTGCCAGGTCTGCGGCAGCCTCGACACCCAGGACCCCTGCGCCATCTGCGCCGACCGCGGCCGCGATCCGGCCCTGATCTGCGTGGTGGAAGAGGTGGGGGCGCTCTGGGCGATGGAGCGGGCCGGCGCCTTCCGCGGCCGGTACCATGTGCTGGGCGGCCTGCTCTCGGCCCTCGACGGCGTCGGGCCGGACGCCCTGCGCGTGGGGCCGCTGCTGGCGCGGGCCGGCGAGGAGGCGGTGCGCGAGGTGATCCTGGCCCTGCCGGCCACCGTCGATGGCCAGACCACCGCCCACTACCTGGCCGACCGCCTGGCGCCCAGCGGCGTCGCGGTGACCATGCTGGCTCGCGGCGTGCCGGTCGGCGGCGAGCTGGACTGGCTGGACGACGGCACCATCGCCCAGGCCATGCGCGCCCGCCGCCCGGCTTAAAGGCGCGCTAACCGCATTCCTTGGCGGGTCCTTCATCGCCGCACGGCAGTCTGGGGCCATGACCAGCGTGGCGGACACCTCCCTCGGCGCCGGCCGCTTCGAGCGGCTGTACGACTATGCCGAGCGGGCGTTCGTGACCCTCTTGGGCCTCTCCATCATCCTGCGCTTCCTGCCGGGCCTTGCGAAACACCCGTTCGACATCGTGTTGCTGACGTCCGAATGCGCCGCGGTGGCCATGGTGCTGCTGCGCAAGCGTTCGCAGCGCACCGACCTTTCGCCCTACGCCATCGCCATCGCCCTCGGCGGCACCACCGCCGGCCTGATGGTGCGGCCGGGCGGCCAGCCGCTGGTCCCGGAGGTCGCCGCGGGCCTGGTGATGATCGCGGGCGGGTTCCTGAGCCTGGCCGCCAAGGTCTGCCTCAACCGCAGCTTCGGCCTGACCGCCGCCAATCGCGGGATCAAGCGCAGCGGCCCCTACCGCGCCGTGCGCCACCCCATGTACGCCGGCTACATCCTGACCCAGGCGGGCTTCCTGCTGGCCCACCCGACACCCTGGAACGCGGCGGTCTATGTGGTCGCCTGGGGCCTGCAGATCCTGCGCATCGCGGCCGAGGAAAAGGTGCTGACCGAGGATCCCGCCTACCGCGACTATGCCGCCGGTGTGCGCGCGCGGTTGATCCCGGGCCTCTACTAGGCGCGACTCACCGGCTGCGGTAAGAACGCAGCATGAACGGACTCCTGTTCCTCGCCGTCCTCATGGCCTTCGTGGCCGCCCTGGCCGTGGGGTGGGCCCTGCGCGAGCGCGGGCGCGCCGCCGCCGCGGAGCTGCGCATGAAGCTGCTGGAGGGCCACCACGACATGCTGGCCGCCCAGGTGACCCAGTCGGCCGCCAGCGTGGCCGAGGAGATCCTGCGCAAGAACGAGGAGCAGGTGCGCAACCGCGAGCTCCTGGCCCAGGCCAAGCTGGAGGCGCAGCTGAAGCCGGTGGCCGACAGCCTGCAGAAATTCCAGGAGCAGGTGACCGCCGTGGAGAAGGCCCGCGCCGAGGAGACCGGCGGGCTGAAGGAACAGATCGCCCAGCTGCTGGCCGCCTCCACCGCCACCCAGGAGGAGGCCCGCAAGCTGTCGTCGGCGCTCCGCCGCGGCGCCGGCGTGCAGGGCCGCTGGGGCGAGCAGACCCTGCGCAATGTGCTGGAGGCTGCGGGCCTGTCGGGGCGGTTCGACTTCGAGGAGCAGACGTCCACCGACACCGAGGAAGGCCGCCGGCGGCCCGACGTGACCGTGCGCCTGCCCGGCGGCGGCCTCTTCGTCATCGACGCCAAGTGCTCGCTGAACGCCTTCCTGGAGCTGCAGGAGGCGCAGGACGACCTGACGCGCGATGCGGCGGGCCTGCGGCATGTGCAGAGCGTGAAGGGCCACGTCCAGGGCCTCTCGGCCAAGGCCTATTGGGAGCAGTTCGAGGCCTCGCCCGACTTCGTGGCCATGTTCGTGCCGCTGGACTCGGCCATGGCCGCCGCCCTGGATCGCGCGCCCGACCTGATGAACGAGGCGATGGACCGGCGGGTGGTGATCGTCACCCCCAGCACCCTCTTCGCCCTCTGCAAGGCGGTGGTCTACGGCTGGCGGGTGGAGGAGCAGGCGACCAATGCGCGGCTGATCGCCGAGCTGGGCAAGGAGCTCTACAAGCGCATCGCCGTGATGGGCGCCCACGCCAGCGGCGTCGGCCGGGCGCTGGAGATGGCGGTCGGCAAGTACAACCAGTTCGTGGGCTCGCTGGAGACCCAGGTGCTGACCCAGGCGCGCCGGTTCGAGGAGCTGAAGGTCGACCACCAGGGCAAGGAGGTGGCCGAGCTCATCCCGGTCGAGACGGCGGTGCGGCCCCTGGCCAAGCTGAGCGCCGCCGAGGCGCCGACGGTGCGGCTGGCGGCCGGCGGCGAGGGCTGAGGCCCCGCGACAGTTCTCCTACCTTGACGCTCAGGAATGGGTCTCTTACCTCGCAGGCATGGCGCTTCGTGAGATCCTTGTCGTCCCCCACCCTGTCCTGAAACAGGTGTCGCAGCCCGTGGCCGTCGTCGACGACGAGCTGCGCACCCTGATGGATGAGATGCTGGAGACCATGTACGAGGCGCCCGGCATCGGCCTGGCCGCCATCCAGGTGGGCGTGCCCAAGCGCGTGATCGTGATGGACCTCGCCCGCCAGGACGAGGAGCCCCAGCCGCGCTTCTTCGTGAACCCGGAGATCCTCTGGGCCTCCGAAGAGACCGCCCCCTATGAGGAGGGCTGCCTGTCGGTGCCCGACATCTACGATGAGGTGGAGCGGCCCGCGAAGGTGAAGCTGCGCTACCTCAACTACCAGGGCGAGCAGATCGAGGAGGACGCCGAGGGCCTCTTCGCGGTCTGCATCCAGCACGAGATGGACCACCTGGAAGGCGTACTCTTCATCGACCACCTGTCGCGGCTGAAGCGCGAGCAGGCGATCAAGAAGGTCAAGAAGCAGGTCAAGGCCGCCTAAGGCGCGCCGCGAGAGCGGAGTTTCGGCCGACCGGGCGGCCTCGCAGGCTGCAATCGCGGCCCGACATCGCGACACAGCGCCGCGGGGGATGTTAACGTTCTCCCCACGCGGGCGCGCTAGCCATCGAGGCATCGCCCTGGAGGGGGCCCTTCCGATGAGCTCCGCGTCCGCTCATACCGCGTTCCGGCGAACCATGGCCCTGATGGCCGCGGGCAATCCGCTGGCGACCGTGCTGAACGCCATCGTGCTGACGGTGGAGGCCGAGGCGCCGGGCATCCTCTGCAGCATCCTCCTGCTGGACCACACCGGCCGCAAGCTGGCGCTGGGCGCCGGCCCCAGCCTGCCCGACGACTACAACGCCGCCATCGAGGGCGTGGAGATCGGGCCGGACGTCGGCTCGTGCGGCAGCGCCGCCTTCCGCGGTGAGCGGGTGATCGTCGAGGATATCCAGACCGATCCCCTGTGGGTCGACTTCAAGGATCTCGCCGCCGCCGCCGGCCTGCGCGCCTGCTGGTCCGAGCCGATCCGCGGCGCCCATGGCGAGGTGCTGGGCACCTTCGCCATCTACCATCGCCAGGTGAGCGCCCCGACCGAAGACGACATCACCTTCATCGAGACCGCGGCCGAGCTGGCCGCCATCGCCATCACCCGCCGCGAGATCGAGGCGGAGCTGGGGCGCAGCGAGGCCCGCGCCCGCCGCGCCCTGCAGATCGAGCGCGAGACCGCCCGCGACCTGACGAGCTTCTTCGAGGTCTCGCTGGACATGCTCGTCATCCGCGACAGCAACTTCCGGTTCGTGAAGGTGAACCGGGCGTGGGAGACGTCCCTTGGCTATTCGGTGGCCGAGCTGGAGGGCGCGCCGATGCTGCCGCTCGTCCATCCGGACGATGTGGACGCCACCCGGGGCCACATGGAGCGCATCCAGGTCGACGACGAGGTCATGGGCTTCGTCAACCGCTACCGGCATCGGGACGGCGGCTACCGGCACCTGGAATGGCGCGCCCGGCGGGTAGGCGACCTGGTGTTCGGCGTCGCCCGCGACGTCACTGAGCGCCTGGCCATCGAGGCCGAGCTGCGCGGGGCCAAGCTGGCGGCCGAGGCGGCCAACGAGGCCAAGAGCGAGTTCCTGGCCAATATGAGCCACGAGATCCGCACGCCGTTGAACGGGGTGATCGGCATCGTCGACGCCCTGGGCCGCACGGGCCTCAGCCTGCCGCAGCGCGAGATGGTGGGCCTCGTCGAGTCCTCGGCGCGGACGCTGGAGCGGCTGGTCTCGGACATCCTGGACGTGTCGAAGATCGAGGCCGGGCGGCTCGAGATCGAGCAGCGCGTCTTCGACCTGCAGCACGAGTGCGCCAGCCTGGTGGAGCTCTACCAGGTGCGCGCCCACGAGAAGTCCCTGTCGTTCCAGGCCGGGTTCGGGCCGGCGGCGCGCGGCGAGTTCCACGGCGACAGCACGCGCATCAAGCAGGTGCTGGGCAACCTGCTCTCCAATGCGGTCAAGTTCACGGACGCCGGCGAGGTGGGCCTGTGGATCGACGTGGCCGACCCCGACGGCGAAGGCCCCTCCCAGGTGGTCTTCGAGGTGCGCGACACCGGAATGGGGTTCGACGCGGAGTCGGGCGCGGCGCTGTTCCAGCGCTTCAGCCAGGCGGACACCACCATCACCCGGCGGTTCGGCGGCACGGGCCTGGGCCTGGCCATCTGCAAGGCCCTGGTCGAGATGATGGGCGGCGAGATCGAGGCCCGCTCGGAGCCGGGCCACGGCAGCCTGTTCCGGGTGGCGATCCCCCTGGCCCGCGCCCGCGAGCTGACCGCCTATGACGCCGACCCGGGTCGGGCCGACGCCGCCGCGCCCGCCGCCGCGGCCGAGGTGGGCCCGTTGCGCATCCTGCTGGCCGAGGACCATCCGACCAACCAGAAGGTGGTCCAGCTGATCCTGGAGCCCTACGGCGTGGACCTGCGGATCGTCGGCAACGGCGCCGAGGCGGTGGCGGCCATGCGGGGCGATGTCTTCGACCTGGTGCTGATGGACATGCAGATGCCGGTCATGGACGGCCTGGCCGCCACCCGCGCGATCCGCCGCGAGGCCGCCGCCGACCGGCCCCGCACCCCGATCGTCATGCTGAGCGCCAACGCCATGGCCCAGCATCGCATCGACGCCCTGGCGGCCGGCGCCGACCTGCACGTGCCCAAGCCCATCACGGCCGAGACCCTGCTGGGCGGCATCGCCGAGGCGCTGGAGATCGCCGCCGCCGCCACGCCGCCCGCATCCCGCGCGCTCGCCGTCAGTTCTTGATCCGGTCGTAGCGGTAGGGGTCCCGCTCGCCCTTGTGGAAGCGGCCCTCCAGGTCGAACTTGCCGTCCCCGTTGGTGTCGTAGAGGCCGTATTCGGGCGAGCCGTCCCAATCCTTGTCGAACAGGATCGCATCGATCTTGCCGTCGCCGTCGTCGTCGTAAAGCATCTCCACGGGCGCGCGCCGATCGTCCGGGAAGACGGCGACATAGTCGGCCTCACCGTCGCAGTCCTCGTCGATGGCCACCGCCTTGCCCTTCGGGTTGTCCCAGGCCTTCTCCTGTAGCGCCTTCAGCTTGCAGTTCTTCAGGTCCACCGGCTTCGGGTGCTCGGTCGTCCGGTCATTGGTGCGGGCCAGGAAGGTCTTCACGTCGTCGGCCGAGATGGCGAAGTTCAGGCCCTCGCCCTCGCTCTTGAAGCTGTTGATGCCGATCAGGCGCAGGCTGTCGCTGATCAGCGGCCCGCCGGAGTTGCCGGGGTTGATGGGCGTCTGGGTCTGGATGACCGTGGCCTCGTGCTTGAGGCGGTCCTCGTTCTGCCACTGGAAGTCGCGGCGGATCTGGCTGACGATGCCGCGGGTGTAGGTCCAGGCCTTGCCGGTCGGGTGGCCGATGGCGTGGACATCGGAGCCCACCTGCACCTCGGCGGCGCTGCCGATCGCCAGCGGCTTCACGTGGGCCGGCATCTCGGACACCTGCAGCAGCGCCAGGTCCGCGACCTCGTCCCGGCGCAGGACCTTGGCGCGGTGGACGTCGGCGTCCTCGACGGAGGCGCCTTCCACGGCGGGCTTGAAGATCACGCCCACCACCGGCTCCGCGCCGACCACGTGCAGGTTGGTGACGATCTTGCCGTCGGGGGAGATGATCACGCCCGAGCCGAGCCCGTCCTTGGTGATCACCAGCACCACCGAGGGGGAGGCCTCCTGGTAGACCTTGGTCTCCTTGGCGCCCCGCGTGGCGGCGGCCGCCTGCGGTTGCAGGCCCTCGAGGGCGCGGGCATAGGCGCGGGCCCGGCCCGTGGGCTTGCCGCTGGGCGCGCCCGCCAGCGGGGCCGGGAGCGCCTTGGAGGCCGGGGCGCCGCCACCAAGGTCGAGGCTACGGCCGAGGTCGGCTTCCGGCGGGCCGGCCCATGCGTATGATGCCGAAAACAGCGCGACGCACATTGCGCCGACCCGGAAAGCCTTCATGTCCGCCCTACCCCGCCCAGGATTACTATTGCGGAGCCTAGCGGCATGGTTGTGCTTCTCAAGCCTCATTCTGGCGGCCGCACCGGCGCGGGCCGAAGCCCCGGGCGATGGGATGGCCGGGGCGGTCCGGCTCTATTTCGACGGCCACGCCGTGGCGGCGCGCGAGCGGCTGATCCGCCTGCTGGACGAGCCTGCCGCCGCCGCGCCCGCTGCACGGGTGGCGGTGCTGGGCGCCCTGCTCGACATCTGCCTGCACAGCTACGCCACGGACTGCGCGACGACCTATGCGCCGCGCTACGCCGAGGCCGCAGCCGCCGCGCCCGCGCCGGAGGGAATCCTGCGCCAGGACCAGGCGCTGCGGGTCAGCTACTACCTGGACGCGGCGCGCTTCCGCCAGGGCGGGCCCGGCGCGGCTGAGAGCGTTCTCGCCGGCCCGGCCTGGAGCCACGAGAACGCCTACGACGGAGCCCTCTACCTGCAGCGCCAGGGGCTGGCGGCGGACATCCTGCTGAGCCAGGGCAGGCTGGCCGAGGCCACCGCCCGCGCCGACCGCATCCTGTCGCTGATCGCCAGCCTGAAGGCCCCCGCGTCGGACCGGTTCGCCGTGGCCTATGCGCTCACCGACACCCTCCGCACCCTGATGGCCGCCGGCCAGATCGAACGCGCCTACGGGCTCTACCGGGCGAGCGGCGCGTCCATTGGCCAGATGCTGGCGCCGCGGAGCGTGGACGCCGCGGTGTTCCAGCTGACCGCCGCACAGCTGCTGCAGGCGGTCGGCGACACCGAAGGGGCGACGAAAGCTGCGGGCGCCGCTGTCGCGGTCCTGACGTCGACCGAGCTCGATGCGCCGGTCCGGGACCGGCTGCTGGGCCAGGCGCAGGACCTGCAGGGGCTCCTGCACGCCCTGCACGGTGGGCAAGCCGGGGCGGAGGCGTTGAAGCTGCCGGCAGGCGCAGCGCGGCCCGAGGCGCTGACCCAGCTGGCGCGCCGGATCCGAGAGGCGGCGGGCGCACGCAACGGGACGCCCGGAGCCTGGTATCGGCCAAGCGCCCTCGACCAACTGCTGATCGGCTTAGCCCTGGCTCCGGGCGAGGCCGGCCGTCCGGGACCCGAGGATCCGGACCTGGCCTTCGCGCTGTTCCAGCTGGCGGCGCGGCAGGGGCCTTCCTTCGACGCCGACGCCCTCACGGCCCTCAGCCAGGCGCGCGATCCGCTGGCGCGGCGTTCGATCCACGAGGCCCTGCGGCTGCGCCAGCGCCGCGACCGGCTGGAACGGACGGCGATCCAGGCTGTGGCGCAGGCCGCGGCGGCCGGCCATCCGCCCTTGGCCAACCTCGAGCACGACGTCGCCGTGCGCCAGCAGTTCCGCCTGTTCGCCGAGCGCATCGCCGCCGCGGACCGCCAGCTGACGGGCGACCGCGTCGTCCTGGGCGGCGCCAACATCGCTCCGCTGGACCGCTTCCAGGCCGTGCTGGCGCCCGACGAAGCGGCGCTGATCGCGGCGCCTGTCGCCGGGGGGCTGGCCTATATGTGCGTGCGCCACGACGCCACGTTCCGCGCCTTCGCGGCGGTCGACGGGGGCCGGTTACGGCTGGACGAGCGGGTGCTGCAGGCCGCGCTCAGCGCCACCTATGCGCCCTCGGAGGACCTGGACGCCCAGTTCCCGGCGGAGGCGGCGGTGCGCCTCTACGACGCCTTCGTCCGGCCGTTCGAGCCCTGTCTGAAGCCGGGCGACCGGATCGTGTGGCTGCCGGGCATGGCGAGCCTGGGCCTGCCGCTTGCCGCCTTGCTCCCGCACGCGCCGCCCCGGAGTGGCGCGGGCTACGACCTGGCGCAGGCGGACTGGCTGGCGAAGGCGCATGCCACGAGCTACGCCGGCTCCGCCAGCGCCGTGCTCGCCGCCCGTGCCGTTCCCCGCGCCGCGGCGGCCTTCGACTTCCTGGGCGTGGGCGACCCGTTGCTCAGCGGAACCACCGCCGAGGGCGAGGCGCGCGGCAGGGCGGTGCTCCGCGGCGTGCGCGGCGGCGCCTTCGCCGACCTCGCCGAACTGCCCGAGACCAAGGACGAGCTGGTCGCCTCCGCCCACGGGTTCCGCCAGGTGCGCCTCCTCACCGAGGCCGACGCCACCGAGCGGCGGTTCCGCGACGAGCTGGTGGGCGGCTACCGTCTCCTGAGCTTCGCCACCCATGGGCTGCTGCGCGACGACCTGCAGGGCCTGTCCGAACCGGCCCTGGTCCTGACGCCGGTCTCCACGCGCGACGCCGCCGACGACGGCCTGCTCACCGCCTCGGAGATCGCCGACTTCAACCTGTCGGCCCAGTTCGTGGCCCTGTCGGCCTGCAACACCGCCAACTTCGACCTCAGCGAGGCGGCCCAGGACCTGCCGGCCCTGGCCTCGGCGTTCGCGGTGGCGGGCGCGCCCTCGACGCTGGGCACGCTTTGGCCCGTGAACTCGGAGGTCGGACGCCGGGTGGTTGCGGCCACCTTCGCCGGCCTGCGGGAGGACCCGACGCTGGGACCGGCGCAGGCCCTGGCCCGGGCGCAGCGGGCGTTCCTCGCCGCGCCGCCCAGCCGGGCCTGGCTGCACCCGCGGTTCTGGGCGCCGTTCGTGATCCTGGGTGACGGCGGGGCGATCACGCCAGCGCCCGCGTCGGGCCCGCGCCTTTCCAGCGTCGAGACCCTGGCGGCGGACGGGGAGGGCCTGAGCGTGCGCCGCGACGGCAGCGGTGCGATCGCCCGCTTCATCGACACACCCACCGCGGGCGCCCGCCACGACGCAGGGCTACGCGTCACGAATGCCCAGGGCGCCGAGGCCTGGCGCCAGGACCAGGCGGGCCCTGGCGCGAGCCCGTTCACGGCCACGGTGGGCAGCCATGTCGTGGCGGCGGGTTACGAGGTCACGCCGCAGCGGATGCTGTCCCCAATACTGCAGGCCTTCGACCGCGCCACGGGCGCCCTTGTGGAGACCTGGCGGCCCGACGTCCCGGCCGCCGGCAGCTCGGCGATCCTGGCCGGCGCGACGACGGGCAAGACCTTGGTCGCGGTCGTCGCCGACGTGACCCACGGCCGGGCCGAGCCCTCGGCCCTGCGCGCCCTGGCGTTCGACGAGCGCCTACGGCCGCGAACGCTGTTCGAGGTCCGCGCCGGCCGCAGCGGGGGTATCGACGCCGCCACCCTGACGCCCGTCAACGGCGACCTCATGCTCACCTACACGATCCGCTACGCGCCCTTGAGCGTCCCGGCGCCGGCCGGCTGGGACGACTATGACGACGCCCTCTGCGCCAGCGAGCCGGTCACCTGGATCGAGCTCCACGACGGGCGCACCGGGGCGCTCAAAGCCTCGCGCGAGGTCCGGGACCTGGACGTCAACGCCGCGGTCGCTAGAGGCCGGGAGGTCTGGCTGGGCGGGGCGACGCGCGGGGCGTGCGGCGAGGACGAGCATGCGGCGATCCAGGCCGTGGACCTGCGCCTAAGCACCCGCCCGCTCTATGTGGACACCAGCGTCGGCGCCTCCTGGATCTGGTCGCTGAGCGCCACGCCAGCCGGCGGGGCCTTCGCGGCGGGCAGCAAGCAGTCGGTGCTGGACTTCGGAGTCGTGCGGGTCGCCGCGCCCGTCGCGCTGGGCGCGCCCACCGGGACCAGCGGCCTTGTCTTCACCCTGGGGCCGCGGGGGCAGGCTTCGCCGCCGACCCTGCTGGCCTCGGGCTCGGACGTCTATGTCAACGGCGGCGACGCCAGCCGGCCGGACGACATCCTCCTGCCCGGCGCGCTGGGCGGGAACGCGGTGGTCTTCCACTTCGCGGCGCGGCCCTGACGCTATTTTTTCGGCACGTCCTTGGCCGTGTCGCTGGCGTCCTTGCCCTCGACCTCGGACGCGCCCTTGCGCGCGCCTTCCGCGGCGCCCTTGGCCGCCTCCTTGGTGACGTGGGCGGCGTCCTTCAGGGCGTTCTTGGCCTCGGCGCCGACCTTCTTCACCTCCGGGCTGCTCGCCGCGTCCTTGGCGTCGTCCTTGACCTTGGCGGCGGCCTCCTTGACGTCCTGGCTGGTCTTGTCCTGCTCGCCCTTGGAGCAGGCGCTCAGCGCGAAGACGAGACCGGCCGCGTAGACCATCATCAGCTTCTTCATGGTCGGGACTCCTGGTGTCGCGGCTCCAACGGCCCCGCTTGCGCGAAGTTCCCATGACGGCCGCCGCCCGCTACACCGCCGCCCATGCGCCTCGCCTTCCTCGGCACCCCCGACTTCGCCGTCTCGGCCCTGGCCGCCATCGTCGCGGCGGGCCATGAGGTGGCCTGCGCCTATTCCCAACCGCCCGCACCGCGCGGCCGCGGCCACGAGCTCAAGCCCTCGCCGGTGCACGCCTTCGCCGAGGCCCACGGCATCGCGGTGCGCACGCCCGCGTCCATGCGCGACCCGGCTGAGATCGCGGCGTTCCGTGCGCTCGGCCTGGACGCAGCCGTGGTGGTGGCGTTCGGCCAGATCCTGCCGCGCGAGGTGCTGGAGGCGCCGCGGCTGGGGTCCTTCAACGTCCACGCCTCGCTGCTGCCGCGCTGGCGGGGCGCGGCGCCCATCCAGCGGGCGATCATGGCTGGCGACACCGTGACCGGCGTGCAGGTCATGCGCATGGCCGAGGGCCTGGACGAGGGGCCGGTGCTGGCGACGGCCACGGTGCGCATCGGTCCGCTGGACACCGCCGCCACCCTGCACGACCGCCTGGCCGCCGCGGGCGCCGAGTTGATCGTCAGGACCCTGCCTGAGATCGAAGCCGGCCGGGCCGTCGAGAGGCCGCAGGCGACCGATGGCGTCACCTACGCCAAGAAGATCAGCGCGAAGTTCGCGCGCCTGGACTGGACGAAGCCCGGCCCGGTGCTGGACCGCAAGATCCGCGGCATGTCGCCCTTTCCGGGGGCGTGGTTCGAGCTGCCCACCGACAAGGGGCCGGTGCGGGTGAAGGCGCTGCTCTCGGCCTTCGAGGATGAGGCGGGCGAGCCGGGCGTCACCCTGGACGACCGGCTGCTGGTGGGGACCGGGGAGGGCGCCGTGCGGCTGCTGCGGGTGCAGCGCGAGGGCCGCGGACCGCAGGAGGCCGAGGCCTTCCTGCGCGGCACCGCCGTGCCCGCCGGGACGAGGCTCGGCTGATGCCCCGCTACCGCCTGCTCATCGAATATGACGGCCGGCCCTACCACGGGTTCCAGGCCCAGGCCGGCCTGCCGTCGGTGCAGGGGGCGCTGGAGAAGGCGATCAAGGGCTTCTGCGGCGAGGAGCTGCGGGTCGGCGCGGCGGGGCGCACGGACACCGGCGTCCATGCGATCGGACAGGTGGTCCATGTGGACCTCGCCAAGGCCTGGCCCGCCGAGACGGTGCGCAACGCGCTGAACGCCCACCTGGTCCCCGAGCCGGTCGCCATCCTGGAAGCCAGCGTCGCGGAGGAGGGCTGGCACAGCCGCTTCTCGGCCACCGAGCGGCGCTACCGCTACCGGATCCTCAACCGGATGAGCCCGCCCGCCCTGGACCAGGGCCGGGTCTGGCACGTGAAGAAGCCGCTGGATGCGGAGGCGATGCACGATGCGGCCCAGGTGCTGGTGGGCCACCACGACTTCACCACCTTCCGCGACCTGGCCTGCCAGGCGAAATCGCCGATGAAGACCCTGGACGTGGCGCGGTGCTTCCGCGACGGCGAGGAGGTGATCCTGGAGTTCGCCTCGCGCTCGTTCCTGCACCGGCAGGTGCGCAGCATGACGGGCACCTTGGCGGAGGTCGGCGTGGGCCGCTGGACGAAGGCCGACGTTGCCGAGGCGCTGGAGGCCCGGGACCGCCGGGCCTGCGGGCCCGTGGCGCCGGCGGAGGGGCTGTATCTGACCGGGGTGGGATACTGATGCCACGGCGGCGGCCGCGTCCCCGAGTCTAGGAAAAATACCGGGCGATGATCCGCTCGTAGACCGCCTGGAGCTGCAGGATCTCGGCGACGGGCGCACGTTCGTCGACCTGGTGCATCGTCTTGCCGACCAGGCCCACCTCGACCACGGGGCAGAGGGCGCGGATGAAGCGGGCGTCGCTGGTGCCGCCGCTGGTGGAGAGCTCGGGCGGCTGGCCGGTGACGTCGGCCACGGCCGCGGCCACCAGCTCGGTGAAGGCGCCCCGTTGGGTCAGGAAAGCCTCGCCGCTGATCTGCGGGGTGATGGTGATCTTGCCGGGGAAGCCCACCGAGGCGCGCCAGGCCTCCAGCTCGAACCAGTCGGCCAGCTGCTGGCCGGTGTGGTTCGGGTTGAAGCGGATGTTGAGCCGGGCTCGCGCCACGCCGGGGATCACATTGGTCGCGGTGTTAGGCGCCTCGATCATGGTGACTTCCAGGTTCGAGGGCTGGAATTCCGGATAGCCCTCGTCCAGGACGCGGTCCTGCAACGCCGACAGGAGCTTGATCAGCACCGGCACGGGATTGGCCGCCCGCTGCGGATAGGCCACGTGCCCCTGGATCCCCTCGACCAGGATGTCGGCGTTGATCGAGCCGCGGCGGCCGACCTTGACCATGTCCCCGAAGGCCTCCGCGCTGGTGGGCTCGCCCACCACGCAGTGGTCGATGGCTTCGCCCTCGGCCATCAGGGCCTGGACCACCTTCACGGTGCCGTCGGTGGCCACGCCCTCCTCGTCGCCGGTGATCAGGAACGAGATCGAGCCGGCGACCTGCCCCGCGGCGATGGCCTTGGCGGCCGCGGCGGCAAAGGCGGCGATGGCGCTCTTCATGTCGACCGAGCCGCGCCCGAGCAGCACCCCGTCCACCACCTCGGCGGCGAAGGCGTCCTTCGACCAGGCGCCCGCGTCGCCCACCGGCACCACGTCGGTGTGGCCGGCAAAGCAGAGGTTGGGCCGGGCGGTCCCGTAGCGGGCGTAGAGGTTCTCGATCTGGCCGAAGCGCATGCGGCGGCAGGCAAAGCCCAGGCCCGCCAGGGTCGCCTCGACCACGCCCATGGCGCCGGCGTCCGCTGGGGTCACCGACGGGCGGCGGATGAGGTCGCGGGTCAGTTCGACGGCGTCGATCGCGGCGGCGGTGGTGGCGGAAGGCATGCCCGCGCTTTATCTGGCAATCATCCCTGAGGCGAGAGGCCAGCCATGCCCAAGATCGACGTCGAGGCTCTGGAGGTCCGCTCCGGGTGCAACTATCCCGCGCCGTTCCGCGACATCTGCCTGGGCGCCACCTGGCGCAAGCTGGGCGATGCGGTGGGGCTCACCGACTTCGGCGTCAACCTCTCGCGCCTCCCGCCGGGCAAGTGGTCCAGCCAGCGCCACTGGCATACCCACGAGGACGAGTTCGTCCTGGTGCTGGAGGGCGAGGTGGTGCTGGTGGAGGAGGGCGGCGAGGCGATTCTGAAGGTTGGCGACTGCGCCGGCTGGAAGGCCGGGGAGCGCAACGGCCACTGCCTGCAGAACCGCAGCGGGCGCGACGCGGTCTATCTCGAAGTGGGCTCGCGCAAGGACGGCCTCGACGACTGCGACTACCCGGACATCGACATGGTCACCGGGCCCGAGGGCTACCACCACCGCGACGGGACGCCCTATCCGAAGGGCTGAGCCTCAGATCCGCCGGTAGCTGGTCGGGGCGCCGTAGCCCACGGCGGCGATACGCTCCACCGCCTCGGCCAGCGGCTCGATGACGGTGGCCATGTGGTGGCCGTTGGCGTGGACGATGCGGCCGTCGCCGATCCCCATGGCCACGTGACCCTTCCAGAACACCAGGTCGCCGCGGCCGAAGTCCCCGGCGGCGATGGCGGCGCCCAGGGCCTCCTGCTGGTCGGTGTCGCGCGGGCAGGCGCGGCCGCAGGCGAAGAGGGCCTGCTGCACCAGGCCCGAGCAGTCCAGGCCGAGGCTCTCGCGGCCGCCCCAGAGGTAGGGGGCGCCCACGAACCGTTCGGCGACGCCGGCCCAGTCGTCCTCGAAGACACCGATGGGCGTGAGGTGCGCGGCCGTCATCCAGCCGGCGCCCGCCACCTTGGCCAGCTTGCCGTCCACCGCTTCGACGCAGACCAGGGCGTTGATCGAATAGGGGCCGTTGGCCCGGGTCTTGATGCTGGGACCCTCGAAGGCATAGGTGCGGATCGCCGCGACGCGGTGGGTCGGCGCGGGGCCGGCGGGCTTCAGGGCCGCGGCCTCGACGAAGCCCACATAGCCGTCGCGGGCCGCCTGGCCGAACAGCCATGCGCCCTCTTCCTCCAGCACCTCGAACCGCTCGCCGAACAACAGCTGGTCCATCTGTTCGGCGCTGGCGTCGGGCCCGGCGCGCACGCCGGTGGCCGGGGCGGCGCAGCCCATGGCGGTGGGGTCGAGGTAGATCTCGGCCTCCAGCACGCCTTCCAGGCCGCGGGCGGCGACGCCGTCGCGCCACAGGGTGATGCGGGGATCGTGCTTCATGCGAAACGCTCACGGATCATGCGGTAGAGCCCGCGCACGGCTTGCGCCTCGCCGCCCACGGGGGCGCCGGGCCGGCCGCGCGGATTCCACGCGAAGATGTCGAGGTGGACCCAGGGCCCCTTCGGGGCGAACCGCTGCAGGAAGAGGGCTGCGGTGACCGAACCGGCCTGGGCCCAGCCGTCCGGGTCGTTCTTGATGTCGGCGATATCGCTGTCCAGCGCCTCGGCATAGGGCTTCCAGAGCGGCAGGCGCCACACGGGGTCCGACTCGGCGCGGGCCGCGGCCTCGATCTGCGCGGCCAGCGCCTCGTCGTCGGTGTAGTAGGGCGGCAGCTGCGGGCCCAGGGCCACGCGCGCCGCGCCGGTGAGGGTGGCCAGGTCGATGGTCAGCGCCGGCTCCAGCTCGGCGGCGCGGGTCAGGGCGTCGGCCAGGATCAGCCGCCCCTCCGCGTCGGTGTTGCCGACCTCGATCGAGAGGCCCTGGCGTGAGGCCAGCACGTCGCCCGGGCGCATGGCGTCGGCCGAGACCGCGTTCTCCACCACGGGCGTCAGCACCACCAGCCTAACGGGCAGCCTGGCGGCCATGATCATGCGGCCGAGGGCCAGGGCGTGGGCGGCGCCGCCCATGTCCTTCTTCATCAGCCGCATGCCGGCGGACGGCTTCAGGTCCAGGCCACCGGTGTCGAACACCACGCCCTTGCCGACCACGCAGACCAGGGGCTTATCCGCCTCGCCCCAGCTGATCTCGATCATCCGCGGCGCGCGGGCCGGATCGGCGGCGCGGCCCACGGCGTGAACGGCCGGATAGTTGGCTTCCAGCAGGCCCTCGCCCTCGATCACCGTGATCTGCGCGCCGTGCTGCTCGGCGATCTCGCGGGCGATGGTCTCGATCTGCCGCGGCCCCAGGTCGTTGGCCGGGGTGTTGATCATGTCGCGGGCCAGGGCGCAGGCATGGGCCACCTGGCGCACCTCGGCCACGTCGGCGCCCTCGGCCAGCAGACGCGGCCGCTCAGCCTCGGCCTTCTTGTAGCGGTCGTACCGGTAGCTGCCGAGGGCGAAGGCGAGGGCGGCCTGGTCGGCGCCGATCTCCCCCGCCGGCCCGGCCAGGCGGTAGACGCCGGGCGGCAGCTTGGCCGGCAGCTGGCGCAGGGCCATGGGGCTGCGGCCATCGCCCAGGCCGAACAGCACCTTGGCCAGTGAACCATCCGCGGCCGGGACCTGCAGCGCCTGGCCGGCCTTGCCCTTGAACTCGGCGGTGCGGGCCAGGCCCTTGGCGAAGGCGTCGGCCTCGAGTGCTGCGGAAGCGCCGGCCTCGGTCACGGCATGGACCGGGATCACCGGGCCGTCCCAGGCGTCCAGGATCACGTCCGACATGGGGGCCTCGCGCGCGGTTGCGCCCCTCGTGTCGCGCATGGTGGGCGGCGCTGCAAGCTAGAGCGCCAGGCCGGCCGCGAACCGCGTCAGCGGGAAGGCGGCCAGGGCGCCGGCGGCGATGGCGACGCCGTACGGCACGCCTTCGCCCGGCTCGGCCAGGCGCGTCACCCAGGCCGGGCCCAGCAGCACATAGGGCCGCAGGGCCGCCGAGCGCAGGGTCAGGAGGATCATGGCCAGCACGCCGCCGCAGATCGCCGCGCCGGCCAGGAAGGTGGTCAGGGCGGGCCAGCCGAGCCAGAGCGCCACCGCCGCCATCAGCTTGGCGTCACCGCCGCCGATCCAGCGAAAGGCGAAGGCCGCCATGCCGGCGACCAGCACCAGGGCGCCGATCCCGGCGTGCAGGCCCAGCTCTCGCCACGGCAGGCCGACAGCCAGCGCAGCGACCGGGAAGATCGCCACCAGGGCCAGGGAGATCCAGTTGGGGATGGTGAAGCTGAGGGCATCCCGGGCTGCGGCGGCCAGCACGAGGGCCGGGAACGCGAGCGAGATGATGGCGGCGACAAGGAGCATCGAAACCTCTTCGCGGCCCTTATGCGCGCCCACGCATGAACGGAGCGTTGCAGCCAAGCTTGTAACGAAAAAGCCCCCGGCGTCGCCGCCGGGGGCCTTCGTCGACCGCAGGTCTAGAGTTCGGCCGGAGCCGGGCTCAGGCGCCCGTCGCCGCGCTGACGTCGGAGGAGATCTTGTTGAAGGCCCCGCCGAGGCTGGTGCCCACGGCTTGCAGGGCGGTCACCAGGACCACGGCGATCAGGGCGGCGATCAGGCCATATTCGATGGCGGTGGCGCCGGACTCATCGTTCAGGAAGCGGGACACAAACGTCGACATGGGCTTTCTCCTCGAAGCCGGCCACGAGGGGCCGGAGCAGGCCTCCAGCGGCGCCGGAGGCCCCTGGCGGCTCAGGCGCCGGTCGCGGTGCTGACCGTCGTCGAGATCTTGTTGAAGGCGCCGCTCAGGCTGGTGCCGACGGCTTGCAGGGCGGTCACCAGGACGACGGCGATCAGGGCGGCGATCAGGCCGTACTCGATCGCCGTGGCGCCGGACTCGTCCTGCAGGAAGCGGGTCATGAACTTGGACATGGGTTTCTCTCCTCAAACGGCCGCGCCAGGCGCTGGCCAGCCGGCCGTCGAGGCCGGGAAAGGCCCCGCCGCCATCGAAGGCGGCGGGGCCCCGGGTGGCTCTTAGGCGCCGGTCGCGGTGCTGACCGTCGTCGAGATCTTGTTGAACGCGCCGCTGAGGCTGGTGCCCACGGCTTGCAGGGCGGTCACCAGCACGACGGCGATCAGGGCGGCGATCAGGCCATACTCGATGGCGGTGGCGCCGGATTCATCCTTCAGGAAACGGGTCACGAACTTCGACATGGGACTCTCCTAGATTCTGCGAGCAGACGATGCGGGGGCTTCAAGCTGTCGGCCTGCTCGCCCCAAGAACACACGCAAGGTCTCCCGGCCCGCTGAATCCAGCGTTAAGTCGGAATACTAATCCGTGTTCATCATGTACGAGTATTCATCATTTATAGCCGTAAACCATACGGCAGATGATCGGCATTTCGGCGTAGAATCAATGCCTTGTCGTCACGCTGGCCTTGCACGCCCGCCGCCGCGGACGAAGAAGAGGCCCACCACGCCAATGAACAGCAGCACCAGGATGGTGGCGAACCCGCCCTGCTGGGTGTGGGTCACGGTGGTGCCCAGATTGACCAGGGTGGGGGCCAGCCAGGCGGTCGCCACGCCCGACAGCGCATAGACGCCGAAGAAGGCCCCGGTCTGCTCCTGCGGCGTCAGCCGGGTCAGCAGGGTGCGGCTGGAGGCGTACTGGGCGGTGATGAAGATGGCGTTGGAGAAGCCGATGGCGATGAACACCCAGTCCGGCAGGTGGCGGAAGACCGGACCGTCCCACAGCGGCGCGTGCTGGGCCGCGTCGTAGGGTAGGACGTAGAGGATCCGCGTCTGGCTCATGCCCAGGGTGCCCAGCAGGCTGACGATGGTCATGGAGATCTCCACCTGCAGCGCCGCGCGCGGGCCGACACCGGCGTCCAGCCAGCGGCCGACGAAGCCGCCCAGCACCGCGAAGACCGACAGCAGGATGCCGTAGACCAGCATCTCCAGCGGGCCCCACTTCATCACCCCCACAGCCAGCACGCCGCCGT
This sequence comes from Caulobacterales bacterium, assembly GCA_019510435.1. GTDB lineage: Bacteria > Pseudomonadota > Alphaproteobacteria > Caulobacterales > Caulobacteraceae > Phenylobacterium. The sequence goes on along the minus strand of JAEKKJ010000016.1, from coordinate 362,493 downwards.
AGATCAGCACCGCGTTCATGCCGTCGACGAAGAACATCCGCGAGCCCAGGTAGATCATGGCGTCGCGGTAGTGGCTGACCGTCTGCACCATGCGCTTCAGCTCCCGCGCCCCCTCGGCGAAGGCGCGCAGGGCGGGCGTCCCGGTGGGCGGGGCGTCGGGGGTGAAGAGGAACAGCGGGATCGAGCCCAGGGCCAACAGGCCGGCCGCCATCAGCGCCACCACCCGCTCCGGCTCATGGGTCGCCGGGTCCAGGCCAAACAGCGGCGCGGCGGGCACCCAGCCCCAGTGGACCTTGCCGGGCAGGGCGAAGGCCCAGGCGGTGAAGGCCAGGGCCAGCACCGACAAGAGGTTGCCCAGCGAAAGCGCCAGGCCCGAGGCCTTGTGCGCCCCGCCGAGCCCGGCGGCCCGCACCAGGAGGGCGTTGTGCAGCACCTCGCTGTAGACGAACAGCACCCGGGCCGCGGCCATGGCCAGCATCACCAGCGGCAGGGAGAGGCCGAGGCCGCCGGGCTTGGCCCACCACAGGGCGGCGATCAGCGGGACCATCAGCCCGACCACGAGCCCCAGCCAGCCCTTGCGCGGCCCCAGCTTGTCGATCGAGGCGCCCAGGAACGGCGCGGTGGCCATCACCGTCCAGCCGATGAACTGGTCGACGCGGGAGATCAGCGCCTGACCGCGCACCGGATCGCCCACCAGCACCGAGGCCACATAGGGCATGAAGATGTAGATGGTGATCAGGATGATGAAGGGGTCGCGCCCGCCCTGGAACACCGACCAGGCCACCCCGCCGCGGTTCAGGGGCGCATCGCCGCCGACGGTGGCCACGATCGGGGGTTCGATCACGGCGGAGGGGCCGTGGGTGTCGATGGCGGGTTCGGTCACGCGCGCTCCCTTAGAGCCTGTCCGTTTTGATGGACCATCAAAACGGGAAAAACAGGCTCGGCACTTGCTCTTGTGGGGCCGCTCTCACGCCGGCGACCTGGCCTCAGGTTAGCGGCGTTCAGTTGGCCCGCAAGGCTTGTCGGCCTCAGGCCAGCAGGCGATCGTGCAGCTGCGCCCGCAGCGCCTCGTCCAGGCCCAGCGCCTGTTCCAGGTAGCCGTCCAGAGACCCATGCGCCTCGCGCATCACGGCGAAGGCGATGTCCAGGTACTCCGCCTCGACGCGCATGGCGGTCATCAGCGCCTCGTCCGACGCCAGCCGGCCCGTGTCCTCGCGCACATACTGCCGCATCAGCGGCAGCCGCGCGGTCATGCGCTCATGGTCGTTGGTGAGCAGGTAGTCCTCGCGGATGTCGTCGTCATGCACGCCCGCCAGGTGGTGGGTCAGGGCGCAGAGGATGCCCGTGCGGTCCTTGCCGGCCGCGCAGTGCACCAGGACCGCGCCGTCGGTCGCGGCGAGGGCGCGAAAATAGCGGCTATAGAGGTCGAGGTGGCGGCGCTGGAAGGGCGCGTGGCGGTAGTAGTCCTCCATGTACCGGCGGAAGGAGCCGACGCTGAGGTCGGACCCCGCCATGAAGACGTGCCACTCATCGGCGCTGTCCTGGCCGATGTCGTTCTCGATCACTTGGGCGGCAAAGCCGGGCCAGCGTCGGCTGGGCTCGCGCTCGCGCTCGTTGGCCCGGCGCAGGTCGACGACCACCGCGATGTCCATCGCCGCCAGCTTCGCGAGGTCCGCATCGGTGGCGCGGCCCGGGTGGGCGGAGCGGTAGAGCACGCCGCGCTTCAGCCGCCGCTGACGCGCGGCGTAGTCCCCGAAGTCGCGGAAATTGTCGATGCCCTCGAAGGCGATGCGGCGGGTCATGGCGCACGGCTCTAGCCGGCTTCGGTGATGATTTCGAGGCGCCTTGGCGGCGCGGCGGGGCTAACCGTTCAGCACCTTGTCGTGGATCCGGCCGCGCAGGCGGGCGTCCAGGCCCAGCACCGTCTCAAGGTAGGCGTCGATCGAGCCGCAGCGCTCGCGGATCTCGGCGAAGGCCTCGTCCAGGTATTCCGGGTAGACCTGCACCCAGACCCGCAGCGCCGAATCCGCAGGACGCCGGCCGGTCAGGCTTTCCACGAATTCGCCCGCCGAGGCGACCTTGCGGTCCAGGCGGGCCTCGTCGTTGGTCAGGAGGTAGTCGGCCAGGATGTCGTCCGGGTGGACACCGGCGATGTGGTGCAGGAAGGCGCAGGCCAGGCCCGTGCGGTCCTTGCCCGCGGCGCAATGCACCACCACCCCGCCGTCGGCCGCGGCCACCGCCCGCAGGAACCGTCCGAAGAGGTCGATCAGGCGCGGCTCGAAGACGTTGCTGCGGTAGTGGCGGCGGGTGTCGGCCAGCAGCGCCTCGGCGGTCAGCGGCGAGGCTTGCAGTTCGGCGAGCCAGTCGCGGGCGATGCCCATGTCGTTCTCGATGACCTCGCCGTCGAAGCCGGGCCAGCGGCGCGACGGCGCCTGGGCCCGCTCGTTCGGCTGGCGCAGGTCGACGATCGCAGCGACCCCCAGGCCCTTCAGCTGCGCCAGGTCCGCGTCGGTCGCCAGGGCATGGTGGCCCGATCGGTAGAGCTGTCCGGCCTTCAGGCGACGCCCGGCCGCGGCGCCATAGCGCCCGAAGTCGCGGAAGTTCTCGATGCCCTCGAAGTCGAGGTGGCGGCTCATGGCGCCTTACCGGAAGGGCGGTTCGTCGAAGCTGCGCAGCTTGCGCGAGTGCAGGCGGTTGCCCTCCTTGCGCAGCAGGTCGATGGCCGCCAGGCCGATCTGCAGGTGCTGGCCGATGGCGCGGTCGTAGAAGGCGTTGGCCTGGCCCGGCAGCTTGATCTCGCCGTGCAGCGGCTTGTCGGAGACGCACAGCAGCGTCCCGTAGGGTACCCGGAAGCGGTAGCCCTGGGCGGCGATGGTGGCGCTTTCCATGTCGATCGCGACCGCGCGGCTCTGGTTGAACCGCAGGGCGCTCGACGAATATTTGAGCTCCCAGTTGCGGTCGTCGGTGGAGACCACCGTGCCGGTGCGCAGGCGCCGCTTCAGCACCTCGCCGGTCTCGCCGGTCACCTGTTCGGCGGCGCTGTTCAGGGCCACCTGCACCTCGGCCAGCGGCGGGATCGGGATCTCCGGCGGCAGCACCTTGTCCAGCACGTGGTCGTCGCGCAGGTAGGCGTGGGCCAGGACGTAGTCGCCGATCTTCTGGCTGCCGCGCAGGCCGCCGCAGTGGCCGATCATCAGCCAGGCCTGGGGCCGCAGGACCGCCAGGTGGTCGCAGACGGTCTTGGCGTTGGACGGGCCGACGCCGATGTTCACCAGGGTGATGCCGCCGCGGCCCGGGGCCATCAGGTGGTAGGCCGGCATCTGGTGCTTGCGCCAGGTCCCCGCGGCGACCGCGGCTTCCGGATTGGGCGTGCTGGCGTCGACATAGACGTGGCCGGCCGCGGAGAGCCCGGTGTAGGGCCCGCCCGCCTTCAGCTGCTGGCAGCCCCAGCTCACGAACTCGTCCACATAGCGGTGGTAGTTGGTGAAGAGGATGTACTGCTGGGTGTGCTCGGCGGGGGCGCCGGTGTAGTGCGCCAGGCGCGCCAGGGAGAAGTCGGTGCGCAGGCCGTCGAACAGCGAGAGCGGCCGGGTCAGGTCGCCGTTCGGCACCCAGGCGCCGTCGGCCACCTCGTCGCCGATGTAGGCGAGCTCCGTCGTGGGGAAGTGCCGGGCGATCTCCACCGAGCTGACGTCGGCCATGGCCACGTCGGCGGGGTCCAGCACATAGGGGAAGGGGATCTCCTGCCTGGACCGGCCGACGCCCAGCTGGACGTCGAAATCCTCCTGCAGCAGCGACAGCTGCTCGACCAGGTAGTCGCGGTAGAGGTCCGGCCGCGTCACCGTCACCGCATAGCGGCCGGGCGCGGGGATGCGCGCGTAGGCGCGGCTGGTCCGCGGATAGGCCAGGCCCTCGGGCCAGGTCAGGTGGAGTTCGGGATAGACGTAGGCGCCGCTCTTGCGCGCGCTGGGGTCCGGGGGCGCGCCGCCCTTCAGGAAGGTCTTGAGGGCGGTGCGGAGAGAGTCGACGCTTTGGCGGTACTCGGTCTCAAGCCGATCGACGATGCCGGCTGCTTCTGTTGCTTTCATCGGGTGTCATATAGCGCCGCTGCGTGACGGTTGCGAATCCGCAGGCCGTGAGCGGGCGTCGGGGCTGGCCACGCTGGACGAAACGGAGCGGGACAGCCACAAAGGCCGACTGTTTTGATCCGCGGGTCCGCGGTCCATGAACCTCGGCCAGGCGGCCCGGCATGGATGGGGGCGCGCCAACGCATCTGACGCCAGTCCCGCCGGGACGGGTCTCCAGGGGGCCTTATGAACCGACTTTTCACCGCCTTCGTCGTGGGCGCCATGGTGCTGGGCGTCCTGGTGGGGTGGGCGCTGAACGTGGGGCTGTCGCCGGAGGGCGCGAAGGCGGTGGCCGAGAACCTCTCGATCGTCACCAAGGCCTTCCTGCTGCTGATCCGGATGATCATCGCGCCATTGGTGCTTTCGACCCTGATCGCCGGCATCGCCCACATGGGGGACGCGTCCGAGGTGGGCCGCGTAGGCGTGCGCACCATCGGCTGGTTCATCCTGGCCTCGCTGGTCTCGCTGACCATCGGCCTCCTGATGGTCCACCTGCTGCAGCCGGGGGCCAGCCTGCACCTGACGCCGCCGCCGGTGGACGCCAGCGCCGGCGTCGACGTCTCCAAGTTCAACCTCAGCGACTTCATCGCCCACGTGATCCCCTCGTCCGTGGTCGACGCCATGGCCAAGAACGAGATCCTGCAGATCGTGGTGTTCTCGGTCCTGGCCGGCACCGCCATCGCCAGCATCGACGACCGCGCGCCGGCCGTCCTGGCCCTGGTCGAGCAGGTGGCGGCGATCATGCTGAAGATGACCGGCTATGTGATGCGCACCGCGCCGCTGGCGATCTTCGCGGCCCTGGCGGCCAGCATCGCCACCCAGGGCCTCTCGGTGATCGTCACCTACGGCAAGTTCGTGCTGGGGTTCTACGCGTCGCTGGGGATCCTCTGGGCGCTGCTGATCGCCGCCGTGGTGGCGATCACGGGACGGCGGGCGCTGAGCCTGATGGCGGCGATCCGCAGCCCGGCCCTGCTCGCGTTTTCGACCGCCTCCTCGGAGGCCGCCTACCCTCGCACTCTGGAAGAGCTTCAGAAGTGGGGCATCTCCAAGAAGGTGGCCAGCTTCGTCCTGCCTTTAGGTTACTCGTTTAACCTTGACGGCTCGATGATGTACTGCACCTTCGCCACCATCTTCATTGCCCAGGTCTATGGGATATCGCTGTCCATCGGCCAGCAGATCACCATGTTGCTGCTGCTGATGGTGACGTCCAAGGGCATGGCGGGCGTCCCGCGCGCCTCGCTGGTGGTGATCGCCGCGACCCTCACCTATTTCCGCCTCCCCGAGGCGGGGCTGCTGCTGATCCTGGCCGTGGACCACCTGCTGGACATGGGCCGCTCGGCGACGAACGTGGTCGGCAATTCGGTGGCGGCGGCCATCGTGGCGCGCTGGGAGAACCAGATCGAGGTCCCCGCGGCGGAGGCGGCCAGCGCCTGACGGCGACATGCTTACCCGATCCGGGTGACCTTAACGGGCGTAAACCGTGTCGCTTAACGTGGCGTTCGCCTCGTCCGGCGAAGGTGGCGGGATCGTTTTTTCCGAGTCCGCCGAACCCCGTGTCCAACTTGTCGAACAGACTTGCTGAACTCACCGCCCGGGTGGCGGAACTGGAAGCCGAGCGAGCGCTGACGCTCCGCCTCGCGCAGACCGATTCCCTGACCGGCCTCATGAACCGCGGCGCCTTCACCTCGGGCCTGTGCGAGCGGCTGGAGGAGGCGCGGGCCCATGGCGGCTCCGTCGCGCTCATCGTCATCGACCTGGACCGCTTCAAGACCCTGAACGACACCCTGGGCCACCATGCCGGCGACCTGCTGCTGGCCGAGCTGGGCCAGCGCCTGCGCGAAGAGGCCAAGCCCGGCGACATGGCCGCGCGCCTGGGCGGCGACGAGTTCGCCCTGGTCACCGACGACGTGGAGATCGCCGGACGGGCCGAGCGCCTGCTGGCCGGCCTCTCCCAGCCCCAGACCATCTATGGCCGCACCGTCTCCCCGGGCGCTTCGGTAGGCGTGGCCCGTTTCCCGCGCGACGCTCAGGACGCCGCGGACCTGCAGCGCTACGCCGACATGGCCCTCTATCGCGCCAAGACCGGCGGCGGCCGCCGCTGGTCGGCCTTCGACGCGGAGCTGCGCCAGGCCAGCGAACAGCGCCGCACCCTGGAGGCCGAGTTGCGCCGCGCCATCCCGGCGGGCGAAATCGTGCCGTGGTTCCAGCCGATCATCGACACCATGACCAGCCGGATGGTGGGCGTGGAGGTGCTGGCCCGCTGGAACCACCCCGAGCAGGGCCTGCTTTCGCCTGCCGCCTTCGTGCCCATGGCCGAGGAACTGGGCCTGATCCGCTCCATCGACGAGGCGGTGTTCGAGGCCGCCTGCGCGCGGACCGCGCCCTGGGTCGCCGAGGGGCTGATCGAGGTGGTGTCGTGCAACGTCTCGCCGCGCGACCTGATGGACCCGGCGTTCTCGCGCAAGCTGATCAAGCGCCTCTCGGCCACCGCCCTCCCGGCGACGGCGCTCACCGTCGAGATCACTGAGACCTTCCTGCTGCAGGACATGGGCCTGGCCCGCCGCCACATCGAGCGGCTGGCCGCCACCGGCATCAACGTGGCCCTGGACGACTTCGGCACCGGCTATTCCAACCTGCGGGCGCTGATGCACCTCCCGATCCAGACCGTGAAGCTGGACCGCTCGCTGATCGACGACGTGGGGCGCGACCCGCGGGTCTCCAAGCTGGTGGCCGCCATGCTCCACGCCGCGCGCAGCCTGGGCGCCCGCATCGTCGCCGAGGGCGTCGAGGACGAGGGCCAGGCGCTGTTCCTGCGCTCGGCGGGCTGCGACCGCATGCAGGGCTATTTCTTCGCCCGCCCCATGCCGGCCGACGCCATGGAGGCCATGTTGCGCGACGCGGCTGAGCCGCCAACCCCGCGGCGCGTCGCGGTCGGTTGATCCGCCGCAGGCCCACGGCCAAGCTGCGCCACGACTTCGCCGCCTTCGCCGTTAACGTCGCGCCTGTGAGCCAATCGGAGCCCAAAGCGGCATCAATGCCTGCAAACCGGGTCGGTGCTCAACCAAAGCGTTTGTAGTTTAGCCTGCTGCGGGAACAGGCTGGGCCTACCAGATGTTGGTGCAAGTAGGCGGACCATTATGCACATCTTGAAGCGTTCCCTCGAAATCGACGCGCCGCCCGAGGAGGTCTGGCGGGTCCTGACGACGCCCGAACTCGTCCGGGAGTGGGCCTGCGCCTTCGTGGACGGCATCTCGATCCGCACCTCCTGGCGCGAGGGCGAGCGGGTGGCGTGGAAGCGGCCGGACGGCGGCACCCAGGCCTGCGGCACGGTGGCGGCCTTCAAGCCCGAGCGCCTCTTGAAGTTCGACTACGTGCCCGATCCGGAGGCCGCCGAGCGGCGCTCGTTCTCCGACACCTTCGAGATCACCGAGGGCGAACTCGGCACCCGGCTGAAGATCATCACCGGCCCGCTGGACGACGCCGAGTTCGCCGCCCTGAAGACGCCCACCGAACAGGCGATCCGCGAGATCAAGAGCCTGGCCGAGGAGTCCGCCCAGATCCACGGGGTCCGGTAGAGGCCACAGGCTACCGCCGCGCGGTCCAATGCAGGGCGGACATCACCGCCAGCCCGGTCAGCATCAGCGCCGAGCCCATGACGAGCACGCCATGCACCTCGTGCTGGCCCGCCACGCGCGACGCCAGGAAAGGGCCCAGCGCGCCGGCCAGCAGCTGCACCGCCCCGCTCTGCATCGCCGCCCGCCGCGAGGGGTCCGCCTCGATGGTCATGGGCACGAAGAAGGGGCCGGCGACCATCGCCACCGCCCCCGCCAGGCCCGCCGCCGCGACGAAGAGCCAGGCTTGGGAGGTGGTCGCGTAGATCGCCCAGCACACGAGGAGCAACGGGGCGCAGATCCAGAAGACACGGGCGTAGCGGACCCGGCCCGCCAGCGCGGTCGCCAAGGCTCCGCCGGCGATCTGGCAGGCCAGGCCCACCGAGATCGCGAGCCGGCCGGCCGCCTGCGGCAGCCGCGCCTCGGCGGCCAGCGGCAGGACATAGACCGACACCGCGATCATGGCCGCCGCGAAGCAAAGGGTCGCCACCAGCGCCAGCCAGCCACGCAGCGGGGGCGCGCCGGCGGTCCCGAGGGCTCCTGGACCGGCCTCGAACGCCGATGGCAGGAACGGCGCTGCGGCCAGTCCCGCCAGCACCAGCACCGCCACGGCCACATAGCCGCCGTTGGCGCCGAAGACCGGCAGGACGAACGCGGAGATGCCGGCCGCGGCCGCCAGCTGGGTCACGCCCATGCCGGTGAACAGCACCGCCGCCCATCGCTCGGGCGTCACCGAGCGGGAGATCAGGCCGATGGCGATCCAGAGCAGCACCCCTTCGGGCACGCCGGCGGCGGCGCGCATGGCCATCAGCCCGCCGCCGGAGACGCGCGTGGTCGCCAGGTCCGCCGCAACGACCGCCAGCGTGGCGACGACGGCGACGGTCCGCAGCCGCACGGGCTTCAACACCATGCCCGCAAGCCCGGTCACGAGGCCGGTGGTGAGCGCCTCCAGCATGGCGGCCAGGCCGATGCCGGGCGCCGAGAGCCGGCCTTCCTCAACCAGCACGCCCAGCAGCAGCGCCATCAGTCCGGAGATCAACAGCGACGCCAGGCCGATGGCGATGGCGGCGGCGATCTCCCCGCGCGCGAAGTGCTCCCCCGCCACCGCGGCGGGGTCCGATGGCGAACTTTCGGGCAAGGCGGCCTTGCGGACCGGCGGGTCGCGCAAGGGCCCTTGGCGCTCAGGGCGCGAGGTCATGACAGGCGTTTCCTCAGAGATTTTCGCCCACCATCGCCCGCCGCCATGGGCTTGCCTAGCCGCGCGTGGTCGGCCCGCTACTCGCGCAGCAGTTCGTTGATGCTGGTCTTGGACCGGGTCCGCTCGTCCACCCGCTTCATGATCACCGCGCAGTAGGTCGACGGCAGCGAAGGGTCGTGCGGGTTGGGGCGGTTGCCGGAGACCACCACCGAATAGGGCGGCACCTCGCCGGTGAAGGTCTCGCCGGTGCGTCGATCGATGATCGGAGTGGTGGCGGTGATGAAGGTGCCCATGGAGAGCACGCTGCCCTCCCGCACGATGACGCCCTCGGCCACCTCGGCCCGCGCGCCGATGAAGCAGTTGTCCTCGACGATCGTGGGGTTGGCCTGCAGCGGCTCCAGCACGCCGCCGATCCCGGCGCCGCCGGAGATGTGCACGTTCTTGCCGATCTGGGCGCAGGAGCCGACCGTGGCCCAGGTGTCGACCATGGTCCCCTCGTCCACATAGGCGCCGATGTTCACGAAGCTGGGCGTCATGATCACGTTGCGGCCGATGAAGGCCCCCTTGCGCACCACGCAGCCGGGCACCGCGCGGAAGCCCGCGGCTTCGAAGCGGGCGGCGTCCCAGCCGGCGAACTTCAGCGGGATCTTGTCCCAGTAGGGGCCGGGGGCGTCGGCCGCGATCAGGAAGTTCGCGTTGAGCCGGAAGTAGAGCAGGATCGCCTGCTTGGCCCACTGGTTGGTCGTCCAGGTCCCGTCGGCCTCCCGCTGCGCCACGCGCAGGGCGCCGGCGTCCAGGCGCTCCAGGGCCTCGTGGACGGCGTCGCGCACCTGGCCGGTGGTGGCGGGGCTGATCCCCTCGCGGGCGGCCCAGGCGGCCTCGATGACGGCCTTCAGGTCGCTGTGGTCTTGGGCGGTGGACATGGACGTCAGGCGGCCTCTCTGAGCTGCGCGTCGTCGAGGAACGGCGCGAGCTTGTGGGTTCGGTAGTTGACGAAGGGCGCGGAGGACTGCGCCGCGTACTGGCCGACCAGGACGGTGGTCATGCCCAGCAGGGCCGCGGGCGCCAGGTTGCGCTCGCTGTCCTCGAAGAAGGCGGTGGCCGCCGGATCGATCCCGTGGGCGGCGCCGATGCGGGCGAAGGCCTCGGCGCTGGGCTTGGGCTCATAGCCGGCGGCGGCGATGTGGAACACCGCGTCGAAGAGGTGCGCGAGGCCCAGGCGCTCCAGCACCCGCCGCGCATGCAGGTCGTCGGCGTTGGTGAAGATCAGCCGCCGGCCCGGCAGCCGCGCCAGCGCCGCCAGCAGGGCTGGCTCGTGGGCCAGGCATTCCAGCGACAGGTCGTGGAAGATGGCATGGAACTCGTTCGGGTCGACGCCGTGGTGCAGCATCAGGCCCTTCAGCGTCAGGCCGTGCTCGGACAGATAGGCCTTCTGGACCTTCAGCGCCTCGGGCCGCGGCAGGCCGGTGACCTTCTCCACGAAGTCGGTCATGCGGTCGACCACCGCGCCCAGGAACCCGGACTCGGCCGGATACAGCGTGCCGTCCAGGTCGAACAGCCAGGTGTCCACGTGGCGCAGGTCGGCGCTCACCGGCACACCAGCGTGCCGGCCCCGTGCTCGGTGAACAGCTCGACCAGCATGGCGTGAGGGCGGCGGCCGTCCAGGATGACCACGGCCTCGACCCCGGCCTCCACGGCGGCGATGGCGGTCTCCAGCTTGGGGATCATGCCGCCGGTGGCGACGCCGTCGGCGATCGCGGCCTTGGCCTCGGGCACCGAGAGCTGGCGGATCAGCTGGCCGTCCTTGTCCAGCACCCCGGCCACGTCGGTGAGCAGCAGCATCCGCTTGGCGTCCAGCGCGCCGGCCAGGGCGCCGGCCACAGTGTCGGCGTTGATGTTGTAGGTCTGGCCCTCGGCCGAGACGCCGATCGGGGCGATCACCGGGATATAGTCGTCCTCGGCCTTCAGCAGCGCGTCGATCAGGGTGGTGTCGATGGCCTTGGGCTCGCCCACGAAGCCCAGGTCGACCACCTTCTCCAGCTCCGAGCCCGGATCCTTGCGGGTGCGGGTGGCCTTCTCCACGGTGATCAGCCGGGCGTCCTTGCCGGAGAGGCCCACGCCCCGCACCTCGGCCTCGGCCCCGGCCAGGGTGATCCAGTTGGCGATCTCCTTGTTGATCGCGCCGGAGAGGACCATCTCGGCGACCTCCATGGTGGCCGCGTCGGTGACCCGCAGGCCGTCGATGAAAGTGGACTTCACCCCCGCCCGCTCCAGCATGGCGGAGATCTGCGGGCCGCCGCCGTGGACGACCACCGGATGGAGCCCCAGCATCTTCAGCAGCACGACGTCGGCGGCGAACAGCCGGGCCACCGACTCCTCGCCCATGGCGTGGCCGCCATATTTGATGACCACGGTCTCGCGGTCGTAGATCTGGATGTAGGGCAGGGCCTCGGCCAGCGTCTTGGCGGTCGCCCAGCCCTGTTCCGTCTCGTCGCTCACCCGCCGCCGCTCCCACCACACTTCGCGGCGTCCCGATAGCGGACGGGGGCGCCCCTGTCACCTGACGCCGGCCGTGCTAAGCCAGACGCAGTTTCGAGGGGAGCGTATGATGCGTGCAGTTCTGGCGGCGGCCGCAGCCGCGGCGATACTGGCCGGGGCGGCGCCGGGGGCTGCCGAGGCCAAGACCGTGGCGGTCAGCGCCGAGCGGCTGCTGGACGTGAAGAGCGGCAAATACGTCGACCATCCGCTGGTGGTGATCACGGACGGCCGCATCGTCTCGGTCGGCAAGGCCGGCGACGCTGCGCAGGCGGGGGCCGAGCGGGTGGACCTGCCGGGCGTCACCCTGCTGCCGGGGCTGATCGACATGCACGTGCACCTGACCTCCTCGCCCCTGTTCGGCGGCTACAACCGCTACCAGTTCACCGACAGCTTCTGGCCGGTGCTGGCCACCACCCACGCCAAGGCCACGCTGGAGGCGGGCTTCACCACCGTGCGCAACGTGGGGTCCCACAATTTCGACGACGTGGGCCTGCGCGAGGCGATCGACGGCGGCTTCGTGGAAGGGCCGCGGATGGTCACCGCCGGCTACGCCATCGGCTCCACCGGCGGCCACTGCGACCAGAACTCGTTCCCGCCCTCCATGCACCAGAAGGGCGACGCCGTGGTCGACAGCCCCGACGCCGGCCGCGAGCGGGTGCGCTGGATGCACAAGTACGGCGCCACGGTGATCAAGATCTGCGCCACCGGCGGGGTGTTCAGCCACGGCGACACGCCCGGCGCCCAGCAGCTTACCCTGGAGGAGATCAAGGCCATCGTGGACGAGGCGCACCGCCTGGGCCTGCGCGTGGCGGCCCACGCCCATGGCGCGGACGGCATCAAGGCCTCGATCCTGGGCGGCGTCGACACCATCGAGCACGCCAGCCTGGTGGACGAGGAGGGCATCCGCCTGGCCGTCCAGAAGGGCGCCTGGTTCGGCATGGACATCTACAACACCGACTACACCCAGGCCGAGGGCAAGAAGAACGGGGTGCTGGAGGAGAACCTGAAGAAGGACCGCGACATCGGCGACATCCAGCGGGAGAACTTCAGGAAGGCGCTGAAGGCCGGGGTGAAGATGATCTTCTCCAGCGACGCGGGGGTCTATCCGCACGGGACCAATGCGCGGCAGTTCGCGGTGATGGTGCGCTATGGAGCCACGCCCCTGCAGGCGATCCAGACCGCGACGCTCAACGCCGCCGAGGCGCTGGACCGCGCCGCCGATGTGGGCCAGGCGACGCCCGGCCACTATGGCGACCTGGTGGGGGTGAAGGGCGATCCGCTCGGCGACGTGACCGTGCTGGAGCATCCGGTGTTCGTGATGAAGGGCGGCGATGTGGTGGTGAGGGCACGATGAAGAACGGCGCAATCCCGACCATCGCGTTCTACGTCGCCGCCGCGGCGTGCCTGTGGCCGCTTTCCCTGAACGCCGCCCAGGTGGTGGGCTATGTCCAGGGCGGCTGGCATGCGCACAATTTGGTGCGACTGCCGCCGCGGGGCGTGCTGGTGGCGGCGGCCGAGACGGCGCTGCTGCTCTGGGCGCTGCCCTCGGCGGTGATGCTGTTCCGCAAGGGGCAGGACAGCTACGCCTGGCTGGTGGTCCTGCTGGTCCTCGCGCCGACGCTCACCGGCCTGGCGCTGCGATAGGTCAGATCGTCCGGGCGACCACTTCCTTCATGATCTCGGAGGTGCCGCCGTAGATCCGCTGGACGCGGGCGTCGCGCCACAGCCGGGCGATGGGGTACTCGTTCATGTAGCCCGCGCCGCCGTGCAGCTGCAGGCCCGCATCGCACACCTCCCACTGCAGCTCGGTGTGGAACAGCTTGGACGCCGAGGCCTCGGCCGCCGTCAGCTTGCCCTCTAGGTGGCGGGCGATGGCCCAGTCCAGGTGCGCCCAGCCGGCCTGCAGCTTGGCCTTGAGGCCGCCCAGGGTGAAGCGGGTGTTCTGGAAGTCGAACACCGTCTGGCCGAACGCCTTGCGCTCCTTGGTGAACTTCACCGCCTCGTCGAAGGCCCGCTGGGCCGCGCCCTGGGCCTGGACCGAGATGCCCAGCCGTTCCTGCGGCAGCTGGCTCATCAGGTAGGCGAAGCCCTTGCCCTCCGCGCCCAGGCAGTTGGCGGTCGGCACGCGGACGTCCTCGAAGAACAGCTCGGAGGTGTCGGCGGAGTTCTGGCCGATCTTGTCGAGGTTGCGCCCGCGCTTGAAGCCCTCGCGGGTGGCCTCCACCAGGATTAGCGAGATGCCCTTGGCGCCCTGGGTGGGGTCGGTCTTGGCCACCACCACGATCAGGTCGGCGTTCTGGCCGTTTGTGATGTAGGTCTTCGAGCCGTTGACCAGATACTCGTTGCCGTCGCGCCGGGCGGTGGTGCGCACGGCCTGCAGGTCGCTGCCGGTGCCGGGCTCGGTCATGGCGATGGCGGTGATCGCCTCGCCGGAGACCATCTTCGGCAGCCACTCGCGCTTCTGCTCTTCGGAGCCGTAGTTGGCGATGTAGTCGACCACGATGTCGGACTGCAGGGTGATGCCGGCCGAGGAGCCCGCATAGAACAGCTCCTCGTCGATCACCGCGTTGTAGCGGAAGTCGAGGCCCAGGCCGCCGTACTCCGTCGGCGCGCCCGGACAGAGCAGCCCCGCCTCGCCGCAGGCCAGCCAGAAGCTGCGGTCCACCAGGCCCTCCTCCTCCCAGCGGTCGAGGTGCGGCGTCAGCTCCCGCTCGAAGAACTTGCGCACCTGGTCGCGGAAGAGGTTCAGCTCTTCGTCGAAGATGGGGCGGGCGGCGGTGTCGATCATGGGGATCTCGTCAGGGTTCGCCGCCACATAGCCGGCTGACGCTGCGGAGGGCCACTTCCTTTCCCACGACGTGGGCGCGGAAGGATCAGGCGAAGCAGGCCGCGAGGATCTCGGCGCGGAGCTCAGGGATGCCGGTCCCCTTTTCCGCCGAGGTGGCCAGGACCCGCGGGAAGGCGGCGGGGCGCTTGGCGATCTTCTTCTGGGTCTCGGCGGTCACCTGGGCGAGGTCGCGCGGGCCCAGCTTGTCGCCCTTGGTAAGGATCACCTGGTAGGAGACGGCGGCCAGGTCGAAGGCCTCCATGGCCTCCAGGTCCACCGCCTTCAGCCCGTGGCGCGAGTCGATCAGCAGGTAGGCGCGCTTCAGGTTCGGCCGCCCGCGCAGATAGGCCCGGCCCAGGTTCTGGAACTTGTTGGCCTCGCCGCGGCTGACCTTGGCGAAGCCGTAGCCCGGCAGGTCCACCAGCCGCAGCTGCTCGTCGGCGACGAAGAAGTTGATCTCGCGCGTGCGGCCCGGCGCGGTGGACGCGCGGGCCAGGTGCAGGCGGCCGGTGACGGCGTTGATCAGCGAGGACTTGCCCACGTTCGAGCGGCCGGCGAAGGCCACCTCCGGCAGGTCGGCGGGCGGCAGGCCCGCGATCGCCACCGCCCCCATCAGGAAGCGCACCGGATGGGCGAAGAGGACGCGCGCGGCCTCCAGCTCTTCCGCGGTGAAGACGTCGGCGGGCTCGCTCACCCCGCGGCCTTGGGCTTCCCGGTCAGCCGGCCCACGATCCGGTCGATGGGGTTGTCCACCTTGAAGCGGCGCATGATCACGTACTGCTGGATCGTCGTGAGCAGGTTCGACCAGGTGTAGTAGACGAGCAGGCCGACGGCGAACTGCGCCATCACGAAGGTGAACATGATCGGGATCAGCTGGAACACCTTCTGTTGGGTGGGGTCCGGCGCCGGCGGGCTCATGGACGTCGTGAGCCAGGTGGTGATCCCGTAGAGGATCGGCAGCACGCCGATGTGCAGGGTGGTCGCCAGGAAGACGCCGATCAGCGGGGTGCTGCCCGGGTCCCATGGGATCAGGCCGAACAGGTTCCAGATGGTGGTGGGGTCGGGCGCCGACAGGTCGCGGATCCAGCCCACGAAGGGGGCGTGGCGCATGTCGAGCGAGATCTGCAGCACCTTGAACAGCGAGAAGAAGACCGGGATCTGCAGGAACATGGGCAGGCAGCCCGCCAGCGGATTGACCTTCTCGCGCTGGTAGAGGGCCATCAGCTCCTGCTGCTGCTTGGCCGGATCGTCCTTGTACTTGACCTTCAGCGCCTCCATGGCCGGCTGCACCTTGCGCATCTTGGTCATGGATTCGTAGGAGCGGTTGGCCAGCGGGAAGAACACCACCCGCACGCAGACGGTCAGGATCAGGATCGCCACGCCCAGGTTGCCGACCTTGCCGTAGAGCCAGTGCAGGAAGTCCGACAGCGGCCGGGTGATGAACCACAGCACGCCCCAGTCCACCGCCTCGTCCAGGTGCTCCACGTGCAGGGTGTTCTGGTACTCGCGCAGCAGCGGCACGGACTTGGCGCCGGCGAAGATGTGGGTGGTCGCGCTGATCTGCTGGCCGGGGGCGACGGTGCGCGCCTGGCCCACGAAGTTGGCGTCATAGATGTCCAGGCCCGGGGCCTTGGTCAGGCGGTACTGGCCAGTGATCTGCTGGGCCTGGTCGGGGACGAGGCCCGCCAGCCAGTAGCGGTCGGTGATGCCGATCCAGCCGCCGGTGGAGGTCTTGGGCGGCTGGGTGCCGTCCTTTTCCCACTTCTTGTACTTGATCGGCTGGCGCGAGCCGGCCAGCCAGCCCATGCCGCCCTCGTGCACCACGCCGCTCTTGCCCAGGCCCTCGGGCAGGCCCTGGCGCTGGACGGAGCCATAAGGCGCCAGGGTCACCGGCTGGCCGCCCGTGTTGGCGACGGTGTCGGTGACCGTGAACATGAACTTGTCGTCGACGGCGATGGTGCGGGTGAAGGTCAGCCCCGCGCCGTTGGAATAGGTGAGGACGACCGGCTTGCCGGGCGCCAGCACCGCGCCCTGCGCCAGGGTCCAGGGCGTCTGGGCGCCGGGCAGGCCGGGCACATTGGCGCCGACCCAGCCGGTCTCGGCGAACCAGGCGTTCTTCACGCCCTCGGGCCGCAACAGCTCCACCGGCGGGGAGTTCTTGTCCAGGGTCTCGCGGTAGTCCTTCAGGAACAGGTCGTCGATCCGCGCGCCGTTGAGGCGCAGCGACCCCTTCAGGGCCGGGGTGTCGACGACGATCCGCGGCGAGGCGGTGACCGCGGCGTCGCGGGTGACCGCCACCGGCAGCTGCGGCGCGGCCTGGCGCACGGCGAGGGTCGTCTGGGCCTGCCGCTGTCGGGCCAGCTCGGCCTGTTGTTTCTTCGCCTGCGGGTCGACGACGAAGAACTGGTAGACCACCAGCAGGATGGCCGCGCACACGAAGAAGATGATCGTGTTGCGGGTGTTGTCGTCTCTCATGTGCGGGGACGCTGGAATTCCACAGGGAGGAAGGGAGCGGGCCCGCTATATCTGGGGGGCCGTGCGTTCGGCGGCGAGCCTTATCAGCGCGCTTTTCACATCGTCAAGCAAACGCGGCCAGGCCCGGGTGGTCACACCGCCGCGGGCGATGAACACATAGTCCATGCCGGGGCGCGCCAATCCGGGCAGCACGAGGCGCGCGGCCTCGCGCATCCGCCGCTTGGCGCGGTTGCGCTCCACCGCCCCGCCGATGCGCTTGGTGGCCGTGAAACCGACCCGCACGGCTTCGCGCGCGTCGCCCCGCGGGCGCGCCTGGACGACGACGGCCCCCTTCGCGCACGAGGGAGCTTTGGCGCAGGCGAGGAACTCGCTGCGCTTCGTCATGCGTTCGATGATGATCCCGGCGTCCGTCACCCGGACACCTTAGTCGTTCGTAGGCCTAAGCGCTCAGGCGCTTGCGGCCCTTCGCGCGACGGCGACGGCCCTTCGCGCGACGGCGAGCCAGCACCTTTTGTCCATTCTTGGTGGACATGCGCAGGCGGAAGCCGTGACGGCGCTTACGCACGAGTCGGGACGGCTGAAATGTCCGCTTCACGAGGTGGCTCCGGTCGAAAATTCGAGCGGCGGTGGATAGTGGAAGGGGGAGGGTGTGTCAACCACCACCGCCATCCCTCCTCTTCAGGGGAGGGGCGACTCGGCGCAGCCGAGCGGGGTGGGGGTTGCTGGATCAGGCTCCGAGCCCGGCCATGGTCCCCCCACCCTGATCGCTGCGCGATCTGTCCCTCCCCTGAAGAGGAGGGATGCTGCTAGCCCGCCAGCGTCACCACCAGCGGCCCGCTCCGCGTCGCGACCAGGGTGTGCTCGTACTGCACGGTCGGCTGGCCCTCCGGGGGCCGCAGGGTCCAGCCATCGCCGGTCTCGTCGACCCAGTCGGCGCCGAGGGAGAGGAACGGCTCCAGGGTGAAGACCAGGCCCTCATGGATGCGGCGGCGCTCGGCCCGGTCGGCCCAGGTGGCGATCTCCTTGGGCTCCTCGTGCAGGGCCCCGCCGACCCCGTGGCTGGCGAGGTTCTTGACCAGGCTGTAGCCGTTCTTCTTCGCGAAGGCCTCGATCTGCCGGCCGGGCGCATTGAGCTCTCCGCCCGCTCGCACCGCGCGGATGCCCGACCAGAGCGCGCGGCGGCCGTCGCGGCACAGCCGCTCGACCGTGGCGCTCACGGGCGGCACGGCGAAGCTGGCGCCGGTGTCGGCGAAGACGCCCTCCTTCTCAGCCGAGACGTCGATATTGACCAGGTCGCCGGCCTCGATGCGCCGCGGGCCTGGGATGCCGTGCGCGACGTCCGGGCCCACCGAGATGCAGGTCGCGCCGGGAAAGCCGTAGGTCAGCTCCGGCGCCGAGCGCGCCCCCTCGGTCTCCAGCAGCCGCCGGCCCAGGTCGTCCAGCTCCTTCGTGGTGATCCCCGGCTCCAGAGCCTCGCCCATGGCCTTCAGGACATTGGCGACGATACGGCCGATGGCCTTGAGGCGGTCGAGGTCGTCGTGGCTGCCGATGGTCATGGGGCGCTCCTTCGGGGCGATCCTAGCAGGCTCACGCCCCGGTTCGTCATCCCTCGGGCGCCTGGCTACAGGTCGGGCCGGATGATCGTCTTGCCGACCACCTGGCGGGTGGCCAGGGTTTCGAAGGCCTGGCGCCACTCGCTCAAGGGGTATTCGCGGTCCACCCGCGGCTTCACCAGGCCGGCCTCGGCCAGCCGCCAGATCGCCGCCTGGTTCTCGCGGCCCTTCTCGGGGAACTGGCGGCCGTACTCGCCGGCGCGGACGCCCATCACCGAGAAGCCCTTGATGAGCGCGATGTTGACCGGCAGCACCGGCAGGCGGCCCGAGGTGAAGCCGATGGAGAGGATGCGGCCCCCGAAGGCGATGCAGCGGATCGACTCGTCGAAGACGTCGCCGCCCACGGGGTCGTAGATCACGTCGGCGCCGCGACCGCCGGTCAGTTCCTTCACGCGCTCGCGGAAGCCGCCGGTGACGTTGACGGTGGCGTCCACCGGGTACTCGGCCGCGATGGTCGCCAGCTTGGCGTCGGAGGCGGAGGCGGCGATGACCCGGCAGCCCAGATGCCGGGCGTAGTCCACCGCGGCCAGGCCCACGCCGCCCGCCGCCCCGTGCACCAGCACCCATTCGCCGGCCTGCGCCTGCGCGCAGCAGGTCAGGGCGACATAGGCGGTGAGGTAGGCCACCGGATAGCCGGCCGCCTGGCCGTAGCTCAGCTGGGCCGGCTTGCGGCGCAGGCTGGCGGCCGGGACCAGGACGTATTCCGCAAAGCCGCCGCGGCCGCCGGCGACCACCGCCTCGCCTGCCTCGAAGCCGGTGACGCCCTCGCCCAGGGCGTCCACCTCGCCGGCCAGCTCCATGCCGCCCACGAACGGCAGCGTCGGCTTGTGCTGGTGCTCGCCGCGGGTCTGCATCAGGTCGGGGAAGTTCACCGCCGCAGCCCGCACCCGCACCCGCACCTCGCCGGGCCCCGGCTGCGGGGTCGGCTGCTCGCGGATGTGGACGCCCGCGTAGTCCGGCTTCAGCTCCTCGACCACCAGGGCGCGCATCGGTCAGGCTCCGTCGTAGAGGCCCCGCACCAGGCTCGCGATCTCGCGGCAGGCCGCATCGGCGACCGGGACCGCGCCCGTGAAGGCGGTGAAGGCGTGACAGAGGCTGTCGTAGCAGCGGTAACGCGTGGTCACGCCAGCGGCGGTGAGCGCCTTTGCATAGGCCTCGCCCTGGTCCACCAGCGGATCGAACCCGGCCGTGGCCACCACCGCGGGGGCCAGGCCTGAAAGGTCCGCGACCTTCAGCGGCGACAGGCGCGGATCGGCCGGGTCGGCGTCGGGGGTCAGGTAGTGGCCCATGAACCAGTCCATCATCGGCCGGTTCAGGGGGAAGGCGTCGGCATAGGTGGTCATGGAGGGGCTTTCGGACGCCACGTCCGTGCAGGGGTAGATCAGCAGCTGGGCCACGGGCTGCGGCTCGCCGGCCTTCTTCAGCTCCTGGCACAGGATGGCGGCGAAGCTTGCGCCCATGGAGTCGCCGCCGATGGCTGCGTCGCGGGCCCCGAACTGCGCGGCGTGGTCGCGCCCCCAGCGGAAAGCCGCCAACGTGTCCTCCAGCCCCGCGGGGAAGCGGTGCTCGGGCGCCAGGCGGTAGTCGACCGACAGCACCGGCGCGCGGGTGATCCGGGCCAGCACGCTGCAGAAGGCGTGGTTGGTCTCGAGCGTGCCGATCACCCCGCCGCCCATGTGGGCCCAGACCATCAGCGGCGCAGCCGGATCCTGGTCCTCGGGGCGATAGAGCCGTGCGGGGATCTCGCCGGCCGCGCCGGGCGCGCTCGTGGCCTCCCAGCGGACGCCGGGCTCCAGGTCGCCGCTGACGGCGCCCAGCGCCTGGGTCTCGCCGCGGCGCACCTCCTCCGGCGACAGGGTCTCGATGGGCGGCTGGCCGCGGCCCTGGGCGGCCAGGAACTGCAGGCGTGGGTCCAGGGTGCGCCCGCCCTTGTAGACCACGCCCCCGCCGGCCATCAGCCGCAGCAGCGGGGCCGGGAGCGAGAGCAGGGCGCGGGCGGCGAGGCGCTGCGCGGCGGCCGACGCCATCAGGCGCAGTCTTCCGACAGGCCCCGCAGCCCGTCGAGGATCATGGCCGAGGCGAAGGCGGTGGCGGCCGGCACGTCGATGGGCCGGCGCATCAGCATCTTGTCGCCCACCTCGCGGGCGATGCCGATGCAGGCGGCGGTCATGTATTCGGGGTCGGAGGCCGGGCCGCGGCCCTCGGCGATGGCGCTTTCGATGGCGTCCTTCACCTCGGCGAACACCGCGGCCATCTCGGGCGTCTCGCCCTGCACGTGGGGGTGCTGCTCGCCGGCCGGGCGGCGGGCCATCCAGCTCTCGTGCTCGTCGGCCATGAACTCGAAATAGGCCTTGATGGCGGCGCGGACGAAGACGTCCAGCGGCTCGCCCTTGCCGCGCAGGCCCTTCAGGATCGGGGCGAAGCGCCGCGCGCCGTCGTCGGCGAGGGCGGCGAACACCTCCTCCTTGGAGCGGTAGTAGTTGTAGAAGGTGCCTGCGGCGAGGCCGGTCCGGCGGATGATGTCGCGGACGGTGGCGGCCTCGTAGCCCAGCTCGCCAAAGACCTCGCGCGCCGCGTCCAGGATCGACTGGCGGTTCTGGACCTTGGTCTGCTCCCGCTTGCCCACGGGAAGATAGGCGACCTGCGACATGCGACTCCTGACGCGTAAAACGTGACAGGCGTCATGTTACAGCGCGCCGGCGGCCCGCGCCAATGATTGCGGCGAAGATCGGGGAAGTGGCAGCACCCCCTCCGTCGGCTTCGCCGCCACCTCCCCCGCACGCGGGGGAGGAACTGGGCCGTAGTTCCTCCCCCGTGACAACGGGGGAGGGGGACCGCGAAGCGGTGGAGGGGGCGCTGAAGCCGCTTAGAACTCGGTCCAGTCCTCGTCCGCCAGGGCGGCGTTGCCGACCGAGCGGTGGGCTGGGCGGGCGCGGGTGCGGGTCTGACGCGTCTGGGCCTCGGTGGCGGTCGAGCCTTCCACCTTGAAGCGCGAGACGAGGCCGAACAGCTCCTCGGTCTGGTCGGCCAGCATGCGGCTGGCCGCGGTGGTCTCTTCCACCATGGCCGCGTTCTGCTGGGTGACCTGGTCCATCTGGTTCACCGCGGTGTTCACCTCGGCGATGCCGGTGGCCTCCTCCTTGGCGGAGGCGGCGATCTCGCTCACCAGCTTGGACACCTCCTCCACGTGGGCGACGATGCGGTGCAGCGCCTGGCCGGTCTCGCCGACCAGGGACACGCCCTCGGCCACCTGCGAGCTGGAGGTGGAGATCAGGCCCTTGATCTGCTTGGCGCTCTCGGCGGAGCGCTGGGCCAGGGCCCGCACTTCCGAGGCGACCACCGCGAAGCCCTTGCCGGCGTCGCCGGCCCGGGCAGCTTCCACGCCGGCGTTGAGGGCCAGGAGGTTGGTCTGGAAGGCGATCTCGTCCACCACGCCGATGATCTGGCTGATCTCGCGGGCGGACCGCTCGATCTCGGTCATGGCCGCGACGGCCTTGCTCACCACGTCGCCGGAACGCTCGGCTTCCGACTTGGCGGCGGCCACGGCTTCGCGGCTCTGGGTGGCGCCCTCGGCGGAGCGCTGGACGGTGGCGGTGATCTGGTCGAGCGCCGCGGCGGTCTCCTCCAGAGTGGCGGCCTGGCGCTCGGTGCGCTGCGACAGGTTGTCGGCGCCCTGGGCGATCTCGCTGCCGCCGGAGCGGATGGCGGAGGTCGAGGTGGCGATGGCCGACAGGGCCTTCTCCAGCTTGGCGACGGCGTCGTTGAAGTCGCCGCGCAGCTTCTCGTAGGCGCCGGGGAAGGCCTGGTCGATGCGCACCGTCAGGTCGCCGGCAGCCAGGTGCTCCAGGGCGTCGGCCAGGGAGCCGACCACGCGGTTCTGTTCCTGGGCCTGCTCCTCGGCGGTGGCGGCCGCGTCGCGGCGGGTGGCCTCGGCGGAGGCGCGTTCGTCCTCCTGCTCCTTGCGCAGCCGTTCCAGGTGCAGCTGGTTCTCGCGGAAGACGGTCAGCGCGTTGACGATGGCGCCCAGCTCGTCCTTGCGGGCCAGCTTGTCCAGGTCGACGGTGTTGTCCCCGCGCGAGAGGCGCTCGGTGGCGCCGGAGATGCGCTGCACGGCGCGGCGCATGCTGGTCACCAGCACGAAGGCGATGATCCCCACGATCAGCAGGGTGGCGATGGAGGCGCCGATGGTCACCGTCTGCCCCAGCTTCGAGCGCCCGGCGGCCGCCTGGGCCTCCTTGTCGGTCTCGGCCTGGGTGGCGGTCACGATGGTCTGCAGCTGCTCGCTCATCTTGACGTACTGGTCTTCGAACGGCGCGGCGAAACCGGCGGCGGCGCTGAAGTCGGCGCCCATCATGGCGACGATCACGTCCAGGGCGTCGCGGGTGTCCTTGAGCTGCTTGGTCAGCTTGTCATAGCCGGGCCGCTGGGCGGGGGTGGCGGCGGCGCGCGCCACGGCCACGTCCTTGGTGATGGCGTCGATGTCGGTCAGCAGCTGCTTGCCCTGGCCCTCGATCTTGCCCTCGTCGATCTTCGCGGCCTGGTGCGTCAGCAGCAGGTAGAGCTGGCCGTGCACCGTGGCGATGCGCTCGGAGATCTTCTGCATGCGCAGGCTGTTGGGCATGTCGGTCTGGACCACGCTGTCCAGTTCGCGCAGCTGGGCCTGTTGCAGCACCACCGCGCCGGTCGCCAGCAGCGCCAGCATTACAAGAGCCAGGGCGGGCGCGAAGCCCACCTTGATCATAAGAGGCAGGTCATCCAGCCTGAGACGTTTCATCACGCAACCCCCAAGTGTTCCTTTCCCCTGGGGGCGGACCCCGGAGAGCGTGCACATGATGAACGAAGGTTCCTAACGGTTCCTAACTGTCCACTTTTTGCGTTGGGATCAGGGTTCATTAACCTGGTCCCGGTATTTGCTCTCGTCGGCGCGTCGAGCGCGGCCTCGTTCCAAGATGCGATGGCCAGCTGCCTGACCAAGAACGCCAACACCAAGGATGCTGCGACTGTCATGCTTCAGTGCACGGCGGGCGGCGGCAAGCTGACCAGCTGCACCGTCGTGTCCGACAGCGCGCCTGGCAAAGGCTTCGACAAGGCGGCCCTGTGCGTCGCCCAGGCGATGCCGATGGGCGACAAGTCCGGCGATGTGAAGGTGCCGATGCGGTTCCCGGGCGGCCAGTCCTAACGGACGGCTCCCATCGCGAAGATCACAAGGCGCCCCGTCTCCCACGGGGCGCCTTTTCTTTTGCGCGCGGCCTTAGGCCTCACACTGTGCGCTGGGCGCGGTCCTTCTCGTTGGTCGACTTGATGGCGTTGCGGGCCGCCTCCCATTCGGCGTCGCCCCAGCTGGCCAGCCGGGAAAAGCCGCCGCCCCCTTGCAGGTGCGAGCCGCCGTCGATGGCGATGGTCTGGCCGTTCACATAGGCCGAGCCCGGGTCCAGCAGATAGACGGCCAGGTTGGCCAGTTCACGCATCTCGCCGTTGCGGCCGAGCGGGATGGTGGGGTCGGGCTTCTCGCCGTCTGCGCCCACGCCGCCGCCGGGATTCAGGCGCGCCCAGGCCCCCTCGGTGGGGAAGGGCCCCGGCGCGATGGCGTTGAAGCGCACGCCGCGCCCACCCCATTCCACCGCCAGCGACTGGGTCATGACGTTCAGGCCCGCCTTGGACATGGCGGACGGCACCGTGAACGGCCCGCCGTGCCAGACCCAGGTGGTCAGGATCGAGACCACCGAGGCGTGCCGGCCTTCCGCCAGCCAGCGCTTGCCCGCGTCCAGGGTCACGAAGAACGAGCCGCGGAAGACGATGTTGGCGATCGCGTCGAAGGCGCGGGGCGACAGGTCCTCGGTGCGGCTGATGAAGTTGCCCGCCGCATTGTTGACCAGCCCGGTCAGGGTCCCGCCGGCCCAGACCTGGTCCATGGCGTCGTGGATCGCCTCGGGCACGCGGATGTCGCAGGCCATGCCGGTGCAGCGGCCGCCGTCGGGGTGCGCCGCCATCAGCTCCTCGGCCGTGGCCTCCACCACCCCGCCGCGCCGGCCCCAGATCACCACGTCGGCGCCCAGCATCAGGCAGGCCTCGGCCATGACCTTGCCCAGGCCCGTGCCACCGCCGGTGATCAGGATCCGCTGCCCCTTCATGAGTCCCGGCCGGAACATCAGGTCGTCCTTGGTGAATTCGGCCATCGCGCGGTTCCTCTCCTGGCTTTTGGCCATTGCGGCGTGGTGACGCAGGGTCGGTCAACCACTCGCCTTGCGCGGGCAAGCTTGGCCGTATGAGCGCGTGGCGTGTTAAGTTTCTCGAAGCTTTCCCGGTCGTTAGCTGGCGCCTCAAATCGTGCGAGCCGAGGGGGCTGAAACCGTGACTGCGCTGGCCTGCCTGCGAGTGGACCTGTCCGCGTACCAGGGGCACATGCCCGCGGCGGCCCTGGAGCAGCTGGTCCACAAGTTCGCCGGCGCCTACCTGGAGACCCGCTGGGCCTGGCCCCGCCGGTTCGCGCCGCTCTCCGACGTCAGCTTCCTGCTCACCGATCCCCGTTCCGACGACCTGGACGTCGCCGAGCTGCAGCGCCTGTCCGACGAACTGCAGCGCCACCTGTTCGGCTCCGGCGAGGAGGGCGAGGTGGCCCTGCTGGTCTTCGAGGGCCCGCACCCCGCGGTCACCGCCTTCGCGGCCCTGGACAGCCGACGCCTCGCCGCCGCCCTGGTCGATCCCGACCAGCTGCCCGCCGGCGGACACCTGACCCGCATCCGCCCCAGCTCGTCCGGGGACGGTCCCGTGGCCGCGCCCGCGCCGCCGGCAGAGGAGAGCGGCTGGACGGCCACGCCCGCGGCCCTGCGCCGGGAACTGACCCAGGGGCCCCCGCCCGCCGCGCCGCCGGCGTGGGAGGGCTATCAGGGCGTCTATTTCAGCCCGCGCGAGGTGTTCTTCGGCGACGTGGTGATGTGCATTCCGCACAACGCCCGCGGCCACGTCAGCGTCACCGACGGCGCCGAGCATGCGCCCCGCGACCATGTGGCCTTCGACACCGCCTGCATCGACGTCGCCGTCGAGACCCTCGCGGCGCGGCCGGCGAAGGGCGCCCTGATCTATGTGCCGATCAGCTTCACCAGCCTGCAGCGGCCCTCGCTGCGCGGCGCCTATGTGGAGCTACTCGCCAAGCTGCCGGCCGCCCGGCGGGCCGAACTGGCCGCGGTGATCTATGACGTGCCGCGCGATCCGGCCTTCACGGGGCTCAAGCAGGCCCGTGCGCTGCTGGAGCCGCACGTCTCGGTGGTGGACCTCACGATCTCCGACCCGGGCTTCGAGATCGAGAAGCTGCCGGCGGAGTCGGTGAACAGCGTCACCCTGATGCTGCCCGACGGCGAGCCCCTGGTGCGCCTGGCCGCCATGCGCCGCTTCGCCGCCCAGCTGGTGCACTTCAAGCAGCGGCGCATCTGGCCGGGCCTCACCAATGTGCGCCGCCCGGCCGAGGTGGAAGGCGCGGTGCGTATGCACATCCCGTTCCTGACCGGGCCCGCGATCTGCTCGCCCGTGCCCGCGCCGGTGGGCGGCCGGGCCCTCGCCCTGCCGCGCCTGCCGATGTCGCTGAACGAGATGCGCTTCCCGCGAGCTGCCGCGCCCTCGCCGCCGCCGCCGGCCGCGCCCACGGCGCCCGTCTAGGGATTCGCGTCTTCAGCCTGCGACCAATTGCCGGCCCAACCACGGCCGAGCTGTGGCATGCTTAGATTCGGAAGGGGGGCCGCACCAGGAGTACGGATGGCGGCCAGAGACTTGCGGCGGGCAGGACCCGCAGGCCTGGCGGCCGCGCTGGGCAAGGCCTTGCTTGATGAAGCGAGCGCCGACGGACTGGTGGCGTGCGACGCCGCCGGCCGCATCACCTATTGCAACGCCGCCGCCGCAGCCTTCCTTCAGGCGCAGCTGGCCCGCGCCGCGGGCGCAGAGCTCGCCGGCCTGCTGGTCTTCCTCGGCGACGAGGCGCTGGAGCTGCGGTTCCGCGCGGCGGTGCGCGACGCCGGGCCGGTGGAGTTCGTGGTGGCGCGGCCCGACGGCGACGACGAATGGGTCGAGGTGCGGGGCGTGCCGGTGGCCGGCGGCATGGCCTTCTTCCTGCGCGACGTCACCGCCCGCGAACGCAGCGAGCGCACCCTGCGCAAGAACGAGCAGCGGCTGCGCGCCGCTACCGAGAGCCTGCGCCTGGCGCACCAGGCGGCGCGGGCGGCGACCTGGGAGTGGCGCACCGGCCGCACCCTGCGCTGGCTGGACCTGGCGGCGGCCCGCGCCCTGATCGGCCTCGGGGGCGAGCCGCCGGAGGAGGAGGACATCGGCGACTGGCGCACCTTCGTCGTCGAGGAGGACATGCCGGCCGTGGCCGCGGCGCTCAGCACCCTGCGCACCCGTGGCGAGGCGGTCTTCGAATACCGGGTGGCGGCCGCGGACGGCCAGCACCGCTGGCTGCGGTCGAGCGCGGCGGTGGTGGAGCGCCGGCCCGACGGCGGGCCGGCCCGGGTGGCGGGGGTGACCCTGGACATCACCCCGCAGAAGCTGAGCGAGGCCAAGCTGCAGCGCGAAGTGGCCGAACGCACCCGCGCCGAGCGCCGCCAGCAACTGCTGATCCACGAGCTGAACCACCGGGTGAAGAACATGCTGGCCACCGTGCAGTCGGTGGCGCGCCAGAGCCTCGGGCGGGCGCACGGGGCGGGGCCGCTGGCCGACTTCGAGGACCGGCTGATGGCCCTGGCCTGGACCCACGACATCCTGACCCGCGAGCATTGGGCGGGGGCGTCCCTGAAGGTGGTGCTGACCCGCACCCTGGCGCCGCACGCGAGCGGCGAGCGGGTGGAGCTGATCGGCCCGGACCTGCGGGTCTCGCCGAAGATGGCCCTGGCCCTGGCCATGGGCGGGCACGAACTGGCCACCAACGCGGTGAAGTATGGCGCGCTCTCCAACGAGACCGGCCGGGTCACGGTGCGCTGGCGCCTGGATCCGGAGGCCACGCCCGTGCGCCTGATCCTGGACTGGCAGGAGACTGGCGGCCCCCCGGTGACGCCGCCCAAGACCCGCGGCTTCGGCTCGCGGCTGCTGGAGCGGGGCCTGGCGGGCGAGCTGGGCGGGGACGTGCGCATCGCCTTCGAGCGCGCGGGCGTCCGCTGCGACATCAGCGCGCCCTTCCAGCCGGAGACCCACGAGCCCGAGGGCGAGCTGGACGATCCGGTGTTCCCGCCGCCGACGGAACGGCCGTCGATCCTGCCGAACTGAGGGCCGCGGGGGCGCGGCTCAGCTCGGGACGAACGCCGGGTCGACGCGCTTGATGAACTCCATGGCCGCGGCGGGGGCGCGGACCTTCCCCTCGTGGATCACGAAGGCGTAGACGTCGCGCGGCGTCTCGGGCGGCCCGGTGCGGTCGATCGGGGTGAAGTCGCCAGGCACGCGGCCCTCGGCATAGGCCTGGAAGCGTCCGGCCCAGAGGTCGAGGTCCTTGGCGGCATAGCCGGTGGGGATCTCATCGGAGGCCGAGATCAGCCGCAGGTAGACGAGGTCGCCGGTGATGTCGGGGATCAGCGGATAGTTCTCGTTCTCGGAGGCGCAGATGGTGATCCCGCGCTCGCGGCACAGGCCCACGAACTTCGGGTCGGCGAAGGTGGCGTTGCGCACCTCGATCACGTGCTTCAGCGGCAGGCCGTCCAGCGTCGCCGGCAGCAGGTCGAAGAAGCCCGCGAAGTCGTCGTAGTCGAACTTCTTGGTGGCCATGAACTGCCACAGGATCGGCCCCAGCCGGTCGCCCAGCTCGGTCAGCCCCTGGCCGAAGAAGACGTCCAGGCTGGGCTTGGCGTCGGTCAGCTTCTTGCGGTTGACGCAGAACCGCGAGGCCTTGACCGCGAACCTGAACCCCTCCGGCGTGGCGGCGCGCCACTTGGCCCAGCTGTCCGGCTTGAAGCTGGAATAGTAGGTGCCGTTGATCTCGATCGCGGTCAGATGGCGGCTGGCGTACTCCAGCTCCGCCGCCTGCTTCAGGCCCTGCGGATAGAACACCCCCCGCCACGGCTCGAACGTCCACCCGCCGATGCCGCAGCGGATCTTGCCGGCTTGGGGCATGCTGCTCTCCCTGGTTGTGTCGGGCCGACCCTAGCCAAGCCGACGGATGTTCTCAAGATGTTCTATCGGCCCGTGGCGCCCCCTACTTCCGCGCCGCCTTGGTCTTGTCGCGCTCGGCCTTGAATTCCGAGCCGGCCTTCCACTCGGGCCAGATGCGGCTGTTGGCGAGCCTCTCGCCCAGTTCGAACAGCAGGGTCCCATCGGCGACGAAGCCCTTGGGGTCCCAGTTGGGGTCGAACTCGTCGGCGGGCTGGTGGTACTTGTCGGCGGTGTAGGCGCGGGCCTTGGCGTCGCCGGCTTCCTTGCCGCCCTCGAACAGGTCGCGGCCGCCGCCGAAGCTGATGGCCGGCACGCCGCGCTTGGCGAAGCTGAAGTGGTCCGAGCGGAAGAAGCTGCCCGCCTCCGGCCGCGGGTCGGGGCTGTAGTAGCGGTCGTGGGTCTTGCCCACGGCGATCAGCTCGTCCTGCAGGGTCAGCGGCGCATTGCCGGAGGTGGTGAAGTCGTGCGCCAGGCCGTTGGGCCCGACGCCGTCCATGTTGATGACGCCGACGGTGGTCGCCAGGGGATAGAGCGGCGCTGACGCATAGTATTCCGAGCCCAGGAGGCCCTTCTCCTCGGCGGTGACCGACATGAAGACCACGGTCCGCTCGGGCCGTGGCGCGGCGTGGAAGGCGCGCGCCAGCTCCAGCAGCATCGCCGTGCCCGAGGCGTTGTCGAGCGCGCCGTTGTAGATCCGGTCGCCCTTGGCGTCCGGCTGGCCCACGCCCAGGTGGTCCCAGTGGGCGGTGTAGAAGACGCGCTCGTTCGGGTGTTTCGTTCCGGGGATGGCGCCGACCACGTTGTGGCTGACCACCTTCTGGGCGTCGATCTTGTAGTCGGTGGAGAGGGTCACGCCCTTCAGCTCCACCGGATGGAAGTCGCGGGTCTGGGCCTCTTTCTTCAGCGCCTCGAAGTCGAGCCCGGCGGCCTTCATGAGCTCCACGGTGGCGTCGCGCTGGATCCAGGCCTCCAGCGGCGCATGCGCTGAAAGCGGGTTCTTGCGGATGATGTCGAAGATCTCGTTGGTGTTGGAGTTCTTGACGGTGTTCCAGCCGTAGGAGGCCGGCGCGGTCTCGTGGATCACCAAGAAGCCGATGGCGCCCTGCCGCGCGGCCTCCTCGTACTTGTAGGTCCAGCGGCCGTAATAGGTCATGGCCTTGCCGCCGAAGTCTCCCTCACCCGTTTCGAAGTCAGGGTCGTTGACCAGGACCAGGGCCACCTTGCCCTTCAGGTCCACACCCTTGAAGTCGTCCCAATGGCGCTCGGGCGCCTTGACGCCGTAGCCGACGAAGACGATCGGCGCGTTCTTGACCGTCAGCCGCCCCTGGCCGGTCTGGGCGGCGCGGATCGCCACCTGATCGCCCTGGCTCCAGGTCTTCACCTGGCCCTTCTCGTCGACGCTGACCTTGACCGGTCCCACGGTGCGGAAGCGCGCCAGGGGCACGTCCTGGGTCCAGGCGCGGCCGCCGCCCTTCTTCGGGTCGCCCGCCGGCTGCAGGCCGGCCGCCTGCATCTGCTTCTCCAGATAGGCGATGGTCTTGGTCTCGGCGGGGGTCGCCGGCCCGCGCCCCTCGAAGGCGTCGGAGGCCAGCACCTTGATGTCGGCCATGATGCGGGCCGCGTCGATCGCCGGCTCGGCCGCGATCGCCACGCCGCACAACGCCAGCGCCGCAGCAGCGCCCAGGAGAAGCTTTTTCATCCACTCACTCAGATTGGGGGTCGAAAGTTGCGCGACCCTAGAAGGTGGCGCATGCGGCGGCTAGCCGGGTTGCGACGAGAGGCGCGTCGCCGCCTCGGCCTCGCCCTGCCGGCTGCGCATGAAGGCGTCCAGCCCGTCCAGCACCCGCTCCAGCCCGAACTCGAAGCGGGCGGTTCGCTCCTCCGAGGAGCGGGGCTTGGCCAGCCGCGCTTCGCTCATCCGGGTGATGGCCGGATAGGCCGCCGGGTCCATGTGCTGCTCCAGCAGCGGGCCGACCAGCTGGAACCACTGCTCGTCGGTGAGGCCGCTCTGGCGCTCGGTTTCGCGGGCCTCGCGGGCGGCGTGCAGGGCGCCGGTGACGTAGTTCTGCAGCGCCTCGGCGGCCAGGGCCATGTCGGAATAGTCCAGGCCCATGCCGTTCAGCGCCATCAGCACCACCTCGGCCTTGCGCAGCACATTGGGGCCGAGCGGCGGACGGTGCGGCGTCAGGTCCAGCAGCCACGGGTGGCGCTCGCTGAGCTTCCAGCGCTCGCGCGCGATGAAGGCCAGCTTGGCGCGCCAGTCGCGGCAGCCCGGATCGGGGTCGGCCGCCTCGCCCAGCACGCGGTCGAACATCAGGTCCACCAGCTCGGCCTTGGACGGCACATAGGTGTAGAGCGACATCGGCGAGACCCCCACCGCCACCGCCACCTTGCGCATGGAGAGCGCCGGCACGCCCTCGGCGTCGGCGAGCGCGATCGCCGCCTGCACCACCTCATCGGTGGACAGGCGTTGCTTCGGGCCGCGGCGGCCGGGCTCATTGCGGCCCCAGAGCAGCTCCAGGCTGCGGCGCGGGTCGCTCCCCTGTGTGGAATCCCTGTCCATGTGCCGGACTACATTACAAAGAAAACACTTTACGGGATACGGAGTTTCGGGCAAATCCCCGCTCGCCAGCGGCCCGGGAGAGGCTGCGGCCGAGGAACGCACAGGCTTGCGCAACATCCGGACGCCCATTGCGCCCGCGGTGACATGAGTCCAACAACCGGTCGTCCGACGACCGGACCCGAGCCGATCCAAACCGCGATCCAAACCGCCTGGCCAGACCAAACCGCATGCGTTCCGCTCCCATCGCCCTTGCGACGCTCGCCGCCCTGTCGCTGACGGCCTGCGCGACCGCGCGCAAGGCCGACGTGCGCCTGCCCGGCGCGTACGAGACCCCGGTTGGCGCCGCCCCCGCGCCGCCGCCGGGCGCCCTCAAGCTCGACACCTGGTGGACCGTATATGGCGACGCCGAGCTCAACGGGCTCGTCGAGCAGGCGCTGGCGCGCAACCCCGACATCCGCACCGCCCGCGCGCGCCTCGCCGAGGCGAAGGCCCAGAGGGTCGAGGCCGTCCTTAAGTACCTGCCGCAGGGGGACGCCACCTACCTCAGCCGCAGGACCCACTCCGACCAGATCGGCGGCGCGCGGGTGATCGTTCCCGGCTTCTCCAACAGCGGCGCGTCCGTGGACCAGTCGGCGAACTTCAACGTCAGCTGGGAAGTCGACCCGTTCGGGCGCGGTTTCTTCGCCGGCGCCGCGGCCAATGCCGAGGTCGCGGAGGTGCGCTACGCCTATGAGGCGGCCCGCGCCGGCATCGCCGCCCAGACAGCCGACGCC
Source organism: Caulobacterales bacterium (assembly GCA_019510435.1). Lineage (GTDB taxonomy): Bacteria > Pseudomonadota > Alphaproteobacteria > Caulobacterales > Caulobacteraceae > Phenylobacterium. The sequence goes on along the minus strand of JAEKKJ010000016.1, from coordinate 330,643 downwards.
TGGTTCCAGGCCAAGGGCCTGGCGATCCAGCTGGCCGATGCGCAGGAGACGGCGCGGATCGAACAGGATCTCTACGACGTCGCCACCAAGCGCGCCCAGATCGGCATCGCGGCGACGTCCGACGCCGACCGGGTGGCCGGCGATCTTGCCCAGGCCAAGGCTCAGGTCGAGGGCCTGACCGCCCAGCTGCAGGTGGAGAAGCGCGCCATCCTGATTCTGGCCGGACGGGTCGTGGAACCCACCGCCAATATCGATGCGCCGGCGCATGTGGACCCGCCGCCGGCTGTGCCCGTCTCCCTGCCCAGCGAACTCCTGCAGCGCCGCCCCGATGTTCGCCAGGCGCAGGAGGCGCTGCGCTCGCAGAAGAACCAGAAGATCCTCGACGCCCTGGCGATCTTCCCGTCCTACAATTTCACGCCGGGCCTCGGCTGGCAGAAGGTCAAGCAGACCGGCTATTCCTCGACCAGCCAGAGCTGGACCCTGGGCGGCACCCTGACCCAGCCGGTGCTTTCGATCCCCCGCCTGCTGGCCGAATGGAAGGCCCAGGACGCCCGCACCGAACAGGCCGTCACCGCCTACGAGAAGTCCGTCCAGACCGCCTTCCAGGAGGCCGAGGGCGCCCTGGTCAACCTCGAGGCCGACCGCCGGCGCGTGGCGCTGCTGGCCGACGGCGAGGCCCGGGCGCACCGCGCCTACACGGCCAGCCGCCTCGGCTACGAGCGCGGCCTCACCGACCTCACCACCACCCTCCAGGCCGAGCAGTCGTGGCGCAGCGTGCGCACCCAGCTGACCTCGGCCGAGGTCCAGGCCCTGCGCCGCTCCGTCCAGGCCTACAAGGCCATTGGCGGCGGCTGGCCGGCCGAAACCTACGCCGCGAAATGAGATTCCCGCGCATGAAGGCTTCCCAGCTCATCGTCCCGCTGCTCGGCGCGCTCGCCCTTTCGGCGTGCCACAAGCCGGTGGTCAAGCAGACCGAGGCGGACCAGGCGCGAACCGTGCGGGTGATCCGCGTGGCGCCCCAGGCGATCGCCGGCGCGCTCAGCGCCTCGGGCGACCTGCTCCCGCGCGAAGAGGCCGCCGTGGCCCCCGAGGTGAACGGCTATCGCGTGGCCCGTGTCCTGGTCGACGTGGGCCAATATGTGAAGGCCGGCCAGACCCTGGTGCAGCTGGATCCCACCCTGATCCAGGCCCAGGTGGCCCAGGCCGAGGCCCTCGCCGCCCAGGCCGAGGCCAACGCCCTGCAGGCCGAGGACCAGGCCAACCGGGTCAAGGACCTGGACGGCGCCGGCGTCCTCTCCCAGGAACAGATCGACCAGCGCCGGCTGAACGCCCGCGCCGCACGGGCCCAGGCGCGCGCCCAGGCCGCGAACCTGAAGGACCTCAAGACCCGACAGGCCAAGCTCTCGGTCAGCGCCCCGGTCTCGGGCCTGATCCTGGAAAAGACCGTGCGCCCCGGCGACCTCTCCGCCGCCGCCAGCGGCACGCCCTGGTTCCGCATGGCCCGCGACGGCCAGATCGAACTCTCCGCCCAGATGAGCGAGCAGGACCTCGCCCGGGTTCGCGTTGGCCAGGCGGCTACCGTCCAGCTCCCGGACGGCGCCACGGCGGTGGGGCATGTCCGCCTGATCAGTCCGCAGGTGAACGCCCAGACCAAGCTGGGCGAGGTGCGCATCCTGCTGCCGGTCCGGTCTGACATCCGCGCCGGCGGCTTCGGGCGGGCGGTGTTCGCCGACGCCACCGGCTCGGCCCTGGCGGTGCCCGAGACCGCGATCCGCTACGACGCCGACGGCGCCAGCGTCATGACCCTGGACGCGGGCAACCGCGTGCGCCGCGTGCCCGTCACGGCCGGGCCGCGCGGCTCGGGCTGGGTGCAGCTGGTCAAGGGCCCGCCGGCCGGCACGCGCGTCGTCCAGAACGCCGCGGCCCTCCTGCTCGACGGTGACCTGGTGCGCCCGGTGGAGGGTCCTGCGCCGGCGCCGCAGACCGCGACGGTGGCCAAATGAGCGAGCCTCAGCGCCACTTCGGGATCTCCGCCTGGGGAATCCGCAACCCGATCCCCGTGGCGGTGCTGTTCCTCGGCCTCGTCCTGGCCGGGATGATCTCGTACATGGGCCTGCCGATTAAGCAGTACCCCAACATCGAATTCCCGGTGGTGGCCGTCACGGTCACCGAGAACGGCGCCGCGCCGGCCGAGATGGAGACCCAGATCACGCGCCCGGTCGAGGACGCGCTGGCCGGGGTCACCGGCATCAAGAACATCCAGAGCGTGGTGACACAGGGCGTCTCGACCACCTCGATGGAGTTCGAGATCGGCGAGAACCTGCAGAAGAAGACCGACGAGGTCCGCTCCAAGATCGCCCAGGCGCGGGCCATCCTGCCGCGCGACATCGACGAGCCGGTGGTGCAGCAGGTCGAGGTCGACACCGCCGCCCCGATCCTCACCTACGCCGTCAGCTCCAACACCATGAGCGACGAGCAGCTGTCATGGTTCGTGGACGACACCGTCAGCCGGGTGCTGCAGGGCGCCAAGGGCGTGGCCCAGGTCAGCCGGGTCGGCGGCGTCGCGCGCGAGATCAACGTCGTGATCGATCCTGACCGCCTGAGCGCGCGCGGGCTCACCGCGACCCAGGTGAACAACGCCCTGCGCGCGTTCCAGATCGACGCCCCCGGCGGCCGCGCCGACATCGGCGGCCGCGAGCAGACCCTGCGGGTCTACGCCAACGTGGAGTCGATCGCCCAGCTGCGCGATCTGAACATCCCCACCGGCAACGGCCGGTTCGTGAGGCTGGCCGATGTGGCCGACGTGGGCGACGGCGCCTCCGAGCCGCGCGGCTTCGCCCAGCTGAACGGCCGGCCCGTGGTGGGCTTCCAGGTCTCCAAGACCAAGGAGGCCAGCGACGTCGTCACCGAGGATGCGGTCGCCGCCTCCGTGAAGCAGCTGGAAAAGGACCACCCGGGCGTCCACTTCGCCAAGATCTTCTCCTCGGTGGACGAGACCCGCTCTAGCTTCCGCGCCACCCAGCACGTGCTGACCGAGGGCATGTTCCTGGCGGCCCTGGTGGTGTTCTTCTTCCTGCGCGACTGGCGCGCCACGGCGATCACCGCGGTGGCCATGCCGATCTCGCTGATCCCCACCTTCTTCGTGATGAAGCTGGCGGGCTTCTCGCTGAACGTGGTGACCCTGCTGGCCCTGACCCTGGTGGTCGGGATCCTGGTCGACGACGCCATCGTCGAGATCGAGAACATCGAAAAGCGCGTCCAGCGCGGCATGCGCCCCTACCAGGCCGCGCTGCAGGGCGCCGACGCCATCGGCCTGGCGGTGGTGGCCACCACCATGGCCATCGTCGTGGTGTTCATGCCGGTCAGCTTCATGCCCGGCATTCCCGGCCAATTCTTCAAGGAGTTCGGCCTGACCGTGTCGGTCTCGGTGCTGTTCTCCCTGGCGGTCGCGCGCCTGGTGACGCCGCTGATGGCCGCCTATCTGCTGAAGGCCGGGACCCACGCCAAGCCGCAGAAGCCGTTCGAGGGCTTCTACCGCAACGCCCTGGAATGGGCGCTGCGCCACCGCATCGTCTGCGCCATCGCGGGCCTGGTGCTGTTCATCGCCTCGGCCAGCGTGATGTTCCTGCTGCCCCAGGGCTTCCAGCCGGCGGGCGACCCGGACCTGATCTATGTGGACGTCCAGGGCCCGCCCGGCGCCACCATCGACGATATGCAGGCCGTGGCCGAGCGCCTCAATGGCCTCTTCCGCGGCCAGCCGGAGGTGACCGGCGTCTTCGTGCAGATCGGCTCGAACGTCTCCAACTTCGGCCCCGGCATGAGCCGCGGCGGCGGCGACCTGCGGAGCGGAACGGCCACCATCCTGCTCGACCCGCACCGCCACGTAAGCGGCGAGCAGATCCGCGCGCGCCTGCGGCCCGGCCTGCGGGCGATCCCCGACGCGCGCCTCACCTTCCTCGATTTCCAGGGCGGCGCCGGCTACCAGCAGATCCTGGCGGGTGACAATCCGCAGACCTTGCAGCGCGCGGCCCTGGAGCTGGAGCGTGGCATGCGCCGCCTGCCGCAGCTTGCCAACCCGCGTCCGTCCCGGCCGCCGGAGAGCCCCGAGATCATCGTGCGGCCCAAGCCGGAGGAGGCCGCGCGCCTGGGCGTCTCGTCCGACAGCATCGCCACCATCGCGCGCGTCGCCACCGTCGGCGACATCGACGCCAATGTGGCCAAGTACAATGAGGGCGAGCGCCGCATCCCGATCCGCGTCCGCCTGCCGGAGACCGCCCGCGCCGACCTGCAGCGGATCAAGTCCATGCGGGTGCCCACCGCCTCCGGCGGCACGACCACCCTGGACAGTGTCGCCGACATCTACTTCCAGGCCGGCGCCGCCCAGATCGACCGCCTGAACCGCGAGCGGCAGATGACGGTGCGCGCCGAGCTGAACGGCGTGGAGATGGGCGAGGCCCAGCAGGCGGTGAACAAGCTGCCGATCATGCAGCACCTGCCGCCCGGCGTGCACAAGGCGGCGGTGGGCAACCAGCAGGCCATGCAGGAGATGTTCGCCGGCTTCATCGTGGCCTTCGCCTCGGCGATCTTCATGATGTTCGGCGTGCTGGTCCTGCTGTTCCGCAGCTTCTTCAAACCCGTGGTGATCCTGACCGCCCTGCCGACCGCGGTCGGCGGCGCGTTCGTGGGCCTGGCCCTGTTCCACCTGTCGCTGTCGATCCCGTCGCTGATCGGCTTCCTGATGCTGATGGGCCTGGCGGCGAAGAACTCGATCCTGCTGGTGGAGTTCGCCATCGAGCGGGAGCGCGCCGGCATGAGCCAGCACGACGCCCTGATCGAGGCCTGCCGCGAGCGGGCGCGGCCGATCATCATGACCACCGTGGCCATGGCTGCCGGGATGCTGCCCACCGCCTTCGCCCTGGAGAAGGGCGCCGAGTTCCGCCAGCCCATGGCCGTGGCGGTGATCGGCGGCCTGATCACCTCGACCCTCTTGTCGCTGGTGCTGGTGCCGGTGGTCTACCGCTTCGTCGACGACTTCGAGAACTGGCTGAAGCCCAAGCTCGCGCGCCTGATCACCCCGCGCGAAGCCGCCGGCCAGCTGGCGCCGGAGGATCGCCTCTAGGCGGACGAACGCCGCTGCGCCCGGGACTTGCAAACCTGTCAAAAACGCCTGCCAAATGTCCGCCACGCAAGGTTGACGGGTTCGGCAGATGACAAGTGAGAGTGGTTCCGTGATCAGCCGCCGGCGGCTGCTGGCGACGGGCGCTGGGCTGGCGGCGGCAGGCTTTGCCGCACCCGCCCTGGCGGCGGCGCGCAGGCTGGCGCCGAGCGACAAGGTCAATGTCGCCGTCATCGGCGCCGGCGGACAGGGCTCGGCCAACATGGCCAAGCTCACGGGCCAGAGCATCGTCGCCACCGCCGACGTGGACTACGAGCATGTCCGCGCGGCCCTCCTGGACAAGCAGGGGAACCTGCGGCCCGAGCGCCAGGCGCTGAAAGAGGCCTACGACAAGGCCGAGCGCTTCACCGACTACCGGCGCATGCTGGACGCGCGCAAGGACATCGACGCGGTCCTGATCGCCACGCCCGACCACCACCACGCCGTGGCCGCGCGCATGGCCATGGAGCGCGGCCTGCACGTCTATGTGCAGAAGCCGCTGACCTACACCGTCGAGGAGAGCCGCCGCCTGGCGGCCCTGGCCAAGGCCAATCCCAAGCTGGTCACCCAGATGGGCAACCAGGGTCACTCCGGCGACGACGGCCGCCGGGTGGTCGAGTTGATCCGCGCCGGCGTCATCGGCCCGGTGAAGGCGGTCCACATCTGGACCAACCGGCCGGTGTGGCCGCAAGGCGTGCCGCGGCCTGCCGCCCAGCCGGCGCCCGCCAGCCTGGACTGGGCCACCTGGCTCGGCCCGGCCGACGTGGACTGGGGCTACAACGCCGACTACGCCCACTTCAACTGGCGGGGCTGGACCCCGTTCGGCTCGGCGGCGCTCGGCGACATGGGCGCCCACCTGATCGACTTCCCGGTCTGGGCGCTGGAGCCGGGCCTGCCCACCAAGATCGAGACGCGCCACACCCGCTGGCCCGGCGGGACCAGCCTCTGGGACACCAAGCGGCCGGCGGAGCTCAGCGGCTATCCCCTGGCCAGCGTCGCCCACTACGAGTTCGGCCACGCCAAGGGCGGCCCACTGCACATGACCTGGTACGATGGTGGGCTGGAGCCGCCGACGCCGCCCGGCTTCCCCGCCAACCTGAAGATGAACCCGGAGGGCGGGGTGCTGTTCGTCGGGACCAAGGGCATGCTGATGCACGAGACCTATGGCGAGAAGCCTGTGCTGATCGGCGAGGGCCTGGATGCGGCCGCCGCCCGCGTGCCCCAGAGCCTGCCGCGCATCCAGGGGGGCCTGGCCGGCCACGAGCAGAACTGGATCCGCGCCATCCGCGGCGAAGAGGCGATCTCCTGCCCGTTCGAGTATGGCGCGGCGCTGAACGAGACCATGATCCTGGGTATCGTGGCGCTGAAGGCCGACCAGCCGATCGAGTGGGACGGCGCGGCGGGGCGCGTGACCAACGCCCCCGACGCCAACCAGTACCTCACCCGCACCTATCGCAAGGGGTGGGAGCTGTGATTGCCCTTCGCCGACATTGGCGTGCGGCGATGGTCGCCGCCGTCGCCCTCACCGGAGCCGCCGCCTTGGCCCAGGACGCGCCCAAGCCCGAGGACACCGAGCAGTGGTCGCCGGTCCCGCCGGTGGTGACGCCGGGCCGCACGGACGCCGAGCCGCCGTCCGACGCCCTGGTGCTGTTCGACGGCAAGACCCTGGACCAGTGGGTGGCCACCAAGGATAAGGCCCCCGCCGGCTGGACCGTCGCGGGCGGCGTCGTCACGGTCAACAAGGCCGCCGGCAACATCGAGACCAAGAAGAGTTTCCGGAACTTCCAGCTGCACCTGGAATGGCGCGTGCCGCCGGGCGTCACCGGGTCGGGCCAGGCGCGCGGCAACTCCGGCGTCTTCCTGGCCTCCACCGGGCCGGGTGACGGCGGCTATGAGCTGCAGATCCTCGATTCCTACGAGAACAAGACCTACGTCAACGGCCAGGCGGGGGCGCTCTACAAGCAGCACCCCCCGCTGGTGAACGCCATGCGCAAGCCCGGCGAGTGGCAGACCTACGACGTGGTCTGGACCGCCCCGGTGTTCGCCGCCGACGGCAGCGTGACGTCGCCGGCGAAGGTGACCGCCTTCCACAACGGCGTCCTGATCCAGAACGACGCGGTGCTGGCCGGCGAGACCCGCTACATCGGCAAGCCGAGCTACCGGCCCTACGCCACCGCGCCGATCAAATTACAGGCGCATGGCGACCCCAGCCCGCCGATCAGCTTCCGTAACATCTGGGTGCGCGAACTACCCTAGCGGCGGCGCCGGCGATCTTGACCGCAGGCGATCTTCGCGGAATCAGGCGGGGTCGCACTGTGGGACCGCTCGCTTGCCGTCACTGCTGAACGCCGCCTTCAAGAGCCTGGTGAAGACCGGGGCGCTGGAGATCGTCACCGCCCGCGGCGAGCGGCTGGCGTTCGGCGACGGGACCGGGACGCCGGTTGCGATCCGCTTCGCCGATCCGGCCGCGGAGCTGGCGTTGCTGATGAACCCGGAGCTGGCCACCGGCGAGCTCTTCACCGACGGCCGGCTGATCGTCGAGCGCGGCACGATCTACGACTTCCTGCTGCTGAGCCTGCAGAACGCCAAGGGCGCGCCCGATCCCGTCGCCGTGCAGGTGCTGGACGAGGTGCGGGTGGCCGCCGGGCGGTTCGTCGCCCGCAACACGCCGATCCGGGCCCAGCGCAATGTCGCCCATCACTACGACCTGGGCGATGAGCTCTACGCCCTCTTCCTCGACCCCGACTGGCAGTACTCCTGCGCCTATTTCGAGAGCCCGGACCAGGACCTCGCCGCCGCCCAGCTGGCCAAGAAGCGGCACATCGCGGCCAAGCTCCTGGTGGAGCCGGGGCAGAGCGTGCTCGACATCGGCTGCGGCTGGGGCGGCCTGGCGCTCTACCTCGCTCGCACGGCCGAGGCCGGACAGGTGCTGGGCGTCACGCTCTCCGAAGAGCAGCTGGCGCGGGCCAAGGCGCGCGCCGCCGAGGCCGGGATCCCCGAGCAGGCGGTCTTCGCGCTGCAGGACTACCGCAAGGTCGAGGGCGTCTTCGACCGCGTGGTCTCGGTGGGCATGTTCGAGCACGTGGGCCTGGCGTTCTACGGCGCCTTCTTCCAGACCGTGCGGCGGCGGCTGGCCCCGGACGGCGTGGCCCTGATCCACACCATCGGCTCGCCCGACGTGCCGGGGCCGACCAACGCCTGGATCCGCAAATACATCTTCCCCGGCGGCCACATCCCCTCGCTGTCCGACATCGCCCCGCATGTAGAGCGCGCCGGCCTGGTGCTCACCGACCTGGAGACCCTGGGCCCGCACTACGCCCTGACGCTGCGGGCCTGGCGCGACAACTTCATGGCCCGGCGCGAGGCGGCCAAGGCGCTGTTCGACGAGCGCTTCTGCCGGATGTGGGAGTTCTACCTGGCCATGTCGGAGGCCGCCTTCCGCACCGACGACATCACCATCTTCCAGCTGCAGCTGGCGCACCGCCGCACGGCCGTTCCCATGACCCGCGGCTACATCGCCGAGCGGGAGGCGCAGCTGCGCGGCCGGGAGTAGGGCCCGGCTATCCGGCCCACTGGAAGACGTCCTCCACCCCCACCTCGAACACCCGCGAGATGCGGAACGCCGCCTCGAGCGAGGGCGAATATTTGCCCGCCTCGATCGCCGCGATGGTCTGGCGGGTCATGCCGATGCGCTCGGCCAGGTCGCTCTGGGTCATCTCGCCGTGCTCGAAACGCAGCCGGCGGATCTGGTTGGCGATCGGCGGCGTCATGCTAGAGGCCGCGCCGGAACATGACGATCTGGGCCCCCGAGACGGCCAGGGTGGCGACCACCACGTCCAGCAGGGCGAAGTTCAGGAGGTCGCCGGGCGGGTGGCCGAAATGGACCGGCAGGGCCAGCAGCAGCACCATCACCATCAGCACGTAATAGCCCACCGTGTGCGAGCGGGCCTGGATCAGCGCCTCGCGCTCGTCCCGGGGCGCCTGGGCCTCTCTCGGCGAAAGCCGCGCCGCCACCGCATGCAGCACGATCTGCAGCCCCACCAGCGCCGCCACGCAGATCGCGAGGAGGTGCACGGTGGCGAAGCCCCGGCTGACCGCTCCGCTCAGCACGGCGCCGTAATAGGCGCCGAAACAGACCAGCACCGTGACCAGGGTGATCCAGGCGGACTTCTCGCGGAACGACATCGCAGGCCCATGCAAAGAATGTTTGACCTGATGTAAAATATATATAACATCAAGTCAGCAATTGTTGACATCGTGCCACAGCTGAAGCGGCGCGCAAAGGAGGTCGGAATGACGAGGTTCCCATGGACGGGCGCCGCGGTGCTTGCGGCGATCAGCCTGGCCGCTGCGCCTGTGGCCCTGGCGCAGGGCCATCCCGCAGGCGGCGAGGGCGGCGCGTCGACCACCAGCATCCAGGGCAATGACGCCCAGTCCTGGATCCAGGACGCCCACATCCACCAGTTCTACGAGCTGTCGGCCGCCAGCCTGAAGGCCCCGCCCAGCCCCGAGGCGCTGACCGCCTACGAGCAGAAATCGTTCGCCATCTTCCGCGCCTTCGCCGCCTCGCGCGGCATGAGCCCGGACGCCATGCAGGACCACCTGAAGCTGATCCCGCGCCAGGTGGCGCAGATCGCCAAGGAGGACCCCAAGGCGCTCGACACCTACGGCAGTTTCGTCGACGCCGTCTTCGGCCCCCAGTAGGCCGGGGCCCTCAGATCTCGCCCCGGATCGCCCGGGCGAAGAGGTCCGGGTCGACGTTGCCGCCGGAGAGGACGACGCACACCGTCCCGCCGGCTGGGACCGCGACCTTGCCGGCCAGCAGGGCGGCCAAGGCCGCCGCGCCGCCGGGCTCGACCACCAGCTTCAGGGTCGCGAAGGCATAGCGCATGGCGGCGGCCACCTCGGTGTCGCTGACCGCGGCCATGGCGCCCACGGTCCGCTGCATGATCGGGAAGGTGATCTCGCCGGGCGCAGGGCTCTCCAGGGCGTCGCACAGGGTGCGCGTCGCCGGCTTGAGCACCACACGCTCGCCGGCCGCCAGCGAGCGGGCCGCGTCGTCGAAGCCCTCCGGCTCGGCGCCGACGATCACTGTTGAGGGCGAGAGCGCCTTCACCGCCAGGGCGACACCCGAGATCAGGCCCCCGCCGCTGACGGGCACGGCCACCACATCCAGGCGCACGCCCAGCGCCTCAGCCTGGCGCGCCAGCTCCAGCCCGGCCGTGCCCTGGCCGGCGATGACATGCGGATCGTCGAAGGCCGGGACGATCACCGAGCCGCGGCCCTGGGCGATCTCCGCGGCGATCGCCTCGCGGCTTTCGGTCAGGCGGTCGTAGAAGCGCACCTCGGCGCCATAGCCACGGGTGGCCTCCACCTTCACCACCGGCGCGTCCTTGGGCATGACGATGGTGGCCGCGATGCCCAGCAGCTTCGCCGCCAGGGCCACGCCCTGGGCGTGGTTGCCGGAGGAGAAGGCCACCACCCCGCGGGCGCGCTGATCGGGCGTGAGCTGGACCAGCCGGTTGTAGGCGCCGCGGAACTTGAACGCGCCCACGCGCTGCAGGGTCTCGGCCTTCAGCAACACCCGCCCGCCGATGCGATCGTTGAGCGCCGGGCTCTCGATCAGCGGCGTCTCCACCGCCCAGCCCTTCAGCCGCACGGCCGCGGCCTCGACGTCGGCGAAGGTCACGCTCACCGGGCGAACACCATCTCGTCGCGGGCGAAGGCCTTAAATTCCAGCGCGTTGCCGGAAGGGTCGAGGAAGAACATCGTCGCCTGCTCGCCGGGCTGGCCCTTGAAGCGCACCTGCGGGGCGATCACGAACTTGACGCCGGCCGCCTGCAGCCGCGCCGCCAGGGCCTCCCACTGCGGCAGGGTCAGGATCACGCCAAAGTGGCGGACCGGTACGTCCTCTCCGTCCACCGGGTTGGTCGACCGATGCCCGACCTCCTCTGGCGCGAGGTGCGTCACGATCTGATGGCCGTGGAAGTCGAAGTCGACCCACTCGTCGCTGGAGCGGCCTTCGGGACAGCCCAGGAGGCCGCCGTAGAAGGCGCGGGCCTCGGCAAGATCGCGGACCGGGAAGGCCAGGTGAAAGCGCGGAATGTCCATGGCCGCTGGATAGCGCGACCGGGCGGCGGCTGGCGAGGCCCAGATCGCCGCTTGTGGTCCGCTTCGCACTCGTCTAAACGACCGCCGCGCCGTCGCCCCGACCGTGGGGCCTGCGCCACAATCGATCTCAGCCTCCCCGCCGAGCACCTGTCGAAGGGCCGGGAGGTCGCCTGGGCAGGTGGGGAGATCGTACCCATGGCCAATGTCACCGTGATCGGCGCCCAGTGGGGCGACGAGGGCAAGGGCAAGCTCGTCGACTGGCTGTCCAATCGCGCCGACGTGGTGGTCCGCTTCCAGGGCGGGCACAACGCCGGCCACACCCTGGTCGTGGGCAACCAGGTCTTCAAGCTCAGCCTGCTGCCCTCGGGCGTGGTGCAGGGCAAGCTCTCTATCATCGGCAATGGCGTGGTGGTCGATCCCTGGCACCTGCTGAAGGAGATCGAGACCATCGCGGCCCAGGGCGTGGCGATCACGCCCGCCAACCTCGTGCTGGCCGACAACGCCTGCCTGATCCTGCCCATCCACCGCGACCTGGACCAGGCGCGCGAGGCGGCCGCCCAGAACAAGATCGGCACCACCGGCCGCGGCATCGGCCCGGCCTACGAGGACAAGGTGGGCCGCCGGGCCATCCGGGTCGCCGACCTGGCCGACCGCGCCGCGCTGGAGGCCAAGATCGACCGCCTGCTGGCCCACCACGCGCCCCTGCGCAAGGGGCTGGGCCTGCCCGACTTCGACGGCGCGGCCCTGCTGGCGGAGCTGGAGGGCCTGGCGCCCAAGGTCCTGGCCTACGCCCAGCCGGCCTGGCGGCTGCTGGATGCCGAGGTGAAGGCCGGCCGCCGGGTGCTGTTCGAGGGCGCGCAGGGCGCCCTGCTGGACGTCGACCACGGCACCTATCCGTATGTCACCTCGTCCAACACCGTGGCGGGCCAGGCGGCCGCTGGCTCGGGCCTCGGCCCCAAGGGCCCGGGCTATGTGCTCGGCATCGTCAAGGCCTACACCACCCGCGTGGGGGAGGGCCCGTTCCCCACCGAGCTCACCGACGAGGTGGGCCAGCACCTGGGCACGGTGGGCCGCGAGTTCGGCACGGTCACCGGCCGCTCGCGCCGCTGCGGCTGGTTCGACGCGGCCCTGGTCCGCCAGTCGGTGGCCCTGAACGGCATCGCCGGAGTCGCGCTGACCAAGCTGGACGTGCTGGACGGGCTGCCCAAGCTCAAGATCTGCACCGGCTACACCCTGGCCGGCCAGCCGATCGACTACCTGCCCGCCGGCCTGAAGGCCCAGGGCCAGCTGCAGCCGGTCTACGAAGAGCTGGAGGGCTGGGCCGAGACCACCCAGGGCGCCCGCTCCTGGCGCGACCTGCCGGCCAATGCGGTCAAGTACGTGCGCCGCATCGAGGAGCTGATCGGCGCGCCCGTGGCCCTGCTCTCCACCAGCCCGCAGCGCGACGACACCATCCTGATGCGCGACCCCTTCCAGGACTGAGCCGGGCAGGGTTCCGCAAGGGCGTACCTTGGGTGCGCGCATCCGCCTCGCTGCGCGGAAAGGCGTTCTTTACCCCCCGGCGTCCATAACCTGCGGGAAACGCTGGAGATAGGAACCGTGTTCGACGGCGACAGGCGATTGATGGAGCGGATGGCGCCCAAGCTGAAGCGGGTGCTGATCGCCGATCCGCAACCCGCCAGCGCGCGGCTGCTTTCCGAGCTGCTGCGCGATATCGCCCGCAGCCACGTGTGGGTCGCGCCCACCATGGAGCGCGCCCTGAAGCTGGCCGAGACCTGCGATCCGCAGCTGATCGTGGTGGAGCTGGCCGACGGCGCGATGGACGGGCTGAAGTTCACCAAGCAGCTGCGGCGCTCCACCTGGATGTGCCGCAAGGCCCCGGTGATCGCGGTGACCGGCTACGCCACCGCCGCGGCCATCCTGGCCGCGCGCGACGCGGGGGTGCACGAGTTCCTGCGCAAGCCCTACAGCACCAAGGACCTGCTGCGCCGGCTGGAGGCCGTCACCCTGCGCGACCGCGACTGGGTCGAGGGCATGGCCTACATCGGCCCCGACCGCCGCCGCTTCAACTCCGGCGACTACGCCGGTCCGCTGAAGCGCAAGACCGACGGCAGCGAGACGCCGTACCAGCAGAAGATCAACCAGTGCCTGAAGATCATCCGCGCGGCCGTGGCCGCCGCGGACACCGATCCGGACCAGGCCATGCGCGCCATGGTCGCCCAGGCCAACAGCATCCAGTCCCTGGCCACCGACTTCAAGCTGACCCTGGCGGCCTCCGAGTTCTACCGCTACCTCGCCAAGGCCGCCCAGGCGGGCCAGAAGCTCACCCGCCAGGACGCCGAGGTCTGGGCCGCCAACATCCTCACCTTCCTGCCGAAGGACGCCGACGACGGCCGCGGCCGCAAGAAGGACGAGGCCGAGGCGCTCTAGCGACGACCGGCGGGTCGGACCGGTGACCTGGCCGGCCGGGGCCCCCGGGAGGCGCAGCGGAGCGGCAGCTCGGGAAGATTTTCCACGAACCACACGAACCACACGAACAGGTGCGGGCCGATCCGGTGGCCGGGCAGGCTGGACGTGTTCGTGTGGTTCGTGGTCGAAAAGGACAGCGCCTGCGGCGCGCGCTTTTTTTCAGCGGGCGCACCGGGACCTTCAGAAAGAAAAGGCCGCCGCTCGTCCGGAGGCGTTGGACGAGCGGCGGAGGAGCTGTCAGCTCACGAGCTTGAGGCGCCGCGGCGCCGGCGCGGCGTCATGCGGCGGCGGGACGTGGGTGCGGCCCGAGAGGTCGGGCCGCGGCGTGGTCGGATAGCCGATGATGGTGTCCAGCGCCGGCGAACCGGTCAGGGCGTAGGAGGCAAGCTTGCCGCTCATGGTGGCGCCTTCGAAGCTGCCCACGTTGAGCCCGGTGTAGATCCAGTCGCCGGCCAGGGTGAGGTTGGAAAAGCCCGAGCCCCAGGCCTCCAGGCGGAAGTCGACGCTGCCGGGCGGCGAGGAGACGTACAGTTCCGTGGGGTCGATGTTGGCGCGCCAGAACTGGCTGTCGAAGCGCTGCACGCCCTGGGCGGTCAGCGCGCCCGGCCCGGTCTCGCGGCTGTCGACCAGGAGGTCGTAGTCGAGGCCCATGGGGTCGCCGGCCAGGTTGTTGGCCTGCACGGTGGCCTTGGGCAGCATCGTGCCGATGGTGGCCGACAGGTACTGCAGGCACTGGGTCTTCACCCGCTCGGACTGGCGGCGCGGATAGTCCGTGTCGCTGAACGGCGGCGGCGGCTCGTAGCTGGGCATCAGGCCGCAGAAGTACCAGAGCGCCTTGGGGTTGTTCTCCTTGGGCCAGCTTTCCCACTTCAGCAGGTCGGGGAAGTTGGCGTTGCCGTTCGGCGGACAGAAATAGGTGCCGGAGAGCGCCAGCTCGTTCTTCTCCGGGTTCAGCGGCCACGCCCAGCCCATCTCCACCGCGTCCTTGGAGAGCCAGATCTGCATGGCCTGGGTCTGCAGGGTCGGGATGTTGGCGACCATCTCGCGCCACTCCGGCCGCTCATGGACCAGGTCCTCGCAGAGGTACGGCACGGCGCCGAGCGAGATGGCGAACACCACCTCATCGAAGTCGACGCCGGCGCGCAGCGTGCGGGCCGTCTTCAGGTGCGGATGGGCCGCGTCAGGCCAGCCGTTCCAGTAGGACTCCAGGTCGATGCCGGTGGCCTTGAGGTACTCGCCCTCGTTCAGCTGGTCGTAGAGCGGATATTTCGGCCAGGAGGGCAGGCCCTTGACGTCGATCAGCGGCTGGTAGCCGCGCTCGGGGTCCTTGAGCGTCGCCTGCAGCGTCATCTCGATGGCGCCGATGCGGTTGCCGTCCTTGGGATCGATGCGCAGGGCCTCGACCTTGTGGAAGAACTCGAACTTCACGCCGCGGCGCTTCAGCACCTCATAGACCGGCGCCACCACGGTCTCGCCGGTGCCGGAGGCGAAGCTCCACAGGAGCTCGCCCATGTAGGCGCAGGCGCGGAGCGTCCAGTTGAGGTAGCAGCCGGCGCCCATGCGCGCGGCGCGGCTCGTGTCGCCGTTGGGGCTCTGGTAGCAGATATTGACCGTGGTCATGACCACCGGCGACTTCAGGGTCGCGTCGTGGCAGCCGTGGCGCTTCAGCCAGTCGCTCCAGTTCTCCGGGTCGAGGCGGTCGTAGCCCTCGACCTGCACATTGTCGCTGAGGGCGCCGATGATCAGGGCGGCGTAGAAGTCGAGGGTGATCAGCGCGCGGCGTAGGTCCGTGGCGTGGGCGGCGATGGACGGCGCCAGCACGTCGACCGTCTTCACCAGGCCGGAGATCAGGCTGCGGGCGGTCTTGATCTCGCCGACCAGCGGATGGTTCGCGCCCTCCGAGAGCGGGATCTCCAGCTGTTGCTTGGCCTTGTCGAGCAGGGCGTTCAGGCAGTCGGACGCCAGCTTCGGCACGCCGGGCGCCGAGCCCAGCATGCCCTCGATCTCGCTGAGGATCGCCCGGATCGCGGTGGGCACGCCGTGGTAGGACGAGCCGTCGGTATTGGGCGTCGAATTGGCCGGCGCGCGGGTGGGCCAGGGGGCCAGCTTGTTGTGCTGCCACTCCCACAGCATGGTGAAGCCGGAGCCGAGGAAGGCCTCCTCGAAGGTGGCTAGCGGCTGGTCCGGCGTGCGGCCGAGCTCGGCGTAGACGTCGGACATCAGCGGCAGGGCGTTGAAATAGCTGCCCATGAAGCCGTGGATGCCGTGTTCCTCGATCCGGTCGTTCGGACCGCGGGAGGAGGCGCATTTGCCGCCGAGCCGCCAGCCCAGCTGGTAGACGGTGACCTGGTAGCGCTCGCGCCAGTCCGGCTGGCTGGTCAGGTAGAAGGCCGTGGTCAGCGCGCCCATGCCGCCGCCCAGGATGGCCACCTTCTGTGGCCCGGTCGTGCTGGTCATTGTCCCTATTCCGCGACGATCCGTCGCGGCCCCAACCCAAGGTTTTACCTAGACACCTTGCCAGCCAGACTTTTGCAGAGCCTTAACGAGCCGATCGAGGTTCTCCGAATTCGAGAACGGGTGACCGGTGCGCAGGGCCGCGAGGGAGTAGGGGGTGGTGTTGGCGCCCCGGGGCTTGGCGCCGGCGCGCGCGCGGGCGAGCCGTTCGCCGTCCTCCAGGGCCCGCCGCGCCAGGTCCATCTGGTCGGCCGCCGCATAGCAGGCGGCCAGCAGGTACTGCAGGGGGAAGCGCTCGGGCCCGCGGGCGCAGGCGTCGGCCGCATCGCGCGCCGCCTGCTCGTAGTCGCCGGCGGCGAACCGGGCGACCGCCTTGGAGCGGAACCACAGCCAGCTGTGCGGATCGTTGGGGCTGGCGGCGATGGCGCGCTCGGAGTGGGCGATGGCCTCGTCCGGCTGGCCGTCGAAGGCCAGCAGGCGGCCCAGCTCGCCGGACGCGGCGGCCAGGTAGGGGTTGAGCTCCAGCGCGCGGCGCTGCTCGGCCTTGGCCTCGGCCAGGCGGCCCATCATCGAGAGCACCACGCCGAGGGTGTAGTGGGCGAAGGCGTCCGAGCCCCCGGCGGCCACGGCGCGCAGGGCGATCCGGTAGGCCTCGCCGATGGCCGAGCGCGGATCGTCCGAGGCGCCCACCCAGACGTCGAACAGCTTGCAGTGCGCCAGGATCGACAGCGCCGAGACGTCGTCGGGCTCCAGCGCCAGGGCCTGTTCCAGCAGGGCCTCGGCCTGGCGGACGTCCTCGGACGTCGAGCGCCAGAAGTGGCGGCGGCCGCGCACGAACAGCCGCCAGAACTCCAGGCTCACCTGCGGCATGCGCAGGGCCTGGACCTCCTCGCGCTCGAGCACGGCCGGCTCGACGGCGCCGATAATCGAGCTGGTGATCTCGTCCAGCATCGAGAACAGGTCCGACATCGGCCGGTCGTAGCGGGCCGACCAGGCGCTGGTCTCGTCCACACCCTGGATCAGGTCCACCGAGACCCGCACGGTCCCGCCCAGGCTGCGGACCTTGCCGTCGATCACATAGTCCACGCCCAGGCGCGCGCAGATGGCGCCGGCGGGATGGCCGGCCACTTCGGAGTGGAGCAGGGCCTGGCGCGGCGTCACCGCCAGCAGCGGCGACTTCGACAGGCCCGCCGTGAGCTCGTCGGCCAGGGCCTCGGCGAACCAGGCCTGGTCCTCGTCGCCCGGCGGATGGGTGAACTCCAGGACGACGATGCGCGGTCGCGCCTTGGCGGCGGGCTTGGGCTCGGGCGCGCGCGTTTCCGAGGGCATGGCTAGCCGGTAGCCTACTCGCGGTATGGTTTCTACTGCGAAAGCGCCACCACTGCGTGTGGCCAGCTTGCGCAGCTTCATCATCACCAGGGTGATGGCGTCCTCGCCCACCACGCGCCCGTTCCAGCAGGAGGCGATCAGGTCGTCGCGACTGACCACAGCGCCGCCGGCGTTGGCCAGGGCGACCAGCACCTGCATGACCCGTGGCTGGAGCACTTCGCGGCCGGTCGGCGTCACCACTTCGCGGGTGGGCGGCCGGACCTCGAGCGCTCCCAGCGAGAAGGCGGCCTGATGGGCCAGCTGCATAGAAGCCAACGATTCCAAAAAGGAGGAGTCAGCCTCTAGCACAACCGGCGGGGGTCGCCAGCGCTGAACCGGCCAGAAAGATCGGCTTCCGCTCGGGGAAAGATCGGGTGGACACCCTGTTGCTCCCCCGGCCCGGCTGGTCTTCTCACCCTCGGGTTCCGTTCGCTTCGGGGGCATGGGCAGACCCGACACCCCGCCCACGTCCCCGTCTCAGAGGTCATCGCCTCCGCCGCAGCTGTGTGCGGCGGGAACGACGGCCGCCGAGCGCCGCAACGGCGATTGGAACTCCTCCCGGGCTTGCTTCGTGCGGGCTCCGCTCGTTCGGCGCGGGCAAGATGGTGGCGGCCCGGGGGGGCTGTCATCGCGCTTGCTTTTTCCCGGCGAGGTCTGCGGGACCCTAGGACCGCAGGCTGTTTTCAGCCCCCGATCTTGGCCAGATCGGGGGCTGTTTTTTGGGCTCTGGTCCTGCGCCGTCCACCCGCGCCCACTCAGGATGCTTGCGCGCGGACGGCCGGGTCGGCTACCCCGTAGGCGGAGGGGCCGGACGCGCTGCGTTGGCGCGCCTCGGCAAGGTGGCGTGCTCATGCCGGACGACAGCGCCAACTCCGTACGGGCCGCGCTTGCGCGGGGCGACCTGCTGGCCGCTTACGACGGGGCCCGGGCGCACACGCCGCCAACCCCCGACCTGAAGTATCTCGAGGTGCTGACCTTGGCGCGACTGGGGGATACCGCCCGGGCGCTGCGGCTCTACGGCGAGTACGGGCTGGAGGCCACTGGCGATGTGGACGCCCTGTCGCTGAAGGCGCGCCTGCTGAAGGACCAGGCCTTCTCCGCCGGGACGCTCGACCGGGGGAAGCTGAGCGAGGCCTGCCGCCTCTACGCCTCGGTGTTCCGCCGCACCCGCTCCAGCTATCCGGCGATCAACGCCGCCGCCCTGGCGCAGATGGCCGCCCGGCCGCGGCTGGCCGCGCGCCTGGCCCGGGCCGCGACCCACGCCGTCGCGGCGGAGGGGCGAGAGGACTACTTCTCCCACGCCACCCTGGCCGAGGGGCGGATGATCCTGGGCGACCTGGCTGGGGCCAGGACGGCGCTGGACCAGGCCATCTGCGCCCCGGACGCCGACGTGGGCGCGCGCTCGACCACCTACCTGCAATTCCAGCGCCTGATATCGGCCATCGGCGCCAGCGCCGAGATCGAAGCGCTGCTGGAGCCCATCCGGCCGCCGCGCGTGGCGATGTTCTGCGGCAATATCTTCGTGGCCGACCCGCAGGTGGAGGCGCCGCTGGCGGAGGCGGTGCGCGCGGCGATCGCCGACGAGCAGATCGGCTTCGCCTACGGCGCGCTGGCGGCCGGCAGTGACATCCTCATCGCCGAGCAGCTGATCGCCGCCGGGGCGGAGGTGCACGTGGTGCTGCCCTTCGCCGAGGCCGACTTCCTGGAGCAGTCGGTGGCGCCCGGCGGCGACGAATGGCTCCGGCGCTACGCCTTCTGCCGCAGCCACGCCGCCTCGGTCACCGTGGCCAGCAACATGAGCTACGTGGGCGAGATGGGGCAGTTCGCCTACGGGTCGAAGGTCACCATGGGCATGGCCCGGCTGCGGGCCCGGCACCTCAACGGCGAGGCCATCCAGCTGGCCATCGTGGAGGAGAGGGGCCAGGGCACGCTCAGCGGCACGGACATCGTCGCCTGGGGCGCGACGGGCGGGCGCTCGGTGGTGGTGAAGGGCCCGCCGTTCACCCGGCCCAAGATGCCGCCGCCGCCCGCCAGCTCCACCGTGGCCCGCGGCACCTACGGCCTGATGTTCACCGACTTCCCCGGCTTCACCACCCTGGACGAGCGGGTGCTGCCGATCTTCTGGGAAGAGGTCATGGGCCGCGCCGCCGTGACGCTGGAGCGCTACGCGGACGTCATCCGCCACGGCAGCACCTGGGGCGATGCGCTCTATGTGGTGTTCGACAGCGCCGCCGCCGCCGCCGCCGCGGCGCTGGATCTCTCCGACCAGTTCAGCAAGGTCAATTGCCAGGCCCTGGGCGTGCCGGACGGCACCGCCATGCGCATCGCCCTGCACTATGGCGCGACCTATTCGGCCCGCGACCCCCTGACCGGCCGCCCCACCTACTACGGCACCGAGGTGTCGCGGACGGCGCGGATCGAGCCGGTCACCCCCGGCGGCAGTGTCTATGTCACGGAGCCGTTCGCCGCGGTGCTGGAGATGGAAGGCGGCCCGCGCTTCCTGTGCAGCTATGTGGGCCGGACGGCCCTGGCCAAGGGATACGGCGTCTATCCGCTCTATCGCCTGAAGCGCGCTACGGGCGAATAGGCCGACTACGGCGCCGCGGCGGACCCCGCCTTCCGCGGCTTGGCGGAGAGGGCCTCGCAGGTGGCGGCCGACGACTTGGTGAAGCTGGCGTCGGCGCCCAGCGTCTGGCGCAGGATCTGGATCCCCGCCGCGCAGTCGGCCTGGGCCTCGGCCATGCGGCCCGCCTTGGCCAGCACCTGGGCGCGGTTGACCAGCAGGTCGCCGTGGTTCGGGTGCAGCTTGCCGTAGCTGGCGTCGTAGTTGCGCTTGGCGTCGGCCAGCGTCTCCAGCGCGCCGTTGGTGTCGCCCCGGTCGGACTGGATAAGGCCGAGGTACACGTCCGCGATCCCGATCAGGTAGTGCGGGCGGTTGTTGAACGCCTTGCGGTAGATCGAGATGGCCTCGCGCAGCGACCGCTCGGCGTCGGCCAGCTTGCCTTCGCCCTGCAGGATCTGGCCCTGCATGGAGAGGGTGTCGGCCAGGGTCGGGTTGTCGCCGTCCAGAACCCCTCGCTCGATACGCAGCGCCTGGGCGACCCGCTCTTCCGCCCGCGGCAGCTTGCCGGCGTTGAAGTCGTTCTGGGCCAGGGCGAACCAGGTCTTGCCGGTCGAGACGTGCCGATCGCCCAGAGCCTGCTGATAGATCGCCAGGGCTTCGGTCAGGGACCGGTCCGCCGCGTCGAACTGGCCGTCGTCCGACAGCAGGAGGCCGCGGTTGTTCAGGGCCATGGCCAGGGAAGCCGGCGAGGTGTCCTTCGCCGAGCGGTAGAAGGCGAGCGCCCGGTCGAAGGCGGCGACGCCCTGGCGCACCTCGGACTTGGAGGTGAGGATCTGGCCCTCGATCAGGGCCGCATAGCCGCGCGTGCCCGGATGCTGGGTGATGTCGGGCCCGAGCTGCGCCTGGGCCTGGCGCACGGTGGCCAGCGCCTTGTCGAGGTCGCCCTGCTTCTTATAGGTGTTGGCCAGCGCCAGCAGCGCCTCGGCGCCGTCGGCCCCGACCGTGCGCACCGCCGGCAGCGAGCCTTCCAGCGCCGTCTGGGCTTCCTTGAACAGGCCGAGGTTGTTGTACGCCCGGCCCAGGGTCGCCAGCAGGCGCACCTGGATCTGCGGCTGGTCGCGCAGCTCGTTGCGCGCCCGGTCCGCGCTTCGGCCCAGG
Organism: Caulobacterales bacterium; assembly: GCA_019510435.1. GTDB lineage: Bacteria > Pseudomonadota > Alphaproteobacteria > Caulobacterales > Caulobacteraceae > Phenylobacterium. The sequence continues at coordinate 309,365 of JAEKKJ010000016.1, read as the reverse complement.
ATGGTCAGGGCGGTGATGGTGCGCGGGTTCTCGGTCGCGGGGTTCGACAGCTCGAAGGTGCCCACCAGGTAGTCCGAGGCGGCCTTGGCCGCGGCGGCCTCGCGCTGGGCGATGATCCGCTGCTGGTTGGCCTCGATCCGCCGCTCGTTGGCGTAGAAGGCCAGGCCGCCGGTGAACACCATGCCGGTCATGGCGCCGACCGTCACCGCCGCCAGCCGCTGCATGCGCCGCTGGGTCTCGCGCTGGACCAGGTCGTCCAGCCGCAGGCCTGCCAGGCCCGCAATCAGCTTCAGCGTGGCGAGGCGCTTGCCGTCGGCCTCGGGCCGCAGGTCGGCGGCGATCGGCTCGGCCGGCTCATCCGACAGCTTCCCGTCGGGCCCCAGCTTGAAGCGCAGCGAACGGGGGAAGCATTCCTCCGCCTCGCGGCCGGGCATGTCGGAGGCGTAGGGCAGCCCGTCGACGATCAGGGCCAGGACCCGGCCGTCGCCGCCGTGCAGCCGCTTGAACTGCAGGATCTCCTGCTCGACCCAGTGCGACTTGGCGGCCGACGGCGAGCAGATCACGATCAGGAACATCGAGCGCCGCAGCGCCGCGGTCAGCTCCGCGCCCAGGTCGGACGAGGCCGGCAGCTCGTCGCGGTCGCGGAAAACCGGGGCCAGCCGCTTGGGCACGACGCCCACGGGGGTCACGGTCCCGACGAGCTTGCCAGGAATGCGATAGGACTCCACCCGTCGGTGGAGTCCTTGCACGTGCGATTTGTCCCGGTGGCTGTAGCTGATGAAGGCGCGATACCTGCGACCTTCGCCCAAGCCGTCCGGTGGGGCGGCTTCGTCCGGCATGGGGTCAGGCGGTGGCCAGTCCCCTGCGCCGACGAAGCGCCGCGCCCAGCAGGCCGAAGCCCAGCAGCATCGAGGTCCAGACCGCGGGCTCAGGCACCCCGCCCGGCGGTGTGGTCGTGTCCAGCACGCCGTTGGCATAGTTGGCGTACATGGTGAAGTCGTCGAACTGCAGCCCCTCGATCAGCGGCGAGCTGAAGCTGTGGATCGACGAGGTGTTGATCAGCGCCAGCGAGTCGACGCCGCCCCCGCGCCCGATGGGGTCGCCGAAGCCCGAGTAGGAGACCAGGCAGATCGAAGAGGAGCCGATGCACAGGGTCGGCGAGTAGCTCTGGACCACCGTGTTGTAGCTGACCGTGGCGCTCTGCCCGGTCGCCAGCTCCACCGGCAGGCTCAGGTCCACGTCCGTGGCGCCCCAGTTGTAGCCGAAGGCCGAGCCGGTGCCGACCTCGACGCCGAAGTCCATCAGGTCGAAGGCGGTGCTGTTGAAGGTCTGCCAGGTGGTGACCGCGCCGAAGGCGTCCGATTGGAGGCCCACCGCGCCCTTGGCCTCGTAGACCATGGAGTCGCCCGTCGCGATGGAGAAATCGAAGTTGGCGAGGGTGACGACGTTCGAATTGCCGATGTTCAGGTGGGCGAAGTTGATGCCCGAGCCGGTCGCCTGCGCGCAGGTCCCGAATCCGGGTGAGCAGGTCGCGGTGTTGGCCAGGTAGAAGCCGAGGCCCGCGGGAGTGATCTGCGAATGCACCTGCGGCGTGACGGTGGCGGGGCTGGTGTTCTTGATCGTGAGGTTGACGTTGGACGAGGAGGTCAGAGTTTGCGGACCCTTCGCCGCGTTGGCGCTCTCGAACGTGATCGCGCTCTTCTTGACGGTCACGAACGAATTGTACGCGCCGTACGACGTTTCGCCCTGTCCGGGGCCGAACGAGGTCGGCACGCTGGACGAACTGTTCGCCGAGGCCGTCACTTTCGTCACCTGCGCCTGAGCCGCGCCTGCAATCGTGAGCGCTCCCAACAGCGCCAACAAACCGGCTTTAACCATGGTGTTCCCCCTGTAACGCCCCGCCCCCGCTCGACGGATAACAAGTTCCTTCAAGCTCATTTCGTAGCACGGCTATTCGAAACTCGGATTGGATTCTTCTGAGAGGTGAATGCGCCACCCTGAGAGGCGACTCAGGCGAGTCGCGTGACTCAGGCGTACGCCGCTTCCATTTGTCGCGATTTCAAAAGAAAAAGCGGCCGGATCTCTCCGGCCGCTCGCCCAGTGTCATGAAAGCGAAGTCTTTCTACGCGTCGATCAGGTTCCGCTCGGTGGCGGCGGCGCGCATGGACTTCTGCAGCTTCTCGAAGGCCCGCACCTCGATCTGGCGCACGCGCTCGCGGCTGACGCCATATTCCGAGGCCAGTTCCTCCAGCGTGGTCGGCTCGTCCTTCAGGCGCCGCTCGGTGAGGATGTGGCGCTCACGATCCGAAAGCTCGGTCATGGCCGCCTCGAGCAGGCTCATCCGCAGGTTGGTCTCCTGGGTGTCGGCCACGACGCTTTCCTGGCTGGGCGTCTGGTCGTCGACCAGCCAGTCCTGCCATTCGCTCTCGCTGTCCGAGCGAAGCGGCGAGTTCAGCGAGGCGTCGCCGCCGGACAGGCGGCGGTTCATGCTGACCACCTCCTCGTCCAGCACGCCCAGCTTGGTGGCGATCTGGCTGACCTGGTCGGGCCGCAGGTCGCCCTCCTGCAGGGCGGCGATCTCGGACTTGGCCTTGCGCAGGTTGAAGAACAGCTTCTTCTGCGCCGCGGTGGTGCCCATCTTCACGAGCGACCAGCTGCGCAGGATGTATTCCTGGATGGACGCCCGGATCCACCACATGGCGTAGGTGGCCAGCCGGAAGCCCTTGTCCGGGTCGAACTTCTTCACCGCCTGCATCAGGCCGACGTTGCCCTCGGAGATCACCTCCCCGATCGGCAGGCCGTAGCCGCGGTAGCCCATGGCGATCTTGGCCACGAGCCGAAGGTGGCTCGTCACCATCTTGTGGGCGGCTTCGGCGTCCTGATGCTCCTGCCAGCGCTTGGCCAGCATGAACTCCTCGTCCTTCGGGAGCATCGGAAACTTGCGGATTTCTGACAGGTACCGACTGAGCCCGCCTTCCGGCGACATGACGGCAAGCGCGTTCGCGGCCATGGTATATCCCCTCGATCTCTGGACGTTCGGGCCGTCGCGCTTCTGAAGCGCTTCGACGTATCGTCCCCTCCAACCCCTCAGATAGGTGCGAGGTTGCGGTGGCGGTAGGTCGCTGGGAGGGGCGACCCGAAATAATGTCCGACTTCTGTGCTCAGGATTTCTATCCGCCGGAGGTGGCGGCAACAAGGCGCCGTTTCTCATGTGTTCGATAGTGAATCTGCATGTGGGGCGCGGGCGACCGAACCGCATTTTTGCGGGGCCGGTGTCGGGGCTGGCGGGCGTCGCGCGTCCTAGGGGCCACCCCATTGGAGAAGGAGCCCTTCCATGACCCACCTCACCACCTGCCTCTGGTTCGACGGCCAGGCCGAGCCGGCCGCGCGCTTCTACGTCTCCCTGTTCCCTGACGCCAAGCTGGGCCGGATCAGCCCGCGGCTGCCCGGCGTGCCGGGCCCCAGCGATGTCCTGACCGTCGAGTTCGAGCTGATGGGCCAGGCGTTCCTCGGCCTCAACGGCGGCCCGCAGTTCAAGTTCGACGAGGCGATCTCGTTCCAGATCCCGTGCGAGACCCAGGCCGAGATCGACCGCTATTGGGAGGCGCTCACCGCCGACGGCGGCCAGCCCGGACCCTGCGGCTGGTGCAAGGACCGCTTCGGCGTCTCCTGGCAGGTGATCCCGGCCATTCTCCCCAAGCTGATGAGCGGCGCCAAGGCCGCTGAGGTCGCCCAGGCCTTCATGCAGATGGGCAAGTTCGACATCGCGGCCCTGGAAAAAGCGGCGGCGTAAGCGCGGTTCAGCCGGCCTCGGCCTGGGGATAGGCCGAGGCCGCCTCGGCGGCCTTGACCAGGGTCGTCTGGATGCCCTCGACCAGGCTTTCCGGCGTCACCGGCTTGGCGATCAGGTGGTCGGCGCCCGCGGCGGCGGCGGCCTCGGCGTGTTCGCGCATCGCGTTGGCAGTCAGCATGGCGATCGGCATCGCGGCGACGCCAAGCTCGCGCTCGCGGCGGCGGATCTCGGCGGTGGCGGCCAGGCCGTCCATCACCGGCATCTGCATGTCCATGAGGATCAGGTCGAACAGCCCCGGCCGGAACGCCTCGACGGCCTCCGCCCCGTTGCCGACGATGGTCAGCTCGACGCCGGCCGGCTCCAGGATCAGCTGCACCACGCGCTGGTTGGTGGGATGGTCCTCGGCCAGCAGGACGCGCAGCGGGCCCATGGCCTCGTCGTCCGCGACCGTATCGGCGGCCTCGCCCACGGCGCCTGCGGCCTGGCGGTCGTAGTCGGCGAGCGGCAGGGTCCGGGCCAGCGGCAGGCGCACGGTGAAGGTCGAACCGACGCCCGGCTCGGAGCGGGCGGCGATCTCGCCGTCCATCAGCTCGACCAGCGCCTTGCAGATGGCCAGACCCAGGCCCGTGCCGCCGAACTGCCGCGAGATCGAGCCGTCGGCCTGGGTGAAGCGCGCGAAGAGGCGCAGCGCGGCCTCGGCGTCGATGCCGATGCCGGTGTCGGAGACGTCGATCCGCAGCACTGGCAGGCCATCGGCCTCAGCGGACGGCTCGACTTCAACCGCGATGCGGACCTCGCCGGCGGAGGTGAACTTGATGGCGTTGGACGCCAGGTTGGAGACGATCTGGCGCAGCCGCACGGCGTCGCCCGCGAACATCCCGCGCGCGGCCTCACCGTAGCTGACCCGGAAGGCCACGCCCCGCTCGTCGGCGCGGGCGCGCATCAGTTCGGCGGCGGTCTCGATCTCGTGGCGCAGGTCGAACGGCGCCGTCGCCAGTTCGAAACGCCCGGCCTCGATCTTGGCCTGGTCCAGGATGTCGGACAGCAGGCGGTCGAGGATCTGGCCGGAGGACTGGATGAGGCCGACCATCTCCCGCTCCTCGGTCGCCAGCGGGCGACGCGCCAGGGCGCCGGCGGTGCCGATGACGCCGTTCAGGGGCGTGCGGATCTCGTGGCTCATATTGGCCAGGAACGCGCTCTTGGCCTGGTTGGCGGCCTCGGCCGCGTCGCGGGCGGCCTCCAGCTGCTGCTCCAGAGCCTTGCGCAGCGTGAGATCCATGGTGGTGCCGACGATCCGCTTGGGGCGTCCGCTCGCGGTGCGCTCCACCAGTCGGCCGCGCGCCAGGATCCATTTGGTCGAGCCGTCCTTGCAGAGCATGCGGTGCTCGACCGCGGTGTGCGGTGTCTTGCCGGCGAAATGGTCAGCGTAGGCGGCATCCAGCAGCGGCAGGTCGTCCGGGTAGACAAGGCCGCGCCAGTCGCCGATCAGGCCGGAGACCTCGTCGGCGGCGTAGCCCAGCATGGCGGCCCAGGTCTCGCTGACCCGAATGTCGCTGCGCACCAGGTCCAGCTCGAAGAGGCCGTCGCCGGACGCTTCGATGGCGACCTCCAGCTTCCGCTCGATCTCCGAGATCGCCACCTGGCGGTCGGCGAGGCTCTGCGACAGCGCGCGTCGGTCCAGTGCGTAACCCCGGGCCGAGGCCAGGCCCATGAAGATCAGCACGCTGATCGCCCCTGCCTGCGGCTGCAGGCCATAGGCCACGATCGGCCCCGCGATGGTGGCGCTGCAAGCTGGGATCAGGCAGGCGGTCAGGACGCGGCGGTCCCCGCCGAAGTAGACGAAGATGTTCACGAACGAGCCGCAGAGCCAGACCGCGCCGAGGGCGAGCCCGATCGGCGTCCCCGCCGCGAGGCCCATCAGGCCCATGGTCGCGAACAGGCACGAGCCGACGAAGTTCACCCCCGCATAGGCGAGCATGGCGCGCTCGCCCGGCAGCTGCTGTACGACACCGTCCAGACGCGGGCGGACCACCAGCTCCCAGGCCAGGATCAGGCCAAGCCAGGTCGCGCAAAACCCCCAGGGGCCGATCAGCAGCGCCAGGGCCGCGAAGAAGCCGGCATAGACCAGTCGGCCGGGCGTGCCGACCAGCACCAGCTCGACGTTCACGTCGATGCTGAAGGGACCATCACCGGTCCCGGCGGTCTTTCGTGCGCTCATGCCGACGAACCCGGGGACAATGGGGCGCGGAGCCGTACGCCCTCCGCCGGAGAACTTTCTCCGAAAATCCCTAAGCTTAAGTTGGCCTCAGGGGCGGCCCGCGAACATGTGGCGGGTGGCCGCGGCCAAGCTCAACCCGGGCGGGCAGGCTGCGCGTCCAGGGGTTGCGGTCTACAGATCCGTCAGGCGCCGCTCCAGATCGGCCATGTCGGCGGGCAGGGGGCTTTCGAAGCGCAGCGCCTCGCCGGTCACCGGGTGGCGGAAACCAAGCACCGCGGCGTGCAGCGCCTGGCGCTTCAGGCCGGCCGCCGCCATGGCTTCGCGAACCGGCGCCGCCGGCTGACCGGCGCCATAGACCGGGTCGCCCAGGCACGGCGCGCCGCGGCTGGCCAGGTGCACGCGGATCTGGTGGGTGCGTCCGGTCTCCAGCTGGCACGCCACCCGCGCCGCCAGCGGCTTCTCCTGGGGGCCGAACACCCGCTGCACCGCATAGTGCGTGACCGCGTGGCGGCCGCCCGACTTCACCAGCGCCATCTTCTTGCGGTCATGGGTGGAGCGGGCGATGGCGCCCTCGATGGTCCCCTTCGCCGGCCGCAGCTCGCCGCGGGTGAGCGCCACATACAGCCGCTCGATGTCATGCGCCGCGAAGAGGGCCGAAAGCCCCTGGTGCGCGGCGTCGGTCTTGGCGGCGACCACCACGCCGGAGGTCTCCTTGTCGATGCGGTGGACGATGCCCGGCCGCGCGACGCCGCCGATGCCGGAGAGGCTGGCGCCGCAGTGGCGCAGCAGGGCGTTGACCAGGGTGCCGCTCTCGTTGCCGGGGGCGGGGTGCATGGCCATGCCGGCGGGCTTGTCGATGACGATCAGGTCGGCGTCCTCGTACAGCACGCTGAGGGGAATGGCCTCGGGCTGCGGCTCCGCCGGGCGGGGCGCTGGGATCTCGATGCGCCAGTCGCCGGCGGCGGCGCGGGCCGAGCCGCTGGTCACGACCGCTCCGGCGAAGCTGACCCGGCCCTCGGCGATCAGGGCCTGCAGGCGCGCGCGCGACAGCTCCGGCAGCCGGGCCGCCAGCACCTTGTCCACGCGCCCGCCGGCGTCCTCCGGGCCGAGCGCCACCACCCGCAGGCCGAACGGCTCGGCGTCGGCCTCCGCAGCGATGACGTCCTCGTCGACGCCGGCCAGGTCGTCATCCTCGATGTCAGCGATCTCAGAGCCCATGGGCCTCCGCGGCGTCTTCTTCGCGCCCGGTGATCGAGCCCTCGCGGAACAGATATTCCTTTATCTGCGCGCCCGCCTCGGCGTCGTTGCGGCGGATCCATTCCAGCACCATGGCGGCGTGCTCCAGCTCCTCGCGGGCGTTGTGCAGCAGGATGGCCTTCAGCTCCGCGTCGACCGTGTCGTCGGCGCGCTGGCGATACCAGTCGACGGCCTCGAGTTCCTCCATCAGCGAGGTGATGGCGTAGTGCATTTCGAGGGTCTTGCGCGAGAGCTTCTCGCGGGCGACGTGCAGGACTTCACTGGACATGGGCCGTCATGGTCCTTTCGTATGGCTCAGTCATATGGGGCAGGCGAGAGGGAACAACGGCCATGACTATCCGCAGACGGGACGCCCTGGCGTTGCTCGGCCTCGCGACGGCAACGCCCGCGGCGGCAAAGGGTGGCAAGCCGGGCGCCGTGAAATTCCTGCACGGCGTGGCCTCGGGCGATCCGCGGACCGACCGGGTGATCCTCTGGACCCGGATCACGCCGGAGCAGCCAGGCGCCCAGATCGCCTATCGCTGGCGGCTGAACCCCGTTGACCGTCGCGCCGGCGGCGCCAAGAGCGGGACGGGGGTCACCGGGCCAGAGCGCGACTACACGGCCAAGGTCGACGTCACGGGGCTCTCACCCGGCCGCGCCTACACCTACGAATTCGAAGCCGCGGGCGTTACTTCGCCGATGGGCCGCACCAGCACCCTGCCGGCCGGGCCGGTGCAGGACTTCGTGATCGCCTTCGCCTCGTGCTCGCTCTATCCGAACGGCTACTTCAACGCCTACCAGGCGATGGCCGACCTGCCGCGCGTCGACCTGATGCTGCACCTGGGCGACTACATCTACGAGTACGGCGGCGAGAAGAGCTACGGCATGAACTCGGCGGTGGCGGCGGAACGGCCGCACGATCCGCCCCACGAGTGCCTCTCGCTGGACGACTACCGGCGCCGCCATGCCCAGTACAAGACCGACCCGGCGCTGCAGGCGGCCCACGCCCGGGCGCCCTGGATCCTCGCCTGGGACGACCACGAGACCGCCAACGACAGCTACAAGGACGGGGCCGAGAACCACCAGCCCGCGGCCGAGGGCGACTGGGCGACGCGCAAGGCCGCGGCGCTCAAGGCCTATTTCGAGTGGCAGCCGATCCGCGAGCCGAAGCCCGGCCAGTCCCTGGCCGAGGCCGGGGAGCGCAGCTTCCGCATCGGCGACCTCGCCACCCTGGTGATGCTGGAAACCCGGCTCACCGCGCGCACCAAGCAGCTCACCTACGAGGCCGACCTGCCGGTGGTGGACGGCAAGGCCCAGGTCGAGCCGTTCCTGAAGAAGTGGAACGACCCCTCGCACCGGATGATGAGCACGGCGCAGGAGGCCTGGCTGGGCCGTGAGCTTGAGAGCTCGGTCAAGGGCGGCCAGGCCTGGCAGGTGATCGCCTCGGGCGTGGTCATGGGCCGGCTGAAGCCCCCGAACCCGAAGCGCGACTTCACGCCGGAGCAGCTGGCGGGGGTGGCGCCGGCCACCCAGCGGCGGATCGCGCGGATGCAGCCGGTGGCGGACGCCGGCCTGCCCTATGGCCTGGACATGTGGGACGGCTACCCGGCCGACCGCGAGCGGGTCTACGACCGGGTGAAGGCGGCCCAGGCGCGGCCGATCGTGATCTCCGGCGACAGCCACGCCTTCTGGGCCAACGAACTGCACGACGCGGGCGGCAAGCGGGTGGCCTGCGAGTTCGGCGGCACGGCGATCACCTCGCCCGGCGCCGACGAGGCGTTCGGCTTTCCCAGCGGCCCGGCCTTCGTCAAAGCCAGCCCGGAGGTCAAGTTCTGCGACCAGGCCGCCCGCGGCTTCGTGCGCCTGACCCTGCGCCGCGGCGAGGCGGTGGGCGACCTGATGACCGTCTCCACCATCGCCTCGAAGGACTTCAAGACCTCGGTCCTGAAGAGCTTCCGCATCACCCCGGAAGGGACAGGGCTGTCGGGTTTGAAGGCGCTCTGAGGCCGGGCCGCAGGCTCCATTTTCTGGGGTTGAAGCTCGAGGGCGGAGGGGCTTGCGCCGGCGGTGAGGCATGGGACACTCGCCGCATGTCCGCCTCCCCCGCCTTCGCGCACGCCGCCGCCATCGAGGCCAGCCTGGAGCGCGTGGCCGAGCTGTGCCCGGACCCGACGCCGTTGGTCTACGCGCGGCTCTTCGCCCAGCAGCCGCAGATGGCGCCGCTGTTCTGGCGGGACACCAAGGACTCCATCAAGGGCGAGATGCTGGCTCGCGCCTTCGACGCCCTGCTCGATTTCGTGGGCGAGCGTCGTTACGCCGGCCACATGATCGGGACCGAGCTCGTCACCCATGAGGGCTACGACGTGCCGCGCGAGGTGTTCGCCACCTTCTTCACCGTGGTCGCCGAGACGGTGCAGGAGATCCTGGGCGACGAGTGGACCGCCGAGATCGCAGCGGCGTGGCGCGCGCTGCTCGCCGAGATCGACCTCTACGTCCAGAGGACCCCGCGCACCGACGTGGTCAGCCCCGCCATGGACGAGCGCCGCCGCGAACTTGCGGCGCGGTTCGAAGCCAGCTGAAGTTGCATCGGCCGCGCGCGTGCTATGGCTTGCGCTGGCGGGGAGCGTGGGGGCGCATGAGCGACAGGGAAGGACCGTGGGGACGTGCCGAGCCGGAGGCGCCGCCGCCGCGCCGAGGACCCCGCTTGAGCCTCAGCCTTGGCGGCCGCAGCCGGCTTTGGGCCTGGTTGCTGGTGCTGGCCGCGATCGGCGGGCTGGTGCTGGCCCTCGTCCACGCCTTCCCGGAAGCGGCGCGCACGGGCGCCGACTGGGCCAATATCGCCTATGCCGTGGGCCTTCTGCTCCTGCTCTCCACCCGCTTCCTGCGCCGCCCGGCGGCGCCGGTGGGCCAGAGCCTGCGCCACGCGGGGATCTGGGCGGTGGTGGTGGCGGCGCTCGCTCTGGTGGTGGCCTACCGCGACGAGCTGGCCGGCGTGCCGCAGCGCCTGCGCCTGGCGTTCAGCTCGGGCGATCCCGTGCAGACCGCCGAGCATGAGCTGACCATTCCGCAGGATCCCGACGCTGGGGGCTTCGTGGTGGTCGGTGCGGTCAACGGCCAGCGGGTCAGCTTCCTGGTCGACACGGGCTCCACCGACACCGTGCTGACGCCGCAGGACGCGCGCCGGCTCGGGATCGACGTCGATCACCTCAGCTTCGAGGGCCAGGCCGAGACCGCCAACGGCGTCGGCCATGGCGCGCCCTTCACGGCCAACAGCCTGCAGGTGGGGCCTATCGCGATCCCGGGGTTCCGCATGAGTGTCAACCAGGCGCCCATGTCCCGTTCACTGCTGGGCATGAGCTTCCTCAGCCGCCTGGAGTCGTTCGAGGTCCGCGGTGGCCGGCTGGTCCTGCGGTGGCGGGGCGAGACGGTCGCCACAGGCCGAAAGGGTTGAGCCAACCCCGCCTGAGTTGTGGAATATTGAATCTGCACTCTTCAGTCGTTATCGTTAATACTGAAGTCATGTCGCTTCATCTGGCTGTGCAATTTGTCGCAGCGATGAAGCAGTTCACGCCAATTTAAGTCCTCGAGCGCTGCAATGCCGTCGGGTGTGCGGAGACTGCAGGATGAATCAGGCGGAAATTCCGGTCGGCCAGGAGCTGATCGTGGTCGAGATCGCTGGCCAGAGGTTTGCGGTGGACATCATGTCCGTCCGCGAAATCCGCGGCTGGAGCGCCTCCACGCGGCTGCCGCACGCGCCCGAGCACGTGCTGGGCATGATCAACCTGCGCGGGCAGGTGCTGCCGGTGATCGACTTCGCCGCGCGGCTGGGCCTTGGCCTCAGCGACGCCAACGCCGCCTCCGTGGTGATCGTCGCGGAGGTGGAGGGCCAGCTGTTCGGCCTGCTGGTGGACGCGGTCTGCGACATCCTCACCCTGCAGGAAGGCATGCTGCAGGCGACGCCTGACGTGGGCAGCCCGGCGGTCCGCACCTTCGTGCGCGGCGTGATCACCGTCGACACCGCGATCATCACCCTGCTCGCCCTGGAGCCGGTGCTGCCGCCGGAAGCCCTGGCGGCCGCCTAAGGCCCGATCAGCGGCGGTCCAGCGCCAGCCGCACGCCGAAGCCGAGGAACACCCCGCCGGTGATGCGGTCCAGCCAGCGCACCACGCTGGCCCGCTGCAGCACGCGCGCCACCGGCCGCGTGGCGCCGATGAGCGCGGCGAAGAAGATCACCCCGAACACCGAATGGATCGCCGCCAGCAGGAAGGCGAACGGCCCGGCGGGCACGCCCTGGGGGATGAACTGCGGCAGGAACGACACGTAGAACACCCCGGCCTTGGGGTTCAGAAGGTTGTTGAGCGCGCCCTTCCACAGCCAGCCCAGGTCGCTGCGCGGTCCGGCGCCGGCCGCGCCCAGGTCGAAGGCCGTGCGGGGTTTCAGGATCAGCTGCAGGCCCAGCCAGACGAGGTAGGCCGCGCCGGCCCACTTCAGGACCTCATAGGCCAGGCGCGAGGCCACCAGCAGGGCGCCGAGGCCCAGGGCCACGATCGCGCCCCAGCCCAGGGTGCCCAGGCACACGCCGGCCGCGGCCAGGGCGGCGCGCTTGGGTCCCTCGCTGGCCGCGGTGCGCAGCACCAGGGCGGTGTCCAGGCCGGGCGTCAGCGTCAGGAGGCCCGCGGCCAGGCTGAAGGCCGCCAGGGCCTCGACGACGGTCATCGCCGCACCAGCCGGCCGCCTTCCACCACACGGTAGAAGCACGAGCGCGCCCCGGTGTGGCAGGCGCCGCCGTCGCCCTGCGGCCGCACCTTCATCCAGATGGCGTCCTGGTCGCAGTCGACCCGCATCTCGTCCACCCGCTGGACCTGGCCGCTGGTCGCGCCCTTGTGCCAGAGCTCATTGCGCGAGCGGCTGAAGTAGTGGGCTTCGCCGGTCTCCAGCGTCTTGGCCAGGGCCTCGGCGTTCATCCAGGCGAACATCAGCACCTCGCCGGTCTCGGCGTGGGTGGCGATGGCGGCGATCAGCCCGGTCTCGTCGAAGCGCGGGGCCAGCGTCTCGCCCTGCTCCAGGGCCTGCTTGGACGGCGCGGTGGGAAAGCTGCTCATGCCCGTCATATGGCGCCGCCTGGCGCATGCGCCCAGGGCTTTCGGGCGCCGGTCCTCGTTCCTCTCCCACGTTGTGGGAGAGGAACGTTCCTACCGCCGGTTCGCGAAGTCCAGGAAGCGCTGGCGCAGGGTGGGGTCGGTCTTGAAGACGCCGGTGAACTGGGTGGTGATGGTCGAGACGTGCCGGTGGTGCACGCCGCGGGTGGTCATGCACTGGTGGGCCGCATCGATCAGCACCGCCACGCCCGCGGGGCGCAGGCTGTCGGTGATGGCGTCGGCGATCTGCTGGGTCATGGTCTCCTGGGTCTGGAGACGGCGGGCGAAGATCTCCACCACCTTGGCCAGCTTGGAGATACCCACCACGCGGTTGGTGGGCATGTAGGCCACGAAGGCCTTGCCCAGGAACGGCGCCATGTGGTGCTCGCAGTGGCTCTCCACCTCGATGTCGCGCAGCATGACGATGTCGTCGTAGCCCTGCACGTCCTCGAAGGTGCGCGAGAGCTCCTTGGCCGGGTCCAGGCTGTAGCCTTCGAACCACTCGGAATAGGCGTCCACCACGCGCTTGGGCGTGTCGATGACGCCCTCGCGCCGCGGGTCGTCGCCGGCCCAGGCGATCAGCGTACGGACGGCCTCCATGGCCTCCTCGCGGCTCGGGCGCTTGATCGGCTCAAGATCGATGTCGTCGGACCCGATCAGGGTTCGGTCACGGGAAGGAGCATCCATGAGAGGCAGTTCTTTCCAGGGCTGAGTTGCGCCGGGACGAGGGTCCCGGAAATGACGCGTGCCACCCTTTCACTGCGGACGACGGCGGTTGGCCTCTCGTCCGGGCGATCTGTATATGGGGCCAGGCCCGCCTCGGGCAACCGTCACCCTGCGTTAGCTGGACCATGAGCCTGAAACTCTTCGACACCATGACCCGCACCAAGCGGGACTTCGTCCCCTCCGATCCCGGCCGGGTGACGATCTATGTGTGCGGGCCGACGGTCTACAACTTCGCCCACATCGGCAATTTCCGGCCGGTGGTGGTCTTCGACCTGCTGTTCCGGGTGCTGCGCGCGCTCTACGGCGAGGACAAGGTCGTCTATGCGGCCAACGTCACGGACGTGGACGACAAGATCAACCGCAAGGCCGCCGAGGAAGGCGTGCCGATCCGCACGATCACCGACCGCTACCTGGACGCCTACAACGCCGACGCGGCCGCGCTGGGCGCCCTGCCGCCGACCTTCCAGCCGCGGGTCACCGAGACCATGGACGCGATCATCTCGATGATCGGCGACCTGGTGCGCCAGAACGCCGCCTACGCCGCCGAGGGCCATGTGCTCTTCGACACCCAGGCTTTCGCCGACTACGGCCGGCTGTCGAAGAAGCCGATGGACGACCTGATCGCGGGGGCCCGTGTGGACGTGGCGCCCTACAAGAAGGACCCGCGCGACTTCGTATTGTGGAAGCCGAGCAAGCCTGGCGAGCCCGAATGGGAGAGCCCCTGGGGATCCGGGCGGCCGGGCTGGCACATCGAGTGCACCGCGATGATTGAAGAGGCCCTGGGCCTGCCGATCGATATCCATGGCGGCGGGGTCGACCTGATCTTCCCGCACCATGAGAACGAGCTGGCGCAGGGCGTGTGCTCCGGCCACGGGGGGCGGGAATACGCCCACTACTGGCTGCACAACGGCTTCCTCAACATGGGTGAGGAGAAGATGTCCAAGAGCCTGGGCAACGTCGCCCTGGCCCACGACCTGTTGAAGCTCTACCCGGGCGAAGCCCTGCGCTGGGCGCTGCTGGCCGGCCACTATCGCCAGGAGCTGGAGTGGACCGGCGCCCTGGTCGAGCAGGCCAAGAGCGCGCTGGACCGGCTCTATCGGGTGCTGGACGACGCCGACCGCTTCCTGGCCGGCCATCCGGCGCCCGACGGGGCGCAGAGCCCGGCGGCTGCGCCCGAGCACGCGGCGGTCGAGGCGGCGCTGCGCGACGATCTCAATACGCCGGAGGCCTTCGCCGCCCTGTTCCAGCTGGCCGACAAGGTGCGGGCGGCGATCATGGCCAAGGATGCGCGCGCCGTCGCGAGCGGCCGCGGCCTGCTCCTGGACGCGGGGAACCTGATGGGTTTCCTCACCCTGGAGCCCAAGGCCTGGTTCCAGACCGGCGCCGACGAGGGCCTGAAGGCCAGGGTGGAGGCCCTGATCGCCGACCGGGCCGCCGCCCGAGCGGCCAAGGACTGGCCCCAGGCCGACCGCATCCGCGCCGAACTGGCCGCGTTGAATGTGGAAGTCATGGACGGACCCACCGGCGCCACCTGGCGCGTGAAGGAGCAGGCCTGATGCCGTTCGAGCCGCCGCGTCTCAAGTCCGGCATCTTTGGCACACGCGGCCCCGGCCCGGTGGCCATGCAGCCGGTGGCCAACCTCGGCCCCTCGATCCCGCCGCCCAAGGCGCCGAAGGGCGTCCGCATCGAGGACCGCATCGGCATCCAGGCGCCGGCCGAGGTGATCTGGGAGATCGTCCGCGACCTGGACCGCTGGCACGAGTGGAACCCCACCTATCCCAAGGCCTCCGGCGTGGTGCGGATCGGAGAGCTGGTCACCGTGACTCTGGCGCTGCCGGGGCAGCCGCAGCAGGAGCTGAAGCCGCGGATCCTGGAGTGGGTGCCTAACGAGCAGCTGCACTGGCAGCTGACCATGCTGGGCGGGCTGATCAAGACCATCCGCTATGTGGAGATCGAGGCTCTGGCCGAGACCGGCTGCGTGGTCGACAACGGCGAGATCTTCGGCGGCCTGATGGGCCCGTCCCTGGGCAAGCGCATGGGCCGCACCGTGCAGCGCGGCTTCAAGGCCATGAACGAGGCGCTGAAGGCGCGAGCCGAGGAGACCTGGGCCGCCCGCCGATAACTTGCTCGAAGCGGAGGCGCTGTCGGTGCGGGGGCCCGGCCCGGCTCAGGCGGCCTGCGGCTCGGCCAGCTTCAGGCGATCGCTGATCGCGGCGTAGATGACGCAGACCAGGCCCTCGTGCGCGAAATCCAGGCTGACCTCGCCGCCCACCTCGGTGGCCACGCCCTTCTCCAGCAGGCGTGAGCCGAACCCGCGGCGCTCGGGCGCCCGGACCGCGGGCCCGCCGCTCTCGCGCCAGACGATCCGCACCATGGCGCCCGGCTCCTCGATCACCGTCACCGAGATGCGGCCAGGTCCGCGCCAGGCGCCGTGCTTCAGCGCGTTGGTGGCCAGCTCGTGCAGCGCCATGCCCAGGCTTACCGCGAGGTTGGCGTCGAGCTGCAGGTCCGGGCCGGCGTAGGCGTAGGGGCGGCCGTAGGGCTTGAGTGTGGCGTGCACCAGTTCGCAGAACCTGGCGCCTTCCCAGGCCTGCTCGACCAGGAGGTTGTGCGTCGTCGACAGCGCCATCAGCCGTTCGACGAAGAGGTCGTGGGCCGGCTGCACCGCCTGGGCGTCGGCGAAGGTCTGGGCGGCGATCGACTGCACCGCCGTCAGCGAGTTCTTCACCCGGTGGTTCAGCTCGTCGAGCAGGAGCTTCTGGCGCGCCTCGTGCTCCCGCATCTCGACCATGGTGTCCATGGCCGCGCGCAGCTCGACCAGGGCCGCGTCCCGCTCGGCGAGGCTGGCCTCCAGGCGGGCCGTGGAGGGCAGGGCGATCGCCTTCGGCAGCAGCGGCCATAGGGCCATGGCGGTCACCAGCGAGGCCACGGCCGTCGCCGCCTTGATCACCGCCTCGACGCCATAGATCGGCTGCCAGAGCGTGGCCACCATCATGAAGTGGGTCGCGCCGCACAGGGTGATGAAGGCCACGAACATCCAGACGGCCCAGCTGAACCGGATGTCCGGCCGTCGGCGCACAAAGGCGGCGAGCGCGAGCGGGATCGAGAAATAGGCGATCCCAATCACGGTGTCGGAGACGGCGTGGGTCCAGATCAGCTCCGGGCGCCACAGCAGGCAGATGCCGTGCGGGCTCAACGCATTGGTCGCGAAGAACTCCCGGATGACGTTCCAGACACCGCCCATCGTCTTTGCCCCCCGTGGCTTTGACCATCCTATACTTGCCAGGCAGGTGTGTACGACTGGTTCTGGGGGTCCCGGCCGCGGCGGCGTGGAGCTTCCAGGCCTTTCAAAGGCTTGGCTGCCTGGCGATGATGCGGCATGGTGCGCGCCACTTCCTGGGGGCGCGGATGGCGGCGAAGATCGGGCGAACCGTCGCGGACTCCACGCCCTTCTGGCCGGATCCGCCGAAGCCGCCGGCGGGCGCGCCCAACATCCTGGTGGTGCTGTTCGACGACGTGGGGTTCTCGGACTTCGGCTGCTACGGCTCGCCGATCCGCACGCCCACCATCGACCGGCTGGCCGCGGAGGGCCTGCGCTACGCCGGCTTCCACACCACCGCCATGTGCTCGACGACCCGGGCGGCCCTGCTCACCGGCCGCAACCACCACTCGGTGGGCGTCGGGTGCCTCGCCAACTTCGACAGCGGCTATCCGGGCTATCGCGGCAAGATCGCCCGCGAGGCGGGGACCCTGCCCGAGATGCTGCGCCCGCACGGCTACCGCAACTACATGGTGGGCAAGTGGCACGTGACGCCGCTGACCGAGACCGGGCCGTCGGGGCCGTTCGACGGCTGGCCGCTGGGCCGTGGCTTCGACCGCTTCTACGGCTTCATGGATGCCGAGACGGACCAGTACGCCCCGGAGCTGGTGCGCGACAACACGCCCATCGCCCCGCCCGGCACCCATGCCGACGGCTACCACCTCACCGCCGACCTGGTGGACCAGTCGATCCGCTACATCGCCGACCACGTGGCCGACGCGCCGCAGACGCCCTGGCTGCTCTGGCTCGCCCCCGGCGCCTGCCACGCGCCGCACCAGGCCCCGCCGGAGCTGATCAAGGGCTACGATCGGGTTTTCGACGGCGGCTGGGATGTGGAGCGCGAGCGGCGCCTGGCGCGCCAGAAGGCCATGGGCCTCGTCCCGCCCGACACCCGCCTGCCGCCGCGCAACGAGGGCGTTCGCGCCTGGGAGACCTATTCCGACGACGAGCGCCGGGTCTTCACCCGCCTGCAGAGCGCCTTCGCCGCGATGCTCGACCACGCCGACCAGCACCTCGCTCGCCTGGTCGGCTTCCTGGAGCAGGCCGGGATCCGCGACGACACCCTGATCATCGTCATGTCGGACAACGGCGCCAGCCAGGAGGGCGGGCCCCTGGGCTTCGTCAACGCCATGGGCCCCTTCAACTTCCGCGGCGAGCCCATGGCCGAGAAGCTGGCGCGCCTCGACGGCATCGGCGGGCCGGACACCCACGCGAACTTCCCGCACGGCTGGGCGATGGCCTCCAACACCCCGCTGAAGCGCTACAAGCAGAACACCCACGGCGGGGGAATCCGCGACCCGCTGGTGGTGTCGTGGCCGAACGGGGTGGCGGCCCGTGGCGAGGTGCGCCCGCACTTCGCCCACGCCAGCGACCTGGTCCCGACCCTGCTGGAGGTGATCGGGATCGCGCCGCCGGCCGAGGTGCAGGGCGTGGCCCAGGCGCCGCTGGAGGGTGAGAGCTTCGCCGGCAGCCTGCGCGATCCGGCCGCCCCGCCGCGCGCCGCTCCGCAGTACTTCGAGATGTTCGGCCACCGCGGCCTCTGGCGGGACGGCTGGAAGGCGGTGGCGTTCCACCCGCCGGGCGCGCCGTTCGAGGCCGACCAGTGGGAGCTCTATCACCTGGACCGCGATTTCTCGGAGAGCGAGGACCTTGCCCAGGCCGAGCCGGACCGCCTGGAGGCCATGGTCGCCGAGTGGTGGCGCGAGGCCGAGGCGCACAAGGTCCTGCCGCTGGACGACCGCTTCGGTCCGCGGTTCGCCGACAACGCCGCCCGCTTCCACGGCGCGCGCCGCCGGTTCGTCTTCCACAAGGGCATGGGCCACCTGCCCACCGACGTCGCGCCGGACGTGCGGGCCCGCAGCTACCGCATCGAGGCCGATGTGCGGCTCAGCGGCGGCGAGCAGGGCGTGCTGCTGGCCCACGGCGACGCCACCAGCGGCTACAGCCTCTATCTGAAGGGCGGGCGCCTGAACCACACGCTCAACATCGGCGGCCAGAAGACCACGGTGAGCTCGGACGTACCGGTCCCCTCCGCCGCCACCCGCCTCGGGGTCTTTGCCGTCCAGAGCCCGGAGGGTCCGCGCACCTTCACCCTCACCATCGATGGCGAGGCCGCCGGCTCGGTCACCGCCACCACCGGCTTCGTCACCCTGGTCAGCTGGTCGGGCCTCGACATCGGCCTCGACCGCGGCAGCCCGGTCGCCGACTACGCCGCGCCCTTCGCCTTCACCGGTGTCCTGAAGAAGGTCACGGTCACCATGGACGCCGACCAGCAGCTCGACGGCGACGCCGTGGGCGAGGCGGAGATGGCGCGGCAGTAGGCCCGGCGCCCCAACCGCGGCGCCTCGCCGAAGGGCGATCCGCGCCGGCGAGCCCCGCTTGAAGGGCCAAGGCTACGGTGCAAGAACCGGCGCCGTAATCGCGTGTCGGACTGTTGCGTAAGATGAGTGAGATCGAGTCTCTCTACGAATGGGACGTCGATGTGGCGCGCCTGGCGCAGATGCGGGATCGGCTCCGGCGCCGGCCTGAATATCCGGCGGCGGCCCGACGACTGGCCAGCGCCCTGCTGCGGGACGCCGACGAGGATGCGGCGCTCGGCGGCCTCCTGAGGGACGCCGGGCGGACGGTCGCAGGCCTCAGCGCCGCATACCTGAGCGCGTCCGGCGGCGTGACCCTTGCGCGCCTGAAGACCTTCATCGCCGGCTTTGGGCTGGTCAGCCCCGGCCGCGCGCGCGCCCTGCTGAGCTACATGCGCTATCTCGGCTACCTGGAGCTCGATCCCGCCAGCGGGGCGGCCCGTCGCAAGAGCTATCGCCTGACGCCCCAGTTTCGCGCCTCCTACGCGCAGCACGAAGCCAGTCTGCTCGAGGCCGCGGCCGTCGTGGAGCCGGCGGCCGGCATCGTGCTGCGAAACCTGGCCGCGCCCGGCGTGCTGGACGCCCTCGTCGTCGAACAAGGCGATGCGTTCGTGGCGGGGAGCAGCCAGGCTTCGGCGTTCGACGACTTCTATCGCATCTTCATGCACCGCCTCGCCGGCATCCAGATCCTACACGGGCTGGTGGCGAAGGCGCCGGGCTTCCCGCCCGCGGCGCCGATCCCCTTCTCGGTCAGCGAGACTGCGCGTCGATTCCACGTCTCACGCATCCATGTCTCGCGAATCATCAAGGACGCCGGCCTTCACGGATTCGTCGAGTTGGAGCCGGGGACCTTGCGCTTTACGCAGGCGGGACGCGAGGCCCTGGACTGGCTCTATGCGAGCCGCCTTTGCGTTCATCTGGCCTGCGCCGCCCGCACCCTGAAAGCCAACCCGCAACTGGTGATGCGAGTCGCCGTCTAGAGCCTGTCCCGCTCTGATGGAACCATCAAAGCGGGAAGAACAGGCTCGCCATCTTTAGTCGACGAGCACGATTCAGACTCTTGTCGATTCCGACAAGAGTCATCGTGCTCTAGCGGCTCGCGCCCGCGCTGAGCTTCAGGTCAGCCAGGTCACGCAGGCCAGCACCAGGGCGCCCAGCCACAGGGTCTCCAGCACCATCGCCAGCACCGGCCGCCAGCCCGCGGCGGCAAGGAACTGGAACGAGGTCTTCATGCCCAGGGCCGCGATGGCGATCACCAGACACCAGCGGGAGACGTCGCTGGCCAGGGTGACCATCGGCTTGGCGAGGAAGCCCAGGCTGTTGATCGCCACCAGGGCGGCGAAGCCGAACAGGAACCAGGGCAGGGGCGCCTTGGCCTGCCCGCGCTGCCCGCGCGCCACCGCCAGGGCCACCGCCGGCACCACCAGCAGCAGCATGGCCACCCGCAAGAGCTTCACATAGGTGGCGATGTCGCCGGTCTGGGGCGAGATCATGTAGCCGGCGCCCACCACCTGGGCCACGTCATGGATCGACCCGCCGAGGAAGATGCCGGCCTGCTGGTGCGAAAGGCCGATGGCGGCCACCAGCATCGGGTAGAGCACCATGGTGATGGTCGAGAGCGTGGTCACCACCACCACGGTCAGGATCAGGTCGCGCTCGCTCTCCCGCGTCTTGGGCAGGACCGAGGCGATGGCGAGCGCCGCCGAGGCGCCGCAGATGCCCACCGACCCGCCGGAGAGCAGGCCGAAGCTGCGGTTGAGGCCCAGCGCCCGCGCCAGCACGACGCCCATCAGGATGGTGGTGGTGACGCCGACCACGACCATGGCGATGGGCGTGACGCCCAGGCCCAGGATCTGCTCCACGGTGATCCGCGCGCCCAGCAGGGCCACGCCGGTGCGCAGGATGGCCTTGGAGGCGAACTCGATCCCGGCCACGCAGCGTCCGTCCTGGTGCAGGAAGTGGAACGCCATGCCCAACAAGAG
Source organism: Caulobacterales bacterium (assembly GCA_019510435.1). Classification (GTDB taxonomy): domain Bacteria; phylum Pseudomonadota; class Alphaproteobacteria; order Caulobacterales; family Caulobacteraceae; genus Phenylobacterium. Next base: position 288,593 of record JAEKKJ010000016.1, on the reverse strand, counting down.
CGAGAACAGCATCACCGGCGCGCCGTAGTGGCCCGACAGCCAGTCGGCGGCGAGGCCCAGGGCGCCGGCGGCGATCAGGCCCGGATAGACCGCCCGGCCTACGTCGGCCAGGGTGCGGCTGCGCGCCCGGGTCTCGGGGGGCAAGCCTTCCATGCCGTCCAGCGAGGCGTACATCTCGTGCGCGGCGGCCGCGTCTGTGGCGATGTCGCGGATCATGCGCGGCCCTCCCGAATCTGCCGCGCACTTTGCGGCGCCGCTTCTCGTCGCGCCATGGCCGGGGTTTGGACCTGGGATTTGACAGCGGCCCCCGCGATGACGACCTAAGCGGGATGATCGACGACCTCTATTCGGCCAAGGTGCTGCGGCTGGCGGCGGAAACGCCCCGGCTGGGCCGGTTGGCCGCGCCGCACGCGACGGTCGAGAAGGTCTCCAAGCTGTGCGGCAGCCGGGTCGTGGTGGACGTCCGGGTGGACGGCGACCGGGTGGCCGACTTCGCCCAGGACGTGAAGGCCTGCGCCCTGGGCCAGGCTGCCGCCTCGGTGCTGGGCGCGCATGTGATCGGCGCGTCCCTGGCCGAGCTGGAGACCACCCGCGAGCAGTTCCGCGCCATGCTGAAGGCGGGCGGCGCGCCGCCCGCCGGCCGCTTCGCCGACCTCGCCCTGCTGGAGCCGGTGAAGGACTATCCGGCGCGCCATACCTCGACCCTGCTGGCCTTCGAAGCGGTGACCGAGGCGATGCGGGCGGCCATCCACGGTGGTGAATCCTAAGCTTTCGCCTGTGGGGCGTGCGGGGTCGCGTCCCATGCGTGGTTGCGTCTATGAGTCGACACAGGGCGGCCGCGCAGTGTGCGGGGCGCGGGGGACGGCCGATGTTCCAGCCTTCGCATCCATCGCGAGCGGCCTCCGCCAAGCTCGTCTCGGTGGCCGACTACGACGCCGTCGTCTCCGACATCTACGAGGCCGCCATAGCGCCGGGCCACTGGGAAGTGGCCCTGACCCGCCTCCTGGACAGCTTCGCGCCCACGACCTGGGACTGCGCCATGCTGATCTGGGAGCGCGTCTCGCCAGCGAGCGGCCGGTTCGTCGGCAGCGCCGGGGTCCACGCCAGGGCGCGGCAGGCCTATGCCCACGCCTTCGCCGGGAGCCAGCCCTGGAGCGTGCGCGGCCATGAGCTGCCGGTGGGCTCGGTCTGCCACTCCGACGCCCTGGTCGATCGCGAGGTGTTCCGGGAGAGCGCCTTCTTCACCGACTACCTGGCGGATTTCCGCATGGAGGTGGGCGTGCTGGGGCTCATCGACCGGCACCGGCTGGACCACCTCGCGCTCTGCATCCCGGGCGCGGACTGCGGATCGACCGCCCGTCTGGAAGCGGCGCTGCGCCTGCTGATGCCGCACTTCCAGCGGGCGACCCGCATTTCGCGGCGGATCGGCGAGGCCGAACTGGCGGCCCACAGCGCGCGCCAGGTGCTGGATCGCGCGCCGACGGCAGTGCTGATGTGCGACGCCGACCTTCGGATCACCTACGCCAATCCGGTCGGCGCGGCGCTGCTGCGCGACGGCTACTTCCGCGAGGAGGCCGGCCGGCTGGCGCTGCGCGACCGCCGCCAGCTGCAGGTGCTGAAATCGGTGGCGGCGCCCGACGGCCAGCGCCGATGCGCGGCGCTCTCGCTGGAGGCGCCGGACGCCCCGAGCGTCGGGGCCATGGCGCTGCGTATCGAAGGATCGGGCCAGCCGTCGCGCAATCCCGACTTCGGCTCCGCCCAGGTGATGATCGTGGCCGGGCGCAACTTCCGCACCTCCGTCGAGAACATCGAGCACCTGCGCGAATGGTTCGGCCTGACGCCGCAGGAGGCGCGGCTGGCGGCGCTGCTGTCCGAAGGGGGATCGCTGGAGGACTTCGCGGAGACCCGCGGGGTCACCCGCAACGCGGTCCGCTTCCTCCTCAAGGGTGTCTTCGCCAAGACGGGCGTCCATCGGCAGGGCGAGCTGGTGGCCAAGCTGCAGGCCCAGCCGCTGCAATGGCGCATCGCCAACGGCGCGCCGTCGCTGCCTGACGCCATCGATGGGGCGGGGGCGGGGGCGGATTTTCAGCGGGATGCGGCCTCCGACGCGGCCTGACCTACCCAAATGGGCAGCGCGCCGGCGCGCGGCCTGTCGCAGGTTGGGCCGGCCGGAGATGGGATGGCAGCTGGCCGACGCGACCCGACTTGCTCGGCCTGCAGGCGCCCAACCTCCGGCAACCCTTTCTTGTCGGCATGACGCAGGAGCGTTCGGATGAAGTGGATTGCAGGCCTTGTCGCCGCCGCGGCCCTGGCGGGCGCTGGCCCGGCGCTGGCGTCCCACGCCGTCTATACGATCTCCGGCAAGCTGACCGGGTCGTTCAACGGGACGGTCCTCACCGACCAGGCCTTCGTGTTCAACCTGGACGGCGATACCGCGAACATCACCGTCAACGGATTGGGCGATGAGTTCCTCAAGCTGGACTCCACGACGGTCAGCATCGGCGGCTTCGCCACGGCCACCTTCCTGGCGCCGACCGAAATCGCCACCAGCACCAACCCGCTGAGCCGCGAAGTCGTCTTCAGCCAGTTCAACCCCAACCAGCGCGACATCCTGCTCGCCACCGCCGCCACGGCCCTGGACCTCAAGCACAGCTTCGGGCCGATCGGCAGCGACTTCAGCGAATGGGGCGGCGGGGACGTGATCCACACCAGCGGCGGCGATCTGCAGATCAGCATCTACACCGATCCCAGCTTCACCTTCTCCGGGCAAGTCGACCGCGCCGTGCCCGAGCCTGCAACCTGGATGCTGATGATCGGTGGCCTGGGCCTCGCGGGCGGGGCGCTGCGCGCCCGCCGGCGCGCCGCAGCCTAGAACCGACCGGCTATCCCAGGTCCGCATGAATCCCGGCGATGCCCGCCTAATCAACGGGTTGCGCCTCCTCACGCCATTTGCGCGGGGCCACCAGGTTCCGTCGCGCGCCCATCTGTGATAGGGCGTGCCGCCATGATGCGCCGGACGGACATGCCCATAGCCCTGGCTCGCCGCCCCGCGGCGGCGCCTGCCTTTGCGCGAACTAGCCCCGCCGGCGTGGCTTGAACCTCTCGGGGTCTTGGGCTTAAGGCTCGGGACTGATCGCAAAGCCCGCAAATCGGCATGACCCTCTACGAGAGCTGCGTCAGGGGCGCCTTGCGCGCCTACAAGCTGACGCTTTCGCCGCTGATCGGGCGGCAGTGCCGGTTCCTTCCGACCTGTTCGGAATACGCCGCGGACGCCCTGATCGGCCACGGCCCTGTGCGGGGGAGCTGGCTCACCGTGCGCAGGCTGTGTCGATGCCATCCCTGGGGCGGCGCGGGCTACGACCCGCCGCCGCCGCCGCGCGGGACTGCCCGGAAGAACGGGCCCGCGCGCGACTGGAAGTGTGAAACATGATCGACCTGGTTTTCCCCGACGGCGCCAAACGCGAGTTCGACGACGGCGTCACGGGCCGCGAGATCGCCGCCGGCATCTCCAAGTCCCTGGAGAAGAAGGCCGTCCTGATCAAGCTGGACGGCGAGCTGCTCGACCTGGACCGTCCGCTGGACAAGGGCGGCAAGTTCGAGATCGTCACGCGCGACAGTCCCGAGGCCCTGGAGACCATCCGCCACGACGTTAGCCACATCCTGGCCGAGGCGGTGCAGGAGCTGTTCCCGGGCACGCAGGTGACCATCGGCCCGGCGATCGAGGACGGCTTCTACTACGACTTCGCGCGCGAAGAGCCGTTCAGCCTGGACGACCTGGCCAAGATCGAGCAGCGCATGAAGGAGATCGTCGACCGCGACGAGCGGATCGTGCGCGAGGAGTGGGACCGCGACGAGGCGATCAAGCACTTCCGGTCGATCGGCGAGGAGTACAAGGCCCAGATCATCGAGAGCATCCCGGCCGGCGAGAGGATCAGCGTCTACCGCCAGGGGAACTGGAAGGATCTCTGCCGGGGGCCGCACCTGCCGTCCACCAAGGCCGCGGGCAAGGCGTTCAAGCTGACCAAGCTGGCCGGCGCCTACTGGCGCGGCGACCATCGCAACCCGATGCTCCAGCGGATCTACGGCACCGCCTGGGCCAGCGAGCAGGACCTCGCCGACCACCTGCACCGGCTTGAGGAGGCCGAGAAGCGCGACCACCGCAAGATCGGCCGCGCCATGGATCTCTTCCACATGCAGGAAGAGGCCAAGGGGATGATCTTCTGGCACCCCAAGGGCTGGACGCTCTACCGCACGGTCGAGGCCTATATGCGCCGCCGGCTGGACGCGGACGGCTATGTGGAGGTCAAGGCCCCGCAGATCATGGACCGCGAACTCTGGGAGCGCTCGGGGCACTGGCAGAAGTTCGGCCAGAACATGTTCACCTGCGAGACGACGGAAGGCGAAGTCCTGGCCGTGAAACCCATGAACTGTCCGGGGCACGTCCAGATCTTCAACCATGGCCAGAAGTCGTATCGCGACCTGCCGCTGCGCATGGCGGAGTTCGGCGCCTGCCACCGCTACGAGCCCTCCGGCGCCCTGCACGGCATCTTCCGGGTCCGCGCCTTCACCCAGGACGACGCCCACATCTTCTGCCGCGAGGACCAGATCGAGGCGGAGTCCACGAAGTTCGTGCGGCTGCTGGAAGGGGTCTATCGCGACTGCGGCCTGGAGCTGCACTCGGTGAAGCTGGCCCTGCGCCCCGACCAGCGCTTCGGCACGGACGAGATCTGGGACGAGGCCGAGAAGAAGCTGGAGCGGGCGGCCATCGCCGCCGGCTGCACGGTGGAAATGCTGCCGGGCGAGGGCGCCTTCTACGGACCCAAGCTGGAGTTCCACCTGAGGGACGCCATCGGCCGCACGTGGCAGTGCGGGACGCTGCAGCTGGACTATGTGCTGCCCGAGCGGCTGGACGCCGAATATGTGGCCGAGGACGGCTCCAAGCAGCGGCCGGTCATGCTGCACCGCGCGATCTGCGGCTCGATGGAGCGCTTCCTGGGCGTGATGATCGAGAACTATGCCGGCGCGTTCCCGTTGTGGCTGGCGCCGGTGCAGGTGGTGCTCGCCACGATCACCTCCGACGCCGACGCCTTCGCGCTCAAGGCCGCCGAGGTCCTGAGGGCCCAGGGGCTTCGCGTGGAGACCGACCTGCGCAACGAGAAGATCAACTACAAGGTCCGCGAGCACTCCCTCGCCAAGGTCCCGGTGATCGCCGTGGTGGGTCGCCGCGAGGCGGAGGAGGGCAAGGTCGCCCTGCGCCGCCTGGGGTCCGACGGCCAGGAGATCCTGACCCTGGAAGAGGCCGCGAAGCGCCTTGCCAGCGAGGCCCAACCGCCGGATGTTGCCCGCACGGGACACGCCGCGAGTCCGGCCATGGGGATGGCCGGCGCAGTGGAGGTTGGATGAACGGCATCGCCGCGCCCATCATCGCCGTTGAAGCCGCCGTCGAAGCCGCCGACGTGACGGCCGTCCTGCGGCCGCGCCGGAAGGTGTCGGTGGTGATGGTCGTCTACATGACCGGCGAGGCGCTGGGCGAGAGCCTGGCCTGCGCCCTGGCCGATCCGATGGTGGACGAGCTGGTGGTGGTGGACAACGGCTCCAGCGACCGCGAGGCCGAGCGCCTGCGGGCGCTGGCGGCGCGCGACGCCCGCCTCGTGCTGGTCAGCGGCCAGGGCAATGTCGGCTTTGCCAAGGGCGCCAACCTGGGGGCCGCCCGGGCGACCGGCGACCTCCTGGTGTTCCTGAATCCCGACGCCTTCCTCCAGCCCGGCTGCGTCGCCGAGCTGGCGCGCGCCATCCATGATCAGCCCGTTCCCTGTGTCATCGGCGGCCGGGTCCTGAACGCCGACCGCACCGAACAGCGCGGCGCCCGACGCGGCGAGATCACCCCGATCAGCGCCCTCCTGTCGATCAGCGGGCTGGCGCGCGCGACGCCGGGCTGGCGCCAGTACGAGGTGCACTGGGAGGACGAGGCGCTGCCGGGGCAGGTCGCCGCCGTACCCACCATCTCCGGCGCTTGCTTCTGCATGCGCCGCGAGGACTTCGCGGCCGTGGACGGCTTCGACGAGGGCTACTTCCTGCACGTCGAGGACGTGGACCTGTGCTGGCGCGTGCGCCAGCAGGGTGGCCGCGTGCTGTTCCACCCCAGGGCCGAGGTGGTCCACATCGGCGGCACCAGCCAGACCAGCCCGCTGGCGGTGGAGTTCCACAAGGGCGTGGGCCTGGCCCGGTTCTTCCGCAAGCGCGCGGACGGCATCGGCGCGCGCATCGCGGCCTGGGCGCTTTCGCCCCTGGTGGTGCTGGCCGCCCTGGTCCGCCCGCTGGTCTGGCGCCTCCAGGGCCGCACCTCCTAGAACCGCCGTGCCGCGCGGCAGCGCCCGCTTTCCTGCGACTGGCGCCTTTTCCGCTCCCCGCGACCTCCCCATCTTCCACGGCCAGGGTTGGAGAGTCGGGGCGCCGTGGATCAGGTCAATCGTCGAGCGCCCGCGTTCCTCCTGCCGCTGATCGCGCTTCTCGCGGCCATGGCGTGCTTCCAGCTGGGCGCGTCGTTCGCCAAGGGGCTGTTCCCGGCCGTCGGCCCGGAGGGCGCGGCCACCCTGCGGATCGGCCTGGCCGCCGTCATGCTGCTGGCGGTCGCCCGGCCGTGGCGCGACTGGCCGAAGCAGGCCCCCTTGCTGCCCCTGCTGGGCCTCGGCCTCTCCAGCGCCGGCGCCATGGTGATGTTCTACAAGGCCATCTCCCACCTGCCGCAGGGCGTGGCCATCGCACTGCAGTTCCTGGGGCCGCTGTCCATCGCGGTCCTGGGATCACGCCGGCACCGCGACCTGGCCTGGGCGGTGCTGGCCGCGGCCGGCGTCTGGGCGCTGGTGGGGCATGGCGCGGGCTCGCGTCCCCTCGACCTCGTGGGCGTGGCCTGGGCGCTCGGCGCGGCCGCCGCCTGGGCTGGCTACATCCTCTGGGGCCGGGCGGCCGGCGCGACCTTCGGCAAGTCAGCTGCGGCCCTGGCGACCACCGTGGCGGCGGTGCTGGTCCTGCCCGTGGGCGTGGCCCACGCGGGCCTGGCCCTCCTGTCGCCTGGGCTCATTCCGCTGGCCTTGGCGGTGGCGCTGTTCTCCACTGCGGTGCCGTTCTCGCTGGAGCTCTACGCCATGCCCCGCCTGCCGGCGCGGACCTTCTCGGTGTTCACCAGCCTGGAGCCGGCGCTGGGCGCGCTCAGCGGCTTCGTCCTGCTGCACGAGGCGCTGAGCCTGTCGCAGCTCGCGGGCCTCGCGGCCGTGATCGCAGCGGCGGCCGGCGCGGCCTGGTCGACCACCCGCGAGGCGGCGCCGGCGCTCAGCTAGCCGCCGCCGTCCGCACGCTCTGTCATTTGAAAGTCGGCCGGAACGATGGCGCGCGCGCCCGGGTTGGCGGGCGGTCCAGCCTGGAGGCCGCCATGTCCAATACCGCATCCGACCTGCTCGTCGAGACCCTGATCGAATGGGGCGTCGAGGTGGTCTTCGGCCTGCCCGGCGACGGCATCAACGGCGTCATGGAGGCCCTGCGCACCCGCCAGGACCGGATCCGTTTCGTCCAGGCCCGGCACGAGGAATCCGCCGCCTTCATGGCCTGCGCCTACGCCAAGTGGACCGGCAAGCTGGGCGTCTGCCTGGCCACCACCGGCCCCGGCGGCACGCACCTGCTGACTGGCCTCTACGACGCCAAGTTCGACCGTGCGCCGGTGCTGGCGATCACCGGACTGCCGTACCACGACCTCATCCAGACCGCGACGCAGCAGGACATCGACCACACCAAGGTGTTCCAGGACGTGGCGGCCTACACCACCGCGGTCTACGGCGCCCAGCACCTGGAGCAGGCCCTGGCGATCGCCTGCCGCACGGCCCTGGCCAGCCGGGGCGTCGCCCACATCGCCCTGCCGGTGGATGTGCAGGAACAGACGCTGGAGGCCGACAAGGCCTCGCCGCGCCACAAGGTCGATCCCAATACCGCCTACGCTGAGACCGCCCACACGCCGACCGAGCAGGCCGTGGCGCGGGCGGTGGAAATCCTCGAGGCCGGTCAAAGGGTCGCGATCCTCGCCGGCCAGGGCGCCCTTGGCGCCAGCGGCGAGCTGGCGCAGACGGCCGAGCTGCTGGGGGCGCCCGTGGCCAAGGCCCTGCTGGGCAAGGCGGTGCTGCCCGACGACCATCCGCATGTCACCGGCGGCGTCGGCTACCTGGGCGCGCGGCCGTCACAGCAGGTGCTGGACGAATGCGACACCCTGCTGATCGTGGGCTCCAACTTTCCCTACGTGGAGTACTACCCCAAGCCCGGCCAGGCCCGCACCGTCCAGATCGACCTGGACCCGCGCCGCATCGGCCTGCGCTATCCGGCCGAGGCGCCGCTGGTGGGGGACGCCGGCGCCTGCCTGCGGGCGCTGAACGCCAGGCTCACCCGCAAGGCCGACCGCAGCTTCCTGGCCCGGGCCCAGGCCTGGAAGGCGGAGTGGCTGCAGGCCCTGGCCGCCGGCGCCCAGCGGCCCGGTACGCCGATGAAGCCGCAGCGGGTGGTGCGCGAACTGGACGCCCGCCTGGCGCCCGACGCCATGATCGTGGCCGACTCCGGCACCAACACCGCCCTGGCGGCGCAGTACCTGATGATCCGTGAGGGCCAGACCTTCGGCGTCTCCGGCACGCTCGCCTCCATGGGCTGCGGCCTGCCCTACGCCATCGCCGCGGCCATCGCCTTCCCAGGCCGCCAGGTGGTCGCGGTGGTGGGCGACGGCGGGATCAGCATGACCCTGGCCGAGCTGGCGACCGCCGCGCGCTACCGGCTGCCGATCAAGGTGGTGGTGATCAACAACGGCAGCCTGGGCCAGATCAAATGGGAGCAGATGCTGTTCCTGGGCCACCCGGAGTTCGGCTGCGACCTCGCGCCCATCGACTTCGCCAAGGTGGCGGAGGGGATGAACGTCAAGGGCCTGCGGGTGGAGGATCCCGAACAGCTACCGGGCGTCCTGGACGCGGCCTTCGCCCATCCCGGGCCGGTGCTGGTCGACGCGGTGGTGGACTCCGACGAGCCCATGCTGCCGCCTAAGCGGCGCGAGGACTATATGCAGCACCTGCAGAAGGCCTTCGAGGTCGGCACGCCTGGCCAGGACCAGATCGAGCGGCGGCTGCACGAAGAGCCGGCGCTGACCTCGCTGAAGCCCTGAGACGGGCGCGCCGTCAGGCGGGCTGGGGCGCCGGGAAGCCGCCCGCGCGAGCGACGGACGAGGCGGGCGCCTTGCCGATCAGGCCGGACGCCCAGGCGCCGATCTCGATCAGCTTGGGCAGGTCGTAACCCGTCTCGTAGCCGGCGCGCTCCAGCATATAGACCAGGTCCTCGGTGCCGATGTTGCCGGTGGCGTTGGGGGCGAAGGGGCAGCCGCCCAGGCCGCCGACGCTGGCGTCCAGGATATCGACCCCGGCCTCCACCCCGGCGAAGGCGTTGGCCAGGCCCGTGTTGCGGGTGTCGTGGAAGTGCAGGCGCAGCGGGATGTCGCCGCTGACCTTGCGGGCGGCCTCGATGCGGCGGCGCACCGTCCACGGGTCGGCGACACCGATGGTGTCGGCCAGGGCGATCTCGTCGACGCCCAGCTCGGCGGCGGCCTTGACGATGTCCGCCACACGCTGCTCGGGCACCTCGCCCTCGAAGGGGCAGCCGAAGGCCACCGAGACGGTCATGGAGACCGGCGGGTCGCCCGGCTTCTTCACCGCCATGATGTCGGCCAGCGCCTGGACCTGTTCGGCCGAGGAGGCGCCCTGGTTGCGGATGCCGAAGCCGTCGGTGGCGCAGACCACGACATTGGCCTCGTCGCACTGCGCGGCCAGGCAGCGGTCCCAGCCGCGCATGTTCAGCACCAGGCCGATGCGGGAGCGGCCGGCCTGGTGCGGCAGGGCGGCCATGATCTCCTCGGCGCCGGCCATCTGCGGCACGCGCTTGGCGTTGACGAAGGAGACCACCTCCATGCGCCGCGCGCCGGCGTCCTCCAGCCGGCGGATCATCTCCAGTTTTTGGTCGACCTCGAGCAGGGTCTTCTCGTTCTGCAGGCCATCGCGGGGGCCCACCTCCACGATCTCGATCCGCCGGCTCATCGACCTGCCTCACCTTCGTCCACGTCGCGGGCGACATAGACCCGCAGCTTCACGGCGTCGCCCTTGGAATAGTTCACGCCGTCCACCTCGGCGACCTCGCGCGCCTGGACCTCTAGCGCGGCCAGGACCTGGTGGAAGGCGGCGTCCTCGCGGCCCTCCACGATCGCGGGCCGGCCCTCGTCGATGGCCTGAGCGGCCGCATAGGCGCCGTCCAGCTGGGTGGCCGTGCCCAGGGCGAAGACCAGGCTGGGCTCGGCGAAGCCGGCGACGGCGACGGGGGCTTCTGCGACCCCCTGGCGGGGCAAGAGCCGGTTCTGGCCCATGGCGGTCTCCAGCCGCGATGACACCCACAGCGGGGCCAGGCGCGGCGCCAGGGCCGCGGCGAGCGCGCCATGACCGAGGACGCCGAAGCCCACGCCCGCCACGATGGCGGCCTGGGGCGAGCGGCGCACCAGCATATAGGCGCCCACCACGCCCGCCGCCGCCAGCAGCCCGCCGGCGAGCACGGCGGTCCAGGCGTCCGCGGCGTGGCCGTACCGCGAGATCAGGTAGAAGCAGCCCGCGCCGAGCGCGAGGCCGACGAAGGCCGCCAGGCCCGCCCCGACCAGGCGGACCCAGCGCCCCAGAGGCTCGGCCACCGCCCGCGCCGCCAGCCAGGCCAGGGCGCCATAGGCCGGCAGCAGGTAGTGCGGCAGCTTGGTGGGCAGGAGTTCGAAGGCGATCCAGGTGGGGACCAGCCAGGCGATGGCGAAACGCACCCCGGGCTCGGCCCGATGTCGCCACGCCGCCACCAGGGCCGCCGGCAGCAGCAGGGTGAGCGGGAAGGCCAGCAGCGGGGTGAGCAGCGCATGGTAGCCGGGCAGGGCGCCATGGCTCTCCTGGCCGCCAGCCAGCTTCGGCGCGAGGTCGCCGCCGATGGCCTGGGTCCAGAAGCCGCCGTCGGTGGCCACGGTGACGGCGCCGGCCCAAGGCCCCACCACCGCCAGCACCAGGATCAGGCCCCAGTAGGGCTGCAGCCGCAGCAGCCACCGCCCGCGCCGCTCCCACACCGCCAGGACCAGGATCGCCAGGCCGGCGACCATCGGGCCGACGGGGCCCTTGATCAGGACGCTCGCTGCCAGCGCGCCCCAAAAGGCGACGACCACGCGCCGCCCCGCCCGCCGCCCGCCGCGGCCATCGACATAGATCCGCGCCAGGCAGGCCATGGCCAGGGTCGTCGCGCCGCACAGGGCGCCGTCGGTCTTGGCGATGAAGGCCTCGGTGGAGAGCAGGAAGGTGGCCGCCAGCAGGACGCCGGCGATCAGGCCCGCCACGTCGCCGAAGAACGCCGCCGCGCCCCAGGCGCAGGCGGCGGCGGCCAGCATGGCCCCCAGCAGCGAGGGCACGCGATAGGCCCAGATCTGCCGCGCCTCGGGCCGCGAGAGGAGCGAGACGCTGGCCGCCTGCAGCCAGTGGATGCCGACGGGCTTCTTGAACCGCGGGGCATCCTGGAAGCGGATGACCACGAAGTCGCCGCTCTCCAGCATCTGGGCGGTGGCCTGGGCGAAGCGCGCCTCGTCCCGGTCCAGGGCCGGTACGGCGATCAGGCCCGGAAGCCCGGCCAGGAAGGCGATGAACGCGGCCACCGCCGGGCCGCGCCAGCCCCCGCTCCATTTCGCAAGCGCGCCGTCCAGCGTCATTGCGCCTCTCTAGCATGATCCTTCCGCGCGCCAGCTTTTCCGCTATGAGGCGCGCATGGCCGAGCCGCCCGCCACCGTTCCGGAGATCTCGATCGTCGTCCCGGTCTTCGACGAGGAGGGCGCCGCGCCGGCCCTGGCGCGGGAGATCGCGGTCGCTTTCGCCGGCCGCAGTTTCGAGATCGTGTTCGTGGACGACGCCAGCCGAGACGGCACGCGCGCGGCGCTGAAGGCGCTGGCGGCCGAGATCCCGCAGTTGCGGGTGCTGGCCCACGCCCGCAACTCGGGACAGAGCCGGGCCATCCGCACCGGCGTGCTGGCCGCCCGGGCGCCGATCGTGGTGACGCTGGACGGCGACGGCCAGAACGATCCGGCGGACGGGCCGGCGCTGGTGGACGCCCTGACGGCGGGGCCGCGCGAACTCGCGCTCGTCGGCGGCGAGCGGGTCAAGCGCCAGGACAGCCAGGCCAAGAAGCTGGCCTCGCGCATCGGCAACGGGGTGCGCAAGCGCCTGCTGCGCGACACCGCCAACGACACCGGCTGCGGCCTGAAGGCCTTCCGGCGCGAGGCCTTCCTGCGCCTGCCGTACTTCGACCACATCCACCGCTACCTGCCGGCCCTGATGCTGCGCGAAGGTTATCGGGTCGAGTTCCGGCCAGTGAACCATCGCCACCGCCAGACCGGGCAGTCCAAGTACACCAACCTCGGCCGCCTGATGGCCTCGCTCAGCGACCTCTACGGCGTCATGTGGCTCCAGTCCCGCGCGCGCCTGCCTGGCGAGGTCGAGGAGCTGTGACCGCGCCTTAGGCGGCAAAAAGATCGACCACCAAGACCACCAAGGGCTCCCGTGGCTGGCTCGGCCATCTTGGTGGTCTTCGTGGTCTTGGTGGTCAAAATGACAGCGCCTGCGGCGCGCACCGCGCGGCGGGCAGTCTACGCCGGGACCCGGCCCAGGGTGTGCTGCGCCACCTTCAGGCCCTCGTCCATCATGCCGGCCACGGTCGGGGCCACGGCGTCGGGGAGGACATCGGCGGTCCAGACGAGGCGGCTGCGACCGCCGCCCAGGTCGGAAACCTGGAAGCTCGCGCTGTGATGGGTGAAGCGCTCGGTGCGCACGGAGTAGGCCAGCCGCCGCACGTCGTGGTCGACCCCCAGGAACAGCTCCTTGGCGACCAGTCCGTTGCCGAACGTCACCATCCGCGCGCCCTCGATCAGCTCGACGTTGGTGACGAAGCCGGGGGCGAAGCGCCGGTGCACCGCCCCGAAGTCGGCGACCGCATCCCAGACGGCGTCTACCGGCGCGTCGATCTCGATGGTCTTGATGATGGTGGCCATGTCCGGCTCCCGAATGAATGCGAGGCCGGGAGTTTCCCAGAACGTCCCCGCCGTGGCTGGCGGGAATCGGCCGGGATCATTTCAGGAACAGCGTGAAGATCACCGCCACGAGCGTGAGGTCGAAGGCGCGGGCGGCGAGGGCGATCATGGCGGGTCCGGTGGCCGTGGGGTCCGGACTTGGTTAAGCAAGACCCGCGCCACAGGAGCCGCGGGAGCCATGGCCCTCTTCTTCGACGCCGCCTGGTTCGATGAAAAGCTTGCGGAAAGAGGCCTTTCCCGCGCCGTGATGGCCGCCGTCGCGGGCCTTTCGGAAGCCGAGCTGGATCTGGTCTTCAAGGACCAGCGGGAACTTTCCGCCGGGCAGGTGGCCGCCTTTGCCGAGCTTCTGGGCGCGACGCCGGCTGAGATCGCGCACCGGGCGGGGATCTCGACGCCGAATCCGGAGCGCGGATTGTCCGCGGAACGGCGAATTGCGGACCTGGAACAGCGCATCGCCGCGCTGGAAGCGGAAGTCGCGCGGTTGAGGGGCTAGACCTCGGTGCGGGCCGTGCGGCCGGTGCGGGCGCGGCGGTCGTAGCGGCCCGACCACTCCACCCGGTTGTAGGCGGTGCGGGCGGCTTCCAGCAGCGGGGTGCCGCCGCGCAGGCCGCGACGCTGGCCCTCCTGGCCCATCAGCTGGGCGGAGAACTCGCTGTCGCCACGGCGCAGGTCGTTGCGGGGCGGCGGCGTAATGGTGATCGCGGGACCGACCGGCACGGGCAGGTTCGAAGAGATGACCGCCTCGGCCTCCTCGACGCGCTGGGGCCGGGTCCGCGCCATCTGGCGGGCCCTCACCGTGCTGCGTATGCGGTCAATCCGGGACATCTTGTCGCAGAACCTGCAAGGCGCAGACCACAACCCGTGGCCTCAGGGGACTCAGCCCTTCGCGAGCTTGTCCAGCTGAGCTTGCATCTCCGCCATCTGTTTGCGCAAGAGCGTTAACGCCTCGTTAGTATTTCCCTCGTCCTTCGGTTGAGCCGCGGCCGGCGCGTCCTCGGCCCGCGCGGTCGGCGCATAGGCGAAGGGCGAGAACATCTTCATGGCCCGGTCGAAGAGCTGCAGGTTCTGGCGGATCTGGTCCTCGTAGGTGGCGGCGCCGCCGGCCTGGCCGAAGCTGGCCAGCTGGGTGCGCAGCCGCTCCTGCTGCTGGGTGAAGCTGGCGAGGCTGAGCTCGAGGTAGCTGGGCAGGAACGCCTGCATCGAATTGCCGTAAAAGCTGATCAGCTGGCGCAGGAACTGGATCGGCAGCAGGGACTGGCCCTGGCTCTTCTCCTCCTCCTCGAAGATGATCTGGGTGAGGACGGTGCGGGTGATCTCCTCATTGGTCTTCGCGTCATAGACCACGAAGTCCACGCCCTTCTTCACCATCTCCGCCAGGTGCTCCAGCGTAACGTAGCTGGACGAGGCGGTGTTGTAGAGCCGCCGATTGGCGTACTTCTTGATGACGACGCGCTCGGCTTCCGGAGCGCTCCCGCCCGTCTCCTGGGTGTCGGCCATCCCTAATCCTTTTACGCGGCCGCGGATGACTCGCCGGCCTTTCTGCACTGCAGTATCGCGGATGCGAGCGCATAAGCAAATGGCATCAACGAATTGCGCCGCGCGGTCTTGCCCTCCCCCGCCGCGAGGCGGATAGAAGTCGGTTAAGGGCCTACCGAAAGCGCACCAGGAGCCGCCATGAGCGACGTCGTCATCGTTTCCGCCGCCCGCACGCCCGTGGGTTCGTTCAATGGAGCGCTGTCCAGCCTCCCCGCCCACGAGCTGGGCAAGCTGGCGATCCAGGCGGCGGTCGCGCGGGCCGGCATCGCGGCGGCCGACGTGGACGAGGTGGTGATGGGCCAGGTGCTGCAGGCCGGCGCCGGCCAGGGGCCCGCCCGCCAGGCGGCGATCAACGCGGGCCTGCCGGTGGAAACCCCGGCCTGGAGCCTGAACCAGCTGTGCGGCTCGGGCCTGCGGGCGGTGGCCCTGGGCGCCCAGCAGATCCGCGAGGGCGCGGCCAGCATCGTCATCGCCGGCGGCCAGGAGAGCATGAGCCAGTCGCCGCACGCCCAGAACCTGCGCGGCGGCCAGAAGATGGGCGACCTCGCCTTCGTCGACACCATGATCAAAGACGGCCTCTGGGACGCCTTCCACGGCTACCACATGGGCCAGACCGCCGAGAACATCGCCGCCCGCTGGCAGATCACCCGCGAGGACCAGGACAAGTTCGCGGTCGGCTCACAGAACCGCGCCGAGGCCGCGCAGAAGGCGGGCAAGTTCGCCGACGAGATCGTCCCGGTGACGATCAAGGGCCGCAAGGGCGACACGGTGGTCGACCAGGACGAGTTCATCCGCCACGGCGTGACCTTGGACGGCATCTCGGGCCTCAAGCCCGCCTTCGCCAAGGAGGGCTCGGTCACCGCGGCCAACGCCTCGGGCATCAACGACGGCGCCGCCGCCCTGGTGCTGATGAGCGCGGACGAGGCCAAGAAGCGGGGCCTGAAGCCCCTGGCCCGCATCGCCTCCTGGGCGCACGCGGGCGTCGATCCGGAGATCATGGGCACCGGCCCGATCCCGGCCAGCAAGAAGGCGCTCGAGCGCGCCGGCTGGAAGGTCTCCGACCTGGACCTCGTGGAGTCCAACGAGGCCTTCGCCGCCCAGTCGATCTGCGTGGTGCGCGAGCTGGGCCTGGACCCGGCCAAGGTGAACGTCAACGGCGGGGCCATCGCCATCGGCCACCCGATCGGCGCCTCGGGCGCCCGCATCCTGACCACTCTGCTGCACGAGATGAATCGCACCGATGCAACCAAGGGCCTGGCCACGCTTTGCGTCGGCGGCGGCATGGGCGTCGCAATGTGTGTGGAAAAGGTCTGATACCGAGCTCCGGACCAACCGGCGTCGGCGGCTGCATTAGGGAGAGATCAAGGGCATGGCCAGGGTTGCACTGGTCACGGGCGGAACCCGTGGCATCGGTCGGGCGATCGTCGAGCGCCTGTGCGGCGACGGCATGAAGGTCGCCGCCGGCTATTCCGGAAACGACGAGGCGGCCATCGAATGCGCCAAGAGCCTCGGCGTCATGGTGGTGAAGGGCAATGTGGGCAACTTCGCCGACTGCAAGCATGCCGCCGAGCAGGTGGCGGCCGAGTTGGGCCCGATCGACGTCCTGGTGAACAACGCCGGCATCACCCGCGACGGCGTCTTCCACAAGATGACCTCCGAGCAGTGGAGCGAGGTCATCCGGGTCAATATGGACTCGCTGTTCAACATGACCCGCCAGGTGATCGAGGGCATGCGCGACCGCGGCTGGGGCCGGGTGATCAACATCTCCTCGATCAATGGCCAGAAGGGCCAGATGGGCCAGACCAACTATTCCGCCGCCAAGGCCGGGATGATCGGCTTCACCAAGGCGCTGGCGCTCGAGAACGCACGCAAGGGCGTGACGGTGAACTGCATCGCGCCGGGCTATATCGACACCGAAATGGTGCAGTCGGTGCCGGAAAAGGTTCTGGAAGGAATCATCGCGCAAATTCCCGTGGGCAGGCTGGGCACCGGCGACGAGATCGCCGACATGGTGGCCTTCCTGGCGGGGGAACGGGCGGGTTATGTGACCGGTGCGACACTGGCGCTCAATGGCGGCCAATACATGGTCGGGTGAAGGCCTCGCCCACGTCGAAAAAACGCCCCGATCAAACGGCATCTGCTCAGCTGGCATGTTAGGCAGGCTGACGGGTTCGAGGCGGGCTTTGGGTGCGGCCCTCGTGGTCGCCGCCATCGCCGCCGCGCATCCGGCCTCGGCCGGCATCGCCGACAAGCTGCGCGAGGGGCTGTTCAAGCAGCACCGCGGCGACGAGGTGCCGGGGCCGCCCCTGGGCCGCTACGTCTCCGAAGAGGGGCGCACCTTCACCCTGGACCTGACCCAGCCGGTCCCGATGCTGAAGTTCGACGACAGCCCCGAGGTCTACGTCCTGCTGCCGAGCCCTGCGCCGCGCGGCGACGTGATCTACAAGAACGACCTGGGCGAGCCGGTGCTGCGCGCCACACGCGTGGGCGGCTTCACCCTGTTCTCCGAGGACCGGCCGAACGGCGAGGCGGTGTCCCTGGCCGGTGGCGGCGCGCCCCTGCGCCTCCTGCCCATGAGCCCGCAGGCGGTGTTCGAGCGGCTGGCTCAGGCCTCACTGCGCGCCAGCCGCGCGGCGCACCGGCCCATGCTGTTCGAGGCTGAGGCCTCGCCGGCCTCCTCGTCCCTGATCGCCGACGCCGCTACCGTCACCAGCCTGGCGATCATCCGCCTGGCCCAGCGCGCCGACGGGCGCAACCTCCTGGCCCGCTTCAACCGCGTGCGCTTCGAGGAGGGCAAGAAGGCCTCCGCCCAGCTCAAGGGCGGCATGCTCCGCATCGTCGTGGCGCCCAGCCAGGGCCTCGCGGGGCGGCCGTCGTCTGACCGCATCCTGAAGGTGGCGACGGCGCGGTAAGCGCGCTCAAGAAACCTATCGCGGAAGCGCGGCTTGGCCTGCCTGCCCGCGCAGCGGGCCTTCCTTGTCGAACCACGAATGAACACGAATACACACGAATAGGCTGCTGGGCGTGACCCGCGGCGAGCGCCGGGCCTCAGGCGCATTCGTGTTCATTGGTGTTCATTCGTGGTCGACATGAACGAGGCCGCTCCGCAGCCTCTTCCGCGTCTTTCCGCGTTTTCCGCGGTTCAAATCAGCCCTTGAACACGTCCTTGGCCGCGCGCACCGCGGCGAAGGCGCGGGCGTCGGGCTCGCCGGACGCGCCGACCCTCTCGGCCAGGGCGGGGGCGCGGAGGAAGGGGTTGGTGGCCTTTTCCAGGCCGATGGTGGTGGGCACGGTCCATTCGCCGCGTTCGCGGGCGGCGAACACCTCGTCGGCCCGGGCCTTCAGCGCCGCGCTCGCGTCCACCGACAGGGCGAAGCGGGCGTTCGAGGCGGTGTATTCGTGCGCGCAATAGACGGTGGTCTCGTCCGGCAGGGCGGCCAGGCGCTGCAGGCTGTCCCACATCTGCTCGGGCGTGCCCTCGAACAGCCGCCCGCAGCCCAGGGCGAACAGGGTGTCGCCCACGAAGGCGATGCGGTCCGCGGCGTCGAAATAGGCGATATGACCCAGGGTGTGGCCGCCGCTCTCGATCACCTGGAAGGTGGTCTCGCCCAGCTGGACGGTGTCGCCGCCCGCCACCTCCCGGTCCAGGTGGGAGATCCGCGTCACCTCGTGCGGGCCGACGATGGTCGCGCCGGTGATGGCCTTGATGTCGGCGTTGCCGCCGGCGTGGTCGGGGTGCCAGTGGGTGTTGAGGATCAGGTCCAGGTCCCAGCCCAGGCTGTCCAGCTCGC
Source organism: Caulobacterales bacterium (assembly GCA_019510435.1). GTDB lineage: Bacteria > Pseudomonadota > Alphaproteobacteria > Caulobacterales > Caulobacteraceae > Phenylobacterium. Next base: position 270,107 of record JAEKKJ010000016.1, on the reverse strand, counting down.
GCAGGATCGCCCCCGACTCCGGCGTGTCGATGCAGGCGGTCTTGCCGGTGGCCTCGTCGCGCACCAGGAAGGCGTAGTTGTCCGAGAGGCAGGGGAACTGGTGGACGGTGAGGGGCATGGCGCGCTCCAACGCAGGCAGTGACGGCGATTTAGGCGTCCGGACAGGCGCCGTCGAGCCACGTCCCCGCACACTTGCATGTGTGAAGCCGATTCCCCTTTCGGGAGTCCCGCTGTAGCCATGGGTGGATGCGCCGCGACGTGCTCGAGCTCCGCCAGTTCTACGCCTCCGACCTCGGCCGGGCGGCGCGCGCCATGGTGGAGCGCAAGCTGGCGGAGGCCTGGGGCGACGCCCACGGCCAGGACGTGCTGGCCCTGGGATACGCGACGCCGTTCATCGGCCGCCTGCGCGAGAGCGCCCGCCGCGTGGTGGCCGCCATGCCGGCGCAGCAGGGCGTCGAGGTCTGGCCGGCGGACGGCCGCAACCTGGCGGCCCTCTCGCCGGAGGACAGCCTGCCGTTCCAGAACGCCCTCTTCGACCGGATCCTGATGGTCCACGGCCTGGAGGAGAGCGACAATCCGGTGGCCCTGCTGCGCGAGGTCTGGCGGGTGCTGGCGCCGTCGGGCCGGGTGATTGTCACTGTAGCCTCGCGCAACGGTCTCTGGGCCAACACCGAGCGCACCCCCTTCGGCCATGGCCGGCCGTACAGCCGCGCCCAGCTTGCCGAACTGCTGCGCGAGGCGGAACTGGAGCCCTCAGGCTGGACCCGCGCCCTCTATGCCCCGCCGGTGGCGTGGACGGCCCGCTGGGCGGAGGGCTTCGAGCAGGTGGGCTCGCGGCTGTGGCCGGGCTTTGCGGGCCTGCTGCTGATGGAGGCGGTCAAGCAGACCTTCGCCGTCAAGCCGCAGGGCAGCCGCGCACGCGTGCGGGCCAATCGCCCGGTCCTGCTCCCGGCGCCCGGCGCGGCGCCTGTTTCGCGGGCGACGGATCCGCCCTTGGTGCGACGCCGCTTGGCGCCGCCGCCGCGAAGGTCGTAGCTTCGCCCCAGGCACAAGCCTGAGTCCGGAGGGGGTGGGACGCATGAAACTGATCATCGCGGTCATCAAGCCCAGTCGCCTGGACGCCGTGCTGGACGCGGTCACGGAGGCCGGGGCTTCGGGCCTCACCGTCACCGAGGTGCGCGGCTACGGCCGCCAGCGCGGCAAGACCGAGGTCTACCGGGGCGCCGAGTACGAGGTGAAGCTGCTGCCCAAGGTGAAGCTGGAGATCGCCGTGCCCAGCGACATCGTCGAGGCGGTGATCGAGGCGATCCAGACCACCGCCAACACCAACAAGATCGGCGACGGCAAGATCTTCGTCCTCGACCTGGAACAGGCCCTGCGCATCCGCACGGGCGAACAGGGCGCGGCCGCCATCGCGGGATAGTCTCCCTCCCCTTTATGGGGAGGGTGGCGAGCGCAGCGAGACGGGTGGGGAATCGTCGACCGGGCGCTGCGCGTGATCGTGGCCACCTCACCCTGGCTTGGCTGCGCCAAGCCTGTCCCTCCCCATCAAGGGAGGGACATCAGCGCTTCCGCCGGGGCTTCGGCGCGGGCTCCGCGCCCGGCAGGGCCACCTCGCCGAACAGGTCCTGGGGCGCCGGCGCGTGGGGTTCGGACTTTCGGCTCAGGAGGAACAGCGCGGTCTCGGCCCGCCAGTTCTCCAGCGCCCCGCGGGGGTCGATCGGACGCGCCGGCTTGCCGCCCGCCAGGGACGCGCAGGCGTCGATGCGGATCTCCAGGGCGTCGCAGAGGTCCACGAAGTCCTTGAGCGTGCACAGGTGGATGTTCGGCGTGGAATACCAGGGCTCGGGCAGGGCGCCCGTCTCGGGCATGCGGCCGCGCAGCAGCAGGAAGAGGCGCACCTTCCAGTGGGCGAAGTTGGGCACCGAGACCACCGCCTGCTCGGCCACCCGCAGCAGCTCGGAGAGCACGTGCCGCGGCTCGCGCATCTGCTGCAGGGTCTTCGAGAGGATCGCATAGTCGAAGGCGCGGGTCGGAAAGTGGTCCAGGTCGCGGTCGCCGTCGCCCTGCACCACGGCCAGGCCCCGGGCGAGGCCTGCCGCCACACCCTGCGGGCTGATTTCCAGCCCCTGGCCGTCGATCTGCTTCTCGCGGGTCAAGAGCTCCAGGAGCTCGCCGTCCTCGCAGCCCACGTCCAGCACCCTCGCGCCGGGGCGCACCAGCTTCAGGATCTCGGCGAAGTCCTCCCGGATCGCAGCGCTGCCCAGGTCGCTCAAGCCAGGCCCCGCGCCTGGGCCTGGCCGGCCAGGAAGCCGCGCAGGGTCTGGTCCAGCAGGGGCTCGTCCAGGAAGAAGGCGTCGTGGCCCTTGTCGGTCTCGATCTCGGCGAAGCTGGCGCGGCAGCCGGCGCCGTTGAGGGCGCGGACGATGTCGCGGCTCTCGGGCGTCGGATAGAGCCAGTCCGAGGAGAACGAGAGCACGCAGAACTTCACCGCCCGGGCGCGGCGGAAGGCGTTGGCCAGCACCCCGTCGTGCTGGGCCGCCAGGTCGAAGTAGTCCAGCGCCCGGGTGATGTAGAGGTAGGAGTTGGCGTCGAAGCGGTCGACGAAGCTGGTCCCCTGGTGGCGCAGGTAGCTCTCCACCTGGAAGTCGGCGTCGAAACCCCAGGAGAGGCCGTCCCGCTGCAGCTCGCGGCCGAACTTGCGCTGCAGGGCCGCCTCCGAGAGGTAGGTGATGTGCGCGGCCATGCGGGCGACGGCCAGGCCCTTTTCCGGACGCACCCCGGCCTCCAGATAGCCGCCGGCGCACCAGTTGGGATCGGCCATGATCGCCTGGCGGCCCACCTCGTGGAAGGCGATGTTCTGGGCCGAGTGGCGCGCGGCCGCGGCGATGCAGACGACGCTGAACAGCTTCTCCGGATAGTCGGCCGCCCACTGCAGGGCCTGCATGCCGCCCATGGAGCCGCCGACCACGGCGAACAGGGTCTCGATGCCCAGCGCCTCCACCAGCATGGCCTGGGCGCGCACCATGTCGCCGATGGTGATCACCGGGAACTTCAGGGCGTAGGGCTTGCCGGTCTTCTCGTCGATCGCCGCCGGGCCGGTGGTGCCCATGCAGCCGCCGACCACGTTGGAGCAGATGATGAAGTACCTGGCGGGATCCAGCGGCAGGCCCGGCCCCACGAAGCGGTCCCACCATCCCGGCTTGCCGGTCACCGGGTGGGTGGAGGCCAGGTGCTGGTCCCCGGTCAGGGCGTGGCACACCAGCACGGCGTTGGACCTGGCCGCGTTCAGGCGGCCGTAGGTCTTGTAGCCCACCTCCAGCGGCGCGAGGGACGCCCCGGAATCCAGGCGCAGCGGTCGGCTCGCCGGGAACCGCCAGGTCCCGCCGCCAACCTCCAAGGCTGCTTCGGGGCCTGTCTCCAGGCCACCTGCGGGAATCGCCTCGATCCCCGCCGCGATCGGACCCTGCGCCGTCATGGGCGCCTTGGACCGCGCGGCCCCATCGGTGTCAATGGCTTGCAGCGGACGGGGCCTAGGCTATGACACGCCAGGGTTAGGGAGCGTCCATGGATCGACTGATCCTCTTGCGGCACGGCAAGGCCGAGGCGGAGTCCGACAGCGGCGACGACTTCGACCGGCGTCTGGCGCCGCGCGGCGAGCGCGAGTCGGCCGAGATGGGCGCCCGCCTGGCCGAGATGGGCTTCCAGCCCGACGTGGTCCTGCTGTCGCCCTCGGCGCGCACCCGCGGCACCTGGGCGGCCGCCTGTGCGGCGTTTCCCAAGGCGGCGGTGCAGCTGGAGGACCACCTCTACAACGCCGACACCGGCGCCATCTGGCAGGCGATCGAGGCCGCCGGCCAGGATGCGGCGACGGTGATGGTGGTGGGCCACAATCCGGGCCTGCAGGAGCTGACCCTGTCGCTGCTGATCGAGGGCTCCGCCCCGGCCGGCCTGCTGGCCAAGGCGCAGCGGCACTTTCCGCCGGCCGCCGCCTCGGTGTTCCTCTTCGACGGCAGTCGGCGGCCGCACTACGACGGCCTCTTCTATCCGGAGCGGGGCGATTGAGGATCTATAAGATCCTGCCGCGCGCCGAGTGGGCCGCCGCGCAGCAGGCCGGCCGCTTCGAGGGCTCGGCCGTGGACCACGCCGACGGCTACATCCATTTCTCCACCGCGGCCCAGGCCCCGGAGACCGCGCGGCGCTATTTTTCCGGCCTCACGGACCTGGTGGTGCTGGAGGTGGAGGCCGATGACCTGGGCGCGGCCCTGAAGTGGGAGCCGTCGCGCGGCGGGGACCTCTTCCCGCACCTCTACGGCGCCCTGGCGGCAGACCAGGTTCGGGCGGTCCATGAGGCCCCGCTGGACGCGGCGGGCGTGCCGCGGACGCCGTCGTGAAGGACCTCCATGGCCTCGCCACCCTGGCGCTCCGCGGCCTCGACCCGGAGGACGCCCACGGCCTGGCGCTGCGCGGCCTGAAGCTGGGGCTGGGGCCGCGGGCGGGCGCGGACGATCCGATCCTGGTCACCGAGCTCGCGGGCCTGCGCCTGCCCAACCCCATCGGCCTGGCGCCCGGCTTCGACAAGAACGCCGAGGTCTTCGGCCCCATGCTGGCGGCGGGCTTCGGCTTCGTGGAGTGCGGCACCGTCACGCCCCTAGCCCAGGCGGGCAACCCCCGGCCGCGGCTCTTCCGCCTGTGGCAGGACCGGGCGGTGATCAACCGCATGGGCTTCAACAACGAGGGGCTGGAAGCCTTCGCCGCCCGCCTCGCCCATCGCGGCCGCGGTGTGGTCGGCGCGAATCTCGGGGCCAACAAGGATTCGGAGGACCGGGTGGCGGACTATACCGCGGGCCTGCGCCGCCTCTGGGGCATGGCCTCGTACTTCACGATCAACATCTCCTCGCCCAACACGCCCGGCCTGCGCGCCCTGCAGACCCGCGCGGCGCTGGAGGAGCTGCTGGGCCGGCTGGTGGCCACCGCCGATTCCCTGCCCCAGGGCGTGGCGGCGCCGATGTTCCTGAAGGTGGCCCCCGACCTGGAGGACGCCGAGATCGAGGCGATCTGCGAGGTGGTGGACGCCCACGACCTGGCCGGGGTCATCGTCTCCAACACCACGATCGTGCGGCCGCCGCTCATATCGCGGCATCGCCACGAGGCGGGCGGCCTCTCCGGCGCGCCCTTGCTGGGCTTGTCGACCCAGGTGCTGGAGCGCTTCGCCGCCGCCGCCCAGGGTCGTTTCCTGCTGATCGGGGTCGGCGGCGTGGGTTCGGGCCGCGACGCCTATGCCAAGATCCGCGCCGGCGCTTCTGCGGTGCAGCTTTATTCGGCGCTGGCCTATGAGGGGCCGGGCCTCGTGACCCGCATCAAGCGCGAGTTGGCCCAGCACTTGCGAGCGGACGGTTTCCGTTCCGTGGCCGAAGCCATCGGGGCAAGATAGACCCGCGCCGTGCGTTGCAGGCGCGCGCGGGCAGGATTAACTCGGGGAGACGATGGCGGACGCGCGTACCGAACCGCCCGACCGTGACCGCCGCCGCCTCTTCTGGCCCGGCGGGCTTTCCGCACGCCTGCTGGTCCTCACCGTGGTGTTCGCGGCGCTCGGGGGCGCGCTCGCCATCCCGCCCGCCCTGGCGGCCTACGAGAAGCAGTGGCTGCTGGACCGGGTTCGCGCCGCCGAACTCGCTTCCCTCGCGCCCGAGGTCGCCCCCGACCGGGTGGTCAGCGAGCAGCTGAAGAGCGAGCTGCTGGCGGGGGCGGGGGTCGAGATCGTGGCCGTGTCCCAGGACGGCGTGCGCAGCCTGGTTTTCGCCAGCGGCCATCCGGCCCAGCCGCCCTACCTCGTCGACCTGCGCACCCGCGCCCCCGGCCTTGGCCTCTTCGCGCCGTTCCAGACCCTGCTGGGCGGCGGCGACCGGGTGCGGGTGGTGGCCGAACCGCGGTTCCGCAAGGCGGACTTCATCGAGTTCGTGGCCACCGACACCGAACTGAAGAAGGCGCTGGCCGGCTACCTCTGGCGCCTCGTGGCCATCGTCGCCGGGGTCGCGGCCCTGGCGGGGGTGATCGTCTACTTCGCCCTGAACCTCTTCCTGGTGCGGCCGATGCAGCGCATCACCTTCTCGATGGAGCGGTTCCGCGCCGACCCGGACGATCCGGAGGCGCGCATCCAGCTGTCGGGCCGCCGCGACGAGATCGGCCGCGCCGAGGCCGAGCTGGACCGCATGCAGGCCGACCTGCGCGCGGCGCTGAACTCCCGGGCGCGCCTGGCCGCCCTCGGTGAGGCGGTGGCCAAGATCAATCACGACCTGAAGAACATGCTGACCAACGCCCAGCTGGCCTCGGAACGGCTGGCGGCGCTGAAGAACCCCAAGGTCAGCCAGGCCCTGCCGCGCCTGGAACGGGCCCTGGACCGGGCGGTGAAACTGGCCACGGACGTGCTGGCCTACGGCAAGACCCAGGAGGCCGCCCCCGAGACCCAGGTGGTCAGCCTGGACGCGGCGCTGGACGAGGCGGCGGCCGAGGCGCGGCTGAGCGAGTCGAACGTGGTCCTGGTCTGCAAGACCGGCGGCGGGGACGTGGTGGCCGATCCCGACCAGCTGCACCGGATCCTCGTCAACCTGCTGCGCAACGCCCGCCAGGCCATCGAGCACCAGGAGGGCCGCGCTGCGTCCGGGCGGGTGGAGGTGTCGCTGGAGGCCCAGGCCGGCGCCAGCCTGATCCGCATCTCCGACAACGGCCCGGGCATCCCGCCGCGGCTGCGTGAGCGCCTGTTCCAGCCGTTCGCCGGATCGGGCCGGCCCGACTCCACCGGCCTCGGCCTCGCCATCGCCCGCGAACTGGCCCAGGGCCATGGCGGCGACCTCTCCCTCTCGGTGACCGGGGAGGCGGGCACGGTATTCGAGCTGCGCCTGCCCGGTGCGCCGGCCGCGCGGCTGGCGATGCGCCGCCGCACGCCTGGGGCCGCGGACGACGGCGAACCCCAAGGCCGCAGGCGGTCCGCCCGGCCGACCTGAGCGGCCGCAGCCGTCCGGCTACGGCGCCTTGGCCACCCCTTCGCGCCGCGGATCGGCCGCGCCGCGAAGGCCCTCGGGCGTGACCTCCACCCCGTGGAAGCCGGAACCCTCGGCGCCGAAGCCGGCCTGCAGCTTGACACCCTTGGCCGCCAGGCCCGCCTTCAGCTCGGGCGAGGCCTTGTCGACCTCAGCGGCGTAAAACGTCCCCGCCGAGATCACGTTCGGCAGCTCGATGGCCTTCTGCAGCGGCAGGTTCCAGTCCAGCCGGCCCACCAAGGCCTTCAGGTTATAGGCGATGATCGACGGCCCGCCCGGCGAGCCCACCGCCGCCACGAACCGGTGCTGGCGGTCCAGCACGATGGCCGGCGCCATGGACGAGCGCGGCCGCTTGCCACCGGCCGGGGCATTGGCGGCGGGCGCGCCGTCGCGGTCGGTGGGGCTGAACGAGAAGTCGGTCAGCTGGTTGTTGAGGAAGAAGCCGTCGACCATCCGGCCCGAGCCGAAGATGCTTTCGACCGTGGTGGTCATGGAGACCGCGTTCCCCCACTTGTCGACGATCACCATGTGGGTCGTCCCGCCAGGCTCGGCCGTGTGGTCGGGCGCGCGGACCCCGGCGCCCCTGGGCTTGCCCGGCATGGGCGCGGCCGGGTCGGCGGTGGGTCCGATCAGCTTGGCCCGGGCGTCGAGGTAGGCCGGGTCCAAGAGGCCCTCCACCGGGACGGACACGAAGTCCGGGTCGCCGATGTAGCGGTCGCGGTCGGCGTACATCAGCCGGCTGGCCTGGGTGAACAGGTACCAGCCCTCCACGTCGTTCGGGTGCTTGTCGATGGCCGTGCGCTGCAGGATGCCCAGGCCCTCCATGACCGCAGGGCCGCCCGACGGCGCGTTCGGCAGGCAGACGATGTAGACGCGATAGGGCCGGCACAGCGCCGGGCCCGCCTTGGGCCTGTAGGCCTTGAGGTCGTCCAGGCTGAGGGCGCCGGGGATCGCGCCCTCATGCACCTTGGCCACGATGTCCTGCGCGATCTTGCCCTCCAGCAACGCCTTGGGACCCTCCGCCGCCAGCTTGCGGATGGTGGCGGCATAGGCCGGGTTCATCATGGTCTCCCCGGCCTTCACCTTGGTCCCGTCAGGCTTGGTGAAATAGGCCACGGCGTCGGGGGCGGACGCCTGGGGCGCGCGGCTGGCGGCCGCGGCGGCCATGCGGCCCGGGACCGGGAAGCCGCCGTCGGCCAGGCGCTCGGCCTCGCCGAACAGGTCCTTCCACGCCAGCTTGCCATGCTCGGACTGGGCCAGGTGCAGCATCGCGATCGCGCCGGGGACGCCGGTGGAGCGGCCGGACAGGATGGCCGTCACGCGGTCCAGCGGCTTGCCGTCGTCGCCGTAGAACAGCTGGCCGGTGGCCGCCTTCGGCGCGGTCTCCCGACCGTTGTAGGCGGTGACGCTTTTCGTGGCGGCGTCGTAGTAGGTCATGAAGGCGCCGCCGCCGAGGCCCGAGCTCTGCGGCTCCACCAGGCCCAGGGTCGCCTGCACCGCCACCGCCGCGTCCACCGCCGAGCCGCCGGCGCGCAGCACCTTCAGCCCCGCCTCCACCGCCATCGGATTGGCCGCGGCCACCATGCCGCTCCATTTGGCCGGCGGGGCCGTCTTGGCCGCCGCGGCCTTGGCGGGATGGGCCGGCGGCTTGGCGAAGGCCTCGGGGGCGAAGGCTTGGACGGAGGCGGCGGCGAGGAGGGCGGCAAGCGCCAGCGGAACAGACTTCACGGACGCAGGACTCCCCGGGTGGAAGCGGGACCATAGCGAGCGCTGCGCGTGGACAACAATCGCCGGGTCGTGCCACCTCCACCTATGGACGGAAAAGCGCCAGGTCCAGGGCCTCGCAACCTGATCACCGACGTCGCCGGCCTAAGGGTCGGGCAGGCGCAGGATGCGCGCGCCCGCACCGGCGTCACCGTGATCCTGCCGGACGAGCGCGCCGTGGCGGCCTGCGACGTGCGCGGCGGCGCGCCCGGCACCCGGGAAACCGACGCCCTGCGGCCCGAGAACCTGGTCGACGCCGTGGACGCCATCGTGCTGTCGGGGGGCTCGGTCTACGGCCTCGCGGCCGCGGATGGGGTGGTCGCCTGGCTGGGCGCGCGGGGTCGGGGGTATGGGTTGGCGCAAGGCGTGCCGCCCTCGCCCGTGGTGCCGGCCGCCATCCTCTTCGACATGGCCAACGGCGGCGACAAGGCCTGGGGCGAGGCCCCGCCGCACCGCGACCTGGGCCGCCGCGCGATCGAGGCGGCCGGCGAGACCTTCGCCCTGGGCACGGCCGGCGCCGGCTATGGCGCCATGGCCGGCAGCCTCAAGGGCGGGACCGGCTCGGCCTCGGTGGTCAGCGCCGATGGCTACACGGTGGGCGCCCTGGTGGCCGTGAACAGCTGGGGCTCGGTGACCGCGCCGGGCGGCCGCGCGTTCTGGGCCGCACCCTACGAACTGGCGGGTGAGTTCGGCGGCCTGGGCTCCGCAGGCCTGCGCGCCGGCCCCGACGAATGGGGCGCGGCCAAGCGTCCTGACGCGGCGCGCAACACCACCATCGCCTGCGTGGCCACCGACGCTGTCCTGACGCCGGCCCAGGCCAAGCGGCTGGCGGTGATGGCCCAGGATGGGCTCTCGCGCGCCATCCGCCCGGCGCACGCGCCCTTCGACGGCGATGTGGTGTTCGCCCTCGCCACGGGCCGCATCCCCCTGGCCGATCCATCGGACCTGACGCTCGCGCGCCTGGGCGCCCTGGCCGCGGACACCTTGGCGCGGGCGATTGCGCGGGCGGTCTACGAAGCCAAGCCCTGGGCCGACGCGTATGTCCCCTACTGGCAGGCGCTGGCGGACTAGGAGACGGCCGGACGCGCCGCGTTCGCCTATCGCGCTCTCCGAACGCCGCTGATAGCTTCGCCGTGGGTTGTTCTGTTCGGGAGAGTTTCCATGGGTCCGGGTCTCAAGCTCGCGCTCGCCGCCGGGGTGGCGGCAGCCGCCACCGCCGCCACGGCGCAGCCGCCGCAGAAGGTGACGGGGCCGGTGGCCGTCTACTGGATGAGCGCGGCCACCCAGAGCGGCTTCGGCATGCCTGGCATGGGCGGCGGCGGTGGCCGGCCCAGCATGGGTGCGATGATGGGGGCCATGATGGGCGGCGCCGGCGGCGGGGCCACCAAGTCCCTGACCCTGCAGCTGGGCTCCAGCCAGACCAACGCGGCCCCCAGCGCCGAGCACCTGCCGCCCCAGGGCCTGGGCGCCGGCCCTAGCCTGCCGCTGCTCACGCCGCACATCGAGCCCTCCAAGCCCGCGCCGGTCGAGCACGAGGAGGTGCCGCGCGAGTATCAGCGGCCGAAGGGCAAGATGCTGATCTTCTGGGGCTGCGGCCAGCATGCCCGCCCCGGCCAGCCGCTGGTGATCGACTTCGCCCAGATGGACCCGGCGAAGATGAAGGCGGGCCAGATCCCCGCCGGCCTCGCGGCCCTGCGCGGCTTCGACTACCGCCACATGGATCCGCCCTCGCCCTGGCGCAACAAGACCTACGGCGACTGGCCGAACGAGAAGGCCCGCACCCAGATCCCGTCCAACGGCTCGCTGGTGGGCGACCATACGATCCAGGGCAACTACAGCCCGACCATCAAGCTGAAGCTGGACGAGGACCAGGACTTCCTGGGCCCGCTCAACCTCACCACCAACGCCAAGCAGCCCGGCGGCTGGGCCACGCTCGGCTGGAACCTGGTCGGCAACGCCCAGGCCTACCTGGCGACGGCGGTGGGCGGCGGCAACGACACGGTGGTCATGTGGACCTCCTCAGACCTCCAGTCGGCGGCCTTCGCCATGCCGGACTACCTGTCGAACTCGGAAATCACCCGACTGGTGGCCAACAGGGCCCTGATGGGGCCGGCCACCAAGACCTGCGACGTGCCCAAAGAAGTCCTCGACGCCATGCCCCAGGGCCTGGTGCAGATGGTGGCCTATGGCGGCGAGCAGAACTTCGCCTATCCGCCGCGGCCGCAGGACCCCAAGGTCCCGTGGAACATCCAGTGGGAGGTGAAGGTCCGCTACCGCTCGGCCACCGGCGGCCTCCTGGGCATGGAGATGCCTGGCGCCATGGGCGGACGCGGCGGCTATCCCGGCGGCGCCCCGCCCTCGCGCGGCGGCCAACCGCAACAGCCGCAGCAACCGCCCCAGCGCCCCAGCGCCGCCGACATCCTGAAGAAGGGCATCCTCGGCGGGGCGCTGCCGTTCCCGCACTAGCGGCGGGCCGGCCCGGCGATTTTTCCGCGGGACGGGGTCTTGCGCTCCGTCCCGCCCCCGACTAGGTTCCGCGCCCTTGCCGAAAGGCCAGACGCGCCCGTAGCTCAGCTGGATAGAGCATCAGACTACGAATCTGAGGGTCGGACGTTCGAATCGTTCCGGGCGCGCCATTTTCTTCAGGAAAATCAAATATCTCCGGATTTTCCGCTTCCGGCTTCCGTCTCAAATTGCGTCTGAGACGGGGTTTTGGGACGGGGTTTGGGTCTGAAGCCGCCGATTTCGCGATGTTGTGCGCCAGCCTGCGAGGTGGCGTGACGGTCGAATCGTGCGGGATCGGGGTTCATTGGCGGCCTCACCCGGCATCGACGAGCGCCGCGCTCGGCTCAAACGTCGGACTCAGAGACGAGTAGCGCAGCTTCAGAGGCGGCCAGCGTCGCCCGTCCAATGGGCGGTCACGTCCCTTTGCCGGCGAGGTCAGGTCATCGCGCTCCAGCGTAGGAAAGCGCACAAATCGGACGGTGGCAGACGCAGTCCCAAACGACGGCAGGATAAAAGGCGCGAGGTGCGCCGGTCGTTTGGGGGCGGAAATTGCAGCGATATCAAGGTGTCAAGAGCGAGGTGCGTTTCGCTTGGTGATGTGGGCTTTCGGCCAACAGGTTGATTTGATTCCCTTCTTTGCACCTCGCCTCGGGCAGGCTTGGCCTTAAGTGCATGGTGGAGAGGGGGCCGTGTCGCTCGCAGGCAGTCAAGGGTGCGCGCCTATGGCGCGCATCGCGGAGCGACGGCTAAGCCGCCCTTGACAGCCTGCGAGCGACACGGCTGAGGCTGGCCATGCGCTTAAGGGCTGGAAGGGCTGGTGATCCGCTGAACGCCTCGGCGGCGGTGGCAAATGTGAAGTGTGTGCTGCTAAGGTTGTTGGGTGGATACAGAGGCCGACACGTGTCGCAGATTCATCGTCCCTAAGCTGCAAGGTGCAGGTTGGGATGAGGCGCCGTGCGCGATCAACGAACAGCGCACCTTTACCGATGGACGCGTCCTGTTTGTCGGCGGCCAACCGAGGCGGGGTAAGCGCAAGCGTGCGGACTACATCCTGCGCTACCGCCCGGACTATCCAATCGCCGTGATTGAGGCCAAGGCGGAATATCGCTCCGCCAAGGACGGCGTTCAGCAGGCCCGCGACTACGCGGAGGTGCTCGGGCTTCGGTTTGCCTACGCCAGCAATGGCCGCGAGATCATCGAGATCGATCTTGCCGCCGGCACCGAGATCGAGCGCCGTGACTTTCCATCGCCCGCCGAACTCTGGAGCCGGCAGCAGACGGGCCTCAGCCTTCCGAGCGAGTCAGCCGCAGCAACGTTGCTGACACCCGGCTACCCCGACCCGGAACGACCGCTGCGGTACTATCAGGAGATCGCGGTCAATCGCGCGCTCGAAGCCATCACGGCGGGCGACCGCAGGGTCCTACTCAACCTGTGCACCGGCGCCGGCAAGACCGCCGTGGCTTTTCAGACGTGCTGGAGACTCTGGTCCGCCGGATGGAACAAGCGCGGCGATCACCGGAAGCCGAAGATCCTGTTCCTCGCCGACCGCAACGTCCTGGTCGATGACCCCATGGCGAAGACGTTCGCGCCATTCGGGGACGCCCGCTTCAAGCTGGAGGGCGGCAATGTCAGCCACGGGCGGGATATCTACTTCGCGATCTACCAGGCCATCGCGCGCGATGAGCGCCGCCCCGGCCTCTACAAGGAGTTTGCCCGGGACTTCTTCGACCTGATCATCATCGACGAATGCCATCGGGGCAGTGCGCGCGACGACAGCACGTGGCGGGAAATCCTGGAGTGGTTCGAGCCGGCCTATCAGCTCGGCATGACCGCGACGCCACTCCGCGAAGAGAGCCGCGACACCTACGCCTATTTCGGCGCTCCGCTTTACACCTACTCGCTCGCCCAAGGCATCGAGGATGGGTTCCTGGCGCCTTACCGCGTGCATCGCATCGTCACCGATTTGGATGCAGTCGGCTGGCGTCCAACCGTGGGCGAACTCGACCGCTTCGGCCGGCCCGTACCGGACGAGGAGTATCAAACGCGGGACTTCGAGAGGGTTGTTGCGCTGCGGGCGCGCACCGAGGCCATCGCGCGACACCTGACGGACTTCCTGAAGAACACCGACCGCTTCGCCAAGACCATCGTCTTCTGCGTCGATCAGGACCATGCGAGCGAGATGCGCCAGGCGCTGGTCAACCTGAACAGCGATCTCGTCGCTAAGCACCCGGACTATGTCGCACGCGTGACGGCGGACGAAGGCGACATCGGCAAGGGGAAGCTCAGCCGCTTCCAAGACCTTGAAACCGAAACGCCGGCGATCCTCACCACGTCGCAGCTGCTCACCACCGGCGTGGACGCTCCGACCTGCAAGAACATCGTCCTGGCTCGCGTGGTAGGCTCGATGGCCGAGTTCAAGCAGATCATCGGGCGCGGGACGCGGCTGCGCGAGGACTACGGCAAGCTGTGGTTTAACATCCTTGATTACACCGGCACCGCGACCGAGAAATTCGCCGACCCCGCCTTTGACGGCGACCCCGTGGCGTCGATCCACACCGAGATCGACGACAGCGGCGCCATCGTGACCGAGGTGGAGGAGGAAGGCGCCGACTGGCAGGACGACGGCCCGCACGGCGACGATGGGCCGGTTGTCTTGCCTCCCGACGACGACGACGGCCTGCCGCGCAAGCTCTTCGTGGATGGCGGCGCCGTCGAGGTGGTTGCCCACCTCGTTTACGACCTCGACGCGGACGGCAAACGGCTGACTTGCCGCAAGCTCACCGACTGGACGGGCGAGAAGGTGCGAACGCTCTACGCAACGCCAGCGGCTTTCCGCGCGGAATGGGCGATGGCCGACAAACGCGCCGCTGTCATCGAAGCGCTGGCTGAACGCGGCATCGACTTGGGCGCCTTGCTCGCCGAAGCGGAGAGGCCGGACGATGACCCGTTCGACCTTCTGTGCCATCTGGCCTGGAACGCTCCGATGCTCACGCGTCGGGAGCGCGCGGAGCGCCTGCGTTCGGCCGAGCCCGACCTGTTCGGTCGCTACGGCGAAGAAGCCAAGGCGGTGCTCGACGCGCTTCTGGAGAAGTACGCCGCGGGCGGTCCCGACCAACTCGCCCTTCCGGCCGCGCTCAAGGTCGCGCCCGTGTCGAACTTCGGCAACCCCAGCGAGATCGCCCGGCGGTTCGGCGGGCCAGAGCGCTTGCGCGAGGCGGTGGCGCAACTTAGCGAGCGGCTCTACGCCGCGTGAACTTCGATTGATCGATGAGTATGGCCCGCCCCAAAAAAGTTGCCGCCCCTCAGACCACCGCCCAGCGCCTCGACGCCATCGTCAAGTCTGCGCGCAAGATCATGCGCAAGGACAAGGGCCTGAACGGCGACCTGGACCGTCTGCCGGTCCTCACCTGGGTCATGTTCCTGAAGTTCCTCGACGACCTCGAGCGGATGCACGAGGACGAAGCGGCGTTGGCAGGCGAAGCCTTCCATGCAGCCATCGAGCCGCCCTACCGCTGGCGCGACTGGGCCGCTCAGCGCGCCGGAATCACCGGCCCCGACCTCCTGTCGTTCATCAACGGCGAGGAGGCGGCCCGTCCGGACGGCACGCGCGGTCCCGGCCTGTTCGCCTATCTTCGCTCGTTACGCGGCATGAATGGCGGTCGGGACCGGCGGGACGTGATCGCCACCGTTTTCCGGGGCGTCACCAACCGGATGGAAAGCGGATATCTGCTGCGAGACGTCATCAACCTGATCGACGCCATCCACTTCGACAGCTCCGAGGAAATCCACACCCTCGGCCGTCTCTACGAGACGCTGTTGCGCGAAATGCGCGACGCCGCCGGCGACAGCGGCGAGTTCTACACCCCGCGCGCCGTTGTCCGCTTTATGGTGGAGCGCATCGATCCCCAGATCGGCGAGACCGTGCTCGATCCGGCTTGCGGGACCGGCGGCTTCCTGACCGAGGCCTACGCTCACCTCGCGCGGCAGGCCGACACGGTGGAGAAGCGCGAGCGGCTGCAATCCGGCGCACTGAAGGGCGTCGAGGCCAAATCCCTGCCGTTCCTGCTGTCGCAGATGAACCTCTTGCTGCACGGGCTGGAGTCGCCGGATATCGATCCGGGCAATGCGCTGCGCTTCCGCCTGTCCGAGATCGGTGAGCGAGATCGCGTTGAGGTCATCCTCTCCAACCCACCGTTCGGCGGCGAGGAGGAGGCAGGCATCCTCACCAACTTCCCCGAGGATCGCCGCACGGCCGAGACGGCGCTCCTGTTCCTTCAGCTCATCATGCGGCGGCTGAAGCGTGGCGGTAAGGGCCGAGCGGCGGTCGTCGTGCCGCACGGCGTCCTGTTTGGCGATGGAGTAGGCGCGCGGATCAAGGCCGACCTCTTGGAGCGGTTCAACCTGCACACCGTCGTGCGGCTCCCAGAGGGCGTGTTCGCGCCCTACACCGACATCGCGACCAACCTTATCTTCTTCGACACGACCGGGCCCACGGCGGACATCGACTATTGGGAACAGCCCGCGCCCGAGGGCCGGAAGAAGTACTCCAAGACCGCGCCGCTGCAGCTCGACGACTTGGCCGACCTCACCGTCTGGTGGACGAAGCGCACGGAGGACCGCCGTGCTTGGCGCGTCAGCGGTCCTGGGCTGGTCGAGCGCGACGAGGCCGGGCAGGTGAAGGCCGTCAACCTCGACCTGAAGAACCCGAATGCGAAGACTGCCGAAGACCATCGGTCGCCAGCGGAGATCGTTGAAAGCGCCATCGCCAAGGAGCACCAAGTGTTGGCTGTCTTGAACGAGATCAAGGCCCTGATGGCGGAGCGCGAATAGGCTGTGCCGAGCTTTCCCCTTGTTCCATTGGGTGAAGTCATCACCTACGCGCCGGACCCCCATGAGGTGAATCCCGACGGCAAGTATCCGATTGCTGGCGTCTATGGATTCGGTCGCGGCATGATTCAGCGCGCGGCGGTCGCTGGGGGCGAGATGGCCGCTACCCAGTTGTTTCGAGTCCGAGCCGGACAGTTCATCTATAGTCGCCTGAAGTCTTTCGAAGGCGCCTATTCGGTCGTGTCTCCGGAGGTCGACGGGTATTTCGTCTCGAACGAATTTCCCACCTTCGACCTAGATCGTGAACAAATTGAGCCCGAATTTCTTGGGTGGTACTTCAAGCAGCACCGGGTCTGGCAGCAGCTAGCGTCGGACGGCAGGGGGATCGGTGCCCGCCGAGAAAGGCTGCATCCCAAACGTCTCCTCGATCACGCCATTCCCCTTCCGACGCTCAAAGAGCAACGAAGGTTCGTGGATCGCCTCAATGCCGGCGCGGTAGCTATTGCGCGGGCGAAAATGGCGATCTCCGAGATCGACGAAGATCTAATGATGGCGGCGAGAAATATAATCTGGCAGGCCGGTTCCAACCCAAATGCATGGACACCTTGTGGCATCTTCCTCCGCCAGCGTCCGCTTGATGTGCGGGTTAACGCCCAGACTGTCTATCCCTTCGCCGGGGTTTACAGCTTCGGCCGCGGCGTCTTCAGCTCGGAGAGCAAGACGGGCTCGAGTTTTGCCTACCCGGCGTTGACGCGTCTTCGGACAAACGACTTTGTCTACCCAAAATTGATGGCTTGGGAGGGCGCATTGGGGGTCGTTCCACCTGAATGCGACGGCCGCGTGGTCTCGCCTGAGTTTCCGGTCTTTGAGATCGATAGCGGAATTGTCCATCCGGCGGTGGTCGATACGTTTTTTCGCGATCCGCGAGTGTTGCCCATGCTGCGGTCCGCAAGCTCTGGAACAAACATGCGGCGCAAGCGAATACAGCCAAGCCGCTTTCTGGACCTGAAGATCCCGATTCCAAGTCCGCCCGAGCAGGGATTAGTTCTCCAAATCCTGGATCATCGCCGTCGCGTTTTAGAGCGCCACGAGAGCAACCTCCGGTCTCTGGACAACCTCCTCCCCGCGATGCTCCACGAAGTGTTCGGCGAGTAAAGGCTAGGCTTGCAAACGCAAGTTGCGCCCCCCAGTCTCGGTCGGGGGCTCTAATGACAAGCAAGACGCAAAATCTCTCGATCCGGCTGCTCAGAGCGGACTACACGCCGGAGAAGTCGGTCCGGTCTGGCGTGACTTTGAAGGACTGGCCGCGTCTTGGGGGCGCCAAGATTGCCTTGGGTTCAGCCGGCGGCGACGCTCCGCGCTGGGCTGAGTTCCTCGACCTGGCTTTAGAGGACAAAAACACGCTGAGGCAGCGGTCCTCGTTTGGTCTTGTGTTTCTCCCGGTGGATGAGCGCTGGTTTGCCGTCTCATTCGGCCATGGACACTCGAAACTTGATCCAGTCTCGGTCGAGCAGGATTTCGGCCTTCGGGTCGTTCTCAACGCCGTCGATCACAAGAAGCTTAGAAGCGCCGACCTTAGCACGCCCGACGCAAACACCTTAAGCCGCCGCTCGCAAACCAGCCGCGCTTCGGAGAGATCGGCCTTCGAGATCGATCCCGAACGCCACATCGTGCGCGGCCTGTTGGGCGAGCCGAAGGATAAGACGTTTGCCACCAAGATCAGCGGTGGAGATGCGCTTTCGCTGCGGCGCAAGATCAAGGTCGATGATCTCCCGGCAGCCTGCTCTCGGGCACTGACGTTGGCGGCCGGAGACGACTACAAGCAAGAGTTCGGCTGGATCGACCAGATCAAGCATGTCCGCGAGGCTGACGTTCTCGCGAAGCTCACCGGCTCTTTGGTCCAAGCGCTCGACGAGGCGCTGAAGGATCCAGGCAAAGGCGATGATCTCGGGCTCGCCTATCCGGCAATCTATGATCCGGATCGCGCCAGCAGAGTGAGGTTCCGGGGCTACGGGAGTTCGGACCATTTCCCCGATTTGGAAGTCTCCCACTACCTGGACGGTCTAAGATCGAAGGGCATCACGTCCTATGTCGAGAGCTTCTTACGGAAGCACTCCGTAGAGGAATGCGACGACGACGGCGCCCCTTCAGGGGGCGCATGGCCTGTGCAGGACTGCCTGGTTTATGAGGCGGAGCTCGACGGACAACGATTCACCCTCTCGGGCGGACGTTGGTACCGAATCGATCCGGACCTGGCGAAAGAGGTCCGGGACTACTTCGACAAGATCGAGAAGGTGGATCTGCCACCGGCTGAGGCAGGGGATAACGAGAAGACCTATAATGCTCGTGTCGCCGCAGCGAACGCAGGAATGCTTTGCATGGACGTCAAGCTGGTCAAGCCAAGCGACGCTTCTTCCGCAATCGAGGTCTGCGACTTCCTGGGCGCGGATGGACGTCTCATCCACATCAAGGACAAGACGGAGTCGTCGCGGCTGAGTCACTTATTCAATCAGGGCTTGGTGTCGGCGATCGTCCTCAAGCGGGATGCTCCGTTCAGAGATCGAGTCGTCGCCGAGGTCGCAAAGCAGCCAGGCGGTGCAGCATTTTCCGCAGTGATCGCCGCTAGCGGCGCCGAGTTCGCCGCCGACAAGCACAAGGTGGTCTTCGGTGTCCTGACGACCACGCCTGAAGGCAAGACGCCACAGCTACCTTTCTTCAGCCTCATCAGCCTTCGCCACGCCGCAAGGCGTATCGCGGACGAGCTTGGCTACAAGGTCGCGTTTTCTTGGATCCGAAAGCCTGCGCCAGGCGCCGGCAAGAAGCGAAAGCGGAAGCCAAGTGCTAACGGAGCGGCGCCCGCCTGAATTTAACACGTCAAGCGCATCGTGTTAAAAAGTTCGGAAATTCCGAACATGTGAGTCGTGACGTGTTAAAGGCGACCTACCGTCTGCCAACCCTTCCGCCGCGCGGCGAACTCGAAACGCCGGCGGTGCTGCGTGCGCTGGCCGACGCGCACCGGCGCCTGGCTGAACTCAAGGGCCGGGCGGCCAGCATTCCCAACCAATCCATCCTGATCGACTCGCTCGCTCTGCAAGAGGCGAAGGCCAGTTCAGAAGTCGAGAACATCGTCACCACCCAGGACGAGCTGTTCCAGGCGAGCCTGTTCATGGAAGGGCCGGGTTCGCCGGCGGCCAAGGAGGTCGCCAGTTATCGGGACGCGCTCAAGTGCGGCTTCGACAGCCTCCGCCAGAACCAAGGCCTCCTGACGAACAACGCCATCGTCGAGATGTTTCGCGTGCTCAAGCGCACGACGGAGAGCTTCCGCTCGGCGCCCGGCACCGCGCTGAAGAACGAGGCGACGGGCGCGCTGGTCTATGTGCCACCGCAAAGCGGCGACGAGATCGTCGCGCACATGACGGCACTGGAGCGGTTCATCAACGACGATGCGGCCAGCGACCTCGACCCCTTGGTGAAGATGGCGCTGATCCACCACCAGTTCGAAAGCATCCACCCGTTCTCGGACGGCAATGGCCGCATCGGGCGGATCATCAACGTCCTCTACCTGACCCGCGTGGGGTTGCTGGACATCCCGATCCTCTACCTCAGCCGCTACGTCACCACTCACAAGGCTGACTACTACCGGCTGCTTCAGTCCGTGCGCGACGACGGCGCCTGGGAGCCCTGGCTGCTCTACATGCTCCGGGCGGTGTCTGAGACGTCCATCCAGACGCTGGAGCTGATCGAGGGCATGCGTGCTCTCATGGCCGACTACAAGCGGCGCCTCCGGGAACACCCCTCAGTCCGCTATTCCCAGGACCTGCTGAACAACCTGTTCCGCCACCCGTACACGCGCATCGAGTTCGTACAAGCCGACCTGGGCGTCACGCGTCAGACGGCCGCGAAATACCTCGACCAGCTCGCGGAGACCGGCTTCGTCGAGAAGCACCAGCAAGGGCGCAACAACTACTACATCAACACGCCGCTGATTGAGCTCTTCCTGCGTGTGTCGGAGAGTTAGGAACGCAGCCGCACGCGGGCCGGCAGCTCGGCAGCCGCGAGCGACATTCCGACCGCATCGCGCGAAGGATCAGCCACCACGCCAAGCTCGCCCAGGAACCCGAGCGCCTGAAGCACAGCCGCGTAGATGCCCATGCCCACCGCAGGATCACCCTCTTCGATCCGCTGGAGAGTCGCCCGCGACGTGAAGGCGCGATCCGCCACCACGCGCATGGGCAGTCGCCGGCGCTTCCGCGCTTCGCGAATGTCGCCGCCCAGCTTGCGCAGGGCCTTGCGCACGCCGGCGCTCGGATAATGGGGTGTCGGCATTTGTAAGCTTCGTAAGACGCTAGGAAGCCTTAGTGTAGCCTGAAGCGAGCAGCGCTGGGAACGTGCCGACGCTGCTCACAATTTTACACGTCCTCGCCGACCTGTTCGAATTCGGCGGATTTCTTAACCCGTTGACTGCGCGGCCCGAGCGGCACGCCGATGCGCGGGTCGGGCGGCGTTGGGTCCAGAACCTTGTCCCCGATGCGACGCGATCCGATCAGCGGCCATGCCCGCTCCCGCTCGCCCGTCTTCCGCGGCGCCGTACCTGCTTCGATGATGGCGTCGGAGAGCTTTTGCTGCGCGCCGCGCAGGTGGTCGCCGAGGAGCTTTGCGCGCGTGATGTAGCCCGCGTTCACCCCAGGCAGGCTGTGGTTCATGAGGAGGTGCATGTCGATGTCCGACAGCCCCGCCGCCTGGCCGAGCGTCCGGTAGCTCTGGCGAAGGTCGTTGCCCCACTTGAACAGACGCTTGCGCGGCTCCTTGTGCTCGATCAGGTGGCCCGGCTCGCTGTCAGCCGCGAAGATCCACGTCATCGCCTCATCCGGATGCAGCATTCGGCTGGCGCGTATCGCGCGGATCAGGCAGCGGACCATCGGCCGTGAGAGCGGAATGTCGAACGCCCGCTTAGCGCCGCCTTTGGGACGGGGAATGTGGAGGACGCGACGCTTCGGATCGAAGTGCTGAAGCTGCGCCTGCATCAGGGCGCCCGGCCGGGAGCCGGACAGCAGCGTGAAGAGGTGGAATTCGCGCCGGATCGGATGGCGCAGCCGTCCGGCCTCGATGAACCAGCGCGGCAGGTCCTCGACGCCCATGGCCGTGTCGCGTCGCGTTTCGAGGTTCCAATCCACGCCCATGGTTGGGTTGTCAGGCGGCAGTTCGCGACACGTCCGGCGGGCGTGGTTGTAGACTGCGCGCAGGGTGCGCATGCAGCCGTTGGCCGCCGCCTTGCCGCTGTTGCGCGTGATCTCGTCGTGCCGGTCGGCCACCATTCGGGGGTTCTCACCCAGCACCTGGAGCGGCATGTCCAGCCAGCTCTTGAGCTGGCGCTCCACATGATCGCGGTAGCCCCGGATCGTGGCGGCGCTCCGCTCCTTCCGCTCCATGTGGGCTTCGCGGTACCGGTCCCAGGCCTGTCGGAGCGTGACCTCTGGCAGCGCCGGCTTCGCCACCTGCGGCGGTTCCGGCAGCGCCTCTTCGATCTCGCCTCGCGCGATGGCCGTGAGCTTGCTCTTGGCCTCCAGCCGAGCCTCGCGCGCGGTCAGGTCTTCGGCGGCGCCGATGGCCATCTTGACCGTCCGGCGCTTGCCATTCCGCCAGCACTCGCCCTGGATCATGAACGTCTTCCGCCGCGCACCAACGAGCAGGAAGAAGCCTTTGAGGTCCGTATCGCGGACCCGGTATCGCTCGCCGTCGGCGAGGGGCAGTCGCTCAATATATCGGTCCGTCAGGGTGGCTCGATGGTCGTCCATGGCTTGCGTCCGAGAATCCGCTCAGGCTCCTGAGCAGGCGTTGAGACGGGTTTTGGGACGGGGTTGAGACGGGGAATGCATTCCTGGAAGTCTCAAGGCCATCGCCGCCTACCATACTAGCAAGCGCGAAATATCCTAGCAAACTCAATTGAGTAGTAGTGCTCTAGCGCGCTATCTCGCGCAGTCGGGAGGGCCTGGAATGGCTTCTACGAATCTGAGGGTCGGACGTTCGAATCGTTCCGGGCGCGCCAATTTCGTCAATACATTCAAAGCCTTGTTGAGCTGATCTCCCGCCAAGGGGGGTGGCTTGGCCGTTGGGGTCGCACTGGGGTCACAAGATTGGCCCGGTTTTCGACCGATTGCGCTGTGCGTCAGGCATGTTCACCCGGACTCCCAGTGTGGCGGTGAGGTTGAGGCGTGCTCTTCCTGATCTGAGCTCGCGCGCTGAGACGTTGCTCGCATATCTGCTATCGCCGCCATGCCGCAGCTTGCGCGGAAAAATTTCTCCACCTGGCGGCCGGCTTTCGGCAGGAGCCGGGGCGCGAACGGCCACCAAGGCGCGTGCATACGAGATTGAGGTGCGGCGCAGCTACTCACCGGATCGCAGCTGCCACCTGCCTGCTGCGGACCTTCCAGTCGTGACTCCTAACCGTCGTTCCCGGCGTCCGCTTCAAGCAAGGTGTCAGGGTGGCTGGCCGCGGGCAGAGCTAAGCCACGGGACACCTGTCAACAGGCGCCCCGCGCCAAATAGCTATCCGGACCTATTTCACGCTCTTCTGGGCCGTGTCGTAGCTCTCCATCAGCGCCCCGTATGCGGGGACGACGTGGTCGACCATGACCTTGGCGAAGTCCATGGCTTCTGGGCGATTCCAAGTGTTCATCAGTTCCGACATCACGGCGAACGTGTCAGTTGGCATCGCGCCGGCCTGGGTGACCCGGGCAATGGTGATGTCGGTGGCCATCTGAGACCAGTTGCCCGAGGCATCCACAATGCAGAACACCTTGTATCCTGCCGCAAGGGCGCTGAGGGCGGGGAAGGCCATGCAGATACTCGTCAGCGTGCCGGCGATGAGCAGTGTCTTGCGCTTGGTGCTTTCGATGGCTTCCACAAAGGGACGGTGATCCCAGGCGTTGATGGGGCCGCTGCGGGGCACATGCACCGCGTCGGGGTTGCTCTGATGAATCTCTGGGATGATCGGACCATTCGGACCGTCGGGAACGGATGCCGTCGTAATGGTCGGGATCTTTGCGATCTGCGCCACCTTCGCAAGCGTGATCACGTTGTTGCGGAGGGCGCTATATTCGATGTCGCGGACCAGTTGAAACAGTCCGCTCTGATGATCGATAAGCAGCAATACGGCGTCGTTTGCGTCAATCATCCACTTGTTGGTCATATCATTTCCTCTGGATTGGCGATTTGGATGCTGCTCGCGGCAACGGGGATGCGTTGTTCACGACCACGCCCTGGCCGGCTTCGGACGCCGTCAGGCGGCGCGAGTCAGAGGCGGCCCTTGGCGACGAGGGTGTCGCGGATCTCTTCGATCCGGGCCTCGCCGGCCTGGAGGGCTTCGGCGGAGGTATGGACGGAGTAGTAGCCGAGCACGAGGTCGTGCGGGTGGCGCACCGCCGAGCCGATCACGAACTCGGTGTCGGTGAGAGCCTTGAACTCGACGGGATCAGCGCCGGCTTCAAAGACGACGATTTCGCCGTGATCGAGCGGCTCGGATGACGCCTCGACGGTTCCCTTGCCCAATCCGACCCACAGCACAGAGTGGTCTTGCGGCGGATCGTAGCGCCAGGTCTCGCCGGCCTTGAGGCTGACGGCCAGGTAGTTGATCGAGGACGGGGCTTCGATGGCGCTGGCGGCGCCGTCGTAGCGGCCCAGAAGCACCCGGGCAGGGCCCACCTGAGGAATGTCGGCCGCGCCTTGGTAGAGGCTTTCGGAGCCCCCCAATTCCAGATGCGGCGGCAGCGCCACCCAGAGTTGGAAGCCGCGTGTCCGACCCGGGTCGCCGGCGCCGCCAGAATGCCAGACCCCCTTGCCGGCGCGCATCCACTCGACGCCGCCGGCGCGCAGGATCCCCGTGGCGCCGTTGGTGTCCTCGTAGCTGATGCTGCCTTCGGCGACATAGGTGAGGGTGGCGAGGCCCGAGTGGGGGTGCAGGCCAAAGTTGGGAAAGCGATCGTCCCCGCTGTCAAGCAGGTCGAGGAAGACGAAGGGCTTTAGGACCTCGCCCAGATCTCCCGGGCTCATCAACCGCGTGACGGCGCCACGGGACTGGCCGCGGGTGCGGTGGACGACCTGGCGGGAAGGGGCCTGGGGGACTTGGACGGGGGCGGACATGACGGCCTCGAAGGAACGGGTGGAGGGATGTGCGTCGGCCGCTCGCTGCGATGGCGCCACACGCCCAAGGTAGGCGTTTCAATTCACCAGAAAACTCGTAAAAGACTGGCGGCATCGTTCAGGATATTCGAATGGCTACCGAGCCCGGCTTTCCCACCCTCGACCAACTCCGGGTGTTCCTCACCGTTGTGGAGACCGGAAGCTTCACGGCGGCAGCCAAGCGGCTGAAGCGCGCTGTGTCAGCGATCAGCTACGCGATCGCCGCCCTTGAACTTCAGCTTGGGATTGAGTTGTTCGACCGAGGCGGCTCACGCACGCCCGTGCTGACCAAGGCCGGCGCCGCGGTCCTCGACAGGGCCAGCGTGGTGGCGGTGAGCGTGGACGATCTGCGGGCCAGTGCGCGGTCCTTGCTTGGCGGCATCGAAGCCGAAGTCACGCTGGTCGTCGATGTGATGTTGCCGAGCGCCCGACTTGTCGATGCCGCACAGGCGTTCGAAGCGACATTCCCGACCGTAAAGCTCCGGCTGCACGTGGAGGCCTTGAGCGCGGTCGCTCAGCTTGTTCGGGCCGGCGTGGCCACGGTCGGCGTCGGGGGCGGCATCCTGACGACCGAGCCCGATCTGGAGCTCATCCATGTCGGCGATGTGGACTTGATCCCGGTCGCCGCGCCCGGACACCCCCTGGCGCTGACCAGCCCCGTACCCGCCGGGGCAGTGCGCCGCCATCGTCAGCTGATCCTCACGGTGCGCACGCCATTTTCGGAGGGGCCGGACATCGGGGTCTTTGCGGCCGAGGGCTGGCGCATGGCCGATCTCGGCGCCAAGCACGCCCTGCTGCTGGCGGGCGTGGGCTGGGGCAACATGCCTGAGCCCAATGTTCGCGACGATCTCGCCGCCGGCCGACTGGTTCGCCTGGACCTGCCGGAGGACACGGGCGGCCTCTACTCCTTTCAGGCGATGTATCGCACCGATACGCCGCCTGGCCCGGCAGCGGCATGGCTGATCCAGCATTTTGCCGACCAGAAGCTCCCGGTAAGCGCGAACGGACCCTGAGCGACCACTCGATCAGACCTGCCGTCGCCTCGTCGCCGAAGCTCTGGTTTCCGGAGCGGGCTGATGTCAGCTCCTGGCGCAGAGCAGCCTGGCGGCCAACCGGGAGGGATTCGCGGTGCGCCCCGTTCAATAGGGGGAGGGTTAGAACGCGCTCTTCACCACCCCTCCGTCGACGCGCAGCGCCGCACCGGTGGTGGCTGAGGCGAGGGGGCTCGCGACGTAGGCGACCAGCGAAGCCACCTCCTCGGGACTGGCGAAGCGTTTGATAAGCGAGGTCGGGCGGACCCGTTCGAAGAATTCCGTCTCGAACTCCGCGAACGTCTTGCCCTGGCCGGCGGCCAGCGCTTCGACGAATTCGCCAACGCCGCGCGAGCGGGTCGGTCCGGGCAGCACGCTGTTCACGGTGATGCCCGTCCCCGCGACCGCTTCGGCCAGGCCGCGCGCCACGGCGATCTGCGCCGTCTTGGTCACGCCGTAGTGGATCATCTCCGTAGGGATCTGCAGCGCGCTCTCGCTGGAGATGAAGATGATGCGCCCCCAGTCCGCCCGGCGCATGGCGGGCAGACAGAGCCGCGCCAGCCGCACGCCGCTCAGCACATTGGCCTCGAAGAAGCGCATCCAGTCGGCGTCGGCGATATCCTCGAACGCCTTCGGCTCGAAGATCCCCAGGTTGTTGACCAGGATTTCGACGCCAGGAAAGGTCCGCAGCAGTTCGTCGGCGGCGGACGCCTCGGTCAGGTCGCCAGCGAAGCCCCTCACCTCGGCGCCCGTCTCCGCGCGGAGACGCTCGACCACGGCGTCCACGGCGTCCTGCCGCCGCCCGTTGACGATCACCCGCGCGCCTTCGTGCGCCAGGGCCTGGGCGATGGCCAGGCCGATCCCCGCGGTGCTGCCGGTGACCAGGGCCAGGCGACCCTTCAATTGCAGGTCCATCGTCTTTCCCTTCTTGGAAGGTTGGAGCGGTTCATCAGCCATCAGCTGCAGGCGATGGGGATACGCGCACGCCAAGCGACCGCGCCCTGCGACTCGGCGAGTGCGGACGCACGCGCCAGCAGCGTGTCCGCTTCCCGCGCGGCGCCGGGGCCGCCATGGAGCCCCAAGACCTCCGCCTTGATGCGGAAACACTCCGGCGCGCACCAGAAGTCGTCGACGCCGCCGAACCAGCCGATCGCATCCTCGATGGTGGCAAGCGCCTCGGCCGCGAACCCGGCCGCGAGTTCTGCCTGGGCGAGTTCCGCCAGGAAGAAGGGCGTACGATAGGTCGCGAGCTTCCAGGCGCTTGGCGTGAGGCTGGCGCGGAGGCGTGGGACTCCACGGACGAGGTCGCCTGATCTCACCTGGATGATCGCCGCGAGGATATCGCTGCGTTTCAGCCAGACGTCGTAGCCGATGCTGGCGCCCAGATCGCCGAGCTGACGGCACGCCTGTGCGGCGCGCTCGAGGTCGCCTTGAAGCACGCGGAGCGTGACCGCGGAATCGAGCGCAAAGCCCAACGATCCCGCGTGTCCCACCGCGACGGCCTCGGTCACGGCCGCGCCGATCGTATTGGATGCGCCGTCGACATCGCCCTGCAGCCACGCGATCCAGGCGAGGAAACCCTGCGCGAGGACGCGCTGGTCGAACTGGAATCTCACCGCTGATGCGCGATTGCGTGGGGTGTCGTAGGCCGCATTGACGACCTCGAGGATCGCCTTGGCCTCAGCATGACGACCCATCAAGTGGAGCGCGCTGCCGGAGATCCGGTCGGCCACCAGCCGCTCCGCCTCGGCATCGGGCCCTCGCGCGGCGTCCCGAAGCTGGCGGGCGCACGCCAGGGCCTCGTCTTGCCGCCCGTCGTTGAGCGCCAGGCTGGCCAGACCCCACAAGTCGCGCATCATGTAGTCGTGGTTGTCGAGTCGCCGCGCCAGCGCGAGTGTCTCAAGGACGGCGGCGCGCTTGCTGGGTTCGTTGCCGTGCTTGAAACCGAACGCCACTCGAAAGGCGTGCCGGATCTTCATCTCCTCGGCGTCCGTGTTCGGGCCAGGTTCAGGCGGCGAGGTCAGGGCCTTCTGGCACCAGGCGACACATTCCCGGACGAGCCCCAACTGCAGCCAGGGGTCCGTGAGCTGCGCCGTCAAAGCCTGCGCCAGTGCGGTGTCGCCCTGGTTCGAATAGCCCCATTCGAGAACCGCGCGAGCATCCTCGAGCCGTCCGGCATACTGGGCCAGCCACACATCGCGCCCGACCTCCAGCCACCCGCGTTGCAGGCCACGGAAGAAGGTGAGGGTCGCGACGGCGTAGCGCCGCATCGCCGCCCCCAACCCGCCGGAACCTGCGAGTTGCTCGCCCGCGTAGACCCGCGTCGACTCCAGAAGCCGATATCGCACGCCGCCGCTCGTGGTCTCCACGGAAACCAGCGACTTGCCCGCCAGTGCTCCGACTAGCTTACGGACCTCGGCCGCAGGTTGATCCTGGAGACCCGCGACATCGCAGGCCAGCGCGAGGTCGAAGCTCCCGGCGATGACCGCCAGCGCCTCGAGCGCAGCCTTCTCCGTCGGTTCCAGATGGTCATAGCTCCAGTCCAGCGCGGCACGCAGGGTCTGGTGGCGAGATTGGGCAGTACGCCGTCCACCGGTCAGCAAGGTCAGCCGGTCGTCGAGACCGGCTGCAATCCCGTCGACGCCAAGCGATGCGATCGTCGCCGCTGCAAGCTCGATGGCGAGAGGCAGGCCATCGAGGCGTCGGCAGATGTCCGCGACGACGGCGCAGTCCGCGGGTGTGAGGCGGTAACCGCCGCTGGCCGCATCCGCGCGGTCCACGAAGAGTTCGATCGCGCTGAACGCCAGGGCGGCGTCCGGTGTCGCCGGCGCCGCAATAGGCGTGGAGAGAGGCGGCAGGCGATGGAGCCACTCGCCGTGGCCGCGCAAGGCTTCGCGGCTGGTCGCGAGCACGCACACGCCCGCTCCGGTCCGCAACATGGCCTCGGCGACAGACGCCGCGGACCCGGCCGAGCGCTCGCAGTTGTCGAGGAGGACCAGGAGCCGTTTTTCGGCCAAGGGCCGCGCCAGCGCCTCCGCGGACAAGTCCGCGATCGGCGGCAGACCAAGTGCGATCGCGAGCGCGCCGGGCGCCGACTCGGGATCCTCAAGGGTCGCGAGGTCGACGAACCGGACCCCGTCGGCAAAGTCGTCGGCAAGCCGCGCAGCCACTTCCAACGCCACGCTTGTCTTGCCGATGCCGCCTGGCCCCACGATCGTCACGAACCGGCGCTCCTGCACCTGGGCGACCAGGCTGTCGACCACCGCCGCCCGGCCAATCAGGCGTTCCAGGCGAAGCGGGAGATGGGTCGGTGCGCCGGGCGCGCGCGCATCCTCGACGGTCTCATTCAATCGACGCACCGGCGGCGTCAGGATGTAGCCGCGACCGGCCACGGTGTGGATGTACTCCGCGCCGACGCCGCCCAGCGCCTTGCGCAGCGCCGAGAGGTGGACCCGGATGCTGCCCTCGTCGACGAAGATCCCAGGCCAGAGGCGATCCTGGAGTTCGTCCTTGGTGACCAGCTCTCCGGGGCGCGCCGCCAGGAGCAGCAGGATGTCCATGGCGCGGGCCCCGATCCGCACGCGTTGGCCGCCCTGCGTGAGCGCGCGCCGCCGCGGGGAGAGCTCGAAGTCGCCGAAGGTGAGGGTCGCCAGATCGGACATGGGCCTATGGACCGGTGGCCCACCGTTCGTGGACCGTTGTCGCCCTGAAGTGCATTGCTTGAGGCGCCGGGCGCAATAGCCGCAAGCCCATGACGTGCGGGCCTTTGCGTTTCTTAACGAGACCTAGCGCGCGGCCGCCCGGCGGCTGGCGCACCTTTGCATCCGTGGCCCGCGGCGCCTTTCCGCCCGGCCGACGGAGAATGCGCATGACCTCCTCCCGCTCGCTTCGCCGCCTGGCCTTGGCCGGCGCCGCGGTCGCCACGCTGGCGGCGTTTCCCGCCCGTGCGGCCGGGCCGCAGTTCCCGGCCGGATTCCGTATCCAGGAGATCGCCACCAACGGCACGACGCTGCACGTGCGCGTCGGCGGCGCCGGACCGCCCGTGGTGCTGCTTCACGGCTATGGCGACACCGGCGACATGTGGACGCCGCTGGCCGCCGACCTTGCCAAGGACCACACCGTCATCGTCCCCGACCTGCGGGGCATGGGCCTGTCGGCGCCTGCCGCCTCGGGCTTCGAGAAGGCCAATGAGGCCGAGGACATCGTGGGCGTGATGGACGCGCTAAAGGCCGCGCGCGCCGACGTGGTGGCCCACGACATCGGCAACATGGTCGCCTATGCCTTGGCGGCCCGCCATTCGGACCGGGTGACGAAGCTGGTGCTGATGGACGCGCCGGTGCCCGGCATCGGCCCCTGGGAGGAGGTGCTGAAGAACCCGCTCCTCTGGCACTTCCGATTTGGCGGGCCGGACATGGAGCGGCTGGTCGCCGGCCGGGAGCGCATCTACCTCGACCGCTTCTGGAACGACTTCTCGGCCGATCCGAGGCGCTTCCCCGAGGCCACGCGCGCCCACTATGCGGAGCTCTATGCAGCGCCCGGGCGGATGCACGCGGGGTTCCGGCAGTTCGCCGCCTTCGACCAGGACGCCGTCGACAATCGCGCCTGGCTGGCGGGCCACGGCAAGCTGAAGATGCCGGTGCTGGCGATCGGCGGGGCGGCCTCCTTCGGCCCGATGATGGCCCTGGTGATGCAGAGCGCCGCCGCCGACGTCCAGGAACGTGTCATCGCGGGGTCAGGACACTGGCTCATGGAGGAGCAGCCCGTCGCGACGACGGCGGCGATCCACGAATTCCTCCACGCTTCCCCGGCGACGCCGGTGGACGGCCGGCTCGCGCCGGCCAGCCTCACACTGGACCAGACCGAGGTCATGTCGCGCGCCGGAGCTGGGACGGGCACCTCCGGCGTGAGCGGCATCCAGACGGTGCTTCTCTACGGGGATCCGGCGAAGCCAGGTCCGTACGCCCTGGAAATCCGTGTGCCCCCCAACACGCGGATTGCGGCCCACAGCCACCGCGACGACCGCTTCGCCACGGTGATCTCCGGCGCATGGTACTTCGGCTACGGAGCGACCGCTGATGGCGCGGCCGTGAAGCCGCTCGGCGCGGGCGCGCTCTACACCGAACCGGCCGGCGCACCCCATTTCGCCTTCACGCGCGACGCACCCGCCGTGGTCCGCCTGACCGGCGTCGGGCCCACCGACACCGCCTTCGTCGCGGCCGCCCCAGCGTCGCACTGAACGCGACCCCCACCGAGACCCGAAACTTCCGAGGAACGCTCCATGACGTCCTTTCCGACACTTCGCGACCCGGCCACGGACCACCTGCTGACCCCGCAGAACGCCGCCCTGGTGATTATCGACTTCCAGCCGGTGCAGGTCTCATCCATCCAGTCGATGGAGAAGCGCGCGCTCGTCGCCAACATCACGGCCGTCGCGAGGACGGCGAAGCTCTACGGCCTGCCGACCGTCCTCTCGACGGTGAATGTCGCCACCGGCCGCAACCAGCCGATCATCCACCAGCTGGCCGACGTCTTCCCGGACATCGCGCCGATCGACCGGACGTCGATCAACGCCTGGGAGGACGCGGACTTCGTGGGCGCTGTCCGGGCCACGCGCCGGAGGAAGCTGATCTTCGCGGCCCTCTGGACCGAAGTCTGCCTGGTCCACCCCGCGCTGGACGCGCTCGCCGAGGGCTTCGAGGTCTATCCCGTGTTCGACGCAGTCGGCGGCACCTCGCGGGTGGCGCATGAGGCCGGGCTCCAACGGCTCATCCAGGCTGGCGCGAAGCCCACCACCTGGGTCCAGCTCATCTGCGAACTGCAACGGGACTGGAACCGTGCGGAGACCGTGCCGGGCTTCTCCGAGATCCTCTTCGCCGTCGAAGGGCGCTGAGCATGACCCCGCGCCCTTGGGACGACCTGGTCTCCCGGGCCAATGCGGACGCCCGGCAGCCCATCCTGTTCCTGCCCGGGCCGCCGCGATCCGCGCTCGTGGTCTGGGACCGATGGGCGGAGACGTTCGGAGAGGCCGGCTATGTGGCGCTGATCCCCGAATGGCCCTTAGGCCAGGGCGCTGGCGCGAGCCCGGACGACGTCGCTCAGGCCGCGGCGCATTTCGCACGGCTGGCGCGCGCGCTCAGCAGCCGTCCGGCCATCGTTGGGTATGGCGTCGCCGGACGGGTGGCGGAAGCGTTGGGCCTCGACGGTGTCTCGGCGGCGACTGTCGTCATCTTGTCGCGGCCATCCGTCCAGGCCGGTCCGCAGAAGAACGAGCCCTCACCGGAAAGAGCGGGACCGCTGCTGGTCACCGTCGACACGGGCGACGCCTTCACCCGTCCCGCCGCCCAGCAAGCCTTGGTCTTCATCCAACGCTTCGTCTGACCCGCGCACCCTAACCGAAGGGCCTCCCCATGCTTGATCTGACCCCCGCCATTCTGCTCGGGCTTGCGAGCCTCGCCATGGCCTCTGCGCCTTCGGCGGCGGCCGCGGACGGCAAGCCCACCGTCGTCCTGGTGCACGGCGCCTTCGCCGACGGTTCCAGTTGGGATGGCGTCGCCGACCGGCTCGCCAAAGACGGCTATCGCGTGGTCGCCGTCGCCAATCCGCTGCGCAGCGTGAAAGGCGATGCGGCTTATGTCGGCGCCCTGCTGTCATCGATCGCCGGCCCGGTCGTGCTGGTCGGCCATTCCTACGGCGGGGCGGTCATCTCGGCCGCCGCAGTCGCCCGGCCGAATGTGAGGGCGCTCGTCTATGTCGCCGCCTTCGAGCCGGCGCCGGGGGAAACGAGCCTCGGGCTGTCGGGCAAGTTTCCCGGATCAACGCTCGGAGGAGCGCTGGCCCCGCCCGTGCCGCTCTCCGACGGGGCCGCCGACCTCTACATCGACCAGGCCAAATTCCCCCGGCAGTTCGCCGCGGACGTCCCGGCCGCCCGTGCCGCCGCCATGGCCAGGTCGCAACGGCCGATCGCCCAGGCCGCTCTCCTGGAAGCCCAAGTCGGCGCGGCCTGGCAGACGATCCCGTCCTGGTCGATCTGGGGCGACGCCGACCTCAACATTCCGCCCACGGCCATGGCCTTCATGGCAGACCGCGCAAAGGCGAAGCGGACATTGGTGGTGAAGGGGGCGTCCCATGTGGTCATGGTCTCGCATCCCGCCGAGGTCGCCGAAATGATCGAAGCCGCGGCCCAGTAGGGCCAGGTGATCAAGTCCGATGCAGGTCGCCAGGACCGATTTCGACGGGGCAACGTCCGGGTCCTGGCGGCAGCCGCGGGATCGGAGCCTAGTTCGCTGGACGCACAGCTCTGCGGTCGAGATGCCCGCTTCCTGGCCGGATGCCAATGTCTGTTGATGGCGCGTCTGCGACATGGCGGCATCGACCAGGCACAGACTCTTTCGGCGCGCTGGTAAGGTTGGCTTGAAAGCTCACCGGGCCAGAGATTGAACGGCTTGCCTGAGGGCCAGGCTCGGCCGTCGCCCGGTGTGAGCTAGCCGCGGAACCATCGGCGGCGGGCCCTGCTGAAGCTGGACGATTCCGTGTAGCCGAGCGCCGCGGCGATCTGAGCGTGCGAGAGGTCGCCGGCTTGCAGGAGGCGTTCGGCGCGGGCCCTGAGTTCGGCGTCGACGAGCTGACGATAGCTGGCGCCGGCCTCCGAGAGCCGGCGGACCAGGGTTCGTCGCGAGACGCCGGTCAGCCGCGCCACCTCGCCCTCGGTGAGCCGGCCCGCGGGCAGCGATTGCAGCAGCCGCTCCACCCGGTCTCGCAGCCCGTCGGGGGCCGTGAGCCGCGCCTTGGCGGCTTGCAACTCACGCAGCGCGACGCCGTAGAGGGCGGCGTCGGCGAAGGGGGACTGCAGGCCGAGCCATGCCGTGGGAAAGCGGATCGCGTTGCGCGAGGCGCCGTAGGTGACGTTCTCGCCGAGGATGGCTCGCAGCCTCGGCGCGTGTTTGGGTTCGGGGTAGGCGAAGAAGAAGTGGAGTTCGGTGAGGGGAGCGGGCAGGATTGAGGCGAT
This sequence comes from Caulobacterales bacterium, assembly GCA_019510435.1. Classification (GTDB taxonomy): domain Bacteria; phylum Pseudomonadota; class Alphaproteobacteria; order Caulobacterales; family Caulobacteraceae; genus Phenylobacterium. The sequence continues at coordinate 236,757 of JAEKKJ010000016.1, read as the reverse complement.
CCCCGCCCGGACCCCGATGAAGCAGATCTCCATCATCGAGCGCCCGAGGCGCTCGTCGAGATCGACCGTCAGCCGGTAGTCCATCTGGCTCCACCGCGGTCCTCGCCGCAGCGAGATCCTGTAGTACGGCCCCCGGACAAAACCGAACTGTACGATCACGTCGATCGTCGCCGCGATGTCCGGCGCCGCGACGCCGGCCACCCCCAACGGGCCGTGCGAAGGGGGATTCCAGAGCTCGGGGGCCCGCAGCGCCCAATCGTCCCCGAACAGGGCGGCGACGTTCTCGATCTGCCGGAGCTGCTGGAAGAGGCTGATGTCGGCGGTGCGATCCCGCAGGATTTCGTCAGTCACGCCCGTGCCGTCGAGGATGGCGGCCCGGCGCTCCGGCGTATCGCCGAAGCACCGCAACACCAGGCGGAAATAGCCTAGGGGCGCAGGCAGCTGTTCTGGAGCCTCGAGCATTTGGCGTAAAATGCCCAGAAGGCGGCGCGCTGCGCCATGCGTTAGATTCCGTCCAACCGGCACCCGCGCGCCACGAGGATAGGCCGAAGCGCCCGGAACGCCGCCGGGTGCCGCATCAGCGGCACGCGCGGATAGAGGTGATGGATGATGTGGTACTGCATCCCCATGGTCAGGATGTTGCCCAAACGGCTCCTGAACCCGCGAGTGTCGCGGTAGCGACCCAGGTCGGCGGCCGGGTGGTGCGGCGCCCAGCTGAGGAAGAACCGGATGTAGACCCCGCCGACGATGTGGGGCAGCCAGATGAGCGCCGCCACTTCCAGAGCGTAGCCAGCCCAGGCGAACCCGAAGAGCAGGGCGTTCTTGGCGAGGGCGTACGCCAGGGCCACGGCGCCGGCGCGCCGGGCGTCCTCCGTCCCGATCCGCTCCAGCGCATTGGCATAGGCGGTGTTCATCTTCGGAGCCGTCTGAAGCTGCATGCCGATGTCCTTGACGACCATGTGCCAGCCGCTGTCGGACCGGGTGTTGATGTCCGGATCGAGCTCCGGGTCGTTGGCGTGCTTGTGATGCTCGTAGTGCGTCAGCCGGGCGGCTCCGTAGGCCATTCCCATGGGAACAAGCGAGAGGTGGCCGACGAGTTCGTTAAGCCAGAACAGCGGCTCGCCTTCGCGGGCGATGATCCTGTGCTGGGCCTCGTGCGAGGGCAGATAGGCGAGGATCACGTTCAGCGTCGCGATGGGCGCCGCCGCCCAAAGGGGCAGGCCCCCCGACAAGGTCAGCGGCCAAAGCGACAGCCAGACCGTCAGGTTGGTGAACGCCCAGATGATGGAACCCCACGGGAGGCCGCCCATGAACTGCTCGGCGATCGCGCGCTCGAGCCGCAGCAGCTCCTGGGTCGAAAGCCCGTCGAGATCGCGGTCCGGCGCCGTTGCGACGACACTCATAGCCACCGCCCCCTCAGGATCGCGAGCGCGCCCCAGGATCCGCCGATCGCCAGCCCGGTGAGCAGCGGCCACTGAGCCTGCTCCGCCCCGGGAACCACCCGCTCGACCAGTTGCGCGATCAGCGGCGCGATGAAGCCGATCCCGAACAGCAACGGCATACCGTGCAGCATCAGCGTCAGCAGGCGACCAAGAAGGCCGACGGGGGCTGCCGGCGGACCTGGCGCGGGGCCGTCACGCGATGGTTCCACAAAGTCGCGAGGCACGTTGATCTCTCCCTGTCGCCCGCTCAAGGGGCGCTTGGCAGTCAGCCTACGCCGCCTGCGCGCTGGCGGAGACGGCGCGGCGCGCCAATCTGATGACCCTTTGCGCCACGGCGGCAGCTGGGCTTGGTCGCACTTCCGCAACCAGAGCGACCCGGACGCTCGCAGCCCTTCGCTGGATAAGACGGGGCAGGCGACCGGGGTCACCGACTGGCGCAGAGCCGACCTGGCTTGCTATGGGCCTGACCCAACGGCGCCGGCGTCGTTCGGGTCGGCCGCCCCTATATACGCGCCATGATCCCGCTGTCCGTCCTCGACCTTTCGCCCATCGTGCAGGGCGGCAGTCCTAGCCAATCGCTCCGCGCAAGCCGCGACCTGGCCCGCGCGGCAGAGCGGCTGGGCTTCCAGCGCTATTGGCTCGCCGAGCATCACAACATGACCGGCATCGCCAGCGCAGCCACCGCGGTGGCGCTCGCTTTCGTCGGCGGCGGCACCTCGACCATTCGCCTGGGCGCCGGCGGAGTCATGCTTCCCAACCACGCGCCGCTGATCATCGCCGAACAATTCGGCACGCTGGACGCCCTCTATCCCGGGCGCATCGACCTGGGCGTGGGCCGCGCACCGGGCACGGATCAGGTGACCGCCAGGGCGCTGCGCCGCAACCTGGCCGGGGGCGTCGACCAGTTCCCGCAGGACGTGCTCGAGCTGATGGCCTTCCTCGACGACCCCCAACCCAACCAGGCGGTCCGCGCCGTCCCCGGTTATGGCTCCAAGGTGCCGGTGTGGATCCTGGGCTCCAGCCTTTACGGCGCCCAGCTGGCTGCGGCGCTGGGCCTGCCGTTCGCCTTCGCGTCCCACTTCGCGCCGGCGATGATGGACCAGGCCGCGCAGATCTACCGCCAGCAGTTCGCGCCCTCGCGCCACGGCGAGCGTCCTCACCTGATGTTGGGCCTCAACCTGGTGGCGGCCGAGACCGACGCCGAGGCGCGGTTCCTCTTCACGTCGTTGCAGCAGGCGTTCGTGAACCTACATCGTGGCCAGCCAGGTCCGCTGCCGCCGCCGATCGAGGACACGGACGGCCGCCTTGCCGGCACGGTCGCGGCCGGTTCCCCGCTCTCCAAGGCGGTGGTCGGCGGACCGGAAAGGATCCGCGCCGGCCTGGAACGGTTCGTGGCCGAGCATCGACCCGACGAAATCATTCTCACGGCTCAGATTTTCGACCAGGCCAAACGCATCCGCTCGCTTGAGATAGCCAGTGCGGCGCGCGACGCTCTGGCAAGATCCAACTAAGCGGGGGCGACGCTCCGGGGATGGGGGAGGAGCCGCAAGGCCATGTCCGGTTCCGGCACTGCTCAGCGCGCGCCTGCAACTTGCCGAAGCGGGTGGAACGCCGCGAGGAGGCTTGCTGGCGTTGTCCCGTGAGGTCGCCCGTTCGCGCGGGCTTGAATGTCTGGACGTGGCGCAAGCCTGATCCGCAACCAAGGCAATGGCCGGACAAGGCGGCGCATCGCACGGCGCGAAGGACCTGCGGGAAACCCTGAACCAAGGTCCCAGCCGGACAGGCTGCCGAAATCCGTACGCAATTGACCGATCCAAATGGATGTGATTGCATCCATTTGGATCGGTGGGCGGTTCGGCCCGCGCGCACCCTCGCTTTACATGGCAGCTGCCGACAGGGGATTTGATGATGATCGCGGACGCGCCCTTCGTTGCCCCGGGTCGGCCGGGACTCTCGCTCCGTCCGCTTGCCGCCTACAGCCACTTCCGCAAGCTGCTGGCGGACAAGGAGGACACGGCGCAGGTCTTCTACATGGCGGAATGCCTGGCCAGCCGCAGATCCTGGAACCTCGCCGATGCCTTCTGCCGAAGCGCGAGGGGCCGGGCGCTGATGGCTGAGGAACCCTATCTGCCGGACCTGCTGGACGACCACGACGCGCTGCTGCGCCTGCCCGCAGGGAGCGTCGCCCACGCCTATGTCGCCTTCATGCGCCGCGAAGGCCTGTCGGCGGCCGGCCTGGTCGAAGCCAGCACGGTCCCGGGAATCGAGCGGCACCCCGACCAACTGCAATGGTTCACCGACCGATTGCGCGATCTGCACGACCTTGCGCACATCCTGACCGGCTACGGTCGCGATGCGCTCGGGGAACAGTGCGTGCTGGGGTTCACCAGCGCGCAGTATCACGACCGGACGGAGTGGATCATCGCTTGGCTCGGCGCACTTGAGATGTCGGCGAAGGTCAAGGCGAGCGCCCCCTTCCTGCGCGCCGTCGGCGAGGCGCGCCGGCACGGCGCGACCGCGGCGAAAATCTATGAACAGGACGTCCGCGCCCTGCTGGCCGAGCCGCTTGAGGCGGCCCGGGCCCGGATGGGCGTCAGCCGGCCCCGCCAATACGACCTGGCGCACCAGCGGCTGCGCGAGCGGGGGATGGATCCCTACAGGGTGATGGCGCCGGCCGCCAATTGACCGCCGCGCATCGGCAGTCGCTGCGAGCGCATTCAGGTCGGAAGGTACTGTTGTAGCAAGCCGACCAGCATCCGCTTGAGTTCGGCGACCAACAGATCGGCTGTTTGGGGTTCCGACTGCAGGGCGATGTCGAGTAGCCGATTGGCGGTCTCGATGATGGAAAGGCAGAGCACCTGCAGTCGGAGGTCATCGACCGTCACCCCCAGCTCGCGCAGGCCTGCGGCCAGGTCCATCTGCAGTTCGCGGCTCGAGCGGTCGTCGACCGCCCGCAGCTCCGGCGAGGCCTGGCTGGCGGCGCGCAGCGCAGCATAGCCCCGGTGGCGACGGGCGGCCTCATAGTAGCCGTCGATCGCGCGATCGACGTCCGCGCGCCAGTCGCCGTCGCCTTGGCTGCGCAGGTCCCCGATCCAGGTGCGCTCGAGCGCGCTGGCGCGCTCGGCCATCGCCACCAGGATCGCCCATTTGTTGGGGAAGTAGCGGTAGATGGCGCGGACGGCGACACCGGCCCGTTGCGCGAGCAGGTTGGTGTTGAAGCCGTTCACGCCGACCTCCTCCAGCAACTCGGCGCTGACCTGGAGCAGGCGCTCCATGGTCGCCTGGCCGCGCGCCTGCTGCGGGCGCGCCCGGGGCGCGAGTTGAGGGGCCGACATGGCGCAGCCGTTATCACCTGCGATCCGCTCTGCACAATGCGCAGAGGTTCCCGACCGATCACCTATGTCCGGGCGAAGCTCGGGTCGCGCTTTCGGGGGACACAGCAGCGCGGCGAGCACGTCAGCGTCGCCCCGCGAGGTCGGGCGCAACGTTCCTGTCGGTCGCGAATGGTCCGGCGCGAGCGAACCCGCGCTCCTGCCGAGCAGGCCCGCCGCAGGCTTAGCCTCATACGCCTGCCAAGCCTCCCACGGGACGCGTATCGGCGCTAGCGCAGCGGATCGCCTTGGACGGGATCAGTCCAGCGCCGTTCCGCCCCGTCCGACGGTTAGCGACACCGAGCGCGGCGATGCCCGTCGCGCCGGCCCGGCGAAGGTCGTGCAGGCGGACGTCGTCGAGATCGAGCGCCTCCTTATCTGCGCATCGCCTGCAGCCCGGCCAACAGGGCCAGGAAGACGCCGGTGCGGGCGGCATGCGACAGAGGGTGGCCGCGCCGAATGGAAATGTGCCATCCATGCGGTCCGCTAATGGATGGACCTCTTCGGATACGGCTGGATCATGGCGCGCTGCCCCTCGCTGACGAGCCTGCGGCTTTTCCTGCAGGTGGCCAGTTCCTTGAGCTTCAGCGAGACCGCGCGGGCGGCAAACCTGTCGCAGCCGGCGCTCAGCCGCACGATCAAGCTGCTGGAGGAGGACCTCGGGGTCCGCCTGTTCGACCGCAACTCGCGCAATGTCCGGCTGACGGCCGCGGGCGCGACCCTGCTGCCCATCGTCGAGCGGCTGACCGGGGACTTCGACCTCGCCTTCCGGGAGCTGAGCCAGACGTTCGAGGGCCAGCGCGGCCGGGTGGTGATCGGCGTGCTGCCGTCGGCGGCGGCGAACCTGCTGCCGAAGGTGATCGCCCGCTTCCGGCGCAGCCATCCGCAGGTCGAGATCACGGTGCGGGAGAACCTCAGCGGAGGCCTCTACCAGAGCCTGCAGGACCGGCTGATCGACTTCGCGGTCGGCACGCCGCCGATGATCGCCGACGAGATCGCCTTCGAGCCCCTGTTCGAGGACGACTGCATCCTGGTCTGCCGGCCGCAGGACGCCGAGGCCATTCCGGATCCCGCGCCCTGGAAGGTGTTCCGCGAGCTGCCGTTCATCGGCATGGAGCCGCGCAGCAGCGTGCGGATGCTGACCGACGCGGCCTTCGCCAAGGCCGACATCGCCGCGCCGGCGCTGTACGAATGCGCCCAGGTGGCGACCGTGGGCGGGCTGATCTCGGCGGGCCTGGGCATTTCGCTGCTGCCGCGCTCGACCCTGCCCCTGCTGGGCAGCGGCGGGGCGATCGCCTGGCGGACCATGCGGCCGCCGCGGGTGTTCCGGACCATCGGGGTCAGCCGGCTCATGGGCCGCACCTTGGCGCCGGCCGCCACGGCCCTGCTCCAGGAACTCGTTTCGACGGAGATCCATTCAGATTCCTGATCGATAAATCAGATAAGTCTAATTGTCGGATCAATCCGCCCGCGCCATGAATGCGGGCGCGCAGTTGGTCGTGGGGGGAAGACAGGGCCATGCTTGAAGCCGTGGCTGCGGCCACGATCCTCGCCTTGCTGGTCGCGATCCTGTCCAATCGCGTCTCGCCGCTGGTCGCCTTGATCGTCGTGCCGGTCCTGGGCGCGCTGGCGGCCGGGTTCAGCACGGAGATCCCGGCCTTCATCCTGAGCGGGATCACCAAGATCGCGCCGGTGGCCGGGATGTTCGTGTTCGCGATCCTGTTCTTCGGGATCATGACCGACGCTGGCGTGCTGGCGCCCGTGGTGCGCGCGATCCTGCGGGCGGTGGGCACGCGCCCGTCGCGGATCACCGTCGGCACCGCGCTCCTGGCCCTGATCATCCATCTCGACGGCTCGGGCGCGGTCTGCTTCCTGGTGACCATTCCCGCGATGCGGCCGCTCTACGATGCGCTGGGGATGGACCGGCGGGTCCTGGCCTGCACCGCCTCGCTGGCGGCGGGGGTGAACTTCCTGCCCTGGACCGGGCCCACCTTGCGCGCGGCGGCGGCGCTCAAGCTGCCCGTGGCCGCGATCTTCACCCCCATGATCGGCGTCCAGCTGGTCGGGCTCGGTTTCGTGCTCGTCGTCGCCTGGTGGCTGGGCTGGCGCGAGGCGCGTCGGCTGGGGCTGAGCGGGGACGTGGGCGGCGTCGCGGCGGCGCAGCTGGCCGAACCGGATACCGCCGTCCTGGCCCTGCGCCGCCCGCGCCTGTTCTGGCTCAACGTCGCGCTGACCCTGGTGGTGGTGGCGGTGATGGTCATGGGCTGGGCGGAGCCGGTCGTGGTGTTCATGCTCGGGACCGCCCTCGCCCTGATGATCAACTACCCGGCCCCCACCGCCCAGCGGGCCCGGATCGAGGCGCATGCGCCGGCGGCCCTCTTGATGGTGGGCGTGCTGCTGGCGGCCGGCGCCTTCACCGGCATCCTGAACGGCTCGGGCATGATCAAGGCTCTGGCCCACGCCTCGGCCCAGCACATGCCGGCGGGCCTGGGGCCGCACATCCCGGTGGCGCTGGCGCTGACGGCCATGCCGCTCAGCCTGCTGTTCGACCCCGACAGCTTCTATTTCGGCGTGCTGCCGGTCATCGCCGAGGTGGGCCGCCAGTTCGGCGTCGCCTCGGTCCAGGTGGCCCAGGCGGCCCTGCTGGGCCAGATGACCACCGGCTTCCCGGTCAGCCCCCTGACGCCCGCGACCTTCCTGGTCGCCGGCCTCAGCGGGATCGAGCTGGGCGCGCACCAGCGGTTCGCGATTCCGTGGCTCTACGGCGCCTCCGTCGTCATGACCGGCGCCGCGCTGCTGTTCGGAGTGTTTGCGCTGTGAGCGGCCGGACTGTGCGGATCGGCGGCGGGGCCGGCTTCTCCGGCGACCGGATCGAGCCGGCGCTCGACCTCCTGGCGCGCGGCGACCTCGACTACCTGGCGTTCGAGTGCCTGGCCGAGCGCACCATCGGCCTGGCCCAGGCCGCGCGGCGCGGCGGCGCAAAGCCCGGCTTCGACCCGATGCTGGACGAGCGCATGCGCGCCGCCCTGCCGCTGGCCCATCCGCGCGGCGTCAAGATCGTGACCAACATGGGCGCGGCCAACACCGCGGCCGCCGTCACCCATGTCACCGAGATCGCCCGCGAGCTCGGCCTGCCGGGCTTCCGCACCGCCGCGGTGCTGGGCGACGACGTGCTGGAGACCATCCTGGGTGGCGAGTTTCCCCTGGTGGACCGCGAGGGGACCAGCCGCGACCTCGGCGCCTCCATCGTCGCGGCCAACGCCTATCTCGGGACCGAGGGCATCGTGGCGGCGCTGCAGGGCGGGGCGGACGCGGTGATCACCGGCCGGGTCTGCGATCCGGCGCTGTTCCTGGGGCCGCTGATCCACGAATTCGGCTGGGCGAGCGACGACTGGGCGCGGCTGGGGCAGGGCACCCTGGTGGGCCACCTCCTCGAGTGCGCCGGCCAGCTGTGTGGCGGCTACTTCGCCGATCCGGGGGTGAAGGACGTGCCGGACCTGGCCCGCCTGGGGTTCCCCTACGCCGACGTCAGCGCCGACGGGACCGCGGAGTTCGGCAAGCTGGCGGACACCGGCGGGCGGCTCGACGTGGCCACCTGCAAGGAGCAGCTGCTCTACGAGATCCTGGATCCCGGCGCCTATCTGCAGGCCGACGTGGTCGCCGACTTCCGCCAGGTTCGCATCCGGGAGACGGCCAGGGACCGGGTCGCGGTCAGCGGCGGGGCGGGGCGGCCGCGCCCCGACACGCTCAAGGTCTCGATCAGCTACGAGGACGGCTACGTCGGTGAGGGCCAGGTCTCCTATGCCGGAGCCGGGGCGCAGGCGCGGGGCCAGCTGGCGCTGGAGATCGTCCGCGAGCGGCTGCGCCTCACCGGCGCGCCGGTGAGCGACCTGCGCCTGGAGCTGATCGGGGTGAACGCCATCGATCGCCGCGGACGGCCTTCCGTGCACGAGCCCGGGGAAGTGCGGGCCCGCGTGGCCGGGCGCGCCGCGACCCAGGCCGGCGCGGACCGCATCGGGGCGGAGGTGGAGGCGCTCTACACCAACGGTCCGGCCGGCGGCGGCGGCGTCACTCGCTCCGTGCGCAGCGTGCTGGCGGTGGCCTCGACGCTCATCGACCGGACCCTGGTGACCCCGCGCGTGCAGTTCGAGGCCGCCTGATGATCCTGCGCGACATCGCCCACGTGCGGACCGGCGACAAGGGCGACATCTCTCAGATCGCCGTCTTCGCCTATCGGCCGGAGGACTATCCGCGGCTGCTGGCCAGCGTGACGCCGCAGGCGGTGGCGCAGCACTTCGGCGGGCTCGGCGGCCGCCCGATCGTGCGCTACGAGCTGCCGGACCTGCATGCCGTGAACCTGGTGCTGGAGGGCGCGCTGCTGGGCGGGGTGACCCGATCCCTGGCGCTCGACGCGCACGGCAAGACGCTGGGCGCCCAGCTGCTCGACCTGCCCATATCGCCGGAGTGACCGCACCATGCTGCGCCCCCGCCTGCTCGTCACAGCCTCGCTCCTCACCGCCGCGCTGTCCGCGCAGGCCGCCCAGGCGCACCTGGTGCGGATCGAGGTGGAGAAGGTGGCGCCCGCCAAACCCCTGCCCGGGGCGCCAGCCTATGAGATCGTCAGCGGCCGGTTCTTCGGCGAGCTGGATCCAGCGGACCGCCGCAACCGGATCATCACCGACCTGGCGGGCGCCCCACGGAATGCGCGCGGGCGGGTCGAATATTCCGCCACCTTCGCGATCGCCCGGCCGGTGGACCCCGCCAAGGCCAGCGGCGTGCTGTTCTACGACGTCCCCAACCGCGGCAATTTCATCATCGGCGCGGATCCCTACGGCCACGTCCGGGTGGTGAGCGGCTGGCAGGGCGACCTGCCCGAGGACGCCGGCCTGCAGACCGTCCATGCGCCGGTGGCGCACGGGCCCGGCGGCCGTCCCCTGACCGGACCGGTGCTGGCGCGGTTCGTGGACATGCCGGCGGGCGCGACGAGCCTGCCGATCGTGGGCAGCATCGGCCGTCCCACGCCAAGGCCCGAGCCGGTGAGCCTCGACACCCACCAGGCGCGCCTGGTCCGCGAGTCGCGCGACGGCGCGCGGCAGGCGGTGGCGCCGGCGGACTGGGCCTTCGCCGACTGTGCGCAGGAGCCGTCCCCCGGCCGCCCGGACCCGACGCGGCTGTGCCTGAAAGGGGGGTTCGACCCCGCCTTTGCCTACACCCTGACCTATACCGGCAAGGACCCGAAGGTGCTCGGCGTCGGCTTCGCCGCGACCCGCGACCTGGTCGCCTTCCTGCGCACCGCCCAGCACGACGATGTGGGCCATCCGAACCCCGCCGGCCGGGTTCGCTGGGCCGTGGCCAGCGGGACGTCGCAGTCAGGCAATTTCCTCAAGAGCTTCGTCAACCTGGGCTTCAACGCCGACGAGCAGGGGCGGATCGTCTTCGATGGCGTCAATCCCAACATCGCCGCGCGCCAGGTTCCGCTGAACCTGCGCTTCGGCGTGCCGGGCGGCGCGGCCCGGCCCTACGAAGCCGGCAGCGAGGGGACGCTCTGGTGGTCGCGCTATGACGACAAGGCGCGCGGCCGCGGGGTGACCAGCCTGCTGGACCGCTGCTCGGCCGACCACACCTGTCCCAAGGTGGTGGAGACCTTCGGGTCCGCCGAGTTCTGGGGCCTGCGCATGTCGCCGGGGCTGGTGGGTACGGACGCGGCGCGCGACGTGCCGCTGCCGCCCACGGTGCGGCGTTACTACTTCCCGAGCGTCACCCACGGCGGGTCCTTCATCGGCGGGTTCCGGGCGGAGGGCGATCCGGCCCCGCCCGGGTGCCGGCTGGTCGGCAATCCGAACCCCTCGAAGGAAAGCCTGCGGGTCGCCCAGGCGATGCTGGTGGCCTGGGTGCGGGACGGCAAGGCGCCGCCGCCCAGCCGCTATCCGACCCTGCAGGCCGGAGACCTGGTCGCGCCGTCCGCCAAGGCCATGGGCTGGCCCGCGCTGCCCGGCGCGCCCACGCCGGACGGCAAGCTCAACCCGCTGCCCGACCAGGACTTCGGGCCCTCGTTCCAGGCGCGCGACCTGAGCGGCGTCGCCAGTCTCCAGCCGCCGCGGATCCGCGGGGTCATTCCGCAACGGGTCCCTCGCGTCGACGCCGACGGCAACGAGACAGCCGGCGTCGCCTCGGTGCAGCTGCAGGTCCCGCTGGGGACCTACCTGGGCTGGAACGTGATGGCGGCGGGGTTCGAGGCGGGGCAGGGCTGCGGCTTCGCCGGCGGCTTCATCCCGTTCGCCCGCACCAAGGCCGACCGCCTGAGCGCCCGGGATCCCCGGCCCTCGCTGGAGGAACGCTACGGCGACCACGCCGGCTTCGTGGCCCGCGTGCGCGCGGCGGTGAAGCGCCAGGCCGACGCCGGCTGGCTGCTGCCCGAAGATGCCGCGCGCCTGGTCGAGGAGGCCGAGCAGAGCGGCGTGCTCCGGTGACAGTTTTTGATCAGGATTCCTGATCAATCGTTCCGAATATTATATTTAAAGTCATGAAATGCTTCTGCCATGCTCCCCGCGTCAACAATCAAACGACCGGAGAGAGGCGCTAGGGGGCTGCCAAGCATAGGCGGGGCTTCGTCGAGGGCGCAGTTGCGCTCGCGTCCCGTGAGTACTGGCTTTCCTCTCTACGGCGCCTTCCCAGCGGTCTTCGCGAGGGGGGAATTGAATATGGCATCCAAGGAAACGCGCGCGTCCGGTCGCCGGGCGAGCCTGCTGGCGGGGGCCTCCCTGGCGTTGGTGGCCAGCGCCATCGCCACGGCCGCCGCGGCCCAGGCGACGACCTCCGCGCCGGCCGACACCGTGGCGGAAGTCGTCGTGACCGGCACCTACCTGGGCAACATCCGCCAGGAGGACCGGGCCTCGCCGGTGGTGTCGCTGGACACCCAGGCCATCGAGCGGACCGGCGTCACCTCCCTCGGCGACCTGACCCGCTTCATCCCCCAGAACGTCGGCAGCGTCGGCGGCCTGCAGGACCTGGCCAAGGGCGGGGCGGACACCCGCGACACCCGTTCCGTCAACCTGCGCGGCCTCGGCGCCGGGGCGACCCTGGTCCTGCTCAACGGCCGGCGGGTCACACCCCAGGCCGGCGACGACTTCGTCAACCTGAACAGCCTGACGCCCGACATCGCGGTCTCGCGGGTCGAGACGGTGCTGGACGGCGCCTCGTCCACCTATGGCGCCGACGCCGTCGCGGGTGTGTTCAACGTGATCACCAACACGAAGTTCGAGGGCCTGAAGGTCTCGGCCCAGTACACCGGCATCGACAAGTCCTCGTCCTACAGCCTCCAGGCCATGGTCGGCGTCGGCAACGACCGCATCCGCACGGTGACCTCGGCCTCCTACCGCTATGTCGACAACCTCCAGAACGCCGACCGCGACGTCACCAACTTCTTCAACCCGACCGGCAGCGGCTTTCCGGGGCGTTTCACCTTGCTGGCCAGGCCCGTGACCGCATCGGGCGGCCACGTGGTCATCGGCGGCAACGACTATACGGCGCTCTATGACGCCAAGGCGGCGGCGAACGGGACCCTGACCGTCGTCGACCCGAACTGCGGCAAGGCGGGCACGGCCAGCCAGTACACGCCCTCGGGCGGCGCCACCTTCGGGCTCGGCGCCTGCGCGTTCAACTTCCAGCCGCAGAACCCGATCCGGCCGCGCTCCAAGAGCGTCAACCTGCACAACGACACGACCTTCGAGATCGCGCCGAACCAGACGCTGTTCGCCGAGCTCAGCTACTACCACCAGGACTCGCAGCGCTTCGGCGTGCCGTCCTATGCCCAGAACGCCGGCAATGCGACGATGCCCGCCAAGAACCCCTACAACCCGTTCGGCGTGCCCATCCAGTTCATCGGCCGGGCCATCGGGGCGGAAGGATTCCCCGGCGGCTACGACCACCGGGTCATGCGCGACACCGTCGACCAGCAGCACTATGTGGTCGGTGCGCGCGGCGACCTCTTCGCCGGCTGGAAGTACACCGCCAACGTCTCCTACTCGGGCTCGCACACCGTGGCCCGCGACAAGGACACGGACATGAACCTCTTCCAGGCCGCGCTGAACGGCCTGGGCGGCCCGAACTGCAACGTGCAGTTCAACGGGGCCGGCGGCGGCGCGGTCGCCGGCGCCGGCAACTGCCTCTACTACAGCCCCTTCGAGGGCGACCTCAGCAAGATGGACCCCTCGCTGATCTACAACCTGCAGTCCGACGTCTCGTTCGACCTGAAGCGCTCGTACTACCTGGCCGAGGGCGTCGTGAACGGTTCGCTCTTCACCATCAATGGCCACTCGCTGGATGCCGCGGTCGGGGCGCAGTACCGCAAGGAGAAGTCCTCGGCGACCTACTCCAGCCTGCTGCTCAGCGGCTTCGGCGGGTTCCTTGGCAAGCGGCTCAACACCGACTTCGACCGTACGGTGAAGAGCGCCTTCGCCGAGGCCAACTACGAGGTGGTCGACGGGCTGAACATCAACGGCGCGGCGCGCTACGAGGACTACGGCGGCTTCCACAAGCTGGCCCCGAAGCTGGCCGCCAACTGGCGAGTGCTGCCGCAGATCAGCATCCGCGGGTCGATCAGCCGGGCGTTCCAGGCGCCGTCGATCAACAACAGCTCGAACGGCCTGATCGCCACGGGCATCGGCAACGTCACCGACAACACCCGCACGCCGCCCGACACCACCTTCCGCACCATCCAGACCTACGGCAACCCGACCCTGAAGCCGCAGACGGCGGACGTCTACAACGTCGGGGCCACCTTCCTGCCGGTGACCAATGCGCGGATCTCGGTCGACTACTGGAGCTACAAGTACAAGAACCAGATCCAGGTCCAGGGCGCCCAGTCCGTGGTCAACGCCACGCCGTTCGGCCCGGCGGTGATCCGCGACTCCACCGGGGCGATCCAAACCGTGATCGTGAAGTCGTTTAACGCCCCGAGCGGCACCGCCACCTCGGGCATCGACGTTGCCGCCTCGTACCGGTTCAAGGTGGGCGAGGTGGGTGTGGCCGTCCACGACAGCCTGACTTACCTCTTGAAGTACGACATCGACACCGGAGTGGCCTACGGCAACGACCCCAGCCACACGGTGGTCTACAACGGCGTCGGCTACCGCAACAACTTCGTGCAGTCGACCGGCTCGTCCGCGGCGGCTCCCCGCTGGCGCAGCGTCGCCGGCGTGGACCTCTCCTACGGCCGCCACACCCTGGCCGGGACCTGGCGCTACACCTCCGGCGTGCATGACGACTTCGGCGTCGGCCTCAACACGACCGGCACGGGATCGGTGATCCCGGCGGTGGCCAGCAAGATCAAGGCGTTCTCGGTGTTCGACGTCCAGTACGGCGCCGTGTTCGGCGACGACGACCGCTACGAATTCACGGCCGGGGTGATCAACCTCTTCGACACCGCCCCCGGGTTCGCCAAGTCCAACGGCTACCTGCCGACCCTGGCCGACCCGTTCGGGCGGCAGGTCTACGCCAAGGTCGCCGCCAGGTTCTGATCTCCCCTGCATTTTGCCCTGTCCGGCGGGCGTCGGGCAGGGCATCTAGGGCGCTCTCGTTGACGATGATCCGGAGGTCGATCCGCATGTCCGCTCGCTGGTCCAGGCGGCTGTGCGCTGCATCGCTCGTGGTCGCCCTGGGCGCGGGCGGCTCGCCGGCGTTCGCTCAGGGCCCGGCGCCCGCCGCGCCCGAAGTGCGCGCCGCCGCCACCGTCGGCCGCATGACCGAGGCCGAGAAGACGGTCCTGACCCACGGGATCATGCCGCTGCCCGTCGGGGCCAATCCGCCGCGCATCCCCACCGACGCCATCCCCGGCGCAGGCTATGTCCCCGGCCTTCCCCGGCTGGGCGTGCCGGCGCTCAAGGAGAGCGACGCCAGCCTGGGCGTGGCCTACGTCTTCGGCCTGCGCCGCGACGGGGCGACCGCGCTGCCCGCGGGCGTCGCCATGGCTGCGACCTGGAACCCGGACCTGGTCCGCCAGGGCGGGGCGATGATCGGCGCCGAGGCCCGCGCCAAGGGCTTCAACGTGCTGCTGGCCGGCGGCGCCAACCTGATGCGCGATCCCCGCAACGGCCGCACGTTCGAGTACCTCTCCGAGGACCCGCTGCTGAGCGGCGTGCTGGTCGGCGCCGCCATCGCCGGCATCCAGTCCAACCACATCATCTCGACCATCAAGCACTTCGCGCTGAACGGGCAGGAGACCGGCCGCAAGTTCGTGGACGTGAAGATCGCCGAGCCCGCAGCGCGCGAGAGCGACCTGCTGGCGTTCCAGATCGGCATCGAGGCGGGCCGGCCCGGCGCGGTCATGTGCGCCTACAACCAGGTGGTCGGATCGCCCGCCTGCGCCAACGACTGGCTGCTGAACCGGGTGCTGAAGCGCGACTGGCGCTACCCCGGCTTCGTGATGTCGGACTGGGGCGCCGTCCCCAGCCTGTCGGCGGCCTGGGCGGGCCTGGACCAGCAGTCGGGCGCGCAGCTCGATCCACAGGTCTTCTTCGACCGGCCGCTGGCCCAGGCGGTCGCCGCCGACCCGGCCCGCAAGGCGCGGCTGGACGACATGAACCGGCGGATCCTGACGGCGATCTACGCCGCCGGACTCGACGCCGAGCCCGCGGTCCCCGGCGGCGCCATCGACTTCGCCGCCCACGCGGCGGTCGCCGAGGCTGTGGCCCGCCAGGGGATCGTGCTGCTGCGCAACCGCGACGGCGCCCTGCCGCTCGCCGCGACGGCCAAGCGGATCGCGGTGATCGGCGGCTATGCGGACACCGGGGTGCTCTCCGGCGCGGGCTCCAGCCAGGTGCAGGGCCCGGGCGGCCCGGCGCTGTCCGTCCCGCTCGGTGGGACGGGCCCGTTCGCCGCCTTCCTGTCGCAGCAGTACCACCGCTCCGCGCCCCTGGCGGCGATCCGGGCGCTGGCGCCGCAGGCTGAGGTGGTCTTCCGCGACGGGCGCTACATCGCCGACGCTGTGGCGCAGGCGAAGAAGGCCGACGTGGCCATCGTCTTCGCCACCAAATGGGCCACCGAGGGCCTGGACGTCCCCGACCTGTCGCTGCCCAACGGCCAGGACGCCCTGATCGCTGCGGTGGCGCAGGCCAACCCCAACACCATCGTCGTGCTGGAGACTGGCAATCCGGTCGTCATGCCCTGGCTCGACAAGACCGCTGCGGTGCTCGAGGCCTGGTATCCGGGCGCCCGCGGCGGCGAGGCGATCGCCGCGGTGCTGTTCGGCAAGGCCAACCCCTCCGGCCGCCTGCCGATCACCTTCCCGGCCAGCGTCCAGCAGCTGCCGCGGCCGGTGCTGGACGGCTACGCCGAGCTGGAGCCGAACTTCGCGGGCGATCGGCCGACGCCGGACGCGCGGCTCTCGGCCAACTACGACATCGAGGGCTCCGACGTCGGCTACCGCTGGTTCGCCCGGAAGGGGGAGGCGCCGCTGTTCCCCTTCGGCTTCGGGCTGTCCTACACCAGCTTCGCCGCGTCGGACCTGAAGCTGAAGGGCCTCTCCGCCCAGTTCACCGTGCGCAACACTGGCCAGCGCGCCGGCGCCACCGTCGCCCAGCTCTATCTCGTCAGCCGCCATGGCGAGGCCAAGCAGCGCCTGCTCGGCTTCCAGCGGGTGGAGCTGGCCCCGGGCGAGACCCGCTCGGTCAGCCTGAACATCGACCCGCGCCTGCTGGCCGACTGGACCGACGGCGGCTGGTCGATCGCCGGCGGGCCCTACGCCTTCGCCCTGGGCGACGACGCCGAGCACCTGGGCGCGTCGCAGACGGTTCGTGTCGCGGCCCGACGCTGGAAGGACTGAGCAAGGCGCGCGAGCCCCGCCCGCGGGTCGCCATAAGCCGGTAGCGCGGCTCGGCCACGCCGTCCTAGAACAGTGTCATGGGGCTGGAAGACGATCCGGGCGGGCTGCGCGGGCGGCTGGCGATCCTGCATCCGCCGGGCGCGCTGGGGCTGGGCCCCAATCCGTTCGGCAAGGACGTGGCCAACCTGCAGCTCTGGCAGGCGCTGGCGCGGCACGGCGGCTATGGGCGCATAGATGTGCTGAGCCTGCGGTCGGCCGAGCCCGCGGCGCTTTCGGCGGCCCTGTTCGATGGCGCGGCCGCCACGGCTGAAACGCCCCGCACCCAGATCGGCGCGGCGCTGTTCCCCGCTCCGCGGGTGGCGGCCGAGGCCGGGACCGTGCTGCGCGGCCAGCCCTACCTGGAGGACCTGGGCTGGATGCGGCGGCGCAGCGGTAGCGACCGCGCCTATAGCCTCGCGGGCGTGGTCCACACCCTGGCGCCGCCCGCCATCCGCCGGATGATCGCCATGGGCGCGGTGGGCCCGCTGCACCCTTGGGACGCCCTGATCTGCACCTCGCCCAGCGTGCGCGACGCGCTGGCGGCGATGTTCGACGGCTTCGGCCAGCACCTGGCCGAGCGCACGGGCGGCCGGCCGCCGCCGCATCCGGCCCTGCCGGTGATCCCCCTGGGCGTCGACGCCGCCGCCTTCGCCGCCCTGGCCGACCGCCCGCAGGCCCGGGCCCGCGCGCGCGCCGCCCTGGGGCTGGGCGAGGCCGACGTGCTGGTGCTGTGGGTGGGCCGGCTCTCGTACTACGAGAAGGCCTTCCCGCAGCCGATGTTCAAGGCAGTGCAGCAGGCCAAGGCCGCGACCGGCGCCGGCGTGGTCTTCGCCATGGCCGGCTGGTTCCCCGACGCGGCCGACCGGGCCCACTACGAAGCCGCCGCGCGCGCCCATGCGCCGGGCGTGCCGGTCCATTTCCTGGACGGCAACGACCGCGCGGCCCTGGGCGACCTCTGGGCCGGCGCCGACATCTTCCTGTCGCTGGTGGACAACATCCAGGAGACCTTCGGCATCACCCCGCTGGAGGCCATGGCCGCCGGCCTGCCGGTGGTGGCCAGCGACTGGGACGGCTACCGCTTCACCATGCGCCACGGCCAGGAGGCGTTCCTGATCCCGACGCTGTCGGGGCCCGTGGGCGGCGGCGTGGGCGCGGCGCTGGTGGAACGGCATGTGGCCGAGGCCTTGACCTACCAGGCCTATGTGGGCGCGGTCGCCCAGCACACCGCCGTCCACATCGGCCGCGCGGCCGAGGCGTTGGCGCAGCTGATCCGCTCGCCCGACCTGCGCGCGCGGATGGGCGCCGCCGGCCGCCGGCGGGTGGCCGAGACGTTCGACTGGCCGGTGGTGGCGCGCCAGATCCATGCCCTGACCGACGAACTTGCCGAGCTGCGGGCCGCAGCCGCGGAGCCGGCGCACCGCACGCTGGACGATCCGGTGCGGGACGACCCGTTCCGCGCCTTCGCCCACTTCGCCACGGATCAGCTGACGCTGGACACCTGGCTGCGGCCGGCGCCGGGCGCGACCGCAGCGGCGGTGCGGGCCGCCCCGTCCGTACAGCTGGACGGCGCCTTCCCGGGCGCGCGCGCCAGCCCGGAGCTGTGCGCCCAGGCCTTTGAGGCGATCGCCGCGGCCGGAGCCCTGCGCGTGCGCGACGTGCTCGCGGCCTTCCCGGTGCAGGAGCGGCGGCGGCTGGAGATGGGGCTGGCCTGGATGGCCAAGCTGGGCGTGCTGGACTGGCTCGACTGAGCGGCTCGTTCAGACGTCGAGCAGCTCGTCCAGGCGACGGATGTCGACCACCTCGGAGGCCACGCCGCCGTCCAGGCGCATCACCTTGTTGCAGTAGAGCCTCAGCAGCGGCGCCTCGTGGCTGGCCAGCACCAGGATGCCCGCCCGCTCCACCAGCTTCAGAAGCCGCTTGTGCGCCAGTTTCTGGAACTCGGCGTCGCCCACCGCGATCCACTCGTCCATCAGCAGGACGTCGGCCTCGACCGCCGTGGCGGCGGCGAAGGCCAGGCGCGCCTGCATGCCCGCCGAATAGGTCTTCACCGGCATGGCCAGGAACGGGCCGAGGCCGGTGAAGGCGGCGATCTCGTCCATCTTCTCCTCGATCTCGCGGGAGGAGAGGCCGGCGATGCGGCCGCGCAGGCGGATGTTCTCGTAGCCGGTGGCCGAGGCGTCGATGCCGAGGCCCAGGTCCAGCAGGGCCGCGATGCGCCCATAGACCTCGATCGTCCCTTCGTCGGGCTCATAGGCCCCCGACAGCGCCCGCAGGAGCGTGGTCTTGCCCGAGCCGTTGTGGCCGATCAGGCCCAGCCGGTCGCCGGCCTTCAGCGACAGGTTCACGCCCTGCAGCGCCGTGACGTCGGTGACCCCGGCGTGGCGGCCCAGGACGCCGCCCACGGTGACGCGCGCCAGGGCCTTCTTCAGCGACTTGGCGTCCACCCCATAGACGGGAAAGCGCAGGGTCAGGTCGGTGCAGGTGATGGAAACGGGCGTCATAGGTAGTGCACGATCCGGCGCCGCGTCCGCGCGAAGAGGGCGAAGGTGCCGAGCCAGCCCAGCCCCGCCATGGCCACCAGCACCACATAGCTGTGCAGGTCCACCGCCTGGCCCAGCAGCGGCGCGCGGACCGCCTGGAGCAGGTGGTAGAACGGGTTGAAGTTCAGCACCGCCGAGTGGCTGCCGAAGCGGTCGGGCAGCCAGAAGACCGGGGTCATGAACATGGCGAACTGCATGATCGACATGACGATCTGGGGGATGTCGCGGAAGCGGGCGGAGACGATGCCAGCCAGCATGGAGAGCCAGCTGGCGTTGAGCAGCATCAGCACGATCCCCACCAGCGCCAGCAGCGGATGGATGTGGCGCCAGTAGCCGAACACCGCCAGCACCACGACCACGATGAGCAGGTGGTGGGCCAGGTTGATCAGGTTGCGGAACACCGTGCGCCAGACGAAGGTGAACAGCGGCAGGCTGGTCTGCGAGAGCATGCCCGCCGCCTGCACGAAGGTCTCGCAGCCGTCGTTGATGGTGCCGGTCATCACGCCGAAGAAGACGATCCCGAGGGCCACGTAGGGCAGGAAGACGTCGATCGCGATGTGGAACAGGTTGGCGTAGAGGAAGCCGATCCCCAGCACCATCAGGCCCATGGAGAGCGTGATCCAGAACGGCCCCAGGATCGAGCCGCGGTAGCGCGCCCCCACGTCGTGCCAGGCCAGCGACCAGCTCAGCCCGATTCGCTGGACGGAGTTGGAGAGGTCCCTCAGCGCCATCTGCAGCTGGAACAGCGCGCCGCGCTGTCCGGTCCGCAGCAGGTGGGTGGCTGTTTCCATGAGGTCTCCGACGGAAGGGGATGCGAGGTATCAGCCAGGATATCGCGGCGCAAGGATGGCCGGCGCAGCTTGCCCCGCGCCCGCTTTGCCAGCCGGCGGCCTTCCGTGCTAGCCCGCCCTCAAGGCCTGAACCCGAAGCATGACCTCCGTCGACCGAACTCCCCGCGATCCGGCCGCCGCCCTGCGTGAGCGCCTGTCCGTGCGCCCCGCCCTGCCGCTGGCGCTGGAGGAGGCGGGCGTGTGGCTGGTGGTGCCCTGCTACAAGGTCACCGACCACATCCTGAACGTCATCGCCGCCACCCCGGCCTGGTTCGAGGGGATCGTCTGCGTGGACGACTGCTGCCCCGACAAGTCCGGCGACTTCATCGAGGCCAACAACACCGACCCGCGGGTCGTCGTGGTGCGGCTGGCCAAGAACCAGGGCGTCGGCGGCGCCACCCTGGCCGGCTATGCCGAGGCCGCGCGACGCGGCGGGCGGGTGCTGGTCAAGGTGGATGGCGACGACCAGATGGACCTCAGCTACGCCGCCCAGCTGGTGGCCCCGGTCCTCCTGGGCGAGGCGGACTACACCAAGGGCAACCGTTTCACCTCGATCAGCCACCTGACCGCCATGCCGACGATCCGGGTGCTGGGCAACGCCATGCTGAGCTTCGCGGCCAAGCTGTCGACCGGCTACTGGAACATCTTCGACCCCACCAACGGCTACACCGCCATCGAGGCCAATGTGGCGCGGCTGGTGATGCAGAAGCGGGTGGCGCGGCGGTTCTTCTTCGAGACCGACCTGCTTTACCACCTGGGCACCCTGCGGGCCGTGGTCCGCGACGTGCCGATGCCCTCGCGCTACGGCGACGAGGTCTCCAACATCCGCATCTCCCAGATCATCG
The DNA here is from genome assembly GCA_019510435.1 of Caulobacterales bacterium. Lineage (GTDB taxonomy): Bacteria > Pseudomonadota > Alphaproteobacteria > Caulobacterales > Caulobacteraceae > Phenylobacterium. The sequence goes on along the minus strand of JAEKKJ010000016.1, from coordinate 215,869 downwards.
GGCCCTTCGCCGCGAAGCACGCGCGCAACTTCGCCCAGCGGGTGATCGGCCAGTACTTCGTGCGCGACTTTTCCGCCGCGAGCCTGGAGCTGGTGTTCGGCCTCTTCTTCACCCTGTTCGGCGTCGGCTACGCCCTGAGCTACCTGGCCAACCGCGAGCCCACCCAGGCCGCCTCCGCCGGCGTGGTCATGCTGGCCGCCCTGCCCGTGATCCTGGGCGCCCAGTTCCTGCTGCAGGCCATGAACTTCGACGTGCTGAACGTGCCCATCCGCCCGATCCACCCCTACCTCAACATGCTGCGCGAGCTGGAGACCGACGTTTGAGCCAGACTATCCTCAGCGCGCGGGATATCGCGCTCTGCAGCGTGTTCGCCGTGGCCCTGCCGGTGGGCCAGATGCTGTTCAAGTGGGGCGCCGTCTACAATGCGCGCCTCTCCGGCCCCTTCCTCACGCGGGTGATCGTCAACTACCCGCTGATCGGGGCCTTCGCCTGGTACGCCGTCACCGCCCTTCTGTGGTTCTACGTGCTGACGCGCGTGCCGCTGTCGCTGGCCTACGGCTTCTCGCTGGTGGGGTCGTGCCTGGTGCCCCTGGCCGGGTGGCTGGTGTTCAAGGAGCAGGCCACCTGGAGCATGGCCGTGGGCTACGTCCTGATGGTGGCGGGCCTGTTCCTGGTCGTGCGGCCGGTCGGCTGATGGCGCGCGCTCGGGACTCCCGCGGGGCTGCGGTCCTCGCCTACCTCGCCGTGCTCGCCGTCGGCGTCGTCGCCGTGCTGCGGTTCAACTATCCGGGGCACCTCTCCTGGGACTCGGTCTCGGCCCTGCACGAGGGCCGCTTCCACGTCCGCGAAACCTGGAACCCGGCCATCTATTCCTGGCTGCTGGGGGTCCTGGACCGCATTTCGACCAATGCGGTCGCCTGGATCGGGCTCAGCTGCGCGCTGCTGTTCGGCGCCTGGGCCGCGCTGGCGGCGCTGCGGCCGCGCGCCTCGTGGCTGGCGCCGGTGGTGGCTCTGGGGGTCATTGCCCTGCCGCAGGCCTCGATCTACCCGGCCATCTACTGGAAGGACGTGCTCTTCGCCGAGACCGCGCTGGCGGGATTCGTCGTGCTGGCCTTCGCCATGCGGCACGGGGCGCGGCGGCCGCCCTGGCTGGCGCTCCTGGCGGCGGCCGTGCTGTTCGCGGTCGCGGGCCTGTTGCGGCAGAACGGGCTGATCTTCGCGCTCGCCGCGAGCGTCGCCCTGACCTGGGCTGGCTGGGCGCAGGCGGGTTGGCGCAGCCTCGGCCGGGCTGTCGTCTGGCTTCTGGCCGTGGCGGTGCTGACCCTGGCGTTCAGCGCGCTCCTGCAGCCGCAAGGGCCGGGGCGGCCCGACACCGCCGGCGGCAAGGGCGTGCGGCTGCTGCAGACCTACGACATGATCGCGGGCCTGGCCTTCCAGCCCGGCCGCCACCTGCCGGCCATCGAGCGGGCGGAGCCGGCGGCGGGCGAGATCCTACGCACCCGCGCGCCCAAGGTTTACTCCCCCGAGCGGATCGACAGCCTGTCGGCCGATCCCAACGTCGACGGCGCCCTGGACCAGGTGCCGAGCGACCAGATCCGGGCCGAGTGGGTGCGGCTGGTGACGCGCGATCCCGGCCTCTACCTGCGCGCCCGGCTGGCGGCCTTCCGGCAGGTGTTCGCCACCCCGATCATCGACCACTGCCTGCCGATCGAGGTGGGCGTCGAGGGGCCGCCGCTGATCCTGAAATCGCTGCACATGGCCTCGCGGTCGGACGAGCGGGACCAGCGGCTCTACAACTACACGACCTGGTTCCTGGACACGCCGGCCATGTCGCACGTGGCCTATGCGGTCCTGGCGCTGGGGGTGATGATCCTGCTCCTGGTGCGGCGGGAGCCGGCGGACCTGATGATCGCCGCGCTGCTGGGCGGCGCGCTCACCTTCGCGGCCAGCTTCTTCGTGATCTCGATCGCCTGCGACTACCGCTATCTCTACGCCCTCGACATGGCGGCCCTGACCGGGGCGCTCTATCTGGCGCTGGACCCGCGGCTGCGGCGAGGCTGAACGGCGGCGGGGCGGGACCCTGGCGGCATTCGGGTGGCTCGCGGCTTGACGATGGGCCTGCGCTCCGCCGACGGTGGCGCGCCGCGTGAGGGGCTGAGATGGTCGACCTGCCGAAATATGCGCACTGGGTGGCCGAGCGCCGGTTCCTGGTCGACGCGACGGGCCTGCCGCCGCTGGACCCGGTGGGCGCGCGGCGCATCGAAGACCTCTACATCGACGGCGGGCGCCTGAGGCTGCGGGCCATAACCTTCCTCTCCAACGGGGAGAAGGAGTTCAAGCTCGCCAAGAAATACGCCCCGGACGATCCGCTGATCGGGCCGATGACCAACCTCTACCTGTCGGCGGAGGAGCATGCGGTGCTGGACGTACTGCCGGGGTCGCGGCTGGCCAAGCGCCGGCACAAGATCGGCGCCTTCACCGTGGACACCTTCGAGGGGTCGCTGGAGGGCCTGGTCCTGGCCGAGTGCGAGGCCAGCAACCGCATGGCCGCCATGCGCTTCGACGTGCCGCCCTGGTGCGTCCGCGAAGTCACCAGCGAGCCCGACTACACCGGCTGGCGCCTGGCCCAGGCGCAGAGGCCGCCGGGGTAGGCGCCTCCCTTCCCCCTCTGGGGGAAAGCGGCGCGATGCCCGCAGGGCAAGTCGCCGATGGGGGACGTGTCCGGATACCTCCCCCATTGTCGCCCGCCTTCGGCATTGGCGACATTTCCCCCGCGAGCGGGGGAAATCGACAGCGTCCTATCGCACCCCGCCCTCGTCGCCGCCCGGCTGCGCGACGTTCGGCGGCCAGGGCTCGCGCTGGGCGCGGCCGGCGCCGGAGTCGGTGTGCTGGACCACCTCGTCCACGCTGGGCTCGTCCTGGTGGCGCGGGTTCACCGCCGCGTCGTCCACTTCGTAGATCTCGACCTTGTCCGGGTAGAAGGCCAGCCGCCCCGCGATGGCGCTCATGGCCGGGTAGGGCTCCTCATAGGTCCAGACCGCATTGTCCTCGATGCGGGTGTCCATGCGCAGGGTGTAGTACGAGGCGTCGCCCTTGTAGGGGCAGTGGGTGTGGTGGTCGGTGCGCCCCATGTACTCCATGGAGACATCCTCGCGCGGGAAGTAGACCACCGGCGGATAGTTCGCCTCCTGCAGGATCAGGGCGTCGTCGGTGTCGGCGATCACGTGCCCCTCATAGAGCGCACGCCAGCGCTTCGCCGCGGGCGTGATGGTGATCGGATGGTCGGGGCCGGGAAGCTTCATGCGCTGACTCCTCAGTTCGGGGCCGAAACGTGCGAGGACGGCGCGAGGGTCCGCATCGCTTGTGCGCACCGCCCTCGCGTGATCATCTCGCGCCAAATCCAAGCCCGCGCGGGAACCGGTCCGGGGGGACCGCTGCGACGGGCGTCTTAGGGAATCCGCTCCGCATGGACATCGTCTTCATCTCTGGCGTCATCATCACCCTGGTGACGGCGGTCCCGGTGCTGATTCAGCTGCGCAGCCATCCGCGCGGGCTGGTGATCCTGTTCTTCGCCGAGATGTGGGAACGCTTCTCCTTTTATGGAATGCGCGGCCTGCTGATCTTCTACCTGACCCAGCATTTCCTGTTCGACGACAAGGCGGCCAGCGGCCAGTACGGCGCCTACACGTCGCTCGTGTACCTGCTGCCGCTGGTGGGCGGGTTCCTGGCGGACCGCTTCCTCGGCACGCGCAAGGCGGTGGCGTTCGGGGCGCTGCTGCTGGTGGCCGGCCAGTTCGCCATGGCCTACGAGGGCCCGCCGGCGACCCAGGTGCTGACCTACCAGGGCCACCAGTACGACTTCCAGGTGGTCGGCCGCGCCAACGAGCGCCAGATCCGGCTGAAGGTCGGCGACCAGGCCTATGCCTACACCGCCGATCCGCGGGGCGGGCTGCAGATCCAAGGGCTGCCGGCCGGCGCCCCGCTGCCGGCGGACCTGCCCAAGGGCGCCTATGAGCTCAGCGTCAAGAGCGCGGCGCCGATCTATCGCAACGTGCTGTTCGCCGCCCTCGGCCTCATCATCATGGGGGTGGGCTTCCTGAAGGCCAACATCTCCTCGATCGTCGGCCAGCTCTATCCGCAGGGCGACCCGCGGCGCGATCCGGGCTTCACGCTCTACTACTTCGGCATCAACCTGGGCTCGTTCTGGGCGGCCATCGCCTGCGGCTGGCTGGGCGAGAAGGTGGGCTGGTGGGCCGGCTTCGGCTCGGCGGGCGTGGGCATGCTGCTGGGCTTCCTGGTGTTCGTGCTGGGCAAGCCGCTGCTGCAGGGCAAGGGCGAGCCGCCGGACCCGGCGCGCCTGGCCAGGCCGATCCTGGGCCCGATCAACCTCGAGTGGCTGATCTACCTCGGCGGCCTGGCGGGCGCGGTGCTCGTCTACTTCATCGTCCAGCGCAACGACATCGTCGGCTACGCGCTCCTGGGCGGCGCGCTGGCCATGCTGGGCTACCTGGCCTGGTTCATGTTCACCCAGTGCGACAAGGCCCAGCGCGAGCGGATGCTGCTGGCCCTGGTGCTGATCCTGGCCTCGGTGGTGTTCTGGGCCCTCTACGAGCAGGGCGGCTCCTCGCTCAACCAGTTCGCCGAGCGCAACACCGACCTGCACATCGGGTTCGGCCAGTCGATGACGCCGGCCCAGACCCAGTCGTTCCAGGCCAGCTGGATCCTGATCTTCGCGCCGGCCTTCGCCGCGCTCTGGGCCTGGCTCGGCGCGCGGGGCCGCGACCCCAATCCGGCCGCCAAGTTCGCCCTGGGCCTGCTGCTGGTGGGCGCCAGCTACTTCATGATCGTGTTCGGCGCGGGCTTCGCGGGGCCCGCCTTCAAGACGCCGCTGTTCTTCCTGGCCTTCGCCTACCTGATGCAGACCACGGGCGAGCTCTGCCTGTCGCCCGTGGGCCTGTCGCAGATGACCAAGCTGGCCCCGGCGGCGGTCACCTCGACCCTGATGGCCACATGGTTCCTGGGCACCTCGGGCGCCCAGTGGCTGGCCGGCCGCATCGCCGCCCTGACCGCCGCCGACACGGTGGCCGGCGCCGTGCTGGACCCGGGCAAGGGCCTGCACACCTATGTGACGGTGTTCATGAAGCTGGGGCTCGCCGGGGTCGGCGCGGGCGTGGTGATGCTGGCCCTGTCGCCGCTGCTGAAGAAGTGGCTGCACGGCGCCAACGACGCCCACGCCCAGCAGCCGGAGCCCACTGCGCCCACCGTCGATGGCGAGCGCCAGGCGGTGAACCCGCAGGCCATCCGCGCCGACCGCAACGCCTAGGCCGCGACCGACCCGGACCTACCCCCCGAACGTCTTGCGCACGCGGATGTAGTACATGTTGGGGAAGTTGAGATCGCGGTCGCTGACGATCGGCGGGCCAGCCGTGTTGCGCGGGCCCGCGTAGAGGCGGTCGGTGGTGCGCAGGCCGCGGGCGGTGACGTTCGGCAGCTCGATGCGGATGTTGATGTCCGGCCGCGGCCGCCACTCGGCGTAGGGCCGCACGTAGGTCTTCAGCTTCTGGTCCTCGACCAGGTTGAAGCGGTAGTAGCTCTTGCGCCAGGCGCCGTAGACGTCGATCCCCCACAGGGCGTTCCACTGCGGCAGGTCCTGGCTGAAGTAGGCGTTCCAGTCCAGCGGGTGCAGGGCCGAGATCTCCCGCGACTCGCGCGTCGTCGGATCGGTGACGCTGGACCAGCGCTTGGTGACGTCGCCCTTCAGCAGGCCGTGCCGGATGCCCAGCCGGTCCAGGGGCACCGTCAGGTTCAGCGCCAGTTCGTCCTTGGTCCCCTTGCCGATGTTCTCCGGCGCATCGATCACCCCCGTGGCGGTGGTCACGGGCCCGCGGTCGATGGCGTCGGTGATCCGGTAGTGGCGGAAGGCCACCGAGATGAGGCCGTCCTTCCAGAACCGCTGCTCAAGGGTCAGCTCGCCGACCCAGGCCTGCTCGGGATTGAGGTTTGGATTGCCGGCGGTCACGCCGCTGCCGGTGCCCAGGTTGGTGCTGGCCACGAAGTCGTCGAAGTTCAGCTGGCCCACCTCGCGCTCGATCCGACCGCGGATCTGGGTCTTGGGCAGGCCCGCCCAGATCACGGTCAGCCGCGGCTTGGCGAACCGGAGGGTCTTGTCGAGGACCACGTCGCCCTTGGACGAGACGGCCGAGCGCTCGTAGCGGAAGCCGGCGTCCACGGTCCACGCCGGTGTCGGGCTCCAGACCGCCTTGCCGAACGCCTCGGCCCGGTCCTCGCGGACCCGCACATTGGCCGCCGGCAGCGTGACGGGCAGGCCGTCGACAGCCTCGGCGGTGTGGCTGTTCAGGGTGTTGACCGCCGTCTCCGCCCCGCCCTCGAGCGACAGCTGCTCGCTGGGCCGGTACTTGAGCACGCCGCGGCCGATGGTCTCCACCGTGTGCCGGTCCAGCTGGAAGCGGTCCGGCGTGGTGTACTGGCCGTTGGTGGCGTCGATGGTGAAGGTCCGCGGGTGGCGCAGGCCCAGCACCTCCAGGTTCAGCTTGGAGCCGAAGTCGCGGTTGAAGGTGGCGCCCAGCTCGTACTCGTGGCTGCGGTCGGTCTCGATCGAGCCGTCATGCGCCACGCGCGGCGTGTAGACGTAGTCGTTCTCGTTGTACTTGTACTTGTCGCGGTAGTAGCGGCCGTTGACGCGCAGCGAGCCGCCCAGCAGCGGGCTTTCCACCGCCCCGGTGACGCTGCCCTGCAGGCTGTCGCCCTCGGTGTTGATCTGGGACCGCTCGAGGGGCCGTCCATCCGGATAGACCACCGTCCCCGGCCCAGGTCCGAAGCCGTCATCGATGCCCTTGGCGAACACGCTGCCGAGCTCCCACTTGCGCTCGCCGATGCCGCCCGAGGCGTCGGCTCGCACCGCCACCGCCTCGCGCCCGTTCTCCACGTAGTTGTGGGACACATGGAGCAGGCCGCGGAAGGTGTTCCCCTTCTTGCGGATGATGTTCGCCAGGACGGACTTGCCCTGCATGTCGATGCCGGGGGCGCCGCCGCGGATCACGTCGATCCGCTCGATCGCCGAGGCCGGCAGGCGCTTGAGGATCTCCTCGAGGTCGTCGCTCTTCGTGACCGGCCGGCGGCCGTCGATGATGACGTTGCCGGCGGCTCCCTCGAAGCCGCGCACCGATGAGCCGCTGTCCAGGGTGAAGCCGGGCACCCGGCTCAGCATGTCCACGGCGGTGTTGGGGTGCTGGTCGGCGAAGAACGACGCCGGATAGCTGGTCACCCCTTGCGGCGCGGCCGCGGCGGCTGGGGCTGAGGCCGCGGCGACGGCGGCCTGGGCCAGGAGGAGGGCGATCAGCATGACGGTCAGCCGAAATATTTGCGCAGGCGGATGAACACTTCGCGGCTGAAGTCCTGCGGGCGAGCGTCCACCACGCTCACGCCGGCCGCGCCGCGCGGGCCGCCATAGACCGTGCGGAAGTCGTGGAAGCCGCGGCCCGACAGGTTGTCGGCCTCGATATGGATCTGGAAGTCCGGGCGGGGCTTCCACTCCCAGAAGACGTCGACGAACGGGCGGACCTTCTGGTCGTCGACGACGTCGACCCGGTAGAAGGTCTCGCGCCGGCTGCAGCAGATGTTTGCGCCCCAGTTCATGTTGGCCCACGGCAGCGGCTGGGTGAAATGCGCCTCCCACTCCAGCGGGCGCACCTTGGAGATCTGGCGCGAGCGGTGGGTGGTGGGGTCGGTGACCTCGGTGACGCGCTTGGTCAGCACGCCCTTCAGCTGCGCGCCCTTCAGGCCCAGCCGGTCCAGCGGCGTCGTCAGCTCGACGACATATTCGTCCTTGGTCCCGTCGCCGATATTGGCCGGGGCGTCGGCAAAGCTGCCGTCCCGGTTGAAGATGGGCGCCCGGTCGATGGCGTCCTTCAGCTCGTAGTGGCGATAGGTGAGGACGACCGAGCCGGAGCCCCAGAACCGGTGCTCCCACGCCGCCTCGCCCACCCAGGCCTGCTCGGGATTGAGGTCCGGGTTGCCGGCGGTCACGGTGGAGGTGGTCAGGGACGAGGTGGCGACGAAGTCGTTGAAGTTCAGCTGGCCCACTTCCCGCTCGATCCGGAACCGGACCTGGTCGGTGGAGAACGGGCTCCAGGTGACGGCCAGGCGCGGCTTGGTGAAGTAGAGGTCCTTGGCCAGGCTGACGTCGCCGCGGGAGGAGATGTGCGAGCCTTCCTGGCGCACGCTGGCCTCCACGCTCAGGGTGTCGAGGGCGCGCCAGGTGGCCTTGCCGAACACCTCCCAGCGCCGCTCCTTGACGGTGACGTTGGCGGCGGGAATCGGCACGGGCGCGCCGTTCTCCCGGAACTGGGTTTCGGACTCGAGCTGGTTCAGCGCGCCCTCGGCGCCGGCTTCCCACGACAGGCGGTCGGTCTGGCGGAACTTCAGAACCCCCCGGCCGATGGCCTCCGTGGAGTAGCGGTCCAGGACAAAGAGGTCGCGCGCCCCGGGGACCTGGCTGAAGTCGTCGGTGATGGTCTCGTCCTTGGTGGTGCGCAGGCCCACCGCCTCGAGGTTCAGGCGCGGGCCGAACGCGCGGGTGAAACGGCCGCCGACCTCGGTGTCGTCCTCCTTGTCCTGGTAGCGGTCCAGGTTGGTCTGGCCGGCCGGGAACACGAAGGTGTCGGTCTCATAGGACTTGTAGTCGTTGTGGTAGTAGCGGGCGTTCACTCGGCCCTGGCCGCCGAGCAGGGGCGTCTCGTAGGAGCTGGCGGCCGTCACCTGCGGCCCGCCGGCATGGGCCGAGATCGAGTTCAGGGAGATGGGCTTGCCGGTCCCGTCGTAGCGGGTCTCCGCGCCCGGCCCGGCGCCGTCGTCGACGCCCGTGGCGTAGCGGACGCTGGCCTCCCAGTTGCGCCCGTCATGGCCGCCGGAGCCCTCGACCCGGATCTGCGGATTGTGGCGGCTGGTGTCGAGGATGACGTTGTCGGCCAGGGCGATCAGGCCGCGCAGGCCGGCGCCCTTCTTGCGGATGACGTTGGCCAGCACCGTCTTGCCCTGCATGTCGATGCCGGGGGCGCCCCCGCGGATGATGTCGATCCGCTCCACCTGGCTGAGGGGGATCCGCGTCAGGATCGCGTCGATGGCGTCGGACTTGGACGAGGGGCGCTGGCCGTCGATCAGCGCATTGCCGGCGGCGCCCTCGTAGCCGCGGACCGAGGCGCCGGTGTCCAGGGTGAAGCCCGGGATCCGGTTGACCATGTCCAGGGCGTTGGTGGCGTTGAAGCCGGTGAAGAACGACGCCGGATAGCTGATCACCCCCTGGGGTTGTGGCGGGGGCGTGGCGGCGCCGGGCGCAACGACGGCGGCGGCCGCCTGCGCGAGGGCGGTGACGAGCAGCATACGGAAAGTCTCCCTTGCGCCAGCAAGTGCCCCGTGCCGCTTGTTTCAGGCGAGTTAAATGCCCGTAACCTGGATTAAATTGCGGAAATCTTTGCGCTGATCAGATTGACGAATGTAATTTCATCAAGCGGTTAGGGGCGCCGTCAGAGGGCGCGACACCTTTGGCTCCCTCGGGACGACCCGAGCGCCTTCGTGGTCTTGGTGTCGAATAATCGGCGCTGACGCGCCCCGGCGACCGAAACCTAGACCGCCGTGCCGCCCACCGTCAGGCCGGTGATCTTCAGCGACGGCTGGCCGACGCCCACCGGCACGCTCTGGCCAGACTTGCCGCAGACGCCGACGCCGGGATCGAAGTCGAAGTCGTCGCCGATCATGGTCACGCGGGTCAGGGCCGAGGGGCCGTCGCCGATCAGGGTGGCGCCCTTCACCGGCGAGGTCAGCTTGCCGTCCTCGATCAGGTAGGCCTCGGTGCACTGGAAGACGAATTTGCCGTTGGTGATGTCCACCTGGCCGCCGCCGAAGTTGGCGCAGTAGAGGCCTTTCTTCGTCGAGGCGATCATCTCCTCGCGGCTGGTGTCGCCCGCCAGCATGCCGGTGTTGGTCATCCGCGGCATCGGCATGTGCGCATAGGACTGGCGGCGCGCATTGCCGGTGGCCGCCATGCCCATCAGGCGCGCGCTCATCCGGTCGTGCATGTAGCCGACCAGGATGCCGTCCTCGATCAGGATGGTGCGTTCGGTGGGCGTGCCCTCGTCGTCGACGGTGAGCGAGCCGCGGCGACCGAGGATCGTGCCGTCGTCGAAGACGGTGACGCCCCGCGCGGCCACGCGCTCGCCGATGCGGCCGGAGAAGGCGGAGGTGCCCTTGCGGTTGAAGTCGCCCTCCAGCCCGTGGCCCACGGCCTCGTGCAGCAGCACCCCGTTCCAGCCGGGGCCCAGCACCACGTCCATCTCGCCGGCGGGGCAGGGGACGGCGTCCAGGTTGGTCAGGGCCTGGCGCAGCGCCTCGTCCACCTGGGCCTGCCACTTGTCGGGGCTGATCCAGGCCTCGAAGCCCGCGCGCCCGCCGGCGCCGGTGTAGCCCTGCTCGCGCTTGCCGTCGCGCTCGACGGTCACCTGGACGTTGATCCGGCACAGCGGGCGCACGTCGCGGATCAGCCGCCCGTCGGCGCGCAGGATCTCCACGGTGCGGCGCTCGCCGGCGATGGCGGCCATCACCTGGACCACCCTCGGGTCGCGGGCGCGGGCCCAGGCGTCGATCTCCTGAAGCAGCGCGACCTTGTCGGAGAAGGCCGGCGAGGCGAGGGGGTTCTCCTCGCCATAGAGCTTGGCGTTGGTGGCCCGCGGCGCCTCGGCGGCGACGCCGGCGTGGCCGCGCTTGGCCAGGGCCGCGGAGTCGGCGGCGCGGCGGATCGCGGCCTCGGAGATCTCCGAGGCGTGGGCGTAGCCGGCGGTCTCGCCCGCCACCACCCGCAGGCCGAAACCCTCGGTGGCGTCGTAGGAGGCCGACTTCAGCCGCCCGTCGTCGAACAGGAATGACTCGCTCTCGGAGCGCTCGACGAACAGCTCCCCGTCGTCGGCGCCGGCCACGGCCTGGCCCAGCACCTCGCGGGCGCGAGCGGTGTCGACGCCGGCGGCGTCCAGAATCGAAGGGGCAGGGACAGGGGCGTTCATGGACGGAAGATAGGCGCCCGCGGCCGCGGCGTCACCCTACCTCGCCTGCGAAGCGGGGGAGGGGGACCACTCGCCGCAGAGCGAGTGGTGGAGGGGGCGAGGCGCCGCGCCGCGAACGGACGATTTTGTCGGGCTCAGCGCTTGCCCCGCGCCCCCTCGACCCCGCCCTCTTCGGGGCGCGGTCCCCCTCCCCGGTCGTCTTCGCGACAGGGGAGGCAGGGGTCGTGCCCCCAGTTCATCAGGCTCCAGCGCCAGCGGGTGTCGGTGACGTCGCCCCAGGGACGCTGCGCCAGATGCCGGCGGCAGTAGCCGATCACCTTCTTCATGTGGCGGTAGTCGGCGTCGGTGAGCGCGTCCGGCGCGGTGTCGCGGATGGCCAGGATCTTCCGCCCCGACTGGCGGCCCACCGATTCGGTCTCGCCCTTGCGGACCATCCCCACCCGGCGGCTCTGAGGGGTCTGCAGCCAGGCGCGCAGCTCGGCCTGGCCCAGGTTGGTCAGGCGCAGGAACTCCGCCCGGATCGCGGCCTCCTCGTCGGGACTGAGGTGCATGGGGTTGGGCCCGTTGAACGCTGCTCTGCCGGCGCGGGGGGCTAGGCGCTCGGGCGGATGATTTCAAGGCGCCTGTGCGCCTCCTGCGCCCTCGCCGCTGCGGAAGGCCCGCAGACCGCCTTGGCAAGCCCAAGGGATGCGCGTATGGACCGCCGCTGAAGGGGCCGGTTGGGCGTCGCGCAAGCACGCGTCCACGCGTCCCGTTCTACTAGTCGGCGGCTACTAGTCGGCGGGGCGTCTGGGCCGTCCTGCGGGCGCCGCCGGCCAACCAGACCGAGGGGACATGAAGTCGAGCTTTAACGGAATGCGGGCGCGGGCGGCGGGGGCCCTCGCGGGCGCTGCGGCCACGTTCTGGAGCGCAGCGGCCTTTGCCGCGGACACCCTGGGCCAGCCCACCAACGGCGCCATCGACCTGCAGCCGGGCGTGACGCCGCTGCGGCACGACGCGATCTGGTTCCACAACGTGATCCTGCTGCCGATCATCACCGCGATCGTGCTGCTGGTGCTGGGCCTGCTGGGCTGGATCGCCATCCGCTACAACAAGCGGGCGAACCCGGTGCCGGCCAAGTGGAGCCACAACACCCCACTGGAGGTGGTCTGGACCCTGGTTCCGGTCCTGATCCTGGTGTTCATCGCGATCTTCTCGTTCAAGCTCCTCTTCGCCTACAACGACATGCCGAAGCCGGACCTGACGATCAAGGCGACCGGCTACCAGTGGTACTGGGGCTATGAGTACCCGGACCAGAAGATCCCCGAGTTCGTCTCCAACATCCTGCCGGAAGACCAGGCCAAGGCCCGCGGCGTTCCCTACAAGCTGGCCGTCACCGAGCCGCTGTACGTGCCGGTGAACAAGGTGGTGCGGGTCCAGGTGACCGGCGCCGACGTGATCCACGCCTTCGCCGTCCCCTCCTTCGGCATCATCACCGACGCCGTGCCGGGCCGCCTGAACGAGACCTGGTTCAAGGTCGACACCCCCGGGATCTACTACGGCAGCTGCCGCGAGCTCTGCGGCGTGGACCACGCGTTCATGCCCATCGAGGTGCACGCCGTGAGCCAGGCCGAGTTCGACGCCTGGGTCGCCAAGAAGGCGCCGAAGGCCGCTGCGCCCGCCGCGCCGGCGCCCGACACGGTCGCGGCCGGCTCCACCGCCGCCGCCGCGGTCCCGGCTCCGGCCGCCGCCGGCAAGGCGACCGCCACGGTGAACCCCGCCGCTCCCCCGCCCGCGACGCCCGAGCCGAAGGCTCCGGCCGCCGCTGCACCCGCCGCGCCCAAGGCGCCGGCCGCGAAATAAGCTCCAGGATCCGCGTCAGATGGCACACGCCTCCGCCCACGACACCCACGACCACGGGCATGACGACCACGGGCACATGCCCGGGTTCTTCACCCGCTGGTTCCTGTCCACCAACCACAAGGACATCGGCACGCTCTACATCCTGTTCGCCATCATGGCGGGCCTGGTGGGCGGGGCGCTGTCCGGCCTGATCCGCTGGGAGCTGGCCGAGCCGGGCATCCAGGTCTTCACCAAGGGCTCGCTGCTGGACCAGCTGGGCCTGATCGAGGCCTCCAAGCACGGCTACAACGTGGTCGTCACGGGCCACGCCCTGATCATGATCTTCTTCATGGTCATGCCGGCCATGATCGGCGGGTTCGGGAACTGGTTCGTGCCGCTGATGATCGGCGCGCCGGACATGGCGTTCCCGCGGATGAACAACATCTCCTTCTGGCTGCTGGTGGCGGCCTGGGTGCTGCTGTGCACCTCGATGTTCGTGGACGGCGGGCCGGGCCGCGGCTTCGGCGGCGGCTGGACGCTCTATCCGCCGCTCTCCACATCGGGCCACACCGGGCCGGCGATGGACTGCGCGATCCTCTCGGTCCACCTGGCCGGCGCCAGCTCGATCCTGGGCGCCATCAACTTCATCACCACGATCTTCAACATGCGCGCGCCGGGCATGACCCTGCACCGGATGCCGCTGTTCGTGTGGTCGATCCTGGTGACGGTCTTCCTGCTGCTGCTCTCGCTGCCCGTGCTGGCCGGCGCGATCACCATGCTGCTGACCGACCGCAACTTCCACACCCACTTCTTCGACGCCGCCGGCGGCGGCGACCCGGTGATGTTCCAGCACCTGTTCTGGTTCTTCGGGCACCCGGAAGTGTACATCCTGATCCTGCCCGGGTTCGGCATGATCAGCCACATCGTCTCCACCTTCAGCCGCAAGCCGGTCTTCGGCTACCTCGCCATGGCCTACGCCATGGTGGCCATCGGCTTCATCGGCTTCGTGGTGTGGGCCCACCACATGTACACGGTCGGCATGGGCATCCAGCTGCGCGCGTACTTCGTGGCCGCCACCATGGTCATCGCGGTGCCGACGGGCGTGAAGGTGTTCAGCTGGATCGCCACCATGTGGGGCGGCTCCATCGACTTCAAGACGCCGATGCTCTGGGCGATCGGCTTCATTTTCCTGTTCACCGTGGGCGGCGTCACCGGCGTCGTGCTGGCCAACGCCGGCATCGACTACAGCGTGCACGACACCTACTACGTGGTGGCGCACTTCCACTACGTGCTGAGCCTGGGCGCGGTGTTCGCGATCTTCGCCGGCTTCTACTACTGGTTCGAGAAGATGTGGGGCGTGAAGTACCGCGAGTGGCTGGGCGTCACCCACTTCTGGATCACGTTCGTGGGCGTGAACCTGATCTTCTTCCCGCAGCACTTCCTGGGCCTCCAGGGCATGCCGCGCCGCTACGTCGACTATCCGGACGCCTTCGCCTACTGGAACAAGGTGTCCTCGATCGGCTACGCGATCACCCTGGTCGGCGTGGGCGTGTTCCTGCTGGTCCTGATCGACGCGATGGTGTTCCGCCGCAAGGCCGAGGCCAATCCGTGGGGCGAGGGCGCCACGACGCTGGAATGGACCCTGTCGTCGCCGCCGCCGTTCCACCAGTTCAACGAACTGCCGGTGATCAAGCCCGACGCCCACTAAGGGCTGCGGCGCACCGATGACCTTGAGCCGGTCGCTCCTGGGAAGGACCTCCTTCCTCTGGGCGGTCGGCTTTGTCGTCCTGGTGATCACGGCCGGGGTCGTGGGCACGGCTGCCAGGCTAGGCGTCCCTCAGATGCCGGGCGCCGACACCTACTATGTGGTCGCGCATTTCCACTACCTGCCGAGCCTCGGCGTGACGTTCCTGATCTTCGGCGGGATCTACCTCGCCCTGGAGCAGCTCCGCCGAGGCCGACATCGCCGTCTGCTGGGCGGGTTGCACTTCGCGGCCATGTTCGCCGGTGCGCTCGGCATCTTCGCACCCGTTCTGCTTCTTGGTGTGACCTCGATGCCCCACCGTTTCGCGGATCCGATCGGCGAGTTCCGTATATGGAACGCGATCTCTGCAGGCGGCTATGGCCTGACCCTGGCCGCGCAGGTCTTTTTCCTGGCTGCGCTGATCGACGCCCTTCGCCCTTCGCCGCATATAGGCTAGAGAGCGCCACCCTCCGTTTCAGGTCTATTGTCGCATGGCCATGGCTACGGCCCATCCCACCTCCCGCGCCCCCGCCCGCTGGCAGGACTATGTCCAGCTGCTGAAGCCGCGGGTGATGTCCCTGGTGGTGTTCACCGCCCTGACCGGCCTGGTCTGCGCCGACACCCGGCTGAACCCGATCCTGGCGGGCGTGGCGATCCTCTGCGTCGCCGTAGGCGCCGGCGCCTCGGGCGCGCTCAACATGTGGTACGACGCCGACATCGACGCCAAGATGCGGCGCACCCGCGGCCGGCCGGTGCCGGCGGGCCGGGTGCAGGGCGCCGACGCCCTGGCCCTCGGCATCGTGCTCTCGCTGTTCTCGGTGATGCTGATGGGCATGGCGGTGAACTGGTTCGCCGCCGGCCTCCTGGCCTTCACCATCGGCTTCTACGCCGTGGTCTACACCATGTGGCTGAAGCGCTGGACGGCGCAGAATATCGTCATCGGCGGTCTGGCCGGCGCCCTGCCGCCGGTGATCGGCTGGGCGGCCGCCACCGGGACCGCCCCGCTGAACGCCTGGCTGCTGTGCGCCATCATCTTCATGTGGACGCCGCCCCACTTCTGGGCGCTGTCGCTCTATACGTCCGAGGACTACGCCAAGGCCGGCGTGCCGATGATGCCGGTGGTCAAGGGCGCCGCCTCGACCCGCGCCCAGATCCTCATCTACAGCCTGATCCTGATCCCCATCTGCCTGGCGCCGGCCGCCACCGGGCTTGGCGGCCCGATCTACCTCGGCGTCGCGGCCCTGGGCGGGCTCGTGTTCCTGCTGCTGGCCTTCCGGCTCTACCGCAGCCGCGCCGGCGAGGCGGCCGACCCACGCAACGACGACGGCCTCTACGACGTCCGCGCTGGCGCGCGCGACGCCCGCAACCTGTTCGCCTTCTCGATCCTCTACCTCGCCCTCCTGTTCGCCACGCTGCTGGGCGAGCACCTGACGGGCGTGGCGCCCCTGGAGCTGCTGCGATGAGCGACCCGTTCCGCGAGGGCGAGGACTTCGCCAAGGCCCGCCGCGGCCGCAATATCGCCCTGGCCCTGGGGCTGGTGGTCTTCGTGATCCTGGTGTTCGTGGTCACCGTGATCCGGATGGGAGGGCACGTCTTCGATGCTTACTGAGGTCGAGCGCCGCCGGAACACCCGCGTGGCGGTGGTCTGCGCCATCGCCTTCTTCGGCATGGTGGGCGCCGCCTTCGCCGCGGTGCCGCTCTACAAGGCCTTCTGCCAGGCCACCGGGTTCGACGGCAATCCGCGCCGCGTCAGCACCGCCGCGGGCGAGGTGCTGGGCCAGACGGTCACGGTGCGCTTCGACGCCAACGTCAACGGCCTGCCCTGGACCTTCACCGCCGAGCAGGCGAGCCAGCAGGTCCGGATCGGCGAGACCAAGCTCGCCTTCTTCAAGGTGACCAACCACGCCGCCACGCCGATCACGGCGCGCGCGGTCTACAACGTCACCCCCGAGACCGCCGGGGCCTATTTCAACAAGCTGCAGTGCTTCTGCTTCTCGGACCAGACGATCGCCGCCGGCGCCACGGTCGAGATGCCGGTGCTCTATTTCATCGATCCAGGCTACGCCAAGGACATCGACACCAAGGGCGAGCCGCAGGTGACGCTCAGCTACACCTTCTTCCCGTCGGTGAAGGCCGCCAAGAGCGAGGCGGCGAAGAAGGGCTAAGCGCCCCTCCCGCCGCCGCGGCGCTCAGAAGGCGGTCGTACCGTTGGGCGTCCCGAGGCCGGTGGGACCGTCGTAGCCGCTGACCGCGTTGCAATAATAGGTGGTGGCGCAGGATCCGTTGCTGCCCGAGGTCACGTCGAAGAGCGCGGTCTTGTTGTTGTACGGGTCGGCTCCGGAGTTCACCGCCCCGCCGTTCACGCCATAGACGCCGCCCACCAGAGGCGCGGCGACGCTGGTCCCGCCGAACACCAGCCAGGCCGAGCCGTGGCCGGTCGAGGGTCCATAGACCGCCACGCCGGTATTGGGATCGGCCACAGCCGAGACGTCCGCCTCCATTCGTTTCGCACAGCCGGAGTCGAGCTGCCACATGGGCTTGGGATAGATGGTGCTGCAGCCGCTGCCGGCGCCCGACCAGACGGTCTCGCCCCAGCCGCGCGCGCTGCCGTCGTGCTTCAGGGACGTGCCGCCCACCGCCGTCACATGCGGCGAGGTGGCCGGGAAGGCCGCGCCATAGCCGCTGTCGCCCGAGCTGACGGTGATGGCGACACCGGCATGATTGTACGCGGACTCGTAGTTCTGGGAGCCCGACTCGCCGCCGCCGTAGCTGTTGCTGATCACGTGGGCGCCCATGGACGCCGCGGTGTTCTCCGCCGCCGCCAGGTTGGCGAAGGTGGCGCTGTTGGCCTCGACCAGCAGGATCTTGCAGCCCGGGCACATGGCGCTGACCATGTCGAGGTCGAGCGCGGTCTCTTGGGCCCAGCCGGTGTTCTGGCGCGGGTAGTTCCCCTGGGCGCCGCTCTGGTTGACCTTGCGGAAGCATCCGTTGGCCGTGGTGCAGGCCGGCAGCCCGAATTGGGCGCGGTAGGTCGCCAGGTCGCCCTCGGCGTTGTCGTACCCATAGGCGTCGACGATCGCCACCGTCACGGCGGCGGAGCCGGTCGCGGTGACGTTGTAGGCGCTGCGAAGGTCGGCCGGACCGAAGCCCGCGGGGGCGATGTTCGGCGTCGCATTGCGCTCCAGGGCCTTGCCCTCACGGTCGGTCACGACATGGGCGTGACAGCGCGCGCTGCCCGGCGCCGCCGAACCAGGGCACACGGCCACGTGGAAGGTCGCTCCCGATCGCTCGACGGCAATCGCCGCCTGAGCATAGGCGACTGACGTCGCTCCCAGCACGGCGACAGCCGCCACGGCTGCAATCCTGAAGATTGATTTCACGATGACGTCCCCCAGATTGAACGCGGTGCGAACCTGTTGTTGCAAGTGCAGAGCATCGGCCAAGCTTTGAATTAGGCAACCGAATTCACTCACAGGATGACTTGAGAGCCGTCATCAATCCTTTCTCGCGTCGCGACGTCTCTAATTGCGGCCCGCAGAGGCTGTCGCGGACCCCCCGCGCGCTTTTTGGTTTCGCCTCGCGCTCGAACCGCCCTCGTTTGGGCCCTTTCCCCTTGGCGAAGGGTCCGGCGCGAGGCTATAGCGTCCGCGACTGATTGCGTGCGACTCCGCCGGAGCCGTGCGCGGGGAACTTGCGAGGGGTAAGGATCGCGATGGCCGCTGGCGTGAAGCACGACTACCACCTGGTGGACCCGAGCCCGTGGCCGCTGGTCGGCTCGGCCGCGGCGGTGGTGATGGCCCTGGGCGGCGTCGCCTGGATGAAGGGCCTGTTCGGCATCCATCAGCACAACCCGGTCCTGTTCTTCGCGGGCCTGGCGGGCGTGCTCTACACCATGATCGGGTGGTGGAGCGACGTGGTGAAGGAAGCCAACCGCGGCGATCACACGCCGGTGGTCTCCATCGGCCTGCGCTACGGCATGGTGCTGTTCATCGCCTCGGAGGTGATGTTCTTCGTCGCGTGGTTCTGGATCTTCTTCGAGATGGCCCTGTTCCACGGCAACCGCACCCTGGCCCCGATCCCGGAAGTCCAGCAGGCCTGGGCCACCTGGCCGCCGAAGGGCATCGAGACGGTGCCGGCCTTCCAGCTGCCGCTGGTCAACACCCTGACCCTGCTGCTCTCGGGCACGACCGTCACCTGGGCCCACCACGCGCTGCAGGTCGGCGACCGCAAGAGCGCCAAGATCGGCCTGATCCTGACCATCATCCTGGGCGCGCTGTTCACCTCGATCCAGGCGTTCGAGTACCACCACATCCTCGAGCACAAGTACTTCTTCGGCGGCGAGGGCCAGGAGAACTCCGGGCTCTATGGCTCGTCGTTCTTCATGGCCACGGGCTTCCACGGCTTCCACGTGCTGATCGGCACCATCTTCCTGACCGTCTGCCTGATCCGGCTGATGGGCGGGGGCTTCACGCCCAAGCAGCACTTCGGCTTCGAGGCGGCGGCCTGGTACTGGCACTTCGTCGACGTGGTGTGGCTGTTCCTGTTCGCCTTCATCTACGTGGTCTTCGGCGCACACGGCGGGGCTCACTAAGCCCGCCATGAGCAAGCCCAATCCGCTGGTGGCGGGCCTCCTCGGGCGCTGCCCCCACTGCGGCGAGGGCTATCTTTTCGAAGGCTTCCTGAAGGTCGCGCCGACCTGCGAGGCCTGCGGCTACGACCTTTCCAAGGCCGACAGCGGCGACGGCCCCGCGGTGTTCGTGATCCTGATCGCGGGCTTCGTCGGGGCGTTCGGCGCCCTGTTCATGGAATTCACCCTGAACCCGCCGGCCTGGCTCCTTGTGATCATCTGGTTGCCGGTCACCCTGCTCGTCTCGCTGCTGCTGCTGCGCCCGTTGAAGGGCGTGATGCTGGCCGCCCAGTTCATGAACAAGGCGTCCGAAGCGCGACATGACTGACCGGCGCGGCTTTCCGGTGGGCCTCACCGTGGCCACCGCGATCGCCTTCGTGATCCTCATCGGCCTCGGGACTTGGCAGGTGCAGCGCCTGCAGTGGAAGGAAGGCGTGCTGGCGCGGGTGGCGGCCCTGCAGTCGGCGCCGCCGCGGCCGCTGGCGGTGGTGCTGGCCGAAGTGGCCAAGGGCGCCGACGCCGACCTGACGCGCGCCACCGCCATCTGCCCCGGGCTCGCGCACGCGCCGTTCCTCGAGCTGTTCTCGGTGCGCGACGGCCAGGCGGGCTTCCGCCTCATCTCCGCCTGCCCGCTGATGGGCCAGCCCTACGCCAGTGTGCTGGTGGACCGCGGCTTCATCCCCGACAGCGTCGCGGATCGCCCGGCCGTCGATCCGGCCGACGCAGCGCCGGTGGCGGTGACCGGCGTGCTGCGCAAGCCCGAGCGCGGCAATCCCTTCCCAACAACCACCTGCAGTACGCCATCACCTGGTACGGCCTTGCCGCGGCCCTGCTCGGCGTCTATGCCGCGCTGCTCTTCCGCAGACGGACTTCGTGATGCGCTACGTCTCGACCCGCGGCCAGGCGCCTGCGGTCGGATTCACCGACGCCGTGCTGGGCGGCCTGGCCCCCGACGGCGGCCTGTATGTGCCGCAGGCCTGGCCGCAGATCGGCCGCGACGAGATCGCGGGCTTCGCCGCCATGCCGTATGCGGACGTCGCCGCCCGCATCCTCGGCGCCTTCGCCGGCGACGAGATCCCGGCCGCCGAGATGCGCCTCCTGACCCGCGAGGCCTACGCCACCTTCAGCCACGCCGCGGTCGTGCCGCTGACCCAGATCGCGCCGCAGACGTTCATCGCCGAGCTGTTCCACGGGCCCAGCCTGGCGTTCAAGGACGTGGCCATGCAGATCCTGGCCAGGCTCTACGACCACATCCTGGGCCGGCAGGGCCGCCGGCAGACCATCCTCTGCGCCACCTCCGGCGACACCGGAGGAGCGGCCGTGGAGGCCTTCCGCGGCGCGAAGAATGTACGCGTGGTGGCCATGTTCCCGGAGGGCCGGATCAGCGAGGTCCAGCGCCGCTTCATGACCACCGCCAGCGAGGGCAACATCGCCTGCGTGGCGGTGAAGGGCACCTTCGACGACTGCCAGGCGATCCTGAAGGACGCCTTCCAGGACCAGGCCCTGCGCCAAGCGGTGGACCTGGCGGCCGTGAACTCGATCAACTTCGCCCGCATCGCCGCCCAGGCGGTCTACTACTTCACCACCGCGGCAGCCCTGGGCGCCCCGGACCGGGCCGTGAACTTCGTGGTCCCCTCCGGCAACTTCGGCGACGCCTTCGCCGGCTACGCGGCCCAGCGGATGGGCCTGCCGATCGCGCGGATCGTGGTGGCCACCAATTCCAACGACATCCTGGCCCGGGCCTTCGCCAGCGGCCGCTACGCCCGCGGCGCGGTGCAGGCGACCCTGTCGCCGGCCATGGACATCCAGTCGGCCTCCAACTTCGAGCGGCTCTACTTCGAGGGCGTGCAGCGCGAGGCCACCGAGACCGCCCGCGCCTTCGAGGCCTTCGGCAAGGCCGGGGTGATCGACATCCCGCCCGGTGCGCTCAGCGCCATGCAGGCGGTGTTCCAGGGCGTGGCCATTGGCGAGGCCGAGACCGTGCGCACCATGGTCGCCACCCTCAACGAGACCGGCGAGCTGATCGATCCGCACACCGCCGTGGCGGTTTCGGCGCTGGACCACGTGCGGCTGGACGGGCCTGCGGTGGTGCTCTCGACCGCCCATCCGGCCAAGTTCCCCGACGACGTGGCCAAGGCGACCGGCGTGACGCCCAGCCTGCCGCGCGGGGTGACCAGCCTCGCCGACCGGCCGGAGCGGTTCGACCGCCTGCCGGCCGAGCCCGACACCGTCAAGGCCTATGTGCGCGCCTTTGCGGACGCCTGAGGCGTGACCCCGCGCGTCCACACCCTGTCCAACGGCGTGCGGGTGATCTGCGACCCGCTGCCCGGCTGGCAGACGGTGGCGCTGTCGGTGGTGGCCGGCCGCGGCGCGCGGTTCGAGGACGCGGCCCGCTCAGGCTGGTCGCACCTGCTCGAGCACATGGTGTTCAAGGGCGCGGGCGGCCGCTCGGCCAAGGCCATCGTCGAGGTCATCGAGGCCGAGGGCGGCCACATCAACGCCGCCACCGGCTACGAGCGCACCAGCTTCCAGGTGCGGGCGCTGAAGGACGGCCTGGACCTCGGCTCGGCGGTGCTCTCGGACCTGGTGCTGCGGCCGACGATGGATGCAGGCGACCTGGCCCGCGAGAAGCAGGTGGTGGCCCAGGAGATCGCCGAGGCGGCCGATACGCCCGACGACCTGGTGTTCGAACTGGCCCAGACCATGGCCTTCGACCGCCAGCCGCTGGGCCGGCCGATCCTGGGCACGGTGAAGTCCATCGGGCGGGCCACCGTCGAGACCCTCAGCGACTGGCGCGCGGCCCTCTACGCCCCCGGCTCGCTGGTCGTCAGCGCGGCGGGCGCCGTGGACGAGGACGAGCTCTTGAAGCTGGCCGAGCGCGATTTCGGCGCTGCGGCCGGCGCCGGGCTGGGCGAGCCGGAGCCGGCCCGCTTCGCCGGCGGGACCAAGCCGGTCGCCAAGCGCCTTGAACAGGCCAACCTGGTGCTGCTGCTGCCCGCCGTGGGCGTGAAGGACCGCGACTATTTCGCCCTGCGCCTGCTGGCCGAGATCCTGGGCGGCGGCATGGCCTCGCGACTCTTCCAGGAGGCGCGGGAGGCGCGCGGCCTGGCCTACGCCATCGACGCCTATTCCGAGACCTATGCCGACGTGGGCGTGCTGGGCGTGTTCGCCGGCTGCGCGGCCGAGGACGCCGCCGAGCTGGCGCAGGTCACGGCGGACGAGATCAAGGCCCTCACCGAGCCGGTGGCCGAGGCCGAGCTGTCGCGCGCCAAGGCCCAGCTCAAGGGCGCCATGTTCATGGGCCGCGAATCCGCCCTGGCGCGGGCCGAGCAGGCGGCGGGCCAGGTCCTGCTGTTCGGCCGCACCCTGGAGCCGGAGTCGGTGGCCGCCGAGATCGACGCGGTGACGGCGGGCCAGCTGGCGGCGCTGATGGGCAAGATCCTCGCGCCGCGCCAGGCGGCGGTGGCCGTGCTGGGGCCCAAGCCGTCGCTGGCGGCGGCGGAGCGGCTGACCGAGGCGCTGTCGGGCTGACGGCGACCCGGCTCAGGCGGCTGGCGACTGGCCGATCACCCGGCCCAGGGCCTCGAGATAGGCGGCGAAGGCGGCGCGCCCGGCAGCGGAGATCCGCACCTGGGTGCGCGGCTTGCGGCCCAGGAAGCTCTTCTCGATGGTGACGTAGCCCGCCTCCTCCAGCTTGCGCAGCTGGACCGAAAGGTTGCCCTGGGTCACCTCCAGCACGCCCTTCAGCTCGTTGAAGTCCGCGACCTCGGCATTGGCGAGATAGGCCATGACCCCGAGCCGCAGCCGGCCGTGGATCACGTCGTCGATCTTGCCGATGTCGAAGCGGGCGGTCATGCCTCAAGCGCCCCGGTTCTGGCGCATCAGGAAGAGACCGGGCGCGCACATGAAGGCGAAGAAGCCGAAGCCTGCGATCGGGATCAGGGCGCCGAAGCTCTTGATGGCCAGGGCCATGCCGATCCCGGTGGCGAACCAGCCGATCGCCACCGCGGCGAGCCAGAGCCGACGGCGCAGGGCGTAGACCACCATCCAGGCGGCGCCCTGCAGGATCACCACCGTGGTCGGATAGAGCAGCCAGATGGTCAGGCTCCGCTCCCGCCAGGCCAGCGAGCCGATCGCCACCACCAGCACCAGATTGGCGACGCCCACGGCGCTGAAGACCGCGCCCACCGCGCGCGAGATGGCGCTGGCGCCAGGGCTGGCGCGGTGGCGGCGCAGGATGAACGGCAGCGCCGACACGAACACCACGGTCGGCCCCAGCCCGATCAGGAGGCCGGCGAGGGCCCCGTCGACCAGGCCCAGGTACTGCAGGCCGTGCAGCACCATCTGGGTCCCATAGCAGGCGCCGCACCAGGCGTAGGTCTCGCCGAACCGGCGCTGGAAGCCGGTCCCGGGCGGGTCGACCAGGGCGCGGAGAAAGGCGAGGTCGTCGCGGGCGCTGTCAGGGGTCATCGGGCGGCCTCGGGCGCGGCGAGCGTGGCGGTCGGGGTCCGCCAGGGCCTGCGGCGGCCGTTCAGCATGGCGCCGATGAAGGTGTGGCGGACCAGAAGCTCGTAGGTGGCGAACATCAGCGCGAACCCGATCCCCAGGATGGCGGCGAACTTGGCTTCCCACGGCCAGTCGAACCGCGAGACCCACGCCTGCAGGACCATCACGATCGGCAGGTGGATCAGATAGATCCAATAGGACGAGTCGGCGATGTAGCGTCGCGCCGGGCTGGGGCCGGAGAGGAACCGCAGCGCCAGGCCGATGGCCGCGAAGGTCCCGGTCCAGATGGCCAGGCCGTAGGCGGCGGCGTGGACGAGCCGCACGAGGCCGGGCGGATCGGGATGGAGCACAGGCTGCAGGCCCAGGTTGGCCATCAGGCCGGCTGCGAGCGCGACGGCCGCCGCCAGGTTCAGCCGCCAGCGGCAGGCCCAGGTCTCCAGGAGGCCGGGCTGGCGCTGCAGCACCCAGCCGAAGCCGAACGCCAGGGCGTACTGCACCGCGGCCGGCAGGTTCGGGACCAGGTTGGAGTCCGGGCCCTGGACGCCGAACCAGACCCGCCAGCCCGGCGTCACATAGAAGGCGACGGCGACCGGAATGGCCAGCAACGCCGGTGACAGCGGGCTGGCCACGAGGCGCGCCGTCAGCCGGTCCGCGCGCGCTTGCCAAGCTCCGGTCCCGTCGAGGCGGACGACCAAGCCGCGCACCGCCAGCGCGCCTGCGTACAGCCAGAGCAGGGTGTAGAGGAACCACAGGTGCGTCAGGGGAAAGGCGCCGGGCGCGGCGGCCGGCGAGGGCGGCGGCCTGGTCGGGAAGACGCCGGTCGCCACATAGACCGCGTAGCCGGCCGCCAGCAGGATCCCCACCAGCGAGATCGGCCAGAAGACCAGCAGGGGCAGGGCGATCCGCTTCAGCCGGTCGACGACGAAACCCCTCGGCCCCCGCTTATGGAAGGTCATGTGGGCGAAGAAGCCGGCGATCAGGAAGAAGGTCGTCATCCGGAAGGTGTGGGCGGCGAAGAACACCGCGCCCAGCACGGGCGTCCGCTCGCTGTCGGCCACCGGCCAGATCTGCGGCCCTGGCAGGAACGACATGGTGGCGTGAAACACCACGCCCAGCAGCAGGGCGTAGCCGCGCACGGCGTCCAGGCCATGCAGACGTTCGGATCGGGCGGTCATGCCGGTCTCCAGTTCGAAAAGCCGCCGGGCGCCGCGGAGGCGGGCTCCAGCGGCGCCCGGCGAGGGAGGGCCAGCGGGCTTGCGGGGCGACGCCGGCATGGAGGCTCACTACATCAACTAGTCTATTATGTAAACTGGTCTGCGGGAGACGCAACCAGGGCGGGCTTGGCCCACGCGCGGAATTGCGCCAGGCTTGCACATGGCGTTGCTGGACTGGATCGCGCCGGAGAGCGGCCTGCGCATCGAGGGCGAGGGCGTGGTGCTGCGCCCGCCGCGCGCCGCCGACTTCCAGGAATGGCGCGAGCTGCGCGCCCAGAGCCGCGCCTTCCTGCAGCCGTGGGAGCCCACCTGGCCGGCCGACGACCTCTCGCGCGCCGCGTTCCGCCGCCGCCTTCTGGCCTATGCCCGCGACCGGGAGGCCGGGCTGGCCTATCCGTTCTTCGTCTTCCGCACGGCGGACGACGCCCTGACCGGCGGGATCACCCTGTCCAACGTGCGGCGCGGCGTCGCGCAGATGGGGTCGGTGGGCTACTGGTGCGGCCGCCCCTTCGCGCGCCAGGGCCTGACCCTGGCGGCGGTGCGCGCGCTCTGCGAGTTTTCCTTCCGCACCCTGGCCCTGCACCGGCTGGAAGCCGCCTGCATCCCGGACAACGCGCCCTCGCGCAGCCTGCTGCAGAAAGCAGGCTTCACCGAGGAGGGATTTGCTCAGGCTTATCTTAAAATTAACGGCGCTTGGCGAGACCATGTGCTGTTCGGCCGGGTGAGCCCCTACCGGGGTCCCGAGGGGCCGGACGAGGGGGTGTCGGTCTGACCGGCGCCCGCGGGCATGGGGCTGAATCAGGACGTAATGGCCAACGACCGTTGGATGTGGGACGCCACGGCCACGCTCGAGGCCCTGGGCGCCGCGGAGGTCGCGCTCTGGGTCTGGGAGCCTGAGCGTGATCGCCTGCGCCTGACAGGCGCCACGCGCGCCCTGGGTCTGGGCCCGCTCGCGCCCGACTGCTCCTCCGCCGCCCTGCGCGCCCTGGCGCTGCCCCAGGACCGGGCGGTGGCCGAAGACATCCTGCGCGTCCAGGAGCCGGGCGGCGAGGTGGCCGTGCGCCTGCGCCTGCGCGGCGGCGCGCCCTGCGTCTGGCGCGGCGTCTGGCTGGAGGAGGGCCTGCGGGCCGCCGGCGTGGTCGCCGCCGAGATGCGGTTCGCCGCCTCGGGCCTCGACCCGCTCACCGGTCTCGCCGACCGCAAGAGCTTCATCACCCTGGCCCGGGAGCGGCTGCAGCTGCCCGGGCAGCACGAGCTGATCGTGGCCGACCTGGACCGCCTGCGCCGCCTGAACGAGGCCCTGGGCCACGAGCGCGCGGACCTGGTGCTGGCGGCCCTCGGCTCGCGCCTGGCCGCGGCCTTCCCACCCGGGGCCCTGCTGGCCCGGATTGGCGAGGACGAGTTCGCGGCCCTCGCGCCCGTGGGCGCTTCGCCGGGCGCGGAGCTGCTGCGCCGGGCTCTGGAGCAGCCGCTGCGGGTGGCGGGCTTCGACATCCACCCGACGCTGTCCATCGGCGCCGTGGAGGCGTCCGGCGGCGAGGATGCGCCGGAAGCCACCGAACTGCTGCGCCGCGCTGAGCTGGCCGTGGAGAGCGCCAAGAGCAATGGCCGCGGCGGCGCCGCCGCCTACGGCCGCAGCCTGGAGACCGATGGCCTGTCGCGCCTGGCCCTGGAGGGCGACCTGAAGGGCGCCCTGCGCCGCGGCGAGCTGATGCCGTTCTACCAGCCGATCGTGCGCCTCTCGACGGGCGCGCTCTCCGGCTTCGAGGCCCTGGCCCGCTGGCGCCACCCGCGCCGGGGCCTCCTGATGCCCGAACAGTTCCTGCCGCTCTGCGACGAGATGGGCCTGATGCCCGAGCTGGGCGCCATGATGATGCGCGAGGCGGCCCGCCAGCTGGCCGCTTGGCGCAAGCGCCACCGCGCCGCCGGCGAGCTGACCGTGGCCGTGAACCTCTCCACCGGCGAGATCGACCGGCCGGACCTGATCGCCGACGTGCACGCGATCCGCAAGGAGACGGACCTGCCGCCGGGCGCCCTGAAGCTGGAGGTCACCGAGAGCGACGTCATGCGCGATCCGGACCGGGCGGCGGTGGTGCTGCGCGCCCTGCGCGCGGCCGGCGCGGCCCTGGCGCTGGACGACTTCGGCACCGGCTTCTCCTCGCTCAGCTACCTGACGCGCCTGCCCTTCGACACCCTGAAGATCGACCGCTACTTCGTGCGCACCATGGCCACCAACGAGGGCTCGGCCAAGATCGTCTCCTCGGTGGTCAAGCTGGGCCAGGACCTGGCGATGGAGGTGGTGGCCGAGGGGGTGGAGAACGCCGGCATGGCCCGCCAGCTGCTGGCCCTGGGCTGCGACTACGGCCAGGGCTTCGGCTATGCGCCCGCCCTCAGCGCCCAGGAGGCCGAGGTCTATCTCAACGAGAGCTATGTGGACGGCGCCGCCCCGGTGAAGGCGCGCGGGTAAGGCGCCGCACGTTGCTCCCCCGTGGGGGACGAACTCTTACGCCCGCCCCGCTTCGGCGCTGAGGAACTGGGGGTCGACGCCCAGCTTGGCCAGGGCGCGGGCCCATTTGGTGTCGTAGTCGTCGTCGAACACCAGCGCCTCATCCGGCGCCACGACCAGCCAGACGTTTTCGCGGATCTCCCGCTCCAGCTGGCCCGAGCCCCAGCCGGAATAGCCGAGCGCCAGGATCGCCCGCCGCGGATGGCCGTCGTGACGGCCCATGGCTTCCAGGATGTCGCGCGTCGTGGTGAGCACCAGGCCCCCCTCGACCTCCAGGCTGTGCTCGGCGTGGTAGTCGTCGGTGTGCAGCACGAAGCCGCGCTCCACCTCCACCGGCCCGCCCATCAGCACCAGGTCGTCGTCCAGCACGGCCGTGGTGGGGATCTCCAGCCGCTCAAGCAGCTCGGGAATGGTCAGGCCCTCGATCGGCCGGTTGAGCGCCACGCCCATGGCATGCTGGGCGTCGTGCGCACAGATCAGGATGAGCGAACGCTCGAACCGCGGATCGCCGATCCCCGGCATGGCGATGAGGAGCTGGCCCGACAAGAAGACGCCTTCCATCGCCCGTAGAATCCCCCCGCATCGTGACGACTTCAAGGAGAACTGCCGCCCGCGGAGCGCCGCTCGCAGAAATCGTGGTTACGTCACCCCTAGGTTCTCGGTTATCAGGCTCGTCCGGACCTTCGAAGGAGCTCCCCATGACGATCAAAGTCGGCGACAAGATCCCCAACGTCACCATCTCCCAGGCGACCGCGGAGGGACCCAAGCCGGTCTCCACCGAGGAGTTCTTCAAGGGCAAGACCGTGGCCCTGTTCGCCCTGCCGGGCGCCTTCACGCCCACCTGCTCGGCCAAGCACCTGCCGGGCTTCAAGCAGCACGCGCCGGACCTGAAGGCCAAGGGCGTCGACGTGATCGCATGCCTCTCGGTCAACGACGGCTTCGTCATGCGCGCCTGGGGCGAGGACCAGGCGGTGGGCGAGGACATCGTCATGCTGGCCGACGGCAACGGCGACTTCACCAAGGCCGTGGGCCTGGAGATGGACGGCAGCCGCTTCGGCATGGGCCTGCGCTCGCAGCGCTACTCCGTGATCGTCAAGGACGGCGTGGTGAGCGAGCTGAACGTCGAGCAGGGCGGCGAATTCCGCGTCTCCTCGGCGGACTACATGCTGGCGCAACTCTGAAATCTCCTCTCCCCCAAGCGTAGCGAGAGAGGGAGAGGGTAGGGAGAGGGCTGTCTGGGCGACCGAGACAGGACGGCGAGGGCCCTCGGTGTCCCGCCGGTGGAACCGCCTGTCCCGTGCCAGCCCTCTCCCTACCCTCTCCCTCTCTTCGCGGCTGCGCCGCTCGGGGGAGAGGTGATGGCAAACGGCCGGCTCACGAACCTTGAGCCGGCCTCGCCGAAGCGCCAGGGCTTTTCGGCCGCCTTGGTGATGCCGATGCGGGGGCCGACGACCACCCCGGCGGCGGGCCCCTCGACCAGCGCGAACGGGGGCTCCAGGGCCGAGCGGCCGTTCAGGGCGAAGGTGACGCCCAGCGCCTGGCACAGCTTGCCTGGGCCGGAGCAGAGCGCCCGCGGATCGGCGACGCCGCGACGCTCGTGCATGGTCTCGAGACCCGCGGTGGGCTCCAGGGCGCGGATCAGCACCGCCCCGCCCGGCGCCTCGCCCCAGCAGACGAAGTTCATGCACCAGTGGATGCCGTAGGACCGGTAGACATAGACGTGCGCCTGGGGCCCGAACATCACGGCGTTACGGGGCGTGGGACCGGGGTAGCTGTGCGAGGCGGGGTCCTCGTGGTGATAGGCCTCGGTCTCCACGATGCGCCCGCCGACGCCGTCCACGAACACCGACCAGCCGATCAGGTCGCGGGCAACCTCGACGGGGTGGCGCGCCCAGAACGCAAGATCCGACTCTTGACGGCCGGGATTCGAAGGTCCGGAATGTGGGGCAAAAGAACCGCGCATCCAGGGAGGATGACCATGGCTTACGTCGAAGGCCAGACCGTCCATGACGCCGACAGCCACATCATGGAGCTGCCGGGCACGATCAACCGCTACCTGGACCCGAAATTCCGCGAGGCGTTCGTGGAGAAGACCGGCCGCAAGGACGTGCTGCCCGAGTGGTTCGCCAAGGCCGCCGAGCGCCAGCAGGACCCCGAGTTCCGCGCCGGCGCCGAGGCCAATATCCTGCTGCGCAAGAACTACGAGGCCCTGGGCGCCTTCCGGGCCGATGATCGGCCCCGGACCCTGGATTGCCTGGGCTTCGCCAGCCAGCTGGTCTTCACCACCGCCTGCCTCTCCAACTTCGGGCTTGAGCAGATGGGCGAGGTGGAGCTGGCCCTGGAGGCGGCGCGGGCCCACAACCGGATGATGACCGAGTTCTGCTCGGTCGACCGCCGCCTGCTGGCCACCGGCTATGTGCCGCTCGTCGACCGCCAGCGCGCGCCGCAGATCGCCCGCGAGGCCATCGCCCTGGGCGCCAAGGGCCTGGTCGTGCCGTCGCGCCATCCGCCGGGCTTCTCGCCCAGCCATGTGGAGCTGGACCCGCTGTGGGCGCTGGCTGAGGAGGCGGGGCTGCCGATCCTCTTCCACGTCGGCGGCGAGGAGAAGATGCACAAGGACTATCTGGAAAACGGCCTGCCCTTCGTGAAGGACTTCCACGGCGGGGACGAGAACTTCACCTCCCTGACCTTCATGGCGATCCCGCTGTCGGTCTGGCAGACGCTCTCGGCCCTGGTGATCGACGGCGTGTTCGACCGCTTCCCACGGCTGAAGTTCGGGGCCATCGAGCTGGGCGGGTCGTGGCTGCCCAGCCTGATGAAGTTCCTGGATTCCGGCTGCGCCGCCTTCGGGCGCGAAGAACGCCTGCAGAAGCTCTCCGACACCCCCAGCGCCATCCTGCGACGGCAGCTGCGGGTGACGCCCTATCCGCATGAGGACGTGGCCTGGATCATGGCCAACTCCGGCGAGGAGATGGTGCTGTTCTCGTCCGATTTCCCGCACGTGGAGGGCGGGCGCAATCCGCTGAAGCGCTTCAACGACAGCCTGGCGGACGCCTCGGAGCGGGCGAAGCGGGCCTTCTACCGCGACAACTTCATCGACCTGATGGGCGCGGGCCTGGAGCCGGCGCTGCACGACCTGCCGTCGCTGCAGGCGGCGTAGGACCTCAGGCGGCGTATTCGGCCCGGCGGGCGTCGTCGCTGGTGGCGCGGGCGATGGCCTGCAGCAGGTCCTGCAGCTGGATCGGCTTGGCGGCGTGCTCGTCGAAGCCGAGGTCGAGGTAGCGCTGGCGGCCGCCGGAGGTCACGTCGGCCGTGAGGGCCACCACCGCGACATTCCGGTTCGGCCCTACTTCGCGCCGCAGCCGCTCCAGCGCCTCGATGCCGCTCATCTCCGGCATCTGGATGTCCATCAGCACCAGGTCGAAGGTCTCGGCCGCCAGCGCCGCCAGAGCCTCGGCCCCGCTCGACGCCTTGGCCACGCTTTGGCCCAGGCTGGTCAGCAGCTGCTCCAGCACCAGCAGGTTCACGGCGTTGTCGTCGACCGCCAGCACGCGCAGCGCCTGCAGCTCGGCGGGCCCGGCGGCTTCGTCGGCCAGGTCCGCCGCCGGGGAGACCTCGCCCTGCACGACCTGGAGCGGCAGCTCCACGTGGAAGGTCGAGCCCAGCCCCACGGCGCTCTCGACCCACACCTGGCCGCCCATCAGCTCCACCAGCTGCTTGACGATGGCCAGGCCCAGGCCCGTGCCGCCAAACCGTCGGACCTCGGACTCGTCGGCCTGGGAGAAGCGGTCGAACAGGTGGGGCAGGTTGTGCTCCGGGATGCCGGGCCCGGTGTCGCGCACCGCCAGGCGCAGCTGGACCGCGCCGTCGTTCAGCGGCGCGGCGTCCGCGACAAGCTCCACAGAGCCGGCGTCGGTAAACTTCAGGGCGTTGCCCAGCAGGTTGAACATCACCTGGCGCAGCCGCAGCGCATCGACCATGGCCGCGTCGGGCACGGCCTCGGAAATCCGCAGGCTAAGGGCCACGCCACGCTCATCGGCGCGGGCGCCCCAGAAGCTCACCAGGCGCTGCAGGAATGGCCGCAATGGCTCGGGCGCCAGGGCGATCTCCAGCTTGCCGGCGTCGATTTTGGAGACGTCCAGGATGTCGTTGAGGATCGACAGCAGGTACTCGCCGGACTCGATCAGCACGTCCAGGCGTTCCGCCTGGACCGGGTCGGCCTCGTCACGTTTCAGGAGCTGGGCCATGCCCAGCACCCCGTTCATGGGCGTGCGGATCTCGTGGCTCATGGTGGCGAGGAAGTTGGACTTGGCCCGGTCGGCGCGGCGGGCGCCGTCCCGCGCGGCCTCCAGGTCGTCGACGAGGGCGATGTTGGCGAGGAAGGCGTCGTGCCAGACGGTGATGGTCCGCACCGTGGTCTCCGAGACCATGACCAGCAGCACCAGCAGGGTCGCCAGGCCGATCGTCGCGGCGGCGGCCTCCAGCGGCGCCAGGCGCAGCCAGCCGAAGGCGGCCATCTCCAGCAGCAGGACGCCGGCCATCGACCAGAACGTGGCGCGCGAGAGCGAGCCTGCGCCCATGGCGACCATCAGCAGCGTCGCGACCTGAAGGGCGTAGAACACGAACTCCGGCAGGCCGCCCCGCAGCGCCATGGCGAAGGGCGCGGCCGTGTAGCAGGCGATACGGGCGACGCAGAGCACGGCCAGGCGCGCCGCGCCGGCGGCCTCGTCGGCGCCGTCGGCCTGCGCCAGCCAGCGGGGCAGCAGGCGCTGCTGCACCGTGTCGATCGCGCTGGCGGCGGTGAAGTAGGCGGCGGCGACCAGCGGATGGCCGAGCAGGAGCAGGGCCACGGCGCCGAAGAGGTTGAAGCCGTAGTGGACCACGACCGGCAGTCGCAGGCCCCGCAACGTGAGCTGATAGGCCGTCAGCTGCACGTCCACGAGCGGACTTGAGATCCGCGCCGTCGTTGTGGTGTTGGCGCCTTTGCGCATCCGTTCGATCCCCCCGGCCGAACGGTAATTTCCAAAGGTAAATCAGCCCAAAACGCGCGGTGTTACCGGCGCCGTTTTAGCCCGCCAGCGCCGCTGCCGGCGTCGCTTCCAGCTCGGCCGGATCGGTCTCCGCGATAGCGTCGGCCAGGCCGGGCGCGAGGCTCAGCACCTGGCTGGCGTAGAGGCGGGCGAGGCCGCCCTTGGCCACCAGCCAGGGATCGTCCGATCCCGCGGCCACCAGCGCCTGGCGCCCCAGGATCCAGCCGCCCACTACATCGCCGGCCAGCTTCAGGAACGGGGTCGCCACGGTCAGGGCCACGGCGTTGTCGGCGGCGACGATGCCGTCGGCCGCGCGCTCCAGCGCCATGATCCCGGTGGCCAGCCGGCGGCCCACCGCGGCCAGGCCGGGCGCTTCGGTCAGCGCCTCGGCGGTCATGGCCATCTCGCCGCACAGCGCCCGCAGGGTCTCGCCGCCGTTGGACCGCAGCTTGCGGCCGATCAGGTCCAGGGCCTGGATGCCGTTGGTGCCTTCGTAGATCGGGGCGATGCGGGCGTCGCGGTAGTGTTGGGCCGCCCCGGTCTCCTCGATGAAGCCCATCCCGCCATGGACCTGGAGGCCCTGGGAGGCGGCGTCGACGCCGAGGTCGGTGGACCAGGCCTTGGCGATGGGGGTCAGCAGCTCCTGGCGCGCCTTGGCCGCCGCCTGCTCGGCCTCGGTGCCGGCCTTGTGCGCCAGGTCGGCCAGGACGCCGGTCAGCAGGCAGATCCCGCGCGCCGCCTCGATCCGGGCCTTCATCAGCATCAGGGTGCGGCGCACGTCGGGGTGGCCGTAGATCGAGCCGTCGGCGTCCCAGGCGGTGCGGCCCTGCTTGCGCTCCTGGCTGAATTCCAGCGCCTGTTGGAACGCCCGCTCGGCGATGGCCACGCCCTGGACGCCCACCTGCAGGCGCGCGGCGTTCATCATGACGAACATGTGGGCCAGGCCCTGGCCCAGCTCGCCGACCAGTTCGGCCTGGGCGTCCTCGTAGAGCATGACGCAGGTGGGCGAGCCATGGATGCCCAGCTTGTGCTCGATCGACGCCGGCCGGAAACCGTTGCGCCCGCCCAGCGAGCCGTCGTCCTTCACCTCGAACTTGTTGGCCAGGAACAGGCTGATGCCCTTGACGCCGGGCGGGGCGTCCGGCGTGCGGGCGATGATCAAGTGGCAGATGTTGTCCGCCGCGTCGTGGTCGCCCCAGGTGATGAAGATCTTCTGGCCGGTCAGGCGCCAGCCGCCCTGGCCGTCGGGCCGGGCCATGGACGTCAGGGCCGAGAGGTCCGAGCCCGCCTGCGGCTCGGTCAGGCACATGGCGCCGGTCCATTCGCCGCTGACCAGCTTGGGCAGCACCAGGCGCTTCTGGCGCTCCGTGCCGTGCAGGGTCAGCGCCTCGATGGCGCCCTGGGTCAGCATGGGGCAGAGGCCGAAGGCCATGTTGGCCGCGTGGACCATCTCGAACACCGCCAACTCCATGGCCTTGGAGAGGCCCTGGCCGCCGTGCTCGGGCGGGGCGGAGAGAGAGTTCCAGCCCTGCTCGACGAAGTGGCGATAGGCCTCGGCGAAGCCCGGCGCGGCGGTGACCTTGCCGTTCTCGTAGCGGGCGCCCTCGAGGTCGCCCTTGCGGTTCAGCGGCGCCAGCTCGTTGTCCGCAAAGGCGGCGGCGGCCTCCAGCACGGCCTGGACAGTGTCCTCGTCCAGGTCCGGATAGAGCCGGGCGATCATCTCGCTGTGGCCCACCGTCTTGAGCGCGAACGCCAGGTCGCGGGCAGGGGCGCGGAAGGTCATGGGCAGGTTCCGGAACAGAGGTCTCCCGCTCTCTAGGCCACGGTCCCGGCGGGTCAAGGCCGCGCCGGCCGGAATAAAATTCGCCGACCCAGCATCCTTCACTGCAGAAGGCGGCATTGACCTGCGCCGACGGCGTCCCGGACAGCGCCGGCGGCAGGCAGGGTTTTTACGGGCGGCGCGCCGCCCCGCTTGGCCCTATCATCCGTCGTCCGATCGGAAGGAACGCTCTGAATGCTGCGTCACGTCACGATCGCCCTCCTGGCCGGCCTTGTGGCCACCGGCGCCGCCGCGGCCGATCCCCAGACCAAGGATCCGGCCAAGGTCCCGCCGGGCGAGTACGCCATGGACCCGCGGCACGCGAGCCTGATCGTGAAGATCCCGCACATGGGAGGCTTCTCCCGCTACACCATGCGCTTCAACAAGCTGGAGGGCGCCTTCAGCTACGACCCGACCAGCTGGCAGGCCACCAAGGTGCTGATCAAGGTGGATCCGAAGTCGATCGACACAGAGGACAACATCTTCAACAAGACCGTCGCCGGCTACTTCGAGCCGGACAAGTACCCGCTGATCCAGTTCGCCTCGACCGGGCTGGTGAGCGACGCCGAGGGCCATGGCCAGCTGACCGGAGACCTGACCCTGCACGGGGTGACCAAGCCGGTGACCCTGGATGTGGATTTCAACGGCGTGGGGCCGGGCCTGCTGGGCGCGGGCACCCGGATGGGGTTCTCGGGCGTCGGCAAGATCAAGCGCTCGGAGTTCGGCGTGACGGGCGGGCGCCCCTTCGCCGGCGACACCGTCGACCTCTCGTTCGAGGTCGAGTTCGTCAAGAAATAGCGGCGCTGTTTCGTCGGCGGCGGCAGTGTCTTTCCGCTTCCGCGGGCGCCCTTTTGCGAGCGGCGCCGTTAGATGTGCAGCGCTGACGCCGCGGGCGGAGCGCCTCGTGTTGGGCCTGGGAGCGAACTGAATGGTGCAAGTCCCCGCGCACGGCGCGCCGACCTCGGCGGCCCGCCAGCGCTACTCCACGGTCGCCATCGTCCTGCACTGGACCATCGCCGCGCTGATCGTCACCCAGGTGATCCTGGCGGGCCGCATGGAGGGGCCGCCGACGCCGGCGCACTTCGCGGTCACCCAGCTGCACAAGTCGATCGGCATCACGGTCCTGTTGCTCAGTCTGGCGCGGCTGGCCTGGCGGCTGGTCAATCCGCCGCCGCCGGAGCCCGCCAGCCTCTCGACCTGGGAGCGGCGGCTGTCCGGCGTGGTGCACGGCTCGTTCTACCTGGTCATGATCGGCATGCCGCTCACCGGCTGGATCATGGTCTCCACCAGCCGCATCGCCATCCCGACCCTGCTCTATGGCGTGGTCCCGTGGCCGCACATCCCGGGCCTGGCGGAGCTGGCGCCGGCGGCCAAGGCGGCCTGGCACAAGTTCGGCGTGACCGGGCACGGGCTGATCATCAAGTTCGGCTACGTCCTGCTGGCCCTGCACGTGGCCGGCGCGCTCAAGCACCAGCTGTTCCACGTCGACGAGCCGATCCTGTCGCGCATGGCGCCCGGTGCGAAGAGCGGGCGCTGGCTGGAGCCGCGGCTGATCGCCATCGCCCTGGCCTTCGTCGGCGTCGTGGCCTTCGCCGAACTGGTCCAGCCGCCGCTGCCGCGCGCCGCGCCCCTGCCGGCCGCCCAGGTCGCGGCTGAGCCCGTCGAAGCCGCGCCTCCGGTCGGGGCCCCATCAGCCGGCGCAGCAGCCGCCGCCACGGCGGAGGCTGCGCCCCCGCCTGCGCCCATCGCCAAGCCGGTCGCCTGGAAGATCGCGCCGGGCTCCACCCTCGGCTTCGCCACGGCCTGGGGCGGGTCGCCGATCCAGGGGCGGTTCGAGAAATGGACCGCCGACATCCTGTTCAGCCCCGACGCCCTGGAGGGCTCCAAGGTCAGCGTCGCCATCGACCTGGCCTCGGTGAACACCGGCGACCAGCAGCGCGACGCCAGCCTGCCGTCGGGCGACTGGTTCGACACCGCCGAGCATCCGAAGGCGACCTTCACGGCCACCAAGTTCACCAAGACCGCGGAGGGCCGCTTCGTGGCCCACGGCAAGCTGGAGCTGCGCGGCGTCAGCCGGGCGGCGGAGCTGCCGTTCAAGCTCAAGATCGACGGCGACACAGCGACGGTCAGCGGTGTAACCAGCCTCGACCGGACAGCCTTCGGCGTTGGGCAGGGCGAGTGGCAGAGCACCGATCAGATCCCGGCGAAGGTGAGCGTGACGGTCTCGCTGAAGGCCAGGCGCCAGCCGTAGCCGCCGCGGCGGGGGCCCTGGCCGCGGGCGGCCTGGTGCTGATGCCGACGGAGACGGTCTACGGCCTCGCCGCCGACGCCGCCAACCCACGCGCCGTGGCCGCGGTCTATGCCGCCAAGGGCCGGCCCAGTTTCAACCCGCTGATCGCCCATGTGGCCGACCTGGCCATGGCTCGGCGCATCGCCGGCTTCGAGGCGCGGGCCGAGGCGCTGGCGGCGCGGTTCTGGCCGGGCCCGCTGACCCTGGTGCTGCCGGCGAGCGACGACATGGCGGTATGCGACCTGGCGCGCGCCGGGCTGGACACCGTGGCGGTGCGGGCTCCCGCCCATCCTCTGGCGCACGCCCTGATCGCGGCGTTCGGCGGGCCGGTGGTGGCGCCCTCGGCGAACCGGTCGGGGCGGCCCAGCCCCACGACCCTCGCCGACGCGATGGACGAGACCGGGGCGGCGGCCGCTGCGGTGCTGGACGGCGGACCCTGCGCCATCGGCCTGGAATCTACGGTCGTGTCTCTGCTCGACACCCCGCGGCTGCTGCGCCCGGGCGCGGTGACGCGCGCCGAGATCGAGGCCGTGGTGGGGCCGCTCTCCGAGGCCGAGGCCGATGCGAAACGCTCCCCGGGCCGGCTCACCCGGCATTACGCGCCGAACCTGCCGGTGCGCCTGAACGTCACCGAGCCGCGCGACGACGAGGTCTGGGTGGGGTTCGGGCCGCGGTGGCCGGGCGCCTTCAACCTCAGCCCGCGAGGCGATCTGGCGGAGGCGGCGGCGAACCTGTTCTCCTTCCTGCGGGCGGCGGACCGGTCGCAGGCGAAGGGCATCGCGGTGGCGCCGGTGCCGGGCGAGGGCCTGGGCGAGGCGATCAACGACCGGCTGCGCCGCGCGGCGGGGTTTGTGGGCTAGCCGGGTGGGACTACCTTAGAGGCATGACCGCGCCCGTGCCCGCCGACGTGATCTCCCGCCTGAAGGCCGTCCTTGGCGAGGGCGGCTGGAGCGAGGATCCCGACCGCATCGCCCCCAAGCTGGTGGAATGGCGCGACCGCTGGGTGGGCCAGACGCCGTTCCTGGCCCTGCCGCGCGACACGGCCGCGGTGGCCGCGGTGGTGGGCGTCTGCTTCGAGGCCGGCCAGGCGATCACCGTCCAGGGCGGCAACACCGGCCTCGTCGGCGGCCAGATCCCGCAGGGCGAGGTGCTGCTCTCCACTGAGCGCCTGAGGGCGATCCGCGAGGTCGACGGTTTCGACGACGCCCTGACCGCCGAGGCCGGCGTGACCCTGGCCCAGGTGCATGAGGTGGCGGCGGCGGTGCGCCGGCGGTTCCCGCTGGGGCTGGCGTCGGAGGGTTCGGCCACGGTGGGCGGGGTGGTCTCCACCAACGCCGGCGGGACCCAGGTGCTGCGCTATGGGACGACGCGCAACCTGGTGCTGGGCCTGGAGGCGGTGCTGCCCAACGGCGAGGTCTGGAACGGCCTGAAGCGCCTGCGCAAGGACAACACCGGCTATGACCTCAAGCAGCTGCTGATCGGCGCCGAGGGGACCCTGGGCGTGGTCACGGCCGCCAGCCTGAAGCTGTTCCCGATCCTGCCGTCGCGCGCGGTCGCCTTGCTGGGCATCGCCTCGCCCAGCGACGCCATCCGTCTGCTGGCCCGCGCCAAGGAGACCGCCGGCGGGGCGGTGGAGGCCTTCGAGCTGATGGGCCGGCTGGGGATCGACTTCGCCCTGCGCAACATCGCCGGCACGCGCGATCCGCTGGCTGAGCGCCATCCCTGGTACGTCCTGGCCGAATTCGAGGCGGCCGAGGAAGGCGCGGCGGAGGCGGCCATGGAGCGCTTCCTGGCGCAGGGCCTGGAGGCCGGGCTGATCGCCGACGCCGTGGTGGCGCAGACCCAGGCCCAGGCCAAGGCGCTGTGGGCCATCCGCGAGAACCAGTCGCCGGCCCAGAAGCCCGAGGGCGCCACCTGGAAGCACGACATCGCCGTGCCCGTGAGCCAGGTTCCCGCGTTCCTGGAGCAGGCGACCGCCGCCATGGCCACCTTTGCGCCCGGCGCGCGCATCGCCGCCTTCGGCCACGTGGGCGACGGCAACATCCACTACGACGTCCTGCGCCCGGACGGCGGCTCGGACGCCGAGCATGCCGCGCGCCGCGACGCCGGCTCGCGCATCGTGCACGACATCGTGGCGGCCCTGGGCGGCTCGATCAGCGCCGAGCACGGGCTGGGCGCCATGAAGACCGCCGAGGGCGCGCGCTACAAGAGCGCGACCGAGCTGGCGGCCCAGCGGGCGGTCCGCCAGGCGCTCGACCCGAAGCGCATCCTGAACCCGCGGGTGCTGTTCTAGAGCCTGTCCCGTTTTGATGGAACATCAAGACGGGAAGAACAGGCTCGCCACGTTTAGTCGACGAGCACGATTCAGACTTTTGTCGATTCCGACAAAAGTCATCGTGCTCTAGCCGTCCGCGTCCAGCACCTGGCGCACCTTCACCGCCAGCTGCTCCACCGTGAACGGCTTGGCCAGGAACGCCACGCCCGGGTCCAGCATGCCGTTGTGGACGATGGCGTTCTTCGTATAGCCGGTGGTGTAGAGCACCTTCAGGTCGGGGCGCAGTTCGCGGGCCCGGTCGGCCAGCCGCCGGCCGTCCAGTCCCGGCATCACCACGTCGGTGAACAGCAGGTCCACCCGCGGCTGCAGCGCCAGCAGCGCCAGCGCCTGGGCCGCATCGGAGGCTTGCACGACGGTGTAGCCCAGCTCGCGCAGCGCATCGACGCTGAGATGGCGCACGCGATCCTCGTCCTCGACCACCACGATGATCTCTCCTGGCAGGCCGCGCGGGAGGTCTCCCGGCGGCCGCACCGGAATCTCGGCCTCGGGCTCGTCGGTGGCGCGGCGCAGGTAGATCTTGATCGTCGTGCCCACGCCGGGCTCGGAATAGATCTTCACGTGCCCGCGGCTCTGCTTGACGAAACCGTGCACCTGGCTGAGCCCCAGGCCCGTTCCGCGACCGACGCCCTTGGTGGTGTAGAAGGGCTCAAAGGCCCGCTCGACCACGTCCGGCGGCATGCCGACGCCGGTGTCGCTCACCGAGATCATCACATATTGCCCCGGTTCCACGTCGGGCTGGCCGGCCGCGTAGGCGTCGTCCAGGTGGCTGTTGGCCGTCTCGATGGTCAGCTTGCCGCCGTCGGGCATGGCGTCGCGGGCGTTGACGCACAGGTTCACCAGTGCGTTCTCCAGCTGGGCCGGGTCGACCTGGGTGCGCCAGAGGCCGCCGGCCAGCACGGTCTCGACCTGCAGCTGCTCGCCGATCGTGCGGCGCAGCAGCTCCGACATGCCGCCCACCAGCTTGTTGACGTCCAGCACCCGCGGCTCCAGGGGCTGCAGCCGCGAGAAGGCCAGCAGGCGAGCCGTCAGCTGGGCGGCGCGTTCGGCGCCTTCCAGGGCGCTGGTGATCCCGGCCTCGGCGCGGTCGACATCCGTGCGCAGCCGCCGCTTGGCCAGGTCCAGCGAGCCGATGACGATGGCCAGCATGTTGTTGAAGTCGTGGGCGATGCCGCCGGTGAGCTGGCCGATGGCCTGCATCTTCTGCACCTGGCGGACCTGGGCCTCCGCGGCCGCGCGGCTCGCGGCCTCCTCGCGCAGGTGCTCGTTCGCGGCCGCCAGCTCGTCGCGGATCCGCAGCGCCTCGGCCAGGCGCCGCCGCGC
Source organism: Caulobacterales bacterium (assembly GCA_019510435.1). GTDB lineage: Bacteria > Pseudomonadota > Alphaproteobacteria > Caulobacterales > Caulobacteraceae > Phenylobacterium. The sequence continues at coordinate 175,585 of JAEKKJ010000016.1, read as the reverse complement.
ATTGCCGAATGCAAAGGCGCCCAGGGCGAAGACCACCAGGGTGGTGGCGATCAGGGCGATCCGCAGCGCCAGGCGCTGGCCGGCGACGGCCGCGGTCCGCTGCGCGAACAGGCGCTCCTCCACGGCCCGCATGTCGGCGACCACCGCGGCGCTGTCGTCCATCAGTCGACGCCCGCGCTCCAGCCGCTCGGCCGGCACGGCCGCGCCACTCCGGCGGATCTCCACATTCTGAGCCAGCAGCACGCGCCGGGCCTCGATGATCGCCCGCAGCCGCCGGATGTTGTCGCGCTGGCGGTCGTTGTCAGCGGTGAGCCGCGACAGCTCGTCAATCTCGGACGGCAGGGCGTCCGAGGCCTGGTGGTAGGGGACCAGGAAGTCTTCGCGGCCGCTGAGCAGGTAGCCTCGCTGCGAGGCCTCGGCCTCGAGGATCGAGGCGCGCACCCGGCTCAGCTGGCTCTCGGCCTGGAGCGTATGGCCGACCCAGCGCGAGGCCTCGGCCTCCTGCTCGCTGAACCACACGGTGGCCAGGACCACCGCCGCGAGCGCGACAAACCCCGCCAGCAGCGCGTAGAGCGCCCTGTCACCGCGAACAGTCCCCATGTGCAACTCATTGCCGAGCCTCCGGCGCGACGCAAGCTGAGCCGTAGTGATCTATGCGCCTTGGCGCCGGGCCCAAGTCGCGGCAAAGGAGCGGCGATGCTGATCGTCCTCTCCCCGGCCAAGGCGCTCGATTTCACGGCCGCGCCGGTCCGGACCCCGCTGACCCTGCCGGAGCTGCGCGACCAGACGGCGGAGCTGGCCAAGACCACCCGCAAGCTGACCGCGCGGGACCTCAAGCGGCTGATGGCGCTGTCCGACGGCCTGGCCCAGCTGAACCGGGAGCGCTTCCAGGCCTTCGATCCGGACTCCGAGGAGGGGCTGCAGGCGGCCTTCGCCTTCAACGGCGATGTCTACCTCGGCCTGCGGGCGCGTGAGCTGGACAAGCGGGCGCTGGCCTGGGCGCAGGCGCGGGTGCGGATCCTCTCCGGCCTCTACGGCGTGCTGCGCCCGCTCGACGCCATCCAGCCGTACCGGCTGGAGATGGGAACGCGGCTGAAGACCCGGCGCGGCGCAAGCCTCTACGACTTCTGGGGGCCGCGTGTGGCCGAGACTCTCGACATGGCCCTGGTGGGCCACAAGGAGCGCGCGGTGGTGAACTGCGCCAGCGAGGAATATTTCGCCGCCGTGGACCGCAAGGCGCTGAAGGCGCCGGTGGTCGCCACCCGGTTCCTGGAGGCCAAGGACGGCGAGGCCCGGGTCATCTCGTTCTTCGCCAAGCGGGCGCGCGGCCGCATGGCGCGCTTCGCCATCGACAACCGGATCGAACGGGCGGCGGACCTCAAGGCCTTCGACGCCGACGGCTACGCCTACCAGCCGCAGCTGTCGTCCGAGGACGAGATGGTGTTCCTGCGGCCCCAGCCGCCGCCGGTCGCCCAACAGCGCAAGGCTGCCACCAAGAGCTAGGGAGGCCGACCATGGCCGTGGACTACCATCTGGAAGGCCATGTGGCCGTGATCACCGGCTCGACCTCCGGCATTGGCCAGGCGCTGGCCACGGCCCTGGCGGAGCAGGGCGTCAACGTCGTCCTCAATGGCTTCGGCGACCCGGCCAAGATCGAGGCCGACCGCCAGGCGATTCAGCAGAAGACCAATGCGCGGGTGCTCTATCACGCGGCCGACATGACCAAGCCGGAGGAGATCCGCGACCTGGTGGCCTACGCCCACCGCGAGCTGGGGCGCCTCGACATCCTGGTCAACAACGCCGGGATCCAGCACGTGGCGGCGGTGGACGACTATCCGGAAGACAAGTGGGACGCCCTGATCGCGGTGATCCTGTCGTCGACCTTCCACGCCAGCAAGGCGGCCATACCGATCATGAAGGCCCAGGGGCGCGGCCGGATCGTCAACATCGCCTCGGCCCACGGGCTGGTGGCGTCAGCATTCAAGGCCCCCTACTGCGCGGCGAAGTTCGGCGTGGTGGGCTTCACCAAGTCCTGCGCCGTGGAGCTGGCCCGCACCGGGATCACGGTCAACGCCATCTGCCCCGGCTATGTGAAGACCCCGCTGATCGAGGGCCAGATCGTCGACCAGGCCAAGACGCGTGGCATCACGCCAGAGCGGGTGGTGGAGGATGTGATCCTCGCCGCCCAGCCCACCAAGACCTTCGTCGAGTACCAGAACCTGGCGGGGATGCTGCTCTACCTGGTCTCGGACATGGGATCGGCGGCCACCGGGGCGGCGCTCTCGGTGGACGGGGGCTGGACCGCCACCTGACGCAGGCCCGCCGGGCCGCGCCAACCGCGCAGGACGCTGAAGCGCCAGGTGCGCTCGGCGCCCGGCAGCGCGCGTTCGTCCCAGGCCACCTCGGCAACGCCCTGCAGCTGCAGCATCCGGCCCGCCGCGAAGTCCACGAACAGCAGGGCCGCGCGCGGCTCCAGCACCAGGTTGCCCAGGGTGTTGAAGTAGCGGTTGCCGCGGTAGTCGGGGATGGTCAGCGTCTCGCCGTCCACCTGCACGAAGCCGGCGGGCCCGCCGCGGTGGGAGACGTCCACGCCGCCGTTGGCGATCGCCCGGCCGCTGGTGGTGACCACGAAGAAGGTGTCGGCCGCGGCGATCTGCGCCCGGGCGGCCTGGTCCAGCCCGGTGAAGCTCTCAAACGGCGCGTCGCTTGCCGCCAGCTCCAGCCCGCGGGGGTGGATGTACTGCGGGCAGTTGCCGAAGCTCTGGGCCACCTCGACGATCAGGCCCTCCTCGCCGGCGTAGCTGATCCGGCCATTCGCACGGTTGCGGCGGCGGGTGTGCGGCTGGATGCCGAGCAGCCCGATGGGCGCGCCGGACGCCAGCCACCGGCCCGCCGGCGAGGGGCTGGTCGCGGCGATGGCCAGCACCCGCGGGTCCGGACTGGCCACGAAGCCTTCGCCGCCCACCAGCAAGGTCGCCACCGGGGCGCCCGACCCATCCACGCCGCCCGCCACCATGAACGGCAGCTGGGCGAAGAACAGGCGGTGCTGGTCGGGCATGAAGCTGCGGATGCCCGCGCCGCTGGAGCCGTGCTCGATCCCCGCCAGCCGCTGCGCCAGCAGCTCGCCTTCGTGCCAGGGCTCGGCGTCGGGGGCGTCCACGGCGGTCACGCGGGTACGGCTGCGCGCGGCATCGCCTTGACGCCTGGCAGGGCCTCCACCCGGGCGATCCAGGCGCGCACCTTCGGATAGGCCTCCAGGCTGACGCCGCCTTCCGCCGCGCAGGCCAGGTACGGATAGCAGGCGATGTCGGCGAGCGTGACGCTGTCGCCGGCCAGCCAGGCGTGCCGGGCCAGATGGCCCTCCATGAAGCCGAGCAGGCGCGCGGCGATCGCCTGGGCCTCGGCCAGGTCGCCGGTGCGGCCGAACAGCTGGATCACCCGTGCGGCCGCGGGCCCGAACTTGATCTCCCCGGCCGAGATCGACAGCCAGCGCTGGACCTGGGCGGCGGCGGCCGGATCGTCCGGGAGCCAGGGGCCGGTCGGGTCGTAGCGCTTGGCCAGATAGACCAGGATGGCGTTGGAGTCGGTCAGCACCACGCCGCCGTCTTCCAGCACGGGGATCTGGCGCAGGGGATTGAGCGCGGCGAAGGCGTCGCTCGCCCGCGCCTCGGCCGGCGCCTCGACATAGTCGAACGGGAGGCCGAGCAGGCGGAGGAACAGCTCCACCTTGTGGGCGTGTCCGGAAAGCGGGATCCCGTGGAGGCGGATCTTGGCGGTCATGGTCGGTCTCTCCCTGCGGCCTGCTCAAGCTAGGTCTTGCACCGGCCGTCCAGAAGTCGGCATCCTTGCAAGTCAGAATTCCATTCTGCGGAAGGTTGGACGTGGACCGGCTGGACGAGCTCGAGACCTTCCTGGCCGTGCTGGAGACCGGCAGCCTCGCGGCGGCGGCGCGGCGGCTGCGGCGCTCGCCGCCGGCGGTGACGCGGACCCTGACCGCCCTGGAGGCCCGGATCGGCGCGCGGCTGGTGGAGCGCACCACGCGGCGGCTCTCGGTCACCGAGGCGGGGCGGCGGCTGGCGGAGGAGGCGCGGCCGCTGCTGGCCGGCTACGCCCGGGCGATGGCGCGCGAGGAGGCCGGCCCCCTGCGCGGCGGCGTCCGGATCAGCGCGCCCCTGGTGTTCGGCCGCCGGCACGTGGTCCCGCTGCTGGCGCGCTTCCTCGACCTGCACCCGGGGGTAGCCGCCGAGCTGGTGCTGAACGACCGCAACCTCGACACGGTGGACGAGGGCCTGGACGTCGCCCTGCGCATCGGCGCCCTGGCTGACTCCAGCCTGGTGGCGCGGCGGGTCGGCGAAGTAAAGCGCGTGCTGGTGGCCGCGCCGGCCTATCTGGACCGCCGCGGCGTCCCAGCGACTCCGGCCGACCTGGCGGACCATGAGGTGGTCTTCTCCAGCACCCAGCCGGGCCCGGTGGAGTGGCGGTTCGACGGCCGCCGCGGGCCGGTGACGGTGCGGCTGCGCCCACGGCTCACAATCAATGCCATCGAGCCCGTGGTGGAGGCCGCCGTCGCCGGGCGGGGCGTCATCCGGGTCTTCTCCTACCAGATCGCCGAGGAGCTGGCGGACGGGCGGCTGGTGCGGCTGCTGGCGGGCTTCGAGCCGCCGCCGATCCCGGTGCAGCTGGTGACGCCCAGCGTGCGCCTCACCCCGGCCCGCGTGCGCGCCTTCCTGGACTTCGCCGCGGCCGAGCTGTCGCGGCTGGGCGTTATCCGGCCCGAGGCGGCGCTGCGGCCCTGACCGCCCGGTCGGTGGCGTCGTCGGCCGGATAGAGCTGCTCGACAGCGATCTCCTCCAGCGTCACGTCCAGCGGCTCGCCGAAGACGGTGGTGGCCGACAGGAACGACAGCCGCCCCAGCCGGGTCTCCACCTCCAGCGGCACGGCCAGACCCCCGCCCTGCGGCGTGTCGTCGGCGGGCGAGGCGTCCGGATAGGCCAGCACCTCGGCCAGCAGCCGTTCCAGCACCGGGTCGGTCGAGAACTGCAGCTGGCGGTGCAGGGCGTGCAGGTAGTGGGCGCGCCAGACCGCCAGGTTGCGGATGCGCGGGGCCATCCCTTCGGGGTGCAGCATCAGGCGCACGACGTTGACGGGACGCTCCGCCAGGTCCGCGCGCGCACCCTCGAAGAGCTCCGGGATCGCGGCGTTGGAGGCCACCACGTTCCAGTGCCGGTCGATGACGTAGGCGGGGAACGGCCAGGCGTTGGCCAGGGTGCGGTCGATGATGGTGCGGACCGCGTCGAACTCCGGATCGGAGAAGCGGCGGTGGGCGAAGACCGGGGCGAAACCGGCGGCCACCAGGATCGTGTTGCGCTCGCGCAAGGGGATGGCCAGCTCGTCGGCCAGGCGCAGCAGCAGGTCGCGGCCCGGCGCGGCCCGGCCGGTCTCCACGAAACTCAGGTGCCGGGTGGAGACCTCGGCCCGCAGCGACAGCTCCAGCTGGCTCAGCGCCCGCTGCTCGCGCCAGCGCTTCAGCGTCTCGCCGAGGGGTGTGGGCTTGTCGAGCATGGCCTGAAAGCTAGTGACGATGCTGCCGGGCCGCCAGGGTCGGGGCCATTACCTCAAGGTAATCGCGGACGCGCGGCCGACACGCCAGGCTGGGGTTCCCCTTCCTCCCCGGAGCCTCCGTCATGACCCAGCATCAGGCCCTCGTCGACGACTACCTCGCCGTCTGGAACGAGACCGATCCGGCCCGGCGCCGTCGGCGGATCGGGGCGCTGTGGGCGCCGGGCGGCGCCACCTTCAACCGGATGCTGGAGGCGCGGGGCTATGACGCCATCGTGGAGCGTGTGACCGGCGCCAACGACCGGTGGGTGCGCGACGGCGGCTTCGAATTCCGGCCCGCGCGGGTGAGCGCCTTCGGCGAGGCCGTGCGCCTGGTCTGGGTGATGGCTTCGCGAGCGACGGGCGAGGTGGACTCGCGCGCGCAGAGCTACCTCGTGCTCGACGCGGCGGGGCGGGTCCTGTGCGATTACCAGTTCCCGCTCCAGGCGGCCGACGACGAGCCCATCCGCCTGGGCCTGGTCGAAACCTATCTCGCGTTCTGGAACGAGACGGATCCGGGGCGGCTGGCCGCCACCGTGGCCGGGCTCTGGGCGCGGGGCGGCGGCCATGCGGACGGCCATGGCGTGGAGCAGGGCCATCCGGCGATCCTGGCCGCGGCCGCCCAGACCGCCGCTGCCTATGCGGCGCGCGGCCGACCGTTCCGGCTGACGGGCGCTCCCGATGGCCACCACGGCGCCGTCCGCTTCGACTGGGCGGCCGGCGAGGGCGACGCGGCGCTGACCGGCTCGGGCCTTTTGCTGCTGGACGGCGACGGCCTGATCGACCGGGCCTACACCTTCGAGGACGCCAAGGCGCAGGCGCAGGTCGCCGCCTGACCTCGCGTCACGGTTTCCAACGATAACCTACGGCGCCATCCTCCCACGAAACAGTTCGGGAGGATGGCCATGGCCCTGCACACCAAGCTCTGCGACATGCTGGGCGTGAAGCATCCGATCATGCTGGCGGGCATGGGCGGGGTCTCCTACGCCGAGCTGGTGGCGGCGGTCTCCAACGCCGGCGGCTATGGCGTGCTGGGCATGGCCGGGCGCGGCCCGGACTTCATCGCCGAGCAGATGCGGCTGGTGAAAAAGCTCACCGACAAGCCGTTCGGCGTCGACCTGCTGGCGGCCTCGCCGGAGAGCCTGACGGCCTCCGTGGACGTGATCATCGGGGAGGGCGCGTCCAGCTTTGTCGCCGGCCTGGGCGTCCCGATGCCGATCCTGGAGAAGCTCAAGGCGGCGGGCCTGAAGGTGATGGTGGTCTGCGGCGCGGTGAAGCATGCAGTGAAGGCCGAGCAGGCCGGCTGCGATGCGGTCATCTGTCAGGGCGGCGAGGGCGGGGGCCACACGGGCCTCGTCGGCACCCTGCCGCTGGTGGCCCAGGCCGTGGAGCAGGTGAAGATCCCGGTGGTGGCCGCCGGCGGGCTCTACGACGGCCGGGGACTGGCCGCGGCGCTGAGCCTGGGCGCGGTCGGCGTCTGGATGGGCACGCGCTTCATCGCGTCGGTGGAGGCCCACGCCGGCCAGATGTACCGGGACGTGATCGTCGAGGCGACCGACGAGGATACGGTCCGCACCAAGAGCTACTCCGGCAAGCCGATGCGGGTGAAGAAGAACCCCTACGTGGAGGACTGGGAGCGGCGGCCTCAGGACATCCAGCCCTTCCCGCAGCAGGCCATGCTGTCCAGCCGCGCCGGGGTGATGGGCGGCATCGGCGGCCAGGTGGAGGGGCTGGACATCGACCGCTCCGCCTTCGCCATGGGCCAGTCGGCGGGCGGGGTCCGCGAGGTGCTGCCGGCCGGCGAGATCGTGGCGCGGATCATGGCCGAGGCCGAGGCGTCCATCGACCGCCTGGCGGCGCTCCGCGGCAAGACGCTGGCGCCGGCCTGAGCCGCGTCAGGCGGCGTTGGCGAGGTAGCTCACCGGGTCGTGGACGAAGTCACGGCCGTCGGCGAGGCAACCCTGCCAGGCGATCATATAGCCCTGGCCGTCCTCGCGGGTGGCGCTGGCGGACAGCACCGCCGAGAACAGCACGTGCGGCGTCCCATCCTTAGCCTGGTAGATCCGGCACAGGACCGACGTCTGGTTGAAGGCGTTGACCTGCTCGAGGCGCACCGGGGTTCCGGCCTTGCTCAGCGAGTCCAGGGCGCTGTCCAGCAGCACCGCCTTGCAGGCCCGCCCCTGCTCGTTGCAGCCGGCGAACTGCATGGAGAAGTTGGCGGCCGGCGAGGTCACCGCCACGAACACCGAGTCGGCGTCGCGCTTGCTGGTCTGGACCTTGGCGCCGGCCGCATCGAGCACGCTCATGAGGCCCTGCGGATTGGTCATGTCGAACGGGCCGGTGGTGGGGACAGCCGGCCTGGCCGTGGCCGGAGCAGCCGCCGGCTTCGGCGCAGCGGGCTTGGCGGGCGCGGCCTTGGGCGCGTGGACCGCGGCGAGGCAGAGGGCGGCGGCGGGCGCCAGGAGGGCGGCGAGCAGGGCGGGGCGAGCGCGGACCATGGCGGCTGGCTAACAGACCAGGCGGCCCGAGGCGAGCCGGCGCGCGATATCGAAGTTGCCGCAGGTCGGTGGCGCATAGCGGCGGCGCCCAGTGCTTGGGCGACTCGCGCCTCCAGGCGCCTCGCAACATCATACAGTCACGCTAAGTGCTTGGAACTGCGCCACAGTTCGGCCGAGATCGCCGGGCAGCTTGACCCCGGGGGGCTCGCGGCGCTTATGTGCCCGCAAAATCACGACCCCCAAGAACCGACCCAAGGTCACGACCCAGGAGAGAATAACGGTGAAGACGCCCAAGGCATTCGGGCTGGCGATGGCGCTGTTGGCGATGTTCTTCGTCCCTGCGGCGGCGATCTCGCAGGCCAAGAAGCCGGCCCCCATTTCCGAGGACTCGCGCAAGAAAGGCATGGCCGCGGCCCCCGCCGTCGCCCAGGCCGCCGGCCTGAGCTGCCAGGTTTCCGACGCGCGCCTGATCGGCCAGGACACCAAGAGCAAGGCCAGCTACTACGAGGTCGCATGCGGCCCGGGCGCCATGGGCTATGTGCTGCAGGCTCCCGCCGGCGCGCCGCCGATCGCCTACAGCTGCGTCGAGGCCGACACGCCGCCGGCCCCGGGCCAGGCGCCGTCCGCGCCCTGCATGCTGCCCACCAACCTGGATCCGAAGCTGGCGCTGCAGCCGCTGCTGAAGACCGCCGGGGTCGACTGCATCCCGACCTCCGCGCGCGGCATCGGCCAGACCAAGACCAACACCTACATCGAGGTCGCCTGCCAGGGCGGCGCCGGCTACATCCTCTTGGCCAGCGCCCCGTTCGACGGCGCCAAGCCGCTGCAGGCGCAGAACTGCCTGATGTACGACGAGGCCGACACCAACATTAAGTGCACGCTGGCGGACAAGGCCGCGCGCCTGGCCATCGTCGACAAGTACGTGGCGGGCGCCAACAACGGCTGCGTGGTCAAGGACCGCCGCTTCGTCGGCATGGCCAAGGACAACTCCAGCTTCTACGAAGCCTCGTGCCAGGACGGTAAGGGCTACATCTACAAGACCGACCCCGCCGGCGCGCTCAAGGAGACCTACGACTGCGCCAAGGCCACCCAGATCCTGGGCGGCTGCACCCTGACCGACGCGCGCCAGGCGCTCTCGGAGCAGGCGGCGCTCTACACCAAGCTCTCCAAGGCCGCGGGCTCGAACTGCGACGTCGACCACTACGCCCTGTTCCCGCCGAAGCCGGGCGAAGAGGACGTGGAGATGGTCTGCAAGGACGGCTCGGGCGCCATCGGCGTCTTCAAGCCGGGCGGCGCGGGCAGCCAGGTGCTGGACTGCGGCCATGCCCCGATCGCGGGCTTCAAGTGCTCGCTGAGCAAGGACACGGGCTTCGCCAACCTGACGGCGGACCTGAAGAAGCTGCACCCTGACACCACCTGCGAGGTGTCCAACAGCCGCATCGTCGGCAAGACGGACAAGGGCACGACCTATGTGGAAGTGGCCTGCGCCGACAAGCTGAAGGGCTATGTGATCGAGTACCAGACCACCCCGAAGATCACGGCGATCAACGCGCCGGGCTGCGCCCTGGCCGGCGGCTGCAAGCTGCCGGGTAACGTCTAGGGTTCCGATCCCGATCGGACAGCGAGGCCCGCGGAGCGATCCGCGGGCCTTTTGCTTTTGTGCTGTGGCGGCGCTGTCGGGGCAGGGCGCTGGAGACTGCTTAGATCGCCGCCTCGATGAACATCGGGCCGCGCTGGGCCATGGCGTCGGCGAAGGCTTTCTCGAAGGCTTCGGCGCTCTCGCAGCGCACCGCGGGCAGGCCCAGCCCCTTGGCCACGGACACGAAGTCGATGTTGGGATCGCCCAGGTCCAGCAGCTTGCGCGCCGACGGCCCGGCCTGTCCGGCGCCGGTGCGGTCCATCTCCACGTTCAGGATGCGATAGGTGTAGTTGGCGAACACCACCACGGTGACGTCCAGGTTCTCGCGCGCCATCGTCCAGAGCGACTGGATCGTGTACATCGCCGCCCCGTCGCCGTTCAGGCTCAGCACCTTGCGGTCGGGCGCCGCCACCGCTGCGCCGATGGCCAGCGGTAGGCCGATGCCGATGGCGCCGCCGGTCAGGGCCAGCACCTCGTGCGGCCGCGCCGCCGCCGTGCCGGCCGCCACGCCCGCGCCCGAGGTCACCGCGTCGTCGCAGATGATCGCGTGGTCGGGCATGTGTCGCGCGATTGAGGCGCCCACGGCATAGGCGGTGAGCTTGCCGGCCGGGGCGGCCTCCGGCAGGGCCAGCGCCTGGACCGGCCCCTGTTTCGGCGCGCCCAGGGCGTCGGCCAGCGCCGCCAGGCCAGCCACGGCGTCCTCGCTGCGCTCGCACAGCTTCAGGGTCGCGCAGCCCTCCGGGACCAGCACGCTGGGCCGGTCGGGATAGGCGAAGAACGCCACCGGCATCGTCGTGCCGACGAAGACCATCAGGTCCACGCCCTCCAGCTCGGCCAGGGCCAGCTCGCCGAAGTACGGCATCTTCTTGGGCGCGAAGCCGCCGGCGCCGCGCGGCTGGCGCGCCACGAAGGTGTCGGTGAAGACCGTGGCCCCGGCCGCCTGGAGGCGGGCCGCCTCCTTGAGGGCCTCGGCCCGGCAGGCCTGGCCGCCCAGCAGCACCACCGGCTTCCTGGCCGCCTTGATCGCTCGCGCCGCCGCCTCGACCGCCTCGCCAGCCGGCGCCGGGCGCACCGGGCGCTGGGCGATCACCGGCTCGCCCTTGGCGGGCAGCCAGGCCGAGTCCGCCGGCAGGATGAAGCTGACCGGGCCGCCGGGCGGGCCAAAGCTGGCGGCCACGGCCTCGGCGGCGAGGCCGGCCACGGCGTCCGGACTGTCGGCCGACTTCGCCCAGATCGAATTGGGCTTCACCAGGGTCGCGATGTCGGAGTTCAGCGGCGCGTCGTACTGGCGGTGGTAGGTGGCGTGGTCGCCGATGACGTTGACGATCGGCGTGAAAGCGCGCCGGGCATTGTGCAGGTTGGCGACGCCGTTGCCGTAGCCGGGGCCCAGGTGCAGCAGGGTGCAGGCCGGCTTGTCGGCAATGCGGCCATAGCCGTCGGCCGCGCCGGTGGCCACGCCCTCGAACTGGCAGAGCACCGGGCGCATCGCCGGCACGCCGTCCAGGGCCGCCACGAACTGCATCTCGCTGGTGCCGGGATTGGCGAAGCAGGCGGTGACCTCGTTGGCCACCAGGGTCGAGATCAGGGCGTGGGCGCCGTTCATGCGAATACCATCACGTCTGGAGGGGCGGGGTCCGCGAACAGGCGGGCGGCGTCGGCGGCGCGGCGGGTGCGCGCCAGGCTCTGGGCGATGTAGCCCTTGTCGGTGATCTCGCCGGCGGCGGCGTCCGGCGGATCCGGCAGGACCAGCGCGCGGGCGATCTGGCCGCCGGCGCCCTTCGACCCGGCGTTGAACGCCGTCAGGCCGCGGCGCACCGCCGCCTCGATCTCAGCCCGGTCCATCGTCGGGTTGGGATAGAGCAGCAGGCCCACATGCGCCTGGCCTTCGCCGCAGACCACCGCGTCGGTCACCGCATCGCCGATGGCCCCGATGGCGCGGATGCGCAGGTCGCCGACGGTGACGAAGGTTCCGGAGACCAGCTTGAAATTCTCCGACAGCCGGCCGTCGAAGACCATGCCGGCCTGCGGATTGCCCGGCTCCACGAAGCGCGCGGCATCGCCCAGGCGATAGAAGCCCTCCTCGTCGAAGGCGGCGGCGGAGCGCTCCGGCTGGCCCAGGTATCCAGGCGTCACCTGCGGGCCCTTCACCCGGAAATCCAGCTTGCCGGCCTCGGGGACCAGCCGCACCGAGGTGCCCGGCAGCGGCAGGCCGATCATGCCCATGCGCGCGTTCGGCCAGTGCACGTTGCAGGCGGTGGGCCCGGTCTCGGTGGCGCCATAGCCGGAGCCGAAGCTGATCCGCTCGCCCACCGTGCGCACGGCCACGGCCTGGATGCGGTCGGCGGTGGCCTGGCCCAGCGCCGCGCCGCCGTACTGCATCAGCCGCACGCGCGAGAAGAAGTGGCGCGCCAGGGCCTCGTCGCGCTCCAGGGCGTCGGCGAACAGCATCCAGGCCGCCGGCACCATGTTCTGGTAGGTGGGCGCGACGTCCTTGAGGTTGCGCAGGGTCTCGCCGAAGCGGGCCGCCGTCGGCTGGCCGGCGTCGATGTAGAGCGTGCCGCCGCGATAGGCCGACCAGTTCAGGATCGCATTGGCGCCCAGGCTGTGGCTCCAGGGCGCGGAGTGGACCATCACCGGCGGGTCCGGATCGTCGAAGCAGGCGGTCAGCTGGGCCGCATTCAGGCTCATGTTGCGGTGGGTGCAGATCACCGCCTTGGGCAGGCCGGTGGAGCCGGAGGTCAGCAGGTACTTGGCGTGCTGGTCCGGGGTGGCGGCCGGCGGGGTCGGGTTGGCGCGATAAAGCTGCTGGATGTCGACGTCGCCGGGCCGCGGATTGGCCGAGGCGATCACCGGCAGGCCGGCCAGGACGTCAGCGCCGAGGCCCTCCGCGAACAGGGCCGCGTCCTCGGTGAACACCGCGGCCGGGTTCAGCACCTGGCAGGCGTGGGCCAGGCGGGCCAGGTTCGCGCCCGGCAGGCCGTACTGCGGCGAGACCGGCGCCACCGGCAGGCCCTGGCCCATGGCGGCGTAGGCGATCAGGGCGTGGTCGATGGTGTTGCGCGCCAGGATCAGCAGCGGCCGCTCACCCACCACGCCAAGCTCGCGCAGGCAGCCGGCCAGGGCCGCGATCCGCTGCCAGGCCTCGGCGAAGGTCACGGTGCGCCAGCCCTCGCCCGAACGCTCCGCCAGCCAGATGCGGTCCGGCGCCTCGGTGGCCCACCGCGCGAGGGGCGCCGTGGTGGTCAGGTAGGCGGTCGAATAGGGCGTCGGGTTGGTGAGCACCATCTCCCCGCCCGGCCGCTGCTCCACCTCCAGGCGGCGCGGGGCATAGCGCGGATCCCGGAAGGGGGCGTCGGCGGTGCGCAGCTCGGCGTGCATGGGGGGAGGGTTACGGGCCCCCGGCGCGAAAGGGAAGAGGCCCCTAGCTCGCGAGCAGGGCCTTGAGGCGCGAGGCCTCGGGCTCCCAGACGGTGCGGCGCACCTCGTCGTCGATGGGCAGGCCGTCGCGCTGCATCGTCCAGAGGCGCGCGAGCAGAGGGAATGGGACGGCCGCCAGCTGGCCGGCATAGCCGCCGGCGTCTTTGCGGAAGCGGGCGGCGCCCGCGGCGGGATGCTTGGCCGCCAGCAGGCTGCAGTACCACTCGGCGATGTCCGGCCGGTCGTATTCCAGGCGCGGATGACGGGCGTAGATCTCGCCGCCGGCCTTGAGCACGCCCGCCGGCGTCATCTGCGCCAGGGGCTCGAGGCCGCGCGGCAGGGCGACGCTCTCGCTGATCTTCACGACGACGGCGTTCAACAGGAAAAGCATGACCCACTCCGCGGAGCGGGTCCTTCCTTGCCCGCGCCAGCGGTTCCTCACGCTAGGGGCGGCTGGTTAGCGGAGGCCTTACGGCGGCGCTCCAGCCTGTGGAAAATCAGCCGCGCACGCGGCGCAGCTGGCCTCCGGGTAGAGCCGTTCGGCGGGCGGCAGATTGGCCGGGCGAATTCCGGTCGTCGCACCGGACTTCAGCAGTTCAAATGGATCTCCAAGGTCAAGCTTGGCCGTCTATGACGGATTCTCAACAGTTGCCAAATTGTTCCAAGTTGCATTTCGAAAAACTGCACGTAGTGGGGGTTTCGAATGGTGAAGCTTTATTTGTACGTGACCTTGCTCATGGTCTCGGTCACACAACGCAGTGTTGAATATCTCTTCAACAGGAGATCTCGATGCAGCGCGCACTCTCATTTGTAGCGGCCATGGTGCTGGCCGTGGGCCTTTCCGGCCCCGTCGCCGCCCAGAAGCTGGACGCCAAGGGCAAGTGCCACGACGCCAACGGCAAGTTCGCCAAGATGGAGGTCTGCCAGGGCGCGCCGTCGGCCGCAGGGGCGGCCAGCACCGCCTCCACCGCCGGCAAGTGCCGCGACAAGACCACCAAGAAGTTCGCCAAGTGCGGCGTCGCCAACAGCGAGCCGTTGCCGGCCGCGAGCGCCAAGAAGAAGTAGCGGCCGACCTTAGGCCGCCAGCGTTTCCCGGAACCGCACCGGCTGGCCCAGGCCGGGCGCCACGATCTCGTCGTCGCGCATGACCACGCGGCCGCGGATGATGGTGGCGATGGGCCAGCCCTTGGCCTCCATGCCGTCGAACGGGGTCCAGCCGGAGCGGGTGGCCATCTGGTCGTGGGTGATGGTGCGCCGCGCCTTCAGGTCCACGATGGTGAGGTCGGCGTCGTAGCCCACCGCCAGGCGGCCCTTGTCGGCCAGGTCGAAGATGCGGTTGGCGCCATGGCTGGTGAGGTCCACCAGCCGTTCCAGCGTCAGCCGCCCTTCGGCCACATGGGTCAGCATCACCGGCAGCAGGGTTTGCACGCCGGGCATGCCGGACGGCGAGGCGGGATAGGGCCGGGCCTTCTCCTCGCGGGTGTGCGGCGCGTGGTCCGAGCCCAGCACGTCGGCCACCCCGTTGGCCACGCCGGCCCAGACGCCTGCGCGGTGGGCGGCGTCACGGATCGGCGGGTTCATCTGGGCGAAGCCCTTCAGCCGCTCATAGGCCTCCGGACCCGCCAGGGTCAGGTGCTGGGGCGTCACCTCCACCGAGGCCACGTCCTTGTGGTGGGCCAGGTACTCGATCTCTTCCCTGGTGGTCACGTGCAGCACGTGGATGCGCTTGCCGGTGGCCCGGGCCAGCCGCACCAGCCGCTCGGTGGACTGGATCGCCGACTGGGCGTCGCGCACCTCGGGGTGGCTGGTCCAGTCGCCGGTGCGGGCCAAGGGCCGGCGGTCGGCCAGGCGGTATTCGTCTTCGGAGTGGAAGGCGGCGCGGCGGTGGATGTGGCGCAGCACCTGCTCCACGCCCTCGTCGTCCTGCACCAAGAGGGTGCCGGTCGAGGCGCCCATGAACACCTTCACCCCGCAGCAGCCGGGCAGGCGCTCCAGCTCGCCCAGGAAGGCGGCGTTCTCGTGGGTGCCGCCCACGTAGAAGGCGTGGTCGCAATGCATGCGGTCCTTGGCGCGGGCGAGCTTGTCGGCCAGGGCGTCGGCGTCGGTGGTGGTGGGCTCGGTGTTGGGCATCTCGAACACGGCCACCACGCCGCCCAGCACGGCGCAGCGCGACCCGCTCTCCAAGTCCTCCTTCCACTCCAGGCCCGGCTCGCGGAAGTGGACCTGGGTGTCGATGACCCCCGGCATGACCGTCAGCCCCGCCGCATCGAACACCTCGCCGGCCGAAGCCTGGCCGAGGTCGCCAATCGCGGCGACCTTGCCCCCGCGCACGCCCACGTCCGCCGCGCCCCGCCCCGCGTGGTTGATCACCTCGCCGCCGCGGACGATCAGGTCGTAGGTTTCGGGCATCGGGGTCTCACGCCTTCTTATGGTTCGGTGACTTTCAGGAGCTCGTGCGCCGCGGCCAGCACCTTGTCCACCGGCAGGTCCATCATGTGGCACAGGGCCTGGGACAGCGAGGGGTCGGCGGCGCGGACCTCCTCGAAGCTGCGCGCGCCGCGTACGACCCGGGTGTGCTCGCCCCACGGGGCATAGAGCCGCTCGTCGGACGGGCCGAAGAGGCCGATCGTCGGGCAACCCGCCGCCGCGGCCAGGTGCATGGCGCCCGAATCGTTGCCGATGAAGAGGCGCGCCCGCTTCAGGCAGGCGTAGGCCGTGGGCAGGTCCACTGTCCCCGCCAGGTCGATGAAGCGGTGCAGGGCCACGTCGCGCAGCTGCCGCGTCAGCTTCTCGTCGCCCGGCCCGCCCAGCACCATCAGCCGGCCGCCCTGCAGCGGCCCCGGCTCGCGCAGCAGGCGCATGGCCACCTGGCTGAAGCGCTCAACCGGCCAGGTCTTGCCGATCCAGTTGGCGGCCGGCGCCATGGCCAGGATCGGGCCCTTGCCGACGGTCAGTTCCTCGGCGTAGGCCTCGACGTCAGCGTTGACGAAAATGTGCGGCGCGGCCGGCTCGTCCTCGATCCGCAGCAGTCGCGCGGCCTCCAGCACCTTGTGGGTCGGCTGGGTCGATCGCCGATGCACCGCCCGCTTCTTGGCGCTGAGGAACCGGGAGATGCCGGAGCCGCGCAGATCGACGATCAGGCCCCAGCGGGTGGCGCGCACCTGGCGCCACAGCTCGAACCAGTGGCTGCCGGTCCGCGACTTCTCGAAGACGATCACCTGCTTGAGGTTGGGCACGCCCGCGAACAGCGGCGCGGCGTCGGGCCCGGCGACGATGGTGAAGGCGGCGTTGGGGATCTCGTCCGCCAGCCGCTTGATCAGCCCCGAGGAGAGGACGGCGTCCCCGATCCGGGTGGCGGTGATGAAGAGGATGGGGAAGGCGGCGGACATCGTCGTCTCTATAGGCAAGGCGGGGATGGCGCTCCACCGCCGCCGGCCCCAAATTGTCGGCATGAGCAACACTGTGGCCGTCGCGCACCTGAAGAGCCGCGCCCTGATCGCCCTGGCCGGGCCGGACTGGCGCAGCTTCCTGCAGGGGCTGATCACCCAGGACGTGGAGACCCTGGCCGTGGGCGAGGCGCGGTTCGGCGCCCTGCTGACGCCGCAGGGGCGGCTGCTCTACGACCTGTTCGTGGTGGGACGCGCCGAGGGCGCCTGGCTGGACGTGGAGGCGGCGCATCGCGAGGCGATCGTCCAGCGGCTTTCGATGTATCGGCTGCGGGCCAAGGTGGAGATCGCCCCGGATGAGACGCCGGTCTTCGCGGCCTTCGATCCCCACTCCGGCGAGGCGCCGGCTGCGTCCCCGCCGCTCGGCGAAGCCCTGGCCGCCCGCGATCCTCGGCTGCTGGCCCTGGGCTGGCGGATCTACGGCGAGGCGAAGGCGACCGTCGACGAGGCCGCCCGCGAGGCCCAGAAGCTGCGCCTGGGCGTGCCTGGTCCGGCCGATTGGGGCTCCGACAAGACCTATCCGATCGAGGCCAATTTCGACCTGCTGAACGGGATCGACTTCAAGAAGGGCTGTTTTGTCGGCCAGGAGACCACCTCGCGCATGAAGCGCCGCGGGCAGGTGAAGAGCCGCATGTTGCCGCTGCGCTTCGAGGGCCCGCCGCCCGCGCCGGGCGCCGAGGTGCTGGCCGGCGATCTGCGCGCCGGCGTGGTGACGTCGTCCGGCGATGGCGGGGCCATCGCGCTGCTGCGGCTGGACCGGGCGGAGGGCGCGAGCCTCACCGTGGAGGGCCGCCCCGTGCGGCTGGAGCGTCCGGCGTGGTTCCTAGAGGCCCTCGGCGAAGAAGCCGCCTAGCAGCGCCAGGGTCTCGGCCGGCTTTTCTTCGGGAATGAAGTGGCCGCAGTCCAGGGCCTGGCCGGTGAGGTTGCTCGCCCAGCCGCGCCACACCTCGAGCGGATCGTACCAGGCGGCCACGGCGCCCTTGCCGCCCCAGAGCACCAGCACCGGGCAGGCGATCTTGCGGCTGGCCGCCTTGTCCTCCTCGTCGAGCTTGCGGTCGTGGCCGGCGCCGGCGCGGTAGTCCTCGCACATGGCGTGGATGACGGACGCCTTCTTCGCCGCCGCCACATAGTCGGCCAGGGCCTCGCCGCGGAAGGTCCGCCGCGCATCGGGAAACTCGCCGTCGAAGAAGAACCATTCCGGGTCCGCCCCGATCAGCCGCTCGGGCAGGGGCGCCGGCTGGGCCAGGAACGGCCAGTGCCAGTAGCCCAGGGCGAAACGCCGGTCCGCCCGGGCCCAGATCTCGCCGGTCGGGATGATGTCCAGGATCGCGACCCGCGACACCGCCTGCGGGTGGTCCAGCGCCAGGCGGTAGGCGACCCGCCCACCGCGGTCGTGCCCGGCCACCGCGAACCGCTCGAACCCGAAATGCTGCATCAGCGCCACCGCATCGCGCGCCATGGCCCGCTTCGACGACTGCGAATGGTCGGGCTGACTAGGTGGCAGGCTCGAGCCGCCGTAGCCGCGCAGGTCGGGACAGATCACCGTGTGATCTCGAGCCAGGCCCTCAGCCACATGGGCCCACATCATGTGAGTCTGCGGATAGCCGTGCAGCAGCAACACGGGCGGCCCGGACCCGCCGTGGCGGACGCGCAGCGAGACCTCGCCGACCTCCACCTGCGACAACTGGAAGCCTTCGAAGGCCATCGAAACCACCCCCCTTGTCTCGCGGCCGCGCCTGGGCTCTGAGTGCCGGAATGGCGGGGACTCAGATCATCCGGTGCGAATGGCCGGGCATGGCCGGAAACGACCTCTACGAGGCCTATCACGACACCGAATGGGGCGTGCCGGAATACGATTCCCGCGCGCTCTGGGAAAAGCTGGTGCTGGACGGCTTCCAGGCCGGGCTGGCCTGGATCACCATCCTGCGGAAACGCGACGCCTTCCGCGCGGCCTTCGACGGCTTCGACCCCGAAAAGGTGGCCCGCTATGGCGAGGCGGACCGCGCGCGCCTGATGGCCGACGCCGGCATCGTGCGCTCCAACGCCAAGATCGACGCGGCGATCTCGGGAGCCCAGGTGTTCCTCGACATGCGCGAGCGCGGCGAGGACTTCTCCGCCTTCTGCTGGAGCTTCGTGGACGGCAAGCCGGTGCAGAACAGCTGGACCGCCAAGGCCGAGGTCCCGGCCCAGACGCCCCTGGCGGTGGAGGTCTCCAAGGCCCTGAAGGCCAAGGGCTTCAAGTTCGTGGGCCCGGTGATCGTCTACGCCTGGATGCAGGCGGTGGGCCTGGTCAATGACCACGTGACCGGCTGCTTCCGGCACGAGCACGTGAAGACCCTGGTCCGCTGATGCCTAAGGGTCCCACCCTCCTGCTCGAGAAGGCCTTCGTTGGCGGCCACGTCTGCGGCGTGGACGAGGCCGGGCGGGGGCCGTGGGCGGGACCGGTCTATGCCGCCGCGGTAATCCTCAATCCGCGGAAGGTCCCCAAGGGGCTCGACGACTCCAAGAAGCTCACCGCCAAGGCGCGCGAGGCGCTGGAGGTGGAGATCATGGACAAGGCCCTCGCCTGGGGCGTGGCCTCGGCCAGCGTGGCCGAGATCGCCGAGCTCAACATCCTGCACGCCACGGGCCTGGCCATGCGCCGGGCGGTGGAGGCGCTGAGCCCCGCGCCGGCCTACGCCCTGGTCGACGGCAACTACCGCTTCCAGCTGCCGTGCGAGGTGAAGACCGTGGTGGGCGGCGACGGCAAGTCGAAGTCGATCGCGGCGGCCTCGATCCTGGCCAAGGTGGCGCGCGACCGGCTGATGATCGAGCTGGATGGGCTCTACCCGGGGTACGGCTTCGCCAGCCACAAGGGCTACAACGCCCCCAGCCACATCGAGGCCCTGGTCAGCCTGGGCCCGTGCGAGATCCACCGCCTGGCGTGGCGGCCGGTGAAGCTGGTGCTCGCCGGCCAGGACCCCCGGCTGGTCGCCGACCTGCAGGACGAGCTGCCGTTCGAGGATTGCTAAGGGTGGGGCCCGCTGGGCCTCTATCTTCCCCCTGCAAGGGGAAACCATCCCCGACGCCGAAGGCGAGGGTCGATGGGGGAAGTGGCCTAAGGAAACCTCCCCCATTGTCGCCCGTCCCTGCGGGACATAGGCGACATTTCCCCCGCAAACGGGGGAAGGGGAATTGATCGGCTGAATCAAGATTGACCCGGACGCCTCTGCGCGGCCCGGTGACGCCATGAGCGACGATCCCATCCCCGGTGCGCTGCGGCTGCAGGCCGGCGTCTGCACCAGCTTCGGCTCGCCCTTCAACGGCGGGATGTTGCAGCACATGGCGGGCGACTACGAGGCCGGCGGTCCGGTGCGCCAGCTGCTGTCGCCGTGGGCGGGTGTGGGCGCGCGCCAGTTGTTCGACGAGGCCGTGCCGCTCCGGCTGATCAACGCCTTCAACCACCTGGCCCTGAGCGGCGAGGCGGCCGAGCTTACGGCGGCCTATCCCGCGCCGGACCGGCCGGCCGATCCCGACGCCGCCTGGCCCATCGCCCGCGCCGCGATCGGGCCGCACCTTGAGCATCTCGCCGCCTTTATGGGCCATGAGCCCCAGACCAACGAGGTGCGCCGGGCCGGCTGCCTGCTGGGCGGCTTCCTCACCGTCGCGGCGGAGACCGGCCTGCCGCTGCGCACCTTCGAGCTGGGGGCCAGCGCGGGCCTGAACCTCTACTGGGACCGGTTCCACTACCGCCTGGGCGAGGCCGAGTGGGGCGATCCGGCCTCGCCGGTGGAGATCCCGGTCGACTGGACCGGCCCCCTCCCGCCCCTGGGCGCCGAGGTGCAGGTCGTCGAGCGCCATGCCTGCGACCGGCGGCCCACCGACCTGGCCGATCCCGCCCAGCGGCGACGCCTGATCGCCTGCATCTGGCCCGACCAGTTCGACCGCCTGGCCCGCAGCCGCGCCGCCATCGACCTGGCCCTGGCCCGCGGCGTTCAGGTCGACGCCGCCGACGCCCTGGCCTGGACGCGCGAGCGCGTGGCGCCGCGGTCCGGGACGGCGACCGTGCTCTATCATTCGATCTTCTGGCAGTACCTGCCGGCCGAAACGCGCGCCGGGCTTGAGGCTGCGATCCAGGACATCGGCGCCCGCGCCAGCGCCAGCGCGCCCTTCGCCTGGTTGCGGATGGAGCCGCCCATGGACAACCTCGCGGTGGTGGAGCTGCGCCTGACGCTGTGGCCCAGCGGCGAGGACCGGCGGCTGGCCCTGGTGCATCCCCACGGCGCCACCGTCGCCTGGGAGGCCGACCAGGAGTAGCGGCCGCCGCCACCCCACGCGAGGGGCGAGCTTGTGCGCCTCGATGTTAACGATCCCCGCCTAGGGTCGAGGCTCGGAATTTCGACTGAGCCGTCCATGTTCGCCGTCCTAATGTGCATCACGCAGGAGCATGACCTGCGGCTGGTCGTGGTGGCGGCGCTGATCTGCGCCATCGCCTGCAGCGCCGCCTTCGGGTTCCACCTGCGGGCCCAGCGCGCCGGCCCCTCGGCCATGCGCTGGGCGTGGATCGCGCTCACCGGCCTGGTGGCCGGCTCCGGCGTATGGGCCACCCACTTCATCGCCATGCTGGCGTACCGGCCGAGCCTGCCGATGGGCTACGACCTCGCGGGCACCGCCGCCTCGCTCGCCACCGCCATCATCGGCATGGGCGCCGGCTTCGCCCTGCCGGTGCTGCAGCCGCGCCGGGGCGTGGTCGTTGCTGGCGGCGCGATCACCGGCCTTTCGGTCGGCGCCATGCACTTCATGGGCATCGCCGCGGTGCGCGCGCAGGCCCTGATCGGATGGGACTACCCCTATGTCTGGGCGGCGATCGTGCTGGGCGCCGTTGGGGCGGCCGCCAGCTTCTTCGCCTGCCACCGCCTGACCGGCCGGCGGCAGTGGACCGTGGCCGCCGGCCTGCTGGTGCTGGCCATCGTCGCGCTGCACTTCACCGCCATGGCGGCCGTGAGGCTGACGCCGGATCCGCGGCTGGCGCTGCCGCCGGAGCTGGTCCAGCGCGGGGCCTTGGCCATCGCCACCGTCGGCCTCGCCGCTGTGATCCTGACCTCGGCGGCGGCCCTGATCTGGATGGAACGGGTGGGGCGCCGCGCAACGCTCAGCGGCCTGCGGGGCGCGCTGGACGTGCTCTCCGCCGCGCTGGGCTTCTTCGACGCGCAGGGCCGGCTGGTCTCCTGGAACCGCGCCTACGCGGTGCTTCTGACCCAGTTCGGCCTGACGGTGGAGGAGGGCATGCGTCGCCAGGCCATCGGAGACGCCTGCATCCGCGCGGGCTGGGTGACGCAGGACGCCGAGATCGAGCGCCAGAGCGCCTACTACCACGGCGAGGCTGCGCCGCCGATCCAGGTATGCCTGCCCGATGGCCGCTGGATGCAGCACGAGGCCTTCGTCACCTCCGACGGCGGCGCCGTGACGGTGCTGATCGACATCACCCAGCAACATGAGGCGGCCCGCGCCCTGGCCGAGGCGCGCGACGCCGCCGAGGCCGCCAACCGCGCCAAGAGCCACTTCCTGGCCAATATGAGCCACGAGATCCGCACCCCGCTGAACGGCGTCCTCGGCGTGGCCGACCTCCTCGCCGTCACCGAGCTCAGCGGCCGCCAGCGCGAGCTGGTGGACGTGATCCAGACCTCCGGCGGCCTGCTGAACGCCCTGCTGACCGATCTCCTGGACCTGGCGCGCGTGGAGGCCGGCGTGGCCGAGCTGCGCCCCGAGGCGACCGACATCGCCGCCCTGGTGAGCGCCGTCGGCCGCCTGTTCGCGGCCCGCGCCGAGCAGAAGGGCCTCGAGCTGCGGGTCGAGGTGGATGCGGACGCCATGGGCTGGGCGGCCTGCGATGCCATCCGCCTGCGCCAGGTGCTGGGCAACCTGGTGAGCAATGCGGTGAAGTTCACCGAAGCCGGCGAAGTGGTGCTCTCGGTCCTGCGCGACGGCGATCGCCTGACGTTCCAGGTGCGGGATACCGGCCTCGGCTTCGACGCCGCCGCCAAGGCGCAGCTGTTCGGTCGCTTCCAGCTGGGCGACGACAGCGCCACGCGCAAGCACGGCGGCGCCGGCCTGGGCCTGGCGATCTGCCAGGAATATGTGCGCCTGATGGGGGGCGAGCTGGATTGCGTGAGCGCGCTCGGCCAGGGGTCGGCCTTCGCCTTCAGCCTGGACCTGCCGGCCCTGGCCGAGACGCCGGCAGCCGTTGGGCCCGGGGTCGCGCCGGGGGCGCCGGGCCAGTTCCGCGTGCTGGTGGTCGACGACAATGCGGTCAATCGCCAGGTGCTGGGCCTGATCCTGGACTCGGTGGGGATCGAGCACGCCGAGGTCGAGAACGGCCGCGACGGCGTGGAGGCGGCGACGGCCGGCGGCTTCGACGCGGTGCTGATGGACATCCAGATGCCGGTGATGGACGGCTTCGAGGCCACCCGCCGCATCCGCGGCTGGGAGAAGGACGCGGGCCGGCCCCGCATGCCGATCTACATCGTCTCGGCCAACTGCCTGCAGGAGCATGTGGACGCCGGTATCGCCGCCGGCGCCGACGGCCACATCTCCAAGCCCGTCTCCGTCGCCCAGCTGGTCGGCGCCCTGGAACCCCACGCGGCCGCGAAACTGGCGGCTTAAGGTTTCATTGACCATGGCCGTAAACACGGCCTTCACCATAACGGCCCGAAGATTCAGAGTGGTTTTGCGGATTTTCGAGGGCTCGGGCCATGCGGCTGCCGGTCGACACTATTCTGAGAGGCGATTGCCTGGAGGAGCTGAAGAAGCTTCCTGAGCGGTCGGTCGACCTCGTCTTCGCCGATCCCCCCTACAACCTGCAGCTCGGCGGCCACCTGCTGCGGCCGGACAATTCCAAGGTCGACGCCGTCGACGACCACTGGGACCAGTTCGAGAGCTTCGCCGCCTACGACGCCTTCACCCGCGCTTGGCTGAAGGAGTGCCGGCGGGTGCTGAAGGACGATGGCGGCCTCTGGGTCATCGGCAGCTACCACAACATCTTCCGCGTGGGCGTGGCGGTGCAGGACCTGGGGTTCTGGATCCTGAACGACATCGTCTGGCGCAAGTCGAACCCGATGCCGAACTTCAAGGGCACCCGCTTCACCAACGCGCACGAGACCCTGATCTGGGCCGCCAAGAGCCGCGGCGGGCGGCGCTACACCTTCAACTACGACGCCATGAAGATGGCCAATGACGAGCTGCAGATGCGCTCGGACTGGTCGCTGCCGCTGTGCACCGGCGAGGAGCGCCTGAAGGACGAGGCCGGGACGAAGGCCCACCCGACCCAGAAGCCCGAGGCCTTGCTGCACCGGGTGATCCTGGCGTCCTCGAAGCCCGGCGACATCATCCTGGACCCGTTCTTCGGCACCGGCACCACCGGCGCCGTCGCGCGGCGCCTGGGCCGCCGGTTCATCGGCATCGAGCGCGAGGAGAACTACGCCGCCATCGCCGAGCAGCGGATCGCCAAGGTGATCCCCGCCGCGCCCGACGAGATGGCGGTCACCGGCTCCAAGAAGTCCGAACCGCGGGTGCCGTTCGGCCAGATCGTCGAGGCGGGCCTGTTGCGCGCCGGCGACGTCCTCTACGACCCCCAGGGCCGCCACGCCGCGCGGGTTCGCCCGGACGGCAGCCTGGTGGTGGGCGAGGTCTCCGGCTCGATCCACAAGGTCGGCGCCATGGTCCAGTCGGCGCCCGCCTGCAACGGCTGGACCTACTGGCACTTCAAGACCGACAAGGGCCTGGCCCCCATCGACGTCCTGCGCGCCAAGGTGCGGGCGCAACTGCCGAGCTGAGGCCGCTCTGAAGCTCCGTCTCTGAACCTGGGCCTTGCGCCTGCGCGTTGTGGCTGCAGCGAAGGAGGCGACCATGACCGCCACAGCCCAGGCCTCGCGCCTGATCCCGGCCGATCCCCTGACCGTGTGGGAGACGCTGACCTCCCGCGAGGGGATGAAGGCCTATATGCTGGGCGCCGACGTGGAGACCGACTGGCGCGTCGGCGGCCCGATCGTCATGCGCGGCGAATATGGCGGCAAGCCGTACGAGGACCGGGGCGAGGTGCGCAGCTACGAGCCGCAACGCCGGCTGAGCTATACCCACGCCAGCGGCGCGGCGCCTGGGCCGGAGCACCTGGTGACCATCGAGCTGGAGCCGCGCGAGGGCGGCACGGAGGTCAGGATCGTCCAGTCCAACACCGACGGCCAGGTCACCGAGGCCGACCGCCAGCACAAGGCTGACTACGAGAAGACCTGGGCCACGATGCTGGAGGGCCTGGAGAAGGCCGTGCCACACTGACCGTCAGCGCGAGCCCATGACGAACTCGTTGCCCTCTTCGTCGTAGAAGACGCAGAAGGTCCCCCACGGCTGCTTCTCGGGCGGGCCGCGGAACTTCACGCCGCGGGCGGAGAGCTGGCGGTAGGTCGCCTCCACATCGTCGCAGGCGAAGGAGCCGTTGAAGAAGCTCCCGACCCGGTCGGCGTGGCCGGGCGGGGTGAACAGCACCAGCTGGGTGTCCGCGTCGCCGATGGCCAGTTCGATCCAGCGCTGGTCGCCCATGGGCTGGTCGGTCACCACGTGGAAGCCGATCTTCTCGGTCCAGAACTTCAGCGCCGCGTCCTGGTCGCGGCAGGGGACGCTGGCGAATTTCAGGTGGGTGATCATGGGGCCCTCCGTAGGAGGCCCAGCCTATGCCGCGGGCTCGACTGCGCGCGCAATCGGTCCAATGGATGCTATAGTAGCTGGCATGACGCAGCTCGCCGTGGACCGCTATGTGGTCGAGACACTGATGCGCGACATGGTGGGCCACGACCGCAATCCGTCCGGCTATTTGGTCTTCCTCTGGCTGTGGGCGAAGACCGATGGCGGACGGCGGCGCCATGCCGCCAGCCTGCAGACCATCGCGCGGGAAACCGGACTGTCGAAGTCCGCGGTGCAGAACGCGGTCCGCTACCTGCGCGACCGGCGGCGGCTGATCGCGGCTGAGCGGGACGGACCGACGAGCCCGCCGGTGTACGAGGTCTTCGCGCCCTGGCGGCGGTGAGCGCGGCTGTTCCTTTCCCACGAAGTGGGAGAGGAACATCCTCGCTACAGCAGGTTGGCGAGCCCCGCCCGCGCGGCCTTGAGGAAGACGCTGGGCAGGGCGGCCAGGTCGCGGCGAGGGCTCCAGATCACGCCCTCGGCGTCGCCCTCGGCCCGCAGCAGGCGCAGGGTCAGGGTGAAGTGGGTGAAGCCGTGCTCCACCTCGCCCACGCCTCGCCAGTCGGCGGCCGCGGGCGCATGGGCCAGGGCCTCGGCGTCGCTCCAGCGGGCCGTGCGCCAGTCGCTGGTGGGCAGGGCGAGCATCCCGCCCAAGAGGCCCTTGGGCGGCCGCCGCACCAGGGCCACCTGCTCGCCGCGGGTCAGCACATAGGCCACGCCATGACGATGCGGTCGTTCGGCCTTGGCGCTGCGGCGAGGGTAGCTTTCCGGGGCGCCGGCGGCGCGGCCGGCGCAGGCCTCGGCCACGGGGCAGCGCTCGCACAGCGGCGCCTTGGGCCGGCAGACGGTGGCCCCCAGGTCCATCAGCGCCTGGGCCCAGTCGCCGGGGCGATCGTCGCGCACCAGGGTGGCGGCCAGGCGCTTCAGCTCCGGCTTGGCGTCCGGCAGCGGGGCTTCCACGGCGAACAGCCGCGCCATGACGCGCTCTACGTTGCCGTCTACCACATTGGCGGGGCGGTCGAAGGCGATGGCCGCCACCGCGGCGGCGGTGTAGGGCCCGAGGCCCGGCAGGTCGCGCAGGCCCGCCTCGGTGTCGGGGAAGACGCCGGCGTGGTCGCGCGCCACGGCGCGGGCGCAGGCGAGCAGGTTGCGGGCGCGGGCGTAGTAGCCGAGCCCGGCCCAGGCGGCCATGACGTCGGCGTCCGGCGCGGCCGCCAGGTCGCCCACCGTCGGCCAGCGCGCGGTGAAGGCCAGGAAATAGGGCGTGGCGTGCGGCACCGTGGTCTGCTGCAGCATCACCTCGGAGAGCCACACCCGGTAGGGATCGGCCCGGACGCCCCGCGCGCGGTCGGCCGGCCGCACACGCCACGGCAGGTCGCGGGCGTGAGCGTCGTACCAGGACAAGAGGCGGGCGCGCAGGGCTTCGGGGCTCACACTTTGCCGCCTACCACCGCCGGGCCTCGCGCGGTAGGGTTCGGACCATGCGCAGGCCCCTGCCATCCACCGAGGACGCGCTGCGGATCCTCACCGCCAAGCGGACCCGGCCCCAGCGCCGCCCGCCGCCGCCGGTCGGTCGCAAGCTGACCGCCTACCTCAAGGAGCTGGACGGCAGGTTCGGCCAGGGCGCCAACGGCCTGATGGCGCGCTGGCGGGAGGTCGTGGGCCCCGAAATCGCCCGCCGCACCGAGCCGGTGAAACTGACCCGTGCTCGGGGCGGCGGGCCATCGTCGCTGGAGATCCGGGTAGCGGGGCCAGCGGCGGCGATCATCCAGCACCAGGCGCACGAGATCCTGGCGCGGGTGAACCTGTTCCTGGGGGCGGACGCCGTGCAGAAGCTGCGGATCGTGCAGGGCCCGCTGCAGCGGGCCGAGACGGCGCCACCGGCGCTCGCCAAGCGCCGCGCGGTCCCGCTGGACGCGGCCGCGGAGGCCGAGCTGGCCCGCAGCCTGGCCGAGGCGCCGGACGGGCGGCTGAAGGACTCCCTGGCGGCGCTCGGGCGGGCGGTCCTGCGGCGCGGAACGTCGCGTTGACACACATCCGCCGCGGCCGCATGGCCGGTGCGGACCCGGTTCTACCGCGCGGTTTGTGCGCCGAGGCGGGAATCGGGCTTTAATCCTTCGTTCAGATCTTGCGGACGCCCTGATGCCGAGCCTTTCCCGCCTCTCGATGGCCGCCGCCGCCCTCGCCGCGGGACTGCTGGTGGCGGCGCCCGGCCAGGCTGCGCCGGCGGCGAAAGCCAAGCCCGCCGCCGCGGCCAAGG
Organism: Caulobacterales bacterium; assembly: GCA_019510435.1. Taxonomy (GTDB): domain Bacteria; phylum Pseudomonadota; class Alphaproteobacteria; order Caulobacterales; family Caulobacteraceae; genus Phenylobacterium. The sequence goes on along the minus strand of JAEKKJ010000016.1, from coordinate 148,015 downwards.
CGTCGACCTGGCCCAGCGCCCCCGGCGACATGAGCCTCGGCAATCCGGCCGCGCCGGTGCACGTCGTCGAGTACCTTTCGCTGACCTGCCCGCACTGCGCCCACTTCAACGAGACGACCTTCCCGGCCTTCAGGGCCAAGTACGTGGACACCGGGCGCGTCTACTACACGATCCGCGAGCTGCTGACGGCCCCGCCCCAGGTGGCGGCGGCGGGCTTCCTGATGGCCCGCTGCGGCGACGGCAGCCACTACTTCGCCATCGTCGATCAGGTGTTCCGCAGCCAGCCCAAGTGGCAGTCGGGTCAGATCAAGCCGATCTTCCTGGAGATCGCCAAGGCCAACGGCCTGACCGAGGCCCAGTTCAACGCCTGCCTCACCGACGAGAAGGCGCAGGACGCGCTGGAAAAACGCATCCAGTACGCGGTGGAGACCGACCACGTGACCGGCACGCCGACGTTCTTCGTCAACGGCGAGCAGCTGCCCAACGCCAGCGTGCCCGAGCTGGCCGACCTCGAAGCCGCGGTCGCCAAGGCGCAGAAAGCCGGGAGGCGCTAGCACGGTGCACTTCCAGCGGCTCAGGCTCGCGGGCTTCAAGTCCTTCGTCGATCCGACCGAGTTCCGGATCGAGCCTGGACTCACGGGCATCGTCGGGCCGAACGGCTGCGGCAAGTCGAACCTGCTGGAGGCGCTCCGCTGGGTGATGGGCGCCAATTCCGCCAAGGCCATGCGCGCCGGCGGCATGGACGACGTCATCTTCGCCGGCGCCTCCAACCGCCCGGGCCGCAGCCACGCCGAGGTCTCGCTCACCATCGACAATTCCGAGCGCCGCGCACCGGCGGCGTTCAACGACCACCCGGTCCTGGAGGTGGTGCGCCGGATCGACAAGGGCGCCGGGTCCACCTACCGGATCAACGGCCGCGAGGTGCGCGCGCGCGACGTGCAGCTGCTGTTCGCCGACGCCTCGACAGGCGCGAGCTCGCCGGCCCTGGTGCGCCAAGGGCAGATCTCCGAGCTGATCGCCGCCAAGCCGCAGAACCGGCGGCTGATCCTGGAAGAGGCGGCCGGCGTCAGCGGGCTGCATTCGCGCCGGCACGAGGCGGAGCTGCGGCTGCGCGCGGCGGACGCCAACCTCACGCGGCTGGACGATGTGGCCCGCGAGCTGGAGGCCAACCTCGGCCGCCTGAAGCGCGAGGCCCGCGCCGCCGAGCGCTACCGCAAGCTCTCCGCCGAGATCCGGGCGCTGCAAGGCGCGGTGCTCTACGCCAAGTGGGCCGAGGCCAGGTCGGCTGCCGAGCGCCTGCAGGCCGAGGCCAGCGCCGCCGTCCGGGCGGTGGAGGAGACCGCGCGCGCCGCCGCGGCCGCGACCACCCGCGCCGCCGAGGCGGATGCGGCGCTGAAGCCCCTGCGCGAGGCCGAGACCGTGGCCGCCGCGATCCTGCACAAGCTGGCCATCGACAAGGACCGGCTGGACCGCGAGGCCGAGGCGCACGCCGCCGAACTGGCCCGCCTCACCGGCGACCTGGAGCGAATCGACGCCGACCGGGCCCGCGAGGCGCACATCGGCGAGGACGCCGAGGCGGCCCTGGCGCGCCTGGCCCAGGACCTGGAGGCGCTGCAGGGGCAGATCGCCGCCGCGCCCGAGCGCGGGCCGGAACTGGAGGCCGCCGCCCGCGCCGCCGAAGCCGCCCGCGCCGCCGCCGACGCGGAGGTCGAGCGCCTGGCCGCCGAAGCCGCCGCGCTGGAGGCCCACCGCCGCGCGGCCCGCGCCCGGGTGGAAGAGGCTCAGACCCGCGTCTCGCGCACCCGCCGCGCCCTGGACCAGGCCAAGCAGGAGCGCGCCGCGCTCGGCCCCGCCGTCCATCCGCAGGCCGCCCAGGCCCGCGCCGACCTGGCCGCCGCCGAGACCGCCCTGACCGCCGCCCGCGCCGCGCTGGACGCCGCCGAGGACGAGCGCACCCGCGCCATCGAGGCCGAGGCAGGGACCCGGGAGGCGCGCCGCAAGCTGGACGAGCAGCTGGGGCGGCTGACCGCCGAAGCGCGCGCCTTGGCGGGCCTGGTCGCCCAGGCCAAGCGCGGCGGCTTCACGCCGGCCCTCGACTCCGTCTCCCCCGACCGCGGCTATGAGGTCGCCCTGGCCGCCGCCCTGGGCGACGACCTGGACGCCTCCCTGGACGCCGCGGCGCCGTCGCACTGGGGCGGCCGCGACGCCGAACCGCCCGTCTGGCCGGAGGGCGCGAAGCCCCTGGCGCCGCTGGTGCGCGCGCCTGCGGCCCTGGCGGCGCGCCTCGCCTTCGTCGCGCTGGTGGACCGCGCCGACGGGGACCGGCTGGCCAAGGCCCTGCCGCCCGGCGCCCGGCTGGTGTCGCGCGAGGGCGACCTGTGGCGCTGGGACGGCTTCGTCGCGCGGGCCGAGGCGCCGAAGCCGGCCGCCGTGCGCCTGGAGCAGAAGACCCGCCTCGCCGAGCTCGAGACCGAGATCGAGGCCCTGGAGCCACGGGCCCTGGCGGCCCGCACCGCCGCCGACGCCGCCGCCACGCGCCTGCGCCAGGCGGAGGAGATGCTCCGGACCGCGCGCCGCGAGCCCCCGGGCCTGGAGCAGAAGGCCGTCCAGGCGCGCGCCGCCCTGGAGCGCTTCGAGCGCGAGGCGGCCCTCAAGGAAGCGCGCGCCGCGTCGCTGGACGACCTGATCGGCCGCTTCGAGGTCGAGCTTGCCGAGCATGAGGCGGCTCTGGCCGCCGTGCTGGGCGAGGCCGACGCCGGCGACGACCGCGAGCTGGCCGAGCGCCTGGCCGCCGCCCGCGCCGCGGCGGGGCCGGCCCGCGACACCGCCGCCCACGCCCGCGCGGCCTATGAGATGGAGATCCGCGAGCGGGACGGCCGCGCCCGCCGCCTGGAGGCCCTGACCCGCGAACACGAGGATTGGACCCGCCGCGCCGCGAGCGCCGCCAAGCGCGCCGAACAGCTGGACGCCGCCCGCGCCAAGGCCAAGGCCGCCCTGGACGCCGCCCACGACGCGCCGAGCACGCTGGAGGCGCGCAAGATCACGCTGCTGGACGAGCTGGCGGTCGCCGAGGCGCGGCGGGAGAAGACGTCGGACGCCCTGGCCGCGGGCGAGCACGAGCGCGCCGAGTCCGAGCGCGGCCTGCGCGCCGCCGAAGCGGCGGCCGGCGAGGCCCGCGAGGTGCGCGCCAGCCTCTCCGCCCACGCCGAGGCCGCGGTCCAGCGGCTCACCGAGGTCTCCGCCAACATCCGCGAGGCCGCGCGCATGGAGCCGGAGGAACTGGCCCGCAAGCTCGCTGACGAGGCGGTGGCGATTCCCACCGACGCTGAAGGGACCGAGGCCCACCTCTTCAACCTGGAGCGCCAGCGCGAGGCGATCGGGCCGGTGAACCTGCGGGCGGAGGAAGAGGCCACCGAGCTCGCCCAGCGCCTGGAGACCATGAACGTCGAGCGGGCCGACCTGACCGGGGCCATCGCGCGCCTGCGCCAGGGCATTGACGAGCTGAACGGGGAGGGGCGCGAGCGGCTGACCGCCGCGTTCGGCGTGATCAACGAGCACTTCAAGGCCCTGTTCGCCACCCTGTTCCAGGGCGGCCAGGCCGAGCTGCGACTGGTGGAATCGGACGACCCGCTGGAAGCGGGCCTGGAGATCTACGCCTGCCCCCCCGGCAAGCGCATGGCCACCATGAGCCTAATGAGCGGCGGGGAGCAGGCCCTGACTGCCGCGGCCCTGATCTTCGCGGTCTTCCTGGCCCAGCCGGCGCCGATCTGCGTGCTGGACGAGGTGGACGCGCCGTTGGACGACGCCAACGTCGACCGCTTCTGCAACCTGCTGGACGAGATGTGCCGGCGCACCGAGACCCGCTTCATCGTGATCACCCACAACCCGGTCACCATGGCCCGCACCGACCGCCTGTTCGGGGTGACCATGGCTGAGCGCGGGGTCTCGCAACTGGTCTCGGTTGACCTTAGGCAAGCCGAGGCGATGGCTGCGCAATAGCGGCGTCGAGGGGCGGGCGGACTGTCGCGGCCTCTGTAAACGTAAGCAAATTCAAACGGTTACGAGGTACCTGACTTGTCTTGACGCGCCGCAGCACGGTCTATAGGTTCCGCGCGACCTGAAGCCCCCGCCGTGGCGGCGACGTGGCGGTCGCAAGGCCATCCCACGAATGCGCCGGAACAACGAGCCGAACGCCGAGGCCCAAAGCCTCGACAAACGGCTCGCTGCGGCTGAGGCGGCGCAGGTCCGGCGGACGAGCGGCGACTCGCACCGGGCCATGGCGCAGGGTTACCGCTTCCTCGGTGAAGTGGTGGGTGGGGTGCTGATGGGAGCCGGCCTGGGCTGGCTGTTCGATCGCTTCATCGGCACGACGCCGTTGGGCCTGATCATCGGGCTCCTGGGCGGCAGCGGGCTTTCGATCTTCGTCGCGGTGCGAACCGCGGCGCGGACGACAAAAGAAGAATCGGCGAAGGCCGGGCCCCCGCCCGGCAGTCGCGGCAACGAGGACGAGGACTAGAGGACCAGATGGCCAAGGCGCCTCCCATCGAACCGATGGAGCAGTTCCTGATCCACAAGTGGATTCCGGGGCCGTCCTTCGACCTGGGCGGCGTCCATTTCGACATGTCGATCACCAACTCAGTGGCCAGCATGATCGCCGGCGCCATTATCCTCATGGCGTTCTTCGCCCTGACCGCGCGTGGCCAGATCGTGCCGAACCGGGGCCAGGCCCTGGCCGAGAGCCTCTATAATATCGTCGACCGGGTGCTGGTGACGCCGATCATCGGCCCGCACGGGCGGCCCTATATCCCCTATCTCTTCACGCTGTTCAGCGTGATCCTGGTGCTGAACCTGATGGGCGTGCTGCTCTCGTTCGGCCACCTGTTCGGCCAGACCTGGAGCTTCACGGTCACCTCGCAGCTGGCGATCACCGCCACCCTGGCCGTGCTCACCTTCTTCAGCATCTTCTTCCTGGGCTTCATCAAGCACGGGCCGAAGTTCCTCGGCCTGTTCTTCCCCTCGGGCATGGGCGTCATCGGCGCCACCCTGATGGCCCCGATCGAGATGATCTCCTACTTCGTGCGGCCGATCACCCTGGCCATGCGACTGTTCGGCAACATGCTGGGCGGCCACGTGGTGATGAACCTGTTCGGCTCCTTCGTGGTGGCCCTGGGCCTCATGGCCCTGACCGGCGGCATCGCCTCGCTCGCCATCGTCCCCAGCGCGCTCTCCTTCGGCATGATCGTGGCCCTCTCCGGCCTCGAGCTGGTGGTGGCGGTGCTGCAGGCCTTCGTCTTCGTGGCCCTGGCCACGGTGTACCTCAACGAGGTCGTGAACTTCGGTCACGGCCACTAACCCAACCTAGATTTCCAGAGAGGACTAATTCCAATGGACGCTCATGCCGCCAAGCTGATCGGCGCGGGTCTCGCCACCTCCGGTATGATCGGGGCCGGTGTCGGTCTCGGCGTGCTGTTCGGCAACTACCTGCAAGCCGCCATCCGCAACCCGTCGGCGGCCGCCAGCCAGCAGACCATGCTGTTCCTCGGCATGGCCCTGACCGAAACCATGGGCCTGTTCGCCTTCGTGGTGTCGCTGATCATCCTGTTCGGCGCCGGCGCGTAATCCACCGATGGCGGCCGAGACCCAAGCTGGCACTGCCGCCGAGGGCGCCTCGGGAGGCCTGCCGCAGTTCGACTTCCACTGGTGGCCAGGCCAGATCGCCTGGTTCCTGATCATCTTCTTCGGCGTGATGGCGTTCATGCGCTTCTTCGCCGTTCCGAAGGTGGGCGGGACGATCGAGGCGCGTGAAGGCAAGATCGCGGGCGACATCGCCGATGCGCGCCGGATGAAGGACGAGGCCGACGCCCAGGCCCAGGCCGCAGCGGTCGAGGCCGCCAAGGCCCGCGCCGGGGCTCAGAAGGTGGCGGCCGAGGCCCGGGCGAAAGCCCAGGCCGAGATCGCCGCCCGCCTGGCGCAGGAGGAGGCCAAGCTGGCCGCCACCGGCGCCGAGGCCGAGGCGCGTATCGCCAAGGCCCGCGAGGCCGCCATGGCCAATGTCGCCGGCATCGCCGCCGACACGGCCCAGGCGATCGTCACCAAGCTGACCGGCAAGACGGCGTCCGCGGCGGAGCTCTCCGCGGCGGCGAAGGGATAAGCGATGGAACTGTTGTTGGACGCCCACTTCTGGGTGGGCGCCGCCTTCGTGGTCTTCCTGGGCATCCTGGTGATGGCCGGAGTCCACAGGTTCGCCTGGAAGGCCCTGGGCGACGCCGGCGCCAAGGTGCAGGCCCAGCTGGACGAGGCCGCGGCCCTGCGCCGGGAGGCTGAAGCCCTGCTGGCCCAGGTGAAGTCGCAGAAGGACGCCTCCGAGAAGCTGGCCGCCGAGATGCTGGCCAACGCCAAGGACGAGGCCCAGCGCCTGCAGGCCGAGGCCCAGGTGAAGCTGGCCGAACAGCTGGAGCGCCGCGGCCTGATGGCTGAGCGCAAGATCGCCCAGGCCGAGGCTCAGGCCGAAGCCGAGGTCCGCGCGGCCGCCGCCGAACTCGCGGCCCAGATGGCCGAACAGGTGCTGGTCCAGCGCCTGGCCGGCGCCAAGTCCGACCCGCTGATCGATCAGGCCATCGGCCAGCTGGCGGGCAAGCTGCAGTAGTCCTCAAGATCGGCGCCGCCCCCGGGCTCGCGGGCGGCGTCAATGGTCAGGCGCAGGCGTTGGGGAACGCCGGCGCCGTCGACCGGCCCACGGACCCCCGTCCCCTCTCCGATCGAAACCGCAAGGATCCCTCCGCCTGGGGAGGCTGGGATCCGGCGCCGACCGGCGAGGCGGGTGTCCGTGGGCCTCTTCGACTCCCGCAACGGCCCGCGGCGCGCTGGCAAGCTTAGATCTGCGATCCGCTAGAGCCTGTCCCGTCTGCTCGAACATCAAAACGGGAAGAACGGGCTCGGCATTTTAGATCGACGAGCACGAGTCAGACTTTGTCGATTCCGACAAACGTGATCGTGCTAGCCGTCGGATCTCGGCGGCTGGCGTTGCACGTCGCCGGCCCCCGGAACGTTCGAAACAGCCCCGTCCGACCAGACCGACAGCTGTCCATTGAGCCACGGCTCGACGGCGTCCGCGGGCGCAGGCGGGGTCCAGAACCCGGCCTTCCATTGGCGCCTCACCCCGGGTCTTGCCCAATTCATCCAGACGAAATCCCCCAAGGCGTAGCTGGGCGGGGGCCTGTCGCCTCCGCTGAACTCCGACCGCAGAGCGCTCCCAATCAAGCCCCATTCCGCACCCCAAAGCGCGATCAGGAACCGCAATGCTTCGCGGCAGCCGGCCTCATCGGCCCAGAGCGGATGGCGACCGTGAAGGTTGAGCAAGACGGTATTCTCATCGCTGGGACGGCTCATGCCCACCTTCAACCAGATGCTGGCGCGCGTGGGCTCGCGGGGAAGCTCGTTCGAGGCCACCACGAAATGATAGCCCGTAGGGCCGACGGGCCGAGGCAACGGTGGAGGATCGAACCTCGCCTTGCGGTCAATAAGCTGCGCCAGATCGGCGGTGGGGAGCAAAGCGACCGTGGGGTCGCTCGCCCGTGGCACGCGGTCGAAGAGGGGCCAGACCGACGTCTTAAGCACTCGCATCGCGGTCAGCCATTCCACCATCGCCTTGAGGCGACCGGCGATGTCCTCGGCGGATTGCGGGCGATTGCCATTCCAGCCGACCGCGATCTTCCGACCGAGGCTCAGGTGGAATTCGACATCCAGATCTGCTGGCGCCATCACCACCTCGGCGGATCAAACAGGACATCAGGGACGGACTTCCAGATGTTTTCCCGTATCGCGTCGCTGGCTGGTCGCTCGGCGACATGCCACTCGATCGGTCGACCCCGAGCGACATTACGTTGTCGGTCTGCCTGTCCTTCAATCGACCCCATGACCAAGTGGCCGAAGCGCGTGCCGAAGAGTGATGCGTAACCCTGCCCTTTGGCCTCCAGGAGTTCGTGTCGTGGATCCCACACCCGTGCAGCCCCTCGTCCCTGCCGGGAGCGCGTCCCGATCACCACCAAGGCGAGAATATGGGAGGTCAGCTCATTTGTAAAGAACAAAACAAGAACACATAGGCCGCACCAACACCGGGCCTGACAGCGGCCTTCTCAGTTCAGCTCTCTCGGATTGCGGCGCTCTTGGACCTATCGATCGGCGCGCGGACTATTGCCGCGTCGCCCGACCGCTCAGGCCGCGGCCGGCCGACGGCGCAGCCAGCGGCGGCGCGCCTTGCCCAGCACCCGCCAGCGGCGCTTCAGGATCACGCGTTCCACCCGCAGCGTCTGCTGCCAGAAGACCGGCACGATCTCGGGGTCGCGGCGCATCAGGCGGCGGAGCGGGAAGACCATCTTCGGGTGGGCGCGCTGCATGCGCACGAACTGGCGCCGCGCCTTGAAGGAGTTGCGCAGCACGATCATCAGCCCGACCACCAGCAGCGGCAGGCCCAGGTGCCCCGGCAGGAAGGCCAGGCCCAGACCCACGAGCATGATCAGCCCGCCGATGATCAGCAGGCCGAACCGCACGACGCGGCCCGCGATCTCGCGCGCGAGATCGTCCGTGGCGCGATAGACGCGCAAAGAGGGCATGGCGAAAGACACTTAGATTAGTCCTGGGGGGCGCGCGGCGGGGCGGGGAGGTCCCACCGATCACGCACCTGATATGCGTACGTCCGCAGAGATCGTAAAGGCGCAGCCGCGTTAAATTTTCCTAACGCGCGCCTATTCGGCCGCTAATGGCGCCGGCGCCACAGTGCCGGGTTCTGGGCGCCACGCCAGTTTCGGCTTCCGCGCCGCCAGGGTCTCGTCAAGGCGGCGGAGGGGGGCGAGGAAGGGGGCGCCCTTGAACCGTTCGACCTCCCCAAGCTTGGCCGTTGCGGCCAAAGCACGCAGGGCCTCGCAGAACCGGTCCAGTTCGCGCCGGGACTCCGTCTCCGTCGGCTCGATCAGCATCGCGCCATGCACCACGAGCGGGAAGTACATGGTCATCGGGTGGAAGCCCTCGTCGATCATCGCCTTGGCGAAATCGAGGGTGGTGACTCCCGTACCCTCCAGCCAGGCGTCGTCGAACAGGGCCTCGTGCATGCACGGCCCCTCGGGGAAGGCCGGGCTCATCACGTCGGAAAGCCGCGCCTTGATGTAGTTGGCGTTGAGCACCGCGTCCTCGGCCACCTGGCGCAGGCCGTCGGCGCCGTGGCTGCGCATATAGGCGTAGGCGCGTACGAACATGCCCATCTGGCCCTGGAAGGCGCACATCCGGCCGAACGCCTGGGCCGCTTCGCCACGGGCTTCCTCCACCAGCGCCAGGCCCTCCGGCCCGCTGACCAGCCAGGGCGCCGGCGCAAAGGGCGCCAGGGCCTGCGACAACACCACCGGACCTGCGCCGGGCCCGCCGCCGCCGTGCGGCGTGGAGAAGGTCTTGTGCAGGTTGATGTGCATGGCGTCGACGCCGAGATCGCCCGGCTTCACGCGCCCGACGATGGCGTTGAAATTGGCGCCGTCGCAATAGAAGTAGGCGCCGGCCGCATGGGTGAGCCGGCTGATCTCGACGATGTCGCGCTCGAAGAGCCCACAGGTGTTGGGGTTGGTGACCATGATCGCGGCCACGTCGGGGCCGAGCTTGGCCTCCAGGTCCGCGAGGTCGACCCGCCCGTCGGCGGTCTGGGCGATCTCGGTGACGGTGTAGCCGACGAAGGCCGCGGTGGCCGGATTGGTGCCGTGGGCCGAGGTGGGGACCAGGACGACCTTGCGGTGGCCCTGGCCGGCGGCCTCGTGGGCGGCCTTGATGCAGAGCAGGCCGCAGAGCTCGCCGTGGGCGCCGGCCTTGGGCGACAGCGCGACCGCCGGCATGCCGGTGAGGGTCTTCAGCCAGTGGGCCAGGCGGTCCATTAGCGCGAGCGCGCCCTGGGTGGTGGAGACCGGCTGCAGCGGGTGAAGGTCGGCAAAGCCGGCCATGCGCGCGGCCTTCTCGTTGAGCCGCGGGTTGTGCTTCATCGTGCACGAGCCCAGCGGATAGAGCGCCAGGTCGATGGCGTGGTTCAGCTGCGACAGGCGCACATAGTGGCGCATCGTCTCGGGCTCGGAGAGGCCGGGCAGCGCCAGCTCGTCCCGGGTCAGCCCGTCGAGGTCGGCCGCGTCCTGCGCGGGCGGCTCGAGGTCGACACCGGTCTTGTTCCAGCCGCCCAGTTCGAAGATCAGCGGCTCGCTCTGGACCAGGCCGCGGCCGCCAGTCAGGGAGGCGAAGCCGCCGGCGGCGGCGTCGCTGTCGGGGCGGGTCGGGCGTCCGATGGTCTGCATGGTCATCAGCCTGCGTTCAGGGCCGCGGCTAGGGCCGCGATGTCGTCGGAGGTGGTGGTTTCGGTGGCCGCGACCAGCAGCACGTCGTCCAGCCCGGCGTGGGGGTCGAGCCGGGCGTAGGGCACGCCGGCGAGGATGCCCTCGCCCGCCAGCTTCTCGACCAGGGCCGTGGCGGGCCCCTTCGTCCGCACCGCGATCTCGTTGAAGAACCGCGGCGTCAGCACCTGCAGCCCCGCACCTTCGACCGCCGCCTTCAGCTCTCGCGCCCGGCTATGGTTGAGCCGCGCCAGCTGCTGCAGCCCGGCGCCGCCCAGCAGCGTCATGTGGATCGTGAACGCCAGGGCGCAGAGGCCGGAGTTGGTGCAGATGTTGGACGTGGCCTTGTCGCGGCGAATGTGCTGCTCGCGCGTCGACAGGGTCAGGACGTAGCCGCGCCGGCCCTCCGCATCGACCGTCTCGCCGCACAGCCGGCCGGGCATCTGGCGCACGAACTTCTCGCGGCAGGCGAAGAGCCCTACGTAGGGGCCGCCATAGTTCAGGGCGTTGCCGATCGACTGGCCCTCGGCCACGGCGATGTCGGCGCCCATCTGGCCCGGGGACTTCAGCAGGCCAAAGGAGACGGCCTCGGTCGTCACCACGATCAGCAGCGCGCCGGCGGCGTGCGCGGCCTCGGCGATCCGGCTCACGTCGGTGACCACGCCGAAGACGTTGGGCGTCTGGACCACCACGCAGGCGGTCTCCGCGTCGATCGCGGCGATCACGGCGGCCTCGGCGTCGATGGCCGCGGGCTGGCGCACGATCTCCATGCCCTCGGCGTGAGCGATGGTCTGGGTGACGGCGGCATAGTGCGGGTGCACCCCACCGGAGAGGATGGCCTTCTCCCGGCGCGTGACGCGCTGGGCCATCATCACGGCTTCCGCGCAGGCGCTGGAGCCGTCGTACATGGAGGCGTTGGCCACATCGAGGCCGGTGAGCGCGGCGACCTGGGTCTGGAATTCGAACAGCACCTGCAGCGTGCCCTGGGCGATCTCGGGCTGGTACGGCGTGTAGCTGGTCAGGAATTCCGAGCGCTGGATCACGTGGTCGACGGTGGCCGGCACGTGGTGGCGATACGCCCCCGCCCCGCAGAAGAAGGGTCCGGCGCCGGCGGCGCGGTTCAGGGCGGCCAGGCCCGCCAGCTCCCGCTCCACCTCCATCTCGCCCGCATGCAGCGGCAGGTCGAACAGCTCGCGGCGGCGCGCGGCGGCCGGCACGTGCGCGAACAGGGCGTCGATATCCGGCGCACCGATCACCCCCAGCATCTGGGCGCGATCATCGGGCGTGAGGGGGAGGTATCGCATCGGGTCAGTCTTTCTTGTTCGACCGCTTGAAGAACCGGTCGAGAAGCGTGGGATCGCTGTTGGTCGCCTCCGGAGCGTCGGGCGGAGGCGCCCCGGTCACGCTGCCGGCATAGTCGGCCCAGCTCTCGGCAGGACCGTGCAAGCGCCGGAACAGGGCGGCGGCGTCTTCGACCTCGACGATCTCGGGAGCATCCGGGTCGAGCGCCACCCCCTCATGTCCCGGCGTGCGCAAGAAGGCCGGTTCATCACCTGGGAAGATGACCAGGCAGCGCGTCGCGTCAGCGACTTCGAAGATCAGGTTGGCCAGCTCCTGGTCGAGGCTGCGCAGAGCGAACATTCCCCCGACCTCGCCCGGCCCTGCGCCAAAGAATTCGACATCGTCACCGCTAGGCAACACGATATCGGCGTCGGCGGTCGCGCCGCGCCGTGCCCCGCAAAGCGCAAGCGCCCGATCCAGGGCCATGTCCGCCTCCGCGCCGCTCGGCGAGGCGCTGGACGAAATCAGAAAGACGTCGAAGCTCACGACCTACTGCGTCTGCAGGAAGGCTTCGTACGCAGCGCGATCCATCAGCGCCTCGTACTCGGCAGGATTGGCGACCTTCAGCTTGGCGAACCAGCCGCCGCGCTCCGGGTCGGCGTTGACGGTCTCGGGGGCGTCGCCCAGCACGGCGTTGGCCTCGACCACCTCGCCGGACAGCGGGGCGTAGACGTCGGAGGCCGCCTTGACGCTCTCGACCACGGCGAAGGCGTCGCCGGCCTTCACCGTCTTGCCCACCTCCGGAGTCTCGACGAACACCACGTCGCCCAGCTGCTCGGCGGCGTGGGCGGTGACGCCGATGGTGGCGACATCGCCCTCCAGCTCGACCCACTCGTGATCCTTGGTGAAGCGCATCGGTCTCTCTCCTAGACTTTGCGAACGTAGCGATGGGGGACGAACGGCGAGGCCACGACCTCGCAGGCCTGGGCCTTGCCGCGGACGATGACTTTCAGCTTCGTCCCCTCGGCCTTGAAGGCGGGCGGCACGAAGGCGAGGGCGATGCCGGCCTTGAGGCAGGGGGAATAGCCGCCGGACGTCACGACGCCGATCACGGCTCCCGCCTCGTCAGCCACCTCGGCGCCCTCGCGGGCCGGGGCGCCTTCCAGCACGCGCAGGCAAACCTTCGTCCGCGCCGGCCCCTCGGCCAGCTCCTTGACGATCCGGGCCGCGCCGGGGAAGTCGCGCTGTTCGCGGCGGTTCTTGTTGATGGCGAAGGTGAGGCCCGCCTCCACCGGCGAGACGGTCTCGTCCAGGTCGTGGCCATAGAGCGGCAGGCCGGCCTCCAGGCGCAGCGAATCGCGCGCGCCCAGCCCGATCGGCCGCACACGCTCATCGGCCAGCAGCAGGGTCCAGACCCGCGCGGCCTCGCCGGCCGGTACGGAGATCTCGTAGCCGTCCTCGCCGGTGTAGCCGGACCGCGAGACGATCAGGTCGGTCTCGAGGCCCTTCAGCGAGCGGATGTCCATGAACACCATGGACGTGGTCTCGGGGACCAGGCCGTTGACCACCGCTGCGGCTTCCGGACCCTGGACGGCGATCAGGGCGCGGTCCTCCAGCCGACGGCTCTCCACCTGGCCGGCCAGTTCGTCGTCGATCACCTTGAAGTCGTTGTCCTTGCAGGCGCCGTTGACCACCACGAACAGGCCATCGTCGGGCGTCCCGTCGGCGGAGGTCGGCCGCCCCGCCATCAGGTCGTCGATGATCCCGCCCTGGCGGTTCAGCAGCACGGAATACTTCTGCTTGCCCGCCTTCAGCCCGATGTAGTCGCCGGGGACCACCTCCTCGAAGGCCGAGAGCGGCGAGACGCCGGTGAGGCGGGCCTGGCCCATGTGGGAGACGTCGAAGATCCCGCAATGCTCGCGGGTCCACAGGTGCTCGGCCATCACCCCCATCGGGTACTGCACCGGCATGGAATAGCCGGCGAACGGCACCATGCGGGCCCCGAGCGCGACGTGCGCCTCGGTGAGCGGGGTGGTCTTGAGGGCGGTCTCGGACAAGTTGGGCGACCCTGAGCTGACGATCCGGCGCGCGCCCGGGCGATCATCCCTCGCGGGATAGGACCCTGGCCTCGCACGCCCCCGCTGTCCCTAGAGCCTGAGAGATTTCGGACCGCCGCTTGCCTGGCGATCCCCTGCTCCTTCGGCGCCCCTCCATCGCCAAGGCTAGGGAGGGAACTTTCCAGCGTTCATCAGCCCGTCGCGGTCCTTTTGCCTGAGCGTTTCCGGGGCGGTTGCGCCTTCGGCGCCGGACGCGATGGCCCGGCCTCTCCCGCGAGAGTTGGAGGGGTTGTCGTGGAGGCCGGGGCGCGAGTCAACGGGGCATGGGCGTGCAGGGAGCCCAGCGACCGCCCTGCACGTTCCAGGCGCGCCGCCGGCATCGCGGCGGCGCAGCGGAGGCCTGATCATGAGCAGGCTCGACGAAGCCGACCGCGACCACCTGAGCGACCGGCAATTCGCCTTCCCCAAACAGCGCAAGGAGCCGCTGGAGGACGCCAGCCACGTCCGCAACGCCGTCGCCCGCTTCGACCAGGTGGAGGGCGTCACCGACGCGGAGCGCGACGAGGCCTGGAAGCGTATCCGGGCCGCGGCCAAGAAGTTCGACGTCAAGCTGGAAGAGCGAAGCTGGCGGGAACTGGGCAAGCCGGAGGGCTGACAGCCGACGGCGCCGCTAGAGCACGATGACTTTTGTCGGAGTCGACAAGTGCCTGAATCGTGCTCGTCGACCAAAAGTGGCGAGCCTGTTCCTCCCGCTTTGATGGTTCCATCAAAGCGGGACAGGCTCTAGTCGTCCCAGTGGCGGTGGTGGCAGCGGCGCTCGTACCGTTCGTGTCGCCAGCCGTCGCTGCGGACCGTCACGTAGCGGGCGCCGTAGCCATAGCCATAGCCGGCGTCGTCGTCGTCGTAGGCCACCACCCGTGGCGCGTACGAGGCGTACCGATAGACGCGCACCGGCTCGGGCGAGACATAGACCACGCGACGAGGGGCGGGCCGCCAGACGCGCTCTCGGACATAGACGACGCGGCGCGCGTAGGGATGGCGGTACTCGCCGTAATAGACCGCGCGGTGGTGGTGCGGCCGGCAGGCCTGGGCCGCGCCCGATGAGGCCATGAGGGCCGCCGCGGCCGTGCACACAAGGATCGGGACTTTCATACGCTACCTCCGCAAACCCCGACGAACGGGAGCCTGGCGCGAGGCGAATGAACCGCGGCTGACCTAGGGCTAAGCTTGGCCCGCCTTACATGCGCTCGGGGACGCTGATGCCCAGCAGGTCGAGCGCCAGCTCCAGCTGCCGCAGGGTCGCGCCGGCCAGGGTGAGGCGCGAGGCCCGGATCGCCGGCTCGGCCTGCAGGATCGGGCAGGCGGCGTAGAACTTGGAGAAGGCCTGGCTCAGGCGATAGGCGTGCTCGGCCAGGGCGTTGGGGGCCTTCTTGTCGTAGGCCTCGGTCAGCGCCGCATCGAAGGCGTCCAGGGTCAGCACCAGGTCGCGCTCGGCGCTCTCCGCCACGATCACGGGGCCGGCCGTCGCGCCTTCGCCCTCGGCCCGGCGCAGCAGGCTCTTCACCCGGACGGCCTGGTACAGCAGGTAGGGGCCGGTGCGGCCCTCGAAGCTGGTGAACCGGTCCAGATCGAAGACGTAGGAGGTGCCGCGGAAGTTGGAGAGATCGGCGAACTTCAGCGCCGCGACCGCGACCTTGCCGGCGATGTCCTCGAACTCCGCCTCGGGCAGGTCCTCGCCGAGCCCGGCCTCGTGCAGCCGCTCGCGGGCCTTGGCCCGGGCCATCTCGATGAGGTCGTTCAGCTTCAGGACCCCGCCTTCGCGGGTCTTGAAGGGCTTGCCGTCGGTCCCGTTCATGGTGCCGAAGCCGATGTGCTCCAGCTGGCCCTCGTGGGCATAGCCGGCGAGGTAGGCGGCGCGGAAGACGATCTCGAAGTGGTCCGCCTGGCGCTGGTCCACGCAGTAGATGACAAGGTCGGGATCGAAGACCTGCTTGCGGTCCAGGATCGTGGCCAGGTCGGTGGTGCCGTACATCGCCGAGCCTTCGGACGAGACCACCAGCAGCGGCGGCAACTCGCGCTTGTCGCCCTCGCGCGCCACCCGGATGATTCGCGCGCCCTGGTCGTCGACCAGGAGGCCCTTGGCGTCGAGTTCGGCCACCATCGGCTCGATCAGCTGGTCGACGTCGCTTTCGCCCTTCCACCAGTCGAAGTCGACGCCCAGGGCGTGGAAGTCGCGCTCCAGCGCCACCTGGGTCACCGCCCGGAACTGCCGCCACAGGATGTAGCAGCCGGCCCTGTGGCCCTGCAGGTCGGCCGTGAGCTTGCGGGCGCGGTCGCGGTAGGCGGGGTCTTCCTTGCCCTTGGCGGCGGCCAGCGGATAGAGCCGGTCGAGGTCGGCCAGCGTGACCTTGGCGAAGGCCGCCGGGATCGGATCGTCCACGCCGCCGGCGGCGTTCAGCGCCTCCACCTCGGCGGCGATCTCGGCGTCCTCGTCCATGACCGCGCCGATCAGGAGGCCCATCTGGTAGCCCCAGTCGCCGAAGTGGGCGTCGCCGGCCACGGTGTCCCCGCGGAAGCGATAGATGCGTTTGACGCTCTCGCCGATGATCGAGGCGCGCAGGTGGCCCACGTGCATGGGCTTGGCCACGTTGGGGCCGCCGTAGTCGACGATGACCCGCCGCGGCTGGGCCACCGTCTCGGCGCCCGCCCGCGGATCGTCGGCCACCTCGTCGGCGCGGCTCGCCAGCGTCGCATCCGCCACCTTTAGGTTGATGAACCCCGGCCCGGCGATCTCGACCGCGCTCAGCCGCGGGTCGCCGGCCAAGGCTTCGACCACGGCCGCGGCGATCTCGCGGGGGTTCTTGCCCAGGCGCTTGGCGGCGGCCAGGGCGCCGTTGGACTGGAAATCGGCCAGGTCAGGCCGGTCCGAGGGCGTCACCCGGCCCAGTTCGGGAGGCGCGCCGACGGCGGCGAAGGCGGCTTCGACCGCCTCGCCCAGCGCCCGTTTCAGATCGCTCATGGGTTCGGCGCGTTGCTCGCGGTCTGGCCGACGTTGAGGCGGAAGCGCTTACCGGCGCGGTTGAACTCCGCCATCTGCGGCGTCACCTCGAAGCCCACAAGCACCTCGAAGTTCGAGCCCGACGTGGCCACCGATGCGCGGGGGATCACGATCTTGTCGATGTTCTCGGTCAGGTAGACCCGGTCCTTGCCCTCCGGGAACTTCACCGGCAGGTCGAAGCTCTCCTTGGCCAGCACCATCTTGTTGCGGTCGGTCACGGCGATCCAGTAGCGGAAGGTCTTCTCGCGGCCAGCCGACGTCGGCCCGCGGCCCAGCTCGAACAGGACCTGCATGGTCACCTGGATCGGCTGGTCGTCCTTGTACTGGCAGCCGGCGGAGACGCCCTGGATCTCGCCGGTGTAGCCGACATTGGCCGAGGCTTCCCGGTTGTCCTTGAACTCCACATAGCGGGCCGCGTCGTACAGCGTCTTCACGAAGGGGCAGGGGCCGGCGTTGCGCAGCTGCGGCAGCGGCGCCTGGTTGTCGCCCCACTCCTCCTGGCGCTTCTTGCGCTTGGCGGCGTCTTCCTCGTCCTTCTTCTGCTGGTCCGCGCCGCCGCCCCCGCCGCCGATCTGGGCGTGCGAGAAGGTGGGAACGCAGGTCACGGCCGCCAACAGGGCGGCGGCGAGGAGCATCTGGCGGCGCATGGAAAGGCGTCCAACTGGAAGGGCCGCGAGGACGTCGCGGGGTCTTGTGCCTAGTACAGCCTGAGGAATGCGGCCGCAACGCGGCCCGACGATTGCACCACGCGGCGCGTGGCCGCTGAACCGTGACGGAGGTCCCCACGAGCCTTCGCGCCGGCGGAGGCTTCCTGTTTTCACCACGGACCATCACGGACCAGCACGGACTCGCGGCCTGTCCGTCCGTGATGGTCCGTGGTTCTCCAGTGGGACGCCGCCGCTTCGCGGCATCTGCACAGATTATTGCTGCTTTGCGGGTTCCCTTCTGGCTGCGGGCGCTTAGGTTCCGGCGAATGTCGTCCCGGCCGCCGCTCACCGTCCTGCTCGCCAGCCCGCGCGGCTTCTGCGCCGGGGTGGACCGGGCGATCCAGATCGTCGAGCGGGCGATCGCCAAGTATGGCGCCCCCGTCTATGTGCGCCACGAGATCGTCCACAACCGCCACGTCGTCGACCGGCTGAAGGCGCTGGGGGCGGTGTTCGTGGAGGAGCTGGCCGAGGCGCCCGCCGACCGGCCGGTGGTGTTCTCCGCCCACGGGGTGCCGAAGTCGGTCCCCGCGGAGGCCAAGTCACGCCAGATGCTCTACCTGGACGCCACCTGTCCGCTGGTCTCCAAGGTGCACGTGGAGGCCCAACGCCATTTCGAGGCCGGCCGGGAGATCGTGCTCATCGGCCACGCCGGCCACCCCGAGGTGGTGGGCACCATGGGCCAGCTGCCGGACGGCGCGGTGGCGCTGATCGAGACGGTGGAGGACGCGCGCGCCTTCGCCCCGCGCGACCCCGCCAACGTCGCCTTCGTCACCCAGACGACCCTGTCGGTCGACGACACGGCCGAGATCGTGGCCGCCCTGCGCCAGCGGTTCCCGGCCATCGCCGCGCCGCACAAGGAAGACATCTGCTACGCCACCACCAATCGCCAGGACGCGGTGAAGGCCGCGGCGGCGCGGGCCGAGGTGCTGCTGGTGCTGGGCAGCGCCAATTCCTCGAACTCCGTGCGCCTCGCGGAGGTGGGCCGCAGGTCCGGAGCGCGGGCCTACCTGATCGACGACGCCGACGGGCTGGACTGGGCCTGGGTGGCGGGCGTGCGTACGATCGGCGTCACGGCGGGGGCTTCTGCGCCGGAGGTGCTGGTGCAGGGCGTGATCGCCCGCCTCGCTGAGCGCTTCGAGGTGACCGTCGAGGAGTCCGACGCCGCCCGCGAGACCGTGACCTTCAAGCTGCCGCGGGCGGTGGCTTAGGCGATCGGCCTGGAAGGGCGCCTCACCCCTCCAGCTGGGTGAAGCTCTTGTTGTAGCGGCGCAGGAAGGCGCGGCCGCGGGCGTGGGGATCGTCCACCCAGCCTTCGCGGGTGAGGGCGTTGAAGGCGCCGTCGCCCGAGGGCTCCAGGCACAGGGTGTCGCCGACGCTCAGGTGCAGCGCCTGCTGGGCCTCCTCCGTGAGCACGACCGCCACGCGGTCGCCGACCTTCTCGACCTTCAGCGCAATCATGGAAGTCCTCCCAAGAGCCTTTCGGTTCTAGCACAACTCGCCGGGAGGGTTGACCGTCTCGCCGACGTACCGCACTGGGCGCCCATGGCGGTCTACACCGACATCACCGACGACGAGCTGGCCGCCCTCCTGGCCGACTTCGACCTGGGCGCGCCGCTGTCGTTCAAGGGCATCGCCGAGGGCGTGGAGAACTCCAACTTCCTGCTCGAGACCGAGACCGGGCGCTATTTCCTGACCGTCTATGAAAAGCGGGTGCGGGAGGAAGACCTGCCGTTCTTCCTGGGCCTGATGCGCTGGCTGGGGGAGCACGGCTTTCCGAGCGCCACGCCGATCGCCGATCGCCGGGGCGAGATCCTGAAGCGGGTGCGCGGCAAGCCCTGCGCCCTGGTGAGCTTCCTGAGCGGTCTGTCGGTGCGCCGTCCGGGCGTGGCCCACTGCCGCGAGGCCGGCATGAGCCTGGCGCAGCTGCACCTGGCCGGCGCCGGCTTTCCCATGCGGCGGGAGAACGACCTGGGGCAGCCGCACTGGGCGCCGATGTTCGCCGGGCTGCAGGCCCAGGCCGACGCCTTGAAGCCCGGCCTCGCCGCGGTGATCGGCCGGGACCTCGACCACCTGGGGGCGGCCTGGCCAAAGGGCCTCCCGGAGGGCGTGATCCACGCGGACTATTTCCCGGACAACGTCTTCTTCCAGGGCGGCAAGTTCGCGGCCGCCTTCGACTTCTACTTCGCCTGCACGGACGCCCTGGCCTACGACGTCGCGGTGGCGCTGAACGCCTGGTGCTTCGAGCCCGACGGCAGCTTCAACATCACCGCGGCCCGGGCGCTGGTGGCGGGCTACGAGAGCGTGCGGCCGCTGTCCGGCGCGGAGCGCGCGGCGCTGCCGGTGCTGGCGCACGGCGCGGCGATGCGGTTCTTCCTGACCCGGCTGCACGACTGGGGGGCGACCCCCGCCGGCGCCCTGGTGAAGCCCAAGGACCCGCTGGAATACGAGCGCAAGCTCGCCATCCACCGCGCCTCGCCGGACCTGGTGCTGTTCGGGGCGGCGGCTTGATCCCGCACGTGATGATCTTCACCGACGGCGCGTGTTCCGGGAACCCGGGGCCGGGCGGCTGGGGCGCGATCCTCATCCACGGGGAGACACAGAAGGAAATCTGCGGCGGCGAGCCGGGGACCACCAACAACCGCATGGAGCTGATGGCCGCGATCCAGGCGCTGGAAACGCTCAAGAAGCCCTGCAAGGTGGAGCTGCACACCGACAGCCAGTACGTCCAGAAGGGCATCCACGAATGGATCCATTCCTGGAAGCGCCGCGGCTGGCGCACCGCCGACGGCAAGCCCGTGAAGAACGACGACCTGTGGCGGCGCCTTGACGAAGCCCGGTCGCGTCACGACGTGAGCTGGCGATGGGTGAAGGGGCACGCCGGACACGAGCTCAACGAGCGGGCCGATGCGCTCGCCCGCAAGGGCCTGGTGCAGGCGCGCGACGGCGCGGTCTAAATTTCAATCTTGAACGTTCAAGATTGAATGATATCGCTTCACCTGCCGGGATTCGCAGGGAGGCTCCATGGCCGCAGTGATCGAGGAACACCCGGAGGTCCAGGTCTTCGACGAGATCAGCCTCATCGAACACCATGTGCGCATGGCCATCACCCGCGCGCTGCCGGTGGGCCTCACCTACCCCCAGTACGAGGTGCTGAACCTCATCGCCCGGCGCGGCGAGGACCTTGCGCCGAACGCCATCGCCACCGCCCTGCGCATGACGCCGGGCGCCATCACCAACACGCTGCAGCGGCTGGAGGCCACGGGCCTGGTTGGCGTGGAGGTGTGCGGCGCCGACCGGCGCAAGAAGCGGGTGAGCCTGACGCCGGGCGGTCGGGAGGCCTATGGCCGCGCCATGGCGGCGATCCGGCCCAAGGTGGAGCGCCTGCGCGACGGCTTCACCCAGAAGGAATTCCGCGAGGCCCTGCCGTTCCTGCGGGCCCTTCGCGTGTGGATGAGCGACATCCACTGAGCCGCGCCCCGGCCGCGCCTACAGCTCCAGCGCCATGAAGATCGTACCCGGCGGGGTCGGGGCGTAGTAGGCGCCGGTGCGGACAAAGCCCAGGGCCTCGTAGAGGGCCACGGCGGTGGTCATGCTGGGCAGGGTGTCGAGGCGGATCTCGCGATAGCCCAACGCACGCGCCTGGGCCACGATCGCTTCGGCGAGGCCGCGGCCGACGCCCAGGCCCCGGGCGGCCGGCCGCAGGAACAGGCGCTTCATCTCGCACACCCCGGCGGTCTCCAGCGGCCGCAGGGCGACGCAGCCCAGGGCCTCGCCGGCCGGCGTCCGCGCGAGCAGCAGCGCGCCCTGAGGCGGGGCATACTTGCCCGGCAGCGCCGCCAGCTCGGCCGCGAAATCCTGATAGCCGAGATCGACGGGCAGCGAGGCGGCATAAGCGCGGAACAGCCCGGCCACGGCCGCGAGGTCGTCCGGGCCGCCGACCGGCTGGACGGCGAACGGCGAAGGCGGTCCGACGATCAGAGCCCCTTCACCTTCGCCAGGTTGGCCTTGGGGATCGTGGCGGCGAAGGCGCCGCCGGAGCGGGCCTTGTCGCGGGCGAGGTCGGCCCAGGCCGCGGCGAAGGCGACCGGGGTGGCCCCGGCCGGATCGCCCACCGCCAGCTTCCACGTTCGGCCGGCCAGCGCCTTGGCCAGGAGCGCGCGCAGGTCGAGGTCGTCCAGCGGCGGCGTCGCCGGCGGCTTCAGGAGGGCGTGCAGCACCCGCGCGTCGGCCTCGGGCGCTACGACGCTGAGCGCCTCCCCCGAGGCGACGTCCTTCAACGCCGCCACGAAGGCCGCCAGGGCCATCCGCGGCCGGGTGGTGCGCCGCTCTCCGCCGGCCCAGCCCGCAGGCTCGGCGCCGTCCCGCACCACGGCCCAGCCGCCGGTCCCCAACCCTGCGTCACGCGCAGCCGCGATCCAGATCCGCAAGGCGCCTCAGTCCTTGGCGTCGGCGTAGAGCTTGATCAGCGTGTAGCTGAACTCGCGACCCTCCAGCACCGACTTCACGCGCACGCGCTCGTTGAGGCCGTGGATGTGGCCGAGATCGGGGTCGTAGAAGATGCCGGAGACACCGTAGGTCGGGATGCCGACGGCGTTGGTGAACACCGCGTCCGTCGCGCCCGCCTGCAGGATCGGCACGACCGGCACGCCGGGCCACATGGCCTGGGAGACCTTCTGGATCGGATCCAGCACGGCCTTGGAGAGCGGCGGCGTCGGGGAGACCGGAGCGTGGCGCACGTCGTTCATGGTGACCGCCACCTTGGGGTCATTGACCAGCTTCTCCAGAGTCCCGCGCACCGCCTCGGGGCTGGTCCCGGGAAAGATGCGGCAGTTGATCGTGGCGCGCGCCCGCTGGGGCAGGGCGTTGGGCGCATGGCCGGCGTCGAGCATAGTGGCGACGCAGGTGGAGCGCAGGGTGGCGTGGTAGTTGGGGTCCTTGCTGAGCAGGGCGTCAGCCGCCTTGTCCTGCGGGTTGGCGAGGATGGCGGCCATGGCCGCGCCGGTCTCGCCGCCCACGATCTTGGACATGGCGCTGAAGTAGCCCTTGTTGGCGTCGTTCAGCTGGACCGGGAACTCATAGCCCTCGATGGCGGTGAGGGCGTGGGCGAGGCGGTAGATGGCGTTGTCGGGGACCGGGCGCGAGGAGTGTCCGCCGGGGTTGGTCACCTCGAGGCGATAGCCCTGCGAAGTCTTCTCGGCCGCCAGGATGGTGTGGGAGACCGGCTTGCCCGCGGCGTCCAGCTCGCCGCCCGCGCCTTCGTTGAGGGCGATCCCGGCGTCGATCAGGTCCTTCTTGTTCTGCGACAGCCACATGGCGCCGTTGACCTGGCCGCCGCCTTCCTCGCCGCAGGTCAGCGCCATCTTGATCGTGCGGCGTGGCTTGTAGCCTTCCTTCTTCAGGCGGATCAGCAGGTCGGCCCAGATGGCGGCCTGGGCTTTGTCGTCGGACGAGCCGCGGGCGTAGAAATAGCCGTCCTCCTCCACCAGCTTGAAGGGGTCGCGCACCCAGTCCTCGCGCTTGGCCTCCACGACGTCGATGTGGGCCAGCAGCAGGACCGCCTTGGCCTTGGGGTCCTTGCCCGCATAGACAGCAACCAGGCCGCCGTCCTTCGGATGGTCGGGCGGGGTGAACAGCGTCAGGTCGCTGTCGGCGAATCCGGCGGCCTTGAGGCGGGCGGCGACCTGTTCGGCGGCGGTCGTGCAGTTGCCGGCCGAGAAGGTCGTATTGGTCTCCACCAGCTCCTTGTAGAGGGCGCGGAAGCCCGCCTCGCCGGTGTCGGGCGCGGTCTTGGGCGCCTGCGCGCGGGCGGCGGTGGCCAGCGATGCGGCGGCCAAAGACACGGCCAGCGCCGCGGTGAACTTGGACATGAGCCTCTCCCCGAAAGCGGCGGACTATTCCACCGCGCCCCTGGAGGCTTCAAGCGCGATGCGTCAAGCGGTGGCGGCGGCCGCGATCAGTTCCTGCGACAGCCGACCGCTCATGCCCTCGGTGGAGGTGTTGGTCATCAGCACGAAGCTGGTCTGGCCCTTGGGATCGACGAACCAGCTGTGGCCGTAGACCCCGCCCCACATCCAGGCGCCGACGGGCAGGGCCGAGGCGGCCGCCGCCGGGTCCAGCATCACCGCGCCGCCATAGCCGAAGCCCCAGCCGGGACCGCTGGTGACGATGGCCTTGTCGCCGGTCTGGTTGGTCATCATCTCGCGCGCGGTGGCCGGGCTGACCAGCGGGCCGCCGCCGGTGCGGATCGCCTCCAGGAACTTGAGGAAATCGGGCGCGCTCATGGCCATGCCGGCGCCGCCGGAGGGGAACGAGCTCTGGTCGAAGATGCGGTCGGGGGCGAAACGCAGGCCCGAGAGCTCGGCGAACGGCACGACGTGGGTGTCGCCCATCCGCACCGGTGGCGGGCCGTCGGCATAGGGCGCCGCGAGCCGGCCGCGGTCGCCGACCGAGAAGCCGGTGTCGCTGAGGCCGAGCTTGGCGGTGACCCGCTCGGAGACCACCTGGGGCAGCATCTTGCCGGTGGCCGTCTCCACGGCCGCGCCCAGCACATCCATCCCGACCGAATAGAGCCAGGCCGCGCCCGGCGGGAAGAACAGGCCCGCCTCGGCGACGCGGCTCAGCTGCTCGGGGAACGCCAGGCCCGGCTGGTCCATGCCGTCGGAGACGCGCAGCTTCAGGTACGGCCCGTCGCTCGGCTGCATGAAGCCGTAGGAGAGGCCCGCCGTGTGGGTCAGCAGCTGGCGCAGGGTGATCGAGGGCGTCTCGCCCTGCCACTGGGGCTTGAAGGTCGGCAGGTAGCGGGTCACGGGCGCATCGAGGCTGATGATCCCGTCCTCCATCAGGCTGAGGACGGCCGCGGTGACGATCGGCTTGGTCAGGGACGAGGCGCGAAAGATGGTGTCCAGGGTCATGGCGCGGCCGGCCTCGCGGTCGGCCTGGCCGGCGGCCTTGGCGTAGGCCAGCTGGCCCTTGCGCGCGACGAGCACGACCGCGCCCACCACCCGCTCCTCGTCCAGCGCGCTCTGCACGATCGGGTCAAGGCGGGCGGCGAGCGCCGCGTCCGGCTGGGGTTTGATCGCGCTCATGGACTTCTCCTCGCAGGCCCCTAATCACATGGCGAGCCCGGAAAACCTAGCCAAGGCGACGCCGCGCAGCCAACTCCGCGCCGCAGAGCGCGTTTTGGGCGGGGAGGAGGAGATTTCATGGCCGAGCCCCTGCATGTGGTCTGCCCCCACTGCGACGCCGCCAACCGGCTGCCGGGCCAGCGCCTCGCCGAGGCGCCCAAGTGCGGCCGGTGCGGGCGGCCGCTGTTCACCGGCGAGCCGGTGGCGCTGGACGCCGCACGGTTCGACAAGCATCTGGCGCGCAGCGACCTGCCGCTGATCGTGGATTTCTGGGCCGCCTGGTGCGGGCCCTGCCGCGCCATGGCGCCGGTCTTCGCCCGCGCCGCCGCCGAACTCGAGCCGCGGGCCCGGTTCGTGAAGGTGGACGTGGACGCCAACCCGCAGCTGTCGGCCCGCTTCCGGGTCCAGGGCATCCCGGCCCTGTTCGCCTTCGTGGGCGGCAAGGTGGCGGCGCAGCAGGCGGGCCTTGCCGACGCGAGCCTGCTGCGCGGCTGGGTGGACCGGTTCGCCCCGGTGAGGGCCTGAGGGGACTGCGGCCCTCGGCCTCGATCCGGGATTGCCCTCCGCAGCGGCGCCGCCGGATACTGGCCTTTGCAGAAGATACTCGCCCATTCAGAAACTGGGCTTTCATCGGGGGAGCGGCCGTGCGCGACGGGATCGAACAGGCGGGATGGGAGACCCACCGCCCCAAGCTCACCTACCCCTTCGAACAGGGGCCGAAGATCGGCGAGGCCATCGACGTCGGCCCCGGCGTGAAGTGGCTGCGCATGCCGCTGGGCGGGGCCCTGGCCTGGATCAACGTCTGGGCCATCGCCGAGCAGACGTCGGACGGCCAGCCGGGCTGGGCCATCGTGGACACCGGGCTCGGCGGCATCGACAGCCGCAACGCCTGGCGCGCGGCCCTGAAGGGCCCGCTGGAGGGCCGGCCGGTTACTCGGGTGTTCGTCACCCACATGCACCCCGACCACATCGGCATGGCCGGCTACCTGACCCGCAAGTTCGACGCCCGGCTGTGGATCACCCGGCTGGAGTTCGTCACCTGCCGCTCGCTCGCCGCCGACACGGGACGCGAGGCGCCGGCGGACGCGGTGGCCTTCTTCAAAGCCGCCGGCTGGGACGAGGAGGCGCTGGAGAGCTACCGCGCCAAGTTCGGCGGTTTCGGCCGCGGCCTCTACGCGCTTCCCGACAGCTTCCATCGCATGAACGACGACGACGAGATCCGCATCGGCGATCACGCCTGGCGGGTCGTGGTGGGGTCCGGCCACAGCCCAGAGCACGGCAGCCTGTGGTGCCCGGACCTGAAGCTGATGATCTCGGGCGATCAGGTGCTGCCGAAGATCTCCTCGAACGTCTCGGTCTTCCCGACCGAGCCGGACGGCGATCCCCTGACCGACTGGCTGACGTCGCTGAAGCGGATCAAGGGCAAGGTGCCGGACGACGTCCTGGTGCTGCCGGCGCACAACGACCCCTTCCACGGCCTGCACGCGCGCCTCGACCACCTGGTCAGCGGCCACGAGAAGGCCCTGGTGCGGCTGAAGCAGCTGGTCGCCGAGCCGAAGCGGGTGGTGGACGTGTTCGGCGTGCTGTTCCGCCGCCAGATCGACGAGAACCTGCTGGGGCTGGCCACCGGCGAGAGCCTGGCCCACCTCAACTGCCTGATCGCCCGCGGCGAGGCCGTGCGCGAACGCGACGCCTCGGGCGTCGACTGGTACCGCGCGCTCGCCTAGGGTTTACGGAGTAAGGGCCAGGACACCTTGACGCCTCGGGAGGGGCTGACCGCGCATGACCGAACACGTGCTCATCGAAAAGGCGGGCGGCGTCCTGACGCTGACCCTGAACCGGCCCGAGAAGAAGAACGCCCTGACCGGCGACATGTACGGCGCCCTGGGCGACGCCATCGACGGGGCCGGCGACGATCCGGACGTGCGCTGCGTGCTTATCCAGGCCAACGGCGACATGTTCACAGCGGGCAACGACCTGGGCAGCTTCGCGGCGGCCAATTCCGGCGAGGCGCCGAAGGGCGACCGGCGGGGCGGCAGCGCCCTGATCCAGGCGCTGGGCCGGGCGAAGACGCCGGTCGTGGCGGCTGTGAACGGCCGCGCCGTGGGCGTGGGCGTGACGATGCTGCTGCACTGCGACCTGGTGTTCCTGGCGGAGGACGCCCTGCTGACGACGCCCTTCGTCAACCTGGCCCTGGTTCCGGAAGCCGCATCCTCGATCCTCTTGCCGGCGCGGATCGGCCATGCGCGGGCGTTCTCGATGTTCGTGCTGGGCGAGGCGGTGGACGCCCGGAAAGCCGAGGCCTGGGGCCTGGCCAACGCCGTCGTCCCGGCCGGCGAGCTGCGCGCCCGCGCGCGGGCGGCGGCCGAGGCGATCGCGGCCAAGCCGCCCAGCGCCGTGGCCATCACCAAGGCCCTGATGCGCGATTCCGCCCGGCTGCTGGAGCGCATGCAGGAGGAGGGCGGCCACTTCGCCGCCCAGCTGAAGACCGCCGAGGCCAAGGAGGCCTTCGCCGCCTTCGCCGAGAAGCGCGCGCCCGACTTCTCCAAGGTCGCCTGAGCCCGATGAGCGTGTCCGTCCGGGTGGCCACCGCCGCCGATGCCCCGCTGATCCTGGAGTTCATCCGCGAGCTCGCCGAGTACGAGCGGCTGCTGCACGAGGTGGAGGCCCGCGAGGCCGACATCCGCCGCGACCTCTTCGGCGAGAACCCGCGCTGTTTCTGCGAGATCGCCGAGCATCACGGCCAGCCGGTGGGCTTCGCCCTGTGGTTCTACAACTACTCCACCTTCCGCGGCCGGGCGGGGATCTATCTGGAGGACCTTTTCGTGCGGACCGAGGCGCGGGGTGTGGGGGCCGGCAAGGCGCTGCTACGGCGCCTGGCGCAGCGCTGCGTGGACGCCGACCTGGGGCGGCTGGAGTGGTCGGTCCTGGACTGGAACGCCCCGTCTATCGCCTTCTATGACAGCCTCGGCGCGGCGGCGATGACCGATTGGACCGTGCGCCGCCTGGACGGGGAGGCGCTGCAGCGCCTGGCGGCCGCATGAGCGCCCCGCCCAAGACCGTCCTGCAGGCCTCGGACGACGAGGCCGAGGCGATCCGCGAGGCGGTGCGCGGCGCCGACCTCGCCACCCTGGGCCCAGGCCGCGAGCATGTGGAGATGAAGCACGTGCCGGGGCTGGTGGAGCTGCTCGCCGACCCCGCCGTCTCCGGGCCGATCTACGACCTGCCGCGGCCGATCAACTCCGACAGCATCACCCGGTGGGTGGCCGAGGGCCAGGCGCAGCGGCTGGCCGGGGAGGGCCTGCTCGTGGTGACCCTGGACCAGCACGGCAAGGTCGCCGGCTATTCCCACATCCGCGTCTGGCCCGAGCGCGCCTCGGCGGAGCTGGCAGGCGCCCTGCGCGCCGACCTGCAGAACCACGGCCAGGGCCGCAGCGGCATGGCCCACACCTTCGGCTGGATCTTCGAGACCCTGGGCGTGCGGCTGATGTGCCTCACCGCAGCCTTGGACAATGTCCGCTCGCAGAAGGGCATCGACGCGGCCGGCTTCCGCCGCATGGGCGAGCGCGAGGCCGTGCGGCCCGACGGGACGACCCGCAGGTCCGTCTACTGGGAGATGACGCGGGACGAGTGGCGCCAGCGGCACCGGCTGTAGGCGGTCTCAGACGCGCAGGTCGATCCGGTTGCCCATGGCGCGCGCCGGGGCCTGGCGGCTGCGCATGGCAATCTCGGCGTCGATGGACACCTCGGCCAGGTAGCGGGCCTCGGGCGTCAGCTTCATCAGCGCGATGCGATCGACGCCGCGTTCGGCCAGCACCTGGTCGCGGAGCAGGGCTGCGTCCGCGGCGCCCGCCCGCACGGGCTTCAGCGCCCAGGCCGGCAGCGCGTCGGCCGCCGCGGCGCCCAGCACCTGGCCTCCGTCCACGCGACCTTGCTGGGCCATGGCGAAGGCCAGGCCACGGACAGATGCGCCAAGTTGGGTCAGCCCGATGCTCATCGGGCCAAGCGTGGCAATGGCGGCGCCATCGTCCTCTCCCCCCACACGGAGTGGGAGGGGAGAGGGCAGGGAGAGGGGCGTCGCTGGTCTCGAAAGCCCCTAGGCGGGCTGCTTCTGCGGCTGGCCGCCGGCCAGCGGCGCGCGGTTCAGGTCGAAGAACTTGGGCGCCATCTTCGGCACCGCTTCTTCCAGGATCGACTTCACCGTCCAGCCCTCTTCCTTGGTCACGGTCTCCACCGGCCGCGGCTGGGAGTAGAGGATGATGTTCTCGCCCGAGGAGCCGAAGATCTGGCCCGAGACGTGGGCGGCGGCCGGCGCGACCATGGCCACCGAGAAGCGGGCCGGCTGGTCGGCGCGGATCTTCTCGGCCATCACCTTGCGACGCTCGGCGGCGGCCTCGTCCTTGATCGGCACCGACTGGGTCATGCGCGTCCACGCCACCGGCGCCAGGCAGTTGGAGCGCACGTTGTTGCGCGCGCCTTCCATGGCGATGATCCGCGACAGGCCGGCGATGCCCATCTTGGCCGCACCGTAATTGGCCTGGCCGATGTTGCCGAACAGGCCCGAGGTCGAGGTGAAGAACATGTAGGCGCCGTCGTTCTGCTCGCGGAACAGCTCGATGGTGGCGCGCGCCACGTTGAACGAGCCGCGCATGTGGACGGCGATCACCGCGTCCCAGTCGGCCTCGGTCATCTTGTGGAACATCACGTCGCGCAGGATGCCCGCGGGGTTGATCACCGCATGGAGCCCGCCGAACGCCTTCTTGGCCTGGTCCACCATGCCGTAGACGGCGTCCAGGTTGGTCACGCTGTCGGAGTTGGAGACCGCCTCGCCGCCGTTGGCGCGGATCAGGGCCGCGACCTCTTCCGCAGGGCCCGCCGAGCCGGCGTCATCGCCCTTGAGCCCCGCGCCGAGGTCGTTGACGACGACCTTCGCGCCTTCCTGCGCGGCGATCAGGGCGCAGTCGCGGCCGATGCCGTTGCCGCCGCCGGTGACCAGAACAACCTTGCCGTCCAATGCGCCCATGACTGAAACCTCCCTTAATGAATGGGAGAACCCTTAGGCGAGCCGGTCGGCCCGGCGCAAGTCGGGGAACAGGCGCGACCAGAGGGCGGTGACCACCAGGGCGCCGACGCCACCGAACACCGCTGCGCCGATGGGACCGAGCCAGCGCGCCACCACGCCGCTTTCGAACTCGCCCAGCTCGTTGGACGCGCCGATGAACACCGAGGATACTGCCGCCACCCGGCCACGCATGTGGTCCGGGGTGACCAGCTGCACCAGGGTCTGGCGCACGAAGACGCTCAGCATGTCGGCCCCGCCCAGCACCGCTAGGGCGCCCACCGATACCCACAGCGAGTGCGAGAGCCCGAAGGCCACGGTCGCCGCCCCGAAGATCGCCACCCCCAGGAACATGATGATCCCGGCGTGGCGGCGGATCGGATGGGCCGCGAGCCACAGCGCCACCGCCGTCGCGCCCATGGCCGGCCCGGCGCGCAGGATGCCGAAGCCCTGGGCGCCCACGTGCAGGATGTCGCGGGCGAACACCGGCAGCAGGGCGGTCGCGCCGCCCAGCAGCACGGCGAACAGGTCCAGCGAAATCGCGCCGAACACGATCTTCTGGCGCCAGACGTAGGCCAGGCCCTCCTTCATCAGCTGCCAGCGCGAGCCGGGCTTCACCTCCGGCTTGGCGTTGCCGCGGATGGAGAACACCAGGAGGGCCGAGAAGGCGTAGAGGCCGAAGGTGGTGAAATAGGCGGTCTGGGGGGAGCGGGCGACGAGAAGGCCGGCTGCGGCTGGGCCGGCGATCGACGCGGTTTGCCAGGCCAGGGAGTTCCAGGCGATCGCCCGCGGCAGCAGCACCCGCGGCACCAGCATGGGCCCGAGGGCCGTGTTGGCCGGTGCGAAGAAGGCGCGGCTGGCGCCGAACAGGAAGGCGATCCCCAGCAGCAGCGCGGGCGTGGCCCAGCCGTTCACCGTCGCCACCGCCAGTGCCAGCACGCTGACGATCTCGCCGCTGAGGCAGGTCAGCAGCAGCTTCTTGCGGTCATAGCGGTCCGCGGCCTCGCCCGCGGGCAGGGTGAGCAAGAACACCGGTACGAAGGCGGCCAGCCCGATCATGCCGACCAGGAAGGCGCTCTCCTCCACCGAGCGGGTCTGGCGCGCCAAACCGTACATCTGCCAGCCCATCGCCACGCTCTGGATCTGGCTGCCGAAGCTGCCGGTCCAGCGGGTGCCCCAGAAGAACAGGTAGTCGCGCTCTTTCAGGAGCGCGCGGGCGGACGGCACGGGTTCGTCGTCGACAGGCGCGGGGGAGGACATCCGCTCCAGCTTGGCGGGCGTCGGGGCCGCCTGCAATGGCGCGGCCACGGAGCGGAGGTCTGCGCGCGCGCCGCGAGTCATTCGGGACGATAGCGAGACACCGGGAACAACCTGGAATGCATTCGAACTGTATCGGTGTAATAACCCGCAGGTTCCGATGTCGATCAGAGTATATTATGGAACTCGGCGTGCGACATGTTGTCCAAAATTGACAGATCTGCGCGATTTACATTTGGTTAGTGACAAACGGTAAGCTCGGATTATCCAGCGATCGGCATTTGTCCGCCGGCGAACAAATCGAGAGGAAGCCTCCTCGAGACCGCTGGAGAATCCAAGCCATGAAGACTGTTGCTGTCGCCGTCCTGGCGGCCCTGATCGCTACGCCTGCCCTCGCCGCCGCCGGCCTGCCCGTCTCGAGCGCGCCCGTCGTGCGCATCGCCCTGGCCGGCAAGTCCGACGCGCAGGTGGCCACCGAGATCAAGGCCGCGGCGAACACGGTCTGCGCCGCCGCCACCGGCCCCTGCTTCGCCGCCGCCGTGCGCGAAGCCGACAGCCAGTACGCCGCGATCAAGCGCGCCCGTGGCCACGATGCAGCCGTCGCGCAGCTGTCGAAGATCGAGGTCGTCCGCGACGACCGCGCCACGGTGCGGGTGAAGATCGCGGGCCTGTCGCCCCAGCAGATCGACGCCCAGATCGCGGTCGCTGCCCATTCGGTCTGCCGCGCCGTCGGCGCCGGCGATTTCCACGCCTGCGTGAACGCCGCCGTGCGCAACGCCCATGCGCAGCTGCAGGAAGCCTCGCAGGACGCGCGTCCGGCCCAGGTCGCCTCGCGCTAACACCGGCGCCCGACGCCTGTTGCGATGGCCCGCCGGCGACGGCGGGCCATCTGCATTTGCGCGGGAAGGGTGCGTGCTCGCGCTGCGCCATTGACGGCTGCACCCTGTGGCCTTATCTGCGCGCTCCCGACCACGGCCCGGAGGGCCCTCGACATGCGACGACGTCCGCTGGCCTGAGCGCCACCCGAACCCGCCGGTCGGCGTTATCGCCGTCCGCCCGTCGTCCTTCCGCATCGTCGAGCCCCATACATGTCCGCCCAACCCTGCGCCGCCGCGCCGGCGTACGCCTTCGTCAACGAAACCCAGGCCCACGCCGTCGAGATCGACGGGCTGCTGAACCGCGCCTTCGGGCCGGGCCGCTTCGCCAAGGTGTCCGAGCGCGTGCGCGAGTTCGCCGACTTCGCCCCGGAGCTCTCGTTCTGCGCTCTCGATGCGGGCCGTGTCGTGGGCTCGGTGCGCATGTGGCGCGTCAGCGTCGGGGGCCGCCCCATCGTCTTCCTGGGCCCCCTGGCGGTGGAGGAAAGCGAGCGCAAGCACGGGCTCGGCGCCCAGCTGGTGGACCGCGCCTGCGCGGCCGCCAAGGCCGCGGGCGAGGCCGCGGTGGTGCTGGTCGGCGACCTGCCGTTCTTCGGGCGCGTGGGCTTCGAGGTCGTCCCCGATGTGATCCTGCCCGGACCGGTGGACCCGAGGCGGGTGCTGGCGCGGCGGTTCGAGGCTTCGCCGCTGAGCGGCGCCGTCGGGCCGCGGTAGAACGCGTGCTTGAGCCGCCCCCGGCCGCCCCTTAACTTCCGGCGATGGCGGAGACTCCCCAGACGGCGAAACTTGCGGGCGTGGCGGATGCGGTGAAGCAGGCGCCCGGGCGAGGCCTGCCGCCGGTGCACCTGTGGCGGCCGGACCACTGCGGGGACATCGACATCGTCATCCAGCGCGACGGGCGCTGGCTGCACGAGGGCGCGCCGATCGGGCGCGAGGCGCTGGTGCGGCTGTTCTCCACCATCCTGCGCAAGGACCCCGACGGCTACTGCCTGGTGACCCCGGTGGAGAAGCTGCGGATCACCGTGGAGGACGCCCCGTTCATCGCCGTGCGCGTGGACCGCGAGGGCGAGGCGCTGCGCTTCCTAACCAACGTCGGCGACACGGTGGACGCCGGCCCCGACAATCCGATCCGCGTCGAGACCGGGGCGGATGGCCAGCCGCGGCCCTATGTGCACGTGCGCCGGGGTCTCGAGGCGCTGATCGCGCGGCCGGTGTTCTACGAGCTGGTGGAGATGGCGCAGACGCGCGAGACGCCCGATGGACCGGAGCTGGGCGTCATGGCGTCCGGCGCCTGGTTCCCGCTGGGCCTGGCGGAGGCGGCGGGCGCGTGAACGACCTCAGCTCGCCCGACAAGCTGCGCGCCTGGATCGAGGCGCACCTGGACCCGCTGCACGACGAGGCGGTGGAGGGCGGACAGCGCCGCTCGGACTTCGACCTCTCGCCCGGCGGCTGGAGCGGCATGAAGCCGGAAGAGCTGACGCCGGCCGCGGTGCTGATCGGCCTGGTGGAGCGCGACGAGGGCCCGACGGTGCTGCTCACCCGCCGCTCCGACACCCTGCGCCGCCACACCGGCCAGGTGGCCCTGCCGGGCGGGCGCCAGGATCCGGGCGAGCGGCCGTGGCAGACGGCCCTGCGCGAGGCGCACGAGGAGGTGGGGCTGGAGCCGCACTTCGTCAGCCTGGTGGGTCTCTCCACGCCCTACCAGACCGGCACGGGCTTCCTGATCACCCCGGTGGTGGGCCTGGTGCGCCCGGGCTTTTCGCTGCAGCCCAATCCGGCCGAGGTGGCCGACATCTTCGAGACCCCGTTCAGCTGGCTGATGGACCTGGCCAACTACGAGGAGCACGAGCGCGAGCTGCCCACCGGCGAGAAGCGGCGCTTCTACGCAACCACCCACGACGACCGCTACATCTGGGGCGCGACGGCGGGCATCCTGCGGTGCCTGCACGAGCGGCTGTTCGGGGCTGCGCTTGCTTAGGACCTACCTGATCCGGGCGGCGCTGGCGGCGACGCCCTTCGTGGTCTGGTTCGCCTGGTCGGCCTGGGCGCGGCGCTCGGGACGCCAGATGGGCGCCACGCCCTGGGCGTGGCTGGCCGCGGCGGCGGGGGCGCTGTTCGGCCTTTCCTTGATGGCCAGCGCGCTCTTCCATACGGACAACCGCAACGACCGCTACATCCCGGGCGAGGTCGGGCCGGACGGCCGGGTCTCGGCGGGGCGTTTCGAGAAGCCATGAGCGCGCCCACCCTCGGCCAGCCGCACTGGATCGCCGCCCCCGAGACGCTGGCGGTGCTGGACGCCCTGGAGGCGGCGGGCGGGCCGGATTGCGCCCGCTTCGTCGGCGGCTGCGTGCGCAACGCGCTGCTGAGCCGGCCGGTGGACGACTTGGACATCGCCACCACCCTGACCCCGGACCAGGTGACCCAGGCCCTCGCGGCGGCAGGCTTGCGGGCCGTGCCCACGGGCATCGACCACGGCACGGTCACCGCCATCTCGCGCCACACGCCCTACGAGATCACCACCCTGCGCCGCGACGTCACCACCGACGGCCGCCGCGCCACCGTGGCCTTCACGCGCGACTGGGCCGAGGACGCCCAGCGCCGCGACTTCACCCTGAACGCCCTCTACGCCCGCCGCGACGGCTCGATCTACGACCCGACCGGCCACGGGGTGGCGGACGCCCGCGCCGGCCGCATCGTCTTCGTGGGCGAGCCCGAGCAGCGGCTGCGCGAGGACTACCTGCGCATCCTGCGCTTCTTCCGCTTCCAGGCCTGGTTCGGACGCGGCGAGCCCGACGCCGCCGCCGTCGCGGCCTGCACGGCGCTGAAGGCCGGGGTCCAGGGCCTCGCCGCCGAGCGGATCAGCAAGGAGCTCATCAAGCTGCTGGCGGCCGACGATCCGCGCGCGGCGGTGCGGCTGATGGCGCAGACGTCCGTGCTGTCGCAGATCCTGCCGACCGCGCCCGACCTCGCCCGCTTCGAGGCCCTGGTGGGGATCGAGGCCGACCAGCTGTTCGAGACCGACCCGGTGCTGCGGCTGGCGGCGCTGTTGCCTGACGATCCCGCCGCCGCCGCGGCCCTGGCCGAGCGCCTGCGGCTCTCCAACATCGACCGCGACCGGATCGTGGCGGCCCTGTCGCCGACTCCCGCCCTGAAAAGCTGGATGAGCCCGCGCGAAATTCGCCGGGAGGTCTACCGCGTCGGTAACGCCGCGTTCCGCGACCGGGCCAAGCTGGCCTGGGCGGCGAGCGCGCGGACCGCCGCGACCATGCAGTGGCGCGGCCTCATCGCCCTCGCCGACGGCTGGACGCCGCCCGCCTTCCCCCTCACCGGCGCCGATGTGATGAACGCCGGCGTGCCCAAAGGGCCCCTCGTCGGCCAGGTGCTGCGCGAGGTGGAGGACTGGTGGATCGACCACGACTTCCTCGACGACAAGTTCTCGGCCATCGAGAAGCTCAAGGCCGTCGCCCAGGGGATCGCGTATTGAAACTCGGCGTCCTGAAGACCGGCCGGCCGCCGAAGCCGGCGATCCCGCAGTTCGGGACCTATCCCGACATGTTCATGGCCCTGCTGGGCCGCGACGCCTACGACTGGCGGGTCTACGCCGCCGACGAGGGCGAGTATCCGGCCGCGCCGGAGGACTGCGACGCCTACATCGTCACCGGCTCGGCGGCGGGGGTCTATGAGGCCGATCCGTGGATCGGGCGGCTGCTGGACTTCCTGCGGTCGGCCAAGGGCCGGGCCAAGCTGGTCGGCGTCTGCTTCGGCCACCAGGCCATGGCCCAGGCCTTCGGCGGGGAGGTGATGAAGTCGCCCAAGGGCTGGGGAATCGGCGCGCACGCGTACCGGGTCGTGCGCCACGAGCCCTGGATGGACGATGCGACCACTATCCGCCTGCCGGCCTCCCACCAGGACCAGGTGGTCGAGAAGCCGCCCGGCGCAGACGTGATCCTGGCGAGCGACTTCACCCCCTTCGCCGGGCTCGCCTGGCGCGACCAGCCGGCGATCTCAATCCAGCCGCATCCGGAGTTCGAGCCCGCCTATGCCGCGGCCCTGATCGAGGCCCGCCGCGGCAAGGTCTATGCCGACGAGGCGGCGGATCGCGCGCTGGAAACCCTCAGAGCCCCGGACGACCGCGCCCGGGTCCGCGGCTGGATCAAGGCGTTCCTCGCGACCTGAGCCCTGCACGCCATGCGCGAGCCTGGCTTGACAATTCCGTCCGCCTGGATTGTATTGGCACGAACAGTGTCAATTCATAGCCGACCGCTGAGCGGGCTGGCGTGGGGGCTTTTACGATGCGGTTTCAATCGTTTGTGGCGGCGGCCCTGGCGGCCGGCGCGATGCTGACGGCTGCCGGCGCGCAGGCGGCGGTCCTGGTCAGCGACCTGCCGACGGGCTCGGCCCTGCGCTGGTCCAACAAGGACTCGCTGCAGACCTTCCTGGTCCGCTTCACCCTGGCCCAGGACTCCCTGATCGACGGCTTCGGCATCGTGCACGACCCCAATTCCTCCGGCGGCGTCGGCTTCCCGGTGACCCTCCGCTACGCAGCGGACGTCGGCGGCCAGCCGGGCGCGATCACCCAGTTCAGTGACAAGGTTGACACCAGCACCGCCTATGCCGGCGTACGGGGCGCGGCCCTCTCGGTGGCGCACTTCTCGCCGATCCTGTTCCATGCGGGCTCGTACTGGATGGGCATGGCGGGGGCGGGGACCAACAACCTGACCTGGTACGGCGTGCTGGACGGCGGCCCGAGCGCGCCGACCGACCAGCGCCAGCTCCTGTTCGGCGCGCTGAAGCCCAATGCGCCGACGGTCTATGACCTGCCGTTCGTGGTCGAGGGCCGCGCCGTGCCCGAACCGGCGGCGTGGGCGCTGATGATCCTCGGCTTCGGCCTGGCGGGGGCGGGGCTACGTCGCCGCCGCGGCCTCGCCTACGGGTAACCCGCGCCGCGCCCCGTCACAGGGAGGGGCGCGGAGGTGCGGCAAGAGCGCAGCGCATACCCGACGCAGCTGCGCGCCGCGGTCCGGGTCCTCGCTCGAGGATCCGGGCCGCGGACCTTCAGCTCCAGGCTGCCAGCGGCGGCATCGAGCTGAGGATCGTCTGGATGTTGCCGCCGGCCTTGAGGCCGAACATCGTGCCGCGGTCGTAGAGCAGGTTGAACTCCACGTAGCGGCCGCGGCGGACCAGCTGCTCCTGGCGGTCGGCCTCGGTCCAGGGCTCGTCCATGCGGTGGCGGACGATCTTGGGATAGACGTCCAGGAAGGCCTCGCCCACGGCGCGGGTGAAGGCGAAGTCCTTTTCGAAATCGCCGGTGTTGTGGCGGTCGTAGAAGATGCCGCCGATGCCGCGCATCTCGCCCCGGTGCGGCAGGAAGAAGTACTCGTCGCACCAGGTCTTGTAGCGGCCGTACCACTCCGGATCGAAGGGATCGCACGCCGCCCGCATGGCCGCGTGGAACAGCTTGGCGTCGTCGGCGTCCTGGCTGCGCTGTTCGTCCAGCATGGGCGTCAGGTCGGCGCCGCCGCCGAACCAGCTCTCGGCGGTCGACAGGAAGCGGGTGTTCATGTGGACGGTCGGCACGCGCGGGCTGACGGGGTGGACGATCAGGCTGATCGAGGCCGAGACGTAGGACGGGTCCTTGTCCGCCCCCGGCATGGTCGCCGCCATCTCCGGCGAGAAGCGCGCGGTCGCCGCCGAGACGTGCACGCCGGCCTTCTCGAAGAAGCGCCCCTTGAAGAAGCCGCCCGTCCCACCACCGACCCCGGTCTCCCGCGTCCAGGGCCGGAAATCGAAGCGCCCGGACTCGCCGGGGTAGAGATCGGCCGGCGCCTCGTCCTCCAGGCGCTCCAGTTCGGCGCAGATGCGGGTCTGCAGGCTCTCGAACCACTGCTGGGCGCGGTCGCGGCGCTCGTGGATCTCTGGCGGAAGGCCCGTGGGGGCGGAGGGCGTGGACATGCGGGCTTGCTAACCGCTTCCGCCGCCGGTTGGGAAGCCGCCCGTCTGCCGAAGCGCCTCGCCCAGCGCCATCGCCGCAGCGTTGACGACGTTCAGGGATCGCGCTCCGGGCGCCAGCGGGATGAACACGCGCGCCGCCGCCGCCGCGTGGACCTCCTCCGGCGCGCCGGCGCTCTCGCGGCCGAACAGCAGGATGTCATCGGCGGCGAAGACGAATTCGGGTAACGGAGCGGCGCCCTTGGTCGTGAACAGCACCAGCCGCCCCCGGGCGGCGGCCGCCTTGCGGAAATCCTCCCACCCGGAATGGCGTTTCACCTCGGCCAGGGCCCCATAATCCATCGCCGAGCGCCGGATCGCGGCGTCGCTCAGGGGGAAGCCACAGGGCTCTATGATGTCCAACGGAACGCCCAGACAGGCGGCGAGCCGGATGGCCGCGCCCAGGTTTTGCGGAATGTCCGGTTGAAAAAGGGCCAAACGCATTCTAAGGCCTCTCGCCAGCGGGAGTAGCCGGGGCGCAAGGGGTGCGAATCAAGGACTGATGGATGCGAGCTTCGCATTCGTCGTCGTGGAGCGCCCACCGCCTTCGACCTCTTCCGCAAACGGGGCCTCTATCGAAGGGTAGCTTCAAGGTGGCCGACACCGTCGTGGGCGCAACTTCCGACCCGCATGCTTCGGGCCCGCACGCTTCGGGCGATGACCCGAGCCGTCGCGATTTCATCAACATCGCCGCCATCGCGGCCACGGTGGGCGCCGTCGGCGGCCTGGCCTGGCCGCTCATCGACCAGATGAACCCGGCCGGTGACACCCTCGCGCTCGCCTCGATCGAGTTCGACCTGACCAAGGTCGAGCCCGGCCAGCAGGTGGTGGTGAAGTGGCGCGGCAAGCCGCTGTTCGTGCGCCACCGCACCCCGGCCCAGATCGCCGCGGCGGTGAAGGACGACCACGCCGACCTGCGCGACCCCCAGACCGACGCCGAGCGCACCAAGCCCGGCAAGGCCGAGTGGCTGATCCTGGTCGGCACCTGCACCCACCTGGGCTGCGTGCCCACCGTGGGCGGCGGCGAGTACGGCGGCTGGTTCTGCCCCTGCCACGGCTCGGTCTACGACACGTCCGGACGCATCCGTAAGGGCCCGGCGCCGAAGAACCTCGAGGTGCCGACCTACAGCTTCCTGTCCGACACCAAGATCAAGGTGGGCTAAGAACCGATGAGCGGACATTCCACCTACGAACCCAAGACAGGCTTCGAGCGCTGGCTCGACACGCGCCTGCCGATCATCCGGTTCATGAACGACACGGCGCTCGATTTCCCGACGCCCAAGAACCTGAACTACTGGTGGACCTTCGGCGGCATCCTGGCGCTGATGCTGGGCATCCAGATCGTCACCGGCATCGTGCTGGCGATGCACTACGTGCCGCACGTGGACTACGCCTTCAACTCGGTGGAGCGCATCCGCCGCGACGTGAACTACGGCTGGCTGATCCAGTTCATGCACGCCAACGGCGCGTCCATGTTCTTCCTGGCCGTCTATGTGCACATCTTCCGCAACCTCTACTACGGCTCCTACAAGGCGCCGCGCGAGGTGCTGTGGATCCTGGGCTGCGTGATCTACCTCTTGATGATCATCACCGCCTTCATGGGCTACGTGCTGCCCTGGGGCCAGATGAGCTTCCACGGCGCGGTCGTGATCACCAACCTGATCGGCGCCCTGCCGGTGGTCGGCAAGTCGATCACCACCTGGCTGTGGGGCGGCTTCGCGGTCGACGACCCGACGCTGAACCGCTTCTTCTCGCTGCACTACCTGATGCCGTTCGTGATCGCCGGCGTGGTGATCCTGCACATCTGGGCGCTGCACGTGCCGGGCAACAACAACCCCAAGGGCGTGGACGTGAAGTCCAAGGCCGACACGGTGCCGTTCCACCCGTACTACACAGTGAAGGACGGCTTCGCGATCTGCGTCTTCCTGCTGATGTACGCCACCTTTGTCTTCTACATGCCCGACGTCCTGGGCGACGCCATCAACTACGTGAAGGCCAACCCGCTAGTGACGCCGCAGCACATCGTGCCCGAGTGGTACCTGCTGCCCTTCTACGCGATCCTGCGGGCCGTCCCGAACAAGCTGATGGGCGTGATCCTGATGTTCGCGGCCATCGCGGTGCTGTTCATCCTGCCCTGGCTGGACACCTCGAAGGTGCGCTCCATGCGCTACCGTCCGACGGCGCGGCTCTACCTCGGCATCTTCTTCCTGGCCTGCCTGGTGCTGGGCTTCTGCGGCGCCAACCCGCCGGACCAGCCGATCCTCGGCCATGAGCCCTCGGGCTTCATGCTCCTGGACGCCGATATCAACAGCATCGTGTGGCTGTCGCGGATCGGGGCGCTCTACTACTTCGCCTATTTCCTGCTGGTGATGCCGATCCTCGGGCTGACCGAGACGCCGCTGCCGGTTCCGGAGGGCATCTCCGAGCCTGTCCTGTCGCATCCCGCCGCCGCGCCCACCGGGGCCGCCGCCGCGCCTGAAAAGAGGGGTTGATGTCCAAGATGCTGCGCAAAGGTCTCGCGCTTGCGGCGCTTGGGCTGGCCCTGATCGGCGGCCAGGCGATGGCCGCCAGCGAGGCCGACGAGCCGCGCGCCCCCTCGGGCGGGTGGAACTTCGACGGCCCGTTCGGCAAGTTCGACATGGCCCAGCTGCAACGGGGCTACAAGGTCTACCGGGAGGTCTGCTCGGCCTGCCACGCCATGGACCTGATGTACTTCCGCAACCTCGGCCAGAAGGGCGGGCCGTTCTACGACCCGAAGTACCCGAACCCGAACGACAACCCGTATGTGAAGTCCCTGGCCAAGGACATCCAGGTCAAGGACATCGACAACGACACCGGCGACCCGGTCCAGCGTCCGGCCACCCCGGCCGACAAGTTCCCGGCGCCGTTCCCGAACGAGCCGGCCGCCCGCGCGTCCAACGGCGGCGCGCTGCCGCCGGACCTGTCGGTGATCTCCAAGGCGCGCGAAGGCGGGCCCTCGTACATCTATTCGCTGGTGGGCCTGGGCTTCAACGCGCCGGTGCCGGCGGGCCTGACCGTGCCGGCGGGCAAGTATTTCAACCCCTACTTCGTCGGCGACGTTTCCTCGGCCTGGCACGGCAAGGGTCCCGCGCCGAAGGGCGGCTTCATCTCCATGCCGCCGCCGCTGGCGCCCGGCAAGGTGACCTTCGACGACAAGACCCCGTCGACGGTTCAGCAGCAGGCCAAGGACGTGGCCGCCTTCCTGGCCTGGGCCGCCGAGCCCAAGCAGGAGGAGCGCAAGGCCTTCGGCCTCGGCGCCATGATCTACCTCTTCCTGCTGACGGTGATCGTCTACTTCAGCTACCGCCGCATCTGGCGCAACGTCAGCCACTGACGCGCGCCGTCTGAGCCAGTTCGAAGGGGCCCTGGAGAGATCCGGGGCCCTTTTTCGTTAGCGCGCGGGCGCGACGACCAGCCGGCCCGCGGGGAAGTCGAAGCGCAGGCGGTAGCCGGCCAGCGCAGGTCCGCCGATGACGCCAGCGGCCTCGCCCTCGGGTTTCATCAGCCCCGCGCCCAGGTCGCGCGCCTCGGCGCCGGCGAAGCGCAGGACGGGCAGCCGCGCCATCCAGACGCCCTTGGGATAGAGCTCATCGGGCTTGGCCGCGTCCGGCGCCTGAGCCAGGTCGTCCGCCAGGCGCACCGGCACATTGGCGCCCGTGGCGATCACGAAGGGGCCGGTGAGGGTGCGCCCGCCGTCGGAAACCGAGGCCTCCGCCACCGGGCGGTCCAGGTCCCAGGCCAGAGGTAGCGCCCGGCCTCGGAACGCCGGGGCGCGGCCCGGCTCGGAGAGCCGTACGCGGCAGGGCGAGAACTCGACATCGACGACGTAGCCGCGCAGCAGGTCCGTCCCGATCACCCCGGCCACCGCGGTCGGCAGGTTCCAGGTGCGGGCGTCGATCGAGGCGATCTTCAGCGAGCGCCCGTCCTGGCGCAGGCCCGCCAGCCGCACCGCTCCTACCGCGGTCTCGCCGTCCAGGCCCGCGCCGCCGGCGGCGGTGTCGTGCAGGGTGGTGACGGCCGTTCCGGTGTCCAGGATGTAGTCGCCGGCAATCCCCGCCACCTCGGCCGGGACCACCACCACGCCGCCCTCGAACCAGCAGGCGGCTTCGCCCGCAACCGCTGCGCCCGCCGACGCCAGGACCGGCGCGGCGGCCAGGCAGGCGATGATGAGTCGGAGCCGCGCCACGAGAGCAGCATAGCGCGTTTCGGCCTTACGGAGGCCGCAGCCCCCAGCCTAGAGTGACCCATGGCCTACACGCCCGCTTGGCGGAACTTCAAACGCACCCAGGACCTCACCGTCGCCACCGCCGTCCTCATCTACGCCGGGGCCGTGCTGCACGCCTTCGGGCACCTGCCGGGGCCGAAGGCGCTGGTGGTCCAGCGGACGCTCCTGTGGCCCTCGATCTTCCTCACCCTGTCGCTCGGCCTGCCCCTGGCCCTCGGGGGCCTGCGCCGGCCGCTGACGCGCTACGTCTGGATGAGCTTTCAGGCCGGGTTCGGCCAGTCCGTGCGCTCGATCCTGTCCGGCGTGGCGCTGCTCGGCGGCGCGGCGGCCTTCATGTACTGGCAGATTTCCAGCGCCGCCCACGGCGGGCGTTATCCGGCCGGCGTGTTCTCAGGCTACGCCGCCGGGATCGGCATCCTGGTGGCCCAGGCGGCCCTGGTGCGGGTGCTGGAGAAGGTTCCGGAGGTGCGCAAGCAGATCGAGGCCTGAGGGCCCTCAGGCCCCTTCGCCGCGTCCGGCGCCATGGCGCGCGAACAGGGCAAGGGTGCGCAGGCGCGAGAGCCGCGCGCTGTCGGCGTGGAAGCCGTTGGGCGCCACGAAGGCGTGGCCCGCCTCGTACATGTAGACCGGCAGGTCGGGATGGGCGGCCCGGATGGCCTCCACCGCCGGCGGCGGGATCAGCTCGTCCGTCTTGCCGATGTGCAGGATGACGGGGACGTTCGGCGTTTCGGCCAGGTAGTCCACGATCTGGCCGCCGTAGTAGGACGCCACGGCCGAGAGACCGGCGCAGCGCGCCGCCGCCAGCCAGGCGACCGTGCCGCCGAAACAGAACCCCAGGGCGAACACCGGCGGGGCCAGGGCGTCGACCGCCGCCTGCACCGCGTCCAGCACCTCGGCGCCCCAGCGGGTCGCCTCCGCAAAACCGGTCTGCTGCGCCATCAGCGCCGGGTCGAAGTCGCGCTCGGCGAAGCCGCGCTGGAAGCGGTCGAAGAGGCTGGGGACCAGCACCTCGTAGCCGTCCTCCGCGAAGCCCTCGGCCAGCTCACGCAGGTGGGGCGTCACGCCCCAGACCGCGTGGCAGATCACCAGGCCGCCGCGCCGGGCGTCCGTCGGGACGGCGCGGTAGGCGTCGAACGCGAACCCGTCCGTGGCGCTGGCCAACTGGACCCTCTCGCCCACCCTCAGGTCTCGTCGAACAGTTGCAGGGTGCGGTGCCGGGCGAGGTCGGCGGCCTCGGCGTTGTAGCGCTCCGGGCTCTGGTTGTTGAACCCATGGCCGGCGCCTTCGTAGACGTAGACCGGCACGTCGGGGTGGTGCTTGCCCACCTCGGCCGCGACGGCGTCGGCGTCGATGCCGGGGTCGGTCCGGCCCAGGTGCACGATCACCGGGCACTTCGGCGTCTCGTGGGCGAAGCCCTTCACCAGGCTGCCGTAGTAGCTGGAGGCCGAGGCGATGCCGTCCAGCCGCGTGGCGCTGAGCCAGGCCAGTGAGCCGCCGTAGCAATAGCCCACCACATGCACCTTGCCGCCGTGCTTGGAGAGGAAGTCGCGGCAGGCGGCGATGTCGGCCAGCGCCTGGTCCAGGGGCGTGGCGCGCGCCTTCTCCACTCCGGCCTTGATCCCCGCGTCGTCGTGCTCGGCGTGGAAGTCGCGCTGGAGGCGGTCGAACAGGGCGGGGGCGATGGCCTCGTAGCCCATCTTGGCCCAGCGCTCGACGTCGGCGCGCACGTGGCGGTCGATGCCGAAGATCTCCTGGATCACCACCACGCCGCCCTTGCGGGGCGTGAAGGCCGGCTCGTGGTAGGCGGAAAACTCGAACCCATCCGCGCCCGCCAGGATGATCGTCTCGGCCATCTTTCGCCCCTCTGCTGGTAGCCCCGCTAGACGTTGAAGCGGAAGTTCATCACGTCGCCGTCCTGGACCACATAGTCCTTGCCCTCCGAGCGCAGCCGGCCCGCATCGCGCGCCCCGGCCTCGCCATTCAGGCGGACGTAGTCATCGTAGGCGATGGTCTCGGCCCGGATGAAGCCCTTCTCGAAGTCG
The DNA here is from genome assembly GCA_019510435.1 of Caulobacterales bacterium. GTDB lineage: Bacteria > Pseudomonadota > Alphaproteobacteria > Caulobacterales > Caulobacteraceae > Phenylobacterium. The sequence continues at coordinate 103,966 of JAEKKJ010000016.1, read as the reverse complement.
GTGTGGATCACGCCGGCCGCCTGGGGGGCGGTGTCGCCCTTGTGGATCGTCCAGGCGCGCGCCTCCTTGGGGCCGACCGTGAAATAGGTCTGCAGGCCCAAGAGGTGGTAGGCCTCGCGGATCAGCTTGTTCAGGCCGGGCTCGGTGAGATCCAGGGTCTCCAGGAACTCGGCGCGCTCCGCCGGGTCGAGCATGGCGATCTCGCTCTCGATCTGGGCGGAGATCACCACATGGTCGGCGCCGTCCCGCGTGGCGCGCTCGGCCACCAGCCGCGACATCTCGTTGCCGGTCGCGGCCGATCCCTCGTCCACGTTGGAGACGTAGAGGGCGGGCTTGGAGGTCAGCAGCTGCAACATGCGCCAGGCCTTGTCGTCCTCGGCGGAGACCTTGGCCTTGCGGGCCGGGCGGCCGGCGTTGAGTTCGGTGAGGGCCAGGTTGACCAGGCGCAGCGTCTGGGCGGAATCCTTGTCGCCCGCCTTGGCGCGCTTCTCCAGGTTTGCGACCCGCTTCTCCAGGCTCTCCAGGTCGGCCAGCATCAGCTCGGTCTCGATGGTCTCCAGGTCCGCCAGCGGGTCGACGCGGCCTTCCACGTGGGTCACGTCGTCGTCGATGAAGCAGCGTGTGACGAAGGCCACCGCGTCGCAGTCGCGGATATTGGCCAGGAACTGGTTGCCCAGGCCCTCGCCCTTGGAGGCGCCGCGCACCAGCCCCGCCACGTCCACGAAGTTGATCCGCGCCGGGATGATCTCCTTGGAGGGGATGACCGCCGCCAGCTTCTCCAGGCGCGGCTCGGGCACGGCCACGTCGCCGACGTTGGGCTCGATGGTGCAGAAGGGATAGTTGGCCGCCTGCGCCGCGGCGGTCTGGGTCAGGGCGTTGAACAGGGTGGACTTGCCCACGTTCGGCAGGCCGACGATGGCGACTTTCAGGGCCATGGGGAGATGCGGTTCCTTTGCGAGGCGCCGCGCTTAGCACGCGCAGGCAGGGCTTTGCACCCCGGACGTCCGCCCGGGAGAGGCGATCAGGGCCTCAGCACGGTCTCGCCGGTGCGCGGGTTGGTCAGGGTGACGTTCTCGCCGGCCTGGATGCGCCATTCCGCGTCGCGCTGGGCCAGCACGACCAGGAGCAGGGTGTCGACGGCGTGCGGGCCGGCGGGATGGGCGGGGCCGGTGGTGAGGCGGCTCCAGAAGTGGACGATGGCGACGCCCGGCGCGACCTCGTCCACGGCGATGAGCTCGTTGGCCAGGGTGGAGTCCCGGTAGATCGTCTCGTGGATGCCGCGATGGAGCTCGACGATCGCCGCTGCGCCGCGGGTGTAGGTGGCGAAGCGGTTCACGAAGCTGGCGTCGTCGCGGAACAGCGCGCCGAAGGCGGCCATGTCGTGGGCGTTCCAGGCGGCCTGGAAGGCGGCGGGGAGGTCTTCGGGTCGGCTGATCGGCATGCTCGGTCCTCCGGTGAAGGTCGCGCCCTACCCCAGGGCGCGGGCGGCCAGGTCGCGCCAGTCACGGGCTTCGCGCCGCAGCGGGCGCGGGATCTTGCCGATCCGGCGGTCCATGTCGGCGACGATCTCGCGGGCCTCTGCGGCGCGGCCGTTGTGGGCCAGGAAGGCGGCGTAGCGCGCCTGGCCCTCGAAGCCGGGCAGGTCCTCGGCCGCGGACTTCAGCTCCACCTCCGCCTCCCGGGCGCGGCCCAGGGCGTCCAGGGCGCGGCCGTGCGCCAGGCGGCTGTGCGGCGTGCGGTCCTCCGGCTTGATGGCTTCCGCGGCGGCCAGGGCCTCGTCGGGCCGGCCCAGCTCCAACAGGGCGTTGGCGCGGCCCGTGAGCAGCACCGGATCGTCGGCGTGCACCCCTTGGGCGGCTTCCCGGTAGAGCTGCTCGGCCTCGTCGTGGCGGCCGAGCCCCGCGGCCGCGGCGGCCAGGCGCGATTGGTTGCGCACCGTGGGTGTCTCGTCGCAGGCGCGCTTGGCCTCGCGGTACTCGCGGCCGGGATCCAGGGCCGCGCGGGTCTCGGCGGCGAACCTCTGGGCGCCCGCGCCGCCCATCATCTCCGGCGCCACGATGGCCAGGCCGTAGATGATCGAGCCGAACGGCAGCATCAGGATGATCATCAGCCACCACAGCGGGCGGCCGCTGCGCACCACGTGCACCGCCATGGCCAGGGAGAGCAGGAGGTAGAGGAGGCCGCCGCCCAGCACGGTCATGGTTCGCCGCCCCCGCCCGCACCGCCGCTGCGCGCCAGCTTGCGCGGGTCGACCTTCTCGGCCGGCGCCAGGCGCATCACCTCGGTCTGGTACTTCTCGTCCTCGCCGGCGGCCAGCAGCGGCGCGGCGTCGGCGCAGGCCTCGATCAGCGGCTCGACCCACTTCAGGTCGACCTTGTGGAAGTCGGAGAGCACGTGGCCGTGCACGAGGTCCTTGTGGCCCGGATGGCCGGTGCCAAGGCGCGCGCGGCGGAAGTCGGGGCCCACCTGGGCGGTGATGGAGCGGATGCCGTTGTTGCCTGCCGCCCCGCCGCCGGTCTTCATCCGGAAGCGACCGGGGGCCAGGTCGATCTCGTCGTAGAAGACCACGAGGTCAGACGGCTGCAGCTTGAAGAACTTCAGCGCCTCGCCCACCGCCCGTCCGCTCTCGTTGTAGAAGCCCTGCGGCTTCAGGATCAGCGTGCGGACGTCGCCCTGCGGCGTGGGGATCTTGCCCTCGGCGACCTGGGCGTGGAAACGCGAACGCGCCGCGGGGAAGCCCCAGCGGCGCGCGATCTCGTCCACGGCCATGAAGCCGATGTTGTGGCGGTTCTTCGCGTAGGTCGGCCCGGGATTGCCCAGGCCGGCGATGAGCAGCATGCCCCGCTCCGAAAGCTCGGACGCTTAGGCCTCGCCGGCTTCTTCGGTGGTCTCGCCTTCGCCTTCCGCGGCCTCGGCCATGGCGCCGGAGATCGAGGCCACCACCACGTCACCGTCGGTGGCGGCGGTGACGCCGGTCGGCAGCTTCAGGTCGGAGACCCGCACCGTGGCGCCGATCTCGAGGCCGGTGAGGTCGATCACGATCTCTTCCGGGATATGGTCGGCCGAGCAGGAGACGCTGACGCTGTGCAGCACCACGGCCAGGGCGCCGCCGCGCTTGAGGCCCGGGCTTTCTTCCTGGTGGGCGAAGTGCACGGGCACGTCGATCTTGATCTGCTGGTGCTCGTCGACCCGGTAGAGGTCGAAGTGCCACGGCTCGTCGGTGACCGGATGCATGTCGATCGCCTTGGCGATGACCGGCTGGGTCTCTTCGCCGTACTTCAGGGTCACCAGGTGGCCCAGCAGCTTACCGGTGTAGAGCGCCTTGCGGAACTCGTTGGACTTCACCGCGATGGCCACCGGGTCCTTGGCGCCGCCGTAGAGGACCCCCGGCACCTTGCCGCTGCGGCGCACTTCGCGCGTGCTGCCGGTCCCGGTCTTCTCGCGCACTTCAACGTTCAAAACGATCTCGGCCATGGCCATGCCTCAAAACGAAGCCGCCGCGCGACGCGCGCGCGGCGACGAAAGTCGTGACCCCGAAGGGCCAGAAAGGGTGCGCGTAGATACACAAAAGCTCCGCCCGGCGCAACGGGGCTCCGGCGACAGCCTCAGCGCTTCTTCTTGGCCTTCTTCGGGGCCGGCTTCTTGGGGCCCATGCCCCTGTCGATGGACGCCTGGCTCGGCACGAACCTGGGCTCGAACGGCTCGGGCAGGCCGGCGGCGCGGATCACGCAGCGGCCGGTGTCCATCATGGCGTGCTGGCCCAGGCAGAAGACGTCCTCGTAGTGCGGCCGCGCCACGGCCAGGCACTGGAAGAGGTTGAGCTTGGACATGTTCATGCAGGTGCCGACGTTGGGCTCGGACATCAGGCCCAGCACCTGCTCGACATTGGCGTCGCCCGCTTCGCCCAGGGCCGCCAGGGCCGCGATCGCCAGGCCGCGGATCACGGTCGGGGTATAGGGCGGGGCGCTGGGCGTGGCGGAAAGGCCGAGGGATGCGGCCCCGATGGTGGCCTGCTGCAGGCGGGCGGTCTCGCTGACGTCGCCGGTCATGACCGCCTGCGACAGCATCTTGGCGTCGGCCAGCCGGGATTCCCGGCCGGCGACGTCGGTCTTCGACCACGGCTGGTGCTGGATGTCGTAGGCGGCCTGCTTCACGGCCTTGCCCTTGTCGTAGAGCTGCTGGCCCTGGGCCCCGAGCGCGGCCTGGATCAGGCCTGCGGCCCCGGCCGACCCGGGCAGGCCTACGGCGTAGGCGGGGTCCTTCAGGATCTCGTAGGCCACCTGGCGGCGCTGGGTGGGATCGACGGCGTAGGTGCGCACGCCGTCCACGAAGGCCTTGTCTTGCAGGGCCACGACCGCTGCATAGGCCATGGCCCCGCGCAGCAGCTGGTTGGGCTCATAGGCCTCGCCCACCTTCAGCGACCGCGCCACGCCCTCGCCGTCGGCGAAGTCGGGTTGGATGCCGCTCGTGCGGGCCATGTAGAAGCTGTAGGCCGAGGCCAGCTCCACGATCTTGGGCGACAGGGCCACGCTGGGCGGCGCGGGCGGCGGCGGCGCAGGCGGCGTCAGCACCGGCGGCGGCCCCTCGCTGCAGGCGCTGAGCAGCGCGCCGGCGGCCAGGGCGGCGAAGGCTAGCTTGCGGATCGCAAGTCTACGGATCCCAAGTCTGCGGATCGAAACGGCAAGCGGCATCAGGCGGGCTTCCCCCTCTTGCGAGTGGTGATTCGTTCGTCTGCCCCCGAAGGGCCCCACGCTTAACCGGCCCGATGCGAATCCGGCAAGCGTCGCCGGGGCAACGGGCGTCAGCGACAGGCCCTGCTCAGTCGAAGAGTTTGGAGACGCTCTCCTCGTTGGCGATGCGGCGGATCGCCTCGCCGACCAGGGCCGCGCAGCCTACGGTGCGGATCTTGGGCTCGGCGATGGTCTGGTCGGACGCCTCAATCGAGTCCGTGATCACCAGCTCCTTCAGCACCGAGTTCTTCACCCGCTCGGCCGCCGCGCCCGAGAGCACGCCGTGGGTGATGTAGGCCGAGACCTCGGCCGCGCCGGCGTCCATCAGCGACTGGGCCGCCGAGCAGAGGGTGCCGGCGGAGTCCACGATGTCGTCGAAGATCACCAGTCGGCGGCCGGTGACGTCGCCGATGATGTTGGCCACCTCGGTCTTGCCCGGGCCCGAGCGGCGCTTGTCGACGATAGCCAGGTCGGCGTTCAGCCGGCTGGCCACCGCCAGGGCCCGCACCACCCCGCCGACGTCCGGCGAGACGATCATCAGCTCGGACGGCTTGGCGTAGTTCTCCTTGATGTCCTGCGCCATCAACGGCGCGGCCAGCAGGTTGTCGGTGGGGATGTCGAAGAAGCCCTGGATCTGGCCGGAGTGCAGATCCATCGTCAGCACCCGGTCCGCGCCGGCGCGGGTGATCAGGTTGGCCACCAGCTTGGCCGAGATCGGGGTGCGGCCGCCGGTCTTACGATCCTGCCGGGCATAGCCGAAGTAGGGCATCACCGCCGTGATCCGCTTGGCCGAGGCGCGCTTCAGCGCATCGATGCAGATCAGGAGCTCCATCAGGTGGTCGTTGGCCGGATAGGCGGTGGACTGCAGGACGAAGACGTCTTCGCCGCGCACGTTCTCGTCGATGGTCACCCAGACCTCGTTGTCCGGGAACCGCTTCACCTGGGCGCGGGTCAGGGGGATGTCGAGGTGCGACGCTACCGCCTGGGCCAAAGTACGATTCGAGTTGCCGGCGAGCAGCTTCATCGGATCCCCCAGGACGGTGATGCGCGGGCTTGTAGGCAGCGCCCTGGCGCGAGTCCAGCGTTTGCGTCCGCCAGATTCAGCCGGGCGGGTCGTTCACCCGCTCGAAGGTGTCGGCGTTGGTCTGGTTGGCGTGGGCCCAGCCCAGCTTCTCCAGCCGCGCAGGGGCGCCGGGCCCATCGGCGCGCAGGGCGCTGTCGGAGGTGACGTGCCAGACCGTGTGGATCCGGCCTTCGCGCAGGAGGCCGGTGAAGGCGCAGACGATATCGCCGGCCGGGCCGGTTCGGGTGAAGGCGAACGCGATGCAGTCGCCCTGGCATACGCCGACGATCGGGACCTCAGCGCCGAAGAAGCCGCTGTCGCTGAGGGCGGTCTGGAAACGGCCCTCGAGCCGGCCGCCGGCCTCGCGGTCGATGCGCAGGGTCGAGCCGTACTCGTTGCGCCAGCTCCCCGTCCACATGGGCTCCTCCCGGTCCTGCGGCTTGAACCCGCAAGGCCCTGCGCGAGGTTCCCGCTCAGTCCAGGACAATCGCCGAGAGCAGCCGGCCGTAGTCGGGCTCGCCCAGCTTGAAAGCCCGGCGGTTGGAGAAGAAGAGGTCCCCCTCGGCGCAGGTGTCGCGCCCGACCCATTCGCACTGCGCCACGCCCGCCGCCCGGAGGCGCGCCAGCACGAAGGCGGGCAGGTCGAACTGGCGCTTGTCCGGCCCTTCGCCCGCGGAGAAGAAGCGGGCATAGCTGGGGTCGAAGTGGGTGAAGCGCGCCATGTACTCGACGCCGACCTCGTAGGAGGCGGGCCCGATGCAGGGGCCGACCGCAGCGACGATGCGCTCGCGGCGTGCGCCCAGGCTCTCCATCCGGGCGATGGCGGCCTCGGCGACGCCGGTGAGCGCCCCCTTCCAGCCCGCGTGGGCGGCGGCGACCACCCGGGCCTGCGGATCCGCCAGCAGGATCGGTGCGCAGTCGGCGGCCAGGGCGCCGCAGACCACGCCCGTCGTGGCCGAGACCACGGCGTCGGCCTGGGGCGGCCCGGCGGGCCAGGGGCCGTCGGTCACCAGGGCGAGGACCGAATGCACCTGGTAGGCCGTGACCAGCTCCCCGCCGAGGTGCGCGGCGCAGCGCCGGCGGTTCTCGCGCACAGCGTCCGGATCGTCCTTGGAGCCGACGCCGACGTTCAGGCTGGCGTAGATCCCCTCCGAGACACCGCCTTGGCGCGTGAAGAAGGCATGGCGCACGCCCGGCAGGTTCAGTAGCGACGAGGTGAGGACGGGCAGGTCGGCCATGGCGGTCAATCCTCCTCAAACGCCGGCGGGATCCAGTCGGGCGCGTGGAGGCAGCAGGCCTTGAAGAGGTCGCCCATCTGGTCGCCGCCGACCAGGCGGTGCAGCTGGCGGCCGATCACGCCGGTCTTGTCCGGATGCGCGGCGACCAGGGCTTCGGCGCGCTCGCCGATCCCCATCCGCGCCAGGAACTGGGCCTGGGTGAGGATCGCGGCGGCCGCGCCCTCGCGCTCGGCGGCGGCCATCACCGCCGGGAAGTCGGCATGGACGGTGAGGTCCGCCTCGCCTGGACAGGCCAGGGGGTCCACCTTCTCGTGCCGGCGCAGGGCCTGCAGCGTGTCGCCGAAGCCGGGCTGGTCGTGGCCGTAGTCGATGAGCAGGGCCGCTCCGCCGTCGCGCACCAGCCGCTGGCCCAGGGCCGCGCCCAGCGCTTCCTGCGCGCCCGAGCGCTCCAGCACCACGCCCTCGCGCGCGTCGGGCAGCTGCACCGGCGCGGGGACCCGAGCGAACTGCAGGCCGCCATCGGCCCCGACCGCCACCACCTGCTCGGCCCAGCCGGTGGCCATGCGCACGAACTGGCGGGCGGGCAGGCAGTCCAGGAGCTCGTTGGCCACCAGCAGCAGGGGCGCGCCGCCCGGAACCTCGTCCAGCGTCCGCGCCCAGCGCACGGCCTGGCCCAGCCGCTCGGCCTGCAGCGCCTCCAGCGGCCCAGAGGTCTCCACCAGCCAGATGTCCGCCGCCTCCAGGAAGCCGGGCAGGGCGCGTGCGGCGCGCAGCAGGTCGCTCATCAGCGTCCCGTCGCCGGGGCCCATCTCAACCAGGCGCACCTGCGCCGGCTCGTCCATCAGCCGCCAGGCCGAGGCCGCCCAGACGCCGATCAGCTCGCCGAACATCTGGCTGACCAGGGGCGCGGTGACGAAGTCGCCGGCGGGGCCCAGCGCCGGCCGCGTGGCGTAGTAGCCGTGCTGCGGATCGTGCAGGCAGGCGGTCATGTACTGGGCGATCGTCAGCGGCCCGGTCTGGGCGATCTCCGCCGCCAGCCGATCGCGCAGGGATCCGCTCACGCGGACTTGGGCGCGGGCGTCCCGTCCGCCGGCGTCGCGGCCTCCGCCCGGGCGGGGAGGGCCGGCGGCAGCGGCTCGCGCATGCCGCGCCAGATCAGGTACAGCCCGACGATCAGCATCGGCGTCGACAGCATCATTCCCATGGTCAGGCCAAGCGGGAACTGCGGCATCCAGGAGTCCGGCTCGCGCAGGTTCTCGATGGCGATGCGGAAGGCGCCGTAGAAGGCAAGGAAGATCCCCACCACCACGCCCCGCCGGTTGCCCAGCTTCGCCCGGTGCGTCGCCCAGCGCAGGATCAGGAACAGCACCAGCCCCTCGAAGAAGGCCTCGTACAGCTGGCTGGGATGGCGCGGCGCCAGGCCCGCCGGGCAGTAGCCGTAGGATCGTTGGATCTGCTGGTTGCAGAACACCATGCCCCACGGAAGGTCCGTGGGCCGGCCCCACAGCTCGCCGTTGATGAAGTTGGCGATGCGCCCCAGGAAGTGGCCGATCGGATAGGCCGCGCAGACCACGTCGGCCATGCGCAGGAGGTCCAGCCGGTTCTTCCAGGCGAAGATGGTCATGGCGATGGCGACGCCGATCACCCCGCCGTGGAAGCTCATCCCGCCGTTCCAGACCTTCAGGATCTCCAGCGGGTCGCGCCAGATGATGGTCGGGTTGTAGAAGATGACGTCGCCCAGCCGGCCGCCGCCGATCACGCCGATGGCGATCCACAGCACCAGGTCGTCCATCTGCTCCGGCGAAAAGGGCGGTGGGCGGTGGGTCCACAGCCGCGCGTTCTTCAGCAGGCCCGTGGCATAACGCCACCCCAGAAGGATACCCGAGATATAGGCCAGGGCGTACCAGCGGATCGCGAACGGCCCGAGGTGGACGAGGATGGGATCGAAGTTGGGGAAGGTCAGATAGTGGGCGGGCGGCACTGGGCGGGCGACTCCGGCGTTCAGCAGGGGACTTAGACGAGAAGGCCTTCGCTTTCACCCCCATAGACGCCATATAGGAGGCTGAGCGGACCCCCGACGCCCGAAAGACAGGAATGCAGACCCAAAATCCGATCCTCGACGAGATCGCCAAGTTGACCACCGCCGCCATGGGGCTGGCGCAGGCCGCGGGCGACGAGGCCAAGGCCGCCTTCCGCAGCCAGAGCGACCGGCTGGCGGCCGAGCTGGACCTGGTGCGCCGCGACGAGCTGGACGCGCTGAAGGCCGAGGTCGCCGCCCTGCGCGCCGAGATCGAGGCCCTCAAGGCGCCGAAGCCGGCCCGCAAGGCCGCCAAGCCCACGTGAGCATTGTGCGCGCCACGCGAACGCGGTTCGCCCCCCACAAGAACTCGCTGACACACCCTGCGAGAAACGGTTTAGGGTCCCAAATGCGGACGATTCGGGGGCGGCGTTCCGTTCTCCGTCCGAGTCGAAAGGGGTCTTGATGGACACCTCCCAGGCCGACGACAGCGTCATCCTCGCCAACGATCCCCTGGACGTCGTCGAGCACGTCCTGACCGCGGAAAATCTACCCTTCGATCGGACGGAAGACGGCGACCTCGCCTTCAGCCTGGCCGGTGACTGGAAGGACTACGAGCTCTGGTTCGCCTGGCGGCCCGAGGGCGACACCCTGCAGCTGTGCCTCTCCATGGACCTCGCGGTGCCGGAGACCCAGCGCCAGGTCGCCCAGGAGCTGATCGCCACCATCAACCCGCGCGTCTGGCTCGGCCACTTCGAGCTGTGGGACGAGGGCGAGGTGGTGTTCCGGCACGGCATGGCCCTGATGACCGGCGAGCAGCCCAGCCTGGCCCAGGCGGCCGCGATGATCGACGTGGCGGTCGAGGCCGCCGACCGCTTCCTGCCGGCGTTCGACTTCCTCCTGCGCGGCGCCAAGACCCCGCAGGAAGCCATCGCCGCCTGCATGTTCGAGACGGTGGGCGAAGCCTAGGTCAAGAGCCGGTGGCGTCCGGCGGGGCGGGCCGTTAAAGCACGCCCATGATCACACCGATCCTGATGCTCGGGTGCGGCCGCATGGGCGGGGCCATGGTCGAGGGCTGGCTGCGGGCCGGCGCCTTCCAGGGCTCGGACCTGATGATCCGCGATCCGCAGCCGGGCCCGGCGGCGCTGGCGGCGGAGCGGGCCGGGGCGCGGCTCAACCCTGACGATGCCGAACTCGCCCAGGCCGCCACGGTGGTGCTGGCCGTCAAGCCGCAGCTGTGGCGTGGGGCGGCGGCCGAGGCCTCGCCGTGGCTGGCGTCCGGGGCGGTGATCGTCTCCATCGCGGCCGGCGTGCGCTCGGCCGACATCTCGCGCGAGTTCGGCGGGCGCTGTGTGGCGCGGGTGATGCCCACCACCGCCGCCGCCATCGGCCAAGGCACGGCGAGCCTCTATGCCGACGAGCCCGCGGCCCTGGCCCGGGCGCATGCGCTGTTCGAGCCGCTGGGCGCGGTGGTCGACCTCACCGACGAGGCCCTGATGCACGCGGCGACCGCTGTCTCAGGCTCGGCGCCGGCCTATCTCTACGCCTTCATCGAGGCGTTGGAGGCCGCCGGCGTGGCGGCCGGCCTCTCGCCCAAGGACGCCAAGCGGCTGGCGCGGTCGACCCTCACCGGGGCGGCGGCGCTGCTGGCGCAGGGCGGCGAAGAGCCGGCGGAGCTGCGCCGCCAGGTCACCTCGCCCGGCGGCACCACCCAGGCCGCGCTCGAGGTGCTGATGTGCGCGGCCGGTCTGGAGCCGCTGCTGAAGGAGGCCGTCGCCGCCGCCGTGCGCCGCTCCAAGGAACTGGGCGGCTAACCCTTCCGCCAGGTCTGGGCCTGGCAGATCATCAGGATGCAGCCTTCCACCTTCAGCGTGCCGTCGCCGTTCGCGGTGAGCTTGGAGTCATAGGTCTTGCCGCTCTGCGGATCGTAGATCTTGCCGCCCGTCCAATGGCCCGGGCCCGCGGGCTTGAAGCCCCAGATCATCGGCAGGCCCAGCATGGTCCGCGACTTCAGGGCGGCGTTCGGGTTGTGGTCGTCCAGGGCCTTGGCGTCGGCCGGGTTGCGGAACCAGGCGAGCGCGCCGCACATGCGCTCGGGCTGGTTCGCACAGGGGGCGATCCGGACCTTGGCGCTGCCGCTCTGGGTGAGCCATTCGCCCTCCACCGGATCGGCGGCCAGCGCGGGCGCGGCGGCGCAGGCGAGGGCGGCGGCGAGGAGAAGGACGCGCATCTTTCGGCTCCGATCGTTGACGGCCAAGCTGGCGGCGGCCGCGCTGAATGCTGGATGAACGCTGTTCGGGCCAGATGGCGCCGCGGTCAAGCCGGCAGCCGCACCACCGCGCGCAGGCCGCCCAGGGGCGAGCGGCTCAGCACGATGTCGCCGCCATGGCCGCGGGCGACGTCGCGGGCGATGGCCAGGCCCAGGCCGACGCCCTTGCTGTTCTGGTTGCGGCTCTCGTCCAGCCGCGCGAAGGCCTTGAACGCCTCCTCATAGTGCTCGGCCGCGATGCCCGGGCCGTCGTCGTCGACGGCGATCTCGAGGCCGCCGCTGGGCAGCCGGCGGGCCGCGACCTCCACCCGCTCGCCGTGGGCCGCCGCGTTCATCACCAGGTTCGAGATCGCCCGGCGCAGGGCGTTGGGCCGCACCGTGGCGGTGAGGTTCGGATCGGCGCTGACCTTGACCTGGGCGCCCAGGCGCACCGCCCCCTCGCACACCGCCTCGATCAGCGGGCGCACGCGCACCGGCTCACTGGCCTCCCCGCCCTCGCCGCGGGCGAAGGCCAGGTACTCGTCGATCATGTGCTCCATCTCGGACAGGTCGCGCTTCATTTCCACGGTTCGGCTGTTGGGCTCGGCGAGCGCCAGGGTCAGCTTCAGGCGGGTGAGCGGCGTGCGCAGGTCGTGGCTCACCGAGGCCAGCAGGGCGGTGCGCTGCTCGATGTGGCGCTGGATGCGGCCGCGCATGTCGAGGAAGGCGGTGGCGGCGGCGCGGACCTCCTTGGCGCCGTGCGGCTTGAAGGCCGGCACGTCTGCGCCGCGCCCGAACGCCTCCGCCGCATTGGCCAGCCGCTCGATGGCGCGCACCTGGTTGCGGATGAAGAGCACGGCCACGGCGGTCAGCAGCACCGTGGCCACGGTCATCCACAGGACGAAGATGTGGCCCTGGGTGGCGAAGGCCCGGTCGCGGGGAGCCAGCACGCGCATGACCCCGCCCTTCACCGCCACGCGGATGTCGACATAGGCCGGGTAGCGGGTGGTGTCGAACCAGAAGGGCGCGTCCAGCCGCTCGTTGAGCGCCCGCTGCAGCGAGCGGTCGATGGGGGCGAAGAAGGGCTCGACCAGGGCCGGCGCGTCGCGGCGGCTGGCCGGCAGCTTGCGGCCAGGCTGCAGGGCGATGGAGAGGCTCATAGAGTCCTCGGCCCGCTGCGACAGGCGCGCGAAACTGTCGGGGGTCGGGTCGTCGTTGTAGCTCTCCACCGCCCAGGCGATGTCGCCCGCTAGGCCCTCGGAGAGGCGGCTGGTCACGGTCTGCCAGTGAGCGTCGAAGAAGACGTAGGTGACCGCGATCTGCATCAGGGCCACGGGCAGGATGATGATCAGCAGCGAGCGCCCGAACAGCGTGCTGGGCAGCCGCCGCTTGAGCCAGCGGACGAACACCCGTCCGGAAGACGGGAGTTTCATCTAGTTCCTCTCCCATGAATGGGAGAGGAACATCTGCGATCTGTCGCTCATCAGTCCGGCGCCAGGCGATAGCCGACGCCGCGGACCGTCTGCAGGTAGCGCGGCGCCTTGGGATCGTCCTCGATCTTACGCCGAAGCCGCGTGACCTGCACGTCCACCGCGCGGCCGGAGGGGTCGACGGAGTCGCGGGCCAGCTCCAGCCGGTCGACGGGCTCGTGGGGCGTGCGGGCCAGCTGGCGCAGGAGGCTCACCTCCGCCTCGGTGAGGCGCACCGGCTCGCCGGCGCAGGTCAGCTCGCCGCGCTCGGCGTCGAAGGCGCAGCGGCCCAGCGACAGCGGCCCGCCTGCGGCCGGGCGATCCGCGCCGCGGCGCAGGATGGCCTCGATGCGCAGCAACAGCTCCTCGGGCTCGAACGGCTTGCCGAGGTAGTCGTCGGCGCCCAGCTTCAGCCCCTCGATCCGATCACCGGCGCCGCCCTTGGCGGTGAGGATCAGCACCGGGGTGCGCCCCGGCGAGCCGCGCTGCTCGCGCAGCCAGCGGGTCAGGGAAAAGCCGTCCTCGCCCGGCATCATCACGTCGAACACCGCCAGGTCGAAGTCCAGGGTGGCCAGCAGCCGCCGCGCGGGCGCGCCGCCCGACGCCGCCGTCACCCGGAAGCCCGCGCGGGTCAGGTACTCCTTCAAGAGGTCGCGGATGCGGTCGTCGTCGTCCACCACCAGCAGGTGGCGGCCGCGCGGCGGGGCGTCCGACAGGCTCATCAGCGACCTCCGCTTCCCATGGGGCTTCGCATCCGGCCACCGGCCATGGCCGCCAATATGGCGCGCGCCCCGGCCACGCCGTCCAGCCCGCCGGTGCGATAGGCCCGGGTGAGCTGGCTGCGCAGGCGCTCGCTGATCGCAGCCTCGAACGCCTCGCCACGGGCGGTCAGGGCGGCCGAGCGGCGGCGGCCGTCCAGGTCGCCGGCCTGCTTCTCCACCAGGCCCTTGCCGGCCAGGTCCACCAGGATGCGGCTGGCCGCCTGTTTCGACAGGCTGGTGAGATGGGCCAGCTCCTGCACCCCGATGCCCGGCCGGCGGCGCAGCAGGAAGGTCGCGCGCCAGTGCGAGCGGCCGAGGCCCAGGCCCTCGGCCTCCAGCCCCTGGTCCACCGCCGCCCACAGCGAAGCCTCGGCCAGCAGCATCAGCTCCAGCCCGGCGTCCAGCTCGTCCTCGCGCAGGATCAGCCGCGGATCGGCGGGCCCGCTCACCAGGCGGCCGCCTGCCGCCGCCGATGCGTCGGTTTGGGGGCCAATTCGTTTGACGTACCGCGCCCGCGCGGGTTCAAGGGGCGTCTGCGAAAGGAGGTTTCCCCCTCATGGCTCTCGTTCCCTTCGACGATCGTGACGGTTGGATCTGGCTGGACGGTCAGTTCGTGCCCTGGCGCGAGGCGAAGGTGCACGTCCTCACCCACGGCCTGCACTATGCGTCGGCCGTGTTCGAGGGAGAGCGGATGTACGGGGGCGAGATCTTCGAGCTGACGGCGCATACGGAGCGGCTGTTCGAGTCCGCGAGGATCCTGGACTTCGAAATCCCGTTCACGGTGGCCCAGATCGACCAGGCCTGCAAGGACACCTGCGCCCGGAACGGCCTGACGGACGCCTACATCCGCCCGCTCGCTTGGCGCGGCTCGGAGATGATCGGGGTCTCGGCCCAGAACACCAAGATCCATGTGGCCATCGCGGTCTGGGACTGGCCCAGCTACTTCTCGCCCGAGGAACGCGCCAAGGGCATCCGCCTGACCTGGGCCAAGTACAAGCGGCCCAGCCCCGAGACCGAGCCGGTCCACGCCAAGGCCACCGGCCTCTACATGATCTGCACCATCTCCAAGCATGCGGCGGAGAAGGCCGGCTACACCGACGCCATGATGCTGGACTACCGCGGCTATGTGGCGGAGAGCACCGGCTCCAACGTCTTCTTCGTCAAGGACGGGGTGATCCATACGCCGTTGCCGGACTGCTTCCTGAACGGCATCACCCGCCAGACGGTGGTGAAGCTGGCCCGCGACAAGGGGTTCGAGGTGGTGGAGCGCCATATCCTGCCGGAGGAATTGTCGGGCTTCTCGGAGTGCTTCGTGGTCGGCACCGCCGCCGAGGTGACGCCGGTCAGCGAGATCGGCGAGTTCCGCTTCAAGCCGGGGAACATCTCCCTCAGCCTGATGGACGACTACGCCAAGCTGGTCCGCCGCGAGCTGGTGGCCGCATAGAAATCCCTCCCCTTTATGGGGAGGGACAGCCCGCCTTCAGCGGGCAGGGTGGGGAAGCCACGACCGGACGCCGCGCCAAGTCGACTATTCCCCACCCGTCGCGTCGCCTTCGGCTCGCGCCACCCTCCCCATGAAGGGGAGGGATTGGGCCTACGCCAGCACCGCGTAGGGCCGCGGATAGGCCTCGCCGCGGTTCAGGTAGACCAGGCCCAGGATGCAGCGGACGGCGTACCAGACGGCCCCGACGACGAACATCAGCTTGGCCAGGATCAAGAGCGGGATGCCGATCAGGATGAAGCTGAGCGGAATGCCCACCGCCAGCACCACGCCCGCCAGGACCATCCACGCCAGGCCGATCCAGAAAGTGCGGATCAGGAAGGTGTAGTGGCTGCGCATGACCGTCCCGGCCGTCCCCTGCTGGGCATAGGCCAGGATGACGCCGACCACGCCGGTGATCCCGGTCACGAAGGCCAGCAGGTAGAGCGCGTAGCACACTGCCGGCATGGTCTTGTCTTCGGCATAGCTGTCGTAGGTCATCGGTCGGGCCCTCCATCCCGCGTGAAAGGGGATGCTCGCACCATCAGATGGACCCCCGCCCGCGGCCTGCAAAGACGTAACCGCGTTACAAATTGGTCACGGCGCAGGAGTCAAAGGCGGCCGAGTGTGACCTCCACCCCGGCGGCCACCGCGTCGGGCGCCAGGGCCAGCGGCTTTTCCACCCGCACCCGGGCGCGGCTGACCCGCGGATCGGCGAGGCACCGCTCGGCCACCCGGTGGGCGAAGGTCTCCACCAGGGCGATGTGGCCCTCGGCCGCCACCGTCTGGGCGGCCGCGAGGATCGTCTCGTAGTTCAGGGTGTCGGCCAGGCGGTCGGAGGCGCCGGTGGGCACGTCCAGCTCCACGTCCACGATCAGCGGCTGCACGCGCCCGATCTCGTGGCGGTAGACGCCGATCTCGGCCTGCACCTTCACCCCGGTGACGAAGACCTTGGACGCCAGAACCTGCGAGGCGCTCATGACAGGTGCTGCCCGGAATCCACGGCGATCATCTGGCCGGTGACCGAACGGGCGTCGATCAGGTAGCGCAGGGCGGCGCCGACGTCGGCGGCCTCCACCGGCCGCTGCAGCAGGGTCGAGCGCGCCTCGGCCTCGAAGGCGGCCGCGTCCTGGTGGATGGAGGCCAGGGTCGGGCCCGGCCCGATGCCGTTGACCCGGATCCGCGGCGCCAAGGCCTGGGCCAGCATCACCGTCGCGCTCCACAGCGCCGATTTCGACAGGGAGTAGGAGAAGAACTCCGGCGCCGGCCGCAGCACCCGCTGGTCCAGGATGTTGACGATCTGCCCGTCGCGGTCGGCCGGCAGCCGCCGGGCGAAGGCCTGGGCCAGCACCAGGGGCGCGCGCAGGTTGGTCTCGAAGTGCAGGTCCCAAGACGCGCGGTTCATGTCGCTGAACCGGTCCTGCTCGAACACCGAGGCGCAGTTGACCAGGAGGGTCACCGGCCCGAGCTCGGCCTCCGCCTGGCCCACCAGGGCCACGGTGGCGCTCTCCTTGCGCAGGTCGCAGGCCAGGATGGTGGCCTTGCGGCCGTGGCTGCGCACCTCGCTGGCGGCGGCCTCGGCCTCGTCGCCTTCGCTGCGGACGTGGATGGCGACGTCGAACCCGGCCTCGGCCGCGCAGGCCGCCAGCACCCGGCCGATCCGGCGCGCGCCGCCCGTCACCAGTGCTGCGCCGCGGCCGGCCATGGGCCCGGCCCCTTAGTCGAAGCGGCCGAACTCGAAGCGGTTCAGCGCCGCCATGACGACGAGGAACACGATGATCACACCGATGCCAGCCATGAGGCCTCCGGAACTTTGCTGCACCGGGCTTTAGCGACGCGACCGGCCGCGAGCAAGCCGCCGTCGCACCCCGGCCACGCTTTCGGCGCAAGTTCCGGGTGGGTTACGCGGCGCGGGGGCTTCCCCAGTTAACGCCGATCACTAAAATGAGCGTTTGAAGGGTGGGGCGCTCAAGCCCTACTGCCGCAACAACGGTCGCCAGGAGAACACCATGCGCGAGTACCTGAAGTTCTACATCGACGGGGCCTGGGTGGATCCGGTCACGCCGAAGACGCTGGACGTCGAGAACCCGGCCACCGAGGAGGTCTGCGGCAAGATCTCGATCGGCTCGGCCGCCGACGTGGACAAGGCGGCCAAGGCGGCGCGCAAGGCGTTCGCCTCCTGGAGCCAGACCAGCCGCGAAGAGCGCCTGGAGGTGCTGGGCCGCATCCTCGCCGAATACCAGAAGCGCTTCGGCGACCTGGCCACCGCGGTCACCGAGGAGATGGGCGCGCCCGCCAGCCTGGCGCAGCGCGCGCAGGTTCCGATCGGCATGGCCCACCTGGCCACCGCCGCCGAGATCCTGAAGACCTTCAAGTTCGAGGACGACCGTGGCGCGACCATGATCGTCAAGGAGCCGATCGGCGTCTGCGGGTTCATCACCCCCTGGAACTGGCCGCTGAACCAGATCGTCTGCAAGGTCGCCCCGGCCATCGCCACCGGCTGCACCATGGTGCTGAAGCCGTCGGAAGTGGCGCCCTTCTCGGGCCAGATCTTCGCCGAGATCATGCATGCCGCAGGCGTGCCGGCCGGCGTCTTCAACCTGGTGCACGGCGATGGGCCGGGCGTGGGCGCGGCGATCTCCAGCCACCCCGAGATCGACATGGTCTCGTTCACCGGCTCGACCCGCGCCGGCATCGAGGTGGCCAAGGCCGCCGCCCCGACCGTCAAGCGCGTGGCCCAGGAGCTGGGCGGCAAGAGCCCCAACATCGTGCTGGACGACGACGCCTTTGCGAAGGGCGTGGCCCGCGGCGTGGCCACCATGATGACCAACTCGGGCCAGTCCTGTAACGCCCCCACCCGGATGCTTGTCCCGCACAAGCGGATGGACGAGGCGATCACCGTCGCCCGCGAGACGGCGGCCGGTGTCACCGTCGGCG
Source organism: Caulobacterales bacterium (assembly GCA_019510435.1). Taxonomy (GTDB): domain Bacteria; phylum Pseudomonadota; class Alphaproteobacteria; order Caulobacterales; family Caulobacteraceae; genus Phenylobacterium. Next base: position 86,023 of record JAEKKJ010000016.1, on the reverse strand, counting down.
ATCCCAACGGCAACAGCCAGCTGGGCCCGGTGGTCAACAAGACCCAGTTCGACAAGATCCAGAAGCTGATCCAGGCCGGGATCGACGAGGGCGCGACCCTGGTCATCGGCGGTGTGGGCCGGCCGGAAGGGCTGGACAAGGGCTACTATGTGAAGCCCACGGTCTTCGCCAATGTGAAGAACGACATGACCATCGCCCGCGAGGAGATCTTCGGGCCGGTGCTGTCGATCCTGGGCTACGAGAGCCTCGACGAGGCCATCCAGGTCGGCAACGACACCGAGTACGGCCTGGCCGCCTACGTCCAGGCCGCCGACATCGAGAAGGCCCGCGCGGTGGCCAAGCAGCTGCGCGCCGGCCAGGTGTCGATCAACGGCGGCGGCGGCGACATGACCGCCCCGTTCGGCGGCTACAAGATGAGCGGCAACGGGCGCGAGTGGGGCGACTACGCCTTCCACGAGTTCCTGGAGACCAAGGCCATCCTCGGCTACGCGCCCAAGCAGGCCGCCGAGTAGGCCTGCGATCCGGCGTCCCGGTCGGCCTGCGCCGGCCGGGACCTGCGGCGCCGCCTTGACCGCGGCGCATTCCCGCCGTCCTCTGAAACGGCTACGGCAGGCCGCCTGATGCGTTCTGCGCATTGGCGTGAAGCCCTGTTGTGCGGCCCTATGATCCGCCTGAGCGAGGCAGGACGGTGACGGTGCGGCGACGCGACGAGATGGACGAGACCGTGGCGAACCCGATGTCGCCCACCCTCGCCGTGCTCACCGCCCTGACCCAGGCGCCGATCGGCATCGCGATCTTCGACCGCGACATGCGCTATCTGGCCGCCTCCAGCCAGTTCCTCACCGACCAGGGCCTGCCGGGCGACACGCCGCTGGCGGGCCGGCTGCACTACGACATCTTCCCGCACATCCCCCAGCACTGGCGCGACCTGCACGCCAAGGTCATCCGCGAGGGGGTCGACCTCAGCCATCCCGCCGACCCCTTCGTGGCCGCGGACGGGCGCACCGAATGGATCCGCTGGTCGCTCGCGCCCTGGCGCACCGACGACGGAGCGGTGGGCGGGCTGGTGCTCTACACCGAGGTGGTGACCCCCTCGGTGGAGGCGCGCCTCAAGCTGGAGGCGGCCGAGGCCCAGTACCGCGCGGTGTTCGACCAGGTGGCCATGGGCGTGGCCCGGGTCGCGCCCGACGGCCACTTCCTCGAGATCAACGACCGCTTCTGCGAGATCGCCGGCTACACCCGTGAGGAGATCCTGCAGCGCACCTTCCAGGACATCACCCATCCGGAGGACCTCGACGCCGATGTCGAGAAGGCGCGGCAGGTGTGGGCCGGCGAGATCCCGACCTATTCGATCGAGAAGCGCTATGTCACCGCGACTGGCGAGACTGTCTGGATCAACCTGACCGTCTCGGTGGTGCGGACCGCGGCCGGCGAGCCGGACTACTATGTCTCGATCATCGAGGACATCGGCGCGCGCAAGAGCGCCGAGGCCGAGCAGCAGCGCTATCAGCGCCAGTTGCGCCTGCTGATCAACGAGCTGAACCACCGGGTGAAGAACACCCTGGCCACCGTGCAGTCGATGGCCGCCCAGACGCTGCGCGGCGAGGCCGATCCGGCCCAGGCCTATGGCAAGTTCGAGGCCCGCCTCATGGGCCTGTCCGAGGTGCACGAGGTGCTGACCCGCGAGCGCTGGCACGGGGCGGCCCTGCGCGAGGTGGCCGAGCGGGCGCTGAAGCCGTTCGACGCGGCCGGCGCGGGCCAGATCGAGGTCGCCGGGCCGGACGTCTGGCTGCAGCCGGGCGCGGCCCTGACCATGGCCCTGGTGTTCCACGAACTGGCCACCAATGCGGTGAAGTATGGCGCGCTGTCGGTGGCGAGCGGCCGGGTCACCCTGAGCTGGGCCCTGATCGAGGAGGGCGGCCTGCTGATCCTGGACTGGACCGAACGGGGCGGGCCGCCGGTCAAGCGTCCCACCCGGCGCGGGTTCGGCTCGCGGCTGATCGAGCGGGGCTTCCAGGCCGAGCTGCGCGGCTCGGCCGCCATGCGTTACGAGCCCACTGGCTTCAGCTGCCGCATGCAAGCCGAGCTGCCGCCGCGCACCGAGATCCTGGGCCTGTTCGACGATCCGGCGCTGAGCTAGGCGCCGGCACAGACGCCGGCCGGGCTTGACCCCATGGGGGCCCCGCGCCAAAGCGGCGCCCATGAACATCCTGCTGGTGGGCTCGGGCGGGCGCGAACACGCCCTGGCCTGGAAGATCGCGGCCTCGCCGAAGGTGCGGCGGCTGGTGGCCGCGCCGGGCAACCCCGGCATGGCGCGCCAGGCCGAACTGCGCGACGTCGCCGCGACCGACGTGGCCGGCCTGGTGGCCCTGGCCCACGAGATCGCCGCCGACCTGGTGGTGATCGGACCGGAATCGGCCGTGGCGGCGGGCCTGGCGGACGCCCTCGCCGCCGACGGCGTTCCGTGCTTCGGGCCCACGGCCCAGGCCGGCCAGCTGGAGAGTTCCAAGGCCTTCACCAAGGCCTTCGCCGACCGCTACGGCCTGCCGACCTCGGCCTACGAGACCTGCGAGACGGCCGCGGCGGCCAAGGCGGCGCTGGACCGCTTCACGCCGCCCTATGTGGTCAAGGCCGACGGGCTGGCGGCGGGCAAGGGCGTGGTGATCGCCACCGAACGGGCGGAGGCCGAGGCCGCCATCGACGACGCCTTCGGCGGCCGCTTCGGGGCGGCCGGGGCGCGGGTGGTGATCGAGGAATTCCTGGAGGGCGAGATCGGCTCGCTGTTCGCCCTCTGCGACGGCCGCGACTCGATGCTCTTCGGCTGGGCGCAGGACCACAAGCGCGCCTTCGACGGCGAGCAGGGCCCCAACACCGGCGGCATGGGCACCTATTCGCCCGCCCCGGTGTTCACGCCGCAGCTGGTGGGGCAGGTGCGCGAGCGCCTCGCCGAGCCGGCCTTCGCCGGCATCGCCGCCGACGGCGCGCCCTATCGCGGCGTGCTGTTCGTGGAGCTGATGGCCACCCGCGAGGGGCCCAAGCTGGTGGAGTTCAACGTCCGCTTCGGCGACCCGGAATGCCAGGTGCTGATGCTGCGCCTGGAGAGCGACCTCGTGCCCTACCTCGAGGCCTGCGCCCACGGGCGGTTGGGTGAGATGCCGCCGCCGGTCTGGCGCGACGAGCATGCCGTCTGCGTGGTGCTGGCCGCCAAGGGCTATCCGGAGGCGCCCGCGGCCGGGGGCGAGATCCGCGGCGCGGACGCCGATTTCGGTCCCGACGTGGTGGTGCTGCACGCCGGCACACGCCGCAACGCCGACGGGACCCTTCGGGCGGCCGGCGGGCGGGTGCTCAACGTCTGCGCCCGGGGCGCCACCCTGCGCGAGGCCCGCGACCGGGCCTATGCGGCGACGGCCAAGATCGACTTCCCCGACGGCTTCTGCCGCACCGACATCGGCTGGCGCGCCCTGGGCTAGAGCCTGTCCCGTTTTGATGGAACATCAAAACGGGAGGAACAGGCTCGCCACTCTAAGTCGACGAGCACGATTCAGACTCTTGTCGATTCCGACAAAAGTCATCGTGCTCTAGCTCTCCGCGACCCGCCGCAGCGCCGGCAGGGCCACGGAATGCCAGGCCTGGCCCAGCCCGCCGCGCATGTCCTCGGTCTCGCGCGCCTCGAACTGATCCCAGCCCGAGTGCACCAGCCGCACATGCGTGCCGCCGGGGATGCGGCGCAGGCGGATGTCCACCCAGGTGTCGGGCACGTCCGGGAAGCCCCAGCTGAACGAGAGCCGGCGCGGGGCGTCCAGCACCTCGATGCGGCAGGCGATGGCGTCGGTCACGTCGTCCGCCAGGCGGCGCGCGCGGTCGGGCTGCAGGTAGAACACATGGCCCGCAACCGGACGGAAGCGCAGGCAGCCCATCCACTGGACCACCTGGGCCGGGTCGGTGAGGGCCTGCCAGACGCGCTCACGCGGGGCGGCGATCTCGATGATCGACTGGACATCCTCGACCATCCGCGCCGTGTGGAGCCCCGCCGGCCGCCCGTCAAGCGCAGGCGGCTATTGCTCCCGTTGGGGACGCCTCGGTAAAAGAGTTCAAACAAGCGTACGACGGAGCAAGGGGAACACCATGGCCACGCTCACAGCCGAGCAGGAGCGCGAGCAGCTCAACACCGGCACCAAGGCCGTGGCCGAATCCCACCGCTTCGACGAGGCGGCGCTGGAGCGTTGGATGGTCGCCAACGTGGCGGGCTTCGGCGGCCCGCTGGAGGTGCGCCAGTTCAAGGGCGGCCAGTCGAACCCCACCTACCAACTCGTCACCCCGGCCAAGAAGTACGTGCTGCGCCGCAAGCCGCCGGGCAACCTGCTGCCGTCCGCCCACGCGGTGGACCGCGAGTACAAGGTGATCTCGGCCCTGGGCCCGACGGGCTTCCCGGTCGCCAAGACCTATGGCCTGTGCACCGACGACGCCGTCATCGGGACCTGGTTCTACGTCATGGACATGGTCGAGGGCCGGATCCTCTGGGACCAGTCGCTGCCGCAGTACGAGCCCGCCGAGCGCCATGCGATCTTCATGGCCAAGATCAAGACGCTGGCCGACCTGCACAACACCGACCACGTCAAGATCGGGCTGGAGGACTTCGGCAAGCCGGGCAACTACATGGCCCGCCAGGTCAGCCGCTGGACCAAGCAGTACAAGGCCTCCGAGACCGTCCACATCCCGGAGATGGAGCGGCTGATCGAGTGGCTGCCCAAGACCGTGCCCGAGCAGGAGCGGACGTCGGTTGTCCACGGCGACTACCGCCTCGACAACATGATCTTCCACCCCACCGAGCCGCGGGTGACGGCCGTGCTGGACTGGGAGCTGTCGACCCTGGGCGAGCCGCTGGCCGACTTCACCTATCTGATGATGAACTGGATCAACGGCGGGATCTCGCAGATCCCGGACCTCAAGGCCCACGGCATCCCGACCATGGACGAGGCGGTGGACTACTACTGCAGCCTGACCGGCCGGACGGGCCTGCACGACCTCAACTGGTTCTACAGCTACAACACCTTCCGGCTGGCGGGCATCCTGCAGGGGATCGTCGGGCGCGTGCGCGACGGCACCGCCAACAGCCCGCACGCCGCCCAGCAGGCCGACCGGGTGCTGAGCCTGGCCGAGGCCAGCTGGCACTTCGCCCAAAAGGCGGGCGCGAGCTAGAGGCGGGACAGCAGGGCGTCGAGGGCGGCTTCGTCCTCGAAGATCGCCCGCACCGGCCAGGCCGCCACCCGCGGTTTCCAGGCCGGCGGCAGCCGGGCCCAGTCCTTCTCGGTGGTGACCAGGCCCGCGCCGAACTGCGCGGCGCGGTCGGCGAGGCGCTTCAGGGTGACCTCGTCGTAGGGCGCATGGTCCGGGAAGGGCCAGAAGTCCTTCAGCTCGCACCCGGCCGCCTGCAGGGCGCGCTCCACCTTCCACGGCTTGCCGACGCCGGCGAAACCCACCTGCGGGCCAGCCGGCGGCGGCGCGGCCGCGGCCAGCCGCGCCACCAGGACCGGGCGGCCTGCCAGGAGCTCCAGCAGCGCCGGATCGGGCTCGGCCAGGTCGGCGGGCAGGAGAACCACCGAGGCGTCGGCGCGCGTCAGGCCCACGGCCAGGGGCTCGCGCATGGGCCCCGCGGGAAACACCCGCCCGTCGCCGAACGGCCACTCATCGCCCCGGGTCTCGCCGTCGACCACCACCAGCGACAGGGCCTTGCGCACCGACGGGTTCTGGTGGCCGTCGTCCATGACGATCAAGCGGGCGCCGGCCTCCGCGGCGACCTTGGCCCCGGCGGCCCGGTCGCGGGCCACCCAGACGGTGAGGTCCTGGGCCAGCATCAGCGGCTCGTCGCCCACCTCGGCCGCGGTGTGGCGCGCCGGATCGACCCGCACCGGCCCCGCCAGCGCGCCGCCATAGCCGCGCGACAGCACCTGGGCGTCCAGCCGGCGGGCGATTTCGCGCACCACCGGGGTCTTGCCGGTCCCGCCCAGGGTGAGGTTGCCGACGCAGATGACGGGCGCGCCCGGATCGAAGGGCTCGCCGCGGGCCAGCCGCCGCGCCGTGGCCGCGGCCCAGATCCACGAGAGCGGGGTCAGGACCGCGCGCGTCACGGGCGCGATGCGGTCCTCGCGACGATACCACCAGCGGGGCGTCGACAGCTTCACGCGGGCAGCAGCGGCTGCAGCAGGGCCAGGGCCTGATCCAGGGCCGCGCCCTGCCGCTGCGCATAGGCCCTCGCGGCCTCGCCCATCCGCCGCGCTATGGCCGGATAGTCCAGGAGGCCGCGGAGGTGGCGCGCCAGGGCCGCCGCGTCGGCCGCCTCGATGGCGCAGGCCTGCGCGAACAGCTCGGCGTAGATGTCGGCGGCGTTGAAGGCGTGCGGACCGGTCAGGATCGGCCGCCCGATCCGGGCCGGCTCCAGCGGATTGTGCCCGCCGATCCCGGGCTCGAAGCCGCCGCCCATCACCACGATGTCGGCGAGGCGGAAGAAGAGGCCCAGCTCTCCCAGGGTGTCGGCCACATGCACTGGCCCGGTCGGACCCTGTCCCAGGGCGCGGCGGGTCGCGCCAAGCTCCCGCGCCAGCTCGGCGCCGCGGGTGGGATGTCGGGGCGCGATAATCAGCAGGGCTTCGGCGGGATCGGGCGCGGCCGTGCGGAAGGCCTCCGCCACCAGCGCCTCCTCCCCGGGATGGGTGCTGGCGGCCAGCACCACCCGCCGTGCGCCGACCGCCTCGCGCAGGCGGGCCAGCTCGCCCGCCTGGGCCGGCAGGGGCTCGCCCACGCGCTTCAGGTTCAGCTGCGGGCCGGTCGCCGCGCCCAGATCGCGCAGCCGCGTGTCGGTGGCCGCGTCCTGCGGAAGGACGAGGTCGAAGGCCTGCACCAGGGCGCGGGCCGAGGCGGGCCAGCGGGCCCAGCGTCGAGCGCTGGCCTCGGTCATGCGGGCGGAGACGAGCGCCAGGCGCATCCCCCGCGCCTTGGCGCCCAGCAGCAGGTTGGGCCAGAGCTCGCTCTCGACGAACACCGCCAGGTCCGGCCGCCAGTGGTCGAGGAAGCGCCGCACCGCGGCGGGCGCATCCACCGGCGCAAACTGGTGCGCCACGCCCATCGGCAGGCGCTCCGCCAGCACCGCAGCCGCAGTGATCGTCCCCGAGGTCACCAGCAGCGCCAGGTCGGGCCGCACGGTGGCCAGCGCCGAGACCAGCGGCAGCAACGACGTGGCCTCGCCGACGCTGACCCCGTGCAGCCAGACCAGCGGGCCCTCCGGCCGCGGCGCGGACGGCCGGCCCAGCCGCTCGGCCAGGCGCACGGGGTTCTCCTTGCCGCGGGCGGCCCGCCGATGCAGCACCGCCGGCGCGAGCGGCTCCAGCAGGCCGGTGGCCGCGCCGTAGAGGACGAGGGGAAGGGGTCTGCTCATCCTCCTGCGCTCCTGTCGGAGCTACGAAGGATCGAGGTCCTGCGAAGCCTGGGGCGGAGCAGGATCACACCACCTCGGCCGGCGCCAGGCGGCAGCCGTGCGCCTTGTCGGTCTCAACCTGCAGCGTGGCGTGGCAGATGTGGAAGCGGCGCTCCAGGCCTTCGCAGGCCATGGCCAGGAAGCTGTCGCAGTCGCCGTTCAACGGCCGCAGCAGGTGGGCGGTCATGGCGGTCTCGGTGGTGGAGAGCGCCCAGACGTGCAGGTCGTGCACGTCCTCGACCCCCGGCAGGCCGGCCAGCCAGCCGCGCACTTCGTCCACGTCTATGCCCTTCGGGGCGGCGTCCATCGCCAGGTCGACGGAATCGCGCAGCAGGCTCCAGGCCCCCAGCACGATCGCCCCGCCGATCACCAGCCCCAGCGCCGGGTCGATCCAGCCGATGCCGGTCCGCGACATGACGAACGCGCCGACCACCACCGCCAGAGAAACCGCCGCGTCCCCGGCCATGTGCAGGAACGCGCCGCGCACGTTCATGTCGTCGTGGCTGCCGCGCATGAACAGCATGGCCGTGGCGCCGTTGATCAGCACGCCGAGGCCGGCGGTCAGCATGACCAGGCCGGTGTCCACCGGCGCCGGGGAGGCCAGGCGGTGGACCGCCTCCGCCCCGATCGCCCCCACCGCCACCAGCAGCAGCACGGCGTTGGCCAGCGACGCCAGCACCGTGGCCTTGCGCATGCCGTAGGTCCGGCGGCCGGTCGGCGCGCGCCGGGCGAGGGCCGCCGCGCCCCAGGCCAGGAGCAGCGCCAGCACGTCCGAGAGGTTGTGGCCGGCGTCCGCCAGCAGCGACAGCGATCCGGTCCAGACCCCCGCCGCCACCTCGGCGACCACGAAGATGGTGTTCAGCACCACCCCGATGGCGAAGGCGCGGCCCATGTCGGCCGGCGCGTGGTGATGGTGGTGGCCGTGCGCATGGCGATGGCCATGGTCGTGCCCTTGGTCGTGCGCGTGCCCGTGGTCGTGCCCATGGTTGTGTGCGTGGTCATGCCCATGCGCGCCGTCGTGCGCGTGGGTCGAACGGTCGTGGGCGTTCTGGTGCGCGTCGTGGGCCATGGGCGCCCTATGTCTCACCCTCCGCCGGGGCGATCAATCCGCGCGGCGGCCGACGAGCGTTTCCGCCCGCCGTGTGGCGGCTGAGAGGCGGTCCGACCACGCCTTGAGCAGCCGGCTGAGTTCGGCCTCGTCGGCGTCGGGCGGCACGAACAGCGGCCCGTCCCACACCACCACGCCGCGGCCGAACGGCGCCGCCCACATCACCTTGTCCCAGGTGCTGGCCATCTGGGCCGCCGGACTGGCCGCCACGCCCATCAGAAAGACCGCCTGGCCTGAGCGCCGGGCGATCTGCAGCGATCCTGGCGCAATCACCTCGTTGGGCCCGCGCGGGCCGTCGGGGGTGACCACCAGGGCGCCGCCGCCCTTCACCCAGTTGGTGGCCTCGCGGATGGCGGCCACGGCCTGGCGCATCTTGGCCGTGTCGCCCGGCTTGGCCGACGAGACGCGGATGGCCGGGAAGCCGGACATGGCCAGGGCGCGGGCGATGAACTCCCCGTCCGCCGAGGGCGAGATCAGGGCCCGGGTGCGCTTGCGCCACCACTGGGGCGCGGTGGCCAGGCAGAGCGGAATGCGGCCGTGCCAGAATAGCGCGATGGCGCCGCGGGTGTCGTCGGCCAGCACCGGCTCCACGCACGCGACGTTCTCGTGCCGCCAGCGCACCGTGTGCAGGATCAGGCGCAGGTAGGCGCCCAGCATCCAGCCCAGCACCGCCTGGACGCCGTCGGAGCGCAGGAAGGCCTTCAACCGGCGGGCTCCGCCTCCAGGTCCTGGCTCCGGGCCAGGCGGGCATAGAGGCCGCGCTTGCGGATCAGGCTGGCGTGGTCGCCGGTCTCCACAATCTTCCCACCCTCGACTACATAGATCCGGTCGGCGCCGCGCACGGTGGAGAGGCGGTGGGCGATCAGCAGGGTGGTGCGCCCGGCCATCAGCCGCTTCAGCGCCGCCTGCACCTGGGCCTCGCTCTCCGTGTCTAGGGCACTGGTGGCCTCGTCCAGCAGCAGGATCGGGGCGTCCTTCAGGAAGGCCCGGGCAATGGCGATCCGCTGGCGCTGGCCCCCCGAGAGCCGGGCCCCGGCCTCGCCGACCGGGGTCTCGTAGCCGGCGGGCAGGGCGGTGACGAAGTCATGGGCGGCGGCGGCGCGGGCGGCGGCCTCGATCTCGGCGGCGCTGGCGTGGGGACGGGCATAGGCGATGTTGGCGCGGACGGTGTCGTCGAAAAGGAACGGCTCCTGGGTGACCAGGGCGATCTGGTCGCGCAGCGAGGCCAGGGTGAGGTCGCGCACGTCGTGGCCGTCGATCGCCACGCGGCCCTCGGAGACGTCGTAAAAGCGCGGGATCAGGTTCAGGATGGTGCTCTTGCCGCCGCCGGAGGGGCCGACCAGGGCCACGGTCTCGCCGCGGCGCGCCTCCAGGCTGACGCGGTCCAGCGTCGGCGGGCCGTCGCCGCCGTAGGAGAAGCTGACCGCCTCGAACCGGATCTCGCCGCCGGCGCGGGCGATGGCGCGCGCATCGGGCCGCTCGCGCACCTCGGGCTGGACGTCCAGGGCGGCGAACAGCCGTCGTGCGGCCGACAGGCCCTCGGCGAACACCGTCTGCAGGTTGGCCAGCTGGCGTAGCGACTGCGAGGCCATGCCCAGCGCCGCCACGAAGGCCACGAAGCCGCCCGCGGTGATCGCCCCGCTCTGGGCGCGCCAGCCGGCGTAGGCGAAGACGCCCGCGGTGATCAGCGACATCAGGAGCTCGGTGGCCGGGGCCGCCCGCGCCCGGGCATTGGCGCCCTTGACCAGGTGCCGCTCGCGCCGGCGCACCACCTCGGCGACGCGGGCTTCCTCGCCCGCCTCGCGGTTCTCGATCTTCACCACCCGGATGCCGTCCAGGCTCTCCATGATCGCCGTCGAGAGCGCGGAGGTCTCGCTCATCGCCCCCTGCGCCGCCTTGCGGGTCTGCTTGGAGAAGCGTCGCATGATGGCGCTGGCGGCCGGGGCGGCGGCCAGCAGGGCCAGGGACAGGATCCAGTCGATCCGCACCATCACCACCACCGCGCCCACCACGGTCAGCAGGTTCTGGGTGTAGTTGACCACGCCCGAGGTCGCCGCCTCGCGCATCAGGCCGGCGTCGTAGAGCACCGAGGAGACATAGGCGCCGGTGTGCTGCGTCCGCAGCCGCGCCAGGTCGGCGCGCACCAGCTTGCCGAACAGCTGGATCTGGATGTCGCCCACCAGGCCGTTGCCGATGCGGTTGACGAAGGTGGCCTGGGTCACCTGGGCCAGGGTGCGCACCAGGGCCAGCACCACGATCAGGGCCGGCAGGCGCAGGATCTCGGCCAGCGCGCGCGGTCGCGGCGCCAGCAGGGTGTCGGTTGTGGGCCGGATCACATCGATCAGGACGGCGCTGACGATGGCCACGACCACGGCCGCCAGCATGGCGGTGAGCCAGCCCTTCCAACGCCGCGCCAGGTAGCTGGTCGCCACCCGCGCGGCCAGGGCGCGGGCGGACGGCTCGGGCTCGGCGCGCTCGCTCATGGACTTGGGGTCCGACGATGCGCGGGCGGTGTCAAGTTGCGGCCCGCTTCCCCCGCGGCCCCGGTGGCCCTACTTAGGCGCCCATGACCACCGCGCCCGCCCCGGCCAGGTTCGACCTCTCCACGCCGTGGGGCCGGACGAAGACCTACCTGGACTACCTCTGGAACGACCACGCCTACCTGCGCCTGGGCTTCTCCAACGCCCACTGGGTGTCGGACGAGCTGGTGCGCGCCAACCAGCCGTGGCCGCACCAGATCGCCGCCTGGAAGGCGCGCGGCATCAAGACGATCGTCAACCTGCGCGGCGGGTTCGACGCCAGCTTCCACGCCTTGGAGAAGGACGCTTGCGAACGCCTGGGGCTGACGTTCGTGAACTTCACCATCACCTCGCGCGAGGTCCCGTCCCGCGAGCGGGTGCTGGGCGCCAAGCGGCTGTTCGAGACGCTGGAATATCCGGCCCTGATGCACTGCAAGTCCGGCGCGGACCGGGCCGGGATCATGAGCGTCTTCTACATGCACTTCCGCCGGGGCCGGACCGTCCGCGAGGCCATGGACCAGCTGCACCTGCGCTACCTGCACGTCCGGCACGGGAAGACCGGCGTCTTGGACTACACCTTCGAGCGCTACCTGCGCGAGGGCGAGCCGGCTGGAATGAGCTTCCTGGAGTGGGTCGAGAGCCCCATGTACGACCCCGCCGGCATGAAGGCCGACTTCCGCGCGAACATGTGGGGCAGCCTGGTCACCGAGCGCCTGCTGCGGCGGGAGTAGCTGGGATCGTCGCCAGCACCCAGGCCTCCACGGCTGGCGTGTCGGCCATGTCGCCATCGAACCGCTTCGACGGCTCGAAGGGGCCCAGCCGCGGCGGGCTCGAAATGTCGAGCGCCTGCAGGGTGGAAAAGAGCGCCAGGCCGGACGGCAACGGCATCGCCACGACCTCGGTGTAACGCGTCGCCGCGTCGGTCGGCGCGCCCAGGTGCAGGGCGCCCAGCCGTCGGAAGTCGTCTGCGAGCGACAGGCAGGAGCTGAAGCAGGCCGTGTCGGTAAGCAGCACCAGCCGACCCTTCATCAGGCTGGGCGCGGGCGGCAACCTGTGCGGCGCCGCGCAGGTAAGGTCGCTGGAGAATGGCCGCCCGGCCGCCTGCGCGGCGAGGGTTCGGGCGTACATCGCGTCGATCAGGGCCTTTTCCTCCGCCCCTGCCGACCTGCCAATGGTCTCCTGGTCGGCGCGCAGCGAGGCCAGGGCGGCGGGCGAGACCCGCCAGGCCTCGCCGCAGTCGGCGGTCTCGACACCCAGCAGACCCCGCACATGCGCCTCGCCCATCAGGGCCTCGGCGATCTGGCGGCCATAGGCCGAGGCCCCGCCGCCGTTGCCACGGACGTCCAGCACCACGAAGGGCGCGGCGCGTAACGCCGCCTGCTGGGCGCGCACGGCCTCCACGACCGGAGCGGCGGATGCGCTCAGCGACTGAAGCGAGATCCAGTAGCCGCCTCCGGCTCGGCGGACGCCGAAGCCCGCTTCGCCGGAACCCATGGCCTTCACGAGGCGCGGCTGAAGGCGTGCGCGCGGGACGGTGCGCCAGGCGAGCGCCACGTCGCGCCGCTGGCCGCCGACCTCGAGCACGCAGGCCTTCGGCCGGGTGACGAAGGGATTGCCCTCGTCCACCAGGAGCCAGGGCGCGGCCTGGACCTGTTGCGCCTCGACGCGCCAGTCCGCGCGGAAAACCCCAAGGCTTTCGCGCGCCAGGTCGTCGGGCGCGCGGCCATCGCAGCTGATGAGGCGCGCGCCATGAAGCGGCCCGTCTGGGCCCGGATCCTCGTCGACGACCATCCAGGCGGAGCCGCGCTTGCCGACGATGAAGCCTGGCCACTGGCTTCGAAGCGGCGCGAGCAGCATGCCCGAGCTGATGTGGTGGTCGCCCATGGCGACGGCGAAGGCGGACAGGGTGGCGGCATAGCCGCCAAACGATGTCACCTGCCGGGCGTGGGCCAGCGCCGCGCCGTACGCCAGGGCCAGGGTCCCGGCGAACGCAGGATCCCGCGCCTCGGACAGGGCGGCCGGATGGTTCGCAAGCAGGATGCCCCGCGCCGCCTCGACGTCGGTCGTCGCCAGCTCCCGCCATAGCGCCGCGGCTGGCGGAATGGTCTGCGCCCTGGCGGCTGTTGCGGCGAGGAGGACCGAGGCGGCGATGAGCGAGATGGCGATGAGCGAGGCGGCGGCCAGGGGATGTCGCATGCGCTGGGCGTCCCATGCGCCTCAAGCGGTGACAAGCGTGGCTGCCGCAACAGTCGTTCCGCTGCGACGACGGTCCGTTTAGGGCTGGTGGTCGTCGTCCCCCTCGGGGTCCAGCAGCTTGTGGGCGTGGATGATGAAGTAGCGCATCAGGGCGTTGTCCACGGTCTGCTGCGCCTTGCCCAGCCAGGCGCGGCGCGCGTCCTGGTAGGTGGGGTAGGCGCCGACCAGGTCGACCTTGCCGAGGTCGCGGAACTCGGGCGGACCTTCGAGGGACTTCAGCTCGCCGCCGATGACGAGGTGAAGGAGCTGTTTGTCGGGCATCTCTGCTTTTTCGTTTCGAATGAAATCAGTTGGCCGCGCCCATATGCCGGACCCGCTCCAGGATCAATGGGGCGAGCGCCGGCGTGGAGCAGATCAGGCTGGCCTGTGACGGCCGCGCCCGGTTGTAGCGGAACGCATCGCCGGTGTGATCGCCCACGAAGCAGCCGGCCTCGCGCGCGATGACGTCGCCGGCCGCCACGTCCCAGTCGCTCTTGCGCACCGGCGCCACCGCGGCGTCGAACTCGCCGGCGGCCACCAGGCACATGCGGTAGGCAGTGGAGTTGCGCTGCTCCACATGCATCGGCGGCCACGCCACCGGCCAGGACCAGTGGCCGAACACCACGGGGTCGCCGACCATCCGGCAGTCCTCCAGGCCCGCCCGGGCGCTGGGCTGGATCGCCTCGCCGTTGCGGGTCGCGCCACCGCCGGCGGTGGCGGCGTAGATCTCGTCCAGCTCCGGGGCGAAGACCACGCCCGCTACCGCCGCGCCGTCCTCCACCACCGCCAGCGCCACCGACCACCAGGGCCGGCCCTTCAGGAAGGCGCGCGTGCCGTCGATCGGGTCGACCACGAAGATCCGGCGGCACACCAGGCGGTCCTTGGCGTCCGCGGTCTCCTCGGAGAGCCAGCCATAGTCCGGCCGGGCGGCGCGCAGCCGCGTGGTCAGCAGCTGGTCGGCGGCCAGGTCGGCATTGGTCACCGGCGTGTGGTCGTCGGGCTTGTACTCGACCTCCAGGCCGCGCTTGCGGATGTCCCGGGCCAGGCGCCCCGCCTCCTGGGCGGCCTCGACGAGCAGCGCCAGGTCCTCGGTCATCGACCCGCGATGGCCAGGGCGTCGACCAGCAGGGACGGGGCGTTGGCCGAGCCGCGGATCTCCAGATCGGACCCAGGGACGACGCGGCTGTAGATGTCGAGCAGGTTGCCGGCGACGGTGATCTCGTTGACCGGATAGGCGATCTCGCCCTCCTCGAACCAGAAGCCCGAGCAGCCCACCGACCAGTCGCCGGTGTTGCCGTTGAGCGAGGGCCCGAACATCGAGGTGATCAAGAGGCCCCGGCCGGCGTCGCGCATCAGTCCGGCCTGGTCCCGCTCGCCCGGCCGGAAGGTCAGGTTCGAGGTGGAGACGCCCGGTGGGCCGGCGAGGCCGCGCGAGGCGTGGCCGGTGGTGGCCAGGCCAAGCTGGCGCGCCGACGACGAATTGAGCAGCCAGGTGGTCAGGACACCGTCGTCGATCAGGTTGCGGCGACTGTTGGCCACGCCCTCGTCGTCGAAGGGCGAGGAGCCGAGGCCGCGCGGCCGGTGCGGGTCGTCCTCGATGACGATGCCGGGCGCGAAGATCTGCTGGCCCAGCTTGTCCTTCAGGAACGAGGTGCCGCGCGCGATGGACGGGCCGGAGATGGCGCCGATCAGCGGGCTCATAAGCGAGCCGGCCAGCCGGTTCTCGAAGATCACCGGGGCTGTGGTGGAGGCGATCTTGCGCGCCCCGAGCCGCGAGGCGGCCCGTCGCCCGGCTTCCGCGCCCAGGCTCTCGGGGCTGGGCAGGTCGGCCTGCCAGCGGGCGGAGCGCCCGTCGTAGCCGGTCTCCATGCCGTTCTCGTCGCCGGCGATGGCCGAGGCGCCGATGGAGAAGCCGGAGGCGCGGTGCACGCCCACGAAGCCGGCGCTGGTCACCATGGTCCATTGCGAGGCCGACCAGGAGCCGGACGCGCCGTCGCTGTTGGTCACCCTGGGCGTGGCGCGGGCCGCGGCCTCGGCGACGCGGGCGCGTTCTTCCAGCGCCTCGGCGGACGGTTCGGTGGGATCGAAGAGGTCGAGGTCCGGACGCGGGCCCTGCGCCAGGCGGTCGGGGTCGGCCAGGCCCGCATAGGGGTCCTCGGGCGCGAGCCGCGCCATGGCCACGGCCCGCTCCACCAGCTTGGCGCGCGCCTCGGCCGAGATGTCAGAGCCGGAGACGGTGGCGTGGCGTCGGCCCACGAACACCCGCAGGCCCAGGTCGCGGGACTCCTCGCGCTCCACCTCTTCCAGCGCGCCCACGCGCACGCCGATCGACAAGCTGCGGCGCTCGGCGCCCACAGCCTCCGCCGCGTCGGCGCCGGCCTTCAGCGCGGCGGACACGACGTCTTGCAACAGGTTTTCGTCCATCCCCGGCATATGGCCGAGGCCGGCCCCGCTCACAACCCTATGGGATCGCGTAGAACAAAAGCGCCGCAGCGCCGGCGATGTAGGCGATCCAGGTGGCCAGCGCGCCCACGGCCCGCGGCCAGGTGGCGCCCGAGCTGCGCGACAGCCCCACCGCGTGCAGCACCCGGCCCAGGAACAGCGTGACGCCGATCAGGTGGATCAGCACCGGCGCCGCCCCGGTCATGGCCAGCACCGCCAGGCCGACCAGGGCGGTGGGCACATATTCGGTGGCGTTGCCGAACGCGCGGATCGCCTGGACCAGCCCCGGCACCCCGCCGTCGCCGATCTCCACGCCATGCTTGCGCCGCTGGCGTGTCACCAGCACCCCCAGGACCAGCAGCAGGATCAGGTGCAGCCCGACCCACAGCGCGGCGGCGTGGGCGGAGTCCTTGGGGTCCATGACGACGTCCTACTCCACCGGGCTCCCGTCGCCCGGCAGGCCCAGCCTCGCCCACTTCTCCGTCACCGCGTCAATGGTGGCCCGGTCCATGTCCAGCTTCTCGCCCCACTCGCGGTGGGTCTCCGGCGGCCACTTGTTGGTGGCGTCCAGGCCGATCTTCGAGCCCAGCCCGCTCTCGGGCGAGGCGAAGTCCAGGTAGTCGATGGGCGTGTTCTCGATCAGCGTGATGTCCCGCGCCGGGTCCATCCGCGTGGAGAGCGCCCACATCACGTCCTTCCAGTCGCGGGCGTCGATGTCGTCGTCCACGACGATCACCCACTTGGTGTACATGAACTGGCGAAGGTAGCTCCAGGCGCCCATCATCACGCGCTTGGCGTGGCCCGGGTAGGCCTTCTTCATCGAGATCACCGCGATGCGATAGCTGCAGCCTTCCGGCGGCAGCCAGAAGTCCACGATTTCCGGAAACTGCTGCTGGATCAGTGGGATGAAGACCTCGTTGAGCGCCTCGCCCAGGATCGAGGGCTCGTCCGGCGGCCGCCCGGTGAAGGTGGAGAGGTAGATCGGATCCTTGCGCATGGTGACGGCGGTCACCTGGAACACCGGGAAGCGCTCGACGGAATTGTAGTAGCCCGTGTGGTCGCCGTAGGGGCCTTCGTCGGCGTACTCGTCCAGCAGGACGTGGCCCTCCAGCACGATCTCGGCCTGGGCCGGCACCATCAGCGGCACGGTCTTGGCCGGGACCAGGTCCAGCTTGGCGCCGCGCAGCAGGCCCGCGAACTGGTACTCCGACAGCGTATCGGGCACCGGCGTCACTGCGGCCAGGATCGTGCCGGGGTCCGCGCCGATCACCGCACAGGCGGGCAGGGGCTCGCGCTTGCCCTGCGCCTTCCAGCGGCGGTGGTGCTGGGCGCCGCCGCGGTGGGCCAGCCAGCGCATGATCGTGCGGTCCTTGCCGATCACCTGCATCCGGTAGATGCCGAGGTTGAAGTCGTCCTCGCGGCTGTCGGACGGGCCCTTGGTGACCACCAGCGGCCAGGTGATCAAGGGCGCTGGCTCGCCCGGCCAGCAGGTCTGGATGGGCAGTTGCGACAGGTCGATCGCATCGCCCTTCAGCACCACCTCCTGCACCGGCGCCGTCTTGCGGATGTTGGGCCGCATGCCCAGGACCGTGCGGGCCAGGGGCAGCATGTCCATGGCGTCCTTGAACCCGCGCGGCGGCTCGGGCTGGCGCAGGAAGGCCAGCAGCTCGCCCACCTCGCGCAGCTCGCCCGCCGTGGTCCGCTCGCGGCCCTCCAGGGTGACGCCCATGGCCACGCGCTTCACGGTCCCGAACAGGTTGACCAGCGCCGGCATCGGCGAGCGCTGGCCGTCGGCGCGGATCACGTTCTCGAACAGCACCGCCGGACCGCCGCTGGCCAGCAGCCGGCGCTGGATCTCGGTCATCTCCAGGACCGACGAGACCGGCTCGGTGACCCGGACGAGCTCGCCGGCGGCCTCCAGCTTGGCCAGGAACTCGCGCAGCGATCGGTAAGCCATCGTCTCTCCTTGGGGGCGGTTTACCTGCGGCGGTCGAACCGGTCTAGGATCGCCCCATGGCCCGCCTCGACCTGGATGACCTGCCGCCCAAGATCGCCGCCCAGCTGACCCAGTTGTCGGCCGGCGAGGAACTGCTGCTGGTGCAGCATGGCGCGGTGGTCGGCCGGCTCACGGCCTTGCCTGTGTCCGCCCCGCCGGCGCCGCCACCCATCCCACCCGAACAGGAGGTCCGCGAGGTCTTCGAGACCTTCCGCGCCGCCATCGAAGACGAGTTCTGATCGGCCTCGCTGTCGCCCCTCCAGACCTCGTGACGGCGGAGCCGTCGTCATTTGAACCGCGGAAAACGCGAAAAGGCGCGGAAGGCTCAGCTGGCCCCGCCCCTTCCGCGTCCTTCCGCGTTTTCCGCGGTTGAATCCTTGGGGCGCTAACGCGCCTTCCAGGCCGACGGGCGCCTTCGTGGTCTTGGTGGTCTTGGTGTTTCAATGGCGCGTCGCGCGCCGCGGCGACAAGGCCCGCGCTAGGCGCCCGCCTTCTGCTCCGCGTCCCAGGCCTTCACCGCCGACTTCTTCGCGACCTTGCGGAAGCGCCGCTCCAGGAAGTTGCGCAGGGAGCCCGGGTGCAGGCTGTCGATCCGCGCCAGGACGCACGGATAGTCCTTGTAGTGGGCGGTGAAGTGGAAGGTCCCCGGCTCGGCCTCCATCAGCATCTCGCGCTCGTCGAAGCTCACCTCCATCAGCACCAGGCTGTCGTCCTCGCGGCGCAGGCGGGTGAAGAACTTGCCGTTCAGCTTGAACGACGGGCGGCCGTAGCTGACGCCTTCCTCCACGCCCGGGAAGCTGAGGACGATGGCTTTCATCTCGTCGGCGGTCATGGCTTGGCAGGGCGATCCGGTTGCGTCGGCGGGGGCAGTCTAAGCCCCTTCGCGCAGGCGTCGATCAGGAAGTCGGGGGGCGAGGCTCCGCCCCCGCGGCCACGGCGCCCACAGCTCCGGTTTGACATGGTGTTGTAGTTGAGTATAACACCAGATCAGTGACAGCCTGTCCAATCCTGGGCTGTCCGGAACGGACGATGGACCCAGAGTGGAATGACAGCCAGCCGATCTACCGCCAGATTCGTGATCGGGTGGTCGCCATGATCCTGGACGGCGTCCTGAAGGAGGGCGACCCGCTGCCGTCCGTGCGCAGCGTCTCGGCCGACTCCCGCGTCAATCCGCTGACGGTGCTCAAGGCCTACCAGCAACTGGTGGACGACGGGCTGGTGGAGAAGCGGCGCGGCCTCGGCATGTTCATCAACGCCGGCGCCCGCGACCTCCTGCTGACCGGCGAGCGCGAGAAGTTCCTGAGCGAGCAGTGGCCTGAGATCCACGCCACCATCCAGCGCCTGGGCCTCGCCGAACAGCTGCTGGGCCGCGCGGCCAAGGTGAAGGGGGAGGGCTGAGCCATGGCCTGCATCGAAGCCCGCGGCCTGCGCAAGGCCTACCGTCAGACGGTCGCCCTCGGCGGCGTCGACCTCACCGTCGAGGAGGGGCGCATCCTGGGCCTGATCGGCCCCAACGGCGCCGGCAAGAGCACTCTGCTGCAGGCGATCCTGGGCCTGACGCCCTTCGAGGGTTCGCTGACGGTCCTGGGGCGCGATCCCTGGACCCAGCGCGACGCGCTGATGGCCGACGTCTGCTTCATCGCCGACGTGGCCGTCCTGCCCCGCTGGATGCGGGTGTGGCAGGCGCTGGACTATGTGGCCGGCGTCCATCCGCGGTTCGACCGCGGCAAGGCCGAGGGCTTCCTGCGCAAGACCGAGATCCGGCCCACCAGCCGGGTGCGTGAACTCTCCAAGGGCATGGTGGCCCAGCTGCACCTGGCGCTGGTGATGGCCGTGGACGCGCGCCTGCTGGTGCTGGACGAGCCGACGCTGGGCCTGGACCTGCTGTACCGCAAGGCCTTCTACGACAGCCTGCTGAACGACTACTTCGACCAGTCGCGGACCATCGTGGTCTCGACCCACCAGGTGGATGAGATCGAGCACATCCTGACCGACGTGGTGTTCTTGAGCCGCGGCCGCATCGTGCTGGGCGCCAGCCTCGAGGCCTTCGAGGGCCGCTATGTGGAGCTGGTGGCCAACCCGGACAACGCCGCAACTGCGCGCACCTTCGGCCCGATCCACGAGCGGCGCCTGTTCGGGCGCAGCCTGATGATCTTCGACGGCGTGGACCGCGCCCGCCTGGCGCCGCTGGGCGAGGTGCGCACGCCGGGCCTGGCCGATCTGTTCGTCGCCGTCGTCGGCGGCCCCAACGAGGGCGTGCGCGCCGAGGGAGCGGCCGCATGAGCGAGGCCTCCGCACACGCCGACGCCGCGCCGGCCACGGCCAAGCCCGCGACCCTGTCGTGGCGCCGGGTCTTCTACTGGTCGGTCCGCCGCGAGCTCTGGGAGAACCCGGCGATCTGGCTGGCCCCGCTGGCGATGGAGGCGGTGGTGCTGGTCCCCTTCGTCTTCAGCACCTGGCGCCTGCCGCACGCCCTGCGCACGATCCAGGCCGGCGACACCAAACACGCCGAGCAGCTGTGGGCGGCGCCCAGCGCGGCCGCCATGGCCGCCCTGGTCATGGGCCTCTTCGTGGCGCTGCTCTACAGCCTGAACACCCTGCACAACGAGCGCCGCGACCGCAGCCTGCTGTTCTGGAAGTCGCTGCCGGTGTCGGACCGCACCGCGGTCCTGGCCAAGGCCTTCGTCGCCATGGCGGTGATCCCGGCGGCCATCGTCGTCATCGCCATCGCCACCCAGGCGGTGATGCTGGCCTGGAGCACCGCGGTCACCCTCTTGAGCGGCCTCGACCCGCAGCTGCTCTGGGCGCACCAGGACATGGGCATGATGTGGACCGTCCTGCCCTACGGGATGTTCGTGAACGCCCTGTGGCTCGCGCCGATCTTCGCCCTGTTCCTGCTGATCTCCGCCTGGGCGCCGCGCAGCCCGGTGATCTGGGCCCTGGGCCTGCTGGCCGCGCCGCCCCTGATCGAGCGGGTCTCGCTGAACACCACCCACGTCTGGCAGTTCGAGAGCGAGCGCCTGTTCGGGGGCTTCGCCGAAGCCTTCAGCGTCGGCGGCCTGGCGAAGGTCCCGCTGCGGACCTTGGCCGACCTGGACCCTGCGCGGACGTTCTCGCGACCCGACCTCTGGATCGGCCTGGTCTTCGCCGGGCTGTTCCTCACCGCCGCCGTCTGGCTGCGACACCGACGCGAACCGGTCTGATCCGCCCCTAACTCCTGAACGAGGCCATGCCGATGACCACCGCAGCCCTGCCTGCGCGGGCGAACCCGCGCGCCCGCTCCGAGACCGCCCTGATCGCCGCCGCCCGCCTCTGGTTCGCGGTCATGGCGATCGGCCAGGCGATGTTCCTCTACTACATCGTCGTCTTCTACGGCCCGGCGACGCTCAGCGGCCACTTCGAGGGCTGGGCGCGGAACGCCAACCTGATCACCGGCTACAAGGCCGGCGACACGGTGGGCAACCTGAGCTTCGGCGTCCATGTGATGCTGGCGGCGGTGGTGACCGCCGCAGGCCTGCTGCAGCTGGTCCCGCAGATCCGCAGCCGGGCGCCGGCCGTCCACCGCTGGATCGGCCGGGTCTTCCTGGCCGCCGCCATGGCCGCGGCGGTGGCGGGCCTCTACGGTGTGTGGGTGCGCAGCGCGTCGGTCGACGCAGCCAACGCCATCGCCATCACCCTCAACTTGGTCCTGATCCTGGGCATGGGCGGCCTGGCGTGGCGCACCGCCATGCGGCGGGAATTCGTCAGCCATCGGCGCTGGGCCATGCGCACGCTCCTGGTGGTCAACGGCGTCTTCTTCCTGCGCATCGGCATCGTCGCCTACGGGCTGATCGCCAAGCTGGTGGGACCGGCGATCCCGGGGCCGGAGCAGTTCTTCGATGTCTGGGCCTTCGGCTGCTACCTCGTCCCCCTGGCGGCGCTTGAGGCCTATCTGTTCGCCACGGCCAAGGCCGGCTCCGGCGCGCGCTTCGCCGCGGCCGCAGGGCTGGGGGTGCTCAGCGCCCTGATGACCGTCGGGACTGCCGGCGCCTGGTTCGCCTTCTTCGCCCCCGTCCTCGCCAAGCTCTGAAGGAGGCCGAGATGCGCCCGCACGTGATGATCACGGTGGCGGCCAGCCTCGCCCTGGCGCTCGCCGGGACCGCGGCCCAGGCCGGCGGCTACCGTCCCCCCCGCAACGCCCTCGGCCAGCCCGACCTCTCCGGGCTCTGGACCAACTCCTCCCTGACCATGCTGCAGCGGCCGCCGATCTTCAAAGCCCTGGTGGCCACCGACGCCGAGGCGGCGATGATGGAGGCCGGCTTCAAGAAGCTGGTGGGCGATATCGTCTCGACGGGGCCGGTCGATCCCGCCGCGCCGGCGCCGGCCGTGGTCAAGGAGGCGCCGCAGGCCGACTTCCTGGAGATGGACCTGCACCTGGCCCGCATCGACGGCCAGATGCGCTCGTCCTGGATCGTCGAGCCTGCCGACGGCCGCCTGCCGTTCACCGACGCGGGCCGCAAGGCGGCCAAGGACGCCAACGCCGAGACCTTCGATGGCCCGGAAGGCCGCCCGCTCAGCGAGCGCTGCCTGACCGCGGTCGGCTCACCGGAGGGTCCGCCGATGATGAACAGCGGCTTCAACGCCAACTACCTGATCACCCAGAGCCCCGGGTACGTGACCATCGAGATCGAGATGAACCACGACCTGCGGGTCATCCGCATGGACGACCGCCGCCATATCCCGGCCGCCATGCGCCCCTGGCTCGGCGACTCGGTGGGCTGGTGGGAGGGCGACACCCTGGTGGTCGAGACCACCAACCTGCACGACACCTACGTCTCCAGCCTCGGCGGCGGCTTCGCCTATTCGCCACAGGGCAGGCTGACCGAGCGGTTCACCCGAACCGCCAAGGACCGGCTGCTCTACGAGTTCACGGTCGACGATCCGGCGATGTTCAAACAGGCCTGGCGCGCCCAGATGCCCATGCGGCCGGCCGCCGGCCCGATCTACGAATACGCCTGCCACGAGGGCAACTACAGCCTCGCCAACGCCCTCAGCGGCGCCCGCGCCGAAGAGCGCGTGGCCGCCGCCGCCCCGACGACCTCCAAACCCACGGAAACCAAGCCATGATCCTCTGGCCGGGCGACCACGCGCCCCTGATCCTCAAGGCCGGCGCCGGCGCGCTGCTGTTCCTGCACATCGGCGGGGGCGGCGTCGGCATCCTGTCGGGCTTCGCCTCGATGATCGCGCGCAAGGGCGGGCGACTGCACAGCGTGGCGGGCACCACCTTCTTCGTCTCCATGCTCAGCATGGCGGGCGTCGGCGCGGCCGTCGCGCCCCTGCTGAAGGAGGATCCGGGCCGCTGGGCCAATACGGTCGCGGGGGTCTTCACCCTGTACCTGCTCGGCACCTCGTGGATGACCGTGCGGCGCAGGCCCGGCGAGGTCGGGACGTTCGAGCGCGTGGCCCTGGTGGTCCCGCTGGGGTTGATCCTGGCGGCGCTGGCGGTGGGGGCGAGCGCGGGCGGGGCGGCCACGCCGGCGGGCGCGGCTCCGCTCTATGCGTTCGCGGTGTTCAGCGCGGTGGCGGCGGGCGGCGACCTGCAGCTGCTCCGCAGCGGCGGGCTGGCGGGGGCCGCCCGCCTGGCCCGGCACCTGTGGCGCATGGGCCTCAGCCTGTTCATCGCCGCGGGGTCGTTCTTCCTGGGCCAGCCGAAGTTCCTGCCTGCGGCGGTGCGCGACACGGTCCTGCCGCTGGTCCCGCCGCTGGCCGCGATCGCGCTGCTGCTGTTCTGGCTGGTCAAGGTGCGCTGGCCGCGCCGGCGGCGGCGCGCTCCGACGCCGGCCCTCGCGTAGCCAGGGCCCGAGGGTCAAGGCCAGGTCGATCCGCGTTCGCCAGAATTCGCATCGACAGACCCATTCTTCGACGTGTTCGCCGGCAAAACGGTCGGCCCGTGACCGCTCGCAGCAGCTCGGCTTGCACCGCGGCGGACCCTGCGCTCTTGTCCCGCGGCGGCGGCGCAACGAGGCAGCGCCGGTTTCGAATGTGGGGAACGGCGTGATGGTTCGTGGGGTGCTGGCCGCGATGGCGGGAGTCTCTTTGCTGGCTCTGGGGGCGAGCGCGTGGGCCCAGGCGCCTCAACCCCAGGCGCGCATGCAGGAGCGCCCGAGCGCCGCCGCCCAGACCCGCACGAGCCCCGACGAGCCGCTGCAGGAGAGCGGACCGGTGGTGGAGCGGCGCTCCGAGCGCGGCCAGCAGGCCGGCGAGCGCAAGATCGGCGACAGCGACATCGCCACGGCCCCGATCCGCGAGGTCGCCCGGCCTTCGCACCACAGCGTCGCCGTGGGCGGCCGCACCATCGGCTACACCGCCACGCCCGGCACGCTCACCCTGCGCGACGACGACGGCAAGCCGATCGCCAGCATGTTCTACGTCGCCTATGTCGCCGACCGGGCGAAGGGCGAGCCGGAGCGGCCGATCACCTTCTTCTACAACGGCGGGCCGGGCTCGGCGTCCATGTGGCTGCACATGGGCTCGTTCTCGCCGGTGCGGGTGCTGACGACCGCCCCCAACGCCACCCCGGCCGCGCCCTTCCGCGTCGTGCCCAATCCCGACACCCTCCTCGACAAGACCGACATGGTGTTCCTGGATGCCATCGGCGCCGGCTATTCGCGGCCCCTGGGCGACACCAAGGGCGCGGCCTTCTGGGGCGTGGACGAGGACATCGACGCCTTCGCCCGCGGCATCACCCGCTACGTCTCCAACAACCACCGCTGGAACTCGCCCAAGTTCCTGTTCGGGGAGAGCTACGGCACGACGCGCACCGCGGGGCTGGTCTACGCCCTGCAGGAACAGGGGATGCAGTTCAACGGCGTGATGATCCTGTCGTCGATCCTGAACTACGGGGTCCGCGACGCCGGCTTCGACCACATCTACGTCACCTACATGCCGAGCTATGCGGCCACCGCGATCTACCATCACAGGATCCCGCAACCGGCCGACCAGGCCGCGTTCCTGGC
The DNA here is from genome assembly GCA_019510435.1 of Caulobacterales bacterium. GTDB lineage: Bacteria > Pseudomonadota > Alphaproteobacteria > Caulobacterales > Caulobacteraceae > Phenylobacterium. The sequence goes on along the minus strand of JAEKKJ010000016.1, from coordinate 61,257 downwards.
CGAGGTCCGCGCCTGGGCCCAGGGCCCGTACGAGGCGGCGCTGGCCAAGGGGCACAACATCTCTGACGCCGAGCTGGACGCCACGGCCAGGCAGATGAGCGCCTACACCGGCATCTCGGCCACGTACCTGAAGTCCATCAATCTGCGCCTGGACCTGAGCCGCTTCCGCAAGGAGCTGCTGCGCGACCAGCGGCGCACCCTGGGCCGCTACGACAGCCGCTTCACGGGCATCGACGCGGACGCCGGCGGCGAGGGGCCCGAGTACGATCCCTCCGACACCGGGGTCTCCGGCGCCTTCATCGGCAGCCTGCACGACTATCTGGAGCAGCAGCTGGGCTGGACCACCGACATGGCCTACCGGCCCAGCGGCAATGGCATCAACCGGGCCTGGAACTGGAAGCACAAGGCGCCGGGCGCGAACTTCCCGTCCAACGTGGCCGACACCGCCCAGGACCTGAGCGCGGCCATGCGCCAGAACCCGCACCTGAAACTCTATTCGCTGAACGGCCTCTACGACATGGCCACGCCGTTCTACGGGACCGAGTACGACATCGCCCACATGTGGCTGGACCCGTCGCTCCGCGGGAACGTGCGGTTCGCCTACTACCCCAGCGGCCACATGGTCTACCTGAACCCCGACGCCCTGAAGCAGATGAAGTCCGACGTGGCGAAGTTCTACGACGACGCGACGGCCAAATAGGCGGGTTCCGGTTTTCGCCGGCGCCGCTTGTCGGAACGCCGGCTGCCGGTTCGTCCTGGGGCCAGAGCGGCGCCCGACCGGGGCCGCGGCGGCAACCGATTGGAGCACAGACGATGGCGAAGTTCATGGCGATCTACACCGGGCAGCCCGGCGCTCGCGACCGCGATCAACCCGACGAGGCGACCATCGCCAAGGGCGTGCAGGCCTGGGGCGAGTGGATGAGCCGCAACGCCGACCGGATCGTCGAGGCCGGCGGTCCCCTGGGCAAGACCAAGCGGGTCACGAACTCGGGCGTCGCCGACATCCAGAACAACATCGCAGCCTATGTGGTCGTGGAGGCCGACGACCACGACTCGGCGGCCCGCCTGTTCCTGGGCCATCCGCACTTCACGATCTTCCCGGGCGACGGCGTCGAGATCATGCCCTGCCTGCCCGTCCCGACAGCATAGGGCCGAAGTCCGGCGTGACAGGCGGCGCAGGTTCGCGTCAGCCCGTCACCCGGGCGGGACCTGGGGGCGGAGGGCGTCGCGCAGCTGGTCCAGCCGTCAGCGTCGCCGTCTCGCAGCGACCTTGCCCTTGGCGGGCCCGGCGTCGGGCGCCGCTTCGGGACCGACCGTGAGCCCCAGCGCCTGCAGCGCGCTTGCGATCGGGATGAAGAAATTGATGTTGTGGCTGACGTCGTCGGGGGCATAGACCGCGACCGTCAGGGCCATGACCTGGCCGCGCTCGTCCAGCAGCGGCCCGCCCGAGTTGCCGTGGTCCACCGCCACGTCGCTCTGGATCATCGGCAGGCCGCCCAGCATCCGGGTCCCGGAGATCACGCCCCGGGTCAGGGTGTTGGCGAACTCGTCGCGCAGCGGCGTGCCGACCGCAAAAACGCTCTCGCCCAACACCGCCGGCGAGTGGCGGATCGGAAGCGCCGCCGCGGCGGGCTTGGCCCGGATCAGCGCCACGTCGCGGCGTGGATCGGCGCGCACCACCTGGCCCACCGAGCTGGTCCCATCGGCCCACCGCACGCGAACCTCGCCGCTCGAGCCGGCGACGTGGTGGTTCGTCAGTATGTACCCTTCGGGAGAGATCAAGACCCCGCTGCCGGAGCCGTTGCCGGCGTAGACGGTGACGACGCTCTTCACGGCGGCCGCGATGGGAACGCGGTCCGCGGCGATGGCCGGTTTCAAGCGCATCGGGGCGAACGCGGCGGCCGTCGGCCGTGCGGCGCCGGGGCTGGCCAGCACCAGGCGGCGAAATTCCGGGTCCGCGAGCAGGCGGCGCGCATTGTCGCCGAATGCGCCCGTGATCAGGGCCAGCATCGTCACGTCCTTCGACTGGTTCAACACGACGCCGCCGTGGGTCACGACCTTCGCCACGACCTTCGCCTGAGTCACGGAATAGACCTGCCACTCCACGTTCATCGCCACCGATCCGCCGAACGTCTCGCCCTTCAGGGTGGAGGCCAGGCACGAATGCACCCGTATATCGGTGATCAAGGCGCCCAGCTGCAGCTCGCCGCCCTGCTGGGCCTCGAACAGGTTCGTCGGGTCGTCAGCCACCGCGAAGCCGGCCGTCTTGAACTCCTGCCGCAGGACGCGGTCCCAAGTGCCGATCTCGTCGATGTGGTTGTCGGATTCCTTCCATCGCTCCGTCAAGCGCTCCGAGACGAGCGACGTCTCGCTCGTACATGGTCTGGAAAACACTGACGCAATGACAGTCTCGTCGGCCCACAGAGTCCCAGGCGCCATGTTCGCCGCGATCCGCGCGAGGGAGATCGGCTTGACCGCCATGCCCGCCGGGGGCGGCTCCGGCGTCACGGAGGCCGGCACGACCACCTCCAGGTGCTGCGCCGCGCACGGCCCCGCCATTGCCAGCGCGGCGGCCAGCGCCGCCGCTACCAACCCTGTCCGCATGCCCGGAGCCCCCTCCAAACCGTCCCGCTTACAGCTCTAGCGCGAAAATTGCGATTCTACCCCTCGCACCACACGGCCAGTTCGTTGCCGGCCGGGTCGGCGAAGTGGAAGCGGCGGCCGCCGGGGAAGCTGAAGATCGGCCGGGTGATCTGGCCGCCGGCGGCGCGGACCTTGGCCTCCATCGCCTCCAGGTCATGGGCGTAGAGGATCACCAGCGGCTTGGTGACAGCGTCTGCGTCTTCGGTGTGGAAGCCGCCGTCGAGGCCCTCGTTGAAGGCCGCGTAGGCGGGACCATAGTCGGTGAAGGTCCAGCCGAAGGCCGCGCCGTAGAAGGCCTTGACCGCGCCCAGGTCGCCGCCGGGCAGCTCCACATAGTCGACCTTGCCGTCCTCGTGCATCTTCGCCTCCGAAGTTCCTTGTTTGTTCCAAATTAGGCCGGTGTCATCCCCGAGTCCAGGGCGCATCCTCAGGGTTGAATTGGTAGCGCTATCATGCAGCATGCCCCAATGCCGACGCCACGTTCGGCGGGAGGAGGCGCACCATGGGATTCAGCCGTAGGACCGTGTGCGCCGGCGGAGCCGCGACGGCGGCCCTGGCGGCGACGCTCCCTGCGCGCCCGGCGCGGTCCGAGCCGCAGGCCGACCTGCGTCTCTGGTATCGCCAGCCGGCGGCGGCCTGGACCGAGGCCCTCCCGATCGGGACGGGGCGCCTGGGGGCCATGGTCTACGGCGGCGTGAGCCTTGAGCGCCTGCAGCTGAACGAGGACACCCTGTGGGGCGGCGGGCCGTACGATCCGGCCAACCCGGAGGCCCTGGCGGCGCTGCCGCAGATCCGCGCGCTGATCGACGCCGGCGAGTATGCCGCGGCCACTGAGCTGGCGAACGCGCGCTTCATGGGCCGTCCCCTGCGGCAGATGTCGTACGAGACGCTGGGTGAGCTGCGCCTGGCGTTCGTGGGCTTGCCCGATGCGGCGGACGACTATGTGCGCGAGCTCGACCTGGACGCCGCGGCGGCGCGGGTGCGGTTCTCCTGCGGCGGCGTGCGGTTCCAGCGCGAGGCCATCGCCAGCGCGCCTGGCGACGTGATCGCCGTGCGCCTCACGGCCGACACGCCCCGCGCAGTCTCGCTGGACCTGGGCTTCCAGACCCCGCTGGCGGCCACCTTCGCCACCGAGGCAGGCCACACCCTGGTGCTCTCGGGCCGCAACGCCGGCCAGTACGGCGTTGCCGGCGCGCTCACGGTCGACGCGCGGGTCCAGGTGATGGCGCGGGGCGGGACGACCACGGCCGGGCCGGCAGCGATTGCGGTGCGGGGCGCGGACGAGGTGCTGCTGCTCATTGCGGCCGGGACCAGCTACCGCCGGTTCGACGACGTCTCAGGCGATCCGGCGCGCGACAACCGGGCGCGGCTGGCCGCGGCGGCGCGAAAGGGTTGGAGCGGCTTGGTCGAGGCCCAGCGCGCCGACCACCGGCGGCTGTTCCGGCGCGTCGCCGTGGACTTCGGGCGCACGGCGGGCGCGGACGCCCCCACCGACGTGCGCGTCGCCCGGGGCCTAGCGGCGGACGACCCGGCCCTGGCCGCCCTCTACTACCAGTACGGCCGCTACCTCCTGATGGCCTGTTCGCGGCCGGGCGGACAGCCGGCGAACCTGCAGGGGCTCTGGAACGAGAGCCTGAACCCGCCCTGGGGCGGCAAGTACACGGTCAACATCAACACCGAGATGAACTACTGGCCGGCCGAGCCGACCGCGCTGGCGGAGTGCGTCGAGCCGCTGGTGGAGATGGTCCGGGACCTCGCCGTGACCGGCGCGCGCACGGCAAGGACGATGTACGGCGCCCGCGGCTGGGTCTGTCACCACAACACCCACCTGTGGCGCGCCACAGCCCCGATCGACGGCGCCAAGTTCGGCGTCTGGCCCACCGGCGGGGCCTGGCTCTGCAAGCACCTGTGGGACCACTACGACTACGGCCGCGACCGCCGGTTCCTGGCTGGGGCCTATCCGCTGATGCGCGGGGCCGCGCTGTTCTTCCTCGACGCGCTGGTGGTCGACCCCAAGACGGGACGGCTGGTCACCAACCCCTCGCTGTCGCCGGAGAACGACCATGGCCATGGCTCCTCGCTCGTGGCGGGCCCGGCCATGGACGAGGCCATCGTGCGAGACCTCTTCAGCGCCTGCATCGCCGCGGCCGGCATCCTGGGCGTGGACGCACCGTTGGCCGCGGATTTCGCCGCCGCCCGCGACAAGCTCGCGCCGTACCGGATCGGCCACGAGGGCCAGCTGCAGGAGTGGCAGGAGGACTGGGACGCCGGCGCCGCCGACATCCATCATCGCCACGTCTCCCACCTCTATGGCCTCTTCCCCTCCGACCAGATCGCGGTGGACGTGACGCCCGCCCTGGCCGCGGCGGCGCGCCGGACCCTGGAGATCCGCGGGGACCGCTCCACCGGCTGGGCCATGGCCTGGCGCCTCAACCTCTGGGCCCGGCTGGCAGAGGGCGACCACGCGCACGCGATCCTGACCCAGCTCCTGGGTCCAGAGCGGACCTATCCGAACCTGTTCGACGCCCACCCGCCGTTCCAGATCGACGGCAACTTCGGCGGCGTCTGCGGCATGACCGAGATGATCCTGCAGAGCCGCAACGGCGCGATCCACCTGCTGCCGGCGCTGCCTGCCGCCTGGCCGGACGGGCACATGACCGGGCTGCGGGCGCGCGGCGCGGTGGGGATCGATGTCTGGTGGGCGGACGGGCGGCTGGCCCGGGCCCGCCTGCGGGCAGACCGGGCCGGCGACCTGCGCGTGGTGCTGGGCGGCGAGCGGCTGGGCCTGTCCCTTCTGGCGGGCGAGGCGGCGACCCTCGGCGTCAGCGCCGGCAAGCTGGTCCGGACGACCTAGGGCAACGCCCAGACGCAGGTCTTCTTGACCTCGAAGTCCTCCAGCTCGCGGGTCGTGGCCACCTGGTGCTCGGCGAGCTTCTGAAGGCCCTGGCGCGGGAAATAGCTGCGGCCCGGGTCGCCGATCAGCACGGTGGCGCCGCCAGCCCGGGCCGCGCCGAGCCAGGCCATGACCCGCTCCGCCAGCGGCTTCTCGTAGCAGATGTCGCCCGCCAGGATCACCTGGGCCCACGCGGGCGGCGGGGCGTCCAGCAGGTCCTCGCCGGTGAACTCGACAGCCACGCCGTTGGCGGTGGCGTTCAGGCTGAGGGCCGCGCCGCAGAAGGGGTCGATGTCCGCCGCCAGCACGCGCGATGCGCCAGCCTTGGCCGCAGCAATGGCGACGATGCCCGAGCCGGACGCGAAGTCGACGACGGGCCGGCCGGCCACAAGGTCGGGATGGTCCAGCACATAGCGCGCCAGGGCCTGCCCGCCGGCCCAGGCAAAGGCCCAGAACGGCGGCGGCAGGCCGATCTCGGCCAGGGCCTCCTCGGTCAGGCGCCAGATGGGCGTGACCTCGTCGGCCAGGTGCAGCTCCAGCTCCGGCGTGTGCGGCGGACGCTGGCGGCGTGTGTTGTCGAGGATGAACTGCGGCCGGTCCTGGGGTGGGATCATCGCCCGCCTGTAGCAGGGATCTGGCGGCGGGTGGCGGCTACTGGATGACCGTGCGCACCACGCCGCGGGCCTCGGGCGTCAGGCTGCCGCCGGCGTCCTGGTCGGCGGGCCGGCTGGACGCCAGGCGCAGGACCTCCAGATAGCTCTTGGCGGTCAGCATCTTCGGCAGCACGCCCTTGGCCTTCAGCAGCCGATGCGCCTGGGGCAGCCGGTAGCACGGCACATGCATGAACATGTGGTGCTCGCAGTGGTAGTTGACCCAGTAGGGGGCCAGGAACGCCCGCTCCAAGAGGTTGGCGTGGGTGGTGCGCGCGTGGCGCAGGGGGTCGGGCTCGTCCTTGGGCACGCAGGCGTGCTCGGCGATGTTCCGCAGGCGCGTGATCATCGGATACCAGGTCGCCTGGGGCAGCCACCACAGCACCGGCCAGGCCCACCAGTAGCCGAAGGGCGCGGTGACGGCGACGGTCAGGGCCGCACCGGCGAAGAAGCGCCAGCGGCCGACGACGAACTTTCGGGTGATTCCGAGGCGGCTCTCCCCCGGCTGGGGATGAGCCAGGCGTCTGAAGAACGGCGCCCAGCGCTGCTTGAAATGGGTCTGGCCGGTGAGGTCGCGCACGATCTTGCGGCGCAGCGACAGGCGCGTGATCGGGAACGGGGCGGAGAGGCCCAGGTCCGGATCCTCCGCCTGCTGGGCGTACTTGTGGTGGCCCAGGTGGTAGCCCCGGTACTGCACCAGGCCGCCCGGCGTCAGGTACTCGCCCAGGACGTCGTTGACCTTCAGGTTCGGGTGCAGGGCGCCGTGGGCCGCGTCGTGCATGAGAATGGCCAGGCCCAGCTGCCGCGCCCCGATGATCATCACCGCCAGGGGGATGGTGATCGGCCAGGCCATGGCCATGGCGGCGGCGGCGAAGATCACCGCCCAGGCGTGGGCGACGAGCGCGTAGCCGATGAGACCCGATCGGCGGGCCAGCGGCGCCCATTCGTCGGCGGTGAAATAGTCCTTCGGGGCGACGCGGGCGGCGACGGCCATCAGCGGTCTCCTGCAACGGGGGCCAGGGGCGGCGCGTGGTGCGGCCGCAGCAGGGCCATCATCTCGTCCGCGGCCTCGGCGACGGAGGCTTCGGTGGCGCCTTCGCGCAGCGCCACGCCCAGGGCCAGGGTCCAGAATCGGCGGGCCACGGTGGCGGCGTCCTCGGCCTGCGACCACCCGCGCCGCTTGCGGGCCTCGGCATAGGCGCGGTCGCCCTCGGCATGCAGCCGCTCGAAGGTGCGCTCTATCAGGGGCGCCAGGTCCTGGCGGCGCCGGGTGAGCGACAGGGCCTCGACGAATAGCGCCAGGCCCGGCGCGCCGATGACGGTCTCCACCAGGCGGCGATTGTAGTCGGAGCCGCTGCGCGCCCCGGCGGCGGCCGCCTCGGCCTGGCGCGCCACATAGAGCACCTCGCGGCACGCCGCCTCGACGAACAGCGCCTCCTTGGTGCGGAAATAGTAGGTCACCTGGCTGGGATAGGCGCCGGCGGCGGCGGCGATCTCGGCCACCGCCACGCCGGCCGCGCCGCGGGCCTTGAACAGCTCCACCGCCGCATCGAGCAGCCGCGAACGCATCCGCTTGCCGGGCTCGCGCAGGCGGGCTTCGGGGGCGCGCACATCCGCCAGGGCCTGGACTTTCGCCATCCCTTGTTTGTACGCCATACAAGATCGGCGATCAAGCCGGGCGTGGCATCGGTTGTCCACGAATGCACACGAATGAACACGAATGCGCCGAGGCTTGGCCTGGGACGCAGCGCAGCTCGACGAACTTTCAGGCGGCCCACCGAGCGCTTCGCGCTCCTTTTTTTGTCGCGTGAAGGCGGTGGTCGATCATGGACGCATTCGTGTTCATTCGTGTGCATTCGTGGACAAAATCGAAGCCACAAACCCCGCCGTCGGTCAGTTCGGGAGCGCTGCGGTCCGCGTCCGGCGCAGCGGGCGGATGCAACCTGCGCGGTTCTGTCGCTCCCCCATGCCGTGTTTGTCGCGGGCAGCGATAAGAAAAGGTCCAAATCGTCAGGCCATCCTCTGTCCACACACAGCCGGACAGACGGGAATCATGTCCATGACCAAGGTGCTCGAGAAGATGGCGGACGCATTCAAGGCGGTGACGGGCCGCCGGCGCAAAGGCCACCAGCTGCCCGGCTGGGCGTCGCGGCGCAGCTAGCTGAGCACGCCGCCGAGGGCCAGGGCGACGAACAGGATCAGCCCGGCCCAGGTGTTGGACCTGAACAGCTGCAGCGCCAGGGCGCCATCGTCCACGCGGACGCGCCGCGCCTGCAGCCCCAGCTGGATGGCGTAGGCGATCAGCGCCACGCTGAAGGCCACGCCCAGCTGCGCCAGGACGCCGGCCGCCAGGGCGCAGGCCATGGCCATCAGGTAGAAGAACGCCACCGCGCGGGGGGCGCCGGCGCCGAGACGACGGGCCGTGGACTTCACCCCGACCAGGGCGTCGTCCTCCAGGTCCTGGATGGCGTAGATCGTGTCGTAGCCCAGGGTCCAGAAGACCCCGCCGGCGTAGAGCAGCAGGGCCGCAAGGCTGAGGCTCCCGCCGACCGCGGCGAACCCCATCAGCGCGCCCCAGTTGAAGGTCAGCCCCAGCCACGCCTGCGGCCACCAGGTGATGCGCTTCATGAACGGATAGGCCGCGACCAGGCCCAGCGAGCCCACGCCCAGCGCCCAGTCCAGCGGCGGCAGCACCGCCAGGATCGCCAGCGAGGCCAGGCTGCAGCCCACCACGAAAGCCCAGGCCTGTTTCACGCTGATCTGGCCGGCCGGTATCGGCCGCGCCGCGGTGCGGGCCACCTTGGCGTCGATATCGCGGTCGACGATGTCGTTGTAGGCGCACCCCGCGGACCGCATCAGCGCCGCGCCCAGGAAGAACAGGACCAGCAGCACCGGGTCGGGCCAGCGCCGCTGCAGGGCGCAGGCGAGGGCGATCCCCTGCCAGCCCGGCAGCATCAGGAGCCAGATGCCGGTCGGCCGGTCCAAGCGGCCCAGCTTCAGCCACGGCCGCAGCGCCGCCGGCGCATGGCGGTCCACCCAGTTGCTGGGCGCGGCGTCCGGCAGGGGCGCGGTCGGAGTCATGGCCGGGGCTTAGCAGACCTTCCGGTGTGGCTGAAATGCCGCTCGCGCCGGGCCTGTGAGCCTCTGCGAACCCGGTTCTTGACCGGGGCCGGGCGCGCTCCTAGCTTCCGCACCTTCGAGGCGCAGCCAAGGGAGGCCGTACGAATGACAGCGTTCGCATCGTCCGCCCCGCGTCTCGGGCCGCCGTCGCCGCGTTAATTCGCCCGATCTGCTTCGTCGCCAGGCCTTGCCGGCCATAGACGCGAAGCGATCGCCCGCGCCTGCAGCCCACCGCCTCTCCGACCGAAACACATCCATCTTCCATCGCCGCCTGCGCCGGACCTGCGCGCGCTCCAGCTGGAGTCCCGGTCCGTCGGCCCCGCATCGAGACCTGACATGACCGACCATTACGAGGACACCGAAGCCCAGCGCGAAAGGGTGCTGAAGAACCGCCAGGTGCTCGCCTTCATCGCGGGCTTCTGGGGGCGGCGCCCCTGGCTCCTGGCCGGGACGATCGGCTTCACCCTGCTGGCGATCGCCTTCGACCTGGCGCTGCCCTGGGCGTCCGGGCGGCTGGTCGACGCCGTGGGGCGTGGCCCGGGCAACATCGACCCGGTCTGGCAGGCGTGGGGCCTGTTCGTCGGCGTCTACCTCGCCTTCTCGCTGATCCGGAACCTGGCCATGCGGTTCCTGATCCCGATGTCGGCCAACAACATGAAGGACATGACCGACGAGGCCTTCCGGCGCGTGCAGTCCTTCTCCGCCGACTGGCACGCCGACACCTTCGCCGGCGCCACCGTGCGCCGCCTCAGCCGCGCCATGTGGGGCTACGACGTGGTCACCGACGCGGCGCTGATCTGGTTCGGTCCGGCAGCGATCGTGCTGGTCGGCCTCTGCGTCATGATGCTGGTGCGCTGGCCGCTGGTGGGCCTCTTCGCCTTTGCCGTGGTGGTGCTCTACATCGCGTCGAACCTGGTGCTGACCACGCTCTACGCGCGCCCGGCGAACCTGAAGTCGGTGGCGCTGGATTCGCGGATCGGCGGAGCGCTGGCGGACTCGATCTCGTCCAACGCCACGGTGAAGGCCTTCGGCGCGGAGCCGCGGGAAGAGGCGCGCATCGCCGGCATCACCGAGCTATGGCGGACGGCCACCATCCATACCTGGACCCGGTTCACCAACCTCTGGCTGGCGCACAACATGATCCTGGTGCTGCTGCAGGCGGGCCTCACGGGCCTGCTGGTCCGGCAGTGGGCCGTCGGCCGCGCCAGCGCCGGCGACATCGCCTTCGCGATCACCGCCTTCATGCTTATGACCGGTTATCTGCGCAACATCGGCGACAACATCCGCATGGCCCAGCGCGGCCTTGACGACAGCGAGGACGTGGCCCGTTACGCGCAGATGTCGCCGCAGGTGATCGACGCGCCGGACGCCCGCGTGTTCCGCGCCGACCTGGGCGAGATCGTCTTCGACCGGGTGACCTTCCGCTACAAGTCCGCCGAGCAGCCGCTCTACGACCGCTTCACCCTGCGCATCGCGCCGGGGGAGCGCGTGGCGCTGGTCGGCCCGACGGGCTCGGGCAAGTCGACCTTCGTGAAGCTGATCCAGCGGCTCTACGACGTGCAGGAGGGCGCGATCCTGATCGACGGCCAGGACGTGGCCAAGGTCAGCCAGGGCTCCCTGCGCCGCGCCATCGCGGTGGTGCCGCAGGACCCGGCCCTCTTCCACCGGGCCCTGGCCGACAACATCAAGTACGCGCGGCCCGACGCCACCGAGGACGAGATCGTGCTCGCGGCCAAGCGGGCCCGGGCGCACGACTTCATCGCCCGTCTGCCCCAGGGCTACGACACCCTGGTGGGCGAGCGCGGGGTCAAGCTGTCGGGCGGCGAGCGGCAGCGCGTGGCGATCGCCCGCGCCTTCCTGGCCGACGCGCCGATCCTGGTGCTGGACGAGGCCACCTCCTCGCTGGACGTGGAGACCGAGCGCCAGGTGCAGGCGGCGATGGAGGAGCTGATGGTCGGCCGCACCACCATCGTCATCGCCCACCGCCTCTCCACCATCCGCGGCGCCGACCGCATCCTGGTGTTCGAGAACGGCCGCGTGGTGGAGGAGGGCAAGCACGCCGACCTGGTCCGCAAGGGTGGGACGTACGCGCGGCTGAACGCGGTGACGGAAGGGGTGGTGTAGGCCTTTTCGACAACCGAAAAGTGTGGAAGCTTCACAATGACGGCGCTGTGGCTGTCATTGTGAAGCTTTGGGGGGGTCATGTCGGTTGTGGCGGGTGCGCTGAGAAACCAGCGGGAGAAGGTTTACGGGCCACTGACAGTTGCAGTCGGCGCGGTGCTTTGGCCGATCGTCGTTCTCGGCGTTCTGGCCGGCCTCGCCAGCGGCAATCCGGAAGTCAAATCCCTGATCGCCGTCTATCTGTTCTACGGCGTGGCGATCTGGCTGTTCTTCTTCATCTCCGGGCTGCTCTATCGGGCCTATGCCTATGGCAACATGCTGCTCCTGAGCCCGAAGCAGTTCCCGCAGCTTCATGCGATGGTGGTGGAGGGCGCCCAGGAGCTCGGCCTCCGGAAGGCGCCGCACACGTTCCTCTACAATTCGAATGGGCTCTTCAACGCCTTTGCGCGGCGGATTCTCGGAGGTCGGTATGTCTTCCTGACCTCAGCGCTCGTCGACGCCAACAATGACGAGCAGGTCCGGTTTGTCATCGGCCACGAGCTGGGGCACCACGCGGCCGGCCACCTCAACGGCTGGCTGAACTTCCTCCGGTTCCCGGCCCATCTGGTCCCGTTCCTGATGGGCGCCTATTCGCGATCGCGCGAATACACCTGCGATAGCGTCGGAGCGCGGCTGTCGGGGGACCTGGACGCTTCGCGCAGCGCCCTGCAGATGTTGGGATGTGGCTGCCGCCGGCTCAACGCGTCCATGAACTGCGAGGCCTTCATGGCCCAGGAGGCGCTTGTGCCGCCGATCTCCGGCTTCTTCAGCGAAATCTTCCGAACCCACCCGCGTCTGACCCGGCGCGTCGCGACAATCAACGCCGCACTTATCCGCAACGAGCGAGCGCCGCGGATCGCGGTTCCCGTGCCCGCCGAGTAACGAAGTCCTGGCGGTCTGATCACTGACGCGCGGTCAGACCGCCGCAGCCAAAGCCGCCGCCAGGTCTCCGCGCGGCTCGACACGCACGGTCTCCAGCCCCAGCCAGCCGGCCATGCGCTTGAGTTCGGCCGCGAGCTTCACCGGCGTCTCGTCCGAGGCCCAGGGCTCGCCGTGGGCGGACTGGACGATGAGCACGCCGGCCTTGCGGTCGCTCTTGAGGTCCAGGCGGGCGGTGAGGGCGTCGCCCTCCAGGAACGGCAGGACGTAGTAGCCGTGCTGGCGCTTCTCCGCCGGCGTGTAGATCTCGATCCGGTAGCGGACGCCGAACATCCGCTCGGTGCGCTCGCGGAACCAGATCAGGTTGTCGAAAGGCGACAGCAGGGCCTCGTGGGCGATGCGGCGGGGCCGGCGGGCCGCGGGGTCGAGATAGGCGATCTCGCGCCAGCCCTTCACCGAAACGGGCAGCAGTTCGCCGGTCTCCACCAGCTCGGCGATGCGGTCCTTGGCGCCCTCCACGGGCATGCGGAAATAGTCGCGCAGGTCCTTGGCGGTGGCGATGCCCATGGCGCGCGCGGCCTGCCGGTAGAGCTCGCGGTGGGCGTCCTCGCGCGCCGGGGTGGGCGCCGCAAGTATGGGCGCGGGCAGGACCTTCTCCGGCAGGCCGTAGACCCGCTCGAACGTGCCGCGGCGGGTGGCGGTGGTCAGCTCGCCGGTCCAGAACAGGCACTCCACCGCCCGCTTGGCCTCGCTCCAGCCCCACCAGCCGCCCTCGCCCTTGTGGCCCATCTCCAGCTCGGAGGCGGCCAGGGGCCCGCGGCCGCGGATCTCGTCCAGCACCCGGTCGACGAACTCGCGCCGCTCGCGCAGGAACCGGGCGATGCCCTTCCAGGTGCCGACGCCGTCGTGGGCGTCCTGCATGCGCCAGCGGAAGAGGGGCTGGCTGGCCAGCGGCAGCAGCGAGGCCTCGTGCGCCCAGTATTCGAACAGCGGCCGCTTCCTGGCCCAGGCGATCTCCTCCAGCAGCGACCGCGGATAGGCGCCCAGGCGCGAAAAGGCCGGCAGGTAGTGGGTGCGCGAGACCACGTTCACTGAGTCGATCTGCACCACGCCCAGCCGCTCGAACACGCGGGTCAGCTGCCGGCGGCCGACCTCGCCGTCGCGGTCGCCGCCGAAGCCCTGGGCGGCCAGGGCGATCCGGCGCGCCTCGCCGGCGGTGAGCGTGTCCTTCATGCGTGTCCCGTCATCGACTCGGGTGCGAGGCTAGTCCTCGAACAAAGAGCGAACAAGTTATGGTTAGCTGATGGTTAACGGCGCGGCCGCCCAGGCGGTGTCACCGCGAACGTTTGCGGACGGCGCGCGGCAGAGTGGCGCAGGCCGGGCGGAACCCTTCACCGCTCCAGCCGCCCGTCGGTCAGCGCGGCCATCTCGAAGGGGAACAGGACGTCGGGATCGGGCAGGGGTACGTCGCGGCTGATCTTCTTCGGCGCCAGCACGTGGACCAGGTGGCTGAGGATCGCCAGCCGCGCCCGGTGCTTGTGATCCGCGCGCACGCAGATCCATGGCGCGCCCGGCCACGAGGTCCGCCGCAGCATCTCGTCGCGCGCGTCGGTGTAGCCGTCCCAGCGGGCCTGGGCCTCGGCGTCCAGCGGGGACGCCTTGAGCACCTTCAAGGGATCGGTCTTGCGCTCACCCAGCCGCTCGGCCTGCTCGGCCTTGGAGACGTCCAGCCACAGCTTCACGATCTTCAGCCCACTCTCCAGCAGCATGTTCTCGAAGGTCGGCACGTCGCGCAGGAACGTCTCCTGCTCCTGCGGTGTCGCGAAGCCCATCACCCGCTCGACGCCGGCGCGGTTGTACCAGGAGCGGTTGAAGATCACCGTCTCGCCGTGGGTCGGCAGGCGCACCACGTAGCGCTGGAAGTACCACTGGCCCCGGTCGCGGTCGGAGGGCTTGGGCAGGGCGACAACCCGGGTGTTGCGGACCGACAGGTGCTCGGTCAGGACCCGGATCGAGCCATCCTTGCCGGCGGCGTCGCGGCCTTCGAAGATAATCAGCACCTTCTGATCGCCGCCCATGGCGTGCGCCTGCCATTGCACCAGGGCCAGCTGGCGGGCCTCGAGTTCGCGGTCGTGATCCTTGGACATGCCGGCATAATGCCCAGGCGCGATATTTCGCCCAACCCAAACCGTGAGCCGCGCTCGTCCGGCCTTTGCCGGGGCGGCGCAGCCGCCGTAATTTGAACCGCGGAAAACGCGGAAAGGCGCGGAAGATGCCGTGCCAGCTGAGCCTTCCGCGCCTTTCCGCGTTTTCCGCGGTTGAATCTTCGGGCCGCTGACGCGGCCTCATGCATGACCGGGTTTCGCCGAGGCGTCGCAGGCGCTGTCTTTTGACACCAAGACCGCCAAGGGCACCAAGACCACCAGGAGGCCTGTGGCGCTGTTCCAGGCCCACGAGCGCCTTCGTGGTCTTGGTGTTTCGAACAACGCGCTTCGGGCCGCCGTTCGGTTCAGCCCGCGGCTGACCCGGGGATGGCGAATGAGATAGGGAAGGCGGATGATCCGCCTGTTCATTCCCCAGGACCTCTCCGCCGGCGCCGAGCTCGACCTGGACGAGGGCCAGAGCCGCTATCTGGCCGCGGTGATGCGCCAGGCGGTGGGCGACGAGGTGCTGGCCTTCAACGGCCGCGACGGTGAGTGGCGGGCGCGGATCGCGGCCGTGGGCAAGCGGGCGGTGCGCCTGCAGGCCCTGGCGCAGACGCGGCCGCAGCAGGTGGGCCCGGACCTGGACCTCGTCATCGCCCTGGTGAAGCGCGCGCGGCTGGAGACCATCGTGGAGAAGGCCGCCGAACTGGGCGCCCGCCGCGTCCGCCCGGTGCTCACCGAGCGCACCAACGCCGACCACACCCGCGTCGACCGCCTGCAGGCCATCGCCGTCGAGGCCTCGGAGCAGACCGGCCGCCTGGACGTGCCGCAGGTGGTGGACCCTGAGCGGCTGGATCGGCTGCTGGCCGCGTGGGAGCCGGGGCGGCGGCTGCTGTTCTGCGACGAGGCCGGCGATGCGCCGCCGGTGCTGGAGGCGCTCTCCGGGGCTGCGGCCGAGCCTTGGGCGATCCTGATTGGCCCCGAAGGCGGGTTCTCGGCCGCCGAACGGGACAGGCTGCGCGCCCTGCCGTTCGCCACCGCCGTAACCCTGGGCCCGCGCATCCTGCGCGCCGACACCGCGGCCATCAGCGCCCTCACGCTCTGGCAGGCGGCGGCGGGCGATTGGCGCGCCAGACCGGAGCTTCCCTAAACCCACCCTTGAGGTTCGCTGAATTGCGCCCACCTAAGCTGACGGCGTAAAGATCGTGCACGCGGGACCCTGCCCGGCGGCGCGGCGTTGAGGCCGGGGAGGAATTGAATGGCCGAAATCGCCTGCGAGGACCGTCCGCTGGTATTCGAAGACCTGGTCCGGTGGATGGCCGACGGCGCCAAGCCGGCCAGCGACTGGCGCGTCGGCGCCGAGCACGAGAAGTTCGTCTTCCGCCTGGGCTCGCATGAGCCGGTCCCCTACGAGCCCAACGGCATCAAGGCGCTGCTGGATGGCCTGACGCGGTTCGGCTGGACGCCGGTGTACGAGGGCGAGCACGTCATCGCCCTGGAGCGGGGCCTGGCCAACGTCAGCCTCGAGCCGGGCGGCCAGTTCGAGCTCTCCGGCGCGCCGCTGGAGACCGTGCACGACATCTGCGAGGAGACCGGCCAGCACCTCTCCGAGGTCAAGGCGGTGGCCGACGAGCTGGGCCTGGGCTTCCTGGGCCTGGGCTTCACCCCGGTCTGGCGGCGCGACCAGGTGCCGGTCATGCCCAAGGGCCGCTACAAGATCATGCGCGAGTACATGCCCAAGGTCGGCAACCTGGGCCTCGACATGATGTTCCGCACCTGCACGGTGCAGGCCAACCTCGACTTCGGCTCCGAGGCCGACATGGTGGCGAAGTTCCGCACCTCGCTGGCGCTGCAGCCGATCGCCACGGCCCTGTTCGCCAATTCGCCGTTCATCGAGGGCAAGCCCTCGGGCTTCGTCTCCGCCCGCGCCAACGTCTGGACCGACACCGATCCCGACCGCACCGGCATGCTGGACTTCGTGTTCCAGGATGGCTTCGGCTTCGAGACCTATGCGCGGTATGCGCTCCAGGTGCCGATGTATTTCGTCAAGCGCGACGGGCGCTACATCGACGTGGCGGGACGCTCGTTCCAAGACTTCATGGACGGCAAGCTGCCCGAGCTGCCGGGCGAGCGTCCGACGCTGAAGGACTGGGCCGACCACACCACCACCATCTTCCCCGAGGTGCGGCTCAAGAAGTACCTGGAGATGCGCGGCGCCGACTCCGGGCCGTGGAGCCGCCTCTGCGCCCTGCCGGCGCTGTGGATGGGGGTGCTGTACGACAGCGCCGCCCTGGCCGCGTCCTGGGACCTCTGCAAGGACTGGAAGATCGACGATCACGAGCGCCTGCGCGCCGACGTCGCCCGCCACGGACTGAAGGCGCAGATCGCCGGGCGCACCGTGCAGGACGTGGCCAAGGACCTGCTGGCCATCGCCAGCCAGGGCCTCAAGAACCGCAACCGCCTCTCCGGCGGCCTGGTGGACGAGAGCGGCTACCTGGCGGAGCTGGAGCACATCGCCGAGACCGGCGTGACCCCTGCCGAACGCCTGCTGGAACTCTACGAGACCCGCTGGGCCGGCGACGCGGGGCGGGTGTTCGAGGACTTCGCGTACTAGAGGCCTCGCCCAAGACGGACCCCTCGCATGACGACCCTGCCCAACCGCCCGAACAGCGCCCTCCTGGTCGTCGACGTGCAGAACGGCGTCGTCGAGGGCGCGCCGGCGCGGGACACTGTGGTGGCCAACATCTGGCGGCTGGCGGAGGCGGCGCGCCGCGACGGGAGCCCGGTGATCTGGGTGCAGCACATCAACGAGCAGCTGGTGCGCGGGACCGATCCCTGGCGGATCGTGCCGGAACTGGCGCCCGATCCGGCCGAGCCGCTGATCGAGAAGATCTATGGCGACGCCTTCGAGGATACGACGCTGGAAGCGGTGCTCGCCGCGCGCAGCGTGGGCCGGCTGGTGGTCGTCGGCGCCCAGAGCGACGCCTGCATCCGCGCCACCCTGCACGGCGCCTTCGTGCGCGGCTATGACGTGACCCTGGTGGCCGATGCGCACACCACCGAGGACCTCACCGCCTGGGGCGCCCCGCCCCCAGAGCAGGTGATCGCCCACACCAACCTCTACTGGACGTTCCAGCGCGGACCGGGCCGCACGGCCTCCGTGGCCGAAACCTCGGCCGTGGACTTCCGCATAGCCGGCTGAGGTCGGCGCGCGGCCGCATCTCAACTGTCGCGCGACTATCTGCGCCAGAGACGTGTGGGACCTTGCGCGGCTAAGCGGGACGGCGTTGCGGCTTGCAGAGGCCTCAGCAAACGACCCCGCCCTACGGATCCATGCCCCACAGCCAGCATCTCCTCTTCGTCGCACTGTCGCTCGTGGTGGCGGTGATCGGCTCGTGGACGGCGCTGGACCTGTTCCAGCGGATGCGCTCGCACATCGGCCGCGCGCGCCGGATCTGGCTGGGCGGCGCGGCGGCGGTCATGGGCCTCAGCATCTGGTCCATGCACTTCGTGGCCATGCTCGGGTTCAGCCCGGGCTATGCGGTGAGCTACGACCTGCCGCTGACGTTCCTGTCCCTCGGGCTGGCGATGGCGGCCACGTGCGGCGCATTCTTCGCCGCCTCGGGCGAGCGCGCGCCGACGGCCCGGCTCGTCGTCGCCGGCCTCGCCATGGGGACTGGCATCTGCCTGATGCACTACGTGGGCATGGCGGCGGTGCGCACCGCCGCGACCCTGGCGTACCGCCCGGGCTTCGTGGTGGCCTCGTTCCTCGTGGCCGTCGGCGCCTCCACCGCGGCCCTCTTCGCCCGCCGCCAAGACCGCGGCCTGCGCTGGCGCGCGGCGGCGGCGGTCATTCTGGGCCTGGCGATCGTGGGGATGCACTTCTCGGCCATGGCCGGGCTGGTGCTGACCCCGAACACCGGCTGCCCGCCCCTGCCGGCCGGCGCGCCGCCGTTCATCCTGGGCCTGGCGGTGGCCGGCGGGACCCTGGTGATCCTGGTGCTGGGCCTCCTGGCGTCGCTCTACGACCAGCGACTGAACGTGCTGTCGGCGCTGGACGCCGGGCGCGTGGGCTATTGGGAGCTGACCCTTCCGGACCGCACCCTGCATGTCTCGCGGCGCGGGCGCGAAATCTTCGGCGCCGATGCGGACGCGCCCTTCGAACGCAGCGATTTCCTGGGCGCTCTGCCGCCGGACGAACTGGTCCGCAGCCAGACGCTGCTGGACGCCGCCATCGCCAGCGGCGCCGAATACGACGCGGAATACCGGCTGGAGAACGCCCGCCACGGGACCTGGTGGGTGAACATCCGCGGCCAGGTGGTCGCCTGGTCGCACGGACAGCCCAAGCGCATGGCGGGCATCGTGGTGGACGTCACCGAGCGCCGCCGCGCCTTCGCGGCCGTGGCGGAGGCCGAGGCGCGCCAGCGGCTGCTGATCGACGAGCTGAACCACCGCGTGAAGAACACCCTGGCCACGGTGCAGTCCATCGCCCGCCAGACCGCCAAGGGCGCGCCGGTGAGCCCGGACTTCGTGGAGGCCTTCGAGGCCCGGCTGGTGGCGCTGTCGCGCACCCACGACGCCCTGACGCGAGGGGCCTGGGAGCAGGCGAGCCTGCGCGAACTGCTGGCCAAGGAGTTCGCGCCCTATCGGCACGAGCAGGTCACCCTGGAGGGGCCGGACGTCAACCTGCGCCCGCGCCAGGCGCTGGCGATCGGCATGGTGTTCCACGAACTGGCGACCAACGCCGCCAAGCACGGGGCCCTGTCGCAGACCTGCGGCTGCGTCAGCGTCCGCTGGACGTCGGGCGCCGGGCGCCTCGAGATCGAGTGGGGCGAGCGCGATGGCCCGCCGGTGAGCGAGCCGCTGCGCCGCGGCTTCGGCTCGCGCCTGATCCGCTCCACGGTGGAGGGCGAACTGGGCGGTTCGGCCGAGCTCGTCTACGCCCCGACCGGCTTCACCTGCCGCCTGAGCCTGCCGCTCGGCTGAGCTGGCCTTCGCGGGGGAGCGCCTGTGATCAGGGCGCCTCGCCGGTCCATTCCCAGTGCCAGGGCTCGTAGGGATAGGGCAGGAAGCCGAACCGCGCGGCATTGCTCACCAGCCAGCGGTACTCCGGCGTCTCGGTCATGTGCCGGCGGTTGGCCTCGGCGGTGGACGTCGGATCGGCGCCGGGCAGGGGGTCCAGGTAGAGGTCCAGCGCCAGGCCCGTGCGGTGCGCCGAGCAGTGGGCGCGGGTGAGGGTGTTGCAGCCGCCGTCGGCGCAGCGCAGCGCCTCCTCGCCGGGCCCGCGGAACCCGGAGACGAGGGCCAGGCGCGGCGGCTGCCTGGCGAGTCCGGCCGCGCGCGCCGCCGCCACCAGGCTGCGATAGGCGGCCAGGGCGCCGGGCCGTAGCTGCACCGCCTTGCCGCCATAGGCCTCGGCGGCGTCCGCGTTCGCCAGCGTGGCCGGGTCCGGCGCGGCGGGACAGGCGCCGGCGGTGGTGGCAAGGACGAAGGGCCGCCGCAGCATCAGGGCCGCGCGCATGACCCTGAAGTCCTCGGGCTTGAAGATCCCGTCGGCCGGCAGCTTCTCTTGCGCCTGCCAGGCGGCGTAGGCCTGGGCGAAGCCGGGGCTGTCGGGCGGGCAGGGGGTCCCCGCCTCGTGGGCCACGAGCGGCGCGTAGGTGGCCCAGCCGGTCTCGGGCGGACCGAACGGGGCCCAGGCCAGGTTGGCCAGCGACGCGCCGTTCTGCGCCGCCGCCGAGCGCCACGCCGGCGCCGCACAGCCGGTGCGGCGCGCCACCGCGGGCGGAGGGCCTGGCGGGGCAGGAGGCCGCCCGCGATGGCCACCCACGCGCCACAGCAGGAGCGCGCCCAGCCCCGCGGCGATCAGCACGGCCCACAGGAACCCCCGGATGTCTGACGCCTTCAGCATGTCGCCGCACACCAACGCGCGCGCCAAGGGCCCAGGTTCCGGATGTCCCGATCGACCCTCCTGCGCCTGTCTGCGGCCGCCGCGGTGGCCTGCGGGCTGGCGGCCTGCTCGGACCCGAGCCCCACACCAGCACAGCCGCCTTCGCCTGCGCCGGCGCAACCGCCAGCGCCTCCGCCCGCCCAGCCGACGGCCACCGCCTTGCCTGCGCCGGCCATCGGCGACCCGCCGCCGCTCGCCGTCCCGCCGGTCGCGGACACCGGCAATCCGCCCTCCGATCCGAGGGCCGCGGCCATCAACAGCGCCAGCGCGCCGGCCACGGGGGTCGCCAGTGGCCCGGACCCGGCCCTGGTGCGCACCGAGGTGCTGCTGGACCGGGCGCACGTCTCGCCAGGCGTGATCGACGGGCGGCCCGGCGATAACCTGCGCAACGCCGTGGCCGCCTTCGAGCAGGCGCACGGCCTGCCGGCGGATGGTCGCCCCGATGAGCAGCTGCTGAAGGCCCTGACCGACGCCGATCCCGGCCCCGCGATCGTCAGCTACGTGATCTCGCAGGACGACGTGAAGGGCCCGTTCGTGGCCCAGATCCCGAAGGATTATGCCGAGATGGCCAAGCTGGACCGCCTGGGCTTCACCAGCCCGTTGGAGGCCCTGGCCGAGAAGTTCCACATGGACGAGGCCCTGCTCCAGGCGCTGAACCCGGGCGCCGACTTCGGCCGCGCCGGGTCCACGATCCTGGTCGCCGCGGTAGGGCCCGCAAGCCTGCCGGCGCCGGTCGCCGCGGTCGAGGTCGACAAGGCCGCGCGGCAGGTGCGGGCCTTCGCCGCCGACGGGCGGTTGCTGGCGGCCTATCCCGCCACCGTCGGCTCGACGGAGCGCCCGGCGCCCAGCGGCGATTTCACCGTCAAGGGCGTCGCCCGCGATCCGGTCTACACCTATGATCCCAGCCGCCTCACCTTCGGGCCGCGGTCCAAGGGCAAGCTCACCATCAGGCCCGGCCCGA
Source organism: Caulobacterales bacterium (assembly GCA_019510435.1). GTDB lineage: Bacteria > Pseudomonadota > Alphaproteobacteria > Caulobacterales > Caulobacteraceae > Phenylobacterium. Next base: position 39,857 of record JAEKKJ010000016.1, on the reverse strand, counting down.
ACAACCCGGTGGGCGCGGTCTGGATCGACCTCTCGGTCCCCACCTACGGCATCCACGGCGCGCCGGAGTCGAAGCTGGTGGGCAAGGTGGCCAGTCACGGCTGCGTGCGCCTGACCAACTGGGATGCACGACAGCTGGCCGCGGCGGTGAAGCCCGGGACCAAGGTGAGCTTCGTCGGCGAAACCGCTTCGCGCAGCTGATGGGCGCAGGCCTCGCCGCTTTGCCCAGCGCCTGACCAGCGCCGCGCCAAAATCCGCGCAACCTTGGCAATTCGCACGCCCCTGCCGCACGCGCGCATGCCCAGTCGTCCCGACCGCCGCTAGGCCGTGGTCCCAGTCATCACCCAGGGGCGGCCCGATGAGTTCGACACGGCAGACACCGACGCGGCGCCAGTTTCTGCACGCGATCGGCCTGATGGGCGGAACGGCGGCGGTCTACAACCTGATGACCACCTTCGGTCACGCGGCCGAGACGCGGTTCCCGGGCCCGCCGAAGCTCGCCGGCGCCCGCCCGGGCGCCTCGGTGATCGTGCTGGGGGCCGGGCTGGCCGGGATGCTGGCGGCCTACGAGCTGGAGAAGGCCGGCTACAAGGTCCAGATCCTGGAGTACCAGGCCCGCGCCGGCGGCCGGAACTGGTCGCTCTACGGCGGCGACAAGTTCACCGAGATGGGCGGGGCGACCCAGACCGTCGGCTTCGCCAAGGGCAACTACCTGAACCCCGGTCCCTGGCGCATTCCGCACCACCACCGCACGCTGCTGCACTACTGCAAGGCCTTCGGCGTGGCCCTGGAGCCGTTCATCCAGTTCAACCACAACGCCTATATCCACAACAGCGACGCCTTCGGCGGCGCGCCGCAGCGCTACAAGAGCCTGGCGGCGGACTTCGAGGGCAATATCGCCGAGCTGGTGGGCAAGGCCATCGACCAGAAGGCGCTCGACACCCAGCTGACGCCTGAGGACCTCGACCGCCTGAAGGAGGCCCTGCGCGGCTGGGGCATGCTGGACAAGGACATGCGCTACACCAAGAACCTGCGCTCGTCCGAGCACCGCGGCTATGCGCTGCCGCCGGGGGGCGGGGTGAACGGCGCGCCGCAGCCCTCGGACCTGTTCCCGTTCGACGAGGTGCTGAAGTCCGGCGTCTGGGGCCAGATGGCCTTCTTCATGAACGACGAGTTCCAGACCACCATGTTCCAGCCGGTGGGCGGCATGGGGATGATCGGCAAGGGCTTCGCCAAACAGGTCGGCCACCTGATCACCTACAACGCTAAGGTCACCAAGCTCTTCCAGGACAAGGCCGGGGTGACCGTCACCTACGCCGACACCGAGAAGGGCGGGGTGACCGAGGCCAAGGCCGACTTCTGCGTCTGCACCATCCCGCTGGCGGTGCTGAGCCAGATCGAGACCAACCTCTCCGACAAGAAGACCGCCGCCATCCAGGCGGTGCCCTATTCCAACTCGGTGAAGATCGGCCTGGAGATGCGTCGGCGGTTCTGGGAGGAGGACTACGCCATCTACGGCGGCCACTCCTTCACCAGCCAGGAGATCGGCCTCGTCTCCTACCCCAACTTTGACTTCTTCAAGGACGGGCCGGCGGTGCTGCTGGGCGCGTTCGCGGGCGGGCCGGGAGGCTACCGGCTGGCGGGCATGACGCCCGAGCAGCGGATCGAGACCGCCCTGGCCCAGGGCTCGGTCTTCCACCCCGACAGCTACCGCAAGGAGTTCTCGAACGGCGCCTCGGTGGCCTGGAACCGCGTGCCCTGGGTGATGGGCTGCTGCGCCCGCTGGAACGAGGACACCCGGCGCGAGCACTACCAGGAGCTGGTGGCCCTGGAGGACCGCGTTGTCCTGGCCGGCGAGCACGCCTCCTACGTCGGTTGCTGGATGGAGGGCGCGCTGCTCTCCTCCATCGACGCCATCACCCGCCTGCACCAGCGCGCGCTGCAAGCGTGACCCGGGGAGCCCTGAGCATGAAGTTCGCCACGCCGCTCGCCGCGCTGATCGCCGCCGCCGCCATGACGGCCGCCCTGGCCACACCCGTCCTGGCCGACGAGCCCGGTCCGGGCGGCAGTCGCCCGCTGGTCCCCAAGACCGGCGAGGAGGTCTACCGCTACGTCTGCCAGGCCTGCCACATGGAGGGCGGCAAGGGCGCGGTGGGGGCCGGGACCTTCCCGGCGCTGGCCAACAACCCCAAGCTCGGAACGCCCGCCTTCGGCATCTACATGGTCGAGAAGGGCAAGGGCGGCATGCCCTATTTCTCCGACAGCCTGACGCCGGCCCAGGTGGCGATGGTGCTCACCTATGTGCGCACCCACTTCGGCAACAACTATCCGCAGCCGGTCACCGAGGCGGACGTCCGGCCATTCGCCAAGCCGCCGGCCGGGGGCCGCTAGACCATGAAAACATTCGTCTGATCGCCCCGCCGGGAGCTAGGCTCGCGGAGGGGGACAGACCGATGCGCCTGGCTTTGACACTCGCGGTCCTGTGCGGCCTCGCCGCCCCGGCCGCCGCAGCGGACCTTTCCACCCAGGTTCGCGCCTGGCGCGCGGCGCATGAGGCGCAGGTCGTGGGGCAGCTGGCCGACTTCGCCGCCATCCCCAGCGTTGCGGCCGACCCGGCCGGGCTGCAGGCCCAGGCCGATCGGCTGCAGGACGAGCTGAAACGGCGGGGGTTCGACGCCCGCCAGCTCAGCGCCGGCGCCGGGGCCCCGCCGGTTGTCTTCGGCGCGCTCGCCATTCCGCGGGCCAGGCGCACGGTGGTGTTCTATGCGCACTACGATGGCCAGCCGGTGACACCATCGCAGTGGCGGTCCGATCCTTTCAAACCGGTGATGCGCCAGGGTCTGTCCGGCCCTGATGTGGACTGGCGCGGGGCCAAGCCCCCCTATGATCCGGAATGGCGCCTGTTCGGACGGGCGGCCTCCGACGACAAGTCCCCGATCGTCGCCTTCCTGGCCGCGTTCGACGCCCTCCAGGCGAGCGGGCGCCGCCCCTCGGTGAACCTGAAGGTGGTCTGGGAGGGCGAGGAGGAGCGTAACTCCCCCCACCTGGAGACGATCCTCAAGCAGAACCAGGCGCTCTTGGCGGCCGACCTGTGGCTGATCGGCGACGGCCCGCTCCACCAGTCGCGCACCCGCACCATCTACTTCGGCGCTCGCGGCAACGCCGGTCTGGAGGCGACCCTCTATGGCCCGCTGCGCGCGCTGCACAGCGGCCACTACGGCAACTGGGCGCCCAATCCAGCGGCGCTGGCGGCGCAATTGATCACCGACCTGCGCGACCCACAGGGCCGCATCCGCATCCCCGGCTTCGCCGACGACGTGCGCGCCGTCACCGCCGCGGAGCGCCAGGCCATCGCCGGCCTGCCGCCGGTGGACGAGGCGCTGCGCCGCGAGCTGGCTTTCGGACGGGCCGAGAGCGACGAAGGTCTGACGCTCAGCACCATGCGCCCGGCCTTGAACGTCACGGCGCTACGGGCCGGCGACGCGGGCCGTGCGATCCCGGCGGAGGCCATGGTGTCGTTCGACTTCCGCCTCGTGCCCGACGAGACGCCAGAGCGGGTCCAGGCGAAGACCGAGGCCTATCTGGCCGGCCTTGGCTGGACCGTCGTCCACACCGATCCAGACGCCGCAGTGCGGCTGGCCAGCGCCAAGCTGGTGAAACTGGACTGGACCGGCGGCTATCCGGCCCTGCGGTCGGACATGACCACCCCGGCGGCGCGGGCCGTGGTGGCCGCCGCCAGCCGCGCCGGCGGCGGCCCTGTGGCCGTGCTCCCGATGATGGGCGGCAGCGTGCCCATCCACCTCTTCGCCGACATCTTCCAGGTTCCGGTGATCGGCCTGCCGATCGTCAACCACGACAACAACCAGCACGCCGCCAACGAGAACGCCCGGCTGCAGAACCTGTGGGACGGTATCGAGACCTATGCAGGGCTGATGGCCGACCTCTCGTGGTAATGGGGCGCGGCCCGGCTGATCTAAGCCTTCGCGCCGCGTCGGCGGCGACGGAACTCCGCCACCTTCGCCTTGTTGCCGCAGGTCGCCATCGAGCACCAGCGGCGGTCGCCGGCGCGCGAGGTGTCGAGGAACAGCAGCGCGCAGCCCTCGGCCTCGCACTGGCGGATGCGGTCCGCCTGGGAGCCGCCAATCAGGGCGATCGCCTCGCGCGCGACGGTGGAGAGCAGGGCCGCGGTCCCGCCCTCCAGGCGCAGGCGCCCGTCGGCGTCCAGCTGCGGCGCCGCCGACGCGGCGCGGGCCTGGCGGTTCAGCTCGGCGACGGCAGGGCTCGGTGCGGGCTCGCCACCCCGCCGGGCCATGGCCGCCGCATAGATCGCCTCGCGCAGCCGCACCGCCGCTGACAGGTCCCTCGCCGTGACCGGCGGCGCCTCGGCCACCAGTCCCGCAGCGCGGAACCAGCGCGCCAGGTCCTGCGGTGTTTGCAGCCGCTCCTGCGGCTCAGGCTTCAGTCGCCCGCCGAGGGTGGCCGGCAGGTCCAGCGCCGGCCCGCCGCCGCGGAAGCGGAATCCGTCGCGATCCTCCGTAGGCCAGTCCGACGCGCTCCAGGTCATGGGCCCACGATAGGCGCCCCCCGAGCGCCGCGCAAGTAACCTGATTGACAAGTTACAATATCCACGCGTCTATTCGTCGTAACCTGATTGACAGGTTACCGATCGGAGCCAGCCATGCCTCACCTCCCCAACGCCATCCTCTGGGTCGCCGCCATCCTCGGCGTCGCGCCCGCCGCCCAGGCCGCCGACGCCGGGGGGCAGCTTTCGCTGCCGGGAACCTGGATCATGGAGCGGGCCTACGAGGTGCGCGCCGACGGGACCCGCACCACCAACTATGGCGAGCGCCCGCAGGGGCTGATGACGATCGACGCGGACGGGCGCTACACGGTGCAGATCTTCCGCCCGGACCGGCCGAAGTTCGCGACCGGCGACAAGACCCGCGGGACGGCCGAGGAGTATCGCCAGGCCGTGCTCGGCTCCAGCACCCACTTCGGCCACGTGCGCCTCGACGCGGCGCATCATCAGCTCGTGTTCGAGGTGGAGGCCGCCTCCTACCCCAACTGGGAAGGCAAGGCCCAGGCGCGCGATTTCACCTACGCCGACGGCCTGCTGAGCTACAGCGTGCCCGCCAGCGCCTCCGGCAATGGCACGATCGCCTACTCCGTCTGGCGGCGCGCGCCGAGGCCGTAAGGCGGGCCCGCGGGCACGGGCGTGAGGCGCTGGGGAGAGGATGGCTGGCGGCGAGGGCTGAGAACCAGCTAAGCTCGGCCGGAACCGAACCCTCAGCCGGACGCTCCCCCGCCTTGATGAAGTCGCTCCCCAACATCCTGACCGGCTCGCGCCTGGCCATGGCGCTGTTCATGTTCGTCGCCTTCGCGGCGGCGGCCGGGGCGGTGCCGTACTTCTCCAACCGCCTGGAGGCCGACGCCCAGTTCGCCCTGCAGCGCTGGGCGGTCTACGCCTTCGTCCTGGCGGCGGTGACCGACTTCTTCGACGGCTGGCTGGCCCGCAAGCTGGACGCGGTCAGCGTCTGGGGCGCGATCCTGGACCCGATCGGCGACAAGGTGCTGGTCTGCGGCGCGATCCTGGGCCTGATGTCCCTGGGCCCCCAGCCCTATGTGGTGCTGCCGGCCGGACTGATCCTGTTCCGCGAGTTCACGGTCAGCGCTCTGCGCGAGGTGGGCGCCGGCAAGGGCGTGAAGCTGCCCGTCACCCTCCTGGCCAAGTGGAAGACGACGATCCAGCTGACCTCGCTGGCCATGGAGCTGATCGTCGCCGCCTGGGGCGCGTTCAACCTGCCGCAGGACGGCGAGCTACGGCCCTGGTTCGAGATCGCCGCCCACACCCTCTTCTGGATCGCCGCCCTGATCACCCTCATCACCGGCGCCCAATACTGGGAGCAGACCCGCAAGGCGCTGGAGAGCTAGGCCAGGCTGCCGTAGGCGTCGCGCCAGAAGGCTTTGTGGACCGGGGGCGGGTCTGGACCGTCGAACACCCGCTGGGTGAGCAGGACCGCGGTCAGGCGCTTGGCCGGGTCGTTGAACCACGAGGTCCCGAAGCCGCCGTCCCAGCCGTAGGCGCCGGGCTGGACGCCGTGCGGGCTGGCCGTGACCTGGACGCCGAGGCCCAGACCCCAGCCGCGGCCCGGCCCGAGGAACAGTTCGCCGTCCTTCATCTGCGCGGGTGTCAGGCGGTTGGTGGTCATGGCCTTCAGCGTCTCGGCCTCGATCAGCCGGCGACCATCGGGCGCGAGGCCGGTGAACATGAACCGCGCAAAGGCGCCGAAATCGTCCGCCGTGGAAACCAGCCCCGAGTCGCCGGCCGGGAACGACGGCGCCTTCAGGAACATGTCGTTGTAGGGCTCGAACGGGACCAGCTTGCCGCCCTCGTTCATATAGCCGGTGATCAGGCGGTCCGCCTTCTGCGGTGGCGTGTGGAAGGCGGTGTCCTTCATGCCGAGGGGCTCGAGGACGCGCTCCCGCAACACCGCCTCCAGCGGCTGGCCGGCGGCGCGGGCGATCAGCACGCCCAGGACGTTCGCGCCGGTGGTGTAGAGCCAGCGTTCGCCGGGCTGGGCCTGCAGCGGCAGGGCGCCCAGGGCCTTCATCCAGCTGTCGGGCGTATAGGGCGCAGACGGGGTGGGCATGCCGAAGCCGGGCAGGTCGCCCACCGCCTTCACGAACGGCGCCTGCGCGTTGAAGTCGATGCCCCAGCCGAGACGGAAGCTCAGCACGTCCTCCAGGGTGATCGGCCGGCGCGCCGGGACGGTGTCGTCCAGCGGCCCGTCCGGCCGTTTCAGGACCCGGCGGTCGGCCAGTTCGGGGGCCAGCCGGTCGATGGGCTCGTCTAGCTTCAGCTTGCCGTCCTCGACCAGCATCATCGCCGCCACCGCGACGATCGGCTTGGTCATCGAGGCGATGCGGAAGATGGCGTCGCGGGGAACGGGCTGGCCGCCCTCCAGGGTCATGGTCCCGAGCGGCCAGGCGTGGGTCTCGCCGCCGCGAGCCACCAGGGCCACGAGGCCCGGCGGCTGGCGCTCGGCCACATAGGCCTTCAGATCCTGCTCCAGCTTGGCGAGGCCGTCGGCCTTGAATCCCATCTTCCTGCTCCCTTGGGCGCGTCCGGAGGCGGCGAGGCCGGCCAGGGCCGCAGCGCCGCTGATGGCCCGTCGGCGGTCGATCTTGTCCATGGCGCGGCTAGGCCGGCTTAGGCGCTCGGCGGGCCTGATCCTCGCGCCAGCCCTGCTCCTGGGCGATCAGCTCCGGGGAGACGAGGCCGGCGAAGTCCTCCGGCTCGAAGAACGGGCGCACCTCGAGGGTCGCGCCGTCCGGCATGGGCGCGCGGCTGGCCCACTGCATGGCCTCGTCCAGGTCCTTCACCTGCCAGATCCAGAAACCGGCGATCAGCTCCTTGGTCTCGGTGAACGGGCCGTCCATGATCACCGCCTGACGGCCCTTGAAGGTCAGGCGTTTGCCTTCGCGGCTCGCCTTCAGGCCGGCTCCGTCCAGCATGACGCCGGCGGCGATGAGCTCATCGTTGAACTTGCCCATCTCATCGAATTCGCCCGACTCCGGCATCTCGCCGCGTTCGGATTGAGGGGTGGCTTTCACCGCGACCAGTACGCGCATCCGACATCTCCTTCGCATCGCCGGCCTGCGACCGGGCTTGTGCCGGAACGACGAACCAGGCCCCGCGCCGCCGACATTCCGCGCGACGCTTTTTTCAGCACTCCGCCAGGTTCACCGCGAGCCCGCCCAGGGAGGTCTCCTTGTAGATCGCGCTCATGTCCTCGCCGGTGCGCTTCATGGTGGCGATCACCTTGTCCAGGCTGACGGTGTGTTCGCCGTTGCCCAGCATGGCCAGGCGGGCGGCGTCGATCGCCTTCACCGCGCCCATGGCGTTGCGCTCGATGCAGGGGATCTGCACCAGGCCGCCGATGGGGTCGCAGGTGAGGCCGAGGTTGTGCTCCATGGCGATCTCGGCGGCGTTCTCGATCTGGGCGTTGGAGGCGCCCAGCGCCGCGGCCAAGCCGGCGGCGGCCATGGAACAGGCGACCCCCACCTCGCCCTGGCAGCCCACCTCGGCGCCGGAGATCGAGGCGTTGGTCTTGTACAGCGCCCCGATGGCGCCGGCGGTGAGCAGGAAGGTGCGCCGGCCTTCGGGCGTGCCGTTGTGGAAGCGGTCGTAGTAGCGCAGCACCGCGGGCAGCAGGCCCGCCGCGCCATTGGTCGGCGCCGTCACCACCCGCCCGCCCGCGGCGTTCTCCTCGTTCACCGCCAGCGCCCAGAGGTTCACCCAGTCCAGCGCCGACAGCGGGTCGGCGATCTGGCGGTCGGCGTTCTCCACGAGGTTGCGCCAGATGGCGTGCGCGCGGCGGGTGACCTTCAGGGCGCCCGGCAGGACGCCCTCGGCGCGCATGCCGCGGTCGATGCAGGCGTACATGGCGGCGGCGATCTCATCGAGGCCGGCGCAGATCTCCGCGTCGGTGCGCAGCATCTGCTCGTTGGCGCGCATCAGCCCGCCGATGGTCAGGCCCGCCGCCTGCGCCTGCTGCAGCAGGGCCTCGCCGGAATCGAAGGGATAGGGCGCGGGCAGGGCGCGTTCAGGGGCGGTGTTCTGGCCGATCTCGTCCTCGTCGCGCACGAAGCCGCCGCCGATCGAGAAGTAGGTGCGCTCGCCCAGCGTCCGGCCCTCGGCGTCGAAGGCGGCGAACCTCAGCGCGTTGGGATGCTGCGGCAGCCGGGTGCGGCCCTCCCACTTCAGGTCGCGCGCCTCGTCGAACGCGATCTCGCGCTGGCCGGCCAGGTTGAGCCGGCCCGTGGCGCGCACGCCGGCCACCACCGCATCGGCCGCGTCTGGGTCCAGGGTCCGGGGCTCGAAGCCTGAGAGGCCCAGGATCACCGCCCGGTCGGTGGCGTGGCCGCGTCCGGTGAGGGCCAGGGAGGCATAGAGGCTCACCTCCACCCGCGCGGTGCGCGCCACGTCCGCGCCCAGCCGCGCCAGGAACCGGCCGGCGGCGGTCATCGGGCCCATGGTGTGCGAACTGGAAGGGCCGACCCCCAGCTTGAAGAGGTCGAAGACGCTGACGTGCATGGTGCGCCATGTATCCCGCGGCCCGCATCGGCTCAACACGCGGGCCGTTGCATTGACATGGATCAAGGGACCGGCGGTCGGCCTGGCCTAGGCGAGGCCATGCTGGTGCAGCACCTCCTGATCGTGACCGACGCGGCGGGCGCCGTGCGCCACCACCCCGTCGTGTGCGCCCCGCATGAGATCTTCCAGAAGGCCAACGCCGTCCTGAACGGCGGCGCCGGCGTCAGCGCCGAGGTCTGGCGCGGGGCCGAACGGCTCTACATCCTGGACCGGCCCGCGGACTGAGCGCCGGGACTGTCCCCATCGCTACCCGCGCGCGGCGGCCTCCTCGGCCCAGGCCCGGGTGGCGTGGCAGGTCTGCATGGCCCGCTTGTAGCCCTCGCGCGCCGTGGCGCGCGCCACATAGGCCTGTTCCACCTCGCCGAGGGGGAACCGGGCGTTCCTCTGGGCCGTCTGCAACGCATAGATCACCGAGATGTCGGCGGCCGTGAACCGGTCGCCGGCGAGCCAGGGCGTGCGCGCCAGTTGCCGCGTCACCAGCCCCAGCCGGGTCTCGAACACGTCTAGCGCCTGGCGGGCGCTCCAGTTGTCGCGCTCCGCCTCGGGCGCCCGGTTGCGGGCGCCGCTGACGAAGTACATCGAGGTCGCCAGGCCCGCCTCGCCCAGGTGCAGGAACTGAAGGTACGCAGCAAAGGCCGGGTCCTGCGGCTCCGGCGCGAGCGGCGTCGGCCCGTAGCGGGCCACCAGGTACTGCATGATGGCGATCGACTCGACCATGACGACCTCGCCGTCCTGGAGCGCCGGAATGAACCCCGCCGGATTGATGGCCAGGAACTCAGGGTCGTTCTCGACGCCGGCCAGGAGGTCCACGCCCCGCAGCCGGTACGGCAGGCCCATCTCCTCCAGCAGCCAGACGACCCGGAACCCGCGCCCTTCGCCAAAGACGGTGATCATCTGCGCGCCTCCTCGCCGGTGCGCCTGGATCATCGCCAAACCGAATCGATAGTACAACCGGTTTTATATTGAATTCGGCATGCCTCAGCTCATCGCATTGGCCGGCGGGGGCGGGTCGCCCGGCAGGGGGATGAACTCGTCGTGGTCGGCGTCGGGCAGTTTCATGCGGCCGGCGCGCCAGTCGGCCTTGGCCTGTTCCAGGCGGTCCTTGGACGAGGCGACGAAGTTCCATTCGATGAACCGCTCACCCACCGGCTCGCCGCCCAGCAGCATGACCACGGCGTCGGTCGTGGCGGTGATCGGCACAGGCTTGCCCGGCGCGAAGACCGCCATCTGGCCCGCCTGCAGCGGCCGGCCGTCGATCTCGACGACGCCCTGGGCCACATAGGCCGCCCGCTCGGGATACTCCGCCGGCAGCTGCGCCGTCGCGCCGGCGTCCAGCCGCCAATGGACGTAGAACAGGGGTGAGTGGGTCTTCACCTTGGCCTCGGCCCCGAACGCCTTGCCCGCGATCAGCCGCGCCCACATGCCGCCGCCCTCGTAGGTGGGCAGGTCGCCCACGCCGTGGTGGGCGAAGGCCGGGTCGGTCTCCTCGGCCTCGTCGGGCAGGGCCACCCAGGCCTGGATGCCGTGCATCATGCCGCCGTGGGCGCGCAGGGTCTCGAAGCGTTCGGAGTGGGTGATGCCGCGCCCGGCGGTCATCCAGTTCACCTCGCCGGGGTGGATCTGTTGCGTCACGCCCACGCTGTCGCGGTGAGTGATCTCGCCGTCGAACAGGTAGGTCACCGTCGACAGGCCGATGTGCGGATGTGGCCGCACGTCGACGGTCTTGGCGAAGCCCGCCGCGAACTCCACCGGCCCCATGTGGTCGAAGAAGATGAACGGCCCCACCATCCGCCGCTTTGCGAACGGCAGGACGCGCCCGACCTCGAAGCCGCCGAGGTCCTTGCGCCGCTGGTCGATGACGAGGTCGATCATGGCTACTCCTGTTCCTTTCCCACGAAGTGGGAGAGGAACTCAGCCCGCGCGCGCTCCCACTACGCGGGGAGCAAGCCTACCCCTGCGCGCTCACATAGGGGCTGATCAAGCCGAGCGGCGCGGCGGTGGTGTGCTTCACCGAGCGGATGACGATGCGGCTTTCGATGTTGGAGACCAGGCCCAGCGACAGGATGCGGTCGCGCAGGAAGTCGTCGAACGCGTGCATGTCGCGGGTGACGATCCGCAGCTCGTAGTCGGCCGCGCCGGTGACCGTGGCGCACTGCACCACCTCGGCCAGCTTGGTGATCGCCTGCTCGAAGGCGTCGAGGTTTTCCTTCGTCGGCAGGCTGAGCTTGACGGTGCAATAGACCTCGAAGCCGAGGCCCAGGCGCTCGCGGTCCAGGATGGTCACGCGACGCTGGATCACGCCGGCGTCTTCCAGCCGCTTGATCCGCCGCCAGCACGGGCTGGAGGACAATCCGACGCGCTCGGCGATCTCGGCGACGCTCAAGCCGGCGTCGTGCTGGATGAGATCCAGGATTTTGGCATCGACCGCGTCGAGCACCTCAGACAACTTTTCCTCCTCTTATCGACATGAGAGCATATTGTTCTTGCCCCGGAACCGCTTCCCCGGGGCATGCTTTTGGCAAGCAATTCCCGCGCCCTTATATGATCTTGCAAGGCGTTAGGGGAGGCCGAAAGGATAAAAATTGCGATGCGCCACCAGGAAGTGACGCTCGACGACAAATTTCTGCTCACGGACGGTCGGGTCTTCATCACCGGCGTCCAGACCCTGCTCCGCGTCCTGATGGACCAGCACCGGCTGGATCGCGCGGCGGGCCTGAACACGGCGGGATTCGTTTCGGGCTATCGCGGCTCGCCTCTGGGCGGCCTCGACCAGCAGGCCAACCGCTTCGCCAAGCATCTCAAGCAGGCCGAGGTGGTGTTCAAGGAGGGCCTGAACGAGGACCTCGCCGCCACCGCCGTCTGGGGCAGCCAGCAGGCCAACCTCTTCCCCGGCGCCCGCTACGACGGGGTTTTCGGCATGTGGTATGGCAAGGCGCCCGGCGTGGACCGCACCGGCGACGCCTTCAAGCACGCCAATTTCGCCGGCGTCTTCCCCAAGGGCGGCGTGCTGGCCGTGGCTGGCGACGACCACAGCTGCAAGTCCTCCACCCTGCCGTCGCAGTCGGAATACGCCTTCCAGGACTTCGAGATGCCGGTGCTCTCGCCGGCGGACGTGCAGGAGGTGCTGGACTACGGCCTCATGGGCTATGCGCTCAGCCGCTTCTCCGGGCTCTGGGTCGGGCTGATCGCCCTGGCCGACACCATGGATAGCGGCGCGACCATCGACGTCTCGCTGAGCCGCCACCAGTTCGTCACACCCGAGAACTTCCGCATCCCCGCCGGCGGCCTCGGCATCCGCCTGAAGGACCAGCCGCTCGACAAGGAGCGGCGGCTGCGGACCCAGAAGATCCCGGCCGCCCTGGCCTTCGCCCGCGCCAACCGCATCGACCGCATCATGCTGGGCGCCGCGCGCCCGCGCCTGGGCATCGTCTGCCAAGGCCAGGCCTATAAGGACGTGATCGAGGCCTTCTCGGCCATGGGGATCTCCACTGCCGAGGCCGCGTCCCTGGGCGTGGCGATCTACAAGGTCGGCATGCCCTGGCCGCTGGAGCCCACCGGCGTGCGCGCCTTCGCCGCGGGGCTCGAGACCCTGATGGTGATCGAGCACAAGCGCCCGCTGATCGAGACCCAGGCGCGCGCGGCGCTCTATGACCTGCCGGCCCAGGCGCGGCCGCGGATCATCGGCAAGACCGACGAGCACGGCAATCCGCTGCTGTCGGAGCTGACCTCGCTCAGCGTGGCCGAGATCGCCCTGGCCATCGCCGACCGCCTGCCGGCCGGCCCGCACATGGACCGGGTCTACGACTACCTGAACCGGGTGTCCGCCGCCTCCATGGCCGCGGTGACCCTGTCGTCCGACCAGCAGCGCAAGCCGTTCTTCTGCTCGGGCTGCCCGCACAACTCCTCGACCCGACTGCCGGAGGGCTCCAGAGCCCTGGCCGGCATCGGCTGCCACTACATGGCCAGCTTCAACGACCCGGCCACCGACCTCACCAGCCAAATGGGCGGCGAGGGGCTGACCTGGGTGGGCGCGGCGCCCTTCACCGAGGAGAAGCACGTCTTCGTCAACCTCGGCGACGGCACCTACAACCACTCCGGCTCGCTGGCCATCCGGGCCTCGGTCGCGGCCCGATCCAACATCACCTACAAGCTGCTGTTCAACGACGCGGTGGCCATGACCGGCGGCCAGCAGGCCGAGAGCGGCTTCACGGTCCCGCAGATCACCCGCCAGCTGGCGGCCGAGGGCGTCCAGAAGATCGTGGTCGTCGCCGCCGAGCCCCAGCGCTACGCGGACGTCAGCGACCTTGCCCCCGGCGTCACCGTGCGCCCGCGGGTGGAGCTGATGAAGGTGCAGCGCGAGCTGCGCGAGGTCCCGGGCGTCTCGGTGCTGATCTACGACCAGGTCTGCGCCACCGAGAAGCGCCGCCGGCGCAAGCGCGGCAAGATGGCCGCCGCCCCCATGCGGGTGATCATCAACCCGCTGGTCTGCGAAGGCTGCGGCGACTGCTCCAAGACCAGCCACTGCGTTTCGGTGGAGCCGCTGAACACCGAGTTCGGCCGCAAGCGCAAGATCAACCAGTCCACCTGCAACCAGGACTATTCCTGCCTCGACGGCTTCTGTCCCTCGTTCGTGACGATCGAGGGCGCCGAGAACGCCCACCGCGAGGCCATGCCGGCGCTGACCGCCGAGGCGACGCCCCTGCCGACGTTCGAGCCGCTGGCCGGCGTGCGCAACATCGTCTTCACCGGGGTCGGCGGCACGGGCGTGACCACCGTGGCCTCGATCCTGGCCATGGCCGCCCACGTGGACGGCCGGGCCGCCTCGGTGGTGGACATGACGGGCCTCGCGCAAAAGGGCGGGGCGGTGTTCAGCCACGTGCGCATCGGCGAGACCGAGACCACCACCATCGGCGGCCGCGTCCCGGCGGCCAGCGCCAATGTGCTGATCGCCTGCGACCTGCTCTCCGCCGCGGGCCCGGACGCCCTGGCGCTCTACGCCAAGGACCGCACCGTGGCGGTGGGCAACGCCGACTTCGCCCCGACGGCCGACTTCGTCACCGACCGCGACGTCCGCTTCGACGCCGACGAGCAGGGCAAGCGCATCGCCGCGGCGACCAAGAGCTACGACGCCGCGCCCGCCAGCCACCTGGCGGAGACCAACCTGGGCGATGCGATCTACGCCAACATGATCATGCTGGGCTTCGCCTGGCAGAAGGGCGTGATCCCGATCTCCAGCCGCGCGCTCTACCGGGCCATCCGGCTGAACGGCGTCGAGGCGGAGACCAACCTCCAGGCCTTCGAACTGGGCCGCAAGGCCGCCTTCGACCCCTCCGCGCGCGGCAAGCGCGAGGACGACGTGCCGACGCCGGAGACCATGCCGCTGGACGAGCTCATCGCCCACCGGGCGCGCGAGCTCACCGCCTATCAGAACGGCGCCTATGCGCGCCGCTACCTGGACCGGGTGGAAAAGGTGCGTGCGGCCGAGGCGGGCCTGGGCTCCACCGACCTCACCCGCGCCGTGGCGGTCAGCCTCTACAAGCTGATGGCCTACAAGGACGAGTACGAGGTGGCGCGGCTCTATTCCGACGGCCGCTTCGCCGCCTACCGGAGCGACAGCTTCAAGGGCGGCAAGGCCAAGGTCTGGCTCGCCCCGCCGCTGCTGGCGCCCAAGGGGCCGGACGGCCGGCCGAAGAAGATGGCCTTCTCGCCCTGGATGCTGGACCTGGCGTTCCCCACGCTCGCCCGGCTCAAGGGCCTGCGCGGCTCGCCGCTGGACATCTTCGGCCACACTGCGGAGCGGCGGATGGAGCGCGGCCTGATCGCCGCGTTCGAGGGCGACATCGACCGGCTGCTCAGCCGCCTCGACGCGGCTCACCACCACCTGGCGGTGAAGCTGGCCGAGGTCCCGCAGCAGATCCGCGGGTTCGGGCACGTGAAGGACGCCTCGCTCGGACCCGCGAAGGCCGAGGCCAAGCGGCTGTGGAAGGCCTGGGAGGCTGTCGACGCCAAGGCGACGGCGGAGGCCTAGGTCCGCGCCTTGGCCAAGCGGGTCAGCCCTTGTCGGCGAACTGCATGGGACGAAGCCAGCCCTCGACGACGGCGAACAGGCCGAAGCCGATCAGACCCACGGCGGTGACGCCGAGGACCAGGTGGCCGAAGGGCCGCTGGGCGACGGCCTCCAGCGCCCCGCCCAGCCCGCGCGCTTCGGAGGCGCGGGCATGCAGCCCGGCGCTCACCAGCAGCACTCCGGCCGGCAGCAGCGCCAGCCCGCGGCCGGCATAGCCTGCGCGCGCCAGGACGCCGATCCAGATGCGCAGCCGCGGATGGCACTCCAGGCCGCGAGCGAAGTGGTCGAGGGCCGCGCGGGCAATGCTGCCCAGCCCGGATGCGGTCACGAATCCGCCCATGGCGATCACCAGCCAAGGCCCCAGGGGCAGGTCCAGCATCCGCGCCACGAAGCTGCGCGTCGCCGCGGTCTCGCTGGGCCGGTTCAGGTGGTGCAGGGTGTGGATCAGGCGGAACACCGACAGGGCCAGGGCGCCATAGGTGAGGCCGCTCACCGCCTGGCCGACCCGGGTGGCCAGGGCATGCGGGCGACGTCCGCGCGCGTCCACGTCGAAGATCGACTGCAACGCCCGCCAGCCCGCGAAGGCGTAGAGTCCCAGGCCCACCGCCCAGAGCAGGACGATCCCCGCCGGCCACGCGCTCCAGGCCTCCAGCGCGCCGATCGCGCCCACCGCATGGGGCGACAGGCGCAGGGCGGCCAGCAGGGCGATGGCGCCCACGCTGAGGTAGACCGCGCCGCGGGCCATGTATCCGATGCGGGCGGCGACGGCCGCAATCCGGGGCCACGGCGAGGCGCTGCGCAGGCGCTGCAGCCGTGCGAGGGCATCCTGGGGTGGGGCGGCGCCAATGGTCATGCTCCGCGCCAACGCGCCGGGGTTCCAGCCGTTCCTGCAACGAAGCTGAACCGCACCTAAACGGGCCTCTCAGCTTGGCCTCAGCCACGCCGGCGCAGGATGTGCGCAATCCGCCACTCCTGGCCGAGGTGAAAGACCATGTCCGCCCAACCCGCCCTGCAATGGGAAATCCTGGACCACGCCGCCGCCTATCCCGTGCGGATCGGCGACCTGGTCTCGGCCGACGCCGGGGGCCTGCCGATCTACCGTGTCATCGGCCTTTCGGGCCGCGACGTCTGGCTCGGCGAGGAGCGTGAGCGCCCGACCGCCACCGTCATGCCCCTGGACGCCTTCCGCTGGCGCGGCCGCCGCCAGGCGGCGTAGGGCTTTCCCTCGCGCTCCGTCCAAGCTAGGCGGAGCGAATGTCCGAATTCGATTTCGACGCGGTGGTCGTGGGCGCCGGGGCCGTGGGGCTGGCCTGCGGCTATGCGCTGAGCCGGCGCGGCCTTGCGGTCGCGGTGCTGGAGCAGGAAGCCGCCATTGGCCAGGGCGTCTCCTCGCGCAATTCCGAGGTGATCCACGGCGGCCTCTACTATCCCACCGGCTCGCTGAAGGCGCGGCTCTGCGTCGAGGGGCGGCGCATGCTGTACGCCTTCTGCGACGCCCACCACGTGGAATACGACCGCTGCGGCAAGCTGGTCGTGGCCGAAGAGCCCGGGGACTTGGCGCGCCTGGATGCAATCTTCGACCAGGCCCTGGCCAATGATGTCGAGGGCATGGAGAAACTCAGCAAGGCCCAGGCGCTGGCGCTGGAGCCGGAGCTGAGCTGCGAGGGCGCCCTGCTGTCGCCGCAGAGCGGGGTCTTCGAGAGCCACGCCTACATGCTGGCCCTGCAGGGGGAGATCGAGGCGGCTGGCGGCGCGGTGGTGCTGGCGACGCCGTTCGAGGGCGCGAGCCCGCTGGAGGGCGGCGGCTTCACCGTGCGCGCCGGAGGGGCCGAGCCCACCACGCTGACCGCGCGGCTGCTGGTGACCGCGCCGGGCCTCTCGGCCCAGGGCGTGGCGCGCGAGATCGAGGGCTTCCCGCCCGCCCTCATCCCCGAGGCCCACTACGGCAAGGGCATGTACTTCCGCCTGATGGGCAAGGCGCCGTTCCGCCGGCTGATCTATCCGCCGCCGATCCCGGGGGCGCTGGGCACCCACTACCGCCGCGACCTGGGCGGGCAAGGGGTGTTCGGGCCGGACCTCAACTTCGTGGACCAGCCCGACTACACCGTCGACCCATCCGCGGCGGCGGGGTTCTACGCCTATATCCGCAAGTTCTGGCCGGGCCTGCCGGACGGCGCGCTCAGCCCTGACTACGCAGGTGTGCGGCCCAAGATCCACGGCCCCGGGGAAACCCAGCCCGACTTCCGGCTCGACGGGCAGGACGTGCATGGCCTGCCGGGCCTGGTGGCCCTGTTCGGCATCGAGAGCCCGGGCCTGACCTCGTCCCTGGCCATCGGCGAGGAAGTGGCCGCCCGGCTCGGCTTGTAGCGCCGCCACACTTGCCGACCGGCCCGACCCTCGCCAGATGGGGTTGGCGAGCGGCCTTTGCCGCCGCCTCTCGGGGGAGTTTGCCGGCATGGCGTTGCGTGCGTACCTGATCCTGGCCGTTGTCTTGGCGGCCGCAGCCCCCGCCGTGTGGGCCGCCGAACCCGCGCCGCCCGCGCCCTACGATCCGCTGAAGACCTTCGCCCCGCTGGCCCTGCCGGCGCCCGCGCCCAGCGCGGTACGCTCCAGCGGCGGGTCTCCCGGCGAGGGCTACTGGCAGAACCGCGCCGACTACCGGATCGACGCGCGCCTCGACGCCGCCGCCAAGGTGCTGAGCGCGGACGAGACCATCACCTACGCCAACAACAGCCCCGATGCGCTGGACATCCTCTGGCTGCAGCTGGACCAGAACATCTATCGCGCCGACTCCCGCGGCCAGGCGCTGGGCGGCGGGCGTCGCCTCGACCCGCGCTTCCGCACCGACGGCTATACGATCGAGGCGGTGGAGGTGGAGCGCGGCGGCAAGCTGGCCAAGGCCGATTTCCTGATCGACGACACCCGCATGCGGGTGACCCTGCCCCAGCCGCTGAAGGCCCACGGCGGCCAGGTGAAGCTGCACGTGCGTTACCACTACACCGTGCCCGGCGCTTTCGGCGGCCGCACCGCCTGGGGTCCGACCAAGAACGGCGACATCTTCGACATCGCCCAGTGGTATCCGCGGATGGCGGTCTACGACGACCTGCGCGGCTGGGACACGCTGCCGTACCTCGCGAACGAGTTCTATCTGGAGTACGGCAGCTTCGACTACGCGGTGACCGTGCCGGCGGACATGATCGTGTCCGGCTCCGGGGCGCTGGTGAACGCGCAGGAGGTGCTGACTCCGGAACAGCGCGCCCGGCTGGACCAGGCGCGCGCCAGCGACCGCACGGTGATGATCCGCACGCCGCAGGAGGTCCCGGCGCCGGGCGCCGGGGCGGCGGCCGGCACGAAGACCTGGCGCTTCCACATGGACAACACCCGCGACGTGGCCTTCACCGCCTCGCGCGCCTTCGTCTGGGACGCCGCCCGCATCAACCTGCCCGGCGGCAAGACCGCCCTGGCCCAGTCGGTCTATCCGGTGGAGAGCGTCGGCGAGGGGGCCTGGAACCGCTCCACCGAAGAGCTCAAGCACGCGGTCGAGCGCTTCTCGGCCCGCTGGGGAACCTACCCCTGGCCCAACGCCATCAATGTCGCCGGCCCCGCTTCGGGCATGGAATATCCGGGCATCGTGTTCGACGGCATTCCGGACAAGGGCAAGGAGCTGTTCTGGATCACCGCCCACGAGATCGGCCACAGCTGGTTTCCGATGATGGTCGGGTTCGACGAGCGCCGCGACGCCTGGATGGACGAGGGCTTCAACACCTTCATCGACGTCTATGAGTCCGACGAGTTCCAGGGCGGGGTCTATGGCCCCAAGCGCGACGGGGAATACGCCCCCGGCAAGGGCACGCCCGGCGAACAGATCGCCGAGCTGCTGACCGACCCCGAGGCCCCCGTGATCCTCTCGCGAGCCGATGCGATCCGGGAAAAGTACCGCCACCCGGTCACCTATTTCAAAGCCGCCTACGGCCTGACCCTGCTGCGCGAGGACATCCTGGGCCCGCAGCGGTTCGACCCGGCGTTCCGCAAGTTCGTGGCCGACTGGACCTTCCGCCACCCCAAGCCCAGCGACTTCTTCCGGGCCATGGAGAGCGCCGGCGGCGAGGACCTCAGCTGGTTCTGGCGCGGCTGGTTCATGCACAACTGGACCCACGACCTGGCGGTGACCGAGGTGCGCTACATCGACGGCGACCCGGCCAAGGGCGCGGAGGTGACGGTGGCCAACCTGGGCCAGCTGGTGCTGCCGGCGACCCTGCGGGTGACCTACCAGGACGGCAAGGTGCGCGACGTGCGCGTGCCGGTGGAGACCTGGATGCAGAACGGCCATCACGCCTTCCCGCTCGACGGCGGGGGCCCGATCGCCGAGGCTGTGGTCGATCCCGACCGGCGCCTGCCCGACCGCGACCGCTCGAACAACAGCTTCAAGCCGAAATAGGCCCCCGATGAAGAACCGCATCACCGAGCTGCTGGGCGTCAAATACCCGATCGTCCAGGCGCCGATGGGCTGGATCGCGCGGGCGCAGCTGGCCAGCGCGGTCTCCAACGCCGGCGGCCTGGGCATCATCGAGACCTCCTCCGGCCGCCTCGACGAGGTGCGCGAGGAGGTGAAGAAGATGCGGGGGCTCACCGACAAGCCCTGGGGCATCAATGTCGCCCAGGCCTTCGTGCGCGACCCGGACATCGTCAGCTTCGTGGCCGACCAGGGCGTGCGGTTCGTCACCACCTCGGCCGGCGATCCCAACCGCTACTGCGAGGCGCTGAAGGGCAAGGGCCTGACGGTCTTCCACGTGGTGCCGCACCTGGCCGCCGCCGTGAAGGCCATCGAGGCGGGCGTCGACGGGTTGGTGGTGGAGGGCGGCGAAGGCGGCGGCTTCAAGAACAGTCGCGACGTGGCCACTATGGTCCTGCTGCCGCTGGTCTGCTCGAAGACCAGGCTGCCGGTGATCGCGGCGGGCGGCATCACTGACGGCCGCTCCATGGCCGCAGCCTTCTGCCTGGGCGCCGAGGGCGTGCAGATGGGCACCCGCATGGTCTCGGCCGCCGAGAGCCCGGTGCACCAGAACTGGAAGGACATGATCGTGGGCGCGCGGGAGACCGACACCGTCTTC
Organism: Caulobacterales bacterium; assembly: GCA_019510435.1. Taxonomy (GTDB): domain Bacteria; phylum Pseudomonadota; class Alphaproteobacteria; order Caulobacterales; family Caulobacteraceae; genus Phenylobacterium. The sequence goes on along the minus strand of JAEKKJ010000016.1, from coordinate 19,523 downwards.
CTGAACCGCCAGGGGCCCGGCCCCGCGCTGCGGGCCCTGCGCACCGAGAAGACCAGCCGCTTCGAGCTGGAGCCGCCGCCGAACATCATGGCCGAGATGGCCAATGCCCTGGCGCTCTACTTCGGCGGCGACATGGAGGCGGCGATCGCCCTCTGCGGCCAGGTGGCGGGGCGCATCGATAGCGTCAAGCCGGTGGCCGAGATCATCGGCGAGACGGTCGCCGAGTTCGAGGCGGTGATGTCCGAGATGGGCGCGAAGTACGGGCGCGTCGGCGAGACCGCGTAGGCGCCGCAGGCATTTGAAGAAATAACCGCGGAAAACGCGGAAAGGCGCGGAAAGCAGTCCGGCCCACCTTCCGCGTTTTCTGCGTTTTCCGCGGTTGAATCTTTAGGGCGCTGACGCGCTGGCCCGCCGCTACTTCGGCAGGCTGTCCAGCCAGGTCAGCACCTCGGACTCCAGCCGGACGCGGGCCGTGCTCCAGGCGTGGTCGGTGGCCACGTGGACCACGCGCACCCGCCCGCCGCGCTGCTTGACGTCCATCACCAGCGCCTCGGCCATGGGCGCGAGACCATCGTCCGAGGTCAGCACCAGCAGGGGCTTCTTCGAAAGCCCGGGGGCGGCGGCCGCGAAGCTGTAGCCGCCGAGGGTGGCCATCTCCTGGGCCATGCTGTCGGCCGTCACGCCGGCCAGGCTCTCCATGTTGTCCCGCGCGGTTTCCAGCCGGTTGTCCGCCGGCGCCGCGGCCAGGCGGCCCATGTCCGCCGCCGAGATCAGCGCCGCGCCCAACAGGTCGGGATCCGAGCCGGCCACCTGGCTGGTCACCCAGCCGCCCATGCTGTGGCCCATGATCACCAGGCGCCTGGGATCGGCGCCGAGCCGCGCGGCGTTCGCCGGGTCGCGGACATAGGCCAGCACGGCCTTCGCGTCCGCCAGGTTGCCGTTGAAGCTGAAGGTCCCCGGGCTGCCCCACGAGCCGCGGTAGTTGAAGGTCACCACGGTCCAGCCGCCGCGGCGCATGGCCTGGGCGAGGTCCAGGTTCTTCTCGTTGCCGGGCAGGCCGTGCAGCAGCACGACGGTGGGGTGCGGCCCCGCGCCGGGCGGCATATAGGCGACGCCGTTGATCTTCACCCCGCCGCTCGGGATGTGCAGCACCTCCATGTGGGCCGGATGGGCGGCGTCGGCGGGCGGGTCGGTGAACACCGCCGCCGGCGGCAAGGGCGCGGCCACGGCGGCGCTGGCCGCCAGCGCGAAGGCCGCAGCGGCGGCGAGGAACAGGCGGCTCATGTAAATCCCCTCAGATCTGTCCGACGATGGCGGACAAGGCGTCGGCCGGCGCGGCCTCTTCCAGGTGGATGAGCGCCCAGACCGCGAAGAACAGCAAGGGCCACCTTTGGGCGCCGGACGTGCGCATGCGCGCCGCGGCCTCGTCCTCGCCCACCAGCCGGCGCACCGCCTCCACCTGGCCGATCCGGCCGGCGATGTCCTCGGCGCGCGGGGCGATCCAGGCGTCCACCGGCACGGTGAACCCCTGCTTCTTCGCCCATGGCGCGGCGGCCGGGCAGGCGCGTTCCAGCCACTTGCGCAGGATCCACTTGCCGTAGCCGCCGCGCACCTTGAACCAGTCGGGCAGCGGCCAGGCGAAGGCCGCCACCTGCGGGTCCAGGAACGGCGTGCGGCCCTCCAGCCCGTGGGCCATCAGGCAGCGGTCCAGCTTCAGCAGCAGGTCATTGGGGAGCCAGGTGGCGATGTCGGCCCACTGCGCCTGCTGCAGCGGCGTCAGGCCCGGCAGGGGCGGCCGGGCTGCGGCCCGCCACGCCGTGAGCACCTCCGCACGGGCGCCGCGCGGCTCCGCCGGCCGTCCGCCCAGCCAGGCGGGTCGCAGGGCGCGTCGATAGCGGCCGTAGCCGGCGAACAGTTCGTCGCCACCCTCGCCGGTGAGCACGACGGTCAGGGTCCCCTTGGCCGCCTCCGCCAGCTTGTAGGTGGGCAGGGTGGCGTAGTCGGCGGTCGGGTCGTCCAGGGCCCACGCCACCTGCGGCAGGATCCGCCAGAAGTCCGCCTCCTCGAACCGCGTCTCGCGCCAGTCCAGGTCCAGCGCGCGCGCCACCCGCTCGGCCTGGGTCCGCTCGTCCGCCGCCCCGGCGGCCTCGAAGCCGCAGGTGAAGGCGGTGACGGGTCGGCTGTTCAGCCGCGCCATCAGGGTGGCGATGGCCGCCGAGTCGATGCCGCCGGAGAGGAAGAGGCCGTAGGGTACGTCCGAGCGCTGGTGCACCCGCACGCTGTCCTCCAGCACCGCGTCGAGGTGGGCCAGGAGGTCGCCATCCCTCCCCTTCTGGGGAGGGGCAGGCGGCGAAGCCGCCGGGGCGGGGAAGTCCGGGGCCAAGGCGTCGAGGTTGGAGCTTGATCCACTATTCCCCACCCGTCTCGCCTCGCTCGCCACCCTCCCCATGAAGGGGAGGGATGGCCGCCGCCGCCCCGAGACGATCCGGCCGTCGCGCACCTCGGCCACCTCGCCGGGCGCGAGGCGCCGCAGGCCCTGGAACGCCGTCCGCTGGCCCAGGACATAGTTGAGGTCGAGAAGCTCGCGTGCGGCGCCCTCGTCCAGGCTGCGCTGCATGGCCCGCGCGGCGAAGAACGCCCGCGGCTCCGAGGCGAAGGCCAGGCCGCCGGCGTGCTCCATGACGTAGAGCGGCTTGATCCCGAACGGGTCCCGCGCCAGCCAGGTGCGCCCGTCCGCCCCCACCAGGCACAGGGCGTACATGCCGCGCAGCCGGTCGAACGCGGCCTCGCCCTCGCGCGCATAGAGATGCAGCAGCGGCTCGAAGTCGGAGCCGGTGGCCAGGACCTCCCCCAGGTCGTGGTCGCGCGCCAGCTCGACGTAGTTGTAGATCTCGCCGTTGCCGATCACCGTCGCGCCGGCCGCGTGGAGCGGCTGCCAGCCACCCTCCAGGTCGATGATCGAGAGCCGCGCATGGGCGAGGGCCGCGGCCGCCTGTTCCTCGATCCGGATCCCGTCGGGGCCACGGTGCTGCAGCGCCCCGATCATCGCGCTCGCGGCCGGGCCGGCGGCGCGGGGGTCGCCGCCGAGAAGACCAGCGATGCCGCACATTCAGGCGGCCCCGTGGTCGGCGAACAGCGCCTTCCATTGGCCGACGACGGCGGCCTCGGAGAAGTCCGCCTCCACGCGCCGCGCGCCCGCCTTGGCCAGCCGCGCCCGCAACCGGGCGTCGTCCAGCAGTTGGCGCACCGCCGAGGCCAGGGCGTCCGGGTCGTCCACCGCGGTCAGCAGCCCGTCGTCGCCGTGCCGGATCAGCGCCGCCGGCCCCTGGCTCTCGGCGGCCACCACGGGCAGGCCGTGGGCCCACGCCTGGATCACCACATTGCCCAGCGGCTCGAAGCGCGAAGGAAACACGCAGACGTCGGCGGTCCGGTAGAGCGCCGAAGGGTCCGTCCGCCACCCCAGGAAGCGCACCCGGTCGGCGACGCCCAGCGCCTGCGCCATGCCGCGCAGCTTGGCCTCCAGCGGCCCGACGCCCGCAATCCAGAGCCAGGCGTCCGGAACCTGGGCCAGCGCCTGCAGCGCCACGTCGTGCGCCTTGTTCTCGTGCAGCCGCCCCATGGCCAGGAGCAGCGGCGCATCGTGCGGAGTCGTGAGGCTAGCGCGTTCCACCGCCGCGGCGTCCGGCGGCGCGGCCGCGAAGTTGGGGATGCAGCTGACGCGGCCGGCGGGCCAGCCCTGGCCGACGATCCACTCGGCGATGTCCTCGGTGTTGGCCACCAGGTGGTCGAAGCCCTTGTAGTATTTCAGGCTGTAGTAGCCGCCCAGGCGGCCGATCCGCGCCCAGGGTCCGCGGGGGGTGTGCCGGGCCGCGCGGTTCATCCAGGCCAGCGCCACCTTGGTGTGCTGGAGCGCGGCGAATCCCGCCGCCGCCGGCTTGGTCAGGATGTCGATGGGGCCGCCGAAGCGCAGCACCTTGACCGGCACGCCGGCCGCCTTCAGCCGGGCCTGACGCTCGGCGTTGCCGCGGATCGCCGCCGCCTCGGCCACGCCGGCGCGCCGCAAGGCCTGCACGAGGTCGACGAAATACGTCTCCGCGCCGCCTTCGCCGGCCGTTCCCAGGAGGTGCAGGACGCTCATCGCAGGCCCAAGCCTAGCGTCTCGCCGCGCTTTGCCCAAGCGCTTGAAGCCGGAGGCCTTCGCCCCTATAAGGCGCGCCTCGCGCGAAAGCGTAAGGCCGTGGCTGGGTAGCTCAGCTGGTTAGAGCGGTGGATTCATAACCCACAGGTCGGCGGTTCGAGCCCGCCCCCAGCTACCACGGCCTTCCCCTGCGGAATTTCCGTCCCGGAGCGTCAGCCCAGGCCACCAGCCTCAGGCCGTCAGCCTTAGGGGCGTCAGGCGGCGTGCTGCTCGGCCGCGGCGGCCGGCTCGGCGGGCGTCTCGATCACCACAAAGGCCTCGTAGCCCTGGGCCTCGGCCTTGTGGGCGGCCTTGCTGGCCGCGGCGACGGCCGCCTCCAGGCCGGAATAGGGGCCGAATCGCTTGTCGTTCAGGCCGACGGTCCAGACCCCGTCCACCTGCTCCACCGTATAGGTCACCTGCGGCATGGCGCGTCCCTTCGCCCGATTGACCGCGGTGTCCGCCGATTCGGCCCTCTCGGCGACCGGCGTTCTGGCATGCGGCTTGTTGGATAACATGTTAGGTGGGCCAGAACGGCACACCGGCGATGGGATAAGACCGATGGCGACTTCGATCGTGGTGGCCCGGACCAGGCTGGATGGGCTCGAGTACCTGGCGGACGACGCCAAGGTGGTGTGGACCAACGCGTCCCAGTCGGCCGCGCGCTTCGAGACCCTGCGCGACGCCACCCGGGCGGCCATGCGCCTGCCCAGCAACATGCGCGCCTTCGCCCTGCCGCTCTCCGCCTAGACGGACGCTTCGCCCCACTCGTTCCAGCCCGCGAAGCGGGGCGTGCCGGGCAGGTACATGCTGTCGCGCCGGCCGATCTTGAACCCCGCCGCCTCTATGGCGCTGGTCACCGGCCGCGTCAGGTGGCAGCCACCGGCGATGCGCTTCCAGACCGGCTCGATCCGCCGTTGCCATCTGGCCACCCCGGGATCGGGCGCCAGCCCGTGCTCGCAGAACAGGAACCGCCCGCCGGGCTTCAGCACCCGCCGCGCCTCGCTGAGCGCCGCCGCCGGCCCCTGCACCGAGCAGAGGGTGAAGGTGCAGACCGCGCAGTCGAAACTGGCCGCCTCGAACGGCAGCGCCTCGGCGGTCCCGTCCTCCACCTTGACCTTCAGCGCCGGATCGCGCGGCGCGGCCTCGGCGACGGCGCGCAGTTCGGCGGCCGGATCGACGCCAGTCACGCTCTCGACCCTGGCCGGATCGTAGAAGGCCAGGTTCAGGCCCATGCCGATGCCCAGCTCCAGCACCCGCCCCTCGGCCTGCGGCACCAGCTTGGCGCGCTGCTTCATCATCGGCGGCGCCGCGCAGGCGCATTTCAGCAGGTGTGGGAGGACGAAGCGGTCGTAGAGCGAAGCCATGGCCCAGCATGGCGCAGCCGGGCCGCCGGCGCCACGCCGTCAGTAGACCTTCGGCGCGGCGCTGAGGGCCACCGGACCCAGGGTGGTGCGCCCGGCCTCGAAGTTGAGTGTGGCGTGGGCCAGGTCGCCGCCGGCTTCCCGCGCCCGCGCCACCTCGGCGGCGGCCTCGGCCCGGTCGGGCGGCAGGGTCCCGCTGGCGCCCATCTCGCCCAGCGCCCGGGGCGCCTGGCGCAGCGAGACGTCCAGCACCCCGGCAAGGCGGCCCTCCCGGTCCACGCCCAGGTCGCCGGAATTGACGCCGATCAGGGCGTCCCCGGCGGTGAGACCGCCCGACTTGACGCTCATCCGCCCGCCGGCCGCGGTCCAGTTGCGCACGGCCTGGACCCAACTGCGGCCGCGGAAGGCGCTCATCTTCGAGAGCCGGCCATCCCAGGCGACCGAGATCGGCTTGTCGCCGGCGATCCGGCCCAGCAGGCCCGTCAGCTGCGCCTTGCCGTTCGTCACGGAGAGCCAGGCCCCGCCTTCGTCCCCCACCGCCGCCGGCGCCTGGCGCAGGTGGAATTCCACCCGGTCGGCGGCGCTGAGCCCGAACGGCGTCGCACCCGGGGCCGCGGCGAACTGCAGGCCGGTCCCCTCGAACGATAGGTTCGGCGGCCAGTTCTGGAAGTGGCTGAGGCTCATGCGGATCAGCCGGCCGGTCACCCGCACCGGCCCGCCCACCGGCCGCACGAAGGTCAGGCCCGTTGGCGCGGCGACGATCCAGTGGGTCGGGGCGTGCAGGAAGGCCTCGGCCTCCACCGTCGGCGCCTCCAGCGCCCAGCCGGAGCGGTCGCGGACATGGGCGTCGGTGAGGGTCACGTCCAGCCGGAACGGATAGCCGCCGACCTCGCGCTCGCGCCAGCTGATGTCATAGCCGGCCTGCTGCAGGGCCGCCTGGCCCGCGTCCAGCCGGCGGACGACCTCGGCGCGCGCGCGCAGCCAGACCACGCTCCAGCCTGCCATGAAGATCAGCAGCAGCCCGAAGGGGATGACGATGCCGAGGCGGCGCGGTTTGCGGGGGGCGGAGGGATCGGGCACAGACGGGTCTTCGGTTTGGCAGGTCTTCGGCGGGCGGGGCGTTGGGGGTGGCGGCAGGGATGGCGTCGGAACGTTGGGTGTTCGGCTACGGTTCGCTGATGTGGCGGCCGGGGTTCCCGTTCGCGGAGCGGCGCGGGGCCACCCTACACGGCCGCCGGCGCGCCTTCTGCATCTATTCGGTGCACCATCGAGGGACTTACGAACGACCCGGCCTGGTGCTGGGCCTGGCGCCCGGCGGCGCGGTGCGGGGTGCGGCCTACCGCGTGGCCGAGACCGACTGGCCGCAGGTCTACGCCTATCTGATGGAGCGCGAGCAACCCACCGAGACCTACATCGAGGCCCGCCGCCATGTGCGCCTGGATGATGGGCGGCGGGTGGAGTGCCTGGTCTTCCTCTCCGACGTGCGCCACGCCCAGTGGGCGGGTGCACTCAGCCTGGAGCGCCAGGCCGAGCTGATCGCCGGCGCCCGCGGCCTCTCCGGCCCCAACACCGAATATCTGCGCGACCTGGTGGAGCACCTGCGCGAAATGGGCGTCCGCGACACCGGCATGGAGCGCCTGCTGACGATGGTGGAGGCGGGCGCCGCCTAGGCGGGACCCGGAGGCAGGGCCCATCGGCTGTGGCGCGGCAGCGCCGTTAGATTTTGTCCACGAACCACACGAACGACACGAACAATCGGTGCAGCTCAGCCGGCGGCGCGGACGGACCCACGCCGTTCGTGTGGTTCGTGGACCAAAATAAAGCGCCTGCGGCGCGCAGGGCGCCGGCCGCGGGAAATCAGTTCCCCAGCAGCGCGTTCGACGCGGTCTCGATGCGCTCCTCCAAGAGGCGCATGAACTCGGCGCGCTTCAGGCCGGGCGGGATCGGGGGCAGGTACTGGTAGACGATGAGGCCGGGCGTCAGCTTCAGCCCCTTGGCCGACCAGTGCTCGCCCGCGTTGGTGGCCACCGGGCAGACCGGCACGTCCAGCTCGCGGTACAGCGCCGCGATGCCGGGTTTGTAGTCCGGGGCCGCGCCGATCGGCTGGCGGTGGCCTTCCGGGAAGATCACCACCTGGGCGCCCCAGCTGAACCGCTCCGTCCCCTCGCGGATCACCTGGCGCATGGCCTTGGTGGAGGCTTCGCGGTCGATCACGATGGCCCCGGCCTTCTTCCCGTACCAGCCGAACCAGGGGATCCAGGCCAGCTCCTTCTTCATCACGAAGGCGGTGGCCGGCAGCCAGGTGAACTGGGCGAAGACGTCCAGCATGCACTGGTGTTTGGGGGCCACGAGCGCCGCGCCGGCGGGGATATGCTCGCGCCCGCGCACCTCCACCCGCACGCCCGCCACCCGCAGCAGGGCCACGACGCCATGGCCCCAGACGTGGAACATCCCGTGGCTCCAGCGCCGCGGGCCGAACAGGATGGGCGTGCAGCCAACCGCGACGGCCGTCGTCCACAGCGAGAAGAGCAGGACGTAGAGCATCGAGCGCAGGGCGTTCACGGAGCGGCCTTCTGTTGGGCCGCGGGGTGCTCGCGGGGGCCGAGCCCCAGCACTGCCTCGCGGCCGAGGATCGCCAGATACTTGGAGTACTCCACCACCATCAAGCGCGCGGCGCCGGGATTGCGCCACCAGTCGCGGGTCTTCAGCGCCGGCGTCGCCACCGCATAGGTCTGGGCGGTGACCCCGGTGCCGCGCAGGACGGCGTTCAGCTCCAGCATGGCGCGCGGCATGTGGTAGTCCGCGGTGACGATGATCAGGCGATTGTAGCGCATGGCGTGGGCCCAGGCTGCGGTCTCGCGCGCATTGCCCACGGTGTCCGCGGCGGTGAAGCCCAGGTCCACACAGCAGTCGTAGAGCCGCCGCACCGCACCGGAGAGGCCGCGGATGTCCTCGCGGCTGGCCTGGCGGTTCACGCCCGAGACCAGCACCCGGCGCCCGTAGCCGTTCTCCAGCAGGCCGATGGCGGCGGCGATGCGCTGGTTCGACCTGACGCCGGTCAGGGCCACGATGCCCTGGGCCGCGGCGGGCGGCGCGGCCGGCGTCTGCTGCTGCACCCGGGCGGCGAAGGCCAGGAGGCCCGAGAACCAGATCAGCGCCACGACCAGGAAGGCGGCGATCGACTTCATCAGAGCTTCTGTATCAGCCGCCGGGCCGTGAGGCGCGCGGCGACCGTGGCGACGATGGCCGCCAGCACCGGGCAGGGCAGCACGGCCAAGAGGTCGATCCAGGCCACAGGCAGGGCCGGGGTGATCCCCTGGCCCCCGCCGACCAGCCGCAGCACCGCGCCGGCCAGGCCCGCGGCCGCCGCGCCCAGGGCCCCGGCGACGGCGGCGATGCGGGCGAAGCGCAGCTCGAAGAGGTTGGCGATCTGGCTGTCCTCGGCGCCGGTGAGGTGCAGCACCTCCACCACGTCGCGTCGCGCGGCCAGGCCCGAGCGGGTGGCGAAGGCGACGACCGCCCCTGCGGCGCCCGCGATCAGCAGGAACACCACCGCCCCCGTCCAGCGCACCACGCCGCCGGCCCGCTCGATGTCCTTGATCCAGATGGAGTGGTCGTCGACCACGGCGTCCAGGCCCTGGCCCTTCAGCGCCCGGTCCATGGCCGCGGCGGTGGCGGGATGCTTGCGGTCGAGGGTGACGGCCACCAGCCGCGGAACGGGCAGGTCCTCCAGGTCGCTGACGTCGCCCAGCCACGGCTTGATCAAGGCGTAGGCCTTTTCCCGCTCCAGCGCCCGCGCCTCGGAGATCCCCGCCACCCCGGCCAGGGCCTCCGCCGCCCGGGCCGCCGCCGCGTCGGGCGTCTCGCCGCTGCGCGCGCGGACGATCACGGTCGCCTCACCCTTCAGCTGCCCGGCCCAGCCGTGCGCCGCGCGGTCGCCGGCGATCACGCCCAGGGCGGTGATGCAGGCCAGGAAGCACAGCACCGCGATCACGAAGATCAGGGCCGGATCGCGCGCGTCGGCCTCGGGCAGGAACGACGCCGGCTTCCACGCCGCCGGGTCGAACGGCCCATCGGCCTCCTTCCGGTCCTCAGGGCGACGCCCCGCGAAGCCTCGGCCAAGCAGGCTCATTCCGCCGGCCCCTGGGGCGGCAGGGGCTTCAGGCGGCCCTTGTCCAGGTGCAGCACCGGCCGCGCCGAGCGGGCCACCAGGTCCTGGTCGTGGGTGGCGATGATCACCGTGGTGCCCAGCCGGTTCAGCTCCACGAACAGGCGGTAGATGCGCAGCGCCATGTCGTGGTCGACGTTGCCCGTAGGCTCGTCGGCCAGCAGGATCTCGGGCCGGTTGACCACGGCCCGCGCGATGGCCAGCCGCTGCTTCTCGCCCCCCGCCAGCGCCGGGGGATGGGCGTGCATCCGCGATCCCAGCCCGACCCAGGTCAGCAGCTCGGCGACGTCGTTGCGGTATTCGGAGGGCTTGTGGCCGGCGATGCGCAGGGGCAGGGCGGCGTTGTCGAAGGCCGACAGGTGGTCCAGCAGCAGGAGGTCCTGGAACACCACCCCGATCCGCCGCCGGATGCGCGGCGCCTGGGTGTCGGCCATGGCGGTCACGTCCTCGCCGAACAGCCGCACCGATCCGCCGGACGGCCGCGCCGCCAGGTAGATCAGCTTCAGCAGCGAACTCTTGCCCGCGCCGGACGGTCCGGTGACGAAGTGGAAAGAGCCGCGTGGAAGGCTGAGCGAAATGTCGCTCAGGATCTCGGGGCCGCGCCCATAACGCATGGAAACGCCAGTGAAACGGAGGATTTCGTCAGCCGATCCCTGATCGGCGGCGTCGTTGGCGTTTCTGGACATGGAGGCCGAAATCGGCGACCTCGGAGTGAGGGTGCTGGAGCGTCCGATTCGGCGTCATGATACTGACCTGTCCAGACTGCGCCACCAGCTATTTCGTGGACGACAATCGTATCCCGCGCCGCGGGCGCACCGTCAGGTGCTCCAGTTGCGGCGCGCGGTGGCGGGCGACCCCGGAAGGCGAGGTTGAGGCCGAAGCGGACTTTGAGCCGCCGCCTTCCGTCACGCCCGCGCCAGACGCCGGCGGGGACGACGATCTCGAGTTTGTGGCCGCGCCGGTCCGGCCTGCACAGAAGCCGGTCCCCAAGCGCGCGCCCGTCGGCGTGATCGTGGCGCTGCTGGTGGCGATGGGACTGGCTGCAGCGGCGGGCGGGGCGGTGGTGATGCGCCGCGAGATCGCCGGCCGTTTCCCGTCCACCGCCGCCCTCTTTGCCGCCGTCGGCTTTCCGGTGGACACCATGGGCCTGGTGCTGGAGGGCGTGGCGTTCAAGTCGGGCTTCGAAGCCGGGCGGCCCGTGCTGGCCGTGACCGGCGCCATCCGCAACACCCGCCAGGCGCCGGTCCAGTCGCCGCCCCTGCGCATCAGCCTGCTGGACAAGGCCGGCAAGCCGCTGGCCGGCCTGGTCGCCCAGCCGCTGAACGGCAAGGTGCCGCCCGGCAGCAAGCGCTACTTCGCCGTCACCCTGCCGGACCCACCGTCGGGCGCACAGCAGCTGGAGGTGCGCTTCGACCTCACCGCCAAGTCTGCGCCGCCGCCCGCTGCGGCCCTTGCGCAGGGTGGCCCGGCGCCGATAGAGGCCACCCCAGCCCCTGTCGCCCCGGAACCCGCGCCCCCGCATGAGTGATCCCAATCCTGCCGTCCTGATCCCCGAGGCCGAGGTGGCCCAGCGCGTGGAGGCCCTGGCCCTGGCCATCGCCCCGCGCATCGACGACGAGACGGTGGTGGTCTGCCTGCTCACCGGCGGGCTGTGGTTCGCCTCCGACCTGACCCGGGCGCTGGCTCGGCAGGGGCGGATGGTGCGCTTCGACGCCCTGTGGCTGGCGTCCTACAAGGACGAGCGCCAGTCCAGCGGCCGCTGCGAGGTGCGCGCCGACCTGCAGCGCCCGATCGCCGGCCGCAAGGCCCTGGTGGTGGACGACGTCTTCGACACCGGCCTGTCGCTCTCCGAAGCCGCCCGGCTGGTGCGCGACTCCGGCGCCACCGAGGTGCTCACCGCCGTCTTCGCCCGCAAGCCCTGGCCCACCCCGCGCGCCATCGAGCCCGACTTCGTGGCCTGGGAAGCACCGGGCCGGTTCCTGGTGGGCTACGGCATGGACGTCGCCGGCCAGATGCGCGGCCTGCCGTACGTCGGGGCGATGGACTAGCCGCGCCGCGCCGCCACCAGCGTCTTCAGCAGGCGGTCCAGGGCGCCCTCTTCGGTGTAGAGGCGCGCCTGGGGGCGGCCTTCCAGCTCGATCGGCTGGATGGCGACCACGGTGTCGATGGCCGGCATGACCACGATATAGCGCCCGCCGTTGCCGGCGGCGGTGTAGCTGCCGGGTGGAAGGCCGCTGGCGTGCGGGTCCATGTCGCCCCACCAGAGATAGCCGTAGCCCGAGAGGATGCCCGCCCGGCCGGTGCGCGACACCAGCCGGGTGCTGAGCGCGACCCAGTCGGCCGGAACCAGCTGGTGGCCCTTCCAGCCGCCCTGCTGCAGATAGAGCTGGCCGAACTTCGCCATGTCGCGCGCGGAGAGCCAGAGGTTGTAGGCGGGGAAGCGCGGGGCGTCGGGGTCGTAGCCGAAGCGGGCGTGCTGCTCGGGGTCGAAGTCCTGGAAGCCCAGCGGGCCGGCCAGCTCATGCTCGAAGGCGGCGAACACCGAGCGGCCGGTCAGGCGCTGGTAGATCTCGCCCAGGGCGTTGAAATCCCAATTGTTGTAGTACCAGAACGTGCCCGGCGGATGGCTGCCGCGCGCCGGCCGCGCCGCCTTCATCGCCGGCGTCTCGGCAGAGGAGGGGATGTAGACGCCCGACCGCGCCGTCAGCAGTTGGCGCACCGTGGCGGCCCGCTCGACGGCGCTCAGCGGCTGGTAGTCATCGACGCCCAGCTGCGCCAGCGTCTGGTCCAGGTCGATCTTCTGGTCGCGCACCGCGATGCCAAAGAGCGCCGAGAGGAACGACTTGCGGCACGAGGCGATGCGGTCGGCGGCGGCGACCTCACCGTCCGAGACCAGGACGTCGCCCCGGTGCAGCACCACCAGGCCCTTCACCTCCAGCGCGCGCGCCAGCTCGCGAAAGCCGTCCAGCGCCGCCATCTCCCAGACGCCGCGCGCCAAGGCGGGCGCGGGCAGGGCCGCGGCGATCGCGCCAGCGGCGATGAGGCGGCGGCGGTCGATCAGGCCTGCCATGGCGCGGCGCGCTCCCGCTCCAGCATGTCGTCGTAGCTGGGCCGCGGGCGGACCACGGCGAACTGGTCGCCCTTCACCAGCACCTCGGGCACGAGCGGGCGGGAGTTGTACTCGCTGGCCATCGCGGCCCCGTAGGCGCCGGCGGTCATGAACGCCACCAGGTCGCCGGCCTGCAGCGGCGGCAGGAGGCGGTCGCGGGTGAAGGTGTCGCCGGTCTCGCAGATCGGGCCCACCACGTCGTAGGCCAGCGGCTCGCCGGGCCGCGGCGCCAGCGGGCGGATGTCGTGGTAGGCGTCGTACATGGCCGGCCGGATCAGGTCGTTCATGGCCGCGTCCAGCACCAGGAACCGCCGCCCCTCGGGCCGCTCGTGGATGTGGATCACCCGGCTGACCAGCACGCCCGCGTTGGCGGCGATCACCCGGCCGGGCTCGAAGGCCAGCTGGATGTCGAGGCCCTTGGTCACCCGGCCGATCATGGCCGCGTAGTCCGCGGGCGAGGGCGGCGCGGGCTGGTTGAAATAGGGCACGCCCAGACCGCCGCCCAGGTCCAGCCGCTCCAGCCCCATGCCCTCGGCGCGCAGCCGCTCGACCAGGCCCCGCATCTTGCTGAAGGCCGCCTCCATGGGCGCGAGCTCGGTGATCTGGCTGCCAATGTGGCAGGCCACGCCCACCGGCCGCACGCCGGCAAGGTTGGAGGCGGTGGCGTAGAGCCGCTCGGCCTCCGAGAACGAGACCCCGAACTTGTTGTCGGCCTTGCCGGTGGAGATCTTGGCGTGGCCGCCGGCCGAGACGTCCGGGTTGACGCGGATGGCCACCGCCGCGCGCCGCCCCATCTGCTGGGCCACCCGGTTGACGAGGTGTAGTTCCGGCTCGGACTCCACATTGATCTCGGCGACGCCCGCTTCCAGGGCGAAGGCCACCTCCGGCTCGGTCTTGCCGACGCCAGAGAAGACGATCCGCTCGGGCGGCACGCCGGCGGCCAGCGCGCGGCGCACCTCGCCCTCGGACACCACGTCGGCGCCCGCGCCTAGCGCGGCCAGGGTGCGCAGCACGGCGACGTTGGAATTGGCCTTCACCGCGAAGGCGATCAGCGGATCCTTGAGCCCCTGGTCCGTCAGGGCGTCGCGCAGCACCGTGAAGTGCCGCTCCAGAGTCGCGGTGGAATAGACGTAGACCGGCGTGCCCACCGCCTCGGCGATGCGGCTCAGCGGAACGCCTTCACATGCGAGCTCGCCCCCCTGCAGCTCGAAATGGTTCATCGCGGCTGGGCGTAGGGGTCGGGGAAGGCGGTGCGGGGCGGGGTGTCGGTGGCGCTGGGCCCGGTGCCCGGGATCGGCAGGGTGCGCGGCGGCGCCGGCTCGATGGCGCGGTCGCGCGGATCGACGGTGTCGACGGGGCGGTTGGGGTCCTGGACCTTCTTCTGCTCGTCGTCGGCCTGGCGGGTGGTGTTGCGGCCGGCGCCGAAGAGCGGGCCGGGCCGCTCCAGCTGGCCGACCTTGCCACAGCCGGCGAGCCCGGCGGCAAGCGCCACGGCGCCGGCCGTCATCCAGATGCGAGGGCTCATGCCAGCTTCTCCTTCCAACGCTCGACCTGCGCGCGGACCTGGTCCGGCGCGGTCCCACCATAACTCCTGCGGCTGGCCACGGAGGCCTGCGGCGTGAGCACATCGTAGATGGCCGCGCTAATGCGTCCATCCAAGGCTTGAAGTTCGCCGAGCGGCAGGCCGGCCAAGTCGCAGCCCAGGGTCTCGGCCCGCTTCACGGCCGCACCGGTCACGTGGTGGGCGTCGCGGAACGGCAGGTCCAGCTCGCGCACGAGCCAGTCGGCGAGGTCCGTGGCGGTGGAGAAGCCCGCGCCCGCGGCCTTGGCCATCGCGTCCGCGTTCGGCTCCAGGTCGGCGACCATGCCGGCCATGGCCAGCAGCGACAGCTCCAGGGCGTCGAAGGCCTCGAAGGTCGGGACCTTGTCCTCCTGCATGTCCTTCGAATAGGTCAGCGGCAGGCCCTTCATCACCACCGAGAGCTGGGTGAAGGACGCCAGCATCCGCCCGGCCTTGGCGCGCACCAGCTCGGCGGCGTCGGGGTTCTTCTTCTGCGGCATGATCGACGAGCCGGTGGTGAAGGCGTCCGACAGCTTCACGAACCCGAACTGCGGCGTCATCCAGATGACGATCTCCTCGGCGAGCCGCGACAGGTGGGTCGCACAGATGCTGGCCGCCGCCAGGGATTCCAGGGCGAAGTCGCGGTCGGCGACACTGTCCAGGGAGTTGGCGGTCGGTCGCGCAAAGCCGAGGGCCTCGGCCGTCATCTGCCGGTCGATGGGGAAGGGCGAGCCGGCCAGGGCCGCGGCGCCCAGCGGGCTCTCGTTCATCCGCGTGCGGGCGTCGGCGAAGCGGTCGGCGTCGCGCCCGAACATCTCCACATAGGCCATCAGGTGGTGGCCGAACGTCACCGGCTGGGCGGGCTGCAGATGGGTGAAGCCCGGCATCACCGTGCCGGCGTGGGCCTCGGCCTTGGCCAGCAGCGCGCGTTGCAGCGCCTTGATCTGGGCTGCGGTCCTGTCACAGGCGTCGCGCACCCACATCCGGAAGTCGAGGGCGACCTGGTCGTTGCGCGAGCGGGCGGTGTGCAGCCGCCCCGCCGCCGGCCCGATCAGCTCGCGCAGCCGGGCCTCCACGTTCATGTGGATGTCTTCGTATTCGTCGCGGAACGGGAAGGTCCCGGCGGCGATCTCGGCCTCGATCTGGGCCAGCCCGCCCTGAATGGCCGCCTCGTCCTCGCTTGAAATCACGCCCGCCTTGCGCAACATCGCCGCGTGCGCACGGGAACCGGCCAGGTCCTGCGCCGCGAGCCGCTTGTCGAAGCCGATGGAGACGTTGATCGCCTGCATCAATTCGGCCGGCTTTCCCGAAAACCGGCCGCCCCACATGGCCTGTCCCGCCGAGGCGGGATCCGTGGGCGGTGCAGAGGAAGAGTCGGTCATATGAGCGAAGGTCCGCAGGCGTCATCGAAGCCCAAGATGGGCGTCCTGACATGGGCCCTCTGGGGCGCCGCCCTGGTGGGCGTCGCGGCGGTTGTCTACATCATCGGCCAGGCTTCCTCCAACCCGGACCGGCCCAAGGTGGCGACGGTTCCGATCGCGGGCCCGCCCGCCTTCGCCAGCAAGGTGACGACACCCACCCAGCCGACTTCGCCGCCGGACCTGGCCTTCACCGACGCCGCCGGCAAGTCGGTCCGGATCGCCGACTTCAAGGGCAAGGTGGTGGTGATGAACATCTGGGCCACCTGGTGCGGGCCCTGCAAGGTGGAGATGCCCACCCTGGCCAAGCTGCAGGCCGCCTACGCCGGCAAGGGCGTCGAGGTGATGCCGATCAGCATCGACGAGGCCAACAAGGCCCAGCAGGCCGCCCTGTTCATCGCCCAGAACGCGCCGCTGAAGTTCTACCTGGACGGCGCCATGAAGCTGCCGTTCAAGCTGAACCCGCCGGCGGTGGGTACGCCCACCACGGTGATCTATGGCAAGGACGGCCTGGAGGTCGCCCGTGTCACCGGCGACGCCGACTGGAGCAGTCCGGAGGCCAAGGCCCTGATCGACAAGGCCCTGGCCGCCAGCTAGGCGACGGCCTCTAGGCGATCGCCGCTTCCTTGGCCGCCGCAGCCGCCGCCTGGTTGGTCAGCGTGCGGACCAGGTTCACCAGCGACGAGCGCACCTCCGGCGGCAGGCGCTCGAAGGCCGACAGCAGTTCCAGGGCCCCGGGCGTGCGCATGTGCGTCAACAGGTCCAGGTCCTCGGCGGTCTCCTTGTCGGCGCCGTCGAACACGTCCATCAGGTCGGTGACCCGGCAACGCAGCGCCCGGCTGATCTGCACCAGGCGCGAGAACGAGATGCGGTTGGCCCCGTTCTCGTATTTCTGGATCTGCTGGAAGCTGACCCCACACTGATCGGCGAGCGCTTCTTGCGACATGCCGATCGTCCGTCTCCGAATGCGCACCGCGGCCCCGAGCGCGATGTCCATCGGATCAGGCGTCTTTGCCGACACCTCCGACATTCTCATACCTCCTGGTGCGATGCCCCCGTCCGACACCGCAAGCTCTAGTTGTCGAATGAATACCCTTGTCCTGGAACTGCAAAGCTTTTTCAGCCCTTAGGGGATAGTTGCAACCTGAAGAACCCTGTGACTGCCGGCCGCAGTCAAGGTCTTGGTAACCGAAGCACCGCCGAAGTCCCCGGGTACAGGCGAGTGATTTCCGAAGACCATGCGCGTCATCCAACTGCACCCCCCGTTCGACCACGGCGCAGCCCTGCGGGTTCCACCGGCGCACGACCAGAAAAACTGGGCCGTGCTCTGGCGGTGGCTCGGCGACGAGGCCCAGGCCGTGGCGGAGGCCTCGGCCGCGGTCCAGGTGCGCACGCCCGAAGGCCCCGTCGTCGCCCACGCCGGCGACTGGATCGTGCTGTCACACTCCGGCTCGTTCCACGTGGCCCATACCGTGCGCGGCCACGACGCCTAGCGTCTCAGGACTTCGCAGCGCGGCCTCATCGCGCGTCCCCGATGATGCGTCGCGACCTGGCGCCCCGGCTCCGGCCCGCGCTTATCGCCCCTGAAACACCGGCTCGCGCTTCTCCACGAAGGCCTTGGCGGCTTCCTTGTGGTCGGCGGTCTGGCCGCAGTGGACGTGGTGGGTGGCTTCCAGGTCCAGGCAGTCGTCCACCTCGCCGGCCATGGCGCGGTTCAGGTTCTCCTTCATGTAGCGGTAGGCCACCGTGGGCCCGCTTGCGAGCCGCCGGCCGATCTCCTGCGCCCTGGCCGCCAGCGCCTCGGCCTCGCACACCCAGTTGGTGAGCCCCAGCCGCAGGGCCTCCTCGGCGTTCACCCGCTCGGAGAGGAAATAGAGCTCGCGCGCCTTGGCCGAGCCCACCAGCTGGGTCAGGAAATAGGTCCCGCCGTAGTCGCCGGAGAAGCCGACGCGGGCGAAGGCGGTGGTCATGATCGCGGTCCGGGCCATGATCCGCAGGTCGCAGGCGAGGGCCAGCGATAAGCCCGCGCCCGCCGCGGCGCCAGGCAGGGCGGCCAGGGTCGGCTTCGGCATCATGAAGAGCTTGCCCGCCGTGGCGCGCTGGTTCACCCGCTGGCTGTGGATCGCCGCGTCGATCCCGGCTCCGCCGCCGCCCTCGTTGCGCGCGTTCATGCCCTTCACGTCGCCGCCGGCGCAGAAGCCGTTGCCCGCGCCGGTCAGCACCACGCACTTCACGTCCGGATCCAGCTCGGCAGACGCCAGGCTGCGAGCCAGCGCCTGGTTCATCTCCCCGCTCATGGCGTTGCGCGCCTCGGGCCGGTTGAGCGTCAGCGTCAGCACGCCCTCGTCCAGGTCGGCCAGCAGGTCGTTCGTGCCGGTGTCGATCTTCGCCATGGTCGTCCCTCCTCGTGTTTGGGTGGGACGATAGCCCGCCCGGGGTTGACCGTCATCGGCGCGGGCCCTGTAGTCGAGCCAACCAGGAAACCACGGGCAAGAAACCACGGGAGGACGCCATGCGGCTTCGACAGATCGCCCTGGTCGGCGCGGACCTGGACGCGGCCAAGGCGGACATCGTGGCCGTGCTGGGCCTGGGCGCCGACTATCCCGATCCTGGCGTCGGGGTGTTCGGCCTGCACAACGCCGTCTGGCCGGTGGGCGACACCTTCCTGGAGGTGGTCTCGCCGACGCAGGAGGGGACGACCGCCGGGCGGCTGCTGGAGAAGCGCGGGGGCGACGGCGGCTACATGGTGATCCTGCAGCTGGACGGCGACATGGCCAGCGCCCGCCAGCGGATGGCCGAGATCGGCGTGCGCATCGTCCACCAGACCGACCGTGACGAGGGCCGGGTCGCCTACAGCCACCTGCACCCGCGCGACGTGGGCGGCGCGATCCTGTCGCTGGACGTGATGGTTCCCAAGGAGCGCTGGGAATGGGGCGGCCCGCACTGGCGCGAGAACGTCAAGACCGAGACCTCGCTCGGTATCGTCGGCGCGGAGGTCCAGGCCAGCGATCCGGACGCCATGTCCGCCCGGTGGGCTGAGGTGCTGGACCTGCCGCGCGAGGCGCATGGCGAGGGCTGGCGCATCCGGTTGGAGGGCGGCGAGATCCGCTTCGTCCCGGCCCGCGACGGCCGCGGCGACGGCCTGGGCGCCTTCGACGTCAAGGTGCGGGACCCGCAGGCGGTGCGGGCGCGCGCCAAGGCCCGCGGCGCGCTCGACGCCGCCGGCGAGGTGGTGCTCTGCGGCACGCGGGTGCGGCTGGTGGGGTAGGGGTTGTGGGCGGGCTGCCGTCTGCTTCAGCAGGTGGCGTCGAAGTCGGCCAATGAATAGCCTACTCCTCTCCAAGGCGTTGCGCGCCTGGGCGGGGCGCGGGCTCGAACGCGGCACGAACCTTGGGAAGGCCCTCATGCCGGCAACCGACCCGTCGCGGACTTCGGCCGGTCCGCTTTTGAGGGAGTGAGCAGATAACGGCTGGTGGGCAAATAGCCGGCCGCGGTTGTCGGTCCCTGCGCTCCGGGAGTAGCGTTCGCCCAACAGGGGGATCTCCGACATGACCAAGCTCGAGCGCGCGCCGACGCGCAACTATCACAACCCGATCATGGAGAGCGCCCGCTGGGACGACCTCGCGATCCGCCCCGACGACATTGTCATTGCTACCTATCCCAAGTGCGGCACTACCTGGACCCAACGCATCATCGACCTCCTGGTCTTCCAGGACCCGGCGCCGA
>JAEKKJ010000015.1 GCA_019510435.1 Caulobacterales bacterium | reverse complement strand
TCAGCTGGTCGACGATCAGCCGCGCGCCGGTCAGCTCCACCAGCGCCAGGTCGCGCTCCAGCATGATCTTCTCGGCGATGGCCGGCGCGGACGGCAGGCCCATGCGCGCGGCGAACTCGCCCTCGCTGGCCGCGGCCCCGGCCGACAGCCACGGATCGGCCGGCCGGTGCGCCACCGGGGTGTCGAAAGCCTTGGCGTAGGCCAGCACCCGGCGGAACACCTTGGAGTCCACGATCGGCCGGTCAGCGTCGGTCACGTAGAGGCAGCCGGCCTCGTGCATCAGCCCGATCTCGGCCATCCGCTGGCCCTCGCAGCCCTTGGTGGCGGCGCCGGCGGGATAGACATTGACCAGCTCGATGTCGCGCGTGCGGCGCAGGATGAAGTCCACCACCGCCGGCTCGTCCATCACCGGATGGGTGTCGGGCTGCACGACCATGGTGGTGACGCCGCCGGCCGCGGCGGCCTGGGCCGCGGACTTCAGCGTCTCCTTGGGCTCGGCGCCCGGCTCGCCGGTCTTGACCCGGATGTCCACCAGGCCCGGGATCAGCAGGGCGCCGCCGGCGTCCACCACCTCCACGTCGGCCGAGAGCGAGCCCAGCCCCTGGCCGCGCGCCACGTCGGCGATGACGCCCTCGGTGACGATCACGGCGCCGGGGCCGTCGTAGCCGCTGGCGGGATCGACGAGCCGCGCGTTGACGAAGGCGAGGGGACGGCTCAACGCGCATTCTCCAGCCGCGCGGCGAGCGAGGTCAGCACCGCCATGCGGGCCGCGACGCCCATCTCCACCTGGTCCTGGATCAGGCTGACCGAGAGGTCGTCGGCCACGTCGGAGTCGATCTCGACCCCGCGGTTCATGGGGCCCGGGTGCATCACCCGCACGTGCGGCGCGGCGTGGGCCAGCTTCTCGCGGTCCAGGCCGAAGAAGCGGAAATATTCCCGCTGCGAGGGCGCCATCACCCCGTCCATGCGCTCCAGCTGCAGGCGCAGCATCATCACCACATCGCAGCCGGCGATGCCTTTGCGCAGGTCGTGGAACACCTCGACGTTCCAGCGGTCGGCCGCGGCCGGCATCAGGGTGGGCGGGCCCACCAGCCGCACATGGGCGCCCAGCATCTGCAGCATCGAGATGTTCGACCGCGCCACGCGGCTGTGCAGCACGTCGCCGCAGATCGCCACCTTGAGCCCGGCGATGTGGCCGAAGGCGCGGCGCATGGAGAGGGCGTCGAGCAGCGCCTGGGTGGGGTGCTCGTGCTGGCCGTCGCCGGCGTTGATCACCGAACAGCCCACCTTCTGCGAGAGCAGGCTGGCCGCGCCGGAGGAGGCGTGGCGCACGACCAGGAGGTCCGGCTGCATGGCGTTCAGGGTCACCGCCGTGTCGATCAGGGTCTCGCCCTTGGAGATCGAGGAGGAGCGGGGGCTCATGTTGACCACATCCGCGCCCAGCCGCTTGCCGGCCAGCTCGAACGAGCTCTGGGTCCGCGTGGAGTTCTCGAAGAACAGGTTCATCAGGGTCCTGCCCTTGAGCAGGTCCAGCTTCTTGGCGGTCTGGCGGTTCAGGCTCACGAACCCATCGGCCAGGTCGAGGAGCGTCGCGGCTTCCACCTCGTTCAGGTCGGTCGCGGAGAGGAAATGGCGCCGCGGGAAGGAAAAGGTCCGGCTGAGGACCTCGTTCAGACCAGGGGGGGCGCCGCTCATTAAAGCGCCCTCTTAGAGAGGCCCGACCCTCAAGGGAAGCGACCGCGACGGCTGATCCCCAACTTCCTGCACCGGGCGGCGTTGCGAAGCCTGGCCATTGTCCCATATCCAGGCGGGGCCGGCGACGCCGGGCCGCAATCAATCAAGCAATCAAGCCTGTCGGGGGAAACCTGTGAACGTCTGCCTCTTCACCTTCGTCGATCTCTATTCCAAGGGCCTTTCGACCCTCGCCCACATCCTGGACCAGGGCGCCGCCTTCGCCGCCGCCAAGGGCGCTTCCGCCGACGACATCCTGGAGTGGCGACTGGTCGACGACATGAACCCCCTGCGCTTCCAGGCCTTCGTGGTGATCAACTTCTCCAAGCAGTGGAGCGCGCGCGCCGCCGGCGTCGAGGTCCCCGCCGACATCCCGTCCGACCTGAACTTCGCGGGCGTGAAGGCCGCCGTCGCCGAGGCGCAGTCGTTCCTCAAGACGCTGAAGGCGGAGCAGTTTGCCGGCCGCGACGCCGTCCTGCACAAGGCGAACCTCGGCGTGATGGAGCCCGAGCTGCCGCTGGGCCAGTGGCTGACCGGCTTCGCCACCACCAACTTCTATTTCCACCTGTCCACCGCCTACGCCATCCTGCGCGCCAAGGGCGTCCAGATCGGCAAGCGCGACCTGTTCGCCGGCGGGCTCTAGGCCCTAGCGGTTGCGGCGCGGCGATCAGCCGTTCCGCAACCGGTCGAGCGCCCCCTGCAGGATCCAGGCGGCGGCGGCCTTGTCGACCACCTCGGCGCGGCGGGCGCGGGTCATGTCGTGCTCGTCGATCAGCATCCGGTTGACGGCCATGGTCGACATCCGCTCGTCCCAGAAGGCGATCGGCAGCTCGGGGCGCAGGCGCAGCAGGTTGCGGGCGAAGGCGCGGTTGGACTGGCACCGCACACCCTCGGTCCCGTCCATGTTCACCGGCAGGCCGATGACCAGGCCCGCCGCGCCGCGGCTTTCCATCAGGCGGAACAGGGCGGCTGCATCGTCGGTGAACTTCACCTTGCGCAGGGTCTGCAGCGGGCTGGCTATCGAGCGGGTGGCGTCGGAGACCGCGACACCGATGGTCTTCTCCCCCAGGTCCAGGCCCGCCACCGGCGCGTAGGCGGGCAGGGCGCCCGGCAGGTCGAGAAGGTCGAGGACGGCCATGGCCCTCCATAGCTGGCCCGCGCGCGGGGGGACAGCCGCCAGCGTCCAAGGCGCGCATTGCCAGCTCCGGGCCGCTCGTATTACGTGTGTGTTCGGGGGTTGAGTCTCATGAAATTCGCAATCGCGGCGACAGCGGCGTTGGCTGCGTTGACGGCTGTCGCACCACCAGCCGCCGCCCAGACGGCGGCGCCGGCAACGGCGGTCGAGCCGCCGCTGGCGGTGTCGCATGTCCCTGCCGGCGCGCTCGTTGAGATCGAGCTCACCCAGGCCGTCTCCAGCCGGACGATGAAGCGCGGCGACAAGTTCACCCTGAAGCTTTCGTCCCCAATCCGCCTGGACGGACAGGTGCTTGTGGCGGAGGGCGCGAGCGGCGTCGGCGAGGTGATCGATGCGGCGCCCTCGGGTCCCCTCGGCCGTCCGGCGAAGCTGCTCCTGGCCGTACGCTACGTGGAGGCGGACGGACGCCAGGTGCGGCTGAAGGGGCTTCAGATCGGAGCGTCGGGCTCCGACAACACCAACCTGATCGCCGCCGCCGCCGTGGTCCCGATCGGGGGCCTCTTTGCAGGCTTCATTCACGGGGGTGAGATCGAAATCCCGGCCGGAACGCGCGGCGTGGCCAAGCTCGCCGCGGACCTTGCCGCCGCGCCGCCGGCTGCCCCGGCCACCGCACCCATCACACCTTCCGAAACCAACCCGTGAGACCCGAAATGACCTCGATTCGCAGCTGCGGCCTGGCCGCCCTGGCCGCTCTCGCCATGACGGCGGTCGCCTTGCCCGCCGCCGCTCAGGCCACCGAAGACAAGACGCCAGACAAGGCTGCAGACCAGACCGCGCCGGCGACCGCAGCCAACGGTGTCATCGGCGCGCCGACGGACGGCAAGGGGCAGGTCGTGTTCTTCCGACCCTCGCGGTTCGTCGGAGCTGCCGTGAGCTTCTCGGTCCACGAAGGCGACAAGGGCGTCGGAAAGCTGGGCAATGGATCGTACTTCGTGTTGGCCGCCGACCCCGGCGCGCACGACTACTCCATCCAGATGGAAGCCAAGGACACGCTCCACATGGAGGTCGAGGCTGGCGAGACCTACTACGTTCAGGAGACGATCGGCATGGGTGTCGTGGCGGCGCGACCGCACCTGACGCCATCTGACAAGGCCACCTTCGACGAGCAGCACGGGCTGAAGCTCTCGACCAAGAAGGCCACCGACCTGAAGGGTTCCGCCGACAAGACCGACGGCGCGGAAAAGGCCGACAAGTAGCCGCAGTTGTGAGGTGCGCGCCGCGCCGCTATTCCGCCCCACGGTGGAGGGGGAGTGCGGCGTGACGCCTTGGCCTGCGAAGACGCGTGAGCTGGTCAACCGGCACATGGATTCGCGCGTCTGGAACCGCTTCGCCCTGCGCGACGGCGACGTGGTGGTGGCCAGCTACGCCAAGTCGGGCACCACCTGGGTCCAGCAGATCGTGACCCAGCTGATCCACCACGGCGCGGAGGATGCGCCGGTGGCGACGCTCTCGCCGTGGCTGGACTACCGCCTGACACCGCCCGAGGTTCTGGAGCGGCTGGCGGCCCAGGTCCACCGGCGCGTGGTGAAGACCCACCTGCCGCTGGACGCCCTGGGGATCTCGCCGCGGGCCCGCTACCTCTATGTGGCCCGCGACGGCCGCGACGTGGCCATGAGCCTGCATCACCACCACGGTTGCGGCAACGCCCTCTGGTACGAGCGGCTGAACGCTGGCCCGGCCGAGCTGGGCCCGCCAATGACCCCGCCGCTGGGCGATCCCGCGGCCTATTTCCGCGCCTGGCTGGGGGGCGACGGCGCGCCGTTCTGGCCCTATTTCGAGAACATCCGCACCTGGTGGCCGGCGCAGGGCCTGCCCAATGTGCTGTTCCTGCACTTCAACGCCCTAAAGGCCGACCTGCTGGGGCAGGTGCGCCGCATCGCGGCCTTCCTCGACCTGGCGCTGGACGAGGCCCTGCTGGCCCGGGTGCTGGACCATGCCTCTTTCGGCTACATGCGGGCCCACGCCGAGGACGTCGCGCCGTTGGGCGGGCGGATCTTCGAGGGCGGCGCGCAGAGCTTCCTGCATCATGGCGAGAACGGCCGCTGGCGGGCGGTGCTGAGCGAGGCGGACGCGGCGACCTACGAGGCCCGCGCCCGGGCCGAACTGGGCTCCGAATGCGCCCAATGGCTCGCCACCGGCTTGCCAAGCCCGCCGGCCACCGCTAGCCCACGCGCCTGAATTCAGGAGGGATGGTCATGGCCATCGACGCCGCGACCGTGAAGAAGGTCGCCAGGCTGGCGCGCATCGCCGAGCCGGAAGACAAGCTGGAGCCCCTGGCCCGGGAGCTCTCGGGCATCCTCGACTGGATCGAGCAGCTGAACGAGGTCGACACCGACGGGGTCGAGCCGATGACCACCTCGGTGCACACGCACCTGCCGATGCGCGAGGACGTGGTCACCGACGGCGGCGATCCGGCCAAGGTGCTCGGCAACGCCCCGCGTTCCGAGAAGGGCTTCTTCGTGGTGCCGAAGGTGGTGGAATAGATGTCGGACCTCACCGGGCTCACGCTCAAGGCCGCCCTCGACGGGCTGGCGGCCAAGTCGTTCTCCTCCGAAGAGATCACCCAGGCGCACGTGACGGCCGTGGAGGCCGCGCGGGCGCTGAACGCCTATGTGGTCGAGACGCCGGAGCGGGCGATCGAGATGGCGCGAGCCTCCGACGAACGCCGGGCCAAGGGCGCCGCGGGGCCGCTGGAAGGCGCGCCGCTCGGCATCAAGGACCTGTTCTGCACCGAGGGCGTGGCCTCGACCGCCGGCTCGAAGATCCTTGAGGGCTTCCGGCCCGCCTACGAGAGCACGGTCACGTCCAACCTGTGGCGCGATGGCGCGGTCATGCTGGGCAAGCTCAACATGGACGAGTTCGCCATGGGCTCGTCCAACGAGACCTCGGCCTGGGGCCCGGTGGTCAACCCGTGGCGCGCCCGCGGCGGCAACGCCGACCTGACGCCGGGCGGCTCGTCCGGGGGCTCGGCCGCGGCCGTGGCGGCGCAGCTGTGCCTGGGCGCCACCGCCACCGACACCGGCGGTTCCATCCGCCAGCCGGCCGCCTTCACCGGCACGGTCGGGATCAAGCCCACCTACGGCCGCTGCTCGCGCTGGGGCGTGGTGGCCTTCGCCTCGTCCCTGGACCAGGCCGGCCCGATGGCCCGCACGGTGGAGGACGCGGCAATCCTGCTGACCTCCATGGCCGGGCATGACCCCAAGGACTCCACCAGCCTGCCGGTCGAGACCCCCGATTTCGCCAGCTTCTGCGGCAAGTCGGTCAAGGGCCTGCGGATCGGGGTGCCGAAGGAATACCGGGTCGACGGCATGCCGGCCGAGATCGACGCGCTCTGGGAACAGGGCATCGCCTGGCTGAAGGACGCCGGCTGCGAGATTGTCGAGGTCAGCCTGCCGCACACCAAATATGCGCTGCCGGCCTATTACATCGTGGCGCCCGCCGAGGCGTCGTCCAACCTCGCCCGCTACGACGGCATGCGCTACGGCCTGCGCGTCGAGGGCGGCTCGCTCCTCGAAACCTATGAGCGGACCCGCGCCGAGGGCTTCGGGGCGGAGGTGAAGCGGCGGATCCTGATCGGCACCTATGTGCTCTCGGCCGGCTACTACGACGCCTATTACCTGAAGGCGCTGAAGGTGCGCCGGCGCATCGCCGACGACTTCGACCAGGCCTGGAAGACCTGCGACGCGCTGCTGACGCCGACCGCGCCCTCGGCCGCCTTCGCCCTGGGCGAGCGGTCGGACGACCCGGTGGCCATGTACCTGAACGACATCTTCACGGTGACCGTGAACCTGGCCGGCCTGCCGGGCATGAGCGTGCCGGCGGGCCTCGACGCCCAGGGCCTGCCGCTGGGCCTGCAGCTGATCGGACGCAACCTGGACGAGGGGACGCTGTTCTCGCTGGGCAGCGCCATCGAGAAGGCCGCCGACTTCCGCGCCAAGCCGCAGCGGTGGTGGTGAGGCGATAATTCCTCCCTCTATTGGGGGAGGGACCATGAAGTGGTTGAGGGGGCTTCCGCTCCAACGGTTGTGGAAGAAGCCCCCTCAGTCAGCTTCGCTGACAGCTCCCCAGCGGGGCGTCGATGGCGCCTTGGCTCATCGGAGCGACCTGCGACAGCGTCATGGTCTTGATCTGGTCGTAGTAGGCCGGGATCTGCGGCAGTTCCTTCTCCAGCGCGGCCTTGGCGGCCGGGTTGGCGATGATCTGCTCGATGGTGGAATTCTCGACCGACAGCTTGGCGTCAGGCGCCGCGGCGGCGGGCGCCGGCGTCGGATCGGCGGCGAAGGCGGGCGCGGCAAGGGCCGAAACCGCAAGCGCGGCGGCGATAGCGATGGACTTCATGGGTGTTCCTTTCCCCCGGATCTAGGCGTCGTTAAGACTGCCCCAGCTTGAGGCGATTTCGTGGCCGAAAAGCAAGAGGGCATCGACGCGCGGCTTCCGCTTGGCGACGGCCTTCGCTAACTAACCGCCCATGAGCGAAGCGAACCCAAAGCTGATCCAGGGCCGCACAGGCCCCTGGGAGATCGTCCTCGGCCTCGAGGTCCACGCCCAGGTGGCCTCCAACGCCAAGCTGTTCTCCGGCGCCGCCGTGGGCGCGGGCGCGGCGCCCAACACCCAGGTCAGCCTGGTGGACGCGGCCATGCCGGGCATGCTGCCGGTGATCAACCGCCACTGCGTGGAGCAGGCGGTGAAGACCGGCCTTGGGCTGAAGGCCCAGATCAACGCCTGGTCGCGCTTCGACCGGAAGAACTACTTCTTCCCGGACCTGCCGCAGGGCTACCAGATCAGCCAGTTCAAGGACCCGATCGTCGGCGAGGGCGAGGTGATCGTCGAGCGTGACGACGGCTCGGCGTTCACCGTGCGCATCGAGCGGCTGCACCTGGAGCAGGACGCCGGCAAGATGCTGCACGACCAGGACCCGAACGCCAGCTTCGTCGACCTCAACCGCGCCGGTACGGCGCTGATGGAGATCGTGTCGAAGCCCGACATGCGCTCGCCGGAGGACGCGGCGGCCTACGTCAAGAAGCTGCGGACCATCCTGGTCTATCTCGGCACCTGCGACGGCGACATGGAGAAGGGCAACCTGCGCGCCGACGTGAACGTCTCGGTCTGCAGGCCTGGGGACTACGAGAAGTTCCGCGAGAGCGGCGACTTCGGCGTCCTGGGCACGCGCTGCGAGATCAAGAACGTCAACTCGTTCCGCTTCATCCAGCAGGCGATCGAGTACGAGGCGCGCCGGCAGATCGAGATCCTGGAGGACGGCGGCAAGATCGATCAGGAGACCCGCCTGTTCGACACCGTGAAGGGCGAGACGCGCTCCATGCGCTCCAAGGAAGACGCGCACGAGTACCGCTACTTCCCGGACCCGGACCTGTTGCCGCTGGAGCTGGACCCGGCGTGGATCAAGCGCATCGAAGCCGGGCTGCCGGAACTGCCCGACGCCAAGAAGGTGCGGTTCCAGGCGCAGTACGGCCTCTCGGCCTATGACGCCGGGGTGCTGATCGCCGAACAGGCCAAGGCCGACTTCTACGAGGCCGCCGCCAAGGGGCGCGACGCCAAGCTGACAGCCAACTGGGTCACCAACGACCTGGCTGCGCGCCTCACCGCCGGCGGGATCGAGATCGAGAACAGCCCGATCTTCCCGGCCGCCATCGCCGAGCTGGTGCAGCTGATCGAGGAGGGGGTGATCTCGTCCAAGATCGCCAAGGACGTCTTCGAGCGCATGTGGGCCGGCGAGGGCAGCGCCGGCGAGATCGTCGAGAAGCAGGGCCTGAAGCAGGTCAGCGACACCGGCGCGCTGGAAGCCATCATCGACAAGCTGATCGCCGCCAATCCCGGCCAGGCCGGCGCGGTGAAGGAAAAGCCCCAGGCCATTGGCTGGTTCGTGGGCCAGGTGATGAAGGAAACCGCCGGCAAGGCGAACCCCGGCGTCATCAACGGGCTGCTGCGCGCCAAGCTGGGGCTGTGACCCGTCCCTCCCTTGATGGGGAGGGACAGGCGGCGCAGCCGCCAGGGTGGGGCTCGCTCGATCGAGCGCCACGCCCGGTCGCGGCCACCCCACCCTGATCGCTTCGCGATTTGTCCCTCCCCATTGAGGGAGGGACTTCCTCACGGGAGGGAGCGCTACTGGATGACGTCGAAGACCTGGCCGTCGGGGCCGACGAGGGCGAAGCCGGCGCCGACGTGGATCCAGGAATAGCCGCGCGGCGGGGGACGCAGGCGGTAGCGCTGGTAGTCGCCGACCGGCGCGCCGCGGTAGTCGGGCGGCAGGTAGCCGCCGGGCCGCGGCGAGTAGCCTCGCCGGGGGGCGTAGCTGGGCGGCGAGTCTTCGTAGCGCCCCTCATAGCGGCCGCGCGGCGCCTCTTCGTAGCGCCGAGGCGCCTCCTCGTACCGGCCACGGGGCGCCTCCTCGTAGCGACCGCGCGGACCCTCGTCATACCGGCCCCGGGGCGCGTCAGCCCAGCGGCCGCGGCCGCCGCCCGGATAGTCCATCGGCGCGCGGCCCTGGTCGTAGCGCCGCATCTGGCCCGGCGGCCCACCGCGCTCACCGCCGCGGTCGCCACCGCGTTCGCCGCCACCGCGGTCACCACCTCGTTCACCACCCCGATCAGCCCAGCGGCCATGGCCGCCGCCTTCGCCGGCGAGGGCGAGGCCGGCGCCGGAGAGGCCGGTTGCGAGGCTGGCCGCCGCCGCCAGGATGAGGAACAGGCGCTTCATTCTTCGGGCATCATGACGGGCGCGGCTGAACTCTCCCTGAACGACGCTCGCTGATCTAGGCCAAGCTTGGCCGCAGCACAAAGGCGGGCCTCGAAAGCGGGCTGTTAACCGCAACTGCTCGCAGGGGCTGCCGTTCCCGAATCGGCCCGTTAAGGGTGCGGTCGATTGTCCCGGCTGGGATTCCTGACAATTGGACAACGGCCGCCTTAACCATGTGTTCAGCGCAAGCTTGGTTTTCTGCGCTCGTAGGCCGGTGAAGGGTTCGCAGAAGCGGGGCCGCCGGCGAAAAAGGGACTGAAACCATGCTGGCGAGCATCGACACCAAGTGCGATGGCCTGCCGCTGCCGACTCCGGACGCGACGGGCGACGAGTTGTTCCGCTTAGGTTTGCTCTATTCGACGGGTCAGGGCGGCGCGCCGCTGGACTACGTCTCGGCGCATATGCTGTTCAACCTGGCGGCCATGCGCGGCTCGATGGAGGCCAAGGTCTACCGCAAGGAACTGGCCGGCGAGATGGCGTCCGACGAGGTCGCCGAAGCCCAGCGCCAGGCCCGCCAGTGGCTGGCCCAGGGTTGACCTGAGACGCAGATGCGAAAAGGGCCGCCCCGGTGGAGCGGCCCTCGCATCGATCGATCTGACCCGGCCGCGCCCGCACGGGGTTGGCCGTGGCCGCTCGGGGCGATGGTCCCCGACGCGACGTCGCCGTTCGACGCGGCGAAGCCTGCAATGGCCCCTTCGACCGTCTAGGCAGACGGCCCGCCGTCCGCTAGAACCCCGCTCCCGCACGCGCTTCGGCGCCGCGGACCTGGTGACGTGGCCGAGTGGCTGAAGGCAACGGTTTGCTAAATCGTCATACGTGAAAGCGTATCGAGGGTTCGAATCCCTCCGTCACCGCCACTTTCCTCCTCCATCAACCCGCCCCCTTGGCGACCCGCTCCTGGCGACTCGCCCTGAGGTCGCAGTCATACGCGTGGCCTGCCCCGACTGGGCGAACCTGATTGCGTTCGCAAACCCTTGATCTCAAAGTGCCGCTGGGGAATCCCGCGGCCGCGGCGCCGACGGGATGGGGGCGCCCATGGCGGAATGGCAGGGGTTTGGCCGCGCGGCCGCGGCCTTCGCGGCTCTGGGGCTCGTGGGGCTGGCCGTGGCGCCGGCGCACGCCGCGCCGAAGAGCCGGGCGCCTGCGGCTCGAGTCGTCGCCGCCGCGCCGCTGATACCGCTGCCGATCACCTGTGGAGCGGCCGTGGCTGCCGCGCCCACGCCGGAGAAGAAGGGCCTGGGCGACAAGCTGAAAGGCGCGGCCAAGGGGCAGAAGGCCGGTGTGAAGCTGCCGGACGCCTGTGTTCTCGCACGGTTCCAGGACCCGGCGTTCCCCGCAGGCGACGCGGCAAGCCCCGGTCAGCCGATTGCGGCCCTGCTCGGCGGCGCCGGACCGGTCCCGGCCGCCTGGCCTGCCGCCCAGCCGGCCCTGCAGGAGCTGGCCAACCAGATCGCCCTGGCTGGACCTCGCCCGGACATGCGCGCCCGCGTAGTGATTGTGGCCGACCGCATGGAGGATGCGCGAGCGTTCTTCCAGGGCCCCGCCGGCGCCGACGGGGTCATCGTGCTGACCACCGGACTGCTGGAGCGCCTCTATGGCCAGGCCGGGGCAGGCGTGGCGACCCAGGAGGCGCTGCGCTTCATCCTGGCCCACCAGTACGCGCACCTGGTGCTCAAACAGCCGCAGCAGCTGCCCAAGGCGACCTCCACCTACGACCAGATGGCCCAGGCGCTGCAGTTGGCCAGCCTCGGCATCAGCGTGGTGCAGAACTTCGGCGGTGACGCGGGCGGCGACGGGGCCAAGGCGCGCAGCTCGGCCTCGGTGATCCTCGCCGCGGGCTTCGTCAGCGACCTGGAGGCCGCCGAGCCCAGCCGCTTCCGCTTTCCCACCCTGGGTGGCGGCGCCGATCGCGAGGCGGACCTGCTGGCGGCCGACATCCTGGTGCGAAAGGGCGCCGATCCGGGCGTCGGCGTGCAGGTGCTGAAGGCCGCCTGGGACGCCAATCGCGCGCACCAGCAGGCGTCGGCGGCGCGGCGGGACCAGGCGGCCAAGGCCCAGGCCCTGGCGGCCCAGGACCTCGCCAGCCTCAGGACCAGCCTGCTGCAGGTGAAGAACGCGCCGTTCCTGATGCAGAAGGCGCAGATGATGGCCGCCGGCTACGTCGCCCACTTGGCGATGAACAAGCTGGAAGAGCGGCGCGAGATGGTCTCAGTGCACCTGCACGAGGACGCCGAGGCGCGGATCGATGCGGTCGAGGCCTATCTGGGTGCCTTCTATCCCGACCGCGCCGCGGCGGTGGCGCAGACCGACGCGGGCCGCAAGCCGCTGCCAGAGTTCGACTTTGTGCGCCTTCGGCCCGAGGTGGAGGGCCACCAGGCCGCCGAGCGGGCCGAGGACGCCCTGGCCCGCGGCGATGTCGTAGGCGCGCGGGCCGAGATCGACCCTTCCCTGAAGTCGCCGGTGGGAACCAGCCCCGACGTGCTGCAGATCGCCTCGGCCGTGGCCATCGCCGAGGGCCGCCCCGAAATTGCGATCCGGCAGCTCAAGACCGTCCTGGCCTCGGGCTTCAAGGGACCGCTGGTCTATCAGAAGCTGGCGGTGGCCTGGCGCATGGCCGGCGACGACAACAGCGCGCTGGTGGCGCTCTCGGACGGGGCGACGGCGGTCGGCGACGTGAAGCCGTTCATCGCCGACCGGATCTCGATCTTCAAGGCGAGGGGTGATTTCGAGGGCGTGGCCGCCGTCCTCCACGACTGCGCCGCCCTGAACGACATGGCCCTGACCATGGCCTGCCAGCGCGCCGCGGCCGCCGATCCGGGCGAGGAGAAGGCCAAGGCGGGAACCATCGCGGCGTCGAACCCACCTCGCGCGGCCATGGCGCGGGTGGACCAGCCCCTGCCGCCGGCCGAGCCGGTCAAGACGACCAAGGCCAAGCGCCCCTGAGCCCGCGGCTGCGGCTAAGGGGATCGTCTCAGCTGTCGTCGCCGACGGCTTCGGCGATGCGTTGGTGGATCGCCTGGTTGGCGCACTCGTTGCGGCCGAAGACGATGGGCGCGTCCGGCGGCCCGGACTCGAGGTTGGCCTGCGCCTCCGCACAGAGGCTGTAGTCCTCGGTCTCGACCACCTTCATGATGAAGTCCGAGACCTGCTCGTAGAAGGCGATGTCCTCGGGCTCGTCGGCGTCCTTGGGCCGATAGGTGGCCATCAGGGTGAAGGATTCGCCCGGTGTCGCCCCGGGGAAGCTGCGCCAGCAGCCGAAGATCTGCCGGTCGGCGTCGGAGCCTGCGAAGCGGTCGGCGTGGCCGGAATAGAAGATGGTGTTGGGAAAGATCAGGTGGATGCCCTCATAGGGCGGCGTCCGCCATTCCTGCTCGGGGTGGCCCACGTAATCCAGCCAACCCTGGCTGGCCATCATGACGCGCTGGTGCGGTCCGAACTGGTCGTGGACCATGACGTTGCTGATCGCCGTCTGGGCGATGGTCTGCGGGTGGACGGTGGCGAAGTGGTAGCCCTCGAAGAAGGTGTCCTGGGCGAATTTCCAGTTGGCCTTCAGGTCGATGCGATGCTTGCGGACCGGCGTGGTGTGGGCGATGTCCAGCTGCCTGAGTTCCGCCGCGAGCGGGCCCAGATAGCCCTCCACGTCGATCTCCTCATCGCCCGGGTGGGCCTTGACGAAGATCAACCCGCACCACTCGGCCACGGGCACGGACGTCAGACCCAGGGTCGCGCGGTCCAGGTCCGCAAAGGCGGCCTCGCCGGGCAGTCCGACCAGGCGACCTTCGAGGTCGTAGCTCCAGCCGTGGAAGGGGCAGGTGAGAACCCGCGCCGTCGAACAGCCCTTGGTGAGCTTGGCGGCGCGGTGACGGCATCGGTTCAGGAAGGCGCGAACCTGGCCGTCCCGGCCGCGCGCGAGCAGGATGGAGGGACCGGCC
This sequence comes from Caulobacterales bacterium, assembly GCA_019510435.1. Taxonomy (GTDB): domain Bacteria; phylum Pseudomonadota; class Alphaproteobacteria; order Caulobacterales; family Caulobacteraceae; genus Phenylobacterium. Next base: position 139,119 of record JAEKKJ010000015.1, on the reverse strand, counting down.
GCCTCGAAGACCACCACGTCGCCGGGGTTGGGCATGTCGCTGGTGAAAGCGGCCAGCATCGGCAGCTTGAGGAAAAGCTCGCGCCGCTCGGCGTCCAGGCGGGCGGGATCGGTGAAGACGCGGGCCGCCACCTGATACGGCGCCGGCGCGAAGTCCGTGGTCCGCCCGGCCTCGAGGTGAGCGATGAGGCGGCGCTGGATCTCCAGCATCGTCGCCCGCTGGCGTCCCCGATCCGCCTGGCTGGTCTGCGGGTGCTTGCCCTCGATCACCGACATCCATGGTCCTCCCTGGGCGCCCGGCCTCAGCCGCGGCGGCTATCGTTGGGTGGCATGCTGATGCTGATGATCATGATCATAATTGATCTGGATCAAATCGCCGGCGACGCGGCTTCGTCGTGGGAGATTCCTTTCGTCGCTAAGCCCGGCGGCGGGCGATCAGATAGGCGAGCGACAGGGCGGCAAGCCAGGGGACGCCGACGATCCACGAGACGTTCCAGAAGTCGGTGTCGAGGCCCATGGTCACCAGGATGGCGGCCAGGGCCGCCAGGCCCGCGACCTGGGGGACCGGGAAGAACGGCGTGCGCACAGGCAGGCTCTCCGCCTGATGCCGCCGGCGGAACCGAAGGTGGCAGGCCAGCACCACCATCCAGACGAAGATCGCCCCGAACAGCGCCACGCCGAAGAGGTAGTTGTAGGCCAGCGGCGTGAAGAACGAGAGCCCCGCGGCGGTGATCACGCCCGCGCCCGAGATGAGGATCGCCCCGATCGGCGCGCCGGCCGGGTTGAGGCGGCCCAGGAACGCCGGCGCATAGCCGCCGCGCGACAGGGAGAACAGCATCCGGGTGGCCAGGTAGATGTTGGTGTTCATGGCCGACAGGGCCGCGCTCAGCACCACGAAGTTCATGATCCCGGCCGCGTCCGGGATGCCCGTGTGCGCGAAGACGCGCACGAAGGGGCTCTCGGCCACGACCCGGGCGCCGGTCTGGGTCCAGGGCACGAAGCTCAGCAGCACGGTCAGGGCCAGGAGGTAGAACAGCGCCAGGCGCAGCGCCATGGAGCGCAGGGCGGCCGGGATCGCCCGCCCGGGGTCCTGGGTCTCCGCCGAGGTCACCGCGATCAGCTCGATGCCCACGAACGAGAAGATGGCCATGATCACGCCCATCCAGACGCCCTTGAAACCATGCGGCATGAACCCGCCCGGCAGGCCGGTGAGGTTGTGCGTGCCGATCGCCGGCTGGCCGATGCCCAGCACCGCCGCTCCGCCCAGAACGATGAAGCCGACGATGGCGGTGACCTTGATGAAGGCGAACCAGTACTCAAAGGTCCCGAAGTTCTTCACCGAGCGGCTGTTCACGAAGAGCAGGATCAGGGCGAAGGCCAGCGACCAGGTCCAGACCGGTATCCCCGGCATCCAGAACGTCATGTACTGGCCGGCCGCCACCGCCTCGCCGCCGACGGCGATCACCTGGGCCGCCCAATAGGTGTAGCGCACCAGAAAGCCGATCCAGGGGCTGAGATAGGTCTCGGCATAGACCCCGAACGAGCCCGCCGCGGGGTGCATCACCGCCATTTCCGACAGGCTCAGCACCATGACCACGGCGATCGCCGCGGCGATGGCGTAGCTGATGATCACGGCCGGGCCCGCGTAGCCGATGGCGATGCCGCTGCCCATGAAGAGGCCGGTGCCGATGGCGCCGCCCAGGCCGATCATCACAACCTGGGCCTTGGTGAGAGCCTGCCGCAGCCCGGATTCGCGCGCGATGATTTCCGTCTCGTCCACGCGCGTCCCCCTTGAGGCCCCGCCCTCATGAACGGCGTTTCGCGCCGCCGCACAAGGCGCTCAGGCCGGCAGGACCACCTGCAGCAGCCGCAGGTCGGGCGAAGACTCGGCCAGGCCCCACGCGCCGCCGGGCGGGATGACGAAGGCGTCGCAGGCGGCGAGCGGATGCGCGCCGGCGTGCTGCAGCACCCCCGAGCCCTCCAGCACGAAGCCGAACATCAGCTCGCCCGCCGGATCGGCGACGGCGTCGAACCCCCGCCCGCCGGCCGGCCGCAGGACGCGCACGCCCGCCAGGCCTCGGGTGGCGGCGGCCATGCCGCTCGCCTGCGCCTCGAAGCCGTCGGCCCAAGGCGTCCAGGGCGCAGCCTCGGCCACGTGGCGGATGAAGGTCTGGCCGCCGAAGTCGCGGTCGGGCAGGGCGCGCCCGGTCGGCAGGGCCATGTCATGGTCGGCCAGGGTCTCGTGCAGCGCCGGGCAGCCGATCTCCACCACCTCCAGGCCCGGCGAGCTTTCCAGCACCCGATGGCGGATGCGCGGCGGCTGCAGCACGAAGTCGCCCGCCGCCAGCACGAAGGGCTCGCCCTGGTCCTCGTAGACCAGCCGCACCCAGCCGCGGCGGCAGAAGATCATCTGGAAGCGGACCTTGTGGAAATGCACCCAGTCCGCCACCGGCCCGCCCTCGGGGATCGAGATGTGCGAGGCGATGAACCGCCCGCCCAGCCGGCCGGGAATGAGGTCGCGGTACAGCATGCCGGCGCGGCCCTCGCCGGCGGCGGGCCCATCCGCGACGCGGGTCAGGACGAACTGCGGGGCCAGCGCCGGAACCGCCAGCGGCGGGTCAGGGTCCACCAACTCGATCCGCGTGCCGTTGGGCGCGACGAGGACGCGGCCGGCGTCGGGGGAGGGCAGGCGCAGCGCGCCCGGATCGCCGCCCGGCGCCAGCCTCAGGCGCAAGCCGTGCCCGGACAAGGTCGCGACCTGCGGCTCGTCGGCCGGGAAGATCGCCTCGATCCGGAAGCCGAGTTCGCCCACGAAGAACGCCAGCGCCGCCGGCAGGTCCTCGCACCCCAGCTGCGCCTCGCCAGGGGCCAGGACGGGATGGACAGGCGGGGCGGTCATGGCAACTCCGACGAAGCGGCGGGTGCGATCTCTCTACAGCCTTTCTCAAGGGTGCGGCGCCACGGTGGAGCCGCGCCGTGGATTTTGTGACTGGTAAGTTATCGGCGTTCAGTTATCTTCCCGGGCTCCGGATCAGGGTGGGACATTCATGGCTGTTGAGCACTTCGACGTGGTGATCGTGGGCGCGGGCCTGTCGGGCATCGGCGCGGGCTACCACCTGAAGACCGCCTGTCCCGACCGCTCGTTCGTGATCCTGGAGGGCCGCGAGGCCATCGGCGGCACCTGGGACCTGTTCCGCTATCCGGGCATCCGCTCGGACAGCGACATGTACACGCTTGGCTACGCCTTCAAGCCGTGGACCGAGGCCAAGGCCATCGCCGACGGCCCCTCGATCCTGAACTATGTGCGCCAGACCGCCCGCGAGAACGGGATCGAGCCGGCGATCCGCTTCGGCCACAAGGTCAAGCGCGCCGCCTGGTCGACGGAAGCGGCGGCCTGGACCGTCGAGGCCGAGGTCGACGGCAAGCTGCGGCGCATCACGGCGAGCTTCCTCTTCCTCTGCGGCGGCTACTATTCCTACGACGGTGGCTATTCGCCCGAGTTCCCCGGCGCCGCCGACTTCAAGGGCCGCATCGTCCATCCGCAGCAGTGGCCGTCCGACCTGGACTATGCCGGCAAGAAGGTGGTGGTGATCGGCTCCGGCGCCACGGCGGTGACCCTGGTCCCGGAGATGGCCAAGACGGCGGCCCACGTCACCATGCTGCAGCGCTCGCCCACCTATGTGGTCAGCCGCCCGGCCGAGGACGCCATGGCCAACTGGCTGCGCACCAAGCTGCCCGGGAAGCTGGCCTACGACATCGTGCGCTGGCGCAATGTGCTGTTCGGCATGTGGTTCTTCCGCATGGCGCGCAAGAAGCCGGCGCAGGTGAAGGCCAACATTATCAAGATGGTGCGCGAGCAGCTGGGCCCCGACTACGACGTCGATCGCCACTTCACGCCCAGCTACAACCCCTGGGATCAGCGCCTGTGCCTGGTGCCGGACGCCGACATGTTCCAGATGATCAAGTCCGGCCGCGCCTCGGTGGTGACCGACCACATCGAGAGCTTCACCGCGGGCGGCATCCGCCTGACGTCCGGCCAGACGCTGGAGGCCGACGTCATCGTCACCGCCACCGGCCTGGTGCTGGAGGTGTGGAATGGCATCGAGATCTCGGTCGACGGCTGCCACGTCGAGCCTGCGACCACGCTCAGCTACAAGGGCATGATGTACGAGGGCGTGCCGAACATGGCCTCCGCCTTCGGCTACACCAACGCCTCCTGGACGCTGAAGTGCGACCTGACGTGCGAATACGTCTGCCGGGTGCTGAACCACCTGAAGAAGACCAGTCAGCGGCAGGCGACGCCGGTCAATGACGATCCCAGCGTCACGTTCGAGCCGTGGCTGGACTTCTCGTCCGGCTACGTCCAGCGCGCCATGGCGAAGTTCCCCAAGCAGGGGAACAAGACGCCGTGGAAGCTGCACCAGAACTACGCCATGGACCTGATGAGCCTGCGCTACGCCAAGCTCGAGGACGGCGTGCTGCGGTTTTCCAATCGTGCGGGTGCGGCGCAGCAGGTGGCGGAGAAGATCGCGGCATAGCGCACTGGGGCCCCAGCGCCCCCACCACCGCTTCGCGGTCCCCCTCCCCCGTCGGCACGGGGGAGGAACTTGCTGTGTCAGCCTCTCCAGTTCCTCCCCCGCTTGCGGGGGAGGGGGACCCCGAAGGGGGGGAGGGGGCGCTGCCATCATCACTGGACTACAGCGGTAATTTCCTTAGACTACACCTGTAGTCTGTTGGAGTTTCGCCGTGGCCAGGGATTTCGTCCTCCGCAAGTCGCATGCTTTCAACCGCATCCCGCCGCTGGTGCTGTGGACGCTGATCGGGATGGCGGTGGGGACGGTGGCCATCTGGCAGGGCCACAGCCTGCTTTCGCTCAAGCGCGGCCGGATGGACGACGCCAAGGCCTGGACGATCACCGGCCCGCCCTGTCCGGCCGAGGGCAAGGACGTGTTCCTGCTGCCGCACAAGAAGGGGCCCAAGCGGGTCGACTACGAGGACGTGACCTTCTTCCGGCGGTTCGGGCACATCAGCTGCGCGCCGATCTACGAGGATGGCGGGCGGGGCAGTCGCTTCTACGCCGTCTGCCAGTTCACCGGGCCGGGCGAGCTGCTGATCCGGGACGCGAAGGGCCAGGAATGGGCCTTCGCGCCGGGGCCAGGCCAGCCGGCCACCATCTCCATGCAGGGCGGCCAGCCGCACTGCGTGATGGCCTCGAAGTTCACGATGAAGTCGATCCTCGCGGGAGAGGCGCCGAAGTAGCCGCCTACCAGGCGTGGCAGTCGACGCGCGGTTTTTCCACCGGCACCGGGGCTTCGGCCCCGCCGGCGCCGCCGTGCGGGCGACGCGAGGTGACGAACTCGCCGAAGTCGGAGGGCGGGTTGCGGCTGGTCCACGCCTTGGGCCGCGTAAGCTGAGCCCTCAGGCGCGCGAGGAGATCGTCGAGGCTCTCGTCTGAACCCGTCAGATCCTTGCGGAAACTGCGCTCTTGCATGGCGGGGAGTTATACGCCTTTCGGGCGAGTGATTCTAGCCCGCCGTGACGTCAAGCTGCTAGCAGGGCTCACGATTCCGAGAACAGGGAAGGAAACACCGTGAAGCTCTACACCTCGATCGGCCCGAACCCCCGGGTGGTGAAGATGTTCATGGCCGAGAAGGGCCTGGATATGGAGCGGGTGACGGTCGACCTGAGGGGCGGCGAGAACCGGCGCGAGCCGTATCTGGGCGTCAATCCGGCCGGCCAGACTCCCGCCCTGGAGCTGGACAGCGGCCAGTGCGTGACCGAGATCCTGGCGATCTGCGAATACCTCGAGGAGGTCCAGTCGCGCCCGGTGCTGATCGGCTCGACGCCGGAAGAGCGGGCCGAGACGCGGATGTGGACGCGCCGCGCGGACATCAAGGTCTGCGAGCCCCTGACCAACGGCTTCCGCTACGCCGAGGGCCTGGCGCTGTTCGAGAGCCGCCTGCGCTGCCTGCCCGAGGCCGCGCCAGGCCTGAAGGCGGTGGCGCAGGACGGCGTCGCCTGGTTCGACGCCCATATGCAGGGGCCCTGGATCTGCGGCGAGCGCTTCACCCTGGCGGACATCCATCTCTACGTGTTCCTGGATTTCGGGATCACCGTCGGCCAGCCGCTGGATCCCAAGCACGCCAAGGTCGGCGCCTGGTTCGAGCGGGTGAAGGCGCGTCCCAGCGCGGCCGCCAGCGCCTGAGCTTGACACCAATCGGCGGTTGAGGGGTTTGAGCCCCGATGCAGAAGCCGCTCGCCGCCGAGGCCGACGCCGACCCGCAAGCTGACACCGACGCCCACCGGCCGGCCGGCGCACCCGACGGCCTGCCGGTCCCGCGCCGCTATTGGTCCATCACGGCCATCTGGCTGGCCATGACCATGTCGGTGCTGGACGGGGCGATCGCCAACGTCGCCCTGCCCACCATCGCGCGCGAGCTCAACGCCAGCGCCGCGTCCTCGATCTGGATCGTCAACGCCTACCAGCTGGCTATCACCGTCACCCTGCTGCCACTGGCGGCCCTGGGCGACCGGCTGGGCTACAGGCGGGTCTATCTGGCAGGGCTGGCGGTGTTCACCCTGGGGTCGCTGGGCTGCGCGCTGTCCCACACCCTGCCGGAACTGACCGCCGCGCGGGTGCTCCAGGGCCTGGGCGCAGGCGGGATCATGAGCATCAACGCCGCCCTGGTGCGCTTCACCTACCCGAAGCGGCTGTTGGGCCGCGGCATCGGCCTCAACGCCCTGGTGATCTCGGTCTCGGCCGCCATCGGGCCGACAGTGGCCTCGGCGATCCTGGCGCGGGCCTCGTGGGAGTGGCTGTTCGCCATCAATGTCCCGATCGGCCTCGTCGCCATCGCCATGGGCGCCCGGGCGCTGCCGGTGACGGTGGGGTCGACGCGCGCGTTCGACTGGGTCTCGGCCCTGCTGAACGCCCTGGCCTTCGGGTTCCTGATCACGGGGGCCGAGAGCGTGGCGCGCGAGGGCCTGGCCTCGGGGCTGTCCAAGCTGGCGATCGGCGCGGCGGCCGGCGGGCTGCTGGTCTGGCGCGAGGCGCGCCGCGAGGCGCCGCTGGTGCCGTTCGACCTGTTGCGGATCCCGATCTTCGGCCTGTCGATCGCCACCTCGGTGGTCTCGTTCGCGGCCCAGATGATGGCCTATGTGGCCTTGCCCTTCTACTTCCAGGGCCCGCTGGGGCGCAGCGCGGTGGAGACCGGCTTCCTGATGACGCCCTGGCCGCTGGCGGTGGGGATCGCCGCGCCCCTGGCCGGGCGGCTGGCCGACCGGCATCGGGCGGGGACGCTGGGAGGCGCAGGCCTGATCGTGTTCGCCGCCGGCCTCGCGGCCCTCGCGCTGCTGGACCGCCACAGCACCGACATGGACATCGCCTGGCGCATGGCCCTGTGCGGCCTGGGCTTCGGCTTCTTCCAGTCGCCCAACAACCGCGCCATGGTGACCGCAGCGCCGCTCCAGCGCAGCGGCGCGGCCGGCGGGGCGCTGGCGACGGCCAGGCTGCTGGGCCAGACCGCCGGAGCGGTGGCGACCGCCGTCTATTTCCACCTCTACGGCACGCGGGGCGCGCCCGACGCCCTGGGCAGCGCCGCGGTGCTGGCGGGCCTGGCGGCCATCGTCAGCCTGTCGCGCCTGAAGCTGGCCCCGCGCCCGCGACCCGAGCCGCTGGACCGCGAAGGCTCCGTGGCGGCCGGGCCGTAGAGCACGATGACTTTTGTCGGAATCGACAAGAGTCTGAATCGTGCTCGTCGACTGAAGTGACGAGCCTGTTCCTCCCGTTTTGATGTTCCATCAAAGCCGGACAGGCTCTAGGCGCCGCCTACCCGACCTTCCGGTCGCGGCCTTCCCAGTAGGGCTTGCGCAGCTCGCGGCGCAGGACCTTGCCCGACGGGTTGCGGGGCAGGGCGTCCACGAAGTCCACGCTCTTGGGCGCCTTGAAGCCGGCGATGCGCTGGCGGGCCCAGGCGATGATGTCGGCCGGCTTGGGATCCGCGCCGGGCGCCTTGACCACGATCGCCTTCACCGCCTCGCCCCAGCGCTCGTCCGGCACGCCGATGACCGCGGCGTCGGCCACCCCGGGGCAGCCCAGGATCGCGTTCTCCACCTCGGCCGGATAGACGTTCTCGCCGCCGGAGACGATCATGTCCTTCACCCGGTCGTGGACGAAGAAGAAACCGTCCGCGTCGCGGTAGCCGGCGTCACCCGTGCGCAGCCAGCCGTCGGGGCGGATGGTCTCCGCCGTGGCCTCCGGGCGGTTCCAGTAGCCGGCCATGACGATCGGCCCGCGGATCTCGATCTCGCCGATCTCGCCGGGCGGCAGCTCGCGGCCGTGCTCGTCGGCGATGCGGGTCTGCAGCGTCGGCCACGAGCGCCCGCAGGCGCGCATGAGGTCGCCACGGTGATCGCCGGGCGCCAGCGTCGTCCCTGCGCCGGTGGTCTCGGTCATGCCGTAGAACTGGATGAAGCCGCAGCCGAAGGTCTCCGTGGCCCTGGCCAGCACCGCCTCGGAGATCGGCGAGGCGCCGTAGGAGACCGTGCGCAGGGACGAGAAGTCGGTCCGCTCCACGCCCTCGGTCTGCAGCAGGGCGTTGATCATCACCGGGGCCAGGAAGACGTGGGCGACCTTTTCGGCCTCCATGGCCTTCAGCACCGTCGGCGGGTTGAACTCGGCCTGCAGCACCAGCCGCCCGCCCGCGGCCAGGCCGGAGAAGCTGATGTTGGTCCCGGCCACGTGGAACATGGGCATCAGGATCAGCACCGTGTCGTCCGGCCCGTAGTCGAAGCCGTCCACCTTGTCCCGCAGCGCCAGGAAGGCGGCGTAGTTGGCGTTGGAGAGCCGCACGCCCTTGGGCAGGCCCGTGGTGCCGGAGGTGTAGAGCTGCAGGACGTCGTCGTCTGGCTGCGGCCTTGAAAGCTGCGGGGCAGGGGCGGCGTCGCGCAGGCTGGCGTAGTGGCCGAAGTTCGGCTGCGCCTCGCCGACGCCGATCACCTGCACCGGCCGTCCGGCATGGTCGGCCACCGTCTGGGCGCAGGCGTAGAACTCGGGCGTGACGAAGAAGACGTTCGCCCCCGAGTCCTTCAGGATGAAGGCGATCTCCGGCACGGCCAGCCGCGAGTTGATCGGCGCGAAACAGGCCCGCGCCTTGGCGGTCCCGAAGAAGATCTCGTACCAGGCCTCCGACGGCCGCCCCAGCCAGGCGACTCGGTCGCCCGGCTGGACGCCCAATTCCTGCAGCAGCCCCGCCACCTGGTCGGACCGCCGGTCCAGCTCGGCATAGGTGAGGTCGCGGTCCTCGAACCGCACCGCCACGCGCTCGCCGCGTCGGGCGCCGTGGACGCGCGGGATGTCGGTCAGCAGCAGGATGTCGTCGGTCATTGCGGTCAGCGCTTCCTCATGCGGCGTATGGCGCCCGTCTCTACGGAACTGCTAGCGGAAGCGTGCGCTCAGGTCACGGCCGCGCGGGCCTTGAACTCCGGCCGGTCCCAGGCGCGCTCGTCCAGCACCTGGCGCAGGATCTCCACCGCGTCCCAGACGTCGACGTGGCGCAGGTAGAGGGGCGGGAAGCCGAAGCGGGCGATGTCGGGGGCGCGGAAGTCGCCGATGACGCCGCGGGCGATCAGGGCCTGGACCACCGCATAGGCCTCGGGGTGGGCGAACGAGACGTGCAGGCCGCGCTGGTCCATGGGCCGGGGGCCCAGCAGGCGCAGGCCGTGGGCGGCGCAGCGGCTCTCCACCAGCGCGATGAACTGGGCGCAGAGGGCGCGGCCCTTGGCCTGCGCCTCCGCCCGGTCCGCCTCCAGCAGCACGTCGACCCCGCACTCCAGCGCCGCCATGCCGAGAATCGGTGGCGTGCCGCAGAGCTGGGCGCGCAGGTCCGGCGCGGGACGGAACGAGGGTTCGAAGGCGAAGGGCTCAGCATGGCCCATCCAGCCCTGCAGGGGCGAGCGGATCGCGGCCTGGTGGCGCTCGGCCACATAGAGGAAGGCCGGCGCGCCAGGCCCGCCGTTCAGGTGCTTGTAGCCGCAGCCGACGGCCAGGTCGGCCCCGGCGCCGGTCAGGTCGCAGGCGAGGGCCCCGGCGGTGTGCGACAGGTCCCACAGCATCAGGGCGCCCCTGGCGTGGGCGGCGGCGGTGACGGCCGCCATGTCCCACATCCGCGCCGAGGCGTAGTGCACGTGGGTCAGCACCACGAGGGCGGTGGTCTCGTCGATGGCGTCCAGCACCGCCTCGGTGGGGACCACCTCCAGCACCGCCCCGGTCAGCGCCGCCAGGCCCTCCAGGATGTAGACGTCGGTGTGGAAGTTGCCGCGCTCGGTGACGATCTTGCGCCGGCCGGGCCGCAGGGAAAGGGCGCCTGCCGCCAGCTTGTAGAGGTTCACCGAGGTGGAGTCGGCCACCGCCACCTCGTGGGCGGCCGCGCCGACCAGCCGGGCGATCTTGCCGCCGATGCGCGCGGGCGCGTCAATCCAGCCGGCCTTGTTCCAGCTGGTGATCAGGTCGCGGCCCCATTCCCGGCGGACTAGGTCCTCCAGCGCCGGCGCGGTCGTCTTCGGCAGGGCGCCCAGCGAATTGCCATCCAGGTAGATCAACCCCTCTGGCAGCTCGAAACGCTCGCGGAAGCGGGCGAGCGGGTCGGCGGCGTCGAGGGCCAGGGCGTGGGCGCGATCCATACCTGCGGTCTTAGCGGCTGGGTCTGCGGTCGGGAAGCCGGCGGCAAGACAGGCCCGGCGGCACATGCTTAGATTGTGCGGTATGGAGTCGCGGGGCGCAGCCTCCGCGTGTGGGAGGCTTTCCGATGTTCCGTCTCCGGACGCTCGCGCTCGCCTCGGCGGCGGCGCTCATGATGAGTTCGGCGCTGGCGGCGCCCGCGCTGGCCGAGGCCAAGCCCAAGGCCGCGGCGGCCGCAAAGAAGGACGCCTGGCCCGGGCTGCCCCCGGGGGCGTCTGAAGAGACGATGACCCTGCGCGACGGCGTGAAGCTGGCGGCCAATGTCTACAAGCCGGCAGGCCAGGGGCCTTGGCCGGTGATCCTGTCGCGCACGCCCTACCTCAAGGACGGCCGCATCGACCCGGAGAAGGACCCCAAGGGCGAGGAGAACCGCAAGCGGCTGGTCCAGCTGGCCAAGCACTACACCGACGCCGGCTACGTCTTCGTGCTGCAGGACGTGCGCGGCAAGGGCCGCTCCCAGGGCTTCTACGCCGCCTTCGAGAACGACATCGAGGATGGCTACGACGCGGTGGAATGGGCCGCGGCCCAGCCGTGGAGCAACGGCAAGGTGGGCATGACCGGCGGCTCGGCCCTGGGCATCACCGCCACCTCCGCGGCGCTCGCGGACCCGCCGCACCTGAAGGCGGCCTATGTGGTGGTCAACCCTGCAGACCGGCTGGCCTACAGCTATCCCGGCGGGGTGCTGAAGGAGAAGGACACCGTCGGCTGGCTGCGCCAGCAGGGGACCTCCGAGGCGGTGCTGGAGCAGACGCGCCGCCGTGCGCTGGACGACGTCAGCTGGAACCGGGTGTCGGTCAGCGCCAACCGCAAGTACATCCGCATCCCGATCTTCCACGTCGGCGGCTGGTACGACATCTTCAACGGCGGCACGGTCGACAACTTCCAGGTCCTGCAGAACGAGGGCGCGCCGGGGGCGCGGGGCAACCAGAAGCTGCTCATGGGCCCGTTCGGCCACGGGCCGCTGTCGGGGGGGCTGGCCTATCCCGGCTTCGACCGCCTGCAGCTGGCCGGCGACCAGGAGATCCGCTGGTTCGACTACTGGCTGAAGGGGATCGACAACGGGATCATGGACGAGCCGCCGGTCACGTACTTCATGATGGCCGCGGCGGAGAAGGACCACGCCTCGCCGAAGAACCGGATCCTGACCTCCGCCAACTGGCCGCCGGCCTATCGCGAGGTGCGGTACTATCCAGACGCGGCCAAGACGCTCTCGGCAAAGGCTCCCAGCGTCGAGGTCAGCTCGGTCAAATACAGGTTCGACCCGGCCAATCCGGTCCCGACGTTCGGCGGCGCCAACCTCACCTTCGAGCGCGGCCCCGAGGACCAGCGACAGGTCGGCGAGCGGGCCGACTACCTGCGCTTCGCGACCCCGCCGCTCGACAAGGACGTGGTGATCTCCGGGCCGGTGAAGGTGGAGCTCTATGCCGCCACCGACGGGCCCGACACCGACTTCATGGCCAAGCTGGTGGACGTCTATCCGGATGGCTACGAGGCCCTGGTGCTGGACGCGCCGGTCCGGGCCCGCTTCCGCAACGGCCGCCTGCCGCAGGATGTCCGCATGATGACGCCGGGCGCTCCGGAGAAGATGGTCATCGACCTCTGGCCCACGGCGATCACCTTCGAGAAGGGCCACCGGATCGCCCTGCACATCACCTCGTCCAACGCCCCGCGCTTCGAGGTGAACCCCAACACCGGCCGGGCGCTGGGCGACGGCGCTCCACGGGTGGCCAGCAACACCATCTACATGGACGCTGCCCACCCCACGGCGCTGGTCCTGCCCGTGGTCTATCCGGCGGAGGCGAAGTAGCGGGCTACTCGTCCGGCGCGCGGGGCTTGCCCGGGACCTCGGTGTCGGAGGCGGCGGGCTCTTCGTCCTGGCCGGCGCCGTACTCGTGGCCCTGGCGGTCCCAGCCGGAGCCGTAGTCCTCCTGGTCCTCGTCCTCCCGGGAGCCGTAGCGGGCGCGGTCCCAGGGCTCGAACTCGCCTTCGCCGTGCCCGCCAGGGGGCGCCTTGGGGTCGGCCATGTCAGTCATTGCCCTCCATCCGGGCCAATCCGGCTGCATCACTGTGTCCGCGGCCCAGAGCCGGCTTTGCTGTATCGGCGTCGGCGGACTTCAGTAGAATGCGCGGCGGGGGGAACGGGGCCCATGACCAAACGCAAACCGGACATGGCGCTGCGACGGATGTTCCAGGCGCTGGAGGACCGGGGCGCGCCGGAGCACCTGCTGCGCGTGGTCGACCAGCTGGAGGCGGCCAATCCTGCGCCGCCTAGGCCGTCCCCATCGCCGTCATCGTCTCCAGGGCCATCACGTCGTTCGCGTGCTCGGCGTCCATCAGCTTGAGCAGGCGGGCGCGCGCGCGGTTGACCCGGCTCTTGATGGTGCCCAGGGCGCAGCCGCAGATCTCGGCGGCCTCCTCGTAGGAGAGGCCCGCCGCGCCCACCAGGATCAGCGCCTCGCGGTGCTCGGCCGGCAGCTGCTGCAGCGCCGCCTGCAGCGAGTGCATCGCCACGCTCCAGTCCTGGGTCGGCGGGGTCTTCAGGGTGTCGGCGTATTCGCCGGTCTCGTCGCGCACCTCGCGCCGCCGGCGCAGGACGCTGGTGTAGTAGGTGTTGCGCAGGATCGTGAACAGCCACGCGCGCAGGTTGGTGCCCGGCTCGAACTTGTCGCGGTTGGTCCAGGCCTTGATCAGGGTGTCCTGCACCAGGTCGTCGGCGTCAGAGCCATTGTGGCTCAACGACCACGCGAAGGCGCGAAGCGCCGGAATCAGGCCCACGACCTCATCGCGCCAACTCGTCGTGGTGCTCATACAGACCCCTAGGAACTAACCCGGCCGCCCGACCGGAACACGCCTGCCACCAGCGCCGGTTGAACGCAGCGCCCGCCCATCCGTTCCGTGGGAACGGTGGCGGAATTGCGGAACTTGGCCGCGGAGACCGCGTTGCCCCATTTCGCGTCGGCGCCCCATTTCGCTTGGGCGCCATGCGTTGTGGCGAGCCGCGATCGTCCCCACATCCGCGGATGGGAGCAGGGGCCCCCCGATCCGGGCCGGCCGAGGGAGTTCTGATGCGCGAGACCCAACGACCCACGGCGCCTGCGCGCCCGGCCGCCGCGTTCGCAGCGCCCGCCGAGGCCCTGGCCCGCTACCGCACCGTGCGGCGTGGCTCCGAGGCCCTGACCCGCTCGCTGACGCCGGAGGACATGGGCGCCCAGTCCATGCCCGACGCCAGCCCCACCAAGTGGCACCTGGCCCACACGACCTGGTTCTTCGAGACCTTCATGCTGGCGCCACACCTGGCGGGCTACCGGCCGTTCGACCCCAGGTTCGGCTACCTGTTCAACTCCTATTACGAGGCCGTGGGCCCGCGGCAGCCGCGCCCGGCGCGCGGGCTGATCACCCGACCCAGCCTCGCCGACGTCCTGGCCTACCGCGCCCACGTAGACGCGGGCATGGAGCGGCTGCTGGCCGACGGCCCCGGCGCCCTGGCCGACCTGCTGGACCTGGGCCTGGCCCACGAGGAGCAGCACCAGGAGCTGATCCTGATGGACATCCTGCACCTCTTCGCCCAGTCGCCGCTCAGCCCGGCCTTCGCCCCGCCGCGCCGCAGCGAGGCGACGGAGGCGCGGCCGCTCGGCTGGACCGGCTTCGCCGGCGGCCTGGTGGACATCGGCCACCCCGGTGAGGCCTTCGCCTTCGACAACGAGAGCCCGCGCCACCGGGTCTGGCTGGAGCCCTTCCGCCTGGCCGACCGGCTGGTGACCAACGGCGAGTGGCTGGCCTTCATGGCGGCGGGCGGCTACGCGCGGCCCGAGCTCTGGCTCTCGGACGGCTGGGCGCTGGCCCGGGAGGAGGGCTGGCACGCCCCGCTCTACTGGCGGCAGGCCGAGGATGGCGGTTGGCGGGTGATGGGCCTGCATGGACTGCGTTCGCTCGACCCGGCCGCGCCGGTCAGCCACGTCAGCTACTACGAGGCCGACGCCTATGCCGCCTGGGCCGGCGCGCGCCTGCCCAGCGAGGCGGAGTGGGAGCATGCGGCGGCCAGCGTACCGACCGCCGGCATCTTCCTGGGCTCGGGCCTGCTCGAGGCCCGGCCGGCGGCCGGGGAGGGCCTCGGCCAGCTGTTCGGCGACCTGTGGGAATGGACCCGCAGCGGCTACCTGCCCTATCCGGGCTTCCGGCCGGCCGCCGGCGCGGTGGGCGAGTACAACGGCAAGTTCATGTCCGGCCAGTTCGTGCTGCGCGGCGGGGCCTGCGTGACGCCCAGCGGGCACGTCCGGGCGAGCTACCGCAACTTCTTCTATCCGCACCAGCGCTGGATGTTCTCCGGCGTGCGCCTGGCCAAGGACGGGCTGGGCGACGGCGCGGCGGCGGTGTCGGACTTCGAGGCCGACGTGGTCGCGGGCCTGGCGCGGCCGCGCAAGCAGATCCCGCCCAAGCACTTCTACGACGCCGAGGGCTCGCGCCTGTTCGAGGCGATCACCGAGCTTGCCGAATACTATCCCACCCGCACCGAGATCGGGCTGCTGCGCCAGGCGGCGGACGAGATCTCCGGCCACATCCCCGAGGGCGCCGCCCTCGTGGAGTTCGGCTCGGGCGCCAGCGTCAAGACCCGCATCCTGCTGGACGCGGCGCCGCAGCTGGCGGTCTATGCGCCGATCGACATCAGCGCCTCGGCGCTCGAGGGCGCGGCGCGCGAGATCCGCGCCGACTACCCGCGGCTGACGGTGGCCCCCCTGCGCGACGACTTCACCAACGCCCTGCGCCTTCCGGCGGAGACCGAGGGGCGGCCCGTCGTCGGCTTCTTCCCCGGCTCCACCATCGGCAACTTCACGCCGCAGGAGGCCCGGGCCTTCCTGGTGGGCGCGCGCCGCCTGCTGGGCTCGGGCGCGGCCTTCCTGGTGGGCATCGACCTGGTCAAGGACCCTGCGACGCTGGTGGCGGCCTATGACGACGCCCTGGGCGTGACCGCGGCGTTCAACAAGAACCTCTTGGCCCGCATCAACCGCGAGTTGGGCGGTGACTTCGACCTGGACGCCTTCGCCCATCGCGCCGTGTGGAACGACGCGGAGAGCCGGATCGAGATGCACCTGATGAGCCTGCGCGACCAGACCGTGCACGCGGCCGGGCGCGCCTTCCACTTCGCGGCCGGTGAGACGATCCACACCGAGAACTCGTGCAAGTTCACGATCCCGCGATTTGCCGCGCTGGCCGGGGAGGCGGGCTGGACGCTGGAGCAGCAGTGGGTCAGCGCCGATCCGGCCTTCGGGATGGTGCTGCTGAGAGGATAGGGCCACCGCCGCGCAATTCCCCACGCGCCAAAGCCCTCCTCCCGCGGGGGAGAAGGGCTGGCGGTCCGGCGGATCAGGTGGCGGGTCTAGCTTTCGCGGCCGCGCGTACGGCCGCCGCCGCGGGAGGCTTCGCCGCCCTTGCGGCCCGCCGAGGCCGCGAGGTCGCGGTCCTTGGCGAAGCTGCGCTTTTCACCCGGCACGCTGGCGCCGCCCTTGCGGGCGATCTCACGGCGGCGTTCGGGATTCATGGCGGCAAATCCGCGCCGGGCGCGGGGCTTGCCGGTGTCGACGCTTGGCATGGAGAGGCTCTCCTCATCGGTCGGCGAAGGGGACTCGCGAGGCGTTCAGCGGCCGACCGTTCGCCATCGGTCGGCTGCCGTGAGCGCGGGGCGGCGCGCTCTGGGGAGTGGGGTCCTTGTCGTGTCGGTTCTCCGGCTCGGACATGGCGTCTCGCAGGGGCTTGCGGTGAGGCTAACCCCCGAGGGCAGGTAGAGGTTGCGTGAAGGGGCCGTAGTTATTCCCGGCCGAGCGCCGGAACCGCCTGATCCGCCAGTTAAAGCGGCAGTTCCACCCGGGCGGTGAGGCCGCCGCCGGTGCGGTTGATCAGGCTCACGTCGCCGCCGTGGCCGCGGGCGATGGAGCGCACGACGGCCAGGCCCAGGCCGATCCCGCCGGTCTGGCGGCTGCGCGACGGCTCGCGCCGGTAGAAGGGCTCGAACACCCGCTCGGTGTCCTGCGGCGGGATGCCCGGCCCGTCGTCGTCGATCTCCACCACCGCGTGGCCGGCGTCGGCGAACACCCGCGCCCGCGCCCGTCCGCCGAACTTCACCGCGTTCTCCAACAGGTTGGCCACCAGCCGGCGCAGCGCCATGGGGTCGCCCTCCAGCACCACCTTCTCGCCGGCCTCGGCCTCGGTGGCCGCCCCGGTCTCGGCCATCTCGTCGCACAGGCTTTCCACCAGCGACGACAGCTCCAGGGGCGTGCGCTCGCCCGGCCGCGTGGCGTCACGCACGAAGGCCAGGGTGGCGGCGATCATCTCCTCCATCTGGTCCAGGTCGGAGGCGTACTTGGCCCGCTGGTCCTCGGGCAGCTGCTCGATACGGAAGCGCAGGCGGGTCAGCGGCGTGCGCAGGTCGTGGGCGATGGCGCCCACCATGGCCGTGCGGTCCTCCACATAGCGCTGCAGGCGCTGCTGCATCTCGTTGAAGGCCCGGGCCGCCACGCCGATCTCGGCGGGCCCCTTGACCTCCAGCGGCGGCGCGCCGGGGTCGCGGCCCAGGCGCTCGGCGGCCTCGGCGAATACCTGGATCGGCTTGGACAGCCGCCGGGCGTAGATCCAGGCGATCGGCGACATGGCCAGGGCGGACAGCGAGAACCACAGCGCCACCCGCTGCTGCCAGTCGCCGAGGCCGAAGGCCGGCTGGGTGCGCACCACCGCCCAGGTCCCGTCCGGCTGGCGCACGCCCACCTCGAACGGGCCGATCAGGAAGTGCTCCTCGTCATGCAGGCCCACGCGTGCGGCGCGGTCGCGGATGATGCGCCCGACCCGGCGGTCGGCCAGCAGCCCTCGCTTGCCGGCCAGGACCACATCGCTTGGGGCGACGCCCAGATCCTGGGCGATGCGATCGCGGATGGCCGGGATCAGGCGTCCCTCCAGCGCGGGCGTCGGCGGCTTGTCGGCGCGCGCCAGCTCCAGCGGCCGGCGCTCGGTGAACACCAGGGTGGCGCCGTGGAAGGTGCGCTCGATCTCGCTCAGCCGATAGAAGTCCGGCGCCGGCGGCGGCAGCAGGAAGAGCAGGGCCGTGCTCATCGCCCAGGCGGCCACCAGGGTCAGGCCGGTGAGCGTCAGGAGCTGCACCAGCAGCGGAGCGGTGGGGCGGCCCAGTCGCTTCATCGGCGGGGCGTCCTCACGTGCGCTTCACCTTGGCGGTGAACATATAGCCCTCGTTGCGGATCGTGCGGATCAGGTCGTGGCCGCCGCCGCCGTCGTCCAGCTTGCGCCGCAGCCGGCTGATCTGGACATCGATGGCGCGGTCGAAGGCGTCGGAGTCCGGCCCGCGGGCGAATTCCAGCAGCTGGTCGCGGGTCAGCACCCGCTGCGGCCGCTCGACGAAGGCGCGCAGCAGGGAGAACTCGCCGGAGGAGAGGTTCACCACCACCCCCTGCGGCGAGCGCAGCTCGCGCCGCACCAGGTCCAGCCGCCAGCCAGCGAACTCACAGCCCGCGCCCAGGGCGCCGCCAGTGCTGCGCTGCTCGGCCCGTCGCAGCACCGCGCGCACCCGCGCCAGCAGTTCGCGCGGATTGCAGGGCTTGGCCAGGTAGTCGTCGGCGCCAAGCTCCAGGCCCACGATCCGGTCGGTGTCTTCGCCCATGGCCGACAGCATGATGATCGGCGGGCCGGACTCGGCGCTGGTGAGGCGGCGGCAGATCGCCAGGCCGTCCTCGCCCGGCAGCATCACGTCGAGCACGATCAGGTCGACGGGCCCGCGCTCCAGCACGCGCTCCATCTCGTTGGAATCGGCCGCGGTCTCGACCTTGTAGCCGTGGCGGCCCAGGAAGTCGGAGACCACGTCGCGGATCCCCGGGTCGTCGTCGACCATCAGGATGCGGGCGCCGGCCCCGGCCATGTCAGTTGCAAGCTCCATGGCCGCGACCTTGGCCGGCCGCCGTAACCTCGGAATGTCTCAATTGAAACCGAGGTTTCACCACGTTCATTGATCGGCCAGCACCTCGTCGGCCACGAACGGGTTGGTGCGCCGCTCCTGGCCGAAGGTGGACATCGGCCCGTGGCCCGGCACGAAGCGCACGTCGTCGCCTAGCGGCCAGAGCTTGCGGGTGATCGAGTCGATCAGCTGCTGGTGGTTCCCCCTCGGGAAATCGGTCCGGCCGATGGAGCCCTGGAACAGTACGTCGCCGACCTGGGCGAAGCGCGCCTGGCGGTGGAAGAACACCACATGGCCCGGGGTGTGGCCGGGGCAGTGGATGACCTCGAACTCGGTCTCGCCCAGCGTCACCGTGTCGCCATCGCCCAGCCAGCGGTCGGGCGTGAAGCCGCGCGCGTCGGGCATGCCCCACTTGGCGCCGGACGCGCCGATGTCGTCGATCCAGAACTGGTCGTCGGGATGCGGGCCCTCGATCGGGACGGCGGTCGCCTCTTTCAGCGCCGCCGTGCCGCCGGCGTGGTCCAGGTGGCCGTGGGTGATCCAGATCTTCTCCAGCGTCAGGTCCTGTTCCTTCAGCGCCGCGAGCAGCCGCGGGACCTCGCCGCCGGGATCGATGACGGCCGCCTTCTTGGTGCGGGCGCACCAGACGATGGTGCAGTTCTGCTGAAGGGGCGTCACCGGGGCGACGAGGGCGCGGATCGGCAGCGGCGGCTGGGGAGCGTTCATGTCGCCCCTATGATCGGGGTTCGGGGCGTAAATTTCCATCCCTCCTCTTCAGGGGAGGGACGACTCCGCCAGGCGGAGCGGGGTGGGGGTCAATCGATCAGGCGCGGCGCCCGGTCGCGAAACCCCCACCCGTCCGGCGCTGCGCGCCGTCCACCCTGCCCTGAAGAGGAGGGCTGGGCGTCGCTCAGGTCCTATCCGTGGGCGAGGGCGCCCCCGGCATCGGCGCCACCGAGCCGGGCGGCGCATCGTCGTCGAGCTCGTGGACGTCCACCACGCCCCGACGGACGTGCGAGTTCCAGAACCCGTAGGCGAAGTAGAAGACCAGGCCGATCGCGGTCCAGCTGTAGAAGAGGATCCGCGATTTGTCGTCGAGGCTCACGAACAGCACGACGCAGCCCAGGATCGAGAGCGGCGCCACGACAAAGACGAACGGCGTCCGGAACGGCCGGTGCCGCTTGGGATCGGTGAAGCGCAACACCATCACGCCCAACGACACCGCCGCGAAGGCAAACAGGGTGCCGGAATTGGAGTAGTCGGCCAGCGTGCCCACCGGCAGAAAGGCCGCGGCGATGGCCACGACGACGCCGGTGACCAGGGTGATCGCCCACGGGGTCCGGAACTTCGGGTGCACCGCCGACAGCGCCGTGGGCAGCAGGCCGTCGCGCGCCATCACGAAGAAGACGCGCGTCTGGCCGAACATCATCAGCAGCACCACGGAGGGCAGGGCGATGGTGGCCGCCAGGGCGACCAGGTTGCCGAACACCGGGTGGCTGACTTCGCGCAGCACGTAGGCCAGGGCCTCCTTGGAGCAGACCAGCGGCGCGTGCGCCCCGATCTCGAGGCAGCGTTGCGCGAGCTCGGGCGAGCCGGCGGCATAGGCCACGCCGTTGGCGTCGGCGAGGGGCTGGGCGCCAAAGGCGCCGATCGCTCCGCCGGCGGCCAGCAGGTAGAACAGGGTGCAGATCAGCAGCGATCCGATCAGGCCGATCGGCACGTTGCGCTGCGGATTCTTGGTCTCCTCGGCCGCGGTGGAGACCGCGTCGAAGCCCACGTAGGCGAAGAAGATCGAGGCGGCTGCGCCCAACACCCCCACGCCCTTGCCGTCGAGCGGATTGCCCCAGCCGCGCGGCGCGAAGGGCTTGAAGTGCTCCGGGTGCCCCGTGATCATCGGCAGGGTGAGCACGATGAACAGCGTCAGGGCGGCGACCTTCACCGCCACCAGGATCGCGTTCACGGTCGCGCTTTCATTGGTGCCGATGATCAGTAGCGCCGTTACGGCCACGGTGATGATCACCGCCGGCAGGTTCAAGATCCCGCCGGGCTCTCCGCCCTCCAGGAAGTTGCCGAACGACATCTTTGGCCCGACGGTCAAGGCGTGCGGCAAGTGCATTCCAAGGGAATCCAGCAGGCCTACGATGTGCCCGGACCAGCCGACCGCCACGGCGCTTGCGCCCAGGGCGTATTCCAGGATCAGGGCCCAGCCCACCAGCCAGGCCATCAGCTCGCCCAGCACCGCATAGGAGTAGGTGTAGGCCGAGCCCGCGACGGGCACCATCGAGGCCAGTTCGGAGTAGCAAAGCGCCGCGACCGCGCAGACCGACCCCGCGATGATGAAGGAGATCATCATGCCTGGACCGGCCTTCTGCGCCGCCGTGGCGGTGAGGACGAAGATCCCGGTGCCGATGACCGCGCCGATGCCCAACATGGTCAGTTGGAAGGGCCCCAGCGATCGTTTCAGCGATTTCTTCTCAGCCGTCGCGAGTATCGCGTCGAGCGGCTTGGTGCGCCACATAGTTCCTCCGAATGGCGGCCCCCCGGCCGCCTGGAATTAATGTTGCGCGGACCGTGGCTTGCTTGCGGCCCAACGGTCAAGCGCCGCGGGTTGGCGCATCTGCGAACGGCGCGCTACAGGGCGCGCGATGCTTCCCGTCCACGAGGCCCTGCCCGCGCTGAAGGCCGCGCTCGTCCAGCGCAACGCCGCTGTCCTGGTGGCGCCGCCCGGGGCCGGCAAGACCACGGTCGTGCCGCTGGAGCTGCTGGCCGAGCCGTGGGTGGACGGCGGCAAGATCATCGTGCTGGAGCCGCGCCGCCTGGCCGCTCGCGCCGCGGCCGCCCGCATGGCCTCGACCCTGGGTGACGCCGTCGGCCAGACGGTGGGCTTTCGGGTGCGGATGCAGTCGCGGGTCTCGGCGGCGACGCGCATCGAGGTGGTCACCGAGGGTGTCTTCACCCGGATGATCCTGGCCGACCCCGAACTGGCGGGCGTCGCCTGCGTGGTCTTCGACGAGTTCCACGAGCGCAGCCTGGACGCCGACCTGGGCCTGGCCCTGGCGCGCGACGCCCAACGCCTGTTGCGCGAGGACCTGCGGCTGCTGGTGATGTCCGCCACCCTGGACGGCGCCGCTGTCGGGCGCCTGCTGGGCGACGCCCCGTTGGTGGAGAGCCTGGGGCGGATGTTCCCGGTGGAGACGCGCTACCTCGGCCGTGACGATCGGTTGCGCCTGGAGGACCAGGTGGTGCGCGCCGTCGAGCGGGCGCTGGCGGAGGAGCCGGGCAGCCTCCTGGTGTTCCTGCCGGGCCAGGGCGAGATCCTGCGCACGGCGGAGCGGCTGGGCGAGCGGTTGCGCCGTCCAGACGTGGACATCGCGCCGCTCTACGGCGCGCTCGATCCCAGGGACCAGGACCGGGCCATCGAGCCCGCGCCGGCCGGACGCCGCAAGGTGGTGCTGGCCACCTCCATCGCCGAGACCAGCCTGACCATCGAGGGCGTGCGGGTGGTGATCGACTGCGGCCTGGCCCGCGTGCCCCGCTACGATCCGGCGAGCGGGCTGACCCGCCTGGCCACCGTGCGGGTCTCGCGCGCCGCCGCCGACCAGCGCCGGGGCCGCGCAGGGCGCACAGAACCGGGCGCCTGCTACCGCCTGTGGGACGAGGCCGAGACCCGGGCGCTGCCGTCCTATGGCGACCCGGAGATCCTGGACGCGGACCTCTCGGGCCTGGCCCTGGACCTCGCGCGGTGGGGCGCAAAGGACGTCGCGGAGCTCGCTTTCCTCGACCCGCCGCCGGCCGCCGCCTTCGCCGAAGCCCGCGCCCTGCTGCGGCGGCTTGAGGCCCTGGACGAAGCCGGCGTGCTCACCGCGCACGGTCGGGCGCTGGCCGACATGCCGCTGCCGCCGCGGCTCGCGCACATGGTGCTGAAGGCGGCGGAGACGGGCCAGGCCCGCCGGGCGGCCGGCATCGCCGCCCTGGTGACCGAGCGGGGCCTGGGCGGCCGTGACGCCGACCTGCGCCACCGGCTGGAGGCTTTCGAGCGCGACCGCAGCCCCCGGGCCCGCGACGCCCAGGCGCTGGCCGACCGCTGGGCGGGCGCCGCAGGCAAGGCCGGGAGGGGAGAGCCGCTCTCGGACGGCCTGCTGCTCGCCTTCGCCTATCCGGAGCGCGTCGCCAAGGCGCGGGGCGGGCAGGGCGAGTTCCAGCTGGTCACGGGTCGCGGGGCCTTCGTCGAGCCCACCGACGCCCTGGCGCGCGCGCCGTGGCTGGCCATCGCCGAGCTGGGCGGCGGCGAGCGCCGCGACCGCATCCTCCTTGCGGCGCCGCTGGAGCCCTCGGACCTGGAGGCCTTCGCGGACCAGTTCGAGACCGAAGAGCGGCTGGAGGAAAGCGGCGGCGGGCGGCTGCGCGCCAAGCGGATCGTGCGCCTGGGGCGACTGACCATCCGCGAAAGCGTCGACGACAATCCGGACCCGGCCCTGATCGCCCACGCCCTGGCGGCGCGGGTGCGGCGCGAGGGGCTCGGCGCCTTGCCCTGGGGCGAGGCGGCCCGGTCCTTGCGCGAGCGGGCGGCCTTCCTTCGCGCGCAGTCCGCGGACTGGCCCGACCTCTCCGACAGCGCCCTGCTCGAGCGGTTGGACGAGTGGCTCACGCCGCTGCTTACGGGCGTGCGGTCGCTGTCGGCCCTGCGCCCTGACGTCCTGGACGGCGCTTTGCGCAGTCTGGTCCCGTGGGACCTGCAGCGCCGCCTGGACGCTGAAGCTCCCGCCCGCTGGACGGCCCCCACCGGCAACAGCTTCGCCATCGACTACGCCGCCGAGGGCGGTCCGCGTGTGGAGGTGCGGGTGCAGGAGGTCTACGGCCTGGCCCAGCACCCGACCGTAGGCGGCGTCCCGCTCACCCTGGCGCTGCTCTCGCCCGCGCACCGGCCGATCCAGACCACCCAGGACCTGCCGGGCTTCTGGAAGGGCAGCTGGAAGGACGTGCGCACCGACATGCGCGGCCGCTATCCGCGGCACGTCTGGCCAGAGGACCCCGCGGCCGCGGCGCCGACCACGCGCGCGAAGCCGCGGGGAACCTAGTCAGGCCGCTTCCGCGAGCTGCACGTCATTCGGGTTTTCGATGCGGAAACCCACCGCAATGCGGTTCCAGCTGTTGATGGCGGTGATGAGCACAGTCAGCCAGATGATCTCCGTCTCGCTGAACACCGCCTTCATCGCCGCGAAGTCCTCGTCCGGAGCGCCGGTGTCGGGCAGACGGGTGAGGGCCTCGGTCCAGGCCAGCGCGGCCCGCTCCCGAGGGCTGTACATCTTCGACTCGCGCCAAGCGTTCAGCAGATAGATCCGCTCCTCGCGCTCGCCCGCTTTGCGCGCGTCGGCCGTGTGCATGTGCAGGCAGTTGGCGCAGCCGTTGATCTGTGACGCGCGGATCTTCACAAGCTCGATCAGCGCATGCTCGAGGCCCGCAGCTGTCAGGTCTTCCAGCTTCGCGACGCCCAGCAGGGGCTCGATCGGCTTGAAGTTGGCGCCGGTGTACTTCAGGCGTTGCGTCATGGGGAGGACTCCTTTGCTCGTTTCGCCCCTAGGACGGCTGCCCGCTCGCCGCTGTGACATCACCGCAAGGTGCGGCGGAAGAAATTCACCACCGCGGCGTTGAACCGGACGTGGAAAGCGGCGCGATCGAAGCCCGGCTCGCTGACGCAGATTTCCGGCAGTCGCTGGGCCATCGCGGGCGGGCAGGGGCTGATGAAGTCGTAGTGGCCGGCGTGCGGCACGACGTGCATTTCCGGCGCGTGCGGCAGGGCCTGGCGGACCGCCTCGGCGTAGAAGGGATGCGGCAGCACCGG
This sequence comes from Caulobacterales bacterium, assembly GCA_019510435.1. Taxonomy (GTDB): domain Bacteria; phylum Pseudomonadota; class Alphaproteobacteria; order Caulobacterales; family Caulobacteraceae; genus Phenylobacterium. The sequence goes on along the minus strand of JAEKKJ010000015.1, from coordinate 114,589 downwards.
ATCGTCCTGGCCCCGCCAGAGCTGCACCGGGACGCGGACGTTGGCGAGGCCCGCCTTGCCGAAGGCGAAGCCCAGGCCGGGGGCGGCCGACACGATGGCCCGCACGCGCGGATCGTGGGTCCAGGTCACCTTGCGGTTCACGTCGAGCGGCTGGCTGGCCACGACGCGGCAGTCCTCGAAGGCCGGCCGTTCGCGGCAGTGCTGGACCATGCTCTTCAGGTCCGGCTCGGCGCCAGCGGTCATCAGGACCGTGAAGCCGCCGGCGGAGAAGCCGAACGCCCCGATGCGGTGCGGATCGATGCGGTCGCGCGCGGCCCAGCCCCCCAGCATGTAGTCGGTCAGCACCTTCAGCTGCCGCGGCCGCTCCCAGATCTCGGTGGCGCGGGTGGTGTCCTGCCAGTTGTCGCCGTTGTGGGTGACAGCCGCCGCGACGAAGCCGGCCTCAGCGAGCGCGATCGCGGTGTCGGCGTGGCCGGCGTAGGAGCCGCCGTGGCCATGCGACATCAGGATCAGCGGCAGGTGGTCGCCCCTGACCGGCGCGTCATCGGCCACGGTCTGGGTTCCGAGTTCCAGGCGTTCGGCGCGCGGCTGGGCGTCGGTGGGGTACCAGACGCCGACCTCCAGGGGCTGGCCCTGCGGATCGGGAATCGTGAAGTGCTGGAAGCCGACCGCCGCCTGGGCGGGCAGGGCGATCATGGCGGCGGCGAAGGCGAGGGCGGCAAAGAGGCGCATGCAGGGGTCCTGTGACGGGATCGATGCGCTGTTGATCCGGTCGAACGGCGCCTGTCGCCAGCCGGGTTTCGCGAATGGGCGAATGGGTTCGCCGCCGGGCGAACGGTCGCTATAGGTCGGCGATGAACTGGCGGGAGTCGCTTCGGGACTGGGCTGTCGACCTGGCCATCGCCACGGCCGGCGGCGTGCTGCTGGGCGTCATGGGACCGTTCGGCAGCTACCTCAACGGCCCGGTCTGGCAGCGCGCGCCGTTCCAGGTGGCGTGCTTCTGGATGGGCGTCGGCGCCTTCGGCCTGGCGGCTCGGGGGCTGCTCCGCCTGCGGCTGGACGGGCCGCGCTACTGGCTGGCGGCCCTGGCGATGATCCTGGTTCTGACGGCGCCGCTCACCGCTGTGATCGAGGTCCTGGCCCGGGCCATCTGGCCGCTGCGGCCGGTCTTCCGGCTGACCTGGCTGGACTGGTACCTGGAGGGGCTGGTGACGGCCGTGCCGGTGGGCCTGGCGTTCGCCGCCCTGATCCGCCACCGCGCGCGCCAGCGGGCGCTGCGTCAGGAGGCCCGCGCCGCCGTCCCCAACGCCGGCGGCCTCCTGGGCGCGGCGCCGGCCGAGGTGCTGTGCCTGCAGATGGAGGACCACTATGTGCGGGTCCACACCGCCGGCGGCTCTCGCCTGGTGCTCGCCACCCTGAAGCAGGCCACGGCGGCGCTCGGCGGCGCCGAGGGCCAGCAGGTGCACCGCTCCTGGTGGGTCGCGAAGAAGGCGGTGGCCGGCGTCGAGCGCCATGGCCGCAACCTGCGCCTGCGCCTGGTCAATGGCCTCAGCGCCCCGGTGGCCCGCTCGGCGGTCGCACCTCTGCGGGCGGCGGGCTGGATCGGGGAAGGGTAGGCGCGGCCTATCCCGTCGCCGCGTAGATCATGATCCCGGTGGCGACAGAGAGGTTCAGGCTGTCGGCCCGCCCGCGCATGGGGATCTTCACGTTGACGTCGCAGAGCGCCGCCAGCTCCGGTGTCAGGCCCTGCTGCTCGTTGCCCATCAGCACCAGGGCCGGCTTGGCGTAGGTCGCCGCCCGATGATCCACCGTGGCGCTGAGCAGGGTGCCGACCACTGACCCCGGCCAGGCCGCCCGCCAGGCGGTGAATTCGGCCTCGCTGGCCTGGGTCAGCGGCACGGCGAAGATCGAGCCCATGGTCGCGCGCACCGCCTCCACCGAATAGGGATCGCAGCACTCGCCCACCAGGATGACCCCGCCGCAGCCGGCCGCGTCGGCCGTGCGCACGATGGTCCCGAGGTTGCCGGGGTCGCGCACCCGGTGCAGGGCCACCACGCACTGCGCCGGCCCGGGCGCCACCTCGGCCAGCGGCCGGAACACCTGCGGGAAGACGCCCACCACCGCCTGTGGATTGTCCCTGCGCGAGACCTTGGCCAGAATGTCCTGGTTGACCTCGATCACCTCGCCGCGGGCCTGGGTCGTGGCCTGGATCGCGCGCTGCAGCAGCGGGTGCTTGGCCGCCTCCGGCCCGTACATCAGGATCTTCGGCGCGTGGCCGGTCTCCACGCCCTCGGTGACGTTCTTCAGACCCTCGGCGACGAAGAGCCCCGTCTCGTCGCGCGCCTTGCGCATGTGCAGGGCGCGAACGGCCTTGACCGTGGGGTTGGAGAGCGAGGTGACCGTGCGCCCGCTCACGCGCGCCACCGGGCGTAGAGGCTCATGCCGATGGCGCGGTCGCCCCCATGGCTCCTGGGACCGTCTTCGACGAGGGCCAGCTCGCCCCACTCGATCCGCCCGCCGCGATCGGCGAGAGTCTCGGCCAGCAGCCCGGCCAAAGCCGCGCCGGAGATCCGTTCCGCATAGGCGTTGAGCACCAGGAAGCGCGCGTTTTCCGAAAGAAGTTGGGCGCATAGGCGCGCAAGCTCAGGCAGATCCTCGAACAGCCGCCAGACCTCGCCACCCGGACCACGGCCATATTTCGGGGGATCCAGGATGATGCCTTCGTAGGTCGAGCCGCGCCGCGCCTCGCGCTGCACATATTTGCGCGCGTCCTCGGTGATCCAGCGGATCGGACGGTCGGCGAGGCCGGAGAGCTCGGCGTTCTCCCGGGCCCAGGCCACCGCCTTCTTCGACGCATCCACGTGGGTGACCGCCGCGCCAGCGGCCGCCATCACCAGGCTGGCCACGCCCGTGTAGCCGAAGAGGTTCAGCACCCGCGGCGCCGGACCGCTGGCCGCCGCCTCGCGCACCGCCGCATCCAGCCACGTCCAGTTCGCCGCCTGCTCCGGGAAGAAGGCCAGGTGGCGGAAGGCGGTGAAGCGCCCGTGGAATTTGACCTGGCCCCAGCCCAGCGGCCAGGTCTGGCGTGGCTGGCCCTTGAAGCGCCAGCGGCCGGCGTCCTCCTCGTCGGTGGGGTCGAACACCGCATCGGCGGCGTCCCAGGCCCCGGCGTCCAGGCGGGGCGTCCACAGGCACTGCGGCTCGGGCCGCACGACCCGATAGGGGCCGTAGCGCTCGAGCTTGCGCCCGCCGCCGGAATCCAGCAGGGCGTAGTCGCCCCAGCCGGTGGTGCGCATCAGGTCGGGGGCCTCTGCCATGTGCGGAGCGCTCATGGCCGCCCCTTACGCGGAGTGAGCGCCGGCCGTCCAGCTTGCCGACAAAGACTTGTCACACCGCAGGATTTGGGGTTCCGCTAGCCGAGGGTATTTGAGTTGGGGAGAGTACATGAGCGCCGTTGCGACTGCGGCCCGCAAGACCGCGCGTAAGGCCAAGGGGGACGGCCACCTGCGCCGTGCCGAAATCCTTGAGGCGGCGGAGCGCATCTTCGTGGCCGAAGGCTATGAAGGCGCCACCATCCGCAAGATCGCCGACGAGGTCGGGGTCTCCTCCACCGCGCTCTACATGCACTTCCCCGACAAGGGCTGCATCCTCCACGAGATCGTCGAGGGCACGCTGGGCCAATTGCTGGCTCAGAACACCGAGATCGCGGCGCGGCCGCTGGACCCGGTGGTGCGTACGCGGATGATGCTGGACGCCTACATGCACTGGGGGCTGGCGCATCCGAACGCCTACGAGCTTGTCTACAGCGCCCGCGGTCCGGTAACCACGCCGGCGCCGGAACGGACGGCGGAACTGAGCCGACAATGCTACGAAGCCTTTTCCGGCGTGGTGCGCGAGGTGGCCGCCAGCGGACGGCTGCGCACGGGCAATGCCGATTCCGCGGCCCAGGCGCTGTGGATGGCCTGCCACGGCGTGGTGGCGTTGCTGATCGCGCGCCCGACCTTCGAGTGGCAAGACCACGACGAGCTGATGCGCATCGCCCTGGACGGCGTGCTCCACGGGCTGGTGGTGGACTGACCGCGCTCGGGCGCGGGCCCGCCTGGCCGGCGCTTCTCGCCCTGGCGTGCGCCTTGGCCGGATCGGTAGCGCAGGCGGCCCCTCGCGCGCTCTCGCTCGACCAGTGCGCCGACCAGTATGTGCTGGCGCTGAGCCCGCGGGCGGCCATCGTCGGCCTCTCCACCCGCGCCGACGATGCCGATTCGCGCCTGCGCGACCTCGCCCACGGCCTGCCCCTGCGCCGCGTGGACCTGGAGTCGGCCCTGGCCGTGCGCCCGCAGGTGGTGGTGCGCTACTGGGGTGGCGAGCCGCGGCTGGTGGAGGCGTTGCAGGCGCGGGGCGTGCGCGTGGTCACCATCGCCGAAGCCCGGGACTTCGCGGGCGTCCGCGCCGATATTCGGGCGGTGGCGACGGCCCTCGACGCCCGGCCGGCGGGCGAGGCTCTGATCGCACGCATGGACGCCCGCCTGGCCCAGGCGGCCGGCGCCTGGAATGGCGCGCGCGCCCTCTACCTCACGCCCGGCGGGGTCACCGCCGGGCCAGGCACCCTGGTGGACGCGGTGCTGCGTGGCGCGGGGATGGCGAACGCCGAGCGGCGGCCGGGCTACCAGACGGTGTCCTTGGAGCAGCTGGCGCTGGAACCTCCCGGCGCGGTGGTGCTGGGCTTCTTCGACACCTTCCAGCTCTCCGGCGACAGCTGGGGGATCGGTCGCCACCGCATCCTGCAGAGGGTGGTCCGCCAGCGGGCCGTGGCCAGCCTGCCGGGCTCCACCCTGGGCTGCCCGGACTGGAGCGCCGCCGAGGCGGTGGAGCTGCTCGCCGCCCGGGCGCCGCGATGAGGCCCTGGGCGCTGAACCTCCTCCTGAGCCTCGCGGTCGTGGCCTTGGCGGCGGCGGGCCTGCTGCTGGGGGAAACGCCGCTCAGCCACGCCCAGCTCGCGCAGGCCTTCGCCGATCCGGCCTCCGGCGCTCACGAGGTGCTGTTCGCCATCCGCCTGCCGCGCACGGCGGCGGCGCTGGTGGTCGGGGCGGCCCTGGGGTTGGCCGGGGCGGTGATGCAGGGGCTGCTGCGCAACCCGCTGGCCGATCCCGGCGTGCTCGGCGTCTCGGGCGGGGCGGGGCTCGGCGCGGCGCTGGCGATCTCGCTGGGCCTGGTCGGCTCGGCGGGAGCGATTGAGGGCGCGGCGCTGGCGGCGGCCCTGGCGGTGGGCGCGCTGTTGACCTGGCTGGCGGCGCGGTTCCGCGAGCCGGAGACCCTGATCCTGTTCGGCGTGGCGTTCTCCGCCTTCCTGGGCGCCCTGACCTCGCTGGTGTTCAACTTCTCCGCCTCACCCGTCACCCTGGCGGAGGTGTTCGCCTGGCTGCTGGGCTCCGTCGCCAACCGCGACTGGGCGGACATCGGCCGCGAGCTGCCGGCGCTGATCATCGGCGGCGGGCTCTGCGCCTATGCGGCCAGAGGCCTGGTGATGCTGACCCTGGGCGAGGAGGCCGCGGCGCTCTCGGGCCTGCCCATGACGCGCCTGCGGGCCGCGGCGGTGGCGGGGGCCTCGCTGCTGACCGGAGCCTCGGTGGCCATGGCGGGGATCGTCGGCTTCGTGGGCCTTGCCGCCCCGCACCTGGTGCGGGCGGGGGCAGGGGGCGACCCTGGGCGGATCCTCGTGCCCTCGGCCCTCGCGGGCGCGGTGCTGCTGGCCGCCGCCGACATCGCCGCGCGGCTGATCCCCACCGACCAGGAGCTGAAGCTGGGCGTGGTCACGGCCCTCTTCGGCGCGCCGCTCTTCGCCCTCATCGCCTGGCGCGCGGCGCGGAGCTGGCGCGGATGAGCGCCCTGGCCCTGGTCGGCGCCACAGTGCGCCGCGGCGCGCGGGCGGTGCTGACGCGTGTCAGCCTGGCCGTCGAACCGGGCCAGGTGGTGGGCGTCGTCGGCCCCAACGGCGCCGGCAAGACCACCCTGCTGCGCGCGGCCCTGGGCCTGGCCCATCTCTCCGAGGGCCGGGCCGAGCTGGCCGGCCGCGAGGTGTCTGGCCTCTCCGACCCGGAGCGCGCGCGCCTGGCCGCCTACCTGCCCCAGGAACGCCACCTGGGCTGGAACATGACCGCTTGGCGCATCGCCAGCCTGGGCGCCTTCGACAAGCCGCCAGCGCTGGCCCGAGAACGCGCCTTGGCCGCCCTGGCCCGCGTGGGGCTGGCGGATCTCGCCGACCGCGGCGTGCTGGAGATGTCGGGCGGCGAGCGGGCGCGGGTGCTGCTGGCCCGGCTGCTGGTGGCCGAGGCGCCGCTGCTGGTGGCCGATGAGCCGGCGGCTGGCCTGGACCCCGACGCCCAGTTGCTGGCTCTCGACCTCCTGCGCGAGGAGGCTGCCCGCGGCGCGGCCGTGGTGCTGACCCTGCACGACCTGGCCCTGGCGGCGCGGACCTGCGATCGGGTCGTGGTCCTGGCGCACGGCTCAGTGGCCGCGGACGGCCCGCCCGTCGAAGCGCTCTCGTCCGCCATCCTGGCCCAGGCCTTCGACCTCGACGGCTCATGGCACGAAACCGCGGCCGGGCCCGTTCTGGTGTCGCGGCGACAGCGCAGCTAGGCGAAAGGAGAGGCAGTGGTCTTCGCGAAACGCGTCTTCACCTGGGCCGCGATCTTCGGCTTCGTGATGGTGGCGCCGTTGCTGGTGGCCGAGAGCCTGGTCGCCCGGCTGCTGCATCACACCCTGACCCAGCCGCAGTGGTACTACGCCTTCGCTGAGGTCGCCCTGGGCTTCCAGGTGCTCTACCTGATGATCGGCCGCGATCCCGTGCGCTACCGGCCGCTGATGCCGGTCTGCGCCGTCTGCAAGTTCGCCTTCGGGGCCACCATGTGGACCCTGGTCGGCCTCGGCCGCACGCAACCGCTGCTCGGGCTGGCGGCGACACCGGACATGCTGTGGGCGGGCGCCTTCCTCGTGGCCTACCGGCTGACCCCGGCGGCCTAAGGGGCGCTGGCGGTGATGATCGGCTGAGACGGCGTGTAGCCGCCGCGGTGCAGGTCGAAGGAGAGGGTGATCGGCGCCTGCCCGCCGGCCAGCTTGGCGCGGTAGACCTGCATGTTCTCAAGCACGCGCATCACATAGTTCCGCGTCTCGGAGAACGGGATGCACTCGATGAAGTCCAGCGGGTCGGAGGAGCCGCCGCGCGGGTCGCCGCAGAACGAGGTCCACTGCGCCGGGCGCCCCGGCCCGGCGTTGTAGCCCGCCGCGGCCATCACATAGGAGCCGGAGAACCGGTCCACCAGCTGGCCCAGATAGGCCGAGCCGATCTTCATGTTGTAGTCCGGCTCGTACAGCATCGAGGCGGAATAGCCGACGCCCATGCGCCGGGCGATGATCGAGGCGGTGGAGGGCAAGAGCTGCATCAGCCCCCGCGCATCGGCGCCGGAGCGCACGCCGGGATCGAAGTTGCTCTCCTGGCGGGTGATGGCCAGGACGAAGGCCGGCTCGGCGCCGCCGTCCACCTGGGGCGGAGTGCGGTAGGGATAGGCCCGGTCGGCCAGGATGAAGCCGCGCTGCGCCGCGCCGCGGGCCGCGCGCATCGAGGTGTCTTGGTCGCCGTAGCTGCGGATGGTGTCCACCAGCAGCGCCTGCTCCACTGTGGTCGGCAGGGTGTCGTCCAGCGACAGGGCGAAGACGCGGAAGAGGTCGCGCTGGCCGAGGTCGGCGAGCATCCGCAGCGCCTGGACCGCGTCGCGGCCCTCGAAGCGGGCGATGTCCTCGCTCGTCGGCGTGGGGTCGGGCGGCAGCACCAGCTTGCGGCCCAGCTTCTCGGCGGCCAACTGGCCGTAGAAGGTGGTCACGTACTCCGCGCCGTGCTCGTAGAAGGCCCGGGCCGCGGCGTGGTCCCCGTGGGCCTCGGCGGCGCGGCCTTCCCAGTAGAAGGCGCGGCCGCGGGTGATCGGGGAGGCCCCGATCCGCTCCACGGCAGCGAAGTGACGGCCGGCCGCTTCCGGGTCCTTCAGCTTGTTGAGCGCGATCCAGCCGGCGACGAACTCGGCGTCGGTGGCCTGGCTGGTGTTCCCGAGGCCGCAGTCGGCGGCGGCCTGGTAGGCGGCGCGCCAGTCGCCGTCGCGCATGGCGCTGAGGGCCAGGCGGTGGCGTTCGTCCCAGACCCGCTCGGCGGCTTCCGGGGACACGGCTTCCTTGGGCAGGGCCGAGATCAGGCTGAGGGCCTGGCCGTCGTCGCCCTTGCGGCGCAGGTAGGCGGCGCGTTCGAACGCCACGCCCGGTTGGCTCTGCAGCGCCGGGGGCAGGCTGGCATAGGCCTCGGCGGCGGCGCGGCTGTCGCTGCGCAGGGAGATCCGCGCCAGGGCCGCCGGCTGCTGATCGGCGGGCAAGAGGGGGATCATGTCGCGCGCGGCGGGCCCCTGGCTGCCGTAGAGCAGCATGTCGGCGCGCTTGACGTGGTCGTCGACGGTCAGGAGGTCGCCGAACCGCGCCAGCATCTGGCGCTGCGGATCGGATTCGAAGGTCTTGGTGCGCCACCAGCGGCGGACCAGGTCGGCCGCCTCGGCCTGGCGGCCCAGCATGCGGTAGGCCGAGGCCAGTGACATGGCGCCCTGGGCGGTCTGCGGCTCCTGGCCGCCGAACCACGCCACGACGTCGGTCGGCGACTTGCCGGCGGTGTCGAGCAGCTTCTCGGCCGCCGCCTGCCGCCGGCCCGCGCGCGGGAAGCCCACGAGATCGCGCCGGGCGGCGTCCACCTCGGAGAAGCTCAGCGAGTCGGCGTTCTGGTCGACCAGGGCCCAGGTGGCCAGCTTCTTGGCCACGGGATCGATGATGGCGCCGATGGCGTAGCGGGCGCCGTTGACGTCGCCGCGCCGCGCCGAGCTCAGCGCCTGGGTGAGGGAGGCCTGGTCCTGCGCCCCGATCGGATGGGCGACGCTCTGGCGCGCCATGGGCGCGCTGGGGCCCGCGCTGGACTGCGGTCCCTGGGCCAGGAGGTCGCCGATCGGATCGCCGGACTGGGCGCGCGCGACCGTGGTCGCGACCAGCGCGCAGCAGGTCACCAGGAGCGCATTACGGACTCGAACGTTCAACCCTACAATCTCCCCCCGACTTGGGGATGCGTGGAATCGCCGTTGCGGGCTAAGCCCGCGCCAACATATTGTCGCGCCAAATCTGAACGTCGCGACAACAAGCGGCATCTTCACGGCTTTTTGCACGGCCCACCTGGACCCCATCTAGACACCCATGTCCGACCCTCTTTTCCGCGGCGTCATGCCGGCTCTTGTCACGCCCTTCCGCAACGGAGAGGTGGATGAGAAAGCCTTCGTGGCCCTTGTGGAGCGCCAGATCGCGGGCGACGTCCATGGGTTGGTTCCCGTAGGCACGACCGGGGAAACCGCCACCCTCAGCCACGCCGAGCACAGGCGGGTGGTGGAGCTGTGCGTGCAGACCGCGCGCGGCCGGGTGCCGGTGATCGCCGGCGCCGGCTCCAACGCCACGGCCGAGGCCATCGAACTGGTCGCCCACGCCAAGGAGGTCGGCGCCGACGCGGCCCTGGTGGTGACGCCCTACTACAACCGGCCCAGCCAGGAGGGGCTCTACGCGCACTACAAGGCGATCAACGACGCGGTGCAGCTGCCGGTGCTGGTCTACAACGTGCCCGGCCGCACCAGCGTGGACATCTCCAACGAGGTCCTGGCCCGGCTGGCCAAGCTGCCCAATATCGTCGGGGTCAAGGACGCCACCGGCGACCTGACGCGCGCCAGCTTCCAGCGGCTGGAATGCGGCGAGGACTGGGTGATGCTGTCGGGCGACGACCCGACGGCGCTCGGCTACATGGCCCACGGCGGTCACGGCTGCATCTCGGTCACCGCCAACGTGGCGCCCGAGGCCTGCGCGCGGTTCTACGACGACGCCCTGGCGGGCCGCTGGCCGGACGCCCTGGCGGGCCAGGACCGGCTGGTGCGGCTGCACAAGGCGCTGTTCACCGACGCCAGCCCCTCGCCGACCAAGTTCGCTCTCGCGCACCTGGGCCTTTGTGCGGAGGACGCGCGCCTGCCGATTACGCCGGCCTCGGAAGCCTCGCGCGCCGAGGTGCTGGCCGCGATGCGGGACGCCGGGGTCATCTGAGATGGCAGGCAAGGTGATCGCCGAGAACCGCCGGGCGCGGTTCGACTACTTCCTGGACGAGACGTTCGAGGCGGGCCTCGCCCTGACCGGCTCGGAGGTGAAGTCCCTGCGCAACGGCAAGGCCAACATCGCCGAGAGCTATGCGGCGGTGGAGGGCGACCAGATCGTCCTCGTGAACGCCGATATCCCGCCCTATACGCAGGCCGGGCCGTACTTCAACCACGAGCCGCGGCGGCCGCGGAAGCTGCTCCTGAAGCGCAAGGAGATCGGCAAGCTGATCGGCGCCGTGCAGCGCGAAGGCCGCACCCTGATCCCCACCAAGCTCTACTGGTCCGACAAGGGCCTTGCGAAGCTGGAGATCGCCCTGGCCAAGGGCAAGAAGGCTCATGACAAGCGCGAAGTGGCCGCCGAGCGCGACTGGCAACGCGACAAGGCCCGGCTCATGCGGGAGAAGGGCTGAGTCCAACCTTCTCGGCGGAAGCCCAGTGCCCCTCGACATCGAACAGCTTGAGCGCGACGTGGTGGCGGCCGTTGCGCCGCCCGAGGTCCTGGAGATCGAGGGCTGGCTGGCGCCGCTCGACAACGGGTCGATCGGGCGGGCCAAGAGCGCCGTGCCGCTCCGGCACGACCTCGGTCCGGCAGCGATCGAGGCGATCGTGGAGGCGTATCGGAGCCGCGGCCTGAAGCCGGCGTTCCGGCTGGCCGAGGTTCCCGGCCTCGACGCGGTCCGGGCCGAGGTCGCGCGGCATGGCCTGACCGGTCAGCAGCCGACCATCATGAAGCTGGGCAACACCGCGGGCCTGGCCGCGCTGAGCGATGCCCCGGCCCGGGTGTTGGACAGGCCGGACCAGGCCTGGGGGGCGGTGTTCCTGGGGGCGGGTTTCGACGCCGCCGACGGGGCGCACCGCATCGCCGCCCTGACGCGTTCACCGGGCGCGCTCTACGGGGCCGCCGGCCTCGACGGAGCGACGCAGGCCGTTGGAGTCGCCTCGGTCGGTGCGGCGTGGGGCGGCATCCATGGCATGCGCACGGCGCCGGCCCATCGCGGCCAGGGCCACGCCGCCGCCATCCTCGGGGCGCTGGGCCGCGCCCTGGCCGCACGCGGCGTGACGCGCGTGTTCCTGCAGGTCGAGGAGGCCAATCCCGCCCGCCGCATCTACCGCCGGGCGGGCTTCACGCCGGCCTGGACCTATCGCTACTGGCGCTGACGCCGGGCCGCTAGCCGAACCGATGGTCCGGCACGATCTTCACCGCCACGCCCAGCCACCGCCGCGGCGCGCGGTAGTCGTTGTCGCGGTCGCGCAGGAAGTCGGGATCCTCGATGATCGAGCGCCATTCCGACGGCGTGAAGTGCAGGACGGCGGGGCCGCCGATGCGGCGGTCGGTCTCGAAGCCGGGGGCCAGGTCGGGCATGGGCGGTCTCCGCGAGTAGCTGCGAAGCGCCTCATGCCGCGGCCCCGGGACCACAGTTGGGCCGCGGCGGGGCGTTCCGTGTCCGTCTGTCGCCAGGCCGACACATCGTGGGCCCGCGAGGGCCACGATGTGCGGCTCCCGGCGCTACTCCGCCGCCAGCGGCAGGATCACCGCCTCACGGCCGCCGCGCACCAGGCCGCCGGGCAGGGCGCCGGTGTGGTGGCCGTCCTCGAAGGTCACCTGGCCGGACTTGACGGTGTAGCGATAGCCCTCGGCCCGCTGCACCAGCCGCCGCCCGCCGGCCGGCAGATCGTTCACCGCCTCCGGCCGGAAGAGCCGCAGCGCCGCGAAGTCGATAACGTTGAGATCGGCCAGCAGGCCGGGCGCCAGTCGGCCGCGGTCGTTCAGGCCATAGGCCCGGGCGGTGTCGCTGGTCAGTTTCTTGACCAGGAACGGCAGCGGGAACTGCTCGCCCTTGACCCGGTCGCGCGCCCAGTAGCTGAGGATGAAGGTGGGCATGCCCGCGTCGGCGATCACGCCGCAGTGGGCCCCGCCGTCAGAAAGTCCAAACAACACATTGGGATGCTGCATGTTCTTGCGGAAGAAGTCGAAGTTGTAGGTCGCGTAGCCGCCCAGCGGCTGGTAGAACAGCTCGCGCCCGCCCTCGCGAAGCAGCAGGTCGTACATCATCTCGATCGGCGAGACACCCGCGGCCTCGGCCAGGCCCGCCACGCTCTCAGCGCGGTCGGGCTCGTAGTTGGGCCGCTCGCCCAGGGGGAAGACCCGCCAGAGCAGGCCGTCGGTGCTGAAGGCGGTGGCCAGGGCCGCGCCTTCGCCGCCGGTCCCCAGGGCCGCACGGATCAGCGGGCTGTCCTCGGTCAACAGGGCGGCGCGGACCTGCGGGTCCTGCATCGCCGTCAGCCGCGCCTCGAGCGAGAGCGGCTCCAGCTTGGCGCGCCAGGTGGGGCTGGCGATGAAGATGTGGAAGCTGGAGGTCAGGCCGTGGAGGATGCCGGTGGGCCGACCGGCGATCTGCGGGCGGATGTCCATGCCGTGGCGGCGGGACTCCTCGGCGATGTTGTACATCTTGTCGCCTTCGTAGGCGCCGGCGGAGGTGGCCACCAGGGTCACCGGCAGGCCGGTCTCCTGGGCGAAGCCCTTGACCCACATCCACTCGTCGTCGTCGCCCAGGTGGTCGGAGACCATCTCGAAGACGCCGTGGCGCAGGCCCTTCATGGACAGGCCCATGGCCAGCATCTCGTCGGATCCGGCGAAGGTGCCGGGCACGTGGACGCCGTGGACGTCCTTGTGCAGCAGGGTCCGGGAGGTAGAGAAGCCGAGGGCCCCGGCCTCCACGCCCTCGCGCACCAGGCGCGCCATCTCGGCGATCTCCTCGGTGTCGGGCTGGTAGTCGGTGTTGCAGCGCTCGCCCAGCACATAGGCGCGGACGGCGCCGTGCGGCACGTGGGTCCCGACGTCGATGGCCCGTGGCTTGGCCTCGAGCGCGTCGAGGTACTGCGGGAAGCTCTCCCACTTCCAGTCGATGCCCTCGGCCAGGGCGGCGCCGGGGATGTCCTCCACGCCCTCCATCAGCTCGATCAGGAAGCCGTGCTGGTCGCTGCGCACCGGGGCGAAGCCGACCCCGCAGTTGCCCATGATCGCCGTGGTCACGCCGTGCCAGGACGAGGGGGCCATCACCGGATCCCAGGTGGCCTGACCGTCGTAGTGGGTGTGGATGTCGACCCACCCCGGAGTGACGACCAGGCCCGTAGCGTCGATCTCGCGCCGCGCCGGGCCGCTGACCTCGCCCACCGCCACGATGCGCTCGCCGTCGATAGCCACGTCGCCCACGAACGGCTCGCCGCCGGTCCCGTCGACGATGGTCCCGCCCCGGATGATCAGGTCGTGCATGGCGTCCTCCAGATCACGTGTTTTGCGGAGGATAGGGGGCCGACGTCACGGAAGGGCCAGCGAAAGTTTCGGCCCGAGGCGCTCCCACGGCCCTTTCGCTGACGTAGCGGCGCCGGGCTATATCGCCCTGCGCCTCAGCCAGGAAACGCCGCCTTGAAAGCATTAGAAGCCTCCGTCCAGTCGTTCGACGACGTCGTCCTCGGCCGGCGCAGCATCCGCGGCTATCAGCGCCGCCCGGTGCCCAAGGCGCTGATCCGCGAGGTCATCGAGATGGCCATGCGCGCGCCCTCGTCGCTGAACACCCAGCCGTGGAACTTCTACGTGGTGGCCGGCGAGCCGCTGGACCGCATCCGCGCCGGCAACACCGAGCGCAACCTGGCCGGGGTGCCGGAGAGCCGCGAGTTCCGCAGTCACGGGGCCTATGAGGGCGCCCATCGCGAACGCCAGGTGGAGATCGCCAAGCAGCTATTCGGCGCCATGGACATCGCCCGCGACGACAAGGACAAGCGCCGCGACTGGGTGCTGCGGGGCTTTCGCCAGTTCGACGCCCCGGTCTCCATCGTGGTCACCTACGACCGCACCATCCACGGCGGCGACATCGCGCCCTTCGACTGCGGCGCGGTCACCAACGCCCTGGTCAACGCCGCCTGGTCGCGGGGGCTGGGCTGCGTGATCAACAGCCAGGGCATCATGCAGTCGCCGGTGGTGCGCGAGCACGCGGCCATCCCGGACGACCAGGTGATCATGATCTGCGTCGCCCTGGGCTGGCCCGACGACAGCTTCCCCGCCAATGCCGTGGTTTCGCGCCGCAAGTCGGTGGACGAGGCGGCGGTGTTCGTGGGGTTCGAGGAGTAGGCGGCGGGCCTGCGGCGCGCCATTTCAACCGCAAAGATCGCGGAGATGCGCAGAGAGCCTCAACGCGCTCCGTGGCTCCGCGTGTCTCTGCGATCTCGGCGGTTTCTAACAGCTACCTCCCCAGGTCTCGCAGCAGGGAGTCCCAGTGGGCCAGGTCCCCGTCCAGGCCGGCTACGGGGGCCTTCTCGTTGAGGCCGTGGATGAACGACTGGCCCTGCTCCATGAAGAGCCCGCTGACCCCGTACGAGGGGATGCCCAGCGCGCGGAAGTACATGCTGTCCGAGGCGCCGGAGTCCTGCGACGGCACGATGGCGAGGCCCGGATAGCGGGCGTGGACGGCCTTGGTGACCGCGGCCAGCACGTCGGGCCGCAGCGGGGAGGGCGGGCTGTCGATGGAGCCGTCGTCCAGCCGCTTCACCTGGGCGGTGGGATCGTCGATCACCTTGACCAGGGTCTGGCGCACGCTCTCCGACGGCGTGCCGGGGAAGATCCGGCAGTTGACGGTGGCGCTGGCCTTCTGCGGCAGGGCGTTGGTGGCGTGGCCGCCGGAGATCATGGTGGCGACGCAGGTGGTCCGCAGCTTGGGGTTCACATCGGGCTCGGCCGACAGGGTCTCGATGGCGGCCGCGTTGGTGGGGTCCGCGGCGAAGGCTTTCAGCGCCGCGCCGATCGGCCCCGGCGTCTGCGCGCCGTCGGCCGCCAGCTGGGCGCGGGTGATCTCGTTGCTCAGGGTCGGGAAGCGGTAGGCCGCGACCCGGTCCAGGGCCTTGGCCAGGCGGTAGATGGCGTTGGTGGGGGTCGGCCGGCTGGAGTGGCCGCCAGGATCGGTGAAGGTGACGGTGAAGTCGGCGTAGGTCTTCTCCGCGCCCTGGATGCCGTAGGGCGTGGGCTTGCCGGCCTTCAGCTCACCGCCGCCGCCGTCGGTATTCAGCACCAGCTCGGCGTTGCTCAGCCGCTTGGCCAGCACCTCGGTGGTGCGCATGGTGGTCTCCTCGTCGCCGGAGAGCGCCAGCACCACATCGCGGCGGGGCTTCCAGCCCTCCCGCCGCAGCCGCGCCAGCTCGGCGATTACCACCGAGACGTCGTACTTGTCGTCGACTGCGCCGCGGCCATAGATCCAGCCGTTCTCCACCACCGGCGTGAAGGGATCGCGGGTCCAGTCGGCCGGATTCGCCGCCACCACGTCCATGTGGCCTGAGATAACCAGCGGCTTCTGCTTCGGGTCCGCCCCCGGATAGCGGGCGAGCATCAGGGCCGTGCCGAACATCGGCTCGATGGTGATGTCGCTCTCGGCGTAGCCGGCGGCGGTCAGCACGCCCTTCAGGTACTGCGCATAGGCCACGGTGTTGCCAGCGCCGGCGGAGGTATTGAAGGCCACGCCGCGTTTCAGGATCTCCAGCGCCTGGGCGGTGAGCGCCGGGTCGGAGGGCGTCGGCGCACCGGCGAGGGCGGAGGTGGCGAGGAGGGCGGCAGCAAGGCCGACGAGCACAACGGAAGGACGCAAGCTGGGAATCCGATACCTGGGAAAGCGCCGACCGTGCGGCGACCTCCGGCCGGCGTCAATCGCCACCCCCCGATCAGCCGCCGCTCCCGATGATCGCCCGCGCCCGCTGGAACACCGCCTCGAACATCTCGCCCGTAAGCCGGCCGGTGTTCGTGTTGAGCCGCGAGCAGTGGTAGCTGTTCAGGACCGTGTAGGGACCCGCCGCGAACTCCGTGCCGTGGCCGGCGATGCCCGCCGAGGCCTTGAGGCCCAGCGCCCGCAGCACGTTGCGCCGCGAGATGTCGCCGAGGGTCACGATCACCTTCAACCGGGGCAGCGCGGCCAGGCGGCTGGTCAGGAACGGCCGGCAGGTGGCTTCCTCCACGGTCTCCGGCTTGTTGCCCGGCGGGGCGCAGCGCACCGCGTTGGTGATCATGCAGTCCGTCAGCTCCAGCCCGTCGTCGGGCCGCGCCTCATAGGTCCCGCGCGCGAAACCGGTCTTCAACAGGGTCGCGTACAGCATCCAGCCCGCGCCATCGCCGGTGAAGGGCCGGCCGGTGCGGTTCGCGCCCATGCGGCCCGGCGCGAGGCCCACCACGCATAGCCGCGCCTGGGGGTCGCCGAACGAGGGCACTGCACCATTGAAGCCCCCCGGCACGCTGGCCCGGTTCGCCTCGCGGTAGGCCACCAACCGCGGACAGAGTGGGCAGTCCGCCGGCGCCTCGGGCGGGGCCATCTGCGGCGCCAGCTCAGGCTTCGGCATCGGCGTCGCGGTCGGCGAGGCCGCGGGCCTCGGACAGGAACTTGGGCAGCCGCGCCGGGCGGCCGATCATGTCGGCGAGGTCGGCCAGGTCCACGAAGTTGTCGGCCTGGCGGCGCAGGTCGTCGCTGACCATTGGCGGCTGGCTCTTCACCGTGGAGACCACCGTCACCCGGCTGCCGCGCCGCTGCACCGCCTCCACCAGCTTGCGGAAGTCCCCGTCGCCGGAGAACAGCACCATGTGGTCGGCGTGCTCGGCCATCTCCATCATGTCGACGGCGATCTCGACGTCCATGTCGCCGCGGAAGCGCTTGCGGCCGTTGCTGTCGACGAACTCCCGCGCCGGCTTGGTCACAAGGCGGTAGCCGTTGTAGTCCAGCCAATCGACCAGCGGGCGGATCGGGGAGTACTCCTCGTTCTCCACCAGGGCCGTGTAGTAGTAGGCCCGCACCAGCACGCTGCGCTTTTTGAACTCCTCCAGCAGCTTGCGGTAGTCGATGTCGAAGCCGAGGTTCTTGGCGGCCGAATAGAGGTTGGCCCCGTCGATGAACAAGGCCAGCCGGTCCGTGGGGTAGAAGGTCATATCTGGCGAGTTCCCAATGCGCCCCGACGACCTTGAGCGGGTCGTGGTCATCGCCCTCGGCAGCAATCTTCCCGGCCGCTACGGCACGTCGGAAGCCCTGCTGGAGGCGGCGTTGGCGCGGTTTCCTGAAGTCGGCTTGAAGGTCCTGAAACGGTCGACCCAGTGGCGCTCCGCCGCCTGGCCCGACCCCAAGGGTCCTGAGTACCGCAACGCCGTCGCGGTTGTCGAGGCGAACGCCGGTCCACGCGTGGTGCTGGCGGCGCTGCTGGCGCTGGAGGCGAAGCTTGGCCGCGAGCGAGGCGCCCGGAACGCCCCGCGGACCCTGGACCTGGACCTCATCGCCCACGGGCGGGAGGTCCTGGAGACGCCCGACCTGATCCTGCCGCACCCGCGCGCCCACGAGCGGCTGTTCGTCATGGGTCCCCTGGCCGAGATCGCCCCTGGATGGCGGCATCCGGTGCTGGGGCTGGCGGCGGCGGAGCTGGCGGCGGCGGCTCCGGTCGGCCGGGACGCTGCCCCAGTCCGCTGAACCGGGCCGCCGATCAGAACTCCTTGCGGCCCCCGATGGTCACGTCGTAGCCGCTGACATAGCGGAGCCCGACGACCGTCTCGACGTCGGCGAAGGCGGACCAGCCGCTGGCGAACTGGCCGGCAAGGCCGCCGCCCAGCAGGAAGCGCGTACGGTCGGGGGCGCTGGTGTTGAGGCGGATCCCTGGGAAGAAGCCGGTGGTGTCGGCCGTGTAGCGGACCGCAACGGTCCGGCGGTCGTCCTTGGTCTCATAGATGGCCTGGGCGCGGCCATAGGGCGTGACCACGCCCCAGGGCGCGCTGATCGCCTTGGACGCATCGAACCCGAGGATGACCTGCAGGCTCTTGGTGGTCTGGGTGGGGAACGACAGGTCGAGGCCCCCGGCCCCGGTCTCGTCGAACGCCTTCAGGTGCAGCGTGGCGGCGCTGAGCGCCAGGGAGGGGCCGAACGACCAGCCGTCGGAGGCGGGCAGGGCGTAGGTCGCCGTGACGGTCCCTTCCCACTGGTGGCCGCGCGCCTTGCTGTACGCGACCCGGTTGATCACCGAGGTGGCGCTCTCGACGTAGCTGATGTTGCGGTAGCTGGAGTAGCGCACGTGGCCGTAGGAGATCAGGCCGCTGATCTGCAGCCGGTCGCTGACGCTCCAGAGGCCGTAGGCGGCCCCGGCGGTGGTCTTGACGTGCATCTTGCCGCCGCTGGCGTCGAAATTGACGTCGGTCTTGCCGTAGCTCAGCGACACGCCGGCCGTGAAGGCATCCGAGAACCGGTAGTCGCCGCCGCCGGTGATCGAGCCCTGGTCGAAGTCGTAGCCGGCTTCGTAGGTGTCGTGGTCGCGATTGCCCGACCCGCCGCTCACGTTGAAGAAGCCCTGCAGGCGAGACGGGCTGAAGCCGCCCACGCCGGCGGTGTCGCCGTTGCTGGCCAGGGCGACCGGGCGGTAGAGCGCGGCGACGCCGCCGCGGAAGCCGACCCGGCCCAGGGCGGACAGGCGCCCCGCCACGGCGTTGGTGGCCGGCGCGATCGCCCCGTCCACAGCCCCGCTCTGGGACAGCAGCTCCTCGGGGGTGATCGAGCCCAGGGCGATCGTGGCCAGGGGCGGCGCGTCGGTGGAGGCGTTCAACGCCCCGGCGCAGCGCAGCCGCAGGTCGGTGCCGGGCGTCAGGTTGGGGCACAGCGCGCCGATGTAGGCGGCGGTGCTCTGGAACTGCGGGTTGCCCTGGGCCGCCGTGATCAGCGCGCCGGTCTTGGGCGAAGGGGCCACCTGGGCCCACGCGCCCGTCGCGGTGGCGATCGAGACGCAGATGAGGAGCGCAAACGCTCCGCGGCGCGCAGATAGCGTAACCATGGCCGGTGAACCCCCATTCCCAGTCGTTGGGGGGCACTCTGACACCGTCAGCCACCACGTCCAGCCTTAACGAACGCGATCCGACGAACGATATTCATTGTGCGGGGATATGCGAGATTGCTTCCTAGATCGCCCGATTTGCGGCACCTTGCGGGGAACGACGTTCGCTCTTCGGCCTGGCTCCGAAGTCGCCGTCGGGAGTGCGGGGCATGCGACGAGGCGCAAGACAGCTGTGGGGCGCGTCCCCGGCCGCGTTGGGACTGGCCACGTTCGGGCTGCTGGCGTCCGGCGTCGGCGCGCCAGTCCGCGCGGCCGACGGGGTGCTGTCGGCCGAGGCCTATATGGTGGTCGACTGCCTGCTGCCCGGCCAGGTCCGCAAGCTTGGGCGCGCGACGACCTTCCTGACTCCGCGCCGGCCCGTCCGGACCTCGGCCACCAATTGCGAGATCCGCGGCGGTGAGTATGTCGCCGCAGACCGGGCCACGTTTGAATCGTCCCTGGGGGTGTGGCTGCCCACCGCCCAGGGGGGCGATGCCAAGGCCCAGGCCTATGTGGGACGCATCTACGCCGACGGCTTCGGCCGCGAGCCGGACTATGGCCAGGCCGCGGGCTGGTACCAGAAGGCCGCCGACCAGGGCTATCCGCAGGCGATGATCGACCTGGGCCAGCTGTATGAGCGGGGCCTGGGCGTGCCCAAGGATGCGCAGAAGGCGGTGGCGCTCTATCGCCGGGCGACGGGACTGCCGCCGGCGGAGTTCGCGGGCGATGCCGGGATGCTGCAGAAGGTGAACGCCAAGTACGAGGCGGCGCGCGCCGATTCCGAGAGCCTGTCGCGCGAGCTTCTCGCGGCGCGCGCGGAGCTGGCCCAGGAGCGCGCGGCCCTGGACAAGGCGCGGGGACAGCTGGGTCGGGCCAGCTCGGCGACGCCGGTCCCGACGCCGGACATGGCCACCCAGCGCCAGTTGGCCGAGGTCACCGCCCAGCTCAAGGCCGCGGACGCCCGCGCCGCCCAGCTGGCCGCCGACCTCGCCAACGCGAAGGCCGCCGCCACGAAGACCGCCGCCCCGCTGACGGCCCAGCTGAAGGCCGCGGAGGCCGAGCGCGCGCAGATGCTGGCCGAACGCCAGCGCATGCAGGCGCAGCTCGCCGCCATGCGCAGCCAGCTTCCGGACCAGCAGGGCCGGGTGGCCTTCCTGGAGGCGGACGCCGCCCAGGCGCGCAAGCTCGCCGACGCCGCCAACGCCCGCCTCACCGACACCCTGGCCAGGCTCCAGGCGCGTGAGGCCGATCTGGGCGCCGCCCAGGCGCGACTGGCCGACCAGCAGGCGCACGCCGCCGCCCATGCCGACGACGCGGCCGCCGCGGCCCGGCTGCGCGCCACCCAGGCCGACTACGACCGCCAGGCTCGCGAACTGGACCAGGTGCGGGCCGACGCCGCGGCGCGCAAGGCCGAGATCGCCGCAGCGCAGCGGGCCGGCCAGGCTCGCGACGCGGAGCTGTCGCGGGCCCGGGCCGAAGCGGCCGCGGCTTCCGCCCAGCTCGCCAAGGTGCAGTCCGACCTCGACGCGCGCGACGCCCGCCTGAAGGCGAGCGAAGCGCGGCTCTCGGAAGCCCAGGGCCGCACCGCCCAGATGCAGCGCGACTACGACGCCGCCCAGGCCCGGAGCGCCAGCCTGGCGGCCGAGGTCGCCAACCTGAAGCAGGAGAGCGTGCGCGCGAAGGCGGACGGCGCGACGTCGACGCCGAACCTGGCCGCGCGGGAAGCGGCGCTGGCGGCGCGCGAGGCGCGGGTCAAGGCGCTGGAGGCCAAGGTCGCCACCGGCTACCGCAACGTGCCGGCCACCACGGTCCACGCCCAGGCGCAGCCGTCGCGGATGTGGGCGTCCTCGAAGTTCGGCTTCAACCAGAGCTACGCGATCCTGATCGGGGAGTCGAACTACCGGGATCCCAAGCTTCCGAAGCTGGACACCCCGACCAATGACGTGACGCAGCTGGGGACCGTCCTGCAGAGCCGCTACGGCTTCAACGTCACGGTGATGCTCGACAAGTCCCGCGCCGAGATCCTGCGGCAGCTGGACATCCTCAGCCAGAAGCTGAACGAAAACGACACGCTGCTGATCTACTACGCCGGCCACGGCGGGATGGAGAAGGTCCGCAACGGCGGCGACCGCGGCTATTGGCTGCCGGTGGACGCCGAATTCGGCAGCTCCGCCAGCCAGATCAGCAACCAGGAGATCACCTACCAGGTGGCGCGCATGGCCGCCCGCAAGGTGCTGATCGTGGCGGACTCCTGCTATTCCGGCCTCCTCAGCCAGACGGTGAGCCGGGCCCAGCGGCCGGCCGAGGCCGACGAGAACTCCGCCGACTACCTGATCGGCATGGCCCACAAGCAGTCCCGCAACGTGCTCACCTCCGGCCGCCTGGAGCCGGTGCTGGACGGGGGCGGGCCGGGCCACCACTCGGTCTTCGCCGCCGCCCTGATCGACGTGCTGAAGGCCAACAGCGACGTCATCACCAGCGAGGAGATCTACAACCGGCTGGTGACCCGGGTCATCGCCGCGGCCACCGGCGTCCTGCTCGGCGACCAGGACCTTCCCGACCCGCAGCAGCCTACCTATTCGGCCCTCGACAACGGGGGCCACGTCTTCGGCGATTTCGTCTTCGTCCCGCGCGGGCCCGCCTGAGCGCCGTCCATCGGGCGCTGCGGCCTTTGCGGCGTTGCACAATCAGGTCCAACGCTCTATTTTAGCGGGTTCTATCCCCCTCCCTGAGAGACTCCATGGCTCGCGTCACCGTCGAAGACTGCATTGAGAAGGTGCCCAACCGCTTCTCGCTCGTTCTGCTCTCCGCCCATCGCGCCCGCGCCATCTCGGCCGGCGCCGCGATCGCCGTGGACCGCGACAACGACAAGAACCCGGTGGTGGCCCTGCGCGAGATCGCCGACGACGTGGTCGACGCCGAGGAGCTGCGGGAGAACCTGATCGGCACGCTGCAGCGCGTCGACGAGCGTTCGGAAGCCGAGGAAGAGGCCGAAACCCTCGCCCTGCTGGCCGACCCGACCCACATGCAGATGAGCGAGCTGGAGCTGGTCCGCGCCCTGCAGAGCGACCGCGACGGCGGCCAGGAGGAGCGGTACTGAGCCCAGAAGGCGCAGACCCGCTGACACAAGAGGCGGCGCCCGCAACCGCCGCCCTCCCCAAGGACGTTTCGAATTCCGAGCCTGCGGCGCCGCCTCCCGGCGCCGCGCGCCCGCGCATGCTTCGCCAGTTCGAGCTGATCGAGAAGGTCCGCTCCTACGATCCCACGGCCGACGAGGCGCTGCTTAACCGCGCCTATGTCTACGCCATGCGCCAGCACGGCTCGCAGAAGCGGGCCTCGGGCGACCCCTATTTCGCCCACCCCATCGAGGTGGCGGGCATCCTCACCGACTACCGGCTGGACACCGAGACCATCGTCACGGCCCTGCTGCACGACGTGATCGAGGACACCGACGCCACCCGCGAGAAGGTGGAGGAGCTGTTTGGCTCGGAGATCGCCGAGCTGGTGGAGGGCGTGACCAAGCTCTCCAAGCTGGAGCTCTCCCAGGAGCACCTGCGCCAGGCCGAGAACCTGCGGAAATTCATCCTGGCCATCTCCAAGGACGTGCGCGTCCTCCTGGTGAAGCTGGCCGACCGGCTGCACAACATGCGGACGCTGCATTTCATCAAGCAGGCCGCCAAGCGCGAGCGGATCGCCCGCGAGACCCTCGACATCTACGGGCCCCTGGCGCGCTCCATCGGCGTGCACCGGATCTGCGAGGAGCTGGAGGAGCTGGCCTTCGCCCATCTGAACCCGGTGGGCCGCAACGCCATCCTGCGCCGCCTCGAGGTCCTGCGCAGCGAGCAGGGCGGGGCGGTCTCGGCGGTGAGCCAGGAGATCGCCAGCCGCCTGGAGACCGCGGGCGTGCCGGCGCGGGTCTATGGCCGGGAGAAGAGCGCCTATTCGATCTGGCGCAAGCTGCAGAGGAAGTCGATCGGCTTCTCCCAGCTCTCCGACATCTACGCCTTCCGCGTGATCGTCGACACCGAGGACGACTGCTACCGGGCGCTGGGCGTGATCCATCGCGCGTGGCCCAGCGTGCCGGAGCGGTTCAAGGACTTCATCTCCACGCCCAAGCGCAACAACTACCGGTCCCTGCACACCACGGTGGTGGGCTACCGCGGCATGCGCATCGAGATGCAGATCCGCACCGAGGCCATGGACCTGGTGGCCGAGGAGGGCGTGGCCGCCCACTGGCGCTACAAGAACCAGTCCTACGGCTTCGACGTAGAGCACCAGAAGGCCGCTGGCGGGCGTGACCCGCTGGTCAACCTGCGCCACCTGGTCCAGGTGCTGGAGCACGGCGGCGACGCCGAGGAGCTGGTCGAGCACGCCAAGCTCGAGATGTACCTCGACCAGGTGTTCGTGTTCACGCCGAAGGGCCAGCTGGTCAGCCTGCCGCGCGGGGCCATGCCGCTGGACTTCGCCTACGCCCTGCACACCGACATCGGCGACACCACCATCGGGGCCAAGATCAACGGCGAGCTGAAGCCGTTGCGGACGGCGCTCTCCAACGGCGACGTGGTCGAGGTGATCCGCGGCGGTAAGCCGGTGGTGCCGCCGGACTGGCGCTCGCTCACCGTCACCGGCCGCGCCCGCTCGGCCATCCGCCGCCACATCCGCCAGACCGAGCGCGAGGAGTTCATTCGCCTGGGCCGGGCCACCGTCGACCAGATGTTCGAGGCCGCGGGGAAGACCCGCAAGGACGTCTCGCTGCGCCCGGCGCTGGACCGCTTCGCGGTGGCCAGCGAGGAGGACCTGTTCGACGCCGTCGGTCGCGGGCGCGCCCCGCCGGCCCAGGTGCTGGAGGCTGTGTTCCCGGGCCTCAAGGCCGCCGAGCGCGAGGCCGCCAACGCCCGCCAGCTGATCCAGGACGGCAAGACGGCCCGGCTCTACGTGCGCGGCGGCGGGCTGACCCCAGGGGTGAGCCTGCATTTCGGCCCCTGCTGCTCGCCGGTGCCGGGGGACCGCATCGTCGGGATCCTGGAGAGCGATGGCCGGGGCCTCACCGTCCACACCATCGACTGCGCCAAGCTGGCCGAATACGAGGACCGCGAGGAGCTGTGGCGCGACCTGCAGTGGACGCCCGAGGCCGAGCGCAACGCCATCGCCCGCGCCCGCCTCACCGCCACCATCCGCAACGCGCCCGGTGTGCTGGGCCAGGTCTGCACCATCATCGGCGAGGCCGGCGGCAACATCGTCAACCTGCGCATGCACCACCGCCAGAGCGACTTCTTCGACGTGGATATCGACGTCGACGTCAACGACGCCCGCCACCTGACCCACATCTCTGCGGCCCTGCGCGCCAATCCCAGCGTCGAAGAGGTGGAACGGACCAAGGGCGAGAGCTGACGTCGCTCCCTGAGCATCAGGGGCAGGGGATCGTCCTGTCCCTCCCTTAATGCGAAGGGGAGGCACGGCCCGACGCGATCGGCTGGCGTTTACAGCCGGCGGTTGACAACCCTGCACGGCGTCAGGCTCCATAAGCTTGGCTGTTGGGGGCGGCCGCGTAATGCCATTCGCGAGTGAGACCGTGACCACGCCGGGGAGCGGCCTGGTCTTCATCAACACCTACGAACCCAGCGTCGGCGCCGACTACCGAACAGCGATCATCAACGCCGAGCAACTGCTCGCGGGTGCGTTCACCAATGCGGTCACAGTTCGCCTTGATTTCGACTACGCCTCGCTCGGCCCTTACACCCTCGCCAGTAACCGCCCGTCGCTGACGGCGGTAAGCTACGACGCGCTGGTCGGTGCGCTGCGCACCCATGCGACGACGGCCGACGATCAGCTCGCCGTGGCCGGCCTCCCGGCGGCGGATGCCAGCCAGGGCGCATTCTTCCTCATCCCGACGGCCCAGGCGGCCGCATTGAATCTGCCGACCGGCATCGCCGCGACCTTCGATGATGTCGTGGCGCTGAATTCCGACGCCCCATGGCAGTTCGGAGGGGATGTCGTCGGCGCCATGGTCCACGAGCTCACCGAGGGCGTGTTCGGCCGGCTGGGTTCGCTGGGCGTTGGCCTGCGGTTGGGGGCCTGGGCCCCGATGGATCTCTTCCGGTTCACCGCGACGGGCTTGCGCGACTACACAGGAGGCGCCGACGGCGCCGCCACCTATTTTGGCTTCGATCCGACGCACGTTTCGGCGCGGGCCTACAACCCCTCGCTCGATCCCTCAGGCCGTTACGAGGGCGCCGACCTCGCGGATTGGGGTTACACCTACACCGACGCCTTCGGGGCCGGCTCGCCCGGCGTCGGGGCGGTGACAACACCGCTCGACCTGCGCATCCTTGACGTGCTGGGCTGGACGCCGGCGGCGCCCATCGTGATGCCCGCGGACGATTATGCCGACGTCATCGCGGACGGCGCCCACCCCATGGGGCAGATCGCGGCGGGGCAGACCGTCAGCGGCGTGATTGACTATGTCGGCGATCGCGACTGGTTCCGCCTCCAGTTGCGCGCGGGCTTCACCTACACGATCACGCTCGTCGGTCAGCCGGGCGCCCACCCGCTCGCCAACCTCGACCTGACCCTGCAGGACGCCTCCAACAATTTTGCGAACTACTTTGTGACCGCGGCGGACGCTTCGCACCTGGTCGTGGCGTTCAATGCGCACGCTGACGGGACCTATTATATCGATGCGCGGGCGTATGCAGACAGCGTCACGGGCGCCTACAACCTCTCGGTCAGCGAGGCGCCCACGCCCGCCGACGATTTCGCCGACGGGTTCTCCGACACGGCGCATCCTTTTGGCGTCGAGACGGTGGGCCGCCCGGTGACCGGCAATCTGCAGTTCGCGGGCGATATCGATTGGTTCAAAGCCGATCTCACGGCGGGGACCACCTATGCCATTTTGGAGATCGGCCCGTCCGGGGGCGGCACGCTTCAGGACCCCTACCTCGCCCTCTACGATTCCGACGGCCGGGCGATAGCGTTCAACGACGACATCGCGCCCTCTGAGATCTCCGACTCCGGTATCCTGTTCACGCCAACACAGAGCGGGACCTTCTACCTTGAGGCGGGCGCTTTCGACGCGACCGACACAGGCTCCTACACCATCGCGGTGGTCCAGGCCGGGGGCGCGCCCACGTCAGGTGACGACGTGATCCTCGGCGCCAATACGGGGTCCACGATCTCCGCGGGCGCCGGGAACGACGTGGTCATGGCCGGCGCCGGGGGATCAACCTATCTGCGTGGCGATGAAGGCGATGATCTGATCGTCGGAAGTTCCGGCTTCGACGACATCAACGGCAACATGGGCAATGACAGCGCCTCCGGCGGGCCCGGCAACGATTGGGTGGTTGGCGGCAAGGACAATGACGTCCTCTACGGCGACTCCGGCGACGACCTCGTCTATGGCAACCTGGGCAACGACACGTGCAGCGGCGGCAGCGGCAACGACATCGTGCGCGGCGGCCAGGGCGACGACAGCCTGACGGGCGGGGCCGGCGCCGACTTCCTGTCAGGCGATCGCGGCAATGACACGATGAGAGGTGGATCGGGCGCCGATATCTTCCATAGCTTCAGCGGCGCCGGTCTCGACCGCGTTCTCGATTTCAGCATCGCCGACGGCGACCGCGTGCAACTGGATCCGGGAACCGCCTACACAGTCCAGCAGATTGGCGCAGACACGGTCATCGACATGGGCAATGGCGACCAGATGACATTGGTGGGCACGCAACTATCCACATTGCCGCCCGGCTGGATCTTCATTGGATAGCGCCTGAGCCCAGGCCCTAGTCCAGCAGCACGACCTTGGTCACTTCGGTGCGGTAGCGGACCTCGTCCTGCCATTGGCGCAGGATGCTGTTGAGGATGTAGGGCGGGACCCAGTCGAAGTCCTCGTGCCGGGCGCCGGCCAGGAACAGCGGGGTGATCGAGCGGTAGTTCTGCTCGATGATCGATTCGCAGTGCCCGCGGATGGTCTGGCGGTCGGTGGAGATGCCGTCGGCGCGCCGGCCGTCCGGAACGGGGCGCTCGCGCTCGTCGCCGACCGGGATCCAGATCGTGGGATAGGGCTGGTTGCCGATGATGTCCTTCAGCTTGTCCTTGCCCGAGAAGTGCAGGCGCAGGGGCCCGACGCCGCGCGTGTAGGCGCCGGTGAGGAGGAAGGCCAGGTCCACCGAGACGATCATCCGCCGCGGCGTCGCCCAGGAGGTGAGCCGGAAGCCGGTGTCCATGGAGGGGCCCACGAAATCGCGGGTGATCGCGGGGTTGTTGGGGTTGGCGTACCACTCGTCGCGGATGTCGGCCTGGGCCAGCATCGGGTCGCCCGCGGCGCTGAGCGGGGGCGGCGCGCCGCGGCGGAAGAAGATCTCCGCGTTCGGGGCGGGGAAGAGGCCGATCCAGGCGGTGGACTTCACGTCCATCGGCTTGGCCGCATCGCCGCCCATGGCGCGGTAGTCGTTCAGCGCCGCCAGCCACAGGTGGATCACGGCGTGGGCGTGGCTGAGGTTCTGCAGCTCGCAGACGTAGAGCAGTTCGTCGCCGTTGCTCTTCCAGAACTCGGGGGCGGGCAGGGCGGTCCGGTGGCCCTCGCTGAAGGCCCGGTACTGTGCTTGAAGAGCGTAGTCGAAGTTACGGTAGAAGCTCAGGATTTCCGGGCTCCACACCGACCGCGACTGCTTGTAGGAGGTCGAGCCCACCAGGTCGACGCTGAGGAACAGGCGCAGGCGGGGCTTCAGGCCCTCCGGGAAGTCCTGGGGGAAGACGTGGCGGGTGGGGATGGGCAGTTGGACGGTCCCGGCCGGCCGCGACTCGGCCATCTCCTCGATGCGCGCGGCCACCGAGGCCCAGACACGGGCCTGCGCAGCGGGGGTCATCTTAGGCGGCGGTGGCGCACCGCCGGCGGGGTATCGTCTGGCGTCCATCACGGGTCCCGTCCGCCATTGGTTGGCGGCCCGCTTCTTCGGCGGTAGATGCATCCTGCCATGGAAGGGTTGCCAGGAAGCCAACGCGGATGAACACGGACGAAGTTCTTGACGAATTCCGCGGCGCAGGCGCGCTGCGCGAGGGCCACTTCATCCTCGCCAGTGGCCGGCACAGCCCCATGTTCCTGCAGAAGAATCTGGTTTTTCAGTACCCTGAGCGCACGGCGCGGCTGTGCAAGGCGCTGGCGGAGAAGATCGAGGCGCAGTTCGGCAAGCCCGACGTGATTGTCTCGCCGGCGGTCGGCGCCATCATTCCGGGCTACGAAACGGCCCGCTGGCTGGGCGTTCCGGCCCTCTATGTGGAGCGCGAGGACGGCAAGTTCCGCCTGCGCCGGGCGTTCGCGATCCGGCCGGGGGCCAAGGTCGTGGTGATCGAGGACGTGATCACCACCGGCGGCTCGTTCCGCGAGGCGGTGGAGCCGATCGCCGAGGCGGGCGGCCAGGTGCTGTGCTGCGCCTGCATCGTCGACCGCTCTGGCGGCAAGGCCGAGGTAGGTTTCCCGCTAGTGGCCCTGGCGACCGTCGACGTGCCGTCCTATCCCGCCGACCAGCTGCCGCCGGAGCTGGCGGCGCTGCCGGCGGAGGAGCCGGGCTCGAAGCGACTGCGCGCATGAGGGGAGCCGGCGCATGACGAGACTGCGGCTGGGCGTCAACATCGACCACGTAGCCACGGTGCGCAACGCGCGCGGGGAGGGCTATCCGGACCCTGTGCGGGCGGCCGAGATGGCCCTGGCCGCCGGCGCCGACGGCATCACGGCCCACCTGCGCGAGGATCGCCGCCACATCTCCGACGCCGATATCGACGCCCTGGCGGTCATCTGCCGCCGGCGGGGGCGGCCGCTCAACTTCGAGTGCGCCGTGACGCCGGAGATGGAGGCCATCGCGCTGGCCCACCGGCCGCACGCCGCCTGCCTGGTGCCGGAGCGGCGCGAAGAGGTGACGACCGAGGGCGGCCTCGACGTGGTCCGCGGCCAGAACAGCATCGCCCCGGCGGTGCGCCGCCTAGTCGAGGCGGGCATCCGCGTCTCGTGCTTCATCGATCCTGACCTGGCCCAGGTGGCGGCGGCCAGGGCCGTCGGGGCCCAGGTGATCGAGCTGCACACCGGCGCCTACTGCCAGGCCGTGCGTGAGCGCAAACCCCAGGCGGAGGCCCTGCTGGGCCAGCTCAAGGAAGCCGCCGCCGAGGCCCATCGCATGGGGCTGGAGGTCCATGCGGGCCACGGCATCGACTACGAGACCGTCAAGCCCGTCGCGGCGATCGGCGAGCTGATGGAGCTGAACATCGGCCACTTCCTGATCGGCGAGGCGATCTTCATCGGCCTGGGTCCCGCCATCCAGCGAATGCGCGCGCTGATGGACGAAGCCCGAAGCACCCGCGCCGCATGAGGGTGTCCTCGTGATCCTGGGTCTCGGCTCCGACCTCAGCGACATCCGCCGCATCCAGGCGTCGCTCGACCGCTTCGGCGACCGCTTCAAGGAGCGGGTCTACACCGAGCTGGAGCGCGCGCGGTCCGACCGCAAGGCGGACGCGGCGGCCAGCTACGCCAAGCGCTTCGCGGCCAAGGAGGCCTGCGCCAAGGCCCTGGGCACGGGCATGCGCCGCGGCGTCTTCTGGCGCGACATGGGGGTGATCAACCTGCGCTCGGGCCAGCCGACCATGGCGCTCACCGGCGGCGCGCTGGAGCGCCTGGAGGAGATGACCCCGCCCGGGATGAAGGCGGTGATCCACCTCAGCCTGACCGACGACCATCCCTACGCCCAGGCCTTCGTGATCATCGAGGCCCTGCCGCTCTAGCCCGGGCTCCGACCAGGCTTGCATCGAGCGCGGCCATGGCGACTGATGGCCCCATGAGCCAGACCTTCCAGCCGCCGCCCGGCTTCGTCGACACGCCGCATCCGCCGATCGGGCCCGTGTCCGGCATGGCGACGCGGGTGGAGGAGGTGGTGATCGAGCGGCCGCTGGCCCAGGTGCTGGCCGCGGTGGACGCAATGCCCCTCACCGAGCTGGTGCAGGCGACCGCGGGCCTTCCGGGCGTGATCGGCGAGCACGACCTGACGGCGGGCGGCTACGGCCAGCCGGGGTCACGCCATCTGGTCTTCCTTTCGGACGGCACGACCATCACCGAGCAGATCGTGGACTATGAGCGCACGGCCGCGCTCTACCGGTTCAGCTATGTGGTCTGGAACTACTCCACGCCCGCGGCCCGGCCGATCCACTACGCCCTGGCGGAGTTCCGCTATGCCGCCGACGGCCCGGACCGCACCCGCGCCCGCTGGTCGTACAGCTTCGCCCTGCGCCGAAACCGCTTCCCGGGCCTGCTGGGCGGCCTCGGCAACCGCCTGCTCAAGGCCGCGCTGCTGGACGGGGCCTACGCCAAGCTCATGCAAGGCGGCCTGCAGCGGGTGAAGGCGCGGGCGGAGGCGGCTTAGCGTCCGGGGCCGGCGGCCTTCGCCGCCGCTGCGTCGGCCTCCTCGCGGCGGGCGCCGCCCAGCATGTTGGCCATGGAATAGTTGCCCTCGTGGCAGGCGTATTCGTAGAGCGGGGTGGTGCTGGCCACGAACGGCATCTCGGCGCGCCAGACCTGGCTGAACACGGCCGGGTCCTCCACCGAGAAGGCGTACTTCAGCTCGCCCTTCGCCACGCGGGTGAAACGCTCGGTGACCTTGGCGTCCGGCGACATGACGAAGATCGGCTGGCGGTAGACCTCCTCGAGATGGAAGCCGCGGGTCTCCACCACCAGGGTCTCGCCTTCCCAGTGGCCGACCGAGTCGCCGCCCCACTGGCGTACGTCGGCCGGGAGGTGGCCCCCGCCCAGGCGCACGATGCGGACCTCGTGGTTGACCTCGGAGACGATCACCACCGCCTCGCGGGTCTGCACGATCTGGTAGCCGTCGGCGTAGGCCGGGTTCAGGATCGGCGGGCCGGCCGCGCCCCACGCGGCCATCAGGCAGCGTTCGGACGGGGGCCGCTGCTCCGGGCCGTCCGAGGGCTGGTCGGCGCTCCACCGGGCCATGAGGGCCTTGCCGGCGGCGGAGTAGGGCAGCTGGCCGTTCTCGGGACTGACGATCCAGGAGGTTCGCACCTGGCCCTGCAGGCGGGCGAACTTGCCCTGGTCGCGCCATTCCGATTCCGTCTGGCCCAGCGCGTCGTCGGCAGGGTGCGCCCGCCGCGCAGCGATGGCCGCCTCAAGGGCTGCGGCCTCGGCCTCGCCGACCACGAGCACCTTGGCTTCAGGCGGACGGGTCAGCCGCGTCATCGAGGCGTTGGACCAGGTCCCCTGCAGGTCCGGGGCTCCGAACCAGGTCCTGGGCGTCCTATAGCCGCCCGCCGCGGCGGGGCCCGCCAGGAACAGCCCCAGCGCCAGGACCCCCAGGGCTCCCAGGACCCCAAGGCCCGCGGCCGCCCGGCCCCCGTGATGAATGTCCATGTCGCGCCCCCACGCATCGCCCGCCGCAGCCGTCGTGGTACGCGGCCGTGGGCCCCGCGGGGACTGTACAATTTTGACCGGCGCTCAGCGCCCCCGGCGCTGCCCGGCGTCGTAGAAGAACGTCTCGCGCCAGATCTTTTCGCCCCTCCAGGTCTGCCAGGCGACCTCCTCCTGGGCCAGCTCGCGGCCGGATCGGGTGGTGAAGGTGAAGCGCCAGCGGATGGCCACCTGGTCGCCGCCGACCAGGGGCGGGGCCAGGAGTTCGGTCTTCACGCCGGCGACGGCGGCCAGCGTCTGGCGCTCATGGGCCACCAGGGCGTCGCGCCCCATGCGCGGCGGCTCCTGGTTCTCCTGCATGGTCGCATCTTCGGCGTACCAGGCCTCGATGGCCCCGACGTGGTCTTCGCTGAGGACGTGGGCGACGAAGGCGTCGACGGCGGCTTGGGACGGCATGATGTACTCCAGAAACCGACTGATGGTCGGCAAAAACCGACTGGAGGTCAATATATGAATTGGCGGACGGGCGTTGCGCTGCTAGCGCTTGCGCATGGCGCGGCAGGCGGAACGGCGCGAAGCGACGCGGACGGGGATCCTCCTCGCAGCCCGCCGGCTGTTCGCGACAGAGGGCTTCGCGGCCGCCAGCGTGGACCGCATCGCCGCCGAGGCCGGCGTGGCCAAGGGCGCGGTCTACCACCATTTCCCCACCAAGGAGGCGGTGTTCGCCGAGGTGCTGGAAGCGGTCTCGCAGGAGGTCGCGGCGGAGGTCGCCCGCGCTGCGCTCGGGGCGCCCGACGTGCTGGCCATGCTGACGGTCGGCTCGCGGGCCTATTTCGCGGCCACCAGCAGCCCGGACATCCACCGGATCCTGCTGGAGGACGGGCCGGCGGTGCTGGGCTGGACCCGCTGGCGGGAGATCGATGCGCGCCACTTCGGGGCCAGCCTGCCGGCGATCCTGGAGCGGGCCATGGCGGATGGGCTGATTGCGCCGCAGCCGACGGCGCCCATGGCGCGCCTGCTGCTGGGCGCCATGACCGAGGCGGCGATGGCGGCCGCCCAGGGTCAGGCCGACGCCGCCGACTGTGTGGACGCCCTGGAGCGCCTGGTGAACGGGCTGCGGCGGTAATTTTCAACCGCGGAGATCGCAGAGATCCGCGGAGATTGGGAATTGCGGCGGATGCTCCGCGCATCTCCGCGATCTCTGCGGTTCAAATGCGATGGCCGCCGCCGGCTGCCGCCTATGCCGCGCCCACCGCCCGCCGCGCCGCGAACCGCGGCCACAGCGTGTTGATCGCCAGGCCGGAGAGGACGAGGGCCGCAGCCACGAGCTTCCACGCCGCCAGCGGCTCGCCCAGCAGGAGGGCCGAGGCGCCCATGCCGAAGACCGGCACCATCAGCGCCAGCGGCGCCACGGTCGCCGCCGGGTGCCGCGCCAGAAGCCAGCCCCAGGCGGTGTAGCCGAAGATGGTGTTGCCCACCGACTGCCACAGGACACAGGCCCAGGCCGCGGGGCCGGCGTGGGTGACGGCGTGCGACATGGCCGGCCAGCCCTCCACCGCCAGGGCCAGGACGAACAGGGGCGGGGCGGAGAAGATGCTGGCCCAGACCACATAGCTCAGCATGTTGACCGGCCCCGCCGCCCGGGTCGCGGTGTTGCCGATGGCCCAGCCCAGGGCCGCCCCGAGCACCAGCACCACGCCCAGCGGCGTCGCGTCGGCGTTGGCGTGGGCCATCAGCCAGGCCAGGCCCGCCGCCGCCAGGGCGAGGGCGGCCACCTGGAAGCCCTTCACCCGCTCGCCGGCGATCAGCATGGCCAGGCCAATAGTGAAGAACGCCTGCACCTGGACGACGAGGCTCGCCAGTCCCGGCGAGATCAGGCTGGTCATGGCGATGTACAGCAGGCCGAACTGGCCGGTGCCGATGGCCAGGCCGTAGAGGATCAGGTTGCGCCAGCCCACCTTGGGCCGCTTCAGGAAGAACACCGCCGGCAGCACCGCGAAGGTGAAGCGCAGGGCCGCGAAGGTGAGCGGGGGAAACGCTCCCAGACCCCACTTGATGACCACGAAGTTGGTGCCCCACACGGCCACCACGGCGAGCGCGAGCAACAGGTGCAGCGGGGGCAGGGAATCGCGGGTCATGCGCTCTCACCTAGGTGCGTTCGGCGCGCTGTCACGGGGCCAGTTCGCGCAAACCTGCCTTGCGCCGGGCGGAACGATCCGGCCCGCGCAGGCCACATGCCGCGGGCGCCGATCTTGCTCATCGCGTGTCCAGCGTCTACGCAACTCCCCGCTTCGGCACGCCGTGCCGCCAAGGACCACGCATGAGCCAAACCGCGCACAGCGCCGACACCCAGAAGCCCAGCGCCGCCAAGGAGCTGGTCGAGATCGTCAAGACGGTGGTCTATGCGCTGCTCATCGCCCTGGTGCTGCGGGTGATCTTCTTCCAGCCGTTCACGATCCCGTCGGCGTCGATGGAGCCCAACCTCTACCAGGGCGACTACATCATCGTGTCGAAGTTCAGCTACGGCTACTCGCGCCACTCGATGCCGTTCAGCCCGCCGCTGTTCCATGGCCGCATCCTGATGCACGGCCCGCAGCGCGGGGACATCGTGGTCTTCAAGCTGCCCAGCGACGGCCACACCGACTACATCAAGCGGGTCATCGGCCTGCCGGGCGACCGGATCCAGATGAAGCAGGGCCTGCTCTACCTCAACGACCAGCAGGTGCCGCGCGAGGCGCTCTCGCCGGTGAAGACCGACACCGGCTTCGGCGTGATGCGCGAGGTGGCGCGCTTCCAGGAGAAGCTGCCCAGCGGCCGCACCTATGTGACCCAGGACTTCGGGACCGACGGCGAGCTCGACAACACCGACGTGTATGTGGTGCCCGACGGCTACTATTTCATGATGGGCGACAACCGCGACAATTCCTCCGACAGCCGGGTGAACCCCGCGGTCGGCGGCGTCGGCTACGTTCCCGCCGAGAACCTGGTCGGCAAGGCGCAGATCATCCTTTTGAGCTGGAAGCCCGACGCCACCATCTTCAAGCCCTGGACCTGGGTGCTGGACGCGCGGCCGAGCCGCTTCTTCAAGCTGCTGAAATGAACGCGCGCACGGCGGCGATCGAGGAGCTCGAGCGTCGCATCGGCCACCGCTTCGCCGACCGGGAGCTGCTCGAGCGGGCGCTCACCCATTCCAGCGTCGGCAAGGGCGCGACCAAGGTGCGCGACAACGAGCGGCTGGAGTTCCTGGGCGACCGGGTGCTGAACCTCATCGTCGCCGAGCGGCTGATGGGCGACCTGCCGGAGGCGACCGAGGGCGAGCTCTCCAAGCTGATGGCGGGGCTGGTGAACTACCAGACCTGCGCCGCCGCGGCCCGTGCGGCCGGCCTGCCCGAGGCCCTGCGCTTCGACGCCAGCGCCACCAAGATCGGCGCGCGCGACAACGACCGTGTGCTAGGCGACGCCTGCGAGGCCATGATCGCCGCCCTCTACCGCGACGGCGGCTTCGAAGCAGCGGCCGCCTTCGTGCGTCAGTTCTGGGCCGAGGCGCTCAGCGACCTCGACGGCCCCGCCAAGGACCCCAAGACCCGGCTGCAGGAGTGGGCCATGGCCCGCGCCCTGCCGTTCCCGGAATATGTCGTCATCGGCCAGCAAGGCCCGGCCCACCAGCCCCGCTTCACCGTCGAGGTGCGGGTGAGGGGCGTCGAGCCGCGCACCGCCGAGGCCGGCTCCAAGCGGGAGGCCGAGAAGCTCGCCGCCGACCGCATGCTCGAACACCTGAAGGACCACCCGTGACCACGCGCGCCGGATTCGCCGCCATCATCGGCGCCCCCAATGCGGGGAAGTCGACCCTGACCAACCGTCTCGTCGGGACCAAGGTCTCGATCGTCACCCAGAAGGTCCAGACGACCCGCTTCCCGGTCCGTGGCGTGGCCATGGCCGGCCAGGCGCAGATCGTGCTGGTGGACACGCCCGGCATCTTCCAGCCGCGCCGCAAGCTGGACCGCGCCATGGTGCGCGCCGCCTGGGGCGGAGCCGAGGACGCCGAGGTGGTGGTCCACCTGGTGGATGTGGCCGCCCAGCTCCACGACAGCCCGGCCGACCGCAAGGCCAAAACCGACGTGGAGAGCATCGTCGAGGGGCTGAAGGCGTCCGGCAAGAAGGCCATCCTGGCGCTCAACAAGATCGACGGGGTCAAGCGCGAGGACCTGCTGGGCGTCTCCCAGGCGCTGTTCGAGACGGGGGTCTATTCCGAAGCCTTCATGATCTCGGCCAAGACCGGCTCGGGCGTCGAGGATCTGCGGGCGCGCCTGGCCGCCCTGATGCCGGAGGGACCGTGGCTCTATCCGGAGGACCAGACCGCCGACCTGCCGGCCCGCCTCCTGGCCGCGGAGATCACCCGCGAGAAGCTCTACCTGCGCGTCCACGAGGAGCTGCCCTACGCCGCCGCCGTCGACACCACCAAGTTCGAGGAGCGGGCGGACGGCGGGGTGCGCATCGAGCAGACCATCTATGTGGAGCGCGAGAGCCAGCGCCCGATCATCCTGGGCAAGGGCGGCCAGACCCTGAAGTGGATCGGCCAGAAGGCCCGCGAGGAGCTCATCGAACTCCTCGACCGCCCGGTGCACCTCTTCCTGCACGTGGCCGTCGACGAACGCTGGGCCGACAAACGGGAGTTCTACGGCGACGTGGGCCTGGACTTCGACGTCTGAGGCGGCGTCGCGGAGGGCGGGCTTGACCGCTGCCCGCGGCCTCCTACGTCTGGGTCATGATCGACCTCGACGCCTATTTCGCCCGCATCGGCTACTCAGGCCCGCGCGAGGCCACCCTGCCGGTGCTGCAGGCCCTGCATGAGCTGCATCCGGCGGCGATCACCTTCGAGGCGGTCGACTGCCTGCTGGATCGCGACATCAGCCTCGATCCCGCGGACATCGACGACAAGCTGATCCGGCGGGGGCGGGGCGGGTACTGCTTCGAGCAGAACAGCCTCTTCTTCCGGGCGCTGCAGGCGCTGGGGTTCCAGCTGACGCCGCTGGCCGCGCGCGTGCGCTGGGGCCGCCCACCGGGACCGCCGCCGCCGCGCACCCATCGGGTCACGCGCGTGGAGATCGAGGGCCGGTCCTGGCTCGCCGACGTGGGCTTCGGCGGCTGCGTGCTGACCGCCCCGCTGCGGCTGGAGCCGTTTGTGGAGCAGGTGACGCCCCACGACACCTACCGCCTGGCCCCGTTCCCGGGCGGCGTGACCCTGGAGGTGCTGCGCGACGGGGACTGGCTGCCGGCCTCGGACCTGCCGCTGGACCCCTGCGAGGAGGCCGACTTCGAGATGGCCAACTGGTGGACCTCCAAGCACCCCAGCTCGCACTTCCGCCACAACCTCTTGGCGGCGCGCACCACGCCGGAGGCGCGCTACGCGCTCCTCTTCAACCGCTTCACGGTGCGGCCGGTGGGCGGCCTGCCCAGCAGGACGACGTTGGACGCCGACGGCATCGAGGCGGCGCTCTCGGGTGTGTTCGGGCTGGCGGTGGAGCCGTCCTGGCGGCCGCTGATCGAGGCGGCGGGGCGGGTGATGAGCGAGCCATCGGCGGTCGCCACCACGTCCAGGTGATAGCGCTCCACCAGGGCCTTCAGCGCCGCGACGGCCTCGTCGTACGCGGGCGGCAGGTGGGGCTGGATTTCGGGCTCGGGCTCGCCCAGCTTGCGGGGATGGAATTCGAGGACGACGCCTTCGTGCTCTCCGCCCGCGCCCACGGCGAGAGCGGCGCCATCGTCGAGCTGCTCACCGCCGGTCACGGCCGCTACGCCGCCCACGTCGCCGGCGGGGCCTCGCGGCGCATCCGCCCGCTGCTCCAGGCCGGCGCCCGCGGGGTCGTGCGATACCGGGCCCGAGTGGAAGGCCAGCTGGGCAGCGCCAGTCTGGAGCCGGTGGGAGAGGGGCCAAGCGCCCTCTTCGACGACCCGCTGGCCCTGGCCGGCGTCGCCGCCGCCGCCAGCGTCGCCGCCGGCGCCCTCCCAGAACGCGAGCCCCACCCAGGGGCTTTCTTCGCCTTCGAAGCCCTCAGCGCCGCCTTCGCCGACCCCGACATCTGGCCCGCGGTCTTCGTGCGCTACGAGGCCGGCCTCCTGCAGGAGCTCGGCTTCGGCCTGGACCTCAGCCGCTGCGCCGCCACCGGCAGCGTCGACGAACTCATCTACGTCAGTCCACGGACGGGGCGGGCTGTCAGCCGGGTAGCCGGCGAGCGCTACAAGGACCGCCTGCTGGCCCTTCCGGGATTCCTCCTCGCGGCGCAGTCGCGCCTGGCGCCGGGCGACGTCGGCGCGGGTCTCGCCCTGACGGGGCATTTCCTCGAGAGCTTCATCTTCGGCCCCCTCAACCGACCGCTGCCGCCGGCGCGGGTTTGGCTGTGCGAGCGTCTGGCCGAGGCCGGCCGCCTCTAGGCCATAGAGCCCGACGGCTATGAACAGCGGCGCGGCGGTGAAGCTGAGCGCTCCGGCGATGGCCTGGGACGACAGCGGCGCGCCGGCCAGCACGCCCATCAGCACGCCCGCGGCCGAGGTGGTGGAGAGGCAGAACGCCTTCAGCAGGGTGCGCTCGCGGCCGCGCGAGGCCACCAGCTCCAGCGGCCGGTTCCACTCCGCGTCCCGCGGCTCCAGCGACTTCACCGCCAGGGCCAGCGACGGCGTCAGCAGCAGCGCCACGCCGATGCCGGCCGAGCGGGCGGGCTCCTCCCGGGTCGCGGCGGCCGCCAGCGACAGCATGGCGGCGGGCCCGGCTGTCGCGAGGGTCAGCCAGGCTCTCACATCCAGGCGGCGGGGCGAGAGCATCATACGGTGAAGCTCTCCGGTCCCGTTTAAGCCGCCATGAAGCCGTATGATTATCGCGGCTTAAGCATGAGGGGCGATTTGCGCGCCGAACACCGGTCTGCTAGAGCGCCGCCATGGCCCACGCCAAACCGAACCAGGCCCAGCAACAGCAGCGCCGCATCGCGGCGGTGTTTGCGCGCGCCTGTCCGGGACCCTTGGGCTAACCGCCCAGCCTCACGACAGACCTTCCGCAAACCCCGCCTCGGCGGGGTTTTCGCTATGCGTCCCGCCGGGGCCCTTCGACAAAGGAGCTCCACCATGCCGCCCCTCACCGACGCCGACATCGCCCGCATCGCCGCGGGCGTGATCGACCGCAGCCTGCCCAAGCCGGAGTGGACGCACGCCGCCCACTTCGCCGCGGGCCTGTGGCTGCACGCCGCACCTGGGTACGACGCGCCGCGCGACATGCCGGCCCTGATCCGCGCCTACAACGAAGCCACCGGCGTCGCCAACACCGACACCGAGGGCTACCACGAGACCATCACCCAGGCCTCGCTGCGCTGCGCGGGCTCGTGGCTTGCCGCCCGGCCGGACGCGCCGCTGAGCGAGATCCTCGCCGCCCTGATGGCCAGCCCCCACGGCCGCTCCGACTGGCTGCTGGCCCACTGGACGAAGCCGGTCCTGTTCAGTCCGGCCGCCAGGCGCGCCTGGGTGGAGCCGGACCTCCAGCCTCTGCCGTTCTGAGGGCGCGAAGCGCCGCGAAGATCACCGCCAAGACGCCAAGAGCGCCAAGGAGAGGGAACGACCACCAAGACCACAAAGACCACCAAGGGGCCGGCGGGACCTTCTTGGCGTCCTTGGCGTCTTGGCGGTTCCTCTTGGTGGTCTTGGTGGTGCGATTCAGCGCGCCTGCGGCGCGCGGCTGGGTCGAGCCCGACCTCCAGCCTTTGCCGTTCTGAGGGCGCGAAGCGCCGCGAAGATCACCGCCAAGACGCCAAGAGCGCCAAGGAGAAGGGGGACCACCAAGACCACAAAGACCACCAAGGGCCCGGCGGGCCCTTCTTGGCGTCCTTCGCGTCTTGGCGGTCGTCTTCCTCTTGGTGGTCTTGGTGGTGCGATTCAGCGCGCCTGCGGCGCCCAGGGCCGCGACGCGAATCCGCCATCGCGCTAGAGAGACGGGATGGCCCTAGACACTCCTCCGCCTGAGACCCCCGGCGGCCCTTCCGACCGCATCATCGACGAGCCGCTCTCCGAGGCGCTGAGCCGGCGCTACCTGGCCTATGCGCTCAGCGTGATCACCGACCGGGCGCTGCCCGACGTGCGCGATGGGCTCAAGCCCGTGCAGCGGCGCGTGCTCTATGCCATGCGCGAGATGCGGCTGAACCCCGACGCGGCGGCCCGCAAGTGCGCCAAGGTGGTCGGCGAGGTGATGGGCGGCTACCACCCGCACGGCGACCAGTCGATCTACGACACCCTGGTGCGCATGGCCCAGGCCTTCGCCCAGCGCTACCCGCTGGTCGACGGCCAGGGCAACTTCGGCAATATCGACGGCGATAACGCCGCGGCCATGCGCTACACCGAGGCCAAGCTCACAGTCGCCGCCACCCTCCTGCTGGACGGCATCGACGAGGACGCGGTCGACTTCCGGCCCACCTACGACGGCTCCGACACCGAGCCGGTGGTCCTGCCCTCGGGCTTCCCCAACCTCCTGGCCAACGGCGCCACCGGCATCGCGGTCGGCATGGCCACCTCGATCCCGCCGCACAACGCCGGCGAGTTGATCGACGCCTGCCTCCTGCTGCTGGACCAGCCCGACGCCTCCACCGAGGCGCTGATGGCCCACGTCCAGGGCCCGGACTTCCCGACCGGCGGGGTGATCGTCGAGCCCGCCGCCTCGCTGCTGGAGACCTACCAGACCGGCCGCGGCGGCGTGCGCCTGCGCGCGCGCTGGACCAAGGAGGACCTGGGCAAGGGGACCTACCAGATCGTCGTCACCGAGATCCCCTACCAGGTGAAGAAGGCCGACCTGATCGAGCAGCTGGCCGAGCTGATCGACGCCAAGAAGGCCCCTCTGCTGGGCGACGTGCGCGACGAGTCGGCCGAGGACGTGCGCCTCGTCCTCGAGCCCAAGAGCCGCAACGTCGAGGCCGAGGTCCTGATGGAGAGCCTGTTCAAGCTCTCCGACCTGGAGACCCGCTTCTCGGTGAACCTCAACGTCCTGGACGCCCGCGGCACGCCCGGCGTGATGGGCCTGAAGACCGCCCTGGTCGCCTTCCTCGACCACCGCCGCGACGTGCTGGTCCGCCGGGCCCGCCACCGCCTGGCCAAGATCGAGGCCCGGCTGCACATCCTCGACGGCCTGATGGTGGCCTACCTCAACCTCGACGAGGTGATCCGCATCGTCCGCTACGAGGAGGAGCCCAAGGCCCGGCTGATCGAGACCTTCGCCCTCACCGATCTCCAGGCCGACGCCATCCTCAACACCCGCCTGCGCCAGCTCGCGCGCCTGGAGGAGATGGAGATCCGCC
Organism: Caulobacterales bacterium; assembly: GCA_019510435.1. Lineage (GTDB taxonomy): Bacteria > Pseudomonadota > Alphaproteobacteria > Caulobacterales > Caulobacteraceae > Phenylobacterium. Next base: position 73,799 of record JAEKKJ010000015.1, on the reverse strand, counting down.
GCGAGCACGCCGAGCTCTCCGAGGAGCGCGACGGCATCGTCGGTATGCTGGCCTCCGACAAGGCCCAGTGGAAGCTGGTCGCCACCGGCCTGCGCGACGTGAAGGCCAGCCTGGGCGACCTCAACCGCCGCCGCTCCACCCTCGCCGAGGCCCCCCAGGTGGACGCCGAGGCCGCCATCGAGGCCATGATCGTGCGCGAGCCGATCACCGTGATCCTCTCCGAGCGCGGCTGGATCCGCGCCGCCAAGGGCCGGGTCGAGGACCCCTCGGAGCTGAAGTTCAAGGAGGGCGACAAGCTCCAGTTCCTGGTGCCGGCCGAGACCACCGACAAGCTCCTGATCTTCGCCTCCGACGGCCGCTTCTTCACCCTGGGCTGCGACAAACTCCCGGGCGCCCGCGGCCACGGCGAGCCCCTGCGCCTGATGATCGACCTCGACGACAAGGTCGGCCTGGTGGACGTCTTCATCCACCGGGCGGGCGCCAAGCGGGTCCTGGCCTCCAGGGAGGGCTACGGCTTCATCCTGCCGGAGGAGGAGGCCATCGCCTTCCGCCGGGCCGGCAAGCAGGTGCTGAACGGCAAGCCCCAGGCCTGCATCGCCCTGGGCGAAGCCGACCACCTCGCCGTCATCGGCGACAACGGCAAGCTGCTGGTCTTCCCGGTCGCCGAACTGCCCGAAATGCCCAGAGGCAAGGGCGTCAAACTCCAGAGCTACCGCGAAGGCGGCCTGAAGGACGCCGCGGCCTTCAAGGCGGAGGAGGGCATGACCACCGTCGACAACTCCGGCCGCACGCGGGTGTGGGCGGAGTGGCGGGAGTGGCTGGGGCGCAGGGCCGGGGCCGGCAAGCTGGCGCCGAAGGGGTGGCCGGCGAGTAAGAGGTTCCGGGGGCGGTAGGTAGATGTTCTTGATTTGTTCGGATAGCGTGACTATAACGGGTGGTACAGCCATGACGCGCCGTTCTTCGAGTCGACAACCGAGTAGGTAGGCAGTCATCTTCTCGGAGTGATTCTTGGGAGGGGTCATGGCGAAAACCCAGCGGGTCCGTGACGCCGTGCATAATCTTATCGAATTTGATGCGCACGAATTCGAGCAAACCTGTTGGAAGGTGCTAAATACGAGGCCGTTACAAAGGCTGCGTAGGATAAAGCAGCTAGGTTTTTCTGAATTCGTCTATCCGGGTGCGTCACATACGAGATTTGCCCACAGTCTTGGTGTTTTTCATACTGCCCGGCAGCTGACGCGGGTTGTCTCGCACCGATTGGGGGGTGACGTCTACAATCCCGATAAGGCACGCGTCGCGATGGCCGCGGCTCTTGTGCATGATGTTGGACATGGTCCTTTCAGCCACGCATTTGAGGACGCGCTGAAGCGCTTGAAGATCGCCAAGCGGCATGAACTTCGAACTATGCAGATCCTCGGCGAAGACGACGTTGCAAAGGCGTTCGAGGAATTTTCTGATTTCCCGAACCGAATTGGCGAGCTTATTGAGGCCTCCAATCCGAGCGACATCTATTCCTCAATAGTATCAAGTCAGTTTGACGCTGATCGACTAGATTATATGCGCCGAGACCGCATGATGTCTGGAACTCAGCAATCGGGAATCGACTACGAATGGCTTCTCGGCAACCTTCACGTAAGGAAGGTTCCCATCAGTATTGACGGTATTCAGATCGGAAAACGTGAAGTATTGGTGATTGATGAGAAATCAATTCCTGCCGCTGAAGGGTATATATTTAGTCTGCTATATCTTTATATAAATGTTTATTTCCATAAAACTACCAGGGGACTGGAGAAAATATTCTCCGCGCTAGTCGAGCGTATCGCCACCCTTGTTAGGGATGACCAAGTGGATCGCGTGGGTCTTCCACCGTTCCATCCATTGGTCCGGTTCCTGCGGGATCCCGAGGCAATCGGTCCTTTTTTGGAACTAGATGATACTGTTGTGTTGGGAAGCCTCTCTATGCTTGCCCACTCGAAGGACGAGGCGATAGCTGAGCTCGCATGCCGCATACGCGATAGGAAGGTCTTCACCTGCATCGATGTGACGAAGCGTATGGAGGCCAAGTTGGGACTTCCCAAACCTGGCGCAGCGGACGTAGCCGACTTTGAGCAACGGCAGCGAGCGGTCGAGCGGGGCGTCGCTGCGGTCACGGAAGCTGCAAAAGAGCGCGGTCTTCTGATTCCCGGATCTTCAGGGGTTCCGACAGTGCTTGAAGATCTGGCTCCTAGAAGCCCTTACAAGCGGTTCGATGACGCGTCGAAGCCCTTCGTTCCAATCTACGTCATCGGCGCGGACGGTGAATTGCATGACCTGGCCGATATGTCTGCGGCGGTCAATTCGTTGCCCACCTACAAGGCATACCGCTTATATGCGCGCGGCGAATCGGATCGGGATGCTATCTTGGCAATGATAGAGGAAGTTGGCCAATGACCCGAGGAACAGCAAAAGACGTAGCCGCTGTGATCGGTGCGGCGGGGGAAGTGGTTGGGCGAACGCGCCTACAAAAGACGATGGCAATCCTTGAGATCGCTGGGGTTGGATACGGATTTTCTTACGATTACTATAAATTCGGCCCTTACAGCGAAGAGCTCGTGGAATCCGCGGATCGTGCGGTCGCGCTTGGTTATGTGAGCGAAGTAGAAAAGCGCGCCGCTTGGGGTGGTCGTTATTCGATCTTCACGGCTCATCACACGGCTTCTACCGGCAACGCGGCAAGAGACGCTTTGATTCGTTTGGCTAAGGGAGCCGACGCGATTGCTTTGGAGCTGGCTGTAACCGCGGCTTTTTTGGCTCATAGTGGATCGAACGAGGCTTGGTCCGAGGTCGAGCGTCGAAAGCCCGAGAAGGTCGCTTCAATTCGTAAAGCCAAGGACCTTTATCGAGAGTTTGTAAAAGTGGATGGGCTTCCGAGGCCCCTGCCTAAAATTGTCTGACGTTTGCTCCTGGGCTGAAAACCGTCAAAGGAGAGCTACGCCTCCTCTGAGACTTTGGGTTTTTGCGACCGACCCTTTTGCCATCGGCAGGCCGCAAGCTCGCGGCATCCCACGGGCCTAGCGCGGGAGGTCGGTCAAGGGCCGGGCTCCGCGCGGCCTCTCCAGCAGCGTGCGGCAGTGCGTCCTCGAGGACGCCGGACGCGCCAGGCACCCGTGCGTGCGAGATGCCCGTCAGCGCCCTACGCGGATTGGCGACGTTGCTGGCGTCCCCACCCCCCATCAAATATGTACAATTGCCGCCCGTCCGCCCTCCGGCTGAGATCGCCTCGCCCTTAGGGAGGGGGTGTCTATGAACAAGATGATGATGCTGGCGGCTGTGGCCGCGGCGACGGGCCTTTGCGCTGTCCAGGCGCGGGCGGAGCCCTGGGTGGACTGGACGCCGCAGAAGGGGGTCTGGGAGATCACCGAGGTGCATGTCGCGCCGGGCAAGCTGGACGACTACCTCAAGGGCCTGAAGCAGACCTGGGTCCCCGGCCAGGAGGTGGCCAAGAAGCAGGGGACGATCGACGACTATTCGGTGATGATCCGCGTCGGCGGCAACACCGAGGGCGCCAATGTGGTCACCGCGCGCCACCTGACCTCGATGGCCGCGCTCGACCCCGACCGGGCCAAGGACACCGAGGGCCGCAAGCAGGTCGAGGCCATCACGCCCAAGGCGACGAGCGACCAGCTGGTCGGCCAGTACAACACCTACCGCACCTTCGTGGGCCAGGTGTACTGGCGGCCGGTGGCGTTCCCGAAGTAGGCCGGGGCCGGACGCCGGCGGGCGGGGGGCCTAGGCTCCGCGTCCGCCGGTGTTCGCCGCGGCGGTGTAGTCCCCTGGCGCGACCTCGCCGCCCCGCGCGATCACCTCGGCCACATCGTCCACCAGCGCCGCTGCATTGCGCCGCGCCGCGTCGGCGCCGAACACGCCCTCGCGCTCCAACCCCGCAAACCCGCCGCCGATGGCGAAGAGGGCGCGGAAGGCCTCCTTCTCCACCAGGGCGGTCGGCAGGATCTCGACGCCGGCTTCGCGCAGGGCGATCACCACGCTCTTCAGCATCTTGGGCTTGATGGCGGCGGGCACGCGGGTCAGCAGGGCGCGGTGCGGGATGGTGCGGCCGCCTCTGCGGCCAAAGGCGCGGACCATGTCGGCGGCCTTGATCGCCTCGGCCAGGTCCAGGTGCGAGCCGGCCAGCGGGGTCAGCACCAGGTCGAAGCGCAGGGCCGCCAGCACCACGCCGCCGCGCTCGGTGCCCTCGGTGTCGAGGATGGTCCAGTCTGGCGAGAGGCGCTGGGCCTCGCGCGCCGCGTCGCGGATGTCCTGCACGGTGGGGGCGGGGTGGACGCTCACCTGCGGCAGGCGGCCGGGCAGGGCGGCCCAGCGCACCAGGGGCTTGTTGGGGTCGGAGTCGATCAGGGCCACGCGCTGGCCGCGCTCGGCCAGGCCCAGGGCCAGGGTCACCGCCGCCGTCGTCTTGCCTGCGCCTCCCTTGGGGCTGATGAAGACGACAGTGGGCATGGCGCAACTCTCCTGCCTGCGACGCGGCCCCTCTGCAACTCTCCCGGTTCCGGACTCGCCGCAGAGTCGGGCGCTTTCGTGGCCCCTATCCGACCCAGGCGCCGCCATTGGCGTGGATCACCTGGCCCTGGACGAAGCGGGCGGCGTCGCTGAGCAGGAACGCCACCACCGCGGCGTAGTCGGCGCCCTCGGCCAGCCGGCCCGACGGGTTGGCGCGGGCGCCGCGCTCCAGCACCCGCTCGGCGGCGGCCTCGCCCCCGGCCATGGCGGCGACGGAGGTGGTGGCGACAAGGCCCGGGGCGACGGCGTTGATGCGCACGCCGCGGGGCGCGAGCTCGGGGACCAGGTAGCGCACCAGGCTCTCGGCCAGGGCCTTGCCGCAGCCCAGGGCGGCGTAGTTGGCGAGCGTGGTCCGCGCCCCGGCGCTGGAGATGAAGACGAGGCTGGAGCCGGCCGAGAGCTGCGCCTGGCGCACCAGGTAGAGCAGCGACAGGCCATTGGTCTGGATCGCCTCCGTGAAGCGCACGAGGTCGGTGTCCATCAGGGCGGTGGGGTAGATCGCCGCCGCGGCATGGACGATGTGCAGCGGGCCGTCGCCGAACGCGGCCGCCGCCTCGACCAGCTGGCGGGCGCCCTCGATCTGGCCCACATCGGCGCGCACCGCCTGGACGCGGGCGCCGAGGCCCGTCAGCCGCCCGACCGCCGCCTGGGCCGCCGCCGCGTCCGCATGCCAGCCCAGCACCAGGGGCTCGCCCCGGCCCGCCAGGTGCTCGGCGATCCCCAGCCCGATCCCCTTGGTCCCGCCGGTGATCAGTATGGTCATGCTGCGCCTCCCCCAGCGGCCAAGCCGCGCCTCTCCAACCAGCATCGGTGTTCATGGGTCACCGGGACAAGCCCGGTGATGACGAGCGGAGTGGGGTTTGTCCGGACGGCCGCACCCTTACGGGTACCCCAGGGTGCCGAGGCCTCAACCCTCGCTTGCTTGCCAGGACCTTCGCGGGGTCATCTCGATAACATCGTCATATGACAACAAATTAGGGGGAAATTATCATGAAGCGCTTGATCGCGGCGATGCTGCTCGTGGCCGTGCCGGCCGCGGCCCACGCCCAGATGTTCACCTTCAAGAACACCAGCAAGATGGAAGGCAACCTGATCGTCCCGGCGCCCATGGCCGGGGGCAAGCCCAGTGGCGCGGCGGTGTTCACCATCACCAGCGAGGCGACCTTCGCCGACGGCAAGAAGGTCACCACCACCGGCGAGTGCGGCCAGTGGGTGCTGCCCCCGGGCGACGCCTTCGGGTCCAACACCGTCTGCAAGTTCAACGACGCGTCCGGCGCCGAGCTCTATATCGCGCGGACCACCTGCGAAAACCCGGGGCCGGCGTCCGACTGCTGGGGCAAGCTGATCGGCACGGGCGGGGCCTACAAGGGCCGCACCGGCGCCTACACCTTCCATAATGCGCCCACCAGCGTCGGCACGGGCTTCTGGACTGACTGACCCGGAACGCTCGGGCTCAGGCGGTCAGCGGCACTTCAACGAGCCGCGGTCCACCTCGCGCCCGAGCAGCCCGCCGGCGGCCGCGCCCAGCACGGTCCCGAGCGTGCGGTCCCCGCGGCCGGCCAGCTCATGGCCCACCAGGGCGCCGGCGGCGGCCCCGATGACGAGGCCCGTCGTGCCGTTGCTGCGCCGGCAGTAGTAGCGCCCGTCCGAGCCGCGCCACATGCGGTCGTTTCGGGTGATCACGCGGGGTTCCACATAGCGCCCGCGGCTGTCGTAGGCCTCGGCGGCGCGCCGGTCGCTACGGTCGTAGGCGCCGCGATCATAGGCGTCGCGGGCGTCCTCGCGCGCGGCCTCGTCATGCGCGCGGCGGCCGTGCGCCGGCGCCCACGGCGGCGGGTCGGCCTGGGCGGGCAGGGCGCTCGCGGCGGCGCTCACGGCCAGCGCTACGGCTAGGATCGTCGTCTTCATGGGATCTTCCTCCGAGGCGCGCTGATGGCGTGGCCGTAAGGCGTCATCATGGCGAAGCTTGGCCCGCGCGGCCATCGCCGTCGGAAGGCTCGAGGCCTAGACCCCCTCCAGATCGAACCGCGCGACCCAGTGGACGCCCTGGGCGGGGAAGGTCAGCCGCGCCTCGGCATTGGGCCGCGCGGCAAGGGCGCGGGTGAGCAGGCGCGTGCCGAAGCCCTGGCGGACCGGCGGGACCACCGTCGGCCCGCCGCTCTCGGCCCAGTCCAGCGCCAGGCGCCGGCCATCCGCCTCCAGCCGCCAGCTCAGGCGCACGCGCCCGTCCTCGCCGGAGAGCGCGCCGTACTTGGCCGCGTTGGTGGCCAGCTCGTGCAGGCACAGGGCCAGCGGCACGGCCGCGTCGGGCGGCACCGGGGCGGCCGCGCCCTCCAGCACCAGGCGCTCGGACGCCGCCGGGCGGAACGGGGCCAGCGCCCGCTCGGCCAGGGCGTCCAGGGTCACCGCCTCCCAGCCGGAGTCCACCAGGGCGTCGTGCGCCTGGGCCAGGGCCACCAGCCGGTCGGCGAAGTCGCGGCGCGCGACGTGGGGGTCGCTGGTGTTGCGGAAGGTCTGGTCGGCCACCGACTGGACCACGGCCAGGGTGTTCTTCACCCGGTGCTGCAGCTCCAGCCGCAGGAGGCGCTCGGTCTCGCGCCCGGCGATTTCCCGGCGCAGGGCCGCACGGGCGAGGGCGGTGATCCAGATCACGGTCGCGCCGCTGGCCACGAAGATCAGCTCGCCCACGATGCGCCGGCGCAGGCCGAAGGGGTCGGCGTCGGGCGGCAGCAGGAGGGGCCCCGCGACCGCCAGCAGCAGCAGGCAGGCCGTGCCCCCGGCCACGCCGCCGAACACGCTCGCCACCACCACCGCCAGCAACAGGGCCACGAACGGCGTGCCCATGCCGAGGTACGGCACCAGGGCCAGGCGCAGGCCCAGGGCCAGCGCCGCGCACGCCAGCCCCAACGCCACGCGGGCGAAGCCGCTGGACGGTGGCCGCGCGATCCGCGTCACCAGGAAATCGGTCACCACTGTCCCCTCGGTTGCGCCCCCCGGCGCCTCCACGTCGGCGTGCATTCTAGCGGCGCCGTGGGAATTCGCAGCCCCTGGCGACAGGCGGGCCGCCGCGGCGCGACGCCGCTGGAGCGCGGGCCCTGCCGGTGAACCCCCGCTGAACACCCGGCCCGGACCCCGTTCAGGCCGGCGGGCGCATCTTCCCCCTCGAACCGGCCAAAGGAGGGCCGCACGATGATGAAGACCTTGATCCTGGGCGCGACCGCCGCCGTTGCGACCCTCGCCGCCGCCGGAACCGCCTCGGCCCAGTCCTACGGCTACCACCGCGACTACCAGGCCTACGGCTACAGCCAAGATTACGGGCGCAGCTATAACCGGGGCTACGCCCAGGACTATGGCCGCGGCTATGACCGCAGCGCCTATCGCGATCGCGACCGCGACGGCGTGCCGGACCGCTACGATCGCTACGACAACCGCTACGACCGCGGCAACGGCTATGGCTACGGCCACTGGCGGCGCCATCACCACCACGAGTGGCGCGAACGCTACGACCGCTGGTAGCCGCTAGCTTCCAGCAACGCCCCCGCCCTCACCGGCGGGGGCGTTTTGCTGTGCGCGCCCGGCGTGCTCAGCGCGGCGCGGCGACGCCGACGGCCTCGCAGGCGCGCCAGGCCTTTTCGTTGTCGGGCGCGGGGGGATGGCGCTCGCACTTGTGGCGGCGGGCTTCGTCGGCGGTGCGGCTGGCGGCGTCGGCGGACTGGCCCATGGAGGCCACGACCGGGTCCTGCACTGCGGCGTTGCCGTTGCGAACCGTGCCGCCCATCACCGGCGCCGTGCGGGTCGGCGGCAGCTTGCCGGGCGTGGAGGGACGGTCGGGGTCGGTGGCGGGCGCCGGGCTCTGCGCCTGGGCCGCGCCGGCCAGCAGCAGGGCCGCGGCGGCGGCGAACCCCAGGGTGCGGGCGGTCATGGAAGGTCTCCGTCTTCGACCTCGCCTCAACCCACGTTCCGCCGCGGCTGTTCCGCTAGGGGCGGCGCTGGGTCTTCGGCTTGATCCAGTCAGACAGCCGGTGCAGCAGGCCGTGACGGCGATGCGCCGTCGGCGGGGCGGTGTGGCGGCGGTGGGCGCGGTGCGATCGCGCGGCCGGATGGCGGTGACGATGCGGCGTTGCCCGCGCCTGGGCCGCAGGCCTGGGCTTCGCGACCGGAGCCGGCGCGGGCGTCTCTGCAGCGGGCGCGACGGGCGGCGCAGGCGAACTCGGCGCCGGGACTTCCACCGGGAGAACGGGCGCCACAGCCGGTGAGGGCGCCAAGGCCGGCGCCTGTGGCCGCGTCAGCCACCAGCCAGCGCCGGCCGAGGCGGCAATGGCCGCCGCCGCCAGCACCGCGACCGCCGCCACATTGCCCAGGCGTGCGGAGGGTGGCCGGTCTTCATCGGCTGCCTCGTCGTGGCTGTCGTCGGCCCAGGTTTCGGTGGGTGCGGACAGGGCCTCCGCAGACAAGGCCTCCGCGGACAGACCCATCGGGGACGGGCTCCAGGTCATCGCCACCGCGCGCGGCGCGGCGGCGCCGCGCTGGGCGATCTCGCGCATCAGTTGGGCGGTCATCTCCGGCTCGCCCCGGGCGCGGGCCGCCTCCAGCAGCCGCTTCAGCTCGGCGCTGCTCAGCGCGGAGAGGTCGATCCCCAACATGGCCCCTCCAGAAACGCGGACGGCGACTGTTGCATCAACCCGCAGACCACGGCCCCGGTTGCCTCAGCTACGCACAAGGGGCTGGCCGGACGCGGTGATCACCATGGGCGCCGCCCAGATGGCGCCTGGTGGGCGTGACGATGTCAGCCTGCCGCCGGGGACGATCTTTCGGGGCCTGAGACGGCTTTCGGCGGCCGCGGAATTTCGAAACCTTGCCATCCTGGCGGGATGCTCCGACGATGCCGGCCCACCTCGAAAGGCGTGCCATGAGCGTTGCCGAGACCGCCGAGAGCCCGCTGCCCACGCTGTTCGAGCTGACGGCGATGAATCCCGCCTACCGGGCCGATCCGCATGCGGTGCTGGACCCGCTGCGGGCCCGCTGCCCGGCGCACCGGGACGAGGCCTCCGGCAGCCTGATCCTGACGCGCTACGAGGACGTGCGGGCGGTCGTCAACGACCGCAGCCTGTGGCGCGACCCGCTGTGCGCAGAGGAGGCCGCCGTGGCCCAGCGCGCCTTCGTCGTCAACGTCGATCCCACCCTGCCGCGCAGCTCCACCACCTCGATCCTGATGCTGGACGACCCCGACCACGGACGCGTCCGCCCGCCGCTGGCCCAGGCGCTGTACGCCCGCGTGGCGCGCTGCAGGCCCCAGGTGGAGGCCATCGTCGACGCGGCCCTGGACGCCCTGTCGGCAGGGGAGGGGCCGTTCGACCTGATGAGCCGCTTCTGCGTGCCGATCCCCATCGACGTGATCGCCCGCATCCTGGGCGTCGACACCGAACGGCTGGCCCAGTTCCGCGCCTGGTCCGAGGCCGTGATCGAGGTGTTCAACCCCTTCCGCACCCCGGAGCGGACGGTCGAGATGGAGGCCGCGAGCCAGGCGCTCAACGCCTATTTCGCCGAGACCATGGAGGCGCGCCGCCAGGCGCCGCGCGACGACCTGCTGACCGACATGGTGCGCCTGCAGGCGGAGGGCGCGGACCTCTCGGAAGACGAGCTGCGGATCAACCTCACGGCGCTGCTCATCGGCGGCAACCTCACCACCACCGACCTCATCGGCAACGGCGTGCGCCTGTTGCTCACCCATCCGCAGGAGTTGGCCAAGCTGGTGGCCGATCCGGGCATCGTGAATGCGGTGGTCGAGGAGGTCCTGCGCTATGAGCCGCCGGTGGACCTGACGGCCCGCATCGCCTCGCACGACATGGAGGTGGGCGGCTGCCCGCTGAAACCCGGCCAGGTGATGAACACCTGGCTGCGCGCCGCCAACCGCGACCCGGCCGTGTTCGAGGACCCGCACCGTTTCGACGTCAGCCGCAAGCACCGGCCGCACGTGGCGTTCGGCGGAGGCGCCCACATCTGCATCGGCGCGCCCTTGGCGCGGCTGGAGGCCCAGGTGGCGCTGAGCCGATTCTTTGCGCGCTTCCCGGACCTGCGGCTCTCGGATCCGGCCGCGCCGCCGGCCTGGCGCGGCCTGCCGTTCTTCCGGGGCCTCGAGCGCCTGGACGTGGTCGCCTAGCGGCGCCGTCGCGGCGATTTAACTCTACTTTTTAGTGTATCACACAACCTTGTGAAGTGAAGCTTCCCGGCGTTGCGTCGCCTTGTCGGCGCGGCCAAGCTCTCTACCTAAGGTTTACCAACCCCTATCCGTGGATCAGAGCCGCCTGGAACCCGACGCCGACTTCCTGCCGGTCGCCGATCCGCCGCAAGCGCCCCGGGCGTACGGCGGCTACGAGCCCGTCCGGCGCATCCCGGCGCGCGGTGAGGCCGAGGTCTGGCTCGCCCTGGGGCCGCGCGGCGCGCCGGCCGCCCTGAAGCGCCTGCCGGCCGCAGCCCCCGACCGCCTGCGGAACAGCCTGCGCCACGAGGGCGAGATCCTGCAGATGCTCGAGGTCGCGGGCATGCCCTGGACGCCGCGGGTGCTGGACGCCGATCCCGATGCAAACGCCTGGCTGGCGCTCTCGTGGTGCGAGGGGCAGGACCTGGTGGCCTGGTCGCGCGAGCCGCCGGCTTCCCTGGTGCGCCGGGCGCAGATCGCCGAGCGACTCGCCGGCCTCTACGTGGAGTTGCACGAGCGGGGCGTGCTGCACGGCGACGTGCACCCGCTGAACGTCCGCGTGGACCTCGCCGACCGCCTGTGGCTCGTGGAGTTCGGCGCCGCGCGCCTGCTGGGCGCCGAGGATGACGCCTCGCGCGCCGCCGCCGAGCAGCAGGCGGTGGCGGCCATGGCCTGCCGCATCATGCTGGGCGACAGCGGCATGGGCCTACCCCACGCTGGAGGCGGCGAGGCCCCGCGGCTGCGGGACGCCTGGCCGGCGTTGGAGCGGGTCCTGGCGCGCGCCGCGGCGGCCGATCCGGCGGACCGTTGGCCGGGGCTCGTAGCCTTTACCCGGGCGCTGTCCGAAGCCTTGGCGCGCGGTCCGCGGGCCTGATCGTGCCCCTCGGGACCTTCGTCTGGAACCGGGTCGGGAACCTGACGGACGCCGGCGAATTCCAGCCTTGGGCTGAAGGAGGCCGGATGGCGGACGACGCCGAGCAGACCAGAGGCGACGCCGCGAGCCAGGCCGAGCGCGCAGAACTCCATCGCATGATCGATCAACTGATGGCCGCGCCGCCCAAGCCCTGGCCCTCCGTGATCGTCGTCGGCGATGAGAACGTCACGGCCATCTATGCGCCGGCGTCGCCGGACCGGCGCCCGGGTTAGAGGTCCTGCGCCACCTCCCGGATCAGGCCGCGCATCCAGGCGATCGGCGGCTCCTGCAGGCGTTCCTTCAGGTACATGAGCCCGATCTCCACCGGCGGCGACGGATAGGGCGGCTCGATGAGCGCAAGGCCCCCGGCCTGGGCCCAGGCCAGCGCCAGGCGGCGGGGCGCCAAGGTGGCCAGGTGCGAGCGCCGCGCCACCGCCAGGGCGGAGTTGGTGTCCGGCATCGTCACCGCCACCCGCCGGGTCAGGCCCGCGGCGGCCAGGGCGGCATCGAACGCCCCGCCGTCCTCCCAGCTGGCGCGCAGCACCACCCCGCGCCGGTTCGCCCGCTCGTCCATGAGCCCCGCCGGCCGCCGCGCGACGACGATCTGCGGGGTCTCGGCCAGCGCCCCGAGGTCGGCCGGCCTCCCCGCCAGCGGCGAGTCGATGCTCACCACCCAGGTCAGCTCCTCGGCGATCAGTCGCTCGTAGGCGAAGCGCGACGGCGCGGAGACCACGCTGGCCACCGTGAAGTCCGCCTGCCGTGCGTCCAGCAGGTCGACCACCTCGGTGGGGTGATCGCTGAACGACAGTTCGGCCACCGGCGCGACCTCGGCCAGGCGCTGCATCAGGGGCGGGGCCAGGACCGAGGCCGCGTAGGCGCCGACCATCACCGTGAACCGCCGCGTGGTCGTGGCCGGATCGAAGTCAGCCGGCGCGAGGGTGGCCTGCAGCTGGCTCATGGCGGCATGCACGCCGGCGGCGAGGTCCAGGGCGCGCGCCGTCGGCTGCATGCCCGATGGACCCCGCACGAACAGTTCATCGTTCAACTGGTGACGCAGACGGTTGAGGGCATGGCTGACCGCGGATTGCGACAGGCCGAGCCGTGCGCCCGCACGCGTCACACTGCGTTCCTCCAGCATTACGTCCAGCACGCGCAGCAGGTTGAGGTCCGGGAGCATGCATCACCTTCATTATGCGCGTGACCACATATCATTTGGCTCATCCCGCGGCGCTGACTATCTGAAGGCTCTGCTGCACCGCCCGCGCCACGCGGAGGGCGGCCAATTCTATTTCGCCAATCTTCTTTGTTGTCGGGACCAGGTGAGGCCGGGGACGTGAGCGACCCACAGGCAAGCGAGACCTATGATCCGCCGCGCCGCAGCGCTTTGCGCCGTTGGCGCTGGCCGCTGATCATCGCCGGCCCGCTGCTGATCGCCGTGGCCGTGGCCTATTTCATCATCACCGGCGGCCGTTTCCAGTCCACCGACAACGCCTACGTCCAGATCGCCAAGACCCCGGTGGCGCCGTCGATCGGCGGCCGGGTCGTGCAGATCTACGTGCGCGAGAACCAGCCGGTCCGGCGGGGCCAGGTGCTGTTCCGCCTGGATCCCCGCGACTTCCAGGCCACCCTCGACGCCGCCCAGGCCCAGCTGGCCAACACCGAGCTGCAGGTGAGCCAGCTGCGCGCCGCCTACCAGCGCGAGACCGCCAATGTCGCGGCGGCCCAGGAGACGGCGACCTACACCGCCCGGGAGGCGTCGCGGCAGCGCGAGCTTGCCGCCGCGGGCGTCGCGTCCCGCCAGCAGGTCGACCAGGCTGTCCATGCGGCGCAGGAGGCGCGCGACCAGCTCGCGGCCGCCCGCCAGCAACAGGCGCAGGCGCTGGCCGCGCTCGGCGGCGACCCCAATATCGGCAGCCGCGCCCCGGCGGTGCAGCAGGCCCGCGCCAATCTGGAGCGCGCACGCCTGGACGTGTCCTACGCGACGGTCGTCGCGCCGACCGACGGCGTGGTGGCGCGCGTCGACCAGCTGTCGGTGGGCGCCTACCTCAACGCCTCGCAGACCGGGTTCTGGCTGCTCTCCGGCCAGCCGTGGGTGGAGGCGAACTTCAAGGAAGACCAGCTGGCGCACATGAAGGTCGGCCAGCCGGTGCAGATCGACATCGACGCCTATCCCGACGCCGATCTGCGCGGCCACGTGGCCAGTTTCGCGCCTGGCACGGGCTCTGCGTTCTCCGCGCTGCCCGCCCAGAACGCCACCGGCAACTGGGTGAAGGTGACCCAGCGCCTGCCGGTGCGCATCGAGTTCGACCGCCCGCCGCCCGGCATGGCGGCGCGCGCCGGCCTCTCGGCCAAGGTCAAGGTCGACGTCCGCGCGGCCGGCCGCGCCGGCTGAGGCGCGCGCCATGAGCGACACCGCCGCCGCCCAGATGCCCGCCGAACTTCCGGACGCCGCCAACCGCTGGCCGATCACCGCCTCGATCATGCTGGCGACGGTGATGAACTCCCTGGACACCACCATCGCCAACGTCGCCCTGCCGCACATCCAGGGCAGCATCTCCGCCGGCCCGGAACAGATCGGCTGGGTGCTGACCTCCTACATCGTCTCGGCGGCGATCATGACCCCGCTGACGGGGTGGATGGCCGGCCGGTTCGGGCGCAAGCGGCTGTTCCTGGTGTCGATCGCCGGTTTCGTGGTGGCCTCCATGCTGTGCGGCATCGCCGGCAGCCTGCCGGAGCTGGTGATATTCCGCCTGCTGCAAGGGGTGTTCGGCGCCTCGCTGATCCCGCTCTCCCAGGCGGTGCTGCTCGACATCAACCCGCCGGAGAAGCATGGCCAGGCCATGGCGATCTGGGGGGCGGGGGCGATCCTGGGCCCGATCCTGGGGCCGGCGCTGGGTGGCTACCTCACCGAGAACTTCTCCTGGCGCTGGTGCTTCTACATCAACCTGCCGATCGGGATCCTGGCGTTCCTCGGCGTCTTCCTGTTCATCGGCCGCGAGCGGCTGGCGGCGATGCGGCGCTTCGACTTCCTGGGCTTTTCGATGCTCACGCTGTTCGTGGGCGGCTTCCAGCTGGTGCTGGACCGGGGCCCCAGCCAGGACTGGTTCTCCTCGCGGGAGATCTGGACCGAGACCATCGTCTGCGTGATCGGCCTTTGGGTGTTCGTCGCCCACACCATCACCGCCGAGCATCCGTTCTTCGACCGCAGGCTCGCCAGGGACCGCAACTTCCTCACCGCCAGCGTGTTCGGCTTCTTCGTCGGCATCCTGCTCTTCTCGACCATGGCGCTGCTGCCGCCGCTGATGCAGGTGCTGCTGGGCTACCCGGTGCTGACCTCGGGCCTGGTCAGCATGCCGCGCGGCCTCGGCTCATTCATCGCCATGTTCACGGTGGGTCGGCTGGTGGGGCGGGTGGACACGCGGATCATCCTGCTCACGGGCCTTTCCATCAGCGCCGTGGCGCTCTGGCAGATGGTCCACTTCGACCTTTCGATGAGCAGCCGGCCGCTGATCGTCTCCGGCTTCGTCCAGGGCCTGGGCACGGGACTGATCTTCGTGCCGCTGTCGACCCTGGCGTTCGCCACCATCTCGCCGGAACTGCGGCCGGAGGGCTCGGCGGTGTTCACCCTGATCCGCAACCTGGGCTCCAGCGTGGGCATCTCGGTGATGCAGGCGCTGCAGGTCTCCAACACCCAGACCATGCACGAATCGCTGGCCGGCAAGGTCATCGCCAGCGACGCCCTGGTCCGCAGCACCCTGCCGCCCCTGTACAACCTGCGGACCGAGGGCGGCCTCATGGCCCTCAACAACGAGATCACGCGCCAGGCGACGATGGTCGCCTATGTGGACGACTTCAAACTCATGCTGATCATCACCCTGGCCTGCATGCCGATGCTGCTCCTGATGCGGCAGCCGCGGCGCTCGGCCGCCCTGGATCCCGCCCATGCCGCGGTCGAGTAGAGGTCTCTTCGCCGCCGCCGCGGCCCTGGCGCTGAGCGCCTGCGCTGCGGTCGGGCCCGATTTCAAGCCGCCGGCGACGCCGCAGGGCGCGGCCGGGGCGGGCTTCGCCATGGCCGGCGATCCGGCCGCGCCGGGCGTGCGCCTCGATCCCGCCCAGCGGTCAGCGGGGCCGTGGTGGCAGGCCTTCGGCTCGCCCGAGCTGGACCAGGTGGTCCGCCAGGCCCTCGCCGACAGCCCCAGCATCGCCGAGGCCACCGCGACCCTGCAGCGGGCGCAGGCCGAGGCCGCCGCGGCGCGCGGGGCTCAGCGGCCGCAGGTGGACGCCAACGCCAGCGCCCAGCGCGAACGGATCAACACCGCCTCGTTCGGTTTCTCCGGCTTCCCCAGCCCGACCATCAACCTCTATTCGATCGGGGGCACGGTCTCCTACGACCTGGACCTCTTCGGCGGCCGGCGCCGGGCGACCGAGGCGGCCGAGGCCCGCGCCGCGCAGGCCGCGCGCCAGGCGGACGCGGCCTATCTGGCGCTGTCGGGCAATGTGGCCCTCCAGGCCATGCGCCTGGCCGGCCTGAACGCCCAGATCGCCGCCCTGCAGGCGGTGGTGGCGGAGGACCGGCGGGTCACCGAGATGGTCCGCGCGGCCCAGCGCGCCGGCGGCGAGGCGCCCTCCGCAACCACCGGCGCCCAGGCCCAGCTCGCCGAGGACGAGGCCCTGCTGCCGCCGCTCGTGCGCCAGCGCGACCAGGCTCGCCACCAGCTGGCCCTGCTGGCCGGCCGCTCGCCGGCGGAGTGGGCGCCGCCGGAGTTCGACATCGGACGCCTGGTGACGCCGACGGAGATCCCGATCAGCCTGCCGTCGACCCTGGTGCGCAACCGGCCCGATATCCTCGCGGCCGAGGCGGAGCTGCACGCGACGACCGCAGAGATCGGGGTCGCGGTGGCCAACCAGTACCCCGACATCCGGCTCTCGGCGAACCTCACCCAGAGCGCCGTCAAGCCCGAGAAGCTGTTCAACTACTCGTCCAGCGGCTGGAACCTGCTGGCCGGCGCCACGGCGCCGATCTTCCATGGCGGGACCCTGAAGGCCGAGCGGCGCGCCGCCGAGGCCGAGGCTCGGGCCTCGCTGGCCCGCTACCAGCAGACGGTGCTGCGGGCGTTCGTCCAGGTCTCCGACGCGCTGGCCGACCTCGGGACCGACCAGCAGCAGATCGAGGCTCTGCAGCGCTCGAGCGCTGCCGCCGAAGCCAGCCTGCGGGACGCGCAGAACGCCTATCGGCTGGGCGGCGGCAGCCTGATGCAGCTGATCGACGCCCAGCGCCAGCTCAGCCGCGCCCGTCGCGCCCTGGCCCAGGCCGAGGGCCAGCGCTTCGAGGATTTGGTGGAGCTCTACGCCGCCACGGCCACGGACTGGCGCGGGAAATAGCCGGAGCGAGCTCTAGGCCTTCGCCTTGGCCTCGCGCCCGAAGGCGGCGAAGAACTCCTCGTCGCTGAGGGTCGAGCGGGCGATCAGGAGGCTGCAGCCGATGTGGTCCACCAGATAGGCGCCCGTCTCGCCGGACCACCACCGCTCGAGCAGGTTCTTCTTGCGGTGGCCCACCACCACCAGGTCCGCGCCGATCTGGCGGACATAGGCGGCGATCTCCGCGGCGGGCTCGCCCGTGACGATCTTGCCCTGCGGCTCGAAGCCCAGCTCCCGCAGCCGCGCCATGGCCTCGTCGAACAGCTCGCGATAGGTCCCGCTGGTATGGGCCACGGCGCCGGCATAGGCGGCCTCGCCGATGCGCACCCCGGGGCTTTCCGCCACGACGCACAGCAGGAAGACCTGGCAGCCGAACCTGCGCGCCATCACCGCGCCCTCGCGCAGGGCGCCGCGACCCTCGCGCGATCCGTCGTAGGCCAGGAGCACTCGGCGATACATCAGGGGGCGTTTCCTCGTTCTTGCGCTGACTCAACGCGCAAATCCCACGCTTGACCATCAACTTCGACGAGAGCGCCGGGTGGTCGCAGGGGGTGTCGGTTTCTAGAACACGCCCAGCGAGAGGCCCGCCGCCAGGGCCTGGCCCAGCTCGGCGCAGCGGGCGAGGTCGGCTGCGGCGAGCGCCTTGGGCGCCAGGATCGCCTCGGGACTTTGGGCGTGGGTGCAGACGATCAACGGCTCGGCCACCGCCTTCAGCCGCCAGCCGGTGGCGATGCGGGCCAGTTGCCGCGCAGCGCCTTCGCCGTCGCTCCCGGCGGCGATCAGGCCCGCGTAGGGACGGCCGCCGAGCCGGTCCAGCACGGGATAGTAGCTGCGGTCGAAGAAGGCCTTCATCTCCCCGGACAGCGACGCCAGGTTCTCTGGCGCGGCGAAGAGGTAGCCATCCGCCGCCAGCAGGTCGTCCGGGCCGGCCTGTTCCGCGGGGATCCGGATCACCTCGACCTGGGGCTCCCGCCGGCCGCCAGCCTCGGCCGCCTCGGCCATCGCCCGAGCGGCGCCGGTGCGCGAGTGCCAGACGATGAGGAGGCGCTTCATGACGCCAAGCCTAAGCGGGTTTGCGCACCCAAGGCGATGTCCCTCCGGCAAATGCGTTGCTTGACATCACCGTCACCGCATGCGCCCTTCCGCGCCTCGTAAAACACCCCGATTTCGCTGAGATATGCACGCCTACCGCACGCACACCTGCGGCGCGCTTCGCGCCGCCGACACCGGCCAGCCGGTCCGCCTCTCGGGGTGGATTCACCGCAAGCGCGACCACGGCGGCCTGATCTTCATCGACCTGCGCGACCACTATGGTCTGACCCAGCTGGTCTTCAATCCGGGCACGCCCGGGTTCGGCGTGGTCGAGCACCTGCGCGCCGAGAGCGTGATCCGCGTGGACGGCGAGGTCGTGGCCCGCACGCCCGAGACGATCAACCCGAACCTGCCGACCGGCGAGGTCGAGGTGAAGGTCGCCGAGGTGGCGGTCCTGTCCGAGGCGGCCGAGCTGCCGCTTCCGGTCTTCGGCGAGCCCGACTATCCCGAGGACATCCGCCTCAAGAACCGCCACCTGGACCTGCGCCGCGAGACCCTGCATCGCAAC
This sequence comes from Caulobacterales bacterium, assembly GCA_019510435.1. Taxonomy (GTDB): domain Bacteria; phylum Pseudomonadota; class Alphaproteobacteria; order Caulobacterales; family Caulobacteraceae; genus Phenylobacterium. The sequence goes on along the minus strand of JAEKKJ010000015.1, from coordinate 55,115 downwards.
ATCGTGCTGCGCTCCAAGGTGATCCACTCGATCCGCAATCGCATGATCGGGCAGGGCTTCCTGGAGTACCAGACGCCGATCCTGACGGCCTCCAGCCCGGAGGGCGCGCGGGACTTCCTGGTGCCCTCGCGGCTGCATCCGACCCAGTTCTACGCGCTGCCCCAGGCGCCGCAGCAGTTCAAGCAGCTGCTGATGGTCTCCGGCTTCGATCGCTATTTCCAGATCGCGCCGTGCTTCCGCGACGAGGACCTGCGCGCCGACCGCTCCCTGGAGTTCTACCAGCTCGACGTGGAGATGAGCTTCGTCACCCAGGAGGACGTGTTCGCGGCGATCGAGCCCGTCATGCACGGGGTCTTCGAGGAGTTCGCGGGCGGCAAGCCGGTGACGCCCTATCCGTTCCCGCGCATCCCCTACCGCGAGGCGATCGCCAAGTACGGCACCGACAAGCCCGACCTGCGCAACCCGCTGGTCATGCAGGACGTCTCCGACCATTTCCGCGGCGGCGGGTTCGGCCTGTTCGCGCGGATCCTCGAGGACGCCAAGAACGCGGTGTGGGCCATTCCCGCGCCGAAGGGCGGGTCCCGGGCCTTCTGCGACCGCATGAACTCATGGGCGCAGGGCGAGGGCCAGCCGGGCCTGGGCTACATCTTCTGGAGCGAGGACCAGGGCGGCTGGGGCGGCCCGATCGCCAAGAACCTGGGCGCGGAGAAGACCGACGCGGTCATGGGCCAGCTGGGGCTGGGGCAGGGGGATGCGGCCTTCTTCGTGGCCGGCGATCCCAAGGTCTTCGCCAAGTTCGCCGGCAATGCGCGCACCAAGGTGGGGACCGACCTGAAGCTGGTGGACGAGGACCGCTTCGAGTTCGTCTGGATCGTCGACTTCCCGATGTTCGAGATGAACGAGGAGACGCACCGCGTCGACTTCAGCCACAACCCGTTCTCGATGCCGCAGGGTGAGCTGGAGGCGCTGAACGGCAAGGATCCGCTGGAGATCCTGGCCTACCAGTACGACATCGTCTGCAACGGCTACGAGCTGTGCTCCGGCGCGATCCGGAACCATCGGCCGGAGATCATGCTGCGCGCCTTCGAGATCGCGGGCTACGGCCCGGAGGTCGTGGAGGAGCAGTTCGGCGGCATGCTGAACGCCTTCCGCCACGGCGCGCCGCCGCACGGGGGCCTGGCGCCCGGCATCGACCGCATCGTCATGCTGCTGGCCGGCCAGACCGCCATCCGCGAGGTCATCGCCTTCCCGCTGAACCAGCAGGGCCAGGACCTGATGATGAACGCGCCGTCGGAAGTCAGCGACAAGCAGCTGAAAGAACTGCACATCCGCCTGGCGCCGCCGATCAAGGCGTAAGGCCGCCGAACGTCCCTAGCGGGGGGTCGTGATCACGTAGCGCGGCGCGGGAGGCGCTGGCGGAGCCGGGGGCGCGGGGGGCGTTGGCAGCGCGTAGCGTGTCCGCTCACGATCGCGGTCGCGTTCGTGCTCGCGATGGATGGTCAGGTGCAATCCGCCCAGGCAGCCGTGCGAGACCAGGCCCTTCGGCAGCCGGGTGCGCGGGTCGGTGCAGGCCTCGTCCAGCTGCTCCTGACTGAGGCCCCGGGCGCCGGACAGGTCCGCGCCGTTCAGCGTGGCGTGCGACAGGTCCGCATCGCGGAAGTCCGCGCCGTCGAAGTCGCCGCCGGCCAGGTTGGCCGCGGTCATGTCGGCGCTGTGGAAACTGGCGCGGTTGAAGTCGCCCGTGAGGTTGGCCCCGGTCAGGTCCGCATCGCTGAAATCGGCGCCGCCGGCTTCCACGCGGGAGAAGGTCGCGCCGCGCAGGTCGGCCGAGTGCAGGGTGGCGCCGCTCAGCTTGGCCCGCGTGAAGTTCGCGCCCTGGGCGTCGATATCGTTCAGCTGGGCGTGGCTGAGGTCGGCCTGGTCGAACAGCACGCCGCGCAGGGTCGCGGACTTCAGGACCGCGTTGACCAGGATGGCCTTCTGGAAGTTCGCGCCAGTGGCTTCCGAATCCGACAGGTCGGCCCGGGTCAGGTTGGCCGAGGCGAACACCACGCCATTGGCTTCGGTGGAGCGCAGCCGGGCGCTGGAGAGGTTGGCGTTGGTGAAGTTGGCGCCGGTCATGGCCGCGTCCGAGAGGTCGGCCTTGGTCAGGTCAGCGCCCACGAAGGACGAGGCGTGGAACTTGGCGTCCCGCAGCACGGCGCCCACGAACATGGCCCCGGAGAAGTTGGCGCCGATGATCCGCGCGTTTGAGAGGTTCCGCCCGGAAAGGTCGCATTTCACACAGGAACCGCCGAACGAGGTCTGCCGCGGAATCTCCTTCTCGCCGGCCCACGCGCGCCCGGCGATCGGGGCGATCGCGAGGAGGGCGGCCGTGGCGGCCAGGAGGGGGGACAGACGCTTCATTGGGCAGGCGGATCCTTGCAGTGGACGGGCCACCTCTGCCCGCATCGACCCAGGGGCGCCACTTAAATCGCGGTAATTACCGGGGTTTGGGCGGCGCCGTGCAGGCCGTCAGCCAGTCTGGTCCTCGGGGATTCGCCCCGCCCGCGCGCCGCAGGTTTCGCAGATCAGCGCCTGGCCCTTGCGGACCACCGCGATGTCGCCGCAGGCGGCGCAGACGCCCGCTGCGCCGAGGGCGGCGGGGCCCGCCGGCCGGTTGGCGGACGGCAGGAAGACCAGGTTGTCCGGCGCCGCGCCGCGGGCGAATCCGCGGCTGATGAAGCGCGAGGCCGGCTGCGGCGCTTGGTCGCCCTCCAGCTTGTCGGCCTTCCCCCGGCCGAGGCCGTCGGCGTTGAGCTCCTCGGTATTGCCCAGGTCGTCGCGGCCCAGGTAGCTGACGCCCAGTTCGCGGAAGATGTAGTCGAGGATCGAGGTCGCCGACTTCACCGTATCGTTGCCGGTGACCGGGCCGGCCGGCTCGAAGCGGGTGAAGACGAACGCGTCCACGAACTCGTCCAGGGGCACGCCGTATTGCAGCCCGATCGAGATCGCGATGGCGAAGTTGTTCATCAGCGAGCGGAAGGCGGCGCCTTCCTTGTGCATGTCGATGAAGATCTCGCCCAGCTGGCCGTCGTCGTACTCGCCGGTGTGGAGATAGACCTTGTGGCCGCCGACGCTGGCCTTCTGGATGTAGCCCTTGCGGCGGTCCGGCAGCTTCTGGCGCGTGCGCCCACGCTCCACGATGCGCTCGACCACCCGTTCTTCAGGCTCGGGCGCCGCTGCCCGCAGGACCGGAAGGTCCGTCGTCGGGGCGATCTCGAGCAGCAGGCTGGCGGGCGGGCCGGCCCGGCGCACCCGCACCGGTCCCTTCGCCTCGGCCAGCACGGCGGCGACCTCCGCCAGGGTCGCGTCCCAGGGCAGGGGCACGTCCAGCACCGGCGGGGCGTCCAGCACCGGCGCCAGGGCCGCCAGCATTGCCGCCTGGGCCGAGAGGGGGATCTCATGCGCGCAGCGGAACACCCGAGCCTGGTCCTCGCCGAGGAAGGGCGCGGCGGCCAGGCTGTCCGAGCCCAGCGCATAGGCCTGCGCCTGCGCGATCTCCGCCGGCGTGAAACCGGCCAGCGCCAGCACGTCGAGGCCAGGGTCGGCCAGCTGCTCCGGCGTCGCCCCCAGCACGTCGCGCAGGAAGCCTTCGCCGACGATGGCCGGGGCGAACGCCTGGGCCAGGCGGCGCACGAACGGCAGCTCGGCCTGGGCGGCGTCGATCTCCAGGGCCGTAAATCCGCGCGCGGTCAGGGTCTTGCGGTTGACCCCCGGCGCCTCGGTCAGGTCCCGATGGCCCAGCAGCCAGCCTTGCGCATCCTCCAGCGTCGCCGAGACCGCCGAGAGCCCAAGCGCGGCGGCCTCCGACAGCACGCGCACCACCTCACCATCGATGGTCTCGGCGATGGTGGTCGGCCCGCTCCACGGGGCGGCGTCCAGGCGCGCGCCGAGGCGCAGGGCGAGTTCGGGGTCGTCCACGAGCGCCAGGCACAGGTCGAGGCCCAGGTCCTCCGCCGCCTGTCGCGCCAGGCCGAACAGGTTGGCGGCCGCCTGGCGGGCGTCGTCGCTGTCGTAGTCGAAACCGTGGGCCGCCAGCCATTCGCCCAGCCCGCCCAGGGCCAGGCGCAGCGGACCGTCCGCCTCCGCCGCGAGCGCCTGGGCGGCCAGCCGCACCGCGCCCTTGAAGGCGCTTTCGTCGAAATCGGCGTCGCGCCAGAAGGCCATCAGCTCCACGCCGGCGGTCGGCAGGGCCGCGGCCTCGGCCACGGCGGCGGCCTCATGGTCAGGCGCGGCGATGAGGCGCCCAGTGGTCCAGGCGGCGCGGGCGAGGGCGGGGCTGGCCGTCATCGCCGCAGCCAGGGGCGCCACCACGGGCGACAGGGGCGCGGGCGGCGGGGGCGCGCAGAGCCAGACGCTCTCACCCGCGCGGGCCAGGGCGATGGCCTCCAGGATGGTGGCGTCCTCGGCGCCGGCGGCCCGGGCGGCTTCGACCGCGCGCGCCAGGCTGGTGTTGCGCAGGGGATCGGCGCAGGCGGCGGCATCGCCCTCGCAGCGCAGGACGGCGTCCATCACCGCCTGCAGCCGCTGGCCCTGCCGGGTCGCGGCGGCCTGGGCCGCCTCGCGGCCGCGGTGGGCCGCGGTCATCCGCTCCAGCGCCGCCTCGCCGGGCTCCAGCTGCTTGAGCGGCTGGCCGGCGGGCTTCAGGGCGATGAGGCCCAGCAACATCGCCTCGGTGACATTCTCCCGAAACCGGGTGCGGGCGCGCAGGTCCTTGGTCAGCCCCTTGGACTGGGCCTGGCCGGCGAGGCCGTAGGCATACTGCAGGATCGCCGCAGCCAGGTCCGTGCGACCGCCCGCCCAGTCGATCCAGGCCTCGACCCGCGCATTGGTGAAGTGCGCGGGCGCCTCCACCTCCACCAGCCGGTCGCCCAGCTCCAGGATGCGCCCCTCGATTCCTGCCCGTGAGGTCTCGCTGTCCATGCGGCCCGACTCCCTGACCCGCGTGAGCCTAGGCGTCGGCGGCGCGCCGCCGCAATAGATGTTGCGTCTGCCGGGTATTCGATCCCCAACATATTGCTGTGCGGCCGGCGCCGGCGGGGCGCTGGACGCTCCTTTGGCCCCCGCCTATAGTCCGGCCGCATCCCGCGACCCGAAGAGCCTGATTTGTCCCTCCTCAAGACCATCTTCACCTGGTGGAACGGCGCCACCGCCGGCATCCATTTCACCGTCGCCCGCCGCGGCCGCTTCGTGGGCCAGGACGAGCTGGGCAACCGCTACTACGAGGCCCGGGACGACCGCGACAGCTACGACCGTGGCCGCAAGCGCCGCTGGGTGGTCTACAACGGCTATGCCGACGCCTCGAAGGTGACGCCCGACTGGCACGGCTGGCTGCACTACACCTTCGACGAGCCGCCGACCGAGGCGCCGCTGCTCCGCAGGGCCTGGGAGAAGGACCACATGCCGAACCTGACCGGCACCATCTATGCCCGCCGGCCCCAGGGCGCGATCGCCCGCGGCGGCGAGCGTCAGCGCGCCACCGGCGACTACGAGGCGTGGACGCCCGAATAGGCATGCGCCTGCGCCGTTCGCCGCTGATCCTTCGCCGCGCCGCCCTCGGGGTGTCGCTGGCCGCGCTCGCGGGAATCGCGGGCGCCCAGACCCCGCCGCCGCCGGATGCGGCCAAGATCCTGCCGCCCGAGGAGGCCGCGCCCGCGGTCGCTGGCGGACCTGCGCCGACCCCTGCGCCTGCGCCGGAAGCCAAGGATCTGGCGCCGCCCGCGCCCGCGAAGCCCGCCGCCCCGACGCCGCCGCCGGAGCCCCTGCACCGCACCCGCTACGACATCGCGGTGCTGCAGGCGCTGGACAAGGTGACGGCCGAGACCCTGATGTTCGAGGCGCCGGTGAACCAGCCGGTACGCTGGAAGGGGCTGATCTTCACCGTCCGCGCCTGCGAGCGCGCCGCGCCGGACGAGCCGATCGACGACTCGATCGTCTATCTCACCATCGACAGCCAGCCGCGGCCGCAGCCCGGCCGTCCGAGCCCGCCGGCCAAGAACGCCTTCCGCGGCTGGATGTACGCCTCCTCGCCGGGCCTGAACCCGCTGCAGCACGCCACCTACGACGCCTGGGCGATCAGCTGCAGGGCCAAGGCGCCGCTGACGCCGGTGGTCGCCACCAAGCCCGCGGCGCCCAAGCCGGCGGCCGCCGAGCCCAAGCTGCTGGACCTGCCGCCGCCAGCGCCGCCGGCCAAGACGCCTTCGGTCGTCCCGCCGGCCAAGGCGCCTGTCCCCGCCGAGCCCAAGTCGGCGCCGGACTCGCCGCCGACCAGCCCGTAGAAGTCGGCCTCCGCAGCCAGGGCCTCGGCCAGGCGGCGGTGATACTCCGCCCGGCCGATCTCCAGGGCGCCGAACTGGCTCAGGTGCTCGGTCATGAACTGGGCGTCGAGCAGCCGGTAGCCGCCGCCGATCAGCCGCGCCACCAGGTGGACCAGGGCCACCTTCGAGGCGTCCCGGCGCCGCGAGAACATGCTCTCCCCGAAGAACGCGCCCTTCAGCGACACACCATAGAGCCCGCCGACCAGTTCGCCGTCCTGCCAGCACTCGAGGCTGTGGGCGTGGCCCAGCTTGTGGAGCTGCAGGTACAGCCGCTCAATGGGACGGTTGATCCAGGTCTCCGTGCGGCCCGGGCCGGCGGCGGCGCAGGCCAGCACCACCTGGTGAAAGGCCGTGTCGAGCCGGATCTCGAACGGGTCGCCGCGCACCGTGCGGGCCAGCCGGCGCGGGACGTGGAAGCCGTCCAGCGGGATCACGCCGCGCCGCTCCGGGTCGATCAGGAAGACCCGGGCGTCCTCGCGCGCGTCCGCCATCGGGAAGACCCCGCGGGCGTAGCAGTCCAGAAGGTCGCGGGCGTCGAAGGCGGCCATGCGCCTTGGGTCTAGCGCATCTCCGGGCGCGGGCAGAAGCGCCGTGGCGAGGACCGCCGGCGTAGCCTCACGTCTGCAGCGCCGCCAGGACCGCGCGATCGGGGTCCTGGGCGACCCGGCAGGCCCGGTCGAACAGCATGGTGGGGGGCGCGGTCTTGGTGACCGCGGGCCAGTGCGGCAGGCCCTTGTGATTGGGATCGCCGGTGCGAGCGAAGGCGATCCAGGCGTCCGACATCTGCGCCGCTAGCGCCCGCGCCTCCGGTGAACCGGTCGTGGCGTTCAGGCAGCGGTCGATGTTGTCGAACACATAGGCCAGCTCGGCGCAGTGGAAGGCCCGGGCGCGCCCGTCCAGGACGCCGGAATTGAAGTCGAACCGGTAGAGCCAGGCCGGGGCTGCCCCCTGTGCGGCCTTGCGCTGGGCCTGGGTCACGGCCGGCGCCCGGAAGCGCAGGGAGATCACCATCGAGGCCAGCTCCACCGGCTTGGCCGTCGGATAGGCGGCCTTCAGGGCGTCCCAGGCCGCGGGCGGCGTGTGGGCGATGCCGACCGCCATGCCGCGCGCCTGGGCCTCGGCCATGTCCTCCAGCGCGGGGTTGCCCAGGCTGGGCGCATATTCGTTGAGGTTGGCGCCGATGATCATCGGGACGTCGGCCGAGATCGCCGGCGCGCCGGCGCCCCAGACGTCGGCCGGGATGGAGGCCCCGTCGAGGGTGGGCTGCCAGGCCATGTCGATGCGCCCGGTCTGCGGCTTGGGCAGGGCCTTGGCGGCTGCGGCTCCGGCATTGACCAGGTCTGCCGCCGGGACCTGCGCCAGCTTCGCCACGTCGGTGACGCCCAGCGCCTTGGCTACGCCCTCGGCCAGCTGGCGCGAGCGGGCCGGGTCCTGGATCTCCAGGAGCGAGCCGCTCTCGACGATCGCCTTGTGGAACAGGCCCTTGGCGGCCGGCATGGCCATCAGGTTGGAGACCTTCGCCCCGCCGCCCGACTGGCCGAAGATGGTGACGTTGCCCGGGTCGGCGCCGAACGCGGCCGCATGGGCCTTCACCCACTGCAGCGCCGCCACCAGGTCCAGCATGCCGGCGTTGGCCGAGAGGCCGTAGCGCTCCCCGCCCAGTCCCGAGAGGTCGAGGAAGCCGAACGGCCCCAGCCGGTGGTTCACCGAGACCACCACCACGTCGCCACGCCGCGCCAGCCGCTCGCCGTCATAGGCGGGCAGCTCCTGGGACGATCCGGCCTCATAGCCGCCGCCGTGGATCCAGAACATCACCGGCCGCGGCTTGCCGGAAAGCCCCGGCGTCCAGACGTTGGCGCGCAGGCAATCCTCGCCGGGAAAGCCGTCGTCCCAGTCGTAGATGAAGGCCGTCTCCGGCGACTGCCAGCCGGCGCGCACCACCTGCGGGCAGCAGGGGCCGTAGGCGAGGGCGGACCGGACGCCCGTCCAGGCCTTGGGCGGTTGCGGCGGCAGGAAGCGCGATGCGCCGCCGGTGTCGCCGCCGTAGGGGATGCCCTTAAAGACGAAGATCCCGTCGCGGACGCAGCCCCGGACCTTGCCGTAACGCGTCTCGACGACCGCCTCGGGTGGGGTGGAGAGCTTCGAGGCGCCGCCGCTGCCGCCGGGCTTGGCGACCGCTGCGCTCCCCGCCGCCGCAGCGATCAGCCCGCCCAGGCCCGCGCCCGCCAGCACCCCGCGGCGTCCCACGCCTCGCCCCATCGCTCACCTCCCGCACCTTCGTTGTAATCGATGACATCATCCGAATCCCCGCGATGCAACGCCAGGGTTGCAGGCCACGCCCCTTCGTTCGCAAATACGGGCTGGAGAGGAGCCGGCGCTATCGACATCACGCTGACGATCCTGGAGCTCGCCGGCTTCGCGGCCCTGCTGCTGTGGGGCGTGCACATGGTGCAGACCGGCGTGCAGCGCACGTTCGGCCCCAAGCTGCGGCACTTCCTGGCCGGGGCGCTGCGCAACCGCCTCAGCGCGTTCGGCGCGGGGGCGGCGGTCACGGTGGCCCTGCAGAGCAGCACCGCCACCGCCCTGATGCTCACCGCCTTCGCCACCGGCGGCCTGGTGGACCTGGCCCCCGGGCTGGCGGTGATGCTGGGCGCCAACGTGGGCTCCAGCCTGGTGGTCCAGGCCCTGTCGTTCGACGTGGCCATGCTGGCCCCGATCCTGGTGCTGGCCGGCGTGGTCCTGTTCCGCCGGGGGCGCGACGCCGCCCACGACTTCGGGCGCGTCCTGATCGGGCTGGGGCTGGTGCTGACGGCCCTGCACCAGTTCCTGGCGCTCCTGGGTCCGCTGGTGGCCCAGCCCGGCGTCAGCGAGGCCCTGCGGGGCCTGGGCGCCTACATGCCGGCCCTGGTGGTCGCTGCGGCGCTGCTGACCTGGGCCGCGCACTCCAGCGTCGTCACGGTGCTGCTGGCCATGTCGCTGGCGGCCAAGGGGATGGTGGACGTCGACACCGGCATCGCCCTGGTCCTGGGGGCCAATCTGGGCTCGGCGATCAATCCGCTGCTGGAGGGTGGGATCGCCGCGGACCCGGCCAGCCGACGCCTGCCCCTGGGCAACCTCCTGAGCCGTGTGGCCGGCGTCGCCGTGGCCGCGGCCGCCTTCGGCCTCGCGGCCCCCTACGCCGCGCGCCTGGGGCCGGACCCGGGCCGCGCGGTGGCCAACTTCCACACCCTGTTCAACCTGATCCTGGCGGCGGCCTTCCTGCCCTGGGTCGGCCGGCTTGCCGAGCTGTTGCGCCGGCTGCTGCCCGCCGCGGCTGCGGACGCCAAGCCCGGCGCGCCGATCTACCTCGACCCCCTTGCCCGCGAGACGCCTGCGGTCGCCCTGGCGCTGGCCACGCGCGAGGCGCTGCGGATGGCGGACACGGTGGAGGGGATGCTGAAGGGGCTGCGCGAGGCCCTGGCCTCCGACGCCCGTGGCCCGATCTCCACCACCCGCCAGCTGGACGATGTGCTCGACGGCCTGAACAGCGCCATCAAGGCCTATGTCCTGTCGATCCCGCAGGACCGCGAGGCGGTGGCCGACCGCGAGCGCCAGACCGAGGTGCTGTCCTTCGCCACGAACTTGGAACACGCTGGCGACCTGATTGCCCGCGACCTGCTGAGCGTGGCCGAGCGACGCCAGATGCGCGGGGTCAGCTTCTCGCCCGAGGGGCAGGCCGAGCTGGTGCGCCTGATCGACCGCCTGGTCGGCACGGTGCGGCTGGCCAGCTCGCTCTTCCTCAACCGCGACCCCGCGACCGCGCGGGCGCTGGTGGCCGAAAAGGACGCCTTCCGCGACATCGAGACCGAGGCGGTGGCGGCCCACTTCGAGCGGCTGCGCATGGGCAACGCCAACACGGTGGAGACCAGCTCGCTGCACCTCGACGCGCTACGCGACCTGAAGCGCATCAACTCCCATCTGGTGGAAGCCTCGGCCTATCCGATCCTGCGCACCGGCGGCGAGCTGCTGCCCAGCCGCCTGAAGCGGGTGGTCCGCTAGCTCGCCTGGGCGGCCATCCACCGTTCCAGCCAGTGGATGTCGTAGGCGCCCTTCAGGATGTCGGGCTGGTGGAGCAGTTCCTGGAACAGCGGGATGTTGGTCTCGATACCGCCGACCACGATTTCGCCAAGGCAGCGGTTGAGGCGCGCGATGCACTCCTCGCGGTCGCGGCCATGGACGATCAGCTTGCCCACCAGGCTGTCGTAGTAGGGCGGGATCGAATAGCCGGCGTAGAGCGCGCTATCCATGCGCACCCCCAGGCCTCCGGGCGCGTGATAGTCGGACACCAGGCCCGGCGACGGCGTGAAGGTCTTCGGGTTCTCCGCGTTCACCCGGCACTCGATGGCGTGGCCCTCGAAGACGATGTCGGACTGCTTGAACGACAGCGGCAGGCCCGCGGCGATGCGGATCTGCTCGCGCACCAGGTCGATGCCCGTGATCGCCTCGGTGACCGGGTGCTCCACCTGCAGGCGGGTGTTCATCTCGATGAAGAAGAACTCGCCGTTCTCGTACAGGAACTCGATGGTGCCGACGCCCAGGTAGCCGATGGCCTTCACGGCATCGACGACCACCTTGCCGATCCGGGCGCGCGCCGCGGCGTCGATGGCGGGGGAGGGGGCCTCCTCCAGAACCTTCTGGTGGCGGCGCTGCAGCGAGCAGTCGCGCTCGCCCAGGTGGCAGACGTTGCCGAAGCTGTCGGCGATCACCTGCAGCTCGATGTGCCGCGGGGTCTGCAGGTAGCGCTCCATGTAGACCGCATCGTCGCCGAATGCGGCCTTGGCCTCGGAGCGGGCGGTCTGGACGGCCTCGACCAGGTCGGCCTCGGTCTTGGCCACCTTCATGCCGCGCCCGCCGCCGCCGGCCGCGGCCTTGATCAGGACCGGAAAGCCGATCTCCTGCGCCGCGGCATAGGCCTCCTCCTCGGTGGTCACCGCGCCGTCGGAGCCGGGCACCACCGGGATGCCGGCGGCCTTCACCGCCTGCTTGGCGGTGATCTTGTCGCCCATCATGCGGATGTGCTCGGGCTTGGGGCCGATGAAGGTGAAGCCGTGGGCGCCGACGATCTCGGCGAAGCGCGCGTTCTCCGACAGGAAGCCGTAGCCCGGGTGCACCGCCTGGGCGCCGGTGATCTCGCAGGCCGCGATGATCGCCGGAATGTGCAGGTAGCTCTTGGCCGCCGGCGGCGGGCCGATGCACACGGACTCGTCGGCCAGGCGAACCCACATGGCGGAGGAATCCGCCTCGGAGTGCACGGCGACGGTGGAGATGCCCATCTCCTTGCACGCCCGGTGGACGCGCAGTGCGATCTCGCCCCGGTTGGCGATGAGGATCTTTTCGAACATCTGCCTACTCGATGATGGCGAGCGGTTCGCCGAACTCCACCGGCTGGGCGTCCTCGATCAGGATCTCCAAGATCTTGCCGGCGCGCGGGGCCGGGATCGGGTTCATGGTCTTCATCGCCTCGACGATGAACAGGGTCTGGCCGGCCTCCACCGTGTCGCCCACCTTCACGAACGCCGGCGAGCCGGGGTTGGGCTGCAGGTAGACCGTGCCCACCATCGGCGACTTCACCGCATCGCCGCGATGGGCGGCAGGCGCTTCGGCGGCGGCAGCGGGTGCGCTGGCGGCCGCCGCGGCGACCGGGGCCGGCGCTTGATGGGCCACCGGCGCGGCGTACTGCATCGGCGCGGCGGTCAGGGTCTTGGCCACCCGGATCTTCAGGCCGGAGTGCTCGACCTCGATCTCCGAGAGCCCGGTCTCGGTGAGGATGTCGGCCAGTTTTCGCACCAGGCGTGCGTCGATCGGATCGGCGGGCGCCTTGGGGGGATTAGCCATGCATCGGCCCTTGTTCTTTCGTCTTGGACTAGCGGGCCAGGCCCGCGGCGGCCTCGACGGCCAGTTCGTAGCTCGCCGCGCCGAAGCCGGAGACGACTCCCGTGGCGGCCAGCGACACATAGGTCTTCCGGCGGAACGCCTCGCGCGCAGCCGGGTTCGAGAGGTGGCACTCGACGATCGGGATGGCCAGCATCTTCAGCGCATCCAGGATGGCGATCGAGGTGTGGCCATAGGCGGCCGGGTTCAGCACGAGGGCGCAGGCTTTCTCGCGGGCCTCCTGGATCCAGTCCACGAGCTCGCCCTCATGGTTGGATTGGCGGAACACGACTTCAAAACCCTTCGACTTCGCCCGCGCCTCGCAGAGGCCACGCACGTCGTCCAGGGTCTGATGTCCGTAAATCTCGGGCTCGCGGGTCCCCAGGAGGTTGAGGTTGGGGCCGCTCAGCACATAGATCGGTTTCGGCATTCGGCTCCGCCGCTCGATTCCGCGCCCTTGTAACGGGCGGGGCCGCAGGCCACAAGCAACCCGACCGGAGGCCCTGTCCTACGAGCATGTCCTTGCAGCTGACGATCAATGGCGAACCCCGCACTTTCGAAGGCGCGACCAGCCTCGCAGAGCTGGTGGCGGCGCTCGGCCTGAACACCAGGAAGGTGGCCGTGGAGCGCAATCTGGAGATCGTCCCGCGGTCGGCCTACGGGATCACGACGCTGATGGACGGCGACCGGATCGAGATCGTGCAATTCGTTGGAGGCGGCTGACATGGACGGGTCCACCCACACCGAAGACACCTGGTCGGTGGCCGGGCGCACCTTCCGCTCGCGCCTGATCGTCGGCACCGGCAAGTACAAGGACTATGCTCAGAACGCCGCCGCGGCGGAGGCGGCGGGCGCCGAGATCGTCACCGTGGCCCTGCGCCGGGTGAACCTCTCCGACCCCTCCCAGCCGATGCTGGTGGACCACGTGAAGCCGGACCGCTTCACCTTCCTGCCCAACACCGCCGGCTGCTTCACCGGCGAGGACGCGGTGCGCACCCTGCGCCTGGCGCGCGAAGCCGGAGGCTGGGACTTGGTGAAGCTGGAAGTGCTCTCCAACACCAAGCACCTCCTGCCCGACATGGAAGAGACCCTGCGGGCCCTGAAGCTGCTGATCGCCGACGGGTTCTCGGTGATGGTCTACTGCAGCGACGACCCGGTCTACGCCCAGAAGCTGGAGGACGCCGGCGCCGCCGCCATCATGCCCGCGGCCGCGCCGATCGGCTCGGGACGCGGCATCCAGAACGTCCTGAACCTGGGCCTCATCCTGGAGCAGACCAAGGTGCCCGTGCTGGTGGACGCCGGCGTCGGCACCGCCTCGGATGCGGTGCTGGCCATGGAGCTGGGCTGCGACGCGGTGCTGATGAACACCGCCATCGCCGAGGCCAAGGACCCGATCCGCATGGCCCGGGCGATGAAGCATGCGGTCATCGCCGGGCGCGAGGCGCACCTGGCCGGCCGCATGGCCCGGCGCCAGTACGCCGACCCCTCCTCGCCACTCAGTGGGCTGATCTAGAACGTCCTGTAACGGGCCTGGAACCGTTCCGTACTGCGCCGCTGGGCCCGCGAAGCCCCAGAGGTCAGGCCGAGCGGATGGGGGCTGTGCGGTTTGTCTTGGCGTTGGGGTTTTGTGGCGTTCTGCGCGCTTGGGATCGGCCAGGCGGCGCGGGCGGAGGACGCATCCGCGGCAAGGGACCACACGGTCTCGGAGGTCGTCGTCACTGCCTCCACCGTGGACATGCTGGGCAAGGCCGCCACCGCCTCGCAGGGTATCGTCACCAAACAGGAGCTGGAGCAGCGCCCGGTGTTCCGAGTCGGCCAGCTCTTGGAGACCATCCCGGGCTTGGTGGTCACCGTCCACTCGGGCGAGGGCAAGGCCAACCAGTACCTGCTGCGCGGCTTCAACCTGGACCACGGGACGGACCTCGCCACCTTCGTGGGCGGCATGCCGGTCAACGAGCGGACCCACGCCCACGGCCAGGGCTACACCGACCTCAACTTCCTGATCCCGGAGCTGGCCTCCGGGGTGCGGTTCACCAAGGGGCCTTACTACGCCAGCGAGGGCGACTTCTCGTCTGTCGGGTCCAACCACATGGGCCTGGTGCGCGAGCTTCCGACCCGGGTGACCGCCAGCGCCGGGACGGTGGGCGACCAGCGGCTTTTCGCCGGCACGACGCTTGCGGTCGGAAACGCGGCGCACCTGATCGTGGCGGGGGAGACGGCGCACCTGGACGGGCCCTGGGACCACCCGGACAACCTGCGCAAGGTCAACCTGGCCGCCCGGCTGGTCCAGGGCGACACGGCCAACGGCCTGGCGGTGACGGCGCTCTACTATCATGGCCTGTGGAGCGCCACGACCGACCAGCCGCAGCGGGCGATCCAGCAGGGCCTGATCGGCCGGTTCGGCACACTTGACCCCTCGGACGGGGGCAAGGCCGAACGCTTCTCCCTCTCCGCGGAGCTGGCGCGCGACGACGTCGGCCCGGGGCGGCTGGAGGCGGCGGCCTACGCGATCCGCAACGAGCTGGAGCTGTTCAACGACTTCACCCACTTCCTGGACGATCCGGCGCACGGCGACCAGCACGCCCAGAACGACCGCCGTCTGACCCTGGGCGGCGAGGCGTCCTACCGCCTGCCCACGGAGCTGGCCGGCCTTCCCACCGAGCTTCTGTTCGGCGTCCAGGGCCGCTACGACCGCCTCTACGTCGACGCCCGCCACGCCGAGCAGCGCCAGACCCTGGAGATGCTGGTGGCCGACCGGGTGCGGGAGTGGAACGTCTCGGCCTATGGCGAGGCCACGGTGCGGCTGGCCGACCACGCCCGCGCCATCGTCGGCCTGCGCGCCGACCGCTTCCACGCCGCCGACACCAACCTCACCGGCGGCGTCTCGGGCTCGGAAGGCGACGGCGTGGTGCAGCCCAAGGCCAGCCTGGTGCTGGGGCCCTGGGCCAACACCGAGCTCTATGTGAGCGCCGGTCGCGGCTACCACTCCAACGACATCCGCGCCGGCGTGATCTCCGACGTGGGCGGCGTCACCCGCCCGCCGTTCCTGGTGCAGTCGAAGGGCTACGAGGTCGGTGTGCGCAGCAACGCCATCCCGCACCTGCAGGCCGCCGCCACGCTCTTCGAGATGTCGTTCGACAGCGAGCTCACCTACAACGCCGACGTGGGCCAGACCGAAGCGGGGCGCCCCGGCCGCCGCCGCGGCCTGGAGCTGAGCGCCCAGTACCGGCCCTACCGCTGGATCGAACTCAACGCCAACGTAGCCCTGAGCCGCGCGCGCTATACCGACGGCGACCCGGCCGGCGCCCACATCGAGGACGCGCCCAGCTTCGTGGGATCGGCTGGCGTACTGGTGGACAACCTCGGGCCCTGGTTCGGCGCGCTCGAGGTCCGCGACCTCGGCAGCCACGCCCTCATCCCCGACAACTCGGTCCGTTCGGCGGGCTACCGGGAGGTGAACCTCAACCTCGGCTACAAGCTGTCGCCCAAGGTCCGGGTCCAGGTCGACGTCTTCAACGTCTTCAACTCACGGCAGGACGCGGCCGACTACCTCTATACCGACCGCCTGCGCGGCGAGCCGGCCGAGGGCGTCGAGGACCTGCATGTCCACCCGCTGGAGCCGCGTTCGGCGCGGGTGGCCGTGACGGCGACGTTCTGAGCTAGAGCCTGTCCCGTTTTGATGGGCCATCAAAACGGGGAGAACAGGCTCGCCACTTTTCGTCGACGAGCACGATTCAGACTCTTGTCGATTCCGACAAAAGTCATCGTGCTCTGGCGCTACCGCGCCATATTCAGCACTTGGACCTGGGTGAACTCCTTCAGGCCCTCTTCACCCAGTTCGACGCCCACGCCGGAGAGCTTCGAGCCGCCGAAGGGCAGGTGGGGCGCCAGGTCCGCGTGCTTGTTGACCCACACCGAGCCGGACTCCATCTCGCCCGCCAGGTCCCAGGCCCGGTCGGTGTCCTTGGCCCATATCGAGCCGCCCAGGCCGTAGACCGAGGCGTTGGCCCGGCGGATCGCATCGACCGGATCGGAATATTTGATCACCGGCATCACCGGGCCGAACTGCTCCTCGTCCACCAGCTTGGAGCCCTCGGCGATATCGCGCACCACGGTGGGCTGGATGAAGTAGCCCTTGTCGCCGAGGCGCCCCCCGCCGGCGATCACCTTGCCGCTTGGCGCTCTCGATCACGCCCAGCACCTTCTCGAACTGCTGGCGGTTCTGCAGCGGCCCCATCTGGGTGCCCTGTTCCAGGCCGTCGCCCACCACCGCCTCGCTGGCCAGCTTGGCCAGCTCGTCGCACATGGCGTCGTAGATGCTCTCGTGGACATAGATCCGCTTGGCGGCGATGCACACCTGGCCGGCGTTCTGCATGGCCGCGCCATAGACCTTGGGCGCGGTGGCCTTGGGGTCGACGTCGTCCAGGACGATCAGGGCGTCGTTGCCGCCCAGCTCCAGGGACACCCGCTTCAGGGCGTCGGCCGCGCCGGCCATCACCTTCTTGCCGGTCTCGGTGGAGCCGGTGAAGCTGATCTTGCGGATGTCCGGATGCTTGGTCATCTCCCCGCCCAGGTCGTTGGCGTCGGCGATGATGTTGAGAACGCCCGGCGGCAGCAGGTCCTTGATCAGCGCGCCGATCTTCAGGGTCGACAGCGGGGTCGTGCCGGCAGGCTTGAGTACAACGGTGTTGCCCGCCAGCAGGGCCGCGGGGACCTTGAAGGCCATCAGGACCAGCGGGAAGTTCCACGGCACGATGGCGCCCACCACGCCCAGCGGCCGGCGGCGGATCTCCACCCGCGCGTCGGCGGTGTCGGTCACCACCTGGGGCTTGAGGTCGAGGCTCGCGAAATAGCGGAAGAAGGCCGCGCAGCCGAACACCTCGCCCATGGCGTCCTGCAGCGGCTTGCCCTGCTCCTGGGTCAGCAGGCGGGCGAGGGCCGGGATATTGGCCTGGATGGCGTCGGCGATGGCCACCAGCACCTGGCGTCGCTCGTCGATCGAGGTCTTGCTCCAGGCGGGGAAGGCGGCCTTGGCGGCGGCGACGGCCTGGTCCAGCTGGGCCTTGGAGGCGCGCGCGCAGGCGGCGACGGGCTGCTCGGTCGCCGGGTTGATCACCTCCATGGTGGAGTCGCCGTCGACCAGCTGGCCATTGATCAGGAGCTTGTAGTCAGACATCGGGCGTCCTCCGCGAAACCGCTTTGGGCCTCACGCAACGCCCTTTCCGTCGGGGCGGTCAAGCGGCGGTGCGCATCCGCTCGGCGTCGGCCTCGGCGGAGATGCCGACCGCCTCCAGCATGGGGATGCGGTCCGGCCCGACCTTCACCGGATAGAGCGGGGCGTTGCGCGCCTTCCCGCGGGCCCAGGCCCGGGCGATCTTGGCCAGGTTCGAGGGGCGCCGCAGCCAGGCGCGCGGATCCTCCAGCATGTGGAAGCCGCGCAGGAAGGCGCGCAGCAGGTCGACGTCCTCGCGCATGGCGATGGCCACGCCGTCCTCCAGGAAGCTCTTGGCCACCCGGCTGCGCAGGCTGGGCGCGGCGGGCGGCAGCAGGGCCGCGCGGGCCCGCCGGATGGCCGAGCGGTCGGCCTTGCGCATCACCTCGTAGTAGGGCCGCAGCTCCCGCTCCAGGGCGTTGCGATAGAGGGTGAGACGCAGCGCCGGATTGGGCTCGGCGGCCAGGGCGTCGCGCAGGGCATGGGCGCTGACCGCGGCGAAGGAGCAGCCGCGGCCGTAGAGCGGATTGGTGCGCACCACCCCGTCGCCGACCGGGAAGAAGCCCAACACCGTGGCGCGCCCGCCGGGCGCGTAGTCCCGCCAGCGGCTCTCCAGCTGGCCCATGCCGTAGACGCGGCTGGTGGGCTGGGCCCGGTCCGGCGCGATCCAGGGCGCCACGCCCGGCAGCTGGCGGCACATGGCGTCGAAGACCTGCGGGTCGACGATTGCCTTGCGCATCTCGATCTCCACCTCCGGCGCGCAGAGGGTGACGGAGAAGCAGCCGCTGTCCCCGGGGAAGACGCCGAACTTCAGATAGCCCAGGTCGCCGGTGGCGCCCGCCTTGCTGCGCGGCGGCTCGCTGGCGCCCGGCAGCAGGCGGTAGTGGCGGGTGAAATAGATCACGCCGCAGGGCTCGGAGGTCTCCGGGATCGTGGCGCCGGCCGCGGCCAGCTGCTCGGCCGCCTGGGAATTGCGGCCTGCCGCGTCGACCACGATGTCGGCGGCCAGCTCCGTGCCGTCCTCCAGCCGCACCCCGGTCACCCGCGGCGGCGCGCCGGGCTGGATCACCAGGGCGGTGACAAAGGTCTCTGGCCGGATGGTCACGCCGGGCAGGCCCTCCGCATAGCGGCGCATCTCCACCTCCAGGGTGGTGCGCCGGCTGGTCAGGATCGCCAGGTCCGCGTCGATCGGCTTGGGGACGTAGGTCTCCTTGTGCTTGGCGCTGAGCGCGCCCTCGAACAGCAGCTCGCGGCACCCGGCGGCCAGCAGGGCCTCGTGCAACCGCGGATGCTGGTCGCGGACAAGGGTCCTGAGGCGCGCCAGGAAGGCGTGGCTGTGGCGCAGGTGGCCGACGCCGCGGCGGCTCCAGTGCTCGAACACCGCGTCGGCCCCGCCCTCGGGCGGCGCAGGGTCGCGGTCCAGCACCAGGATCTCGCGGCCGTCGCCGGCCAGGGCCATGGCGCTCCAGAGCCCGGCCATGCCGGCGCCGACGATGACGATCTTCTCGCTCATCCTGCCTCCCGAAACCGCACCCTAACCCGCATTCCGCCGGGGCCGCCAAGCCTTGCGTGATCGGCCCCGTCGCCGGCACAGTGGCCATATGGACCTGCAGCCCATCGCCTACACCTACGGCTCGAAATCCTTCACCGGCTACCTGGCCGACGGCTCGGGCGGGCAAAAGGCGCCCGGCGTCCTGGTGGTGCACGAGGGCGGGGGCCTCTCGAACCACGCCAAGGACGAGGCGCGGGCGTTGGCTGGCCTGGGGTACGTCGCCTTCGCCATGGACCTCTACGGCCAGACCGGCCTTGCGCTGGAACAGGCGCGGGCGCTCCTGATGGCGCTGCGCGAGGACCTCGACGAGCTGCGCGGCCGGGCCGGCGCGGCCCTCGCGGTGCTGTCGGGCCATGCGCATGCAGACGCCAGCCGGCTCGCCGCCATCGGCTTCTGCTTCGGCGGGACCACGGTGCTGGAACTGGCCCGCGCCGGGGCGGACCTGAAGGCTGTGGTGGGCTTCCACGCCGGCCTGGCCACCAGCCGGCCCGCGGCGGCAGGCGCGATCCGGCCGAAGGTGCTGGCCTGCCAGGGCGCGGACGACCCGATCATTCTCGCCGCCGAGCGCGCTGCTTTCGAAGCCGAGATGACCGCCGCGGGCGCCGACTGGCAGATGCTGGTGCTGGGCGGCGTCGGCCACAGCTTCACCAATCCGGAAGTCGACGCCCTGGGCTTCCCCGGCTTCGTCTACGACGCGGTGGCGGACCGCCGCAGCTGGGCCGCCATGCGCGCCCTGTTCGACGAGGTGTTCTGAGTCTTCGGCCGCGAGGTCGTCGATTCGCAGCCCGGCGCGGTAGGGATTCGCTTCAGGGCGGCTGCAAGAACCGAATTCGACCCCGAGCGGACCTCAGGCTCCTCCCCCAGGCGCGGCAGCGTCGCGGGGAGGCCGGGTGGGGGCGGCGCGGCGGTGGTTACGGCTGCGGCGTTGGACGCGAGGCCCGTGCGGATACTTGACCCAACGATGGCGGACGGCAGATGCCGCGCCGCCCTCACCCAGCCTCTCCCACAGCGCTGCGCGCTTGGGAGAGGAGCCGGTCAGTGCAGCATTTCCGCGTGCCGGCGGGTCAACACGTCCCGCCGACCGAGAGTCCGACCTAGGTCGGCGCGCCGCTGGGGTGCTTCATCGCCGCCGCGCGCGTCTTCGCCAGGGCCTGGCGCACCGCGCCGATGTCCGCGCCGGGGATCAGGTAGTCGCCGACGATGAACGCGGGGGTGCCTTCCAGGCCGAGGTTGCGGGCCAGGAGGCGCACGTCCTGGAGCTGGCTGGCGATGGCCGGGTCGTCCGAAGCCTTGCGCACCGCCGCGGGGTCCAACCCCACCTCGGCCAGGTGGCGGTCCAGCGCCGCCTCGTCCAGGCCGCGGTCGCCCATCCAGGCCTGGTAGAGGTCCAGCCCCTTGGCCTTGCCCTGCGGGGTCAGGGCCATCTTGGCGGCGGTGTCGGACACCTCGCCGAAGATCGGGAACTCCTTGAAGACGAAGCGGACGTCCGGGTTCTCCTTGACCAGCTTCACCACCTCGGGCGCCACCAGCTTGCAGTAGCCGCAGCGGTAGTCGAAGAACTCGACCACGGTGAACTCGCCCTTGGGGTTGATCACCAGGTCGCGCGGGTCGTTCTCCAGCTGGCTCCTGAACTTCTGGACGCTGCTGGCCGTGGCCTTGGCGGCCTCCAGCATCTGGTTCTGGCGCAGCTTGGCCACCGCCTCCTCGATCACCTCGGGATGCTCGAGCAGATAGGCGCGCACCTTGGCGCCGAAGGCCGGGTCGGCCGCGGCGGGCTTCTGGCAGCCGGCGAGGGCCATGGCGGCGACGAGCGCCAGGGCGGCGGCGGGAACGATCGGTTTCATGTGGGGGTCCAGATAGGCGCGGGCCGCAGCCGGCTCAATGCGTCTGCTGCTGGGCGATGGAGCCTTCGCGGGAGAGGTCGCGCAGGTCCTCGCGGGTGGGCTGGGAGACCAGCACGATGTCGGTGGCGCGCCGCCATTCGGGCGTGTTCTTGCCCAGCTTGTCCCGCGCCCGCAGCGCGAAGAGGCGCGCCTGGCGCAGGTCGCCGACGTTGAAGTTGTATTCGGCGGTGGCGAGGCGGGCGAGGCCGTCCTGGCCCAGCTTGTCGTAGGCCTCCGCCAGGATGCGCCAGGCGACGGCGTTGTCCTCCTCGCGGGTCAGGGCGCGCTTCAGCTCGCCGACGCCCTCGGCCACCTTGGCCCGGTCGTCCAGCGCCACCAGGGTCTGGCCCAGGTTGATGCGCAGCAGGGGCGCGTCCGGGTTCAGCTCCACCGACTTGCGCTGCGGCGCCTCGGCCTCCGCCGTGCGGCCGAACTCGAACAGGATCTGGCCCTTCAGCTCGTAGAGGTAAGGGTTGTTCGGATTGTCCGTGAGCATGGCGTCGATCAGCTTCAGCGCCTTCTCCGGCTCCTTCAGCTGGTAGTAGGCGATGGCCCGGGCGTAGCGGGACGGGAAGTCGGTGGCCTTCTCGCTGTACTTGGTGATCGCCACCTGCGGGTTGATGAAGCCGTCCAGCTTGGCCTTCATCACCGCGTGCTCGGCCATGGCGTCGGCCGAGTCCTTCTCGTCGTAGTGCGGCAGCTTGGCCACGCGGTCGCGCAGGGCTTCGATCCGCTCGGACGAGATCGGGTGGTCGCGGAAATACTGGTAGCGCCGCGCCTCCTCGAACACCTCCTGGTAGCGGAAGTTGTCGAAGAAGTCGGCCAGGCCCTTGCCGGAGAGGCCGGCCTTCTCGAGCAGGGTGGCGCCGGCCTGGTCGGCGCGGCTTTCCTGTTCGCGGCTGTAGCCGATGGCGCCCAGGGTGCCGAAGTAGCCGGCGCTCGACGCCAGGCCCGCCGCCGCGTCGGGCGCCCCGGCGATGGCGGCCAGGATACCCAGGCCCATGGTCAAGAGGAACGGCTTCATGCCGGCCGCCTGCATCTCGCCCGACCGGGCGCTGTGGCCGCCGGCCAAGTGGCCGGTTTCGTGGGCCAGCACGCCCTGGACCTCGTTGGGGTTTTTGGATTCGAGGATCAGGCCGGTGGTGATGCCCACCAGGCGCGGGGCGGCGAAGGCGTTGGGGTCCTTCGCGCCGATGATCACGATCTGCACGGTCTTGGGGTCGATGTTCGCGACCGTGAGGATCGGGTCGATGTCCTTGTGCAGGATCGCCTCGATCTCGGTGTCGCGGATCAGAGTCTCGCCCTCCTGCGCGTAGGCAGGCCGGGCGGTCACCGTCAGGCTGGCGACGAGGCCGACGGCGACCGCAAGGCGGGAGACCGACCGGGAAGGGGAGACCATTCGCTACTCTCTAAGTCCGACACCCCATCCCCGGTCGATGCTAACCCCTCAGCCCCGACGCCACCAGCCTCTGCGCGGCGCGGGCGCAGGCCCGCTGATCTCGGCCGGATCCGGCTCGCGGGGCGCAGCGGCCTCGACCACCGGTTCCGGCGTCGGAGCGACGGCCTCGGGCTCAGGCTGCGGCGTGGGCGGCGCCTGGGGCGCGGTCTCGGCCACGGCGGGCTCCGGCGCAGGCTCGGCCGCCGGCGCGGCCTTGCGGCTGCGCGAGCGCTTCGGCTTGGGGGCCTCGGCTTCGACCGCGGGTTCCGGCGCCGGTTGCGGCTCAGGCGCAGTTTCGGCAACCGGCTCGGCCACGGCCTCGACATTGGCCTCAGCCACCGGCGCGGCGTCCGCCTCGCCCCGGCCGCGACCACGGCCCCGGCTGCGACGGCTGCGCTTGGGCTTCTCGTCGGTCTCGGGCAGTTCGACCCAGATGTCCTCGTCGCTCTGCGGCGCGGCGCGGAGCGAAGCCGGCGCGGCGGTCGCTTCGGCGGCCTGGGCCATCGGGGCGGCCGCGGCCGGCTGGCCCGCGGGGGCCTGCAGGAAGGGCTTCAGGTCTTCGGAAGGGTCGTACCAGACGAACGGATCGTCGCCGTAGGGCACCCAGGGGCGAACCCAGGAGAAGGCGTCCTGCGGGCGCTGGTCGTCGCGCATCCGACGGCCGCCCCGACGGCCGCGCCGCCGACGGCGGTTCTCGCGATCTTCCTCGGACTCGGTCGCCTGGGCGGCCGGGCGGGGCTCGCGCTCGCCGCGGTCCTCGCGCTCGGGACGCTCGTCGCCACGACGGCCCCGGCGCCGACGCCGGCGTCCGCCACGGCGGCCGGCATCCTCGTCGTCGCCGCGCGGGCGCTCCTCGCGGGCGTTGCGGGCGTGCGGCTCGTCGTCGTCGACGTCCTCCCGCTCCAGCGCCTCTTCGTCTTCTTCCTCGTCTTCCTCGTCCTCGAAGTCCTCGTCGCCGTAGGCCTCGTCCTCTTCCTCCTCGATCGGGGGGGA
Source organism: Caulobacterales bacterium (assembly GCA_019510435.1). Classification (GTDB taxonomy): domain Bacteria; phylum Pseudomonadota; class Alphaproteobacteria; order Caulobacterales; family Caulobacteraceae; genus Phenylobacterium. Next base: position 31,768 of record JAEKKJ010000015.1, on the reverse strand, counting down.
ATAGGCCTGGACGGGCAGGGTGGGGGCGACGTGGTCGGGCCGGGTCTCCATCGAGGTGCGCTCGATGGCGTGGTCGGCGTGGGCCATCTCGTCCTCGATCACCACGGTGACGAAGAGGCCGAACGCCTGATGAAGCCGCGCCAGGTGGCTGCGCTTCTCGTTCAGGATGTAGAGGCCGATGGCGCGCGGCACCCGCAGGGTGGCCTCGCCGCCGCCCTTCAGCGCCTCGATCTCCAGGCCGCGCAGGGCGGCCAGCGCGCTGGACTCTACCGAGCGCACGCGCCCGGTCCCGCCGCAGTGCTCGCAGACGTGGGTGGTGCCCTCCAGGACGCCGGTGCGGCGACGCTGGCGGCTGATCTCCATCAGGCCGAAGGGGCTGATCTTGCCCATCTGGACCCGCGCGCGGTCGTCCTTCAGGCAGTCCTTCAGCTTCTTCTCGACCGCCCGGTTGTTCTTCGACTCATCCATGTCGATGAAGTCGATGACGATCAGCCCGGCCAGGTCGCGCAGGCGCAGCTGGCGACTGGCCTCTTCAGCCGCCTCCATGTTGGTCTTCAGCGCCGTGGCCTCGATGTTCCGCTCGCGGGTGGAGCGGCCGGAGTTCACGTCGACGGCGACCAGGGCCTCGGTCTGGTTGATCACCAGGTAGCCGCCCGAACGCAGGGGGACCACCGGCGAATAGATCTGGCTGAGGTGGTCCTCGACCCGGTGCTTGACGAACAGCGGCACGGGCTCGCGGTACAGCTGCACCTTCTTGGCCTGGCTGGGCATCAGCATGCGCATGAAGTCGCGCGCTTCCTTGTAGCCCGCCTCGCCCTCGACCCAGACCTCGTCGATGTCCTTATCGTAGAGGTCGCGGATCGTGCGCTTCACGAGGTCTTCTTCCTCGTAGATCAGCGCCGGGGCGATCGAATGCAGCGTCTTCTCGCGGATGTTCTCCCAGAGGCGCAGCAGGTAGTCGTAGTCGCGCTTGATCTCGGCCTTGGTGCGCTTGGCGCCGGCGGTGCGCACGATCAGCCCCATGCCCTGCGGCACCTCGAGGCTGGAGACGATGGTCTTCAGGCGCTTGCGGTCGGTGGCCGTGGTGATCTTGCGGGAGATGCCGCCGCCGCGCGCGGTGTTGGGCATCAGGACGCCGTAGCGGCCCGCCAGCGACAGGTAGGTCGTCAGGGCCGCGCCCTTGTTGCCACGCTCTTCCTTGACGACCTGAACCAGCATGATCTGCCGGCGGCGGATCACTTCCTGGATCTTGTAGCGGCGCATGAGCCGGCGGCGACGGCGCGCCAGCTCCTCTTCCATCACATCGTCTTCGTCGTCGGACCCGGCGGCTTCGATCTCGTCGTCGTCCTCGCCGTTCGGTTCGACCGACTCGCCGGCGCTCGCGCCATTGTCACGGCCATTGCCGCGGCGGCCGCGCGAGGGACGCTCGTCCTCGTCGTGGTCCTCGGCCTCTTCGCGCAGCAGGGCTTCGCGGTCGGCGACCGGGATCTGGTAGTAGTCGGGGTGGATTTCGTTGAAGGCCAGGAAGCCATGGCGGTTGCCGCCATATTCCACGAAGGCCGCCTGCAGCGACGGCTCAACGCGCGTCACCTTGGCGAGATAGATATTCCCTCGTAGCTGCTTTCGGTTCTGGCTCTCGAAATCGAATTCTTCAACGCGGTTTCCGTCGACCACCACCACACGGGTCTCTTCCGCGTGGGCAGCGTCGATCAACATCGTCTTGGGCATTAGTCTCTCCGCGGCGCGCGGGGGCACGTGGGCCCAGGCGCTGCCGGCTTGTGGGACGAGCGCGCGCGTGGCCCGCGACGACGCCGGGAACGGCGTCTGCGGAGGCCTGGGGGCCGGAAGCGGCTCGAGCTGCGCAGCTCATCGGGGTGTGTTCCTAGACGCGCCCCGGGAGGCGCGGAACGGATAATGCGTCGTCACCGAGAACTCGGTCGAAGCCGACGCCGGTGGGTTTGGCGCGCGACAAACGGGCCCGGATCGGGCGCACCGGCGTCGCGCGGCCGGACTTTAGCAACAGCGGAGGGCAAAAGGAAAGCGCCGCTCGCGCCGCGGCCAAAAAGGCGCGCCTGGATCTGGGGCGAACGCAGCGAGGGACCACCCGCGCAACGTGTCGCGGCCGGCAACACCTCGTTAACCCTTTGTCCACGGGGCTTGCGACTATATGGGTCATGGATTGGGTTTTCGCGAATCTCCGTGTTTTCGGGGCGTTAGGATGCTGGGGCGCTTGAGGGTGGCGGCAGGCGGGACAAAGGGCCGGGCGCTGGTCGCCGGCCTCACGGTCGTCGCGGGCCTGGCGGCCTTCGCCGTGGGCCATGCCGCGACCCAGGCGGCGAACCTGCTCAAGGTGCGCATGGGCGGCGATTCGGCCGAGACCCGCATCGTCCTGGAACTGGACGGCGCCACCAGCGCCAAGGTCGTGTCCGACGGCTCGGGCGACCGGCGCGTGGTCATGGAATTCGCCGGCGCCAGCACGGGCGACGTGCAGCAGGGCGCGGGCCGGGGCGTGGTCAAGGCCTGGACCGTCGACCAGTCGGGCGGGACCGTCCGCCTGCAGATGGACCTCGCCGGCGACGGCAAGGTGCGCCGCCGCTTTCTCCTGCCGCCGGCCGACGGGATCACCAACTACCGCTATGTCATCGACGTCGACGCCGCCCAGCCGGGCCAGGCCTCCGGCGTCCAGCTGACCAGCACGGCCGCGCCGCCCAACCTCACCGCCCAGCTGCGGCCACAGCTCGCCGCCACGACCGCCGCGCGCAAGGCCCCGCCGCTGCCGCTCAAGAAGGTGGTGGTGATCGACGCCGGCCATGGCGGCAAGGACGCCGGGGCCTCCGGCGCCAAGGGCTTCGAGAAGGACATCAACCTGGCCGCCGCCCTCAGCCTCGCCGACCAGCTGGGCAAGAGCGGCCGCTACAAGGTGGTGCTGACCCGCTCCACCGACGTCTTCATCCCGCTGGAGGACCGCGTGCGCATCGCCCAGCGGTCCGGCGCCGACCTCTTCATCTCGCTGCACTCCGACTCAGGGCCCACAGCCGACCTCCGGGGCGCGTCGGTCTACACCCTCTCGGACAAGGGCTCGGCCCGCTCCAACCGCTTCGTGCGCCAGGACGACTGGTTCATGAAGGCCAGCCTCTCCGGCGACCAGGGCGTGCGGGACATCCTGTTCGACCTGACCCAGCGGGCCACGCGCAACCGCTCCTCGATCTTCGCCCAGACGCTGGTCTCCGACATCGAGGGCAAGGCCCCGCTGCTGCGCCGCAGCCACCGCGACGCGGGCTACATGGTGCTGCTGGCGCCCGACGTGCCCGCCGTGCTGCTGGAGATGGGCTTCGTCTCCAACCCGGACGACGAGGCGCGCCTGCGCGACCCGGCCCAGCGCGCCCGCTTCATGGCCGCCGTCGCCCAGGCCATCGACGAGCACTTCGACGACACCCTCAAGCTGGCCTCGCGCTGAAGCTGAGGCCTATGGGCACGTTGGCGCCCGCCTCGACACAGGCTAGACGACCACGGGTGAGGCCCGTCGCATCTTGACCCCGCCAGACGTTCCCGAACGGCCCAAAGCGCCCCAGTCCGCGCCTGCGCCCCAGCCGTCGCCGCGGCCCGCAACGCCGAGGCCTTCGCGCTGGGCGGCCATCGCGGGCATCGCGATCCTCAGCTTCGTGGCGCTGGCGGCGGTGGCCACCGGCATCTATGCGGCGTGGCTGTTCCACGACATGCCCGACGCCGGGGACCTGGTGGACTACCACCCGCCAACGGCCACCCGCGCCTATGGCTGGGACGGCACCCTGATCGGCGAATTCTCGCGTGAGCGGCGCATCTTCGTGCCCTACGACGCCATTCCCGCCCAGACGGCCCAGGCGTTCCTGGCGGCGGAGGACCACAGCTTCTTCAAGCACGGCGGCGTCGACGTAGGCGGCGTGGGCCGCGCCATGGTCAAGGACGTCATCAACCTGGCCCAGGGCCGGCGGCTGGAGGGCGGCTCGACCATCACCCAGCAGGTGGCCAAGAACATCCTGCTCACCAACGACCAGACCCTCGGCCGGAAGCTGAAGGAGGCGATCCTGGCCTCCCAGCTGGAGCAGACGCTCTCCAAGGAGCGGATCCTCGAGCTCTATCTGAACGAGATCTGGCTGGGCTACCGCTCGTTCGGCGTGGGGGCGGCGGCCTACAACTACTTCGGCAAGTCCGTGCAGGACCTGACCCTGGCCCAGAGCGCCTACCTCGCCTCCCTGCCCAAGGGGCCGGACAACTACCACCCGATCCGCCACAAGCGCGAAGCCATGGAGCGGCGCAACTGGGTCATCGACCAGATGGCCGAGCTGGGCTGGGTGACCCGGGAGGCGGCCGACGCGGCCAAGAAGGAGGACCTGGTCGTCCAGGCCGCTCCGACGCGCGCCCAGTACCGCGACGCCGACTACTTCGTGGAGGAGGTGCGCCGCACCGCCCTGACCATGAAGGAGCTGGGCGACGAGAAGCTGAACGCCGGCGGCTACTACATGCGCACCACCCTGGACCCCAAGCTCCAGAGCCTGGCGCGCACGGCCCTGATGAACGGGCTGGAGAACTACGACCGCCGCCACGGCTGGCGCGGCGCGTGGGGCCATGTGGAGACCCTGGAAGGCTGGCAGGCGGCGGCCAAGAAGACCGCCCTGCCGTCCGAGCGCCGGGCCTGGCGCCAGGCGGTGGTGCTGAGCGCGGCCGGCGGCGCGGTGCGGGTGCGCACGGTGGAAGGCCAGGAGGGCGCGCTGGCTGCGGCCGACGTCACCTGGGCGCGCGCCGGCCACGGCATCGGGGCGGGCGACCTGGTGTTCGTGGCCCCGAACGAGGCGGGCCCGGGCTTCCGGCTGAAGCAGATCCCCATCGTCAACGGCGCCCTGGTGGCCATGGACCCCTATTCGGGCGGCATCCGCGCCATGGTGGGCGGCTATTCGTTCTCGCTCTCCAGCTTCAACCGCGCCACCCAGGCCTATCGCCAGCCCGGCTCGTCGTTCAAGCCGATCGTCTACGCCGCGGCTCTGGAGGCGGGCTACACTCCGGCCTCGGTGGTGGTCGACGGCCCGATCACGCTGAAGGGCTACGGCGGCCAGGACTGGAGCCCGGAGAACTACCATCACGACTACCTGGGCCCGCTCTACCTGCGTCGCGGGATCGAGCTGTCGCGCAACACCATGACCGTGCGACTGGCCCAGGCCATCGGCATGAAGCGGATCATCGACCTGGCCCAGAACCTGGGCGAGACCAAGAAGATGGACCCCGTGCTGGCCATGGCGCTGGGCGCGGGCGAGACCACCACCTACCGCATGGCCGGGGCCTATTCGGCCTTCGTCAACGGCGGGCGGCTGGTCCAGCCCCACCTGATCGAGCTGGTGGAGGACCGCAACGGCAAGGCTATCTACCGCGCCGACAAGCGCGAGTGCGACCACTGCGACGCCGGCTTCTCGGGCGCGGAAAGCCCGCGGATCCCGGTGACCGGGACCCAGGTCATGGACCCGATCACCGCCTACCAGATCACCTCGTTCCTGCAGGGCGTGGTCCAGCGCGGCACCGGCACCCAGGCCCTGGCCGTGGGCAAGCCGGTCGGCGGCAAGACCGGCACCACCAACGAGTTCCGCTCGGCCTGGTTCATGGGCGTCGCGCCGCACCTGGTGGTCGGCATCTATGTGGGCTTCGACGACAACCGCAGCCTGGGCAACAATGAGACCGGGGCCGTGGACGCGGTGCCGATCTTCACCGAGTTCATGACCGCGGCCCTGAAGGACAAGCCGGCCGAGGAATTCCGCCCGCCGGCCAACGCCAAGTACGCCATGGTGGGCGGCATCCGGGAAGCCTTCCGGCCCGGCACCGAGCCCTCGCTCAGCGCCGCGCCGCTAGGCGCGGCGGGCGCGGCTGGCCCGCAGCCCTACGACAAGGCGTTCGGTCCGGGCGCCCCCGGTACGGTCCCGCCCGGCGCTCCGGCCGCGGCCCCGCCGCCGCAGCCGAAGAAGAAGGACGACCTCTCCGACTTGTACTGACGAGCGGGCGCCGCTACATCCCGCGCCCTTGTTCCGAGGAATTTCCCCATGAGATTGGATGTCGAGGCCGCCAAGGCTGACATCGAGCAGTCGATCGAACTGCTCAGGAGGCGTCTTTGACTGGGACCCTGCGCTCCGTAAGCTCGATGAGCTGAACGCCCGGGTCGAGGACCCGAGCCTCTGGGAAAAGCCGGACGAAGCCCAGGCCGTGAGCCGGGAGCGCTCGCGGCTGGCCGCCTCGATCGAGGCTGTCCGCTCGCTGGAGCGCGATCTCACCGACGCCATCGGCTACGCCGAGATGGCCGACGAGGAGGGCGACGAGGCCAGCCTCGAGGAAGCCCGCGCCCAGCTGAAGGCGATCAAGGAACGGGCCGGCCGCGCCGAGCTGGAGGCCCTGCTCTCCGGCGAGGCCGACGGCAACGACGCCTATGTGGAGATCAACTCCGGCGCCGGCGGCACCGAGTCCAACGACTGGGCCGGGATGCTGCTGCGCATGTACTCCCGCTGGGCCAACGCCCACGACATGGAGGTGGAGGTGATCGAGGAGACGCCCGGTGAACAGGCCGGGATCAAGTCGGTCACCCTGCAGGTGAAGGGGACCAACGCCTTCGGCTGGCTGAAGAGCGAGGGCGGCGTGCACCGCCTGGTGCGCATCAGCCCCTATGATTCGAGCGCGCGCCGGCACACCAGCTTCGCCTCGGTCTGGGTCTATCCGGTGGTCGACGACAATATCGAGATCGAGATCAATCCCTCGGACGTGCGCACCGACACCTACCGGGCCTCGGGCGCGGGCGGCCAGCACGTGAACAAGACCGACAGCGCCGTGCGCCTGACCCACATCCCGACCGGGATCGCGGTGGCCTGCCAGAACCAGCGCTCGCAGCACCAGAACCGCGACCAGGCTTGGAAGATGCTGAAGGCGCGGCTCTACGAGCTGGAGCTGGAGAAGCGCGAGGCGGCCCAGGCGGCGATCGAGGAGCAGAAGACCGACATCGGCTGGGGCCACCAGATCCGCAGCTATGTGCTGCAGCCCTACCAGATGGTGAAGGACCTGCGCACGGACGTGGAGACGTCAGACACCCAAGGCGTCCTCGACGGCGACCTCGACGCCTTCATGGGCGCCGCCCTGGCCCAGAAGGTCGGCGCGACGCGGGACGGGTAGGGGCAGCGCTACTCCGCCGCCACGCTCAGCACGGGCTCCGCCGCCGCTTCGGCCGCGGGGGTGACCAAGGCCAGGCTGCGGCCTTCGAATTGGGCGCCGGCCTCGATGGCGAGTTCGGTGTGGCTGATGTCGCCGTCGACCCGGGCGGTGGCCAGAAGGCGCACCTTGCGGGCGCAGAGCGTGCCGGTGACGCGGCCGCGCACCTCCACGCAGTCGGCGTAGATCGCACCCGTGACGGCGCCGGTCTCGCCGATGGTCAGGCTGCCGGCGCGCAGGTCGCCGTCCAGGCGGCCATCCAAATGGATGTCGCCTTCGCTGGCGAGATCGCCCTTGATCTGCACGCCCTCGGCGATCAGCGAGGCGACGCCCGGCTTCCGCGGCGCCTGCGCCAGCTCGGGCCCAGCGGTGGGCCTATTCGTCCGCGAGAACATATTGCCCCGCCTTCAGGAACCGGCCCGGGTTCTGGGCCCGGCCGTTGACCCAGACCTCGTAGTGCAGGTGCGTGCCGGTGGAGCGGCCCGTGGAGCCCATGGCGGCGATCCGCTGGCCCACGCCCACATGCTGGCCGACGCCGACGGAGATCGAGGAAAGGTGCGCATAGCGCGTCTTCAAGCCCCGGCCGTGGTCGATCTCCACGACATTGCCATAGCCCGAGCGCGGGCCGGTGTAGGCGATGACGCCCGGCCCGGTCGCGTAGATCGGGGTGGCGTACTGACCAGGGAAGTCGAGGCCGGTGTGATAGGCGGCGTGCCCGGTGAAGGGGTCGCTGCGCACGCCGAAGCCGCTGGACTGTTCAGTGGTGTGCGTCGGCTTTGCCAGGGGCAGGTCCTGGGCGGCGGCGGCCAGGGCGTCGGCGTCGGAGAGGTCGCGCGCGGCGCGCTGCACCCGCACGGCGAAGTCGTCGTCCACGTCCAGCACGGCGGCGAGGGCCCGCGGATCCTTGGCCTCGATCAGCGGCCCGCCAAGGGCGCCGGCGCGATCCTCGAAGGATGATGGCGACAGGCCCGCCATGCGGAACGCCAGCCGCAGCCGGTCCGCGCGGCTCCTGGCGTAGCCGTCGGCCGCATCCAGCAGCTGCTCCTGCCCGACGCGCAGGCGCTCGACCCGCTGGCCCGGCGCAGCGTCGGCGCCGGCGAGGGCGCGGGTGATGGCGGGGGTCAGGGCCTGGGCGGCGCCCGGCTGGCCCTTCATGTCGGTGAGCAGGAGAGCCAGCGCCGCGTGGCGCTTCTCCATCGCCTGGGCCACGTCGGCGGTGGCGCCGGAGGCGGCGCTGAGGCGGGCCATGGCGCTGTCCAGCCGCGCCTGGCGGTCGGCGACGTAGCGTTCGGACTGGGCCTTGAGCCGGGCGATCTCGCGGTCGGACTGGGAGGCGGCCAAGAGGTTGACGAGCATGGCGGCGGTGCAGACGCCCATCCAGACCGCCGCGCCGGCCACGACGCCGGCGAGCATCAGTTGCTTCTTGGTGGACAGAACGAAGGCCTTCATGGCCCCGCCGGAGCGCACGTACAGGTGCCGCTCCGGAAACAGCTCTTCGAGCGAGCGACGAAGCCGCACCAGTCTCTGCATACGCCGAACGCCCCCGACCCCGGACCTGCGCGATATGCGACGACTTTTTTACGGCTCGCAAGATAGTTAACCGGCCGAATCGCCCCCTAGCGACGAGCGGTCGCGGACTGAACGCCGTTCACTCGGGATCGGCCCGCCTTAGAGGCCTTGCACGGCCTTCAGAACGTCCTCGGCGTGGTTCGCCACCTTCACCTTGCGCCAGATCTTCACGACCTTGCCGTCGTGGATGAGGAAGGTGGAGCGGTCGATGCCCATGTACTTGCGGCCATAGAGGCTCTTCTCCACCCAGGAGCCGTAGCGCTCGACCGTGGCGCCCTCGGGGTCCGAACCCAGGGTCACTGTCAGGTCGTACTTGGCGGCGAACTTCCTGTGGCTGGCGAGGCTGTCCTTGGAGACGCCGATCACGCTGGCGCCCGCCTTGGCGAACTCGGGCGCGAGCGCCGTGAACGCCTGGGCCTCCCGCGTGCAGCCGGTGGTGTCGTCCTTGGGGTAGAAATAGAGCACCACGGTCCGGCCCTTGAAGTCGGCGAGGCTGACCGGCCCTTCGGGCGTCTCGAGGGTGAAGTCGGGCGCGGCGGCGCCTTCAGCGGGTTGGGTCATTCGTCATCTCCTAGACCGGCCGCACCAGCACGATCTTCTTCTTGCCGGCCGCCAGCTTGATCACGCCGTCCACCAGGTCGGCGGCGGTCAGCGTGCGGTTGGCGTCCATCTCGGCCTTGTCGTTGACGCGCAGGCCGCCGCCCTGGGCCAGGCGGCGGGCCTCGCCCTTGGAGGCCGCCAGGCCGGCGTCCACCGCCAGCGCCGCCAGGGCCACGCCGGCGGCCAGGTCCGCGGCGGGCACATGGTGCGTCGGCATGTCGACCGAGACCCCACCCTGTTCGAAGGCCGTCCGGGCGGCGTCGGCGGCGAGCTCGGCCGCGGCCGCGCCATGCAGCATCCGCGTCGCCTCGTTGGCGAGCGCCTTCTTGGCCTCGTTGATCTGCGCGCCCGGCAGGCTCTCCAGGCGGCTCACCTCGTCCAGCGGCAGGTCGGTGAACAGCTTGAGGAACCGGCCCACGTCGCCGTCCTCGGTGTTCCGCCAGAACTGCCAGTAGTCGTAGGGGCTGAGCATGTCGGCGTTCAGCCAGACCGCGCCGGCCGCCGTCTTGCCCATCTTGGCGCCCGAGGAGGTGGTGAGCAGCGGCGTGGTCAGGGCGAAGGCCGCCTTGTGGTCCATGCGCCGGACCAGCTCCACGCCGTTGATGATGTTCCCCCACTGGTCCGAGCCGCCCATCTGCAGCTGCACGCCCAGGGCGCGGTGCAGGTGCAGGAAATCCACCGCCTGCATCAGCATGTAGTTGAATTCCAGGAAGGTCAGCGGCTGCTCGCGCTCCAGCCGCAGCTTGACGGAGTCGAACGTCAGCATGCGGTTGACGGTGAAGTGCGGGCCGTACTCGCGCAGGAACTCGATGTAGCCCAGCTTCGACAGCCAGTCGTCGTTGTTGACCATCACCGCGTCGGTGGGGCCGTCGCCGAAGGTCAGGAACTTCTCGAACACCGCGCGGATGCTGGCGATGTTGGCGTCGATGTCCGCGCCGGAGAGCAGCTTGCGGCTCTCGTCCTTGCCGGAGGGATCGCCCACCTTGGTCGTGCCGCCGCCCATCAGCACCACCGGCTTGTGGCCGGCCTGCTGCAGGCGGCGCAGCATCATGATCGAGATCAGGTTGCCCACGTGCAGGCTGGGGGCGGTGGCGTCGAAGCCCACGTAGGCGGTCAACCGCCCGCCGGCGCTGGCGGCGGCGTCCAGTTCGTCCGGGTGGCTGATCTGGTGGATGTAGCCGCGGGCCTGCATCACCTGCAGGAACTCGGACTTGAACGCGGGGTCTGACATCTGACGTCTCGACTTGGGGGCGCCAGCGCTTAGCACAGCGCCGGCCGGGGTGGCAGGCGCGTGGGATCGGTCGCCTGCGTCTAGGGCAGGCGGTAATAGCGGCCGGTGAGGGCGAGGCTTCCGATCATGGCGGGCTAGCTACCCGGCGCGCATCATGGCAGTCAAGCTCGCATGCTCGTGCTCGGATTCATGACCGGGACCTCGCTCGACGCCGTCGACATGGCGGTGCTCGAGACGGACGGGGAGGCGATCCACGCCTTCGGCCCGGCGGGGGAGCGCAAGCTCACCGACGCCATGCGCAATGTGCTGCTGGAGGCGACCCGGCAGGCCCTGGCCTGGCCGCGGGGCGCGCCGGAGCCGCCGATCTTCCACCACGCGGCCGAGATGGTGGCCGAGGAGCACTTCGCCGCCGCCGAGGCCTTCCTGCAGGCCAATAACCTCAGCTGGCCCGACATCGACCTGATCGGCATGCACGGCCAGACGGTGCTGCACGAGCGGCCGAAGGACGGCGTTCCCGGCCGCACGGTGCAGCTGGGCGATGGGGCGATGCTGGCGCGCCTGACCGGGCGGCCGGTGGCCTTCGACTTCCGCACCGCCGACGTGGCTGCGGGCGGGGAGGGTGCGCCGCTCGCGCCGATCTACCATGTGGCCCGGGCCCGCGCGTCGGGCCTGAAGCCGCCGCTGGCGATGCTCAACATCGGCGGCGTGGCCAATGTCACCTTTTGGTCGGGCGGCGATGAGGTGGCGGCCTTCGACACCGGGCCCGGCAACGGCATGATCGACCTCCTGGTCCAGGGCCGCGGGGCCGGGCGCTACGATGCGGGCGGCAAGTACGCCAGCGTCGGGCGGGTGGATGAGGCGGTGGTGCGCGCGCTGCTCGCCGACCCGTACTTCCAGGCCCCGCCGCCCAAGTCCCTGGACCGCCACGACTTCTCCCTGGCGCCGCTGGAGGCGCTGGAGCTGGAGGACGCCGCCGCGACCCTGGTGGCCTTCACGGCCGAGGCGGTGAAGCTGGCGTTCGAGACGGTCGGCCAGACCCCCACCGAGGTGATCGTCGCCGGCGGCGGGCGCCACAATCCGGAGATCATGAAGGCCCTGCGCTCGCGTCTCGCCGTGCCGGTCAGCACCGCCGAGGACCACGGCTGGCGCGGCGATTCCATCGAGGCCGAGGCCTTCGCCTACCTCGCCGCCCGCACCTTCCGCGGCCTGCCGCTCTCGTTCCCGAAGACGACGGGCGTGGCCCAGCCAATGACAGGCGGGAGAATTTCCCTGCCTTGATGGGGAGGGACAGCTCGCCAAAGGCGAGCAGGGTGAGGGAGGGCGGATCAGGCGCGGGCGATGCGGTTCTGGCCCCTTCACGCCGTGAACCGGGATCCGTCCCCACCTCACCACCCGGTCGCGGCCGCCTCACCCTGATCGCTGCGCGATCTGTCCCTCCCCATCAAGGGAGGGAAGGGATGGGGTTGCCAGTCAAACGAACGTTCGGCACGGTGAACGTCGATCACCTGTGACAGGAGCGCCCCATGGCGGACGACAAGCCCGAGATCGTTGCCGCCCACGACCTGGGGTTCGACCCCGCCGCGCTGAAGGCCAAATATCAGGCCGAGCGTGACCGGCGGCTGCGGGCCGACGCCAACGAGCAGTATGTCGAGATCGCGGGCAAGTTCGCCCACTACCTGGAAGATCCCTATGTGACCGCGGGGTTCGACCGGGCCCCGCTCACCGACGAGGTCGAGGTGGTGGTGGTCGGCGGCGGCTTCGGCGGCCAGCTGGCGGCGGCGCGGCTAAAGGAAGCCGGGATCGCCGACGTGCGCATCATCGAGAAGGGCGGCGACTTCGGCGGCACCTGGTACTGGAACCGCTATCCCGGCGCGGCCTGCGACATCGAGAGCTACATCTACCTGCCGCTCTTGGAAGAGGTGGGCTATGTGCCGGTGGAGAAGTACTCCCGCGCGCCCGAGATCCTGCGCCACAGCCGCGCCATCGGCGAGACGTTCGGCCTCTACGACAACGTCTGCTTCCAGACTGAGGTCACCGAGCTGCGCTGGAACGACGAGGCCAAGCGCTGGATCGTGAAGACCAATCGCGGCGACGCCATGCAGGCCCGCTTCGTGGTCATGGCCAATGGGCCGCTGCACCGGCCGAAGCTGCCCGGCATCCCGGGCGTCGAGGGCTTCCAGGGGCACAGCTTCCACACCAGCCGCTGGGACTATGGCTACACCGGCGGCGACGCCAACGGCGGCCTGACGGGGCTGAAGGACAAGCGCGTCGGGATCATCGGGACCGGGGCCACCGCGGTGCAGTGCGTGCCGCACCTGGGCGAATGGGCCAAGGCGCTCTACGTCTTCCAGCGCACCCCATCGTCCATCGACGTGCGCAACAACCGGCCCACCGACCCGAGCTGGGCCCAGAGCCTCTCGCCCGGCTGGCAGCAGGCGCGGATGGACAACTTCAATATCCTGGTATCCGGCGGCTTTGCGGACGAAGACCTGGTCAACGACGGCTGGACCGACATCATCGGCAACATCCTCTTGCTGGCCCGCAAGAAGGCGGAGGCTGGCGAGGCGGTGGAGGATCCCGCCGCCCTGATGCAGCTGGCCGACTTCAAGAAGATGGAGCAGGTGCGGGCCCGGGTGGACCAGATGGTCCAGGACCGCGCCACGGCCGAGGCCCTGAAGCCCTGGTACAACCAGTTCTGCAAGCGCCCCTGCTTCCACGACGAATACCTGGCCACGTTCAACCGGCCCAACGTCCACCTGGTGGACACCCAAGGCCGCGGCGTGGAGCGGATCACCGAGCATGCGGTGGTGGCCAACGGGCAGGCCTATGAGGTGGACTGCCTGATCTACGCCACCGGCTTCGAGGTAGGCACCGACTACACGCGCCGGGCGGGCTACGAGCTCTACGGCAAGGGCGGCCTCACCCTGACGCAGAAGTGGAAGAACGGGGCGGAGACCCTGCACGGCCTGCTGAGCCGCGGTTTCCCCAACTGCTTCATCGTCTCGAACGTGCAGTCGGGCTTCTCGGCCAACTTCCCGCACATGATCAACGAGCAGTCCAAGCACATCGCCTACGTGATCAAGAACGCGGCGGAGCGGCAGGCGCGGACCGTGGAGCCCAGCCAGGCGGCCGAGGACGCCTGGGTCGACACGATCGTCAAGCTCTCGGTGATGCGCGACAACTTCCTCAAGGAATGCACGCCCGGCTACTACAACAACGAGGGCCGGGTGGAGACCATGAGCAAGAAGAACACCTCCTATGGCGCAGGGCCGGTAGCCTTCACCCGCGTGCTGGCGGACTGGCGCGCGGCCGGCGACCTCAAGGGCCTGGAGCTGAACCCCTAAGGGCTGCACGGCTTCTGCATCCCAAGCGCGCCGGCTCGCCACCGGGGCTCGGCGCGCGGCTGACCAACCCCGCCTAGGCTCTGCCCGTGACATGAGGGGCAGCAGGCGATGCGGCGTGGTTGGCCGAGCTTCTGGATCAAGGTTGCGCTGATCGCGGCCCTGGTCGCCGTGGGCGACGGGCTGCTGTTCGAGGCCGAGGGGCCGGGCGCGAACCTGGGGCTTCTCACTCTGTCGTGGGTGGCGGGCCTGGCCCTCGCCAACCCGGCGATCCTGCGCGACCGTCTCGGGCGGATCGCCGTGGCGGCGGCGGCGCTCCTGGCCCTCCTGCAGATCGAGCGGCCGAGCGCGGTCGGACTGCTGCTGTTCGCCCTGGCGTTCGGGGTCGCGGCGCTCGCCCCCCGCGGCGTCCCTGACGATGCCTGGCGTTGGGCCCAGCGGCTGGTCCTGGCGGGGCTGAAGGCCTTCTGGGGCCCGTTCGCGGACCTGCGGCGCCTGCGCCAGGCGCGGCAGCGGCGCGGGAAGCTGAAACTGGCCTCGCTGGCCATCGCCGCGGTGCTGCCGCTGGCGGGCGGGGCGGTGTTCCTGTGGCTGTTCGCCGAGGCCAATCCGGTGATCGGCAACGGACTGGCCTCGCTGCATCTCGGCGAGCCGGACGTGGGACGGATGATCTTCTGGCTGGCCCTGGCCCTGCCGGTCTCCGCCGCGCTGCGCCCGCGGGGACATCGCCGGCTACTGGGCTTGCCGGATGCAGCGAGCGATCTGGCCCTGCCTGGCGTCAGCGCCGGATCGGTGACCGCCTCGCTGGTGGTCTTCAACGCCCTGTTCGCGCTCGAGAACGGGCTGGACCTCGCCTACCTCTGGGCCGACGCGCGGCTGCCCGGCCGGATGAGCTTCGCCGAATACGCCCACCGCGGCGCCTATCCGCTGATGGCCACGGCAGTGCTCGCCGGCCTCTTCGTGCTGGTGTTCCTGCGGCCCCGCTCGCCCACCGCGGCCTCACGCCCGGTGCGCAGGCTGGTGATGGTGTGGGTGGCGCAGAACCTCTTCCTGGTGGCTTCGGCGGCGCTGCGGACGGTCGACTACATCGAGGCCTATTCGCTCACCGTGCTGCGCATCTCGGCCCTGCTCTGGATGCTGCTGGTGGCTGTCGGCCTCGGCCTGATCGCCTGGCGTCTGATCGCAGGCAAGAGCGCCGCCTGGCTGTTGAACGCCAATGCCCTGGCGGCCGGCATCGTGCTGGCGGGCTGCAGCCTCGTCGACCTGGGCGCCGTCGCCGCCGAGTGGAACATCCGTCATGCGCGGGAGGTCGGCGGCGCCGGTGTGCCCCTGGACCTGGCCTACATGGAGATGCTGGGCGGTGCGGCGGCGGTTCCTCTAGCGGAGCTGGAGCAGCAGCCACTCGAGGCTCGCTTTCGGTCGGAAGTGGCCGGGATACGCAGCGCTGTGGTCTCTTGCATGTTGGCGTCGCAGTCCGGGTGGCGCACGTGGCGATGGCGCGATGCGCGCCGGATCATGCGTGTCCAGGCTCTGACTCACGAGAAAGCGGCGCTGCCTCCGGCCGGCTTCTATTGCAGTGACCACCATGATTGACGCCCAAGCCGAACCCCGGAACATGAGCCCCATGCCGTCCCACGTCCTCGTCGTCGACGACGATCCGCATATCCGCCAGCTGCTGGTCTTCGCCCTGGAGAAAGCGGGCCTGGCCGCGCGCGAGGCCGAGGATGGGGAGGCGGCCCTGGCGTCCATCGACCAGGCCGCCCCGGACCTGGTGATCCTCGACATCAACATGCCCAAGCTGGACGGGCTGGAGGTCTGCCGTCGCCTCCGGGCCAAGGCCGACATCCCGATCCTGTTCCTGTCGTCCCGCGACGACGAGATCGACCGGGTGCTGGGGATCGAGCTGGGTGGCGACGACTACGTGGTCAAGCCGTTCAGCCCGCGGGAGGTCACCGCCCGCGTCCAGGCCATCCTGCGCCGCGCGCGCGGCCCGGCCGCGGCGAAGGCCGCCGAGGCCTCGCCGCTGCTGACCCACGGCCGCCTCAGCCTGGATCCCGAGGCCTGGATCGCCCGCTGGGGCGAGGTGGAGGCGCCGCTGACCGTCACCGAGTTCGGCATCCTGCGCATCCTGATGGCGGCGCCGGCGCGGGTGTTCAGCCGCGACGCCATCATCGACCGCCTGCACGGCCCCGGCTTTGCCATCACCGACCGCACCATCGACAGCCACGTGCGCAACCTGCGCGGCAAGTTCGCAGCCCTGGGCGGGCACGACGTGGTCGAGACGCGCGCCGGCGTGGGCTACCGCCTGGGGCCCTGCCTCGGCCAGCCGGCTTGATCGCCGCCTTCAAGGCCATGCTCAAGCGCTGGTGGCCGGCGCTGCGGCTGCGGACGATCCTCTTCGGCGTCCTCCTGTTCGCGGCCCTGATGCCGGCCATCGGGGCGGTCTCGCTGCGGGTCTACGAGAACACCCTGGTGCGCCAGACCGAGGCCGAGCTGGTGGCCCAGGGCGCGGCCCTGGCCGCCATGGCCGCGGTCCAGTGGCCCGGCGCCCCGCCGCCGCCGCCCCGGCCCGCCAAGCCGCCGGAGGGCTACTACCGGCCCGAGCCGACCGGCATCGACCTGACCCTCGACGCCGTGCTGCCGGTCCGCCCGCCGCCAAAGCGGGCGGCGCGTCCCCCCGAGCCCGACGCCGTCACCGTCGCCCGCGCCATGGCCCCGGTGGTCGACCGCACGGTGCGCACCACCCTGGCCTCGGTGCTCGTGCTCGATCGCCACGGCCTGGTGGTCTACGGCGGCCCGCCCGGCGACTATTCGCGCCTGCCGGAGGTGCGCTGGGCGCTCGCCGGCCAGCCGCACACGGTGTTCCGCGAGAACGGCGACTACCAGCAGGCCTCCCCCCTGGAGTGGCTGAGTCGCGCCTCGGCCCTGCGCCTGCACCACGCCCGGCCGATCGTCGTGAACGGCAAGGTCCAAGGTGTCCTCCTGCTCTCGCGTTCACCGCGCGCGTTGTTCCGCGGGATCTACGAGGACCGGGTGAAGTGGGCCCTCGCGGCATCGGTGATCCTGGGGGTGCTGGTGGTGCTCTCCGGCCTGATCTCCCGCGGGGTCACCCGGCCGATCGAGGCGCTCAGCGCCGCCTCGCGCGCCGTGGCCGCCGGCGGCGGCGAGATCCCCGACACCCCCAGCACGGCGGCGGTGGAGATCCGCGACCTCTACGAGGACTTCCGCGCCATGGCCGAGCGGATCGAGCGGCGATCCGGCTACCTCCGCGACTTCGCCGCTGCGGTCAGCCATGAGTTCAAAACCCCGCTGGCGGGCATCACCGGTGCGGTCGAGCTGCTGCAGGACCACTTCGAGACCATGTCGGCCCACGAGCGCCGCCGGTTCCTCGACAATATCGCCGGCGACAGTGAGCGCCTGTCGCAGCTCGTCACCCGGCTGCTGGACCTGGCCCGCGCCGACATGGCGACGCCGGAAGCGGGCGTCGCCACGGCTCTCGCCGAGCCGGCGGCGCGCGTCGCCGCCGCCGAGGCGGGCCCCGGCTTCGCGATCGAGGTGGATATGCCAGCCGAGTTGCCGCCCGTGGCCGCGCCGGCGACCACCCTGGAGAGCGTGCTGACGGTGCTGCTGCAGAACAGCCGCCAGGCCGGCGCGCGCAACGCGCGGGTGGCAGGGACCGCAGAGGGCGCCGAGGTGAGCCTCACGGTGAGCGACGACGGACCGGGCATCGCCGAGGCCGACCGCGAGCGCATGTTCGAGCCCTTCTTCACGAGCCATCGCGCTGATGGCGGCACGGGCCTGGGCCTGCCGATCGCCCGCTCGCTCCTGGCCGCCAGCCACGGCCGGCTGGAGCTCGTGGCCTCGGCCAAGGGCGCGAGGTTCCAGATCGTCCTACCCCGCGCGGAAGGCGCCTGACTGCACCAAATCTCCATGCCGGCCCGTCCAGCGCCTGCATGGTGGACCCGCAGGCTGCCCCCATGGACGAGCCTTTCCTCCCCGAAGCCGGCGGCTGCCGCCTCTCCCTCGAAGCCGCCGGCGAGGCCTGGTCCTGGCGGCTGACCGCGCCGGGTGGCGGGAGTGTCCGGGGCCTGGCTCCGGACCGCGCCACCGCGCGCCGGTCGGCCGCCTTCGCCGCCTTTGCGGTGACGGCCCTGGAGAAGGCCAAGCGGCGCTGGTTCTAGGCCAACCCTACTCTAGCTCAGCGTCACGTAGAGTTCGCTCTCGATCGCCCACTGGCCGGTGACCTTGCGCCAGACGGCTAGGTAGACGCCGGTCATCTCCGCCCCCCGCCAGCGGCCCGTCCAGCGCCCGGCCTCGGCCGCACGCCCGCCGGCGGCGTCGATCTCGACTCGCTCCGTCTCGCGCAGGTAGTCGATGAAGGCCGGTTCGGCGAACTGGCCGGCAAAGGCCTCGATCACGGCGTCGACGCCCAGGATCAGGCTGCCGTCGCCGACGATCACCTTCACGTCCGCGGTGAAGAACGGTCGCAGGCGCGCCGCCTCATGCGCCGCGATCAGCTTGTTGGTCAGCCGCCGCCGCGCCCGGATCGCGTCCTCCGGGGTCGTCACCTCGGCGGCCTCAGGCCGGCTGGGCCGCCAGGCGCTTGTCCAGATAGGCGCCGACCCGCTGTTCCACGTCCGGCAGGTTTTCCATCCAGAAGTGGGTGGCGCCCTCCACGACCTCGTAGTCGATGACGATGCCCTTCTGGGTGCGCAGCTTGGAGACCACGCGCTCCACGTCCACCGGCGGCACGATGGGGTCCGAGCCGCCGTGCAGGATCAGGCCCGAGGCCGGGCAGGGCGCCAGGAAGCTGAAGTCATAGGCGTTGGTGGGCGGGCTCACCGAGATGAAGCCGTCCGTCTCCGGCCGCCGCATCAAGAGCTGCATGCCCACCCAGGCGCCGAACGAATAGCCGGCCACCCAGCACTGCGAGGCCGCCGGGTTGGTGGACTGCAGCCAGTCCAGCGCCGTCGCCGCGTCGGCCAGCTCGCCGATTCCTCCGTCGAACTCGCCCTGGCTGCGGCCGACGCCGCGGAAATTGAACCGCAGGACCGAGAAGCCGCGCTTCATGAACAGGTGGAAGAGCTGGACCGCCACCGGATTGTTCATCTGGCCGCCAGCCTTGGGGTGCGGGTGCAGGATCAGCGCGACGGGCGCCGTCTCGCTCTTGCCCTGGGAGTAGCGCCCCTCGATCCGCCCGGCTGCTCCGGTCAGCACCACCTCTGGCATTCGTACCTCTATGTGAGCCCAGAATACTTGACTGCCACACTCGGTCTTCCTAAGTCGCAGCCATCCGGCGCGGCGCCCGAGCGAGGCGGGCTCATAACATAGGCGCCGTCGGATGCGCGCGAAAACTGCATCGGGCCCCAGAAGGCGGACAAACCATGCGTCTCTCCACCAAAGGCCGCTACGCCGTGATGGCCATGGCGGACCTGGCGCGCCGCGAGCACGACGCCGCCCGCGCCGTGGCCCTGGCCGACATCGCCGCGCGCCAGGAAATCTCGCTCTCCTACCTGGAGCAGCTGTTCGCCCGCCTGCGCCGCAAAGGCCTGGTGAAGAGCGCCCGCGGCCCTGGCGGCGGCTATCGCCTGGCCCGCACGCCCGATGAGACCTCCATCGCCGACATCGTCCATGCCGTGGACGAGCCCCTGCGCGCCACCCGCTGCGGCGCCGGCAAGGGCTGCATGGTCAAGGGCGAGCGCTGCCTGACCCACGACCTCTGGGCGGACCTGGGCGCGCATATCGAGACCTACCTGGCCTCGGTCAGCCTCGCCGATGTGGTCGGCGGGCGCCTCCGGAGCGCCGCATGAGCAGCCTCTACCTGGATCACAACGCCACCGCCCGGGTCCGCCCGCAGGCGATCGCCGCCATGACCGCGGTGATGGAGGCGGTGGGCAATCCCTCCTCGATCCACGCCGCCGGCCGCGCCGCCCGCGCGGCCATGGAGCACGCCCGCGAGGCGGTCGCCGCCCTGATCGCGGCGCCGGCCTCCACGGTGGTTTTCCTGAGCGGCGGCACCGAGGCCAACGCCCTGGCGCTGGAGAGCGCCGTGGCGGCCGGGACCCGCCGCCTGATCGTCTCGGCGATCGAGCATGACAGCATCCGTGAGACCGCGGCCGCTTTGGGCGTCGCCGTGGAGCTCCTGCCCGTGACGGCTGACGGGCTCGCCGACCTGGCCTGGCTGGCCGAGCGCCTGGCCCGCTGGGACGCGGCGGACGGCAAGCCCTTCGTGGCCCTGATGCTGGCCAACAACGAGACCGGGGTGATTCAGCCGGTGGCCGAGGCCGCTGCGATCGTGCGCGCTGCGGACGGCTGGCTGCACGTGGACGCCATCCAGGCGGGCGGCAAGATCCCCGTCGACAGCCGTGCGCTGGGCGCCGACACCCTCAGCGTCTCGGCGCACAAGATCGGCGGGCCGCAGGGCGTGGGCGCCCTGACCTTCGGCCCGCGGGCCACCCTGTCGCGCCGCCAGCACGGCGGCGGGCAGGAGCGCGGTCGCCGGGGCGGCACCGAAAACCTGCCGGGCATCGCCGGCTTCGGCGCCGCGGGGCGCGAGGCCCTGGCCGGGCTCGAAACCTATGCCGCCCAGGGCGCCTGGCGCGACGCCGCCGCAGCGCGGCTGAAGGCGGTCGGCGCGGTGGTCATGGGCGAGGCCGCGCCGCGACTGCCCAACACCCTCTGCATCGCCGCGCCCGGCTACACGTCCGACCTGCAGGTCATGGGCCTGGACCTCGCCGGAGTCATGGTCAGCGCCGGCGCCGCCTGCTCGTCGGGCAAGGTGAAGGCCTCGCCGGTGCTCAGCGCCATGGGGCAGGGCGACCTGGCCGCCTGCGCCATCCGCGTCAGCGGCGGCTGGGACACCACCGAACACGATTGGAACCGGTTCGCCGACGCCTGGTTGGAGGCCCACGCCCGCCATGCCGCGCGCCGGAAGGAACCCGCCTGATGGCCGCCGTCAAACAGACTGTCGAACACGTCGCCAGCCTCGAGAAGTACAAGCACGGCTTCGTCACCGAGATCGAGCAGGACTTTGCGCCCAAGGGCCTCAGCGAAGACACCGTCCGCTTCATCTCGGCCAAGAAGGACGAGCCGGCGTGGATGCTGCAGTGGCGCCTGGAAGCCTATGAGCGGTGGCTGGCCATGGAGGAGCCGACCTGGGCCAAGGTCAGCTTCCCGCGCATCGACTACCAGGACAGCTACTACTACGCCGCGCCGAAGACCAAGGAGGGGCCCAAGAGCCTCGACGAGGTCGATCCGGACATCCTGGAGACCTACAAGAAGCTGGGCATCCCGCTGCGCGAGCAGGAGGTGCTGGCGGGCGTGGTCGGCAGCCCGAAGTACGCCGTGGACGCGGTGTTCGACAGCGTCAGCGTGGTCACCACCTTCAAGAAGGAGCTGGCCCAGGCCGGCGTGATCTTCTGCTCCATGAGCGAGGCGATCCGCGAGCACCCGGAGCTGGTGAAGCAATATCTCGGCTCGGTGGTGCCGGTCAGCGACAACTACTTCGCCTGCCTGAACGCCGCGGTCTTCTCCGACGGCAGCTTCGTCTATGTCCCGCCCGGCGTGCGCTGCCCGATGGAGCTCTCCACCTATTTCCGGATCAACGCCGAGAATTCCGGCCAGTTCGAGCGCACCCTGATCATCGCCGACAAGGGGGCCTACGTTTCGTACCTCGAGGGCTGCACCGCCCCCATGCGCGATGAGAACCAGCTGCATGCCGCCGTCGTCGAGCTGGTGGCCCTGGACGACGCCGAGATCAAATATTCCACGGTGCAGAACTGGTACCCGGGTGACCCGGAGACCGGGAAGGGCGGCATCTACAACTTCGTCACCAAGCGCGCCGACTGCCGCGGCGACCGCTCCAAGGTCAGCTGGACCCAGGTGGAGACCGGCTCGGCCATCACCTGGAAGTACCCCTCCTGCGTCCTGCGCGGCGAGGGCAGCTCAGGCGAGTTCTACTCCATCGCCATCACCAACGGTCGCCAGCAGGCCGACACCGGCACCAAGATGATCCACCTGGGCGCCAATACCCGCTCGCGGATCATCTCCAAGGGCATTTCGGCGGGGAAGAGCTCCAACACCTACCGCGGCCTGGTCTCGGCCCACCCCAAGGCCAAGGGCGCGCGCAACTTCACCCAGTGCGACAGCCTGCTCATCGGCAAGCACTGCGCGGCCCACACCGTGCCCTACATCGAGGCCCGCAACGGCCAGGCGGTGTTCGAGCACGAGGCCACCACCACCCGGCTCTCCGAGGACCAGCTGTTCTACGCCCGCCAGCGGGGCCTCTCCCAGGAGGAGGCCGTCCAGCTGCTGGTCAACGGCTTCGTCAAGGACGTGCTGCAGGAGCTCCCGATGGAGTTCGCGGTCGAGGCCCAGAAACTTGTGGCGATCTCGCTGGAGGGCAGCGTCGGATGAGCACGCGCACGAGGAAGCCCAAGGCGCTGTCGCTGAAGGACGCCTTTGAGACCGAGTTCGCCCGCCGCGAGATGGAGCGGCGCGCCCGCGAGGACGCCGAGCGGGCCCAGCAGGCGGCCGATCTTGGGGGCGCCAAGGCGTTGCACGATGCGGTGACCGCGGACGGCGCCTTCCTGCAGACGCGGGGCCTTTCGGCGGACCTGCGCCGCTACACGGTCTCGCTGGACCACAAGAACTTCCGCATCGCCGCCTATTTCGAGGGCGGCAAGGCGAGCGTGACCCTGTCCGACAAGCGCACCACCGCGCCCGGCTCGGCCGCGCCGCGCAAGCAGGAGACCGTCGAAAGCGTCGAGGACGCCCTGGCGGTCATGGCCCAATTCCTCGCCGACGAGACCCCCAAATGACGTCGCCCAGCGACCGCAAGGCCATGCTGGCCATCTCCGACCTGCACGCCCGCGTCGAGGACAAGGAGATCCTGAAAGGGCTTTCGCTGGAGGTCCCCGCCGGCGAGGTGCACGCCATCATGGGCCCGAACGGCGCCGGCAAGTCGACGCTGAGCTATATCCTGACCGGCCGTGAGGGCTACGAGGTCACCGCCGGCGGCGCGACCTTGGACGGCGAGGACCTGCTGGCCCTTGAACCTGAGGAACGGGCCGCCAAGGGCGTCTTCCTCTCGTTCCAATATCCGCTGGAGATTCCAGGGGTTCCGGCGCTGACCTTCATCCGCACGGCGCTCAACGCCCAGCGCAAGGCGCGCGGCGAGCCGGAGATCACCGCGCCGGAGTTCCTGAAGCTGGCGCGGGCCACCGCGGGCGCGCTGAAGATCGACTTCGACATGCTGAAGCGCGCGCTCAACGTCGGCTTCTCCGGCGGTGAGAAGAAGCGGATGGAAATCTTTCAAATGGCGATGCTTTCGCCGCGCTTCCTGATCCTGGACGAGACCGACAGCGGCCTCGACATCGATGCCCTGCGCATCGTCGCCGACGGGGTGAACGCCCTGCGCAGCCCCGAGCGCGCCATGCTGGTGATCACCCACTACCAGCGCCTCCTTGACTATATCCGGCCGGACCGCGTCCACGTGCTCTCCGCCGGCCGCATCGTCGCCTCCGGCGGCCCGGAGCTGGCGCTGGAGCTGGAGCGCGAAGGCTACGACAAGTACGCGAGGGCCGCTTGAGCGTCGCCGCCGCCATCAAGGCCCGCGACGCCGCCGCGCTGCCCGGAAAGCGCGACGAGGACTGGCGCTGGACCGACCTGCGCGGCCTGATCCGCGCGGTGCCGGAGCCGTCGGCGGCGTTCGACGGCGAACTGGGACCGGGGCCCTTCGACGCCCTGGCCGGCGAGGTCGTGACCATCGTCAACGGCCGTGACGCGGTCCACATCACCGTCGAGCCGGCGCAATCCCGCACGGTCGCCCTGCGGATCGTCTCCCGCGGCTCCGGCGCGCACGCGGCGCGCATCTCCATCGACGTGGAGGTGGGCGGCCGCCTCATTCTCCTGGAAAGCTACGAGGGCGACGAGGGCGGCTACCTCAGCCAGACGGGCCTCGTCTTCAGCCTGGGCGAGGGCGCCAGCATGGAGCGCATCGTGCTGGCGGCCGACGGCGCCGAGGGGGTCAGCGTCAGCCAGGCCGAGGTGACCCTCGCCGCGGGCGCGGCTTTCGCCCAGACCACGCTCACCACCGGTGCGCGCCGCCAGCGCCTCGAGACCACGGTGGCGCACCCCGGCGGCCATGCCGAGCTGCGGCTGGACGGCGTCTATCTGCTCTCCGGCAAGCGCCACGCCGACCTCACGACCGTCGTGACCCACGCCGGCGTCGACGGCGTGACCGCCCAGCTCACCAAGGGCGTGGTCCGGGACCAGGCCCGTGGCGTGTTCCAGGGCCGCATCGTGGTCGCCGAGGGCGCCGACCGGACCGACGCGCGCATGGGCCACCACGCCCTGATCCTTTCCGACCGGGCCGAGGTGGACGCCAGGCCCGAACTGCTGATCCACGCGGACGACGTCTCCTGTGCGCATGGCAACACCGTCGGCGCCCTGGACGAGGACGCGCTGTTCTACGCCCGCCAGCGGGGGATTCCCGAGGCCGAAGCGCGCGCGCTCCTGACCGAAGCCTTCGTCGGTGAGGTCGCGGATCGCATCGCGCACGAGGCCGCGCGCGACGTCGTGCGCGCCTGGGCGGCGGAAAGGCTGAGGGGCTGAGCATGGCCTTCGACGCCGAAGCCATCCGGGCCGAGTTCCCGATCCTGCAGCGCCAGGTTCACGGCAGGCCGCTGGTCTACCTGGACAGCGCCGCCTCGGCCCAGAAGCCGCGGGCGGTGATCGCGGCGATGACGCACGCGATGGAGCACTCTTACGCCAATGTGCACCGCGGCCTGCACACCCTGGCCAACGAGACCACCGACGCCTACGAGGGCGCCCGGCAGAAGGTGGCGGCCTTCCTCGGGGCCGAGCCCAGCGAGATCGTGTTCACCAAGGGCGGCACCGAGGCGGTGAACCTGGTTGCGGCCGGCATCGGGACCTTCCTGCAGGCGGGCGACGAGGTCGTGCTCTCGGAGATGGAGCACCACGCCAATATCGTCCCCTGGCACTTCCTGCGCGAGCGCAAGGGCGTGGTGCTGAAGTGGGTGCGGGTCACCGACGACGGCCAGCTGGACCTGGGCCATTTCCAGAGCCTGCTGGGACCCAGGACGCGCGTGGTGGCGCTCAGCCACATGTCCAACGTGCTGGGCACCATCAACGACGCCAAGGACCTGGCGCGGATGGCGCACGAGGCCGGGGCGCTGGTGCTGTTCGACGGCTGCCAGGCGATCGTCCACCGGCCTGTGGACGTGAAGGACATCGACGCCGACTTCTACGTCTTCTCCGGCCACAAGCTCTATGGCCCCACCGGCATCGGCATTCTCTACGGCAAGGCCGAGAAACTGGCGGCGCTTCCGCCCTACCAGGGCGGCGGCGAGATGATCGGGACCGTCAGCCAGGACCAGATCACCTATGCCGATCCGCCGCATCGCTTCGAGGCCGGCACGCCGCCAATCCTGGAGGCCATCGGCCTGGGCGCCGCCATCGACTGGATCGGAGCGCTCGATCGCGAGGCGGTGGCCCAGCACGAGCATGCGCTCTACGCCCGGGTCCGCGAGCGCCTGAACGGCGCCAATTGGCTGCGGGTGATCGGTGAGGCGCCGGCGAAGGGCGCGATCCTGTCCTTCACCGTCGACGGCGCCCACGCCCACGACGTGGCCCAGATCCTGGACCGCTACGGCGTGGCGGTCCGCGCCGGCACGCACTGCGCCGAGCCCTTGATGCGGCGTTTCGGCGTGACGTCGAGCGCCCGCGCCTCCTTCGCCCTATATAACACCTTGGAAGAGGCCGACGCCTTCGTCGACGCCTTGACCAAGGCCCAGGCCTTCTTTGCGTAAATGAGCCCCATGGACGACGCCACCGCCTTGGAACCCTCCGCCGAAGCCCCGGCTCCGCTGTCGCAGGCGGAACTCGACGTGCTGACCGACAAGCTGATCGAGAAGCTGAAGACGGTCTACGACCCGGAGATCCCGGTCGACATCTACGAGCTGGGCCTGATCTACAAGGTCGACGTCTCCGACGACAAGGACGTGGCCATCGACATGACCCTGACGGCGCCCGGCTGTCCGGTGGCCGGCGAGATGCCCGGCTGGGTGGAGGACGCGGTCAAGGAGATCGCGGAGGTCCGTTCCTGCCGCGTGGAGCTGGTGTTCGACCCGCCGTGGGACCCCTCGCGCATGAGCGACGAGGCCAAGCTGCAGCTGAACATGTTCTGATGGAAAACCTGGACCTCATCCCGCCGGCCCCGCGGCCGCGCCGGCCCCGTCCCAAGGTGGTCACCCTCAGCGAGGCCGCCGCGACCCGCGTGCGCGAGATCATGGGCAAGGCCGAAAAGCCCTATGCGGGCCTGCGCGTCGGCGTGAAGAACGGCGGCTGCGCGGGCCAGGAATATGTCCTGGAATATGCGGAGCAGGCCGACCCGATGGACGAGGTGGTCGAGGACAAGGGCGTGACGATCCTGGTGGAGCCCAAGGCCGTGTTGTTCCTCTTGGGTACGGAGATTGACTACGAGGTCACTCGACTGGCCGCCAAGTTCGTGTTCCGTAATCCCAACGAGACCGACGCCTGCGGCTGCGGCGAAAGCGTCACCATCCAACCGGCCAAGCTCGACTGATCCATGCTGCCCGTCCTCGCCGCCGCCTTGCTGAGCATCCTGGCGGCGCCGGACGGCAAGGCCGAAGCCTGGGCGCCGCCCGCCATCTCCAGCCCGATGTTCGAGTCGCACCCGGCGTTCGACCCGTGGACCGGCGACCTCTATTTCGTCCGCAGCGACAAGACCTTCTCCGGCTGGCGCATCCTGCTGAGCCGCTGCACGCGCGACGGCTGGGCCGCGCCGGTCGATGCGCCGTTCGCCGCGCCTGGCCTCGAGGCCGACCCCTGGTTCGCGCCGGGCGGCCGGCGACTCTATTTCATCTCCACCCGCGCGACCGGCGGCAAACGCAGCAAGGACCTGGACATCTGGACGGTGGCGCGCACCGCCAAGGGTGGCTGGGGCAAGCCGGAGCGGCTGCCGGAGCCGGTGAATTCCAGCGGCGCTGAGTGGTTTCCGCGGCTGGGCGCGGACGGCTGGCTCTATTTCGGCTCGGACCGGCCCGGCGGGCAGGGCAAGACCGACATCTGGCGCGCGCGCCAGGCCAAGGGGCGCTGGACCGTCGAGAACCTGGGGCCGGGCGTGAACACCGCCGGCGACGAGTATGAGCCGTTGCCGACGCCCGATGGGACGGCGTTGCTGGTGCAGGCGGGCAGCGACTATTTCGTCTCGCGCAAGGCCGGCGCCGGCTGGGGGCCGCGGACCAAGCTGGGTCCCGCGATCAACGGCAACGGCAGCGAGATCGGCGCGCTGTTCTCGCCCAGCGGCCGCTCGCTGATGTTCGCCCGCGACGCCGGCGAGCCGAAGTCCGGGGAGCTGATGGTGGTGAGGAGCGGCCGCGAAGCCTGGCCGCCCACCTGTCCTCGCCGCTGAGCCTCTAGCGGCCGGTGAACTTCGCCGGGCGCTTCTCGACGAAGGCCGTCACGCCCTCGCGCGCATCGGCGGTGCGCTGGGCGTCGCCCTGGGCGTAGGCCTCGGCCTCCAGCTGCTCGCCCCACGCCGCGTCCAGCGAGTCCCAGACGAGATTGCGGGTCAGGCCCAGCGAGGCCGGGCCGTCCGCCAGGGCGCGGGCGTATTGCATGGCCGCGTCCATCAGCTCGGCGTCGGGCACGCACTTGTTGATCAGGCCCCAGTCGGCGGCCGTCTTGGCCGGCAGCTTCTCGCCCAGCAGCATCAGTTCCATCGCCCGGGCCTTGCCCACCAGCCGCGGCAGCATCCAGGTGGCGCCGCCGTCCGGCACCAGGCCGATGCGGCGGAAGGCCAGTAGGAAGTAGGCGCTCTCGGCCGCCACGGCGAGGTCGCAGGCCAGGGCCAGGGAGACGCCGACGCCGGCCGCCACGCCGTTCACCGCCGCCACCAGCGGCTTGGGCGACTTGCGCACCGCCGAGACGAAGGGGTTGAAGGTCTTCAGCAGCGCCTGGTTCGGCCCGGCCGACGGGTCGGTGGCGCGCGCGCCGCCGCCGCCGGAGAGGTTGGCGCCGGAGCAGAAGCCGCGGCCCTCGCCGGTGATGACGATCGCCCGGGCCTTGTCGCCATAGGCCAGGTCGTTGAACGCCGCGGTCAGCTCGGCCATCAGGTCCAGGCCCGCCGCGTTCAGGGTGGAGGGGTCGGAGAGCGTGATCACGCCGACGCCGGCGTCGACCGAAGTCTTGACCTTGGTGGGGGTCTGAGCGCCGTCCATGGCCGTCTCCCTTGAATCCGTGAGGGCGGAGTCAAGGCCAGATACCCCGGCGTCAGCCAAGGAAAAACGCGGCGGCGATCGCGGCGCGCGTCAGGCGGCGCGGGGTTCCGAGCCGAGGTCGGCTAGGGAGGAGCGGTTACGGCCGGACCGTTTGGAGGCGTAGAGCGCCCCGTCGGCGCGCTCCAGCAGGGAGGCGGGCAGGTCGCCAGCTTTGACCTCGGCGATGCCCACCGAGATGGTGATCGCGCCCAGGTCCTCGTTGGTGGAGCGGCGCTTGAGGATCCGCGAGGAGATCTCCTCGCGCGCGGCTTCCATGGCGGCCAGGGCGACGCTGGCCTTCTCGCCCGGGAACACCACCGCAAACTCCTCGCCGCCATAGCGGGCGGCGAAGCGGGCGCCCTCGGCCATGCGGCCGATCACGCTGGCGACGTAGCGGATCACCTGGTCGCCGGTCTGGTGGCCCCAGGTGTCGTTGAAGTTCTTGAAGTGGTCGATGTCCACCACCGCCAGGGTGAGGGGCTCGTCCTTCTGCTGCGCCTGGCCGACGGTGCGCTCCAGGCACTCGTCGAAGGCCTTGCGGTTGGCGAGACTGGTCAGGGCGTCGGTCATGGCGTCGCGGCGCACCTGCTCAAGGTGCTCGCGCAGGCGCCCGAGCTCGTCGGTGGTGTCGGCCAGCTGGCTTTCGAGCGCCTGATTCTCCTCGCGCACCTTGCGGGTGGCGACGGTGAGGTTCTCGACCATGGCGCGGACAGCGTCGGAGTCCTGCTCGGCCAGGGACTCGGTGGCGGTGGCCAGTTGCTGGCCATAGGCCTCGCTGGTCTCGCGGGCCGATTCGATGGCGCGCGACACGCTGTCCAACTCTTCGGACAGGCTCTTTCCGGCGTCCAGGATCTCGCCCGAGAGCTTGGCCCCGGGCAGGAATTCGGCGGCGATCTGCTCGCCCACCTGGTCGGTGAACGGCACGCCGGACTGGATCAGGGTGTTGATCTTGGCGGCGACGACGCTGTCCTTGGCGGCAACGAAGTGCATCCAGAGTTCGAAGTTGAGCGCCGTCGGCCAGACCCGGTGGGCCTCCATGGCTTCAATGGCCTTGCGGGCCAGCAAATAGGCCTTGGGGCTGCGGAGGAGAGAATCGATGTCCGTCGACATGGGTCCGCACCTTACGGACGGACCCCAAACGACGGGTTAAAACCGCGACTATTCCTCGCTGTCGCGCGGCGGGGGCGCGCGCATCAGGAATGCGGGGGTGTCGCCACCGAAGCCGACGACGTTGTCGCCGTCCTCCCGGTCGCGCCGGCGGTCGCGCGGCTCCGACCGATCGGGGCGTCCCTGGCGGTCCTGCCGTTCGGGGCGGGGGCCGCGGTCGGGGCGATGCTCGCTGCGGTCGGGCCGCACGTCGCGTTCGGGTCGCACATCGCGTTCCGCCCGGGGTTCACGCTCGGCCCGGGGCTCACGCTCGGGGCGCGGCGCGCGCTCGGGGCGGGGCTCACGTTCAGGACGGGCCTCACGCTCAGGACGGGGTTCACGCTCAGGGCGGGGCGCGCGCTCGGCCGGGGCGGCCGAGGCCTCCGCGCCGCGGCGCGGGCGACGGGCAGGGCGTTCGGCTGAAGGCTCGGCGCCCTCCGCCGGGGCGACCGGCGTGAAGGGCTCCATGGAGGCCACTTCGCCGTGCGGCGTGCGCGGACGGTCGCGCCCGCGGTCGCGGTCCCGGCCGCTGCGCTCGCGGCCACCGCGCTCGCGGCCGCCACGGCCGGCGCGCGGCTCGTCCTTGATGCTGGCGAAGTCGACGCCCTCGAGGGTGATCTCCTCGGGCGCCTTGCCGATCAGCTTCAGCACCTTGTCCAGGTTGCGGCTGTCGGCGGGCGTGACGATCATGAACGCCTGGCCCGTGCGGCCCGCGCGCCCGGTGCGCCCGATGCGGTGCACATAGTCGTCGGCGTGGTGCGGGACGTCGTAGTTGAAGACGTGGCTCACCGCCGGGATGTCCAGGCCGCGGGCGGCGACATCCGAGGCGCAGAGCAGCTTCAGCGCGCCGCTGCGGAACGCTTCCAGCGTGCGCATGCGCGTGGACTGGTCCAGGTCGCCGTGGATCGGCGCGGCGTCGAAGCCGTGCGTCTTCAGGGACTTGGCGACGATGTCCACCTCGGACTTGCGGTTGCAGAACACGATGCCGTTCTTCACGTCGTCGCGCTCGATCAGCATCCGCAGGGCTGTGCGCTTGGCCTTGGGGTCGGCGGTGGGGATGCGCACCAGGTTCTGGGTGATGGTTTCGGCGGTGGTCGCGGGCCGCGAAGCCTCGATCCGCTCCGGGTCGTTCAGGAACTGCTTGGTCAGCCGGGTGATCTCGGGCGGCATGGTCGCCGAGAAGAACAGCGTCTGCTTCTTGGCCGGCGTGAGCTTGAAGATGCGCTCGAGGTCGGGGATGAAGCCCATGTCGAGCATGCGGTCGGCCTCGTCGACCACCATGATCTGCACGCCGGTCATGAGCAGCTTGCCGCGCTCGAAGTGGTCGAGCAGGCGGCCGGGCGTGGCGATCAGCACGTCGACGCCGCGGTCCAGTTTCTGTTCCTGGTCGCTGAACGAGACGCCGCCGATCAAGAGCGCCCAGCTGAGCTTCTGGCCCTTGGCGTACTTCTCGAAGCTGCTGGCCACCTGGTCGGCGAGTTCGCGGGTGGGGGCGATCACCAGCGCTCGCGGCATGCGCGCCTTGGACCGGCCCGCCTTCAGGCGGTCGATCATCGGCAGGGTGAAGGCGGCGGTCTTGCCGGTGCCGGTCTGGGCGATGCCCAGCACGTCGCGGCCCTGCAGCGCCACGGGAATGGCGGCGGCCTGGATGGGTGTGGCGGTCGTGTAGCCCGTGTCGGCGACGGCGGCGAGGGTCGCGGGCGACAGGCCCAGGTCTGAAAATTCGGTCATCAGCTAACGGTGGGGCGGGCGGCCTCCCGGAAAACGGGTGTGGCGCGACCGCGGCTGCGCAGGCGGAGGTCGCCACGCGCGCGGAACATACGGCGCACGCGCCTCAAGTCAACGGACGGCGACGCTGAGGGTTCACGCGGGGGTGGTTTTGATGCGGGCGCCTCAGGTGGAAGCGCGGAGGACTGCCCGTTGGAAACTTGAGGCGCCGCGGCAGCGGCGGCTCTGTTCAATCGACCACGAACCACAGGAACCACACGAACGGGCCCGCGGCGGCGGCGTACCAGCTGGCAGGTCCAGCCGGGACGCCTTTATCGCGTTCGTGTGGCTTACGGCGCGAGGTCCCGATCCCTGCCGAAGTCTTAGGCAAACAGCGGCGGTTCCGAGACTCTCCGAGCAAGGTTCATCGACCTGCGATTGTCTGGATGCTGGGTCCTCGCTACGGTGAAGCCACTGCAGGTTGCGGATGGGGTGGGTGATGAGGGCGAAGGTCGTGACGGTGGCGTTGCTGGCGTGCGGCTTGGGCGCGAGTCCGGCCAGCGCCCTGGTGATCCACGACTATTTCTCGGCGGATCTCCAGAGCGCGTCGAACGCTGCGCTGATCGAGTCGGTCATCCAGGAGACCACCGCCAATATCG
>JAEKKJ010000005.1 GCA_019510435.1 Caulobacterales bacterium | reverse complement strand
GGCCACGGTGTTCGGCGGCCTGACCTTCGGCGGCGGCCCGATCGCCAACTATATGAGCCACGCGGTCGCCTCGATGGTTCATCGGCTGCGCCGCAAAGGCCGCCACGGCTTCCTGTTCGCCAACGGCGGATTCGCCGAGGACAATCACAGCATCGTCCTGGCCAGCCAGCCGATCGCCGCCGCCCGCTTCCCCCAGGACTTCGACTACCAGGCCGAGGCCGACGCCGCCCGCGAGCCGATTCCGGAGCTCGACCGCGACCACCTCGGCGAGGCGCGGATCGAGACCTACACCGTCTTCTACGATCGCTCGGGCGAACCCTCCGCCGGCGTCGTGGTCGCCCGCACGCCGGCCGGCGCGCGGGCGCTGGCGCACGTCGACGCCGGCGATCCGGCAATGCTGGCCTTCCTCACCGACGGACGAACCGAACCGGTCGGCAGCTCCGGACGCATCGTCTGGCGCGAACCGCTCGGCCGGGTGTGGGCGCGGTGATCCCGACTGCAGGAAGAGGAAAAGCTTTGGACTGGCGTTCCGACTATCGCATGACCATCGGCGGCGAGCTGGTCAGCGCCGACGAGACGATCGAGATCGTCAATCCGGCGACGGGCGCCGCCTTCGCGACGGCGCCGCGCGCCTCCCGCGGCGACCTCGACCGGGCGGTGGCCGCCGCCGTCGCCGCTCAGAAGCTCTGGCGGCGGACGCCGATCGACGAGCGCCGGGCGCGGCTCCGGGCGGCGGCCGAACGGCTGCGCGGCCACAGCGCCGAAGCCGGGCGCCTGTTCACGCTCGAACAGGGTCGCCCCCTCCCGCTGGCGGAATACGAGATCACCGGAGCCGCCGCTTGGCTGGAGGCGGTCGCCGCCATGGACCTGCCGGTCGAGGTGACCGAGGACAGTGCGGCCCGGCGCATCGAGGTGCACCACGAGCCGCTCGGGGTGGTCTGCGCCATTGTGCCGTGGAACTTCCCGGTGGCGCTCGCCGTCTGGAAGATCGCCCCGGCGCTGCTGGCCGGCAACACCATGGTCCTGAAGCCCTCGCCCTTCACCCCGCTCTGCATGCTGAAGATCGCCGAGCTGCTGCGCGAGGTGCTGCCCCCCGGCGTGCTCAACGTCATCAGCGGCGGCGATGAGCTCGGCCCCTGGATGACGGCGCACGAGGGCTTCGCGAAGATCTCCTTCACCGGCTCGACGGCGACCGGCAAGCGGGTGATGGAAGCCGCCGCCAAGGACCTCAAGCGGGTGACGCTGGAGCTCGGCGGCAATGACGCCGCCATCGTCCTCGCCGACGTCGACGTGGACAAGGTCGCCGCGCGGATCTTCCAAGGCGCCTTCTTCAACTCGGCCCAGCTGTGCGTGGCGACCAAGCGCCTCTATGTCCACGAAGCCGTCTACGATCGGCTCCGCGACGCCCTGGTCGCCCTGGCGACTGAGGCGCGGGTGGGCGACGGCCTGGAGCCCGGCGTGGCCTTCGGCCCGATCCAGAACCGGCCGCAATACGAGCGGGTGCTGGCTCTGATCGAGGACGCGCGCGCTTCGGGGCTGACCGTGCTGCAGGGCTCCGCACCACAGGGCCAGGGCTACTTCGTCCCGCTGACGATCGTCGACGATCCGCCGGAAACCGCGCGGGTGGTGACCGAGGAGGCGTTCGGGCCGGTCCTGCCGATGATGCGTTTCACGGCGCTCGACGAGGTCATCCGGCGTGCCAACGACAGCGAATACGGCCTGGCCGGGGCGGTCTGGTCGGGCGACGTCGCCAAGGCCGTCGAGGTCGCCCATGCGCTGGAGACCGGCACGGTCTGGATCAACGAGAACCTGCACCTGCCGCCGCACACCCCCTTCGGCGGTCACAAGCAGTCCGGCTTCGGCGTGGAGAACGGCCAGAGCGGCCTGCTCGAATTCACCCGGGCGAAATCGATCTACATCTCCAAGCCGAAGCCCGCCCGGGCCGGCTAGGTGTGTATGAACTCCGATCCTCCCCGCGAAAGCGGGGACCCAGGTTTTTTGCTGTTCGTATTGCGCAGGCGGCTTTCGACCGTTCAGCTAAGGCCAACGGAAAACGCCTGGATCCCCGCTTTCGCGCTAAGCGATTCACACATCTCTTAGGGTCCATCCCTGGGCGATGGACCTGAAGTGCTGGAGGCCGTGTCGGAAGGTGATAGGTCCGGGAGGCTTGGACTTGGGATAACCGTCCCAGCCGCCGAGCTTGGCGATAGCCCAGGCGGCCCAGGCCAGAGATCTAGGCGGATGTGGGTTCTTCTGAAGCTCGGTCTTGCCCTCTAGCTGGGGGATGAGGGCGGCGAGGGCGTCGATTTCGGCCGGAGTGAAGGCGATCTCGGCGCTCTGCCCTGAGCGGCCATCACGGGCCTGGACGAGTTGCATGATGACGGCGGCGGCCTTGGCGGCGATGGCGGTGAGCTTGATCAGCCGCTCGGCGCTTTCCAGTTGGCTGTCCTCCAGTTGCAGGCCCTGCTGCTTCAAGGTCCTGAAGAACTGCTCGATGGTCCAGCGCATCTGGTACCAGGCGACGATGCGCCAGGCCGTGGCGGCGTCTGCGACCGCATGGGTGGTCAGCAGCCGCCACAGGATCGGCTGGACGCCTTCGGGTGCGCCGGTCTCGACCACCTCCACGAGGCTCACGGCCAGGCGCTTGGGCAGGTCCGTTTCAGCGGTGTTGTCCGGACGCTTGAGCGTCACCGGACCGTAGCGGATGGCCAGTTGGGCGTCCCGCGCCGGCCGTCCCGGCTGGGCGCGCAGCTCCACTGTCGCCGTTCCGCCGGCCATCAGCGGCGCACTGGAGAGCTTGCCGCCGCCTTCCGCGATCTTCCGATCGTGCATGGCCCGGGTCAGGACGTGGAACACCGGTCCCGGAACCCTCGCCCACTTGGCGTAGATGTCCGCCTCCCGGTCGCTGATCTCGGTCACCATCGACGCCTCGGCCAGGTGCGCCTTCGCCGCCTGCGGCGTCGAGACCCAGCGCTCCGATTCTTTCTGCGACAGCGGCCGTGCGGCGTGCGGCGTGGCGACAATCCCGTCCCGCGTCCAGACCCGTCCCGTCACCAGACCCAGGAGGCCCCCCGTCCCAGCGTCCACCGCCAGCATCGGATGCAGCAGCACGCCCCGGCCAACGCCCTTGCCGATCGGCCCAAGCCCCCGGTCGTGCTTGCCTGTCGTGGCGAAGTTCAGCTCGCTGGTGTCCTGGATCGCCAGGATATGACGACCCGCGCAAGCCGCCGACAGGCCCTGCGCCCAGCCCTCGATCAACGCCTCGCTCGTCACCTTCCGGTTCGCCAGGAAGCGGCTGAAGCCGACGATCCCACTGCGCGCTCCGCCCGCCAGCCGGCGAAGGCACACGCTCTGGCGACCCACCATCCGCGACAGCAGCAGGGCCCCCTTTTTTCGAGCCGCTCGTCCCCGAACGACCCAATCCCTACCGTTTCGCTCTTCATCGCGACGCCTCCTCTCCAAGGCGTCGCCACCAGAATCATGCGTCGGCCGTCCAGCGCCAATCACAGCAGAGTCATCGACCCCGCAAAGATCTGTGCATACCTAAGCGCTTTCGCGGGGACGAGCGGATAGGTGGTCAGTGCCGGAACACCCGCACGCCGGTGAAGACCATGGCCAGGCCGCGTTCGTCCATCTGGGCGCTTTCCACCCGGCCGGCCTGGTTGACCGCCAGCACCTGGGCCTGTTCGGCGACCTTCTCGTACTTCTTCTGGGTCTCGAAGGCCTTGGCCAGGGCGTCGCGCGCGCCCTGCTCCTCGATCTGGATCAGG
>JAEKKJ010000014.1 GCA_019510435.1 Caulobacterales bacterium | reverse complement strand
GGCCGGAGTTCAAGACCTATGCGAAGCGGGTGATCGAGAACGCCCGCGCCCTGGCCGACAGCCTGCAGAGCGTGGGCTTCAAGATCGTCTCCAACGGCACCGACAGCCACCTGATGCTGGTGGACCTGACGCCGAAGAACGTCTCGGGCGCCCAGGCCGAGGTGGCGCTGGAGCGGGCGGGCATCACCACCAACAAGAACTCGATCCCCGGTGACCCGCTGCCGCCGATGCAGACCTCCGGCCTGCGGGTGGGTTCGCCCGCCGGCACGACCCGTGGCTTTGGCCCGGCGGAATTCCGCCAGGTGGGGCGCTGGATCGGCGAGGTGCTGGACGCGGTCTCGACCGGCGAGGACTCCACGGCCGTCGAGCAGAAGGTGCGCGGCGAGGTGGTGGCCCTGACCAAGCGCTTCCCCATATACGCCTAATAGCGTTAAGTGGCCGGGAAGGGGGCTAGATATGCGCTGCCCATTCTGTGGCCACGACGAAACCCAGGTGAAGGACTCGCGCCCATCGGAAGACGGCGCGGCGATCCGCCGCCGTCGGCTTTGCCCGGCGTGCGAGGGACGGTTCACGACCTTCGAGCGGGTGCAGTTGCGCGAGCTGACCATCCTGAAGCGGTCGGGGCGGCGTACGCCCTTCGACCGCGACAAGCTGGCCCGCTCGGTGGCCATCGCCATCCGCAAGCGGCCGGTCGAGCCCGAGCGGGTGGAGCGCATGATCTCGGCCATCGTGCGCCAGCTGGAGAGCATGGGGGAGACGGAGCTGCCGTCCTCGACCATCGGCGAGCTGGTGATGAAGCACCTGAAGCAGCTCGATGACGTGGCCTATGTCCGCTACGCCTCGGTCTACCGCGACTTCAAGGAGACCGAGGACTTCGCCCGCTTCCTGGGCGAGGAAGGCCTGAGCGAGGCCCTGGTCGACGAGCGCTAGGAGCTCGGTCGATAGACGAGGATCGCCGCGGCCCGTCCGCCTTGCGCCCGCGCCGCGACGTACAGCCGGTCGGTGGAGGCCTCGTAGAGCGAGGTCCGCGCGCCGGGCCCTGTGGCCACCAGCGCCAGGCGCGTCCAGCGCGAGCCTTGCCGCACCAGCACATCCACATGGCCATCGCCGCAGCTCACATAGAGGCGCGGCCGGTGCGGATCGAAGAAGAGATCGTCGGCGTCGCCGCAGGTGGGCAGGGCCTGGAGCTCGGCGCCGCTGGCGGCATCCAACAGCACCAGGCGCGCCGGGAGCCGGTAGACCACCGCCACCGCGCCCGACTGCGGGTCGACCGCGAGCGGGAAGTTCCAACGCCGGCCGCGGTT
Organism: Caulobacterales bacterium; assembly: GCA_019510435.1. Classification (GTDB taxonomy): domain Bacteria; phylum Pseudomonadota; class Alphaproteobacteria; order Caulobacterales; family Caulobacteraceae; genus Phenylobacterium. The sequence goes on along the minus strand of JAEKKJ010000014.1, from coordinate 153,375 downwards.
GGGCCAGGTGGCCGCCAGCTTGCCGGACGCGGGGTCCGCGACGCCGATCCCGCCGGCGTCGGGCAGGTTCACATAGGCCCGCGGCCCGGCGACCTGGAAGCCTTCCGGGTGGGCCGGCAGGGCGATGGTGGAGAGCACCCGGCGGCTGGCCGGGTCGATGGTCGCCAGGGCGCCCGCGCCATAGCCCACGACCAGATGGCCCGCCGCATCGACCCGTTCGTCGTCGGCGTCCGGCCCCAGCGGCAGGCGCGCCAGGGGAGCGAGGTCCGCCAGGCGGAAGAAGCGCACCGCGCCGTCCCCGCCGTTGGCGACGGCCAGCTCGCCAGTCGAGAGCACCGCCAGGCCCTGGGGTTCGCTGAGCCCCCCGATCCGTCCCGCGACCTTGCCGGCCGCGACGTCCACCGCCTCCACGGTCCCGTTGCCCAGTTCGGCGACGAAGAGCCGGCCGCGCGCCGGATCGAACGCCAGGTGGTCGATGCGCCCGGTAACGCCGGGGAGCGGGATCGTCCGCTCCAGGACCAGCGGCGCTGGTGCGCCTGAGGCGGCGGGTGGCGCGCAGGCGGCGAGGGCGGCGGCCGCCAGCCACGGCAGGAGGCTGACCGCGGGCTTCGCCATCGCTCAGGTCCCGCCGCAGCCGCGGGCGGCCAGCTCGTCCAGCAGCGCCTCCACCTGGGGCGCGAGGGCGGCCTTGGCGGCGGCGTAGTCGCTGTTCCAGGAGGGCGTCGTCCAGACCCGTGCGCTGCGCAGGGCCGGGACCTGGGCCGCCTCGTCGAAGGCGATCACCACGTCGGCGGCGGCCGCATCCGCCGGGTCGAAGCGGCGGAGCGGCTGGGCGCCCGGGTCGATTCCATCGGCGCGCAGGTGCGCGGCCAGGGCGGGGGAGACATGGTCCTCCGGCGTCACGCCGCGCGAGGTCGCCACCAACGGCACGCCGCGGGCCGCGGCCCGGCGCTTCAGCACCTCGCGGGCGATGGCGCTCTTCACCGTGCCTGCCGGGCAGACCAAGAGGACCTGGGGGACCGGGCACGGCGCGGCGAGCGCGGCCGAGGGCAACGCTGCGACAGCCGCCGGCAGCCACATGGCCAGCACCCCTAGGAAACGTCGGGAAGGGTTGGAAGGGTCTTGGTCGGCCATGCGCGACCTCCATGCGGAGATGCGCGGTGGTTGGGCTTGCGCCTGACCGGGACACCGCTCAATCCCGGCGCTTCTCCGCTAGGCGCGTTCATCTGCTAAGGCAAGTCCGTGACCCGCAACGCATCGATCCCCGCATGACCGTCACCCTGAAGCTCGCGACCTCGCTGGACGGCCGGATCGCCACCGCCGCCGGCGAAAGCCGCTGGATCACCGGTCCGCAGGCCCGCGAGGAGGTGCATCGGCTCCGCGCCCAGCACGACGCCGTGGTGGTCGGCATCGAGACGGCGCTGGCGGACGATCCCGAACTCACCGTGCGCCTGCCAGGCTTCAACGGCCGCCAGCCGGCCCGCGTGGTGCTGGACAGCCGCCAGCGGCTGGCGGCGGATTGCAAGCTGGTGAAGACCGCCCGCGAGATCCCGACCGTGGTCATCGCCACCGGTCCCGCCGAGCCGCATCTGGTGGAGGCCGGGGTGGAGGTGATCACCGTGGCGGCCCTTGGCGAGGATCGGCCGGACCTGAAGACCGTGGTGGCCCAGCTGCAGGCCCGCGGCCTGATCAATCTGTTCGTCGAGGGCGGCGGCCAGGTGGCGGCCAGTTTCGTGCGCTGCGGGCTGGTGGCGCGGCTGGAATGGTTCCGCGCGCCGGTGCTGATCGGGGGCGAGGGCCGGCCGGGCGTCGGCGCCTTGGCGGTTGCAGCGCTTGGCGAGGCGCCCCATTTCCGGCGGGTCGAGACGCACGAGCTGGGTCCCGACCTCTGGGAACGCTACGCGAGGGGTTAGATGTTCACCGGCATCGTCACCGACGTGGGCCGCGTGCGTGCGGTCCGCGAGACCAACCGCGACCGCCGCTTCGAGATCGAGACCGGCTTCGACACGTCGACAATCGACCTGGGCGCCTCGGTGAGCCATGCGGGCTGCTGCCTGACGGTGGTGGAGAAGGGCCCGGGCTGGTTCGCGGTGGAGGTTTCGGGCGAGACGCTCTCGAAGACCACGTTGGGCGACTGGCACGAGGGCCGGCCGGTCAACCTGGAGCGCGCCGCCCGCGTAGGCGACGAACTGGGCGGCCATATCGTCTCCGGCCACGTGGACGGCGTCGGCGAGGTGCTGTCCATCGAGAGCGAGGGCGGCTCGCACCGGGTGCGGATTCGCGTGCCCCGCCCGCTGCACCGCTATATCGCGCCGAAGGGGTCGATCGCCATCGAGGGCGTCTCGCTGACGGTCAACGAGGTCGAGGACGACGTCTTCGGCGTGAACCTGATCCCTCATACCTGGGACGTGACGACCCTGGGGCGGCTGAAGCCTGGGTCGCGGGTGAACCTGGAGATCGACATGCTGGCGCGCTATCTCGCCCGCTGGCGCGAAACGGCCTAAGACGCTCGGCGCATCCACGAAGGACCCACCGTGCCCGACACCCCGATCCGTATCTGCATCGTCGAAGCGCGCTTCTACGACGACCTGGCCGACGCCCTGCTGGAAGGGGCGACCCAGGCGCTGAGCGCGTTCGGGGCGGAGTATGACATCGTCACCGTGCCGGGCGCCTTGGAGATCCCGGGCGCCATCGCCTGGGCCGAGGAGGCGGGCCACCGCCCCGCCGGGGTGAAGTACGACGGCTACGTGGCGCTTGGGACGGTGATCCGCGGCGAGACCTACCACTTCGAGATCGTCTCCAACGAGAGCGCCCGCGGAATCATGGACCTGACGATCGGCAAGCGCCTCTGCATCGGCAACGGTGTCCTGACCACCGAGGACGACGAGCAGGCCTGGGCGCGGGCCCGGATCAGCGAGGGCGACAAGGGCGGCGGCGCGGCGCGCGCGGCCCTGGCCATGATCTCCGTGAAGCAGCAGCTGCTGGGCATCCGCCGATGACCGCGCGGCAGTCCCGGTCGGTCGCGCGGCTCGCGGCCGTGCAGGCCCTCTATCAGATGGAGGTGTCCTCTATCGGCGTGGAGCACGTGATCCGCGAGTTCACCGAGCACCGCTTCGACCGCGACCTGGAAGGCGGGGCGGGGGATGCCAGCGAGGGGGAGGGCATGACCCTGGCCTCAGCGGACGAGGCGTTCTTCGCCGACCTGGTGCGCGGCGTGGTGAGCCAGCAGGCCAAGGTCGACGCGGCCATCGCCAAGCGCCTGGCTGAGAACTGGCGCCTGGAGCGGCTGGACGCCACCGTGCGCGCCATCCTGCGGGCGGGCGCCTTCGAGCTGGCCAACCGCCCCGACGTGCCGACCGAGGTGGCGATCGACGAATATGTCGAGGTGGCCAAGAGCTTCTTCGAGGGGACCGAGCCCGGGTTCGTCAACGGGGCCCTGGATGCGGTCGCCCGCGATGTCCGGCCCGGCGCCTAGGGGCCTCGACGAGTTCGGCGAGATCGCGCGGCTGTTCCGCCCGCTGGCCCGCGGCGCGCCGGGCGCCTTCGAGCTGATGGACGATGCGGCGGTGATCCCATCGCGGCCCGGCTTTGATCTTGTCATCACCAAGGACGCCATCATCGAGGGCGTGCATTTCCTGGCCGGTGAGCGCGCCGAGCTGGTCGGCCGGCGGCTGGCGCGCGTGAACCTCTCCGACCTGGCGGCCAAGGGCGCCGAGCCGCAGGCGGCCTTCCTGGCAGTGGCCTGGCCACCGGTGTGGACGGAGGCGGATCGGGCGAGCTTCGCGGCCGGATTGGGGGCGGACCTCAAGGATGCCGGCGTCAGCCTGCTGGGCGGCGACACGGTGGCCACCCCGGGGCCGTTCACCGCCAGCCTCACCCTGATGGGGTGGGTTCCCGGCGGCCGGATGGTGCGCCGGGCGAGCGCGCGGGCCGGGGACCGGCTGATGGTCAGCGGGCACATTGGCGACGCCTGGCTGGGGCTCGCGGCCGCGCGGGGGCAGGTGGCGGATCCGGACGGCTACCTGGAAGGTCGCTACCGCCTGCCGACGCCGCGCCTGGACCTGGCGCGGGCGGTGCTGGACCACGCGAGCTCGGCCGCAGACGTCTCCGACGGCCTGATCGCGGACGCGGGCCACATCGCCGAGGCGAGCGGCGTCGAGCTGGTGCTGGACCTGGAGCGCGTGCCGCTCTCGGCCGCGGCCCGGGCGTGGTTGGCGCTTCAGCCCGATGCGACCGCGGCGAGGCTGGCCCTCGCCAGCGGCGGCGATGACTACGAGATCGTGGCGACCGCGGCGGTGGCGCTGCCGGGCTTCACCGTGATCGGCGAGGTGGTCGAGGGCCACGGCGTGACCGTGCGCGACAACGGCCAGCCGGTGGAGCCCGGCGCCGGCGGCTGGCGGCACGGCTAGTCTCGGGAACCGCGCCCCGAGGCGCGTGTTGCGTCCGCATCGGGCCACGGAGCCATGGATGACTGCTGACGTCGGCCTGATCGGCCTGGCCGCCGCCCGGGCGCCCTACGACCTGCCTCAGGACCTGGTGGCCGCGACGGCGCGGGAGGTGTTCGGGGCGCGCGTTCCCCAGTTCGAGCGCCTGGAGCCGGTCTTTCGCAACACGGGCATCCGGACCCGCCAGGCGGTGATGCCGCTGGACTGGTACCTCGAGCCGCGCGGCTGGCCGGAGCGGACGCAGGCCTACCTCGAGGGAGGCGTGGCGCTGTTCGCCGCCGCTGCGGAGGCCGCGCTGGCCGACGCCGGGCTCAACGGGGGCGACGTGGACGCCATCGTCACCGTCTCTTCCACCGGGATCGCGGCCCCCAGCCTGGAGGCGCGGGCGATGGCTCGGCTGGGCTTCCGGCCCGATGCGGCGCGCGTGCCGGTGTTCGGCCTGGGCTGCGCCGGCGGGGCCAGCGGGCTTGCACTGGCGGCCAAGCTGGCGCGGGCCGATCCGGGCGCGGTGGTGCTGCTGGTCTGCGTCGAGCTCTGCACCCTGGCGTTCCGGCTGGACGAGCCCTCCAAGGCCGACATCGTCGCCACCGCCCTCTTCGGCGACGGCGCGGCGGCCTGCGTGGTGCGCGCCGGGGACAGTGGCTTCGCGCAGGTGGTCGGTGCGGCCGAGCACACCTGGCCCGATACCCTCGACATCATGGGTTGGCGGGTCGATCCGCAGGGCCTGGGCGTGATCTTCGCCCAGGCGATCCCGTCGTTCGCCCACCGGAGCCTGAGGCCGGCGATGGACGCCATGCTGGCGCGCCAGGGCCTGGTCGTCGCCGACGTGGACCGCTTTATCTGCCACCCCGGGGGGACGAAGGTGGTCGAGGCGCTGGAGACGGTGCTGGAACTGGGGCAGGGGGCGCTGGACCACGAGCGGGACGTCCTGGCCGACCATGGCAACATGTCGGCGCCGACGGTGCTGCACGTGCTGGACCGCGTCCGCCGCGCCGGCATGCCTGCGCGCTCGGTCCTGACAGCCCTTGGGCCCGGGTTCACCGCGAGCACCGTCACGCTCTGGGCCGCATGATCGGCCAGGCCGCCATTCTGGGGCTGGTGACCGCCCAACGCCTTGGCGAGCTGGTCGTCGCGCGGCGCAACACGCGTCGGTTGCTCGCCGCTGGCGGCGTCGAACACGGCGCGGCGCACTATCCGCTGATCGTCGCGCTGCACGCGGCCTGGCTGGGCGGCCTGTGGCTCCTGGCCCTGCCGCGGCCCATCGCCTGGCCGTGGCTGGCCGCCTATCTCGGCCTTGAGGTCTTGCGCGCCTGGACGCTGGCCTCGATCGGGTCGCGGTGGACGACCCGGATCATCGCGGTCCCCGGCGAGACCCTGGTGCGCCGCGGGCCCTATCGCTTCGTCCCGCACCCGAACTACCTGGTCGTGGTGGGCGAGATCGCCGTGCTGCCGCTGGTGTTCGGGCTCTGGGCCTATGCGGTGGTGTTTTCGCTGCTGAATGCGGCCGTGCTGGCCGTGCGGCTGCGGGCGGAAACGCGGGCGCTGCGCAATATCTGACCGCTCGGCCCAACGTCGGCTAACCTGCGCCGATGCGCAGGCCCAATGTGATCGTGATCCTCGCCGACGACCTGGGCTATGGCGACGTCGGCTGCGATGGCGGCACGCACATCCGCACGCCCAACCTCGACCGCATGGCGGCGGAAGGCGTGCGCTTCACCGACTTCTACGCCTCGGCCAACGTCTGCACGCCCTCCCGCGCCGGCCTGCTCACCGGCCGCTACGCCATCCGCTCGGGCCTCGCGCACGAGGTGCTGCAGCCGGCCGACACCAAGGGCCTGCCGCTCAGCGAGGTCACCATCCCCAGGGCCCTGGGGAACGCCTACGCCACGGCCCTGATCGGCAAGTGGCACCTGGGCCATGTGGCGCCGCATTGGCCGCCCACCGCCTATGGCTTCGACGCCTTCTACGGCCTTCCGTACAGCCACGACATGCGGCCGCTCTCGCTCTATGCGGCGGATGGCGAGGGGCTGGAGGTCCGCGAGGCCAAGCCGGACTTTTCCAAGCTGACCCAGCAGTTCTTCGAGCAGACCCTGGCCTTCGCCCAGGCGCATCGGGACGAGCCGTTCTTCGTGATGCTGGCCCTCACCGCGCCGCATATCCCGCTGGTCCCGAACCCCGCCGATCCGATGGGGTCTCCGGCCGGCGCCTATGGCGAGGTGGTCGAAGAGATCGACCTCAACGTCGGGCGTCTGCTGGCGCGGCTGGAGGCCCTGGGCCTGGATCAGGATACCCTGGTGGTCTTCACGTCCGACAACGGGCCCTGGTTCGAGGGCTCCTCGGGCCCGTTCCGCGACCGCAAGGGCGGCTCGGCCTGGGACGGCGGCTTCCGGGTCCCGTTCATCGCCCGCCAACCCGGGCGCATCGCGGCGGGACAGGTCACGGACGGCCTTGCCAGCAACCTCGACCTCCTGCCGACCCTCCTGGCCTGGGCCGGCCTGCCGCCGCTGGACGGCGTCGAACTGGATGGGCGCGACATCGGCGGCCTGCTCACCGGCGCGCAGGGCTCGCCGCACGAGGAGATCCTGCTCTTCGACAACAACCACGTCGTGGGGCTGCGGACCGCGCGGTGGAAGCTGGTCGTGCGCTCCTACTACCGGGTCTACGACGTGCCGCTGGACCGGCTGCCGCTGCTGTTCGACATGACCCGCGATCCCGGCGAGACCTACAGCGTCGCCAGCCTGCATCCGGAGGTCCTGGCCGAGATGCGCGCGCGGCTGGAGCGGGCGCGCGCCAAGTACGAGCCCATGGCCGACCTCTTCCCGCCGCACGTCGCGCCGGCGAGCGCCGCCGACCACCCGGACTAGATGAAGTCGAACCGCACCTGCGAGCGGCCGAAGTCGAGCGCCACCTGCTCGAACTGGCGGAGCAGGTCCATGCCGATGACGATCGCCGGCACGTCGGCCAGGTCCCAGATGTCGAACACATGCATCTCGGCGAAGGTGACCGGCACATTGCCCAGGTGCAGGCCGCCCAGCCGCAGGAACGGCAGGTTGATCGCCTCGCCGGTGAAGGCTTCTCCGGCCAGGGTCTCCATGCGCACATAGCGCGTCGGCTGCGCTGGCGCGCCCTGCTTGCGGTCGATGGCCATGGCCAGGTCGCGCAGGTGGCGGTTGCAGAGCGAGCCCTCGGCGCCGGAATCGATGATGGCGCTGATGCGGTGGCCGCTCAGGTCGGCGTCGACGATGGTGAGCTGCCCGTGCCGCCGGCGGGCGGGCACGATCACCACCCGGCCGGGTTCGCCCTCGTCGGCCTGGGAGCGCACGATGTCCAGCTTGCCGGCCTTGAAGTTCAGCACCAGGCGCTGGCCCTTCAGCCAGTCGACGCCCAGCACGCCGTCCACCTCGGGCCCCTGGATCGGCAGGGAGGGCGCCCGCACCCGCTTGCGGTTGCGCGGCCCGACCTGCAGCTCGTCCAGCATGACCACCGGCCGTTCACGCGCGCCGACCACGGTGTGGACCAGCTCCATGTCCTGGGTCTTCAGCGCCAGCCGCTCGGCCAGGCTGTGCGAAACGCAGCTGACGTTGGCGCCGGTGTCGAGCAGGAAGTTGAAGGGGCCCTGTCCGTTGATGGTGACGGGCGCCAGCATGTGCTCGTTGCGGTCGCGCCCGGTGTTGAGCTCGGTATTGGGGCTGTCCTCGTCGGGCAGCTCGAGCTGGGGGACAGGGGCTGCGCCGGCCATCTGAGGGCCCGCCGTGGGACCACCGGCGTTGAGGGCGCCAGGCGGCTCAATGGCGGCGCGTGCGAGGGCAGGGGCGGCGACGCTGGCGGCCAGCAGGCCCAGAGCGGCGTACCGACGGGTCGGAGACATGGCTCCGGACTCCTCCCTTATGTCATTGGCGTGACGATACCACCGTTGCGCCAGCGTGGCCATGAAAGCGCGGCCGGGCAAAGCAACACGCGTGCGCAACCTTACGGCAACCGATTCGCCCGATCCTGGGAGCATGCCTCGCCGCCCCCAGATCGCTGCCCGTGGCCTCCTCGCCGCCCTCGCCCTCGTCACCAGCCTCGCCGCGGGCCCTGCCACCCAGGCGGCCGAGGCCAAGAAGGCCGGCAAGGTCGACGTGGGCCAGTACGTCGAGTTGCAGCCCGTGGGGCTGCCGATCGTCTCTAAGGGCCTGCTGGTCAACTATGTGTTCGTCTATGTGCGGATCAACCTGACCAGCGGCGCCAATGTCGCCCGCCTGCGGGAAAAGGAGCCCTATTTCCGCGACGCCCTGGTCCGGGCCGGGCACCGCACGCCGTTCACGGTCCCCACCGACCTCAGCAAGATCGACGCCGACAAGCTCACCGCCGCCCTGGCCCGCGACGCCGCCGTCATCGCCGGTCCGGGCCAGATCGGCTCGGTGGTGGTCACCTCCCAGGCCCCGCGGCGGCGCGTGAACACCCCGCCCGCCTGACGCTGCGTCCGCCCCCGGGGCGACGCTGGTTGCGTGCGTACCTAAAACTTGAGTAGTTTCCGGCCGTCTTCCGGAGGCCCTGGCCTTCGGATCATGGGGAAACATTCAAAGGGGCAGGGACGCCTCCCGCCAAAGCCCACGAACAAGGGCGGGCGGTCGGTCCTCCTCCGCGCAATCGCAAAGGGGTGCGCAACACATGAGTCCAATGCTTACGCTGGCGATCGTCGCCGGGGTGGCCGCCGTCTTGTACGGGGTGCTCCAGACGATGTCGCTGTTGCGATCCTCGCCGGGCAACGCCCGCATGCAGGAAATCGCCGCCGCCATCCAGGAGGGCGCGCAGGCGTACCTTCGCAAACAGTACACCGCGATCGCCATCGTGGGCGTGGTGATCCTGATCGCCGTCGGGCTGCTGATCGGGCCCAAGGCGGCCGTCGGCTTCGCCATCGGCGCGATCCTGTCGGGCCTGGCGGGCTTCGCCGGCATGCTGATCTCGGTTCGCGCCAACGTCCGCACGGCCCAGGCCGCCTCGGAGGGCCTGGCCAAGGGCCTGTCGCTGGCGTTCCGCTCGGGCGCCATCACCGGCATGCTGGTGGCGGGCTTCGCCCTGCTGGGCGTCGCCGGCTACTACTATGTGCTGACCGGCCCGATGGGGCTGGAGAACACCAGCCGCGACGTGGTCGACAGCCTGGTGGCGCTGGGCTTCGGCGCCTCGCTGATCTCCATCTTCGCCCGTCTGGGCGGCGGCATCTTCACCAAGGGCGCCGACGTCGGCGGCGACATGGTGGGCAAGGTCGAGGCCGGGATCCCGGAAGATGACCCGCGCAACGCCGCCACCATCGCCGACAACGTGGGCGACAACGTCGGCGACTGCGCCGGCATGGCCGCCGACCTGTTCGAGACCTATGCGGTGACCACGGTCGCCACCATGGTGCTGGCCGCGATCTTCTTCCGCGACACCGGCGACGTGGTCGGCAAGATGATGCTGCTGCCGCTGGGCATCTGCGGCGTCTGCATCTTCACCTCGATCATCGGCACCTTCGGCGTGCGCCTGGGCAAGTCCAACAACATCATGGGCGCGCTCTACCAGGGCCTGATCATCACCGGCGTTCTGTCGGTGCCGGCGCTCTGGTGGGTGATCCACACCCTGGTGACGGGCCCGCTGACGGTCGGCGCGGACACCGCGACCGCCATCACATTCGGCGCCGACCAGCTGTTCTACTGCGGCCTCGTCGGCCTGGTGGTGACGGCCCTGATCGTGGTGATCACCGAGTACTACACCGGCACCGGGTTCCGCCCGGTGAAGTCGGTGGCCAAGGCCTCGGTCTCCGGCCACGGCACCAACGTGATCCAGGGCCTCGCCATGAGCCTGGAATCCACCGCGGCGCCCGCGCTGGTGATCATCGCCGGCATCATCGTCACCTATAACCTGGCGGGCCTCTTCGGCATCGCCATCGCCGTGACCGCCATGCTCTCGCTGGCGGGCTTCATCGTGGCCCTCGACGCCTTCGGCCCCGTCACCGACAACGCCGGCGGCATCGCCGAGATGGCGGGCCTGCCGCCGGAAGTCCGCGTCACCACCGACGCCCTGGACGCCGTGGGCAACACCACTAAGGCGGTGACCAAGGGCTACGCCATCGGCTCGGCGGGCCTGGGCGCCCTGGTGCTGTTCGCGGCCTACACCTCGGACCTGAAGTACTTCGCCCAGACCACCGACACGGGCTCGTTCTTCTACAACCTGGGCACGGTCGCCTTCGACCTCTCCAACCCCTACGTCGTGGTGGGCCTGCTGTTCGGGGGGCTGTTGCCCTTCCTGTTCGGCGGCATGTCCATGACCGCGGTGGGCCGGGCCGCGGAAGCGGTGGTGGAGGAAGTCCGCCGCCAGTTCCGCGAGAACCCCGGCATCATGACCGGCGAGGTGAAGCCGGAGTACGGCCGGGCGGTCGGCATCCTGACCTCGGCGGCGATCAAGGAGATGATCGTCCCGTCGCTGCTGCCGGTGGTCTCGCCGATCGTGCTGTTCTTCCTCATCACCGCCATCGCCGGCAAGGTGAACGGCTTCGCGTCGCTCGGCGCCATGCTGATGGGCGTGATCGTGACCGGCCTCTTCGTCGCCATCTCGATGACCTCGGGCGGCGGCGCGTGGGACAACGCCAAGAAGCTGATCGAGGAAGGCCACCACGGCGGCAAGGGCTCCGAGGCTCACAAGGCCGCCGTGACGGGCGATACCGTCGGCGACCCCTACAAGGACACGGCGGGCCCCGCCGTGAACCCGATGATCAAGATCACCAACATCGTGGCCCTGCTGCTGCTGGCGATCCTGGCGCACGGGGTGGTCGGCTAGACCGACCGCTTTCGTCGAACAAGAAAGCGCCCCGGAGAGCGATCTCCGGGGCGTTTTTCGTTCCCTCCCTTGATGGGGAGGGACAGGCGGCGAAGCCGCCAGGGTGAGGACCTGCTGACTGGGTGAGCGCGTATGGGATCCGGGCGCCGGTGAGGCGGGCCAGCCTCATTCTCCGCGCCCGGACGCGGCCGCCTCACCCTAGCTCGCGTGGCGAGCCTGTCCCTCCCCATCAAGGGAGGAAGTTATGCGAGCCTGTCCCTCCCCTGAAGAGGAGGGACGAGGCCAGTTACCGCCGGTCGCCGGGGCGTTGGCCGGGGACGCCGGTGTCGTCCTGCGGCAGCACCGTGCCGCGGCCGACGCTGCCCAGCAGCTGCTCCAGGATGGTCATCTCGCGGCCGCGGGTGGGCGTCTCGCGGTTGTTGTAGGCGATGACCTTGCCGTCCTTCAGCGTGTAGACGTTCACCTTGGTCACCAGCTCGCTGTCCTTGTCGAACTGGATGGCGGTGACGTTGCGGGCGGTCACCCGCGGCCGGCGGAACGCCACGCGCTCCTTGATCTGGTTCACGTAGAACCAGACGTTCGGGTCGAAAGTGGACTTCACCGAGGGCGAGCCCAGCTTGGCCTGGACGGTGGACTTGGTGTCCGCCCCGATCTTGACGTCCTTGGGATCGGAATCGATCGCCTGGAAGCCCGAATAGCTGGTGATCGGCGAGCAGGCCGAAAGGCCGGCGGTCGCGAGCGCCGCGGCGCAGAGAACGGCGAAGGAGGCGCGTCGGAACATCGGTCTCGTTTCTGGAGTCCTCTTGAGGGACTCGTTTCGGGCCGCGCTGCGGCAAGAGGCTTTGACCTATCGCCGCCGGCCCCTTAGTTCAATGCCGCCTTTAGCCACGTCTTCCGGGCGAAATCGAGGCCGCGCCATGCTCAAGGGTCTGTTCAAGCCGAAGCCCGCCCAGGCGGCGGGGCAGAGGCTGTATGCCCGCACCTCGCCCCAGGCCCGCCTGCCGGCGCTCTATGCCGAGCTTGGCGCCCCCGACACGCCGGAGGGTCGCTTCGAGCTCTTCAGCCTCCACGTCTACCTGATCCTGGAGCGGCTGAAGGGGCAGGGGCCCCAGGCGGCCGAGACCGCCCAGGCGCTGTTCGACACCTACGCCTCGGCCCTCGACAACGCCCTGCGCGAGCTGGGCGTCGGCGACCTCTCGGTGGGCAAGCGGATGCGCAAGCTGGGCGAGGCGTTTTTCGGGCGCGTGAAGTCCTATGAGGCCGCCTTCGCCAGCCTGCCGGACACGGGGGACCTCGAAGCCGTCATCGCGCGGACGGTCTATGCCGAGGCGGACGCGGGCCGCGCCGCCGACATGGCAGCCTACGTCCTCAAGCAGCGCGCCGCGCTCGCCGCCCAGCCGTTGGAGGGCTTCCTCGCGGGCGAGGTGAGCTGGAGCGCGCCGTGAGCTGGGACGCGACCGTCAAGCTGCACGACCTGGCGCGGGGGCCAAAGCGGGTCACCCTCGCGCCTGACGCCGCCGACCGGGCCGCCCTGGCCAAGCGCCTGGGCCTGGTCAGCCTGCCGGCCCTGACCGCCGACCTGACGGTGAAGCCGTGGCTGGACGGGGTGGAGCTGACCGGCCGCTTCCACGCGGTGGTCGAACAGATCTGCGGCGTGACCCTGGATCCCTTCGAGCAGCCGGTGGACGGCGAGATCGACGTGCGCGCCGTGCCGCCCGGCAGCCCGCACGCCGCCGCGCCCGAGGGCGGCGAGGTGGAGCTCGATCCCGACGCGCCGGATGCGCCGGACATCCTGGCCGGGGACGAGATCGACGTGGCCGCCTATCTGGTCGAGCACCTGGCGCTGGAACTGGATCCGTTCCCCCGCAAACCCGGCGTCAGCTTCGAATACGAGGCGCCGGCGGAAGAAACCTCGCCGTTCGCGGCGCTGAAGAAACTCACCGAACCCAAGGGTTAGTTTCCCCTGCGACGGTCTGCGGGCTATGGTCGCCCGATTCCGGCCGCTGCCGAGGGACCAAGGTCGAATTGACCCAACCGCTCGTGATTTCCATCGACGCCATGGGCGGCGACCACGGGCCGTCCGTGGTGATCCCCGCCTGTGCCAAGGTGCTGGCGGACCTGCCGCACGTGCGCCTGCTGCTGCACGGGGACGAGGCCCAGATCCGCCCGGAGATGGCCCGCTGCAAGCTCGGCGAGACCCGCGCCGAGGTGCGGCACACCGAACGCACCATCTCCATGGACGAGAAGCCCGCCCAGGCCCTGCGCCGCGGCAAGGGCACCTCGATGTGGAACGCGGTGGAGGCGATCCGCGAGGGCCAGGCCGGGGTCGCGATCTCGGCCGGCAACACCGGCGCCCTGATGGCGATCTCCAGGCTGATCCTGCGCATGGTCGCGGACCTGGAGCGCCCGGCCCTGGTCGCGCCGATGCCCCACCCGGGCGGCTTCACCACCTTCCTGGACGTGGGCGCCAATGTGGACTGCGACGCCGAGCGCCTGGTGGAATTCGCCATCATGGGGGAGGCCTATCACCGGGCGGCCTACGGCGTGGCCCGTCCGACGGTCGGGCTCCTGAACGTCGGCTCCGAGGAGATGAAGGGCCACGAGGAGGTGCGCGAGGCGCACCGCATCCTGCGCGAGGGCCAGCTGGACCTCGCCTACCATGGCTTCGTCGAGGGCGACGACATCACCAAGGGCGCCGTGGACGTGGTGGTCACCGACGGCTTCACCGGCAACGTGGCTCTGAAGGCCATGGAGGGCGCGGCCAAGTTCATGTACGGCGAGCTGCGCGCCGCCCTCACCAGCGGGGCGATCACCAGCCTGGGCGCCCTCTTGGCCCGCCCATCGCTGCTGCGATTCCGCGAAAAGATGAGCCCGCCGCCCGCCGCGCCGCTGCTGGGCCTGAACGGCCTGGTGCTCAAGTGCCACGGCGGCGTCGACGCCCGCGATTTCGCCAAGGCGCTGCGTGCGGCCGCCGATGTGGCGCAAAGCGGGTTTGCGTCCGAGATCGAACGGAATATGAGGCGGCTTCCCGCCGCGCTTGCGCCGGCCCACCCCGCGTCCGCGGACGGAGCCCGCTGAATTGTCCAAAGTCCTGCGTTCCGTGGTCACCGGGGTCGGCGGCTACCTGCCCGACCGTATCGTCACCAACGACGAGCTCTCCAAGACCGTCGACACTTCCGACGAATGGATCCGCGAGCGCACGGGCATCCACCAGCGCCACCAGGCCGCGGATGGCACGCCGGTCTCGGACCTGGCTGTTGAGGCCGCGAAGATGGCGCTGGCCGCCGCGGGCCGCACGCCGCAGGACGTGGATTTCATCGTCGTGGCCACCACCACGCCGGACCTGACCTTCCCCGCCGTCGCCACGATCGTGCAGCGCAAGCTGGGTTGCCCGGTCGGCGTGGCCTTCGACGTCCAGGCGGTGTGCTCGGGCTTCGTCTATGCGCTGTCGGTGGCGGACGGCTTCGTGGCCCGCAATCGCGCCCGCTGCGCCCTGGTGATCGGCGCGGAAACCATGACCCGCCTGATGGACTGGACCGACCGCGGCACCTGCGTGCTGTTCGGCGACGGGGCCGGCGCGGTGGTGCTGGAGCCGGTGGAAGGCGAGGGCGCCATTTCCGACCGCGGCCTGCTGGGCTTCGCCCTGCGCGCCGACGGCACCAAGCAGGACCTGCTCTATGTGGACGGCGGCGTCTCGACCAACCGCCAGACCGGCTATCTGCGGATGCAGGGCAACCAGGTGTTCCGCCACGCGGTGGTGAACATCTCCGAGGCGGTGCGCGCCGCGGCGGCCGACGCGGGCATCGCCGTGGACAGCGCCGACTGGTTCATCCCCCACCAGGCCAACCAGCGGATCCTGCAGGGCGTGGCCCATCGCCTGGGCATCGACGAGGCCAAGGTGATCTCCACCGTGGCCGAACACGCCAACACCTCTGCCGCCTCGATTCCGCTGGCGCTGCACCAGGGCGTGCAGGATGGGCGTATCAAGCCGGGACAACTTCTGCTCATGGAGGCCATGGGCGGCGGGCTGACCTGGGGCGCCTGCGTTCTGCGCCTTTGACAAACCCCTGCGGTCACGCTGTAAAGCGTGACTTGAAGTCTTTGTGGCAATAGGACAATCAACGTCCATGAACGACGTGGCGGCGGGGACCAGGGCCATCATGAAGGGCGCGACCGTAACGCGGGCCGACCTGTGCGAGTCGGTGCACGAGCAAGTCGGTCTCACGCGCCAGGATTGTTCCGAGCTGGTCGAGCGGGTGCTGGAGCTGATGTGCCAGGCCCTCGAACGCGGCGAACAGGTCAAGCTCTCGGGCTTCGGCGTGTTCCAGGTGCGCGCGAAGCGCGCCCGCATGGGCCGCAATCCCAAGACCGGCGAACCGGCGGCGATCGACCCCCGGCGGGTGATCGGCTTCCGCGCCAGCCAGGTGATGAAGGCGCGGGTCGACCGCGCGCTGTCGCGGTGAGGATCGCGTAAGCCTCGTGGCCAAGGGGCCCGAAGCCTTCCGCACGATTTCCGAAGCGGCGGACGAGCTTCACGTGCCGCAGCACGTGCTGCGCTTCTGGGAGACCAAGTTCGCCTTCATCAAGCCGATGAAGCGCGCCGGCGGGCGCCGGTTCTACCGCCCCGCCGACATCGCGGTGCTGCGCGGCGTGCGCCGCCTGCTGCACGAGGAAGGCTACACCATCAAGGGCGTCCAGAAGCTCCACCGCGAGCAGGGCGTGCGACGGTTGGTGGCCGCGGGCGAGGGCTCGGTCCCGGTGGTCGCCCCCGCGGAGACTCCGACCAAGCCGCTCACGACGCCGAAGGTCGCCCACCACAAGCCCGGCCTCCTCGACGCCCTGCACGACCTCGAGGCGGCCAAGGCCCGCCTGGACGGGCTGCTGAAGAGCTAGGTCGACGCCTCAGGCGGACGGATAGGGAAACGCCATCCGGGCGATAGACGCCACCGCCTCGTTAGGAGCGACAACGATGGCGATATCCCCAAGCCGATCGATGGTAATCGCCGCGCCAGTCATTCGCTGAACATATGACGCCCGTCCACGGAGGTCTTCGTCGACGTTCTGGATGTCGTCGTTGTATTGATAGGTATCGGGGGTGACGTAGATTTTGAAAGTATCCATTCCTTGATCTTATCACGAAGACCTAGGTCGCGCGCAATATTCGAATGAGCTTTGACGCTGTTGCCAACGTCGTCCGCAGTTGCAGCTCTGGATCAGGAAAATCTCGCCGCCGGCCGCTGGTCGGAGCGACAGGATTTGAACCTGCGACCCCTTGACCCCCAGTCAAGTGCGCTACCAAGCTGCGCCACGCTCCGAAGGGCCAGGCGGCGAGGCGGGCCTTATAGGCGGGCGTCGGGCGCGGCGGCAATCCCTAAGATCACCCCTCCCGGTTCATCCAGCGGATCAGCGGGAACAGCGGGACGCCCCAGAGGATGCCCACCACGGCGTAGTAGATCCCCTGCGCCCACCAGAGCGCCGGGACGTAGTCTCCGACCTTGGAGGCGACCAGCACATAGGCGCCCAGGAACGCCAGGATGGCGACGAGGCCGACGAACTTCTTCACGCGCGGTGACATGGGCGCGTCATAGAGCGCTGGGCCTTGCCGCGGAAGCCCGCTAAAGGACGCCGCCAAAGTTCAGCCGGAAAGCTGCGCCAACCGCGCCCTCATGACGTCGTTCCTGCGTTCAGACCGTTCCAAGCCCGTGGCCATCTGGCTGTTCGTGGTGGCCGCCCTGGTGCTGGCCATGGTGATCGTGGGCGGGGCGACGCGGCTGACGGACTCCGGGCTCTCGATCACCGAGTGGAAGCCGATCCGCGGCGTGCTGCCGCCGATGAACGCCGCCGAGTGGCAGGCCGAGTTCGACGGCTACAAGAAGATCCCGCAGTACGCCCAGCTGAACGCCGGCATGGGGCTGGAGCGGTTCAAGTTCATCTACTGGTGGGAGTGGTCGCACCGGCTGCTGGGGCGCCTTCTGGGCCTGGCGTTCTTCGCGCCGTTCGTGGTGTTCGCCGTGCGCCGTGACCTGCCGCGGCGGCTGTTCGTGCGGCTGGGCGGCATCTTCGTGCTGGGCGCGCTGCAAGGCGTGGTCGGCTGGTGGATGGTGGCCAGCGGGCTGGCGGGGCGCATCTACGTGGCGCCGGAGCGGCTGATGGTCCACCTGGGCCTGGCGTTCGCCCTGTTCGGCCTGCTGCTCTGGACGGGCTTCGACGCCTGGGCGGGCGCGGCGCGACAGACCCTGCCCAGCCCATGGGGCCGGCGGGCGGCGGCGATCGTGGGCATGATCTATGCGCAGGTGCTGCTGGGCGCCCTGGTGGCCGGCAACAAGGCAGGGCTGGTCTACAACGACTGGCCGCTGATGAACGGCCATCTCGTGCCGGACGACTACTGGACCGGCAGCCTCTGGGGCAGCCTGGCGCACAGCCAGGGCGCGGTGCAACTGCACCACCGGCTCCTGGCCTATCTGCTGACGGTGCTGGCCGTGCTGATGGGCGGGGCCGCCTGGCGTTCGCGCTACCTGGCCAAGGAGTCCAAGCTGCTGGGCATGGGCGTGGGCGCGGCGGTGCTGTTCCAGGCGAGCCTCGGCATCGCCACCCTGATGGCCCGCGCGCCCCTGGCGCTGAGCATCGCCCACCAGCTGGTGGCAGCCCTGGTCTTCAGCCTCGCCATCGCCTTCGCCTGGCGCGTGCGGCGGGTCTGAAGCCTGCCTCAAGCGTGACCGGGAATTCACTCGGCGCCTGCCGAGCGGCGAGGCATCTTGCCCGCCGGACGGAGGGGAGGGGCGATGAGCACGCGCCGGATCGGCATCATCGGCTACGAGGGCGTCAACGCCCTGGACTTCACCGGGCCCAGCGAGGTGTTCGCGGCCGCCTCCACGGCCCGCCGGCCGCCCGCCTATGAGGTGCTGTACCTGAGCGCCGGAGGCCAGCCGTTCCGCAGCTGGTCCGGCATCCGCTTCGCGCCCGACGCGGCGCTGGAGAGTGCGCCCCCGCTGGACACCATCATCATCCCCGGCGGCCCCGGCATCCGGGCCGCCGAGGTGACCGACCCGCTGGCCGCCTGGCTGCGCCTGCGCGCGCCGCAGACCCGCCGGCTGGTCTCGGTCTGCACGGGGGTCATCGCCCTCGCCGCCAGCGGGCTGATCGACGGCTGCCGCGCCACCACACACTGGCGCTACGCCGCAGAGGTCGCCCGGCGATTCCCGAAGGTTCGCCTCGAGCCCGACGCCATCTTCATCCGCGAGGGCCAGATCTCCACCTCGGCCGGGATCACCGCTGGCATCGACCTGGCCCTGGCCCTGGTGGAGGAGGACCTGGGCCCCTCCGTCTCGCTGGCGATCGCCCGCGAGCTGGTGGTCTATCTGAAGCGCTCGGGGGGCCAGCGGCAGTATTCCGAGCCGCTGCGGTTCCAGGCGCGGGCGGCGGGCCGCTTCGCCGACCTGGTGGCCTGGATCCCCGCCAACCTGGCCGAGGACCTGTCGGTAGAGGCCCTGGCGGCGCGGGTGAACGTCAGCCCGCGCCACTTCGCCCGGCGCTTCAAGGCGGCGTTCGAGATCTCGCCCGGCGACTATGTGGAGGGCCTGCGCCTGGCGGAGGCGGCGGACCGGCTGCTGAGCGGGGCCGGGATGACCATCGACGCGGTGGCCGCTTCCGTGGGCTACGCCAGCACCGAGGTGTTCCGCCGGGCCTTCGAGCGGCGGTTCGGCGTGCGGCCCAGCGACTACCGCGCCCGCTTCTCGCGCGACGCTGCGTGAGGTCCGAGTCCGAAATCGTCCTGGACGCGTCCTTGCAGCCAAGCTTCGCTGGGCGGACCATCGGCCCACGATCTCAAGCGGGGTGGACGATGAAACGGCGACTTCTGACGATCTCGGCCTGTGGCGCCCTGGCGGTGGCGGTCGCCTTCCTGGCCGCGGCCGGGTCCCAGGCCCAGGCGCCGGGCGCGGCGCGCTACACCGCCGACGGCAAGCTGGAGTTCCCCAAGGACTACCGGACCTGGATCTATCTCTCGACCGGTCTCGACATGTCGTACCTGCCGCTGCCGGCCAGCATGATGGGCCACCACATGTTCGACAGCGTCTTCGTGGATCCGGCGTCCTATGCGGCGTTCCAGAAGACCGGGACCTGGCCGGACGGGGCGGTCTTCGTGCTGGAGGTGCGCGGCGCGCAGGACAAGGGCTCGATCAACAAGTCGGGCCAGTACCAGACCACCACGGTCATGGGCCGCGAGACCCACGTGAAGGATAAGCGCTTCGCCAGCGGCTGGGCGTTCTTCCCGTTCGGGACCGGGGAGGGGCCGGCGGCAGCCCTGCCTCAGGCCTCGGACTGCAACAAGTGCCACGAGGCGCACGGGGCGGTGGACACCACCATGGTGCAGTTCTACCCGACCCTCCTGCCCATCGCCGAGGCGAAAAAGACCTTCAGCGCGGCCTATCTCGCGGAAGAAAAGGCGCGGTAGCATATTACCGTATTTGGAAAGCTGAATTAAAACAGAATACTAGGCTCTGTAGGGCGCGGCCCGGTGTGTTGACATCGGCCGCGCCTTTGGGCATATCCCGCGCCTCACACCGGGGGCGCAACTCGCGATCCCGCTTGGTTCAACGGACACGACCCTCATGCTGAAGAGCACCACGGCTTCGCTGAAGCCCGCCGAGGTCGAGAAGAAGTGGATCGTGATCGACGCCCAGGACGCCGTGGTCGGCCGCCTGGCTTCGTTCATCGCCATGCGTCTTCGCGGCAAGCATCGGCCCGACTACACCCCCCACGTGGACTGCGGCGACATGGTCGTGGTGGTGAACGCCCACAAGGTGCGCTTCACCGGCAAGAAAGCCACGGACGAGGTCTACTACTGGCACACCGGCCACCCGGGCGGCGTCAAGCAGCGCACCCCGGCCCAGATCCTCGGCGGCAAGTACCCCGAGCGCGTGCTGCAGAAGGCCGTCGAGCGCATGCTGCCCAAGGAAAGCCCCCTGGCGCGCAAGCAGCTGACGCACCTGCGCATCTACAATGCGCCGGAGCATCCGCACGAGGCGCAGAACCCTGAGACCATCGCGTTCGCCGACCTGAACGCCAAGAACGTTCGGAGCGCGTGATGAGCGAAGCCAACACGACCGAGGCCACCGGCTTCGACGCCCTGAAGGGCCTGGGCACCCAGGAAGAGGCCGTCGTTCGCGAGCCCAAGATCGACGCCCAGGGCCGCGCCTACGCCACCGGCAAGCGCAAGAACGCCGTCGCCCGGGTCTGGATCAAGCCGGGCAAGGGCAAGATCACCATCAACGGCCGCGACCAGGAGATCTACTTCGCGCGCCCCGTGCTGCGGATGATGATCGCCCAGCCGATGCAGGTCGCCGACCGCCTCGGCCAGTTCGACGTGGACATCACGGTCGAGGGCTCGGGTCTCTCCGGCCAGGCCGGCGCCGTGCGCCACGGCATCGCCAAGGCCCTGACCTATTACGAGCCCGGCCTGCGCGCCGTGCTGAAGCCGCACGGCTTCCTGACCCGCGACCCCCGCGTCGTGGAGCGGAAGAAGTACGGCAAGGCCAAGGCCCGACGCAGCTTCCAGTTCTCGAAGCGCTAGACCTTCGCACAAGCGATCTACTGCGAGGGGCGCTTCGGGCAACCGAGGCGCCCTTTTCATTTGAACCGCAGAGATCGCGGAGATGCGCGGAGGGGACCACGGCCGCCGCAGTCTCTGCGTATCTCCGCGGTCTCTGCGGTTGAATTGACGGGCTGCGGGCCCGACTTGGGGATCGACATGACCCACACGGTTTTCATCGACGGCGAGGCGGGCACCACGGGCCTGCAGATCCGCGAGCGGCTGGCGCGCCATGAGGGCGTGGAGGTCGTCTCCATCGATCCGGCCCGGCGCAAGGACGCCGACGCGCGGCGCGAACTGCTGAACAGCGTCGATGCGGTGGTGCTGTGCCTGCCGGACGACGCGGCGCGCGAAGCGGTGGGCATGATCAGCTCCAACCGGGTGAAGGTGGTCGACGCCTCCACGGCCCACCGGATCGCGCCGGACTGGGCCTATGGCTTTGCGGAAATGGCGCCGGCGCAACGGGACGCGATCCGCAGCTCCGCGCGTGTGGCCAATCCCGGCTGCTATCCGACCGGCTTCATCGGCCTGGTGCGGCCGCTGGTGGCCGCGGGCCTGATCCCGGCGGACTTCCCGCTGACGGTCAACGCGGTCTCCGGCTACTCCGGGGGCGGGAAGGGGCTGATCGGCGAGTTCGAGGACGCCCCCGCGCCGGCGGGCACGAGCGACGCCTTCCGCGCCTACGGCATGGGCCTGGCGCACAAGCACCTGCCGGAAATGCAGGCCCACGCAGGCCTCGCGCATCCGCCGGTGTTCGCGCCCGCGGTGGGCCGCTACGCCCAGGGGATGCTGGTGGAGGTTCCGCTGCAGCTCTGGGCGCTGCCGGGCAGGCCGTCACCGGCCGACCTGCACGTGGCCCTGGCGGCCGCCTACGCCGGCGAGGCCTTCGTCGAGGTCGCGAGCGGCGGCGAGTGCGCCGACCTGGCCAAGGCCCGCGCGGGCGCCGGCGGCTACGTCCAGGCGCTGGATCCCGAGGCCCTGAACGGGACGAACCGCATGCGGCTGTTCGTCTTTGGCAACGCGGCCGGGACCCAGGCCCGCCTAGTGGCCCTGCTGGACAACCTGGGCAAGGGCGCCTCCGGCGCGGCGGTGCAGAACCTCAACCTGATGCTGGGCCTGCCGGAAGCCGCGGGCTTGTAACCGCGGGGCGTTGGCGCTCGTATTAGAGGACATGAGCAACCTCACCCTCGACCGCCGCCGTTTCCTCCTGACCTCCGCGATCGTGGGGGCGACCCCGACGCTGGCCTTCGCCCGCGCGGCCGATCCCTACGCCGCGTCCCCGTTCCGCAAGCTGGCCGACGCCGACTGGCGCCAGCGCCTGCCGGAGGCCAGCTATGACGTGCTGCGCCATGAGGGCACCGAGCGGCCGTTCACCAGCCCGCTGCTGAACGAGCACCGCAAGGGGGCCTTCGCCTGCCTGGGCTGCGGCCTGCCGCTGTTCAAGTCAGACACCAAGTTCGAGAGCGGCACCGGCTGGCCCAGCTTCTACGACGCGATCCCGGGCGCCCTGGCGCGCAAGACCGACACCAAGCTCGCCTTCGAGACCCGCACCGAATACCACTGCGCCCAGTGCCTGGGGCACCAGGGCCACGTGTTCAACGACGGCCCCCGGCCGACCGGCCTGCGCTACTGCAACAACGGGGTCGCGCTGAAGTTCTTGCCGGCCTAGCCGCCCGGCTGCGCCGGCGCGGGCGCGCCCTGAAGGATCCGCCCGGGGCCTGAGACCTTGGTGACGAGCCGGGCTGGGCGCGTGAGCAGCCGGATATCGCCGGCGCCCGAGATGCCGAGGTCGGCGCGCGCTGTCGGCGCGATCGTGGCGGTTCCGGCCCCGTCGACGTCAACGAACGCCCGTCTGGCCTGCAGGCGGCTAAGGTCGGCGTCGCCGCTGCTGCTGAGGTCGAGATCGATTTCGTCGACATCGCCGCTCGCGATGATGGCGGCGGAGTCCTGGACGTCGAGCGCGAGGCGCTTCTGGTTGAGATTCTCGATGGTCAGGACGGTTCGGCCGGCCACATCGAAGCTTCTGATATTTGGCGCCCGGACAACGATCGTCACCCTGGAATCCGCGGGCGGCTGTCCAGCCGGCAGGCGCAGCGTGTCGCCGCGGACCGTCAGTCCATTTGCGATCCTTGCTGGCCCGGAGATCGTCACGCTCGCCGGCCCGCTCGCCTGGACATAGCGGACGTCTGCGTCGAGATCGACGGCGAGGCGGTCCGCGCCGCTCCACGCGAGGGTGCGGGTGGTCGGGCTGTCGCCGGCGGGTCCCTGGACACCGCGCCCCACCCCGGGTGGTCCCCGCCACCAGTGGTTTCCCCACTCGGAAAATCCCGAACTCCAGCCGCGCTTCGCCGCCTCAGGACCTGCGATCGTGACGGCGGTCGATATGGCGACCACGGCCAGAAAGAGGCCCGCGGCCGCGATCATTGCGAGCGAGCGGATCATGTGGCGACCCTGGGGACGGCGGGATCGTAGACCGCGCGGGACACGAGCGCCATCCGCCGAGCGTGGTGGTGTGTCAGGTCTTGCGCGCCGGCGCGGGCGGCGGCGTCGGGGGCGTCGTCGGCGCTGCGGCCGTGACGCCGCCGGGCTGGCGGATGCGGCCGGCGCCCGAGATCGCGCTCTCAAGCTTCGGCGGATGGGTCAGCAGCCGCACGTTGCCCATGCCGGAGATCTCCAGATTGGCCGCCTCGGTCGGGGCGATCGTCGCGCCGCCGGCGCCGGAGATCTTCACGTCCGCGCTCTTGGTCTTCAGGCCGCCGAGGTCCACATCGCCGGCGCCGGACAGCTCCAGCTCGACGGTGTTGGCCTCGCCGGTGGCATGCACCTCGGCCGCGCCGGAGATGTCGAGGGCCAGCTTGTCCTGCTTGTAGTCCTCGATGGTCAGGGCGTTGGCGCCGGAGAGGTCGAAGCGGCTGATGTTGGGCGCACGCACCACCACGCTCAGCTTGTGCGGCCACCAGTGCTGGGTGAAGCCGTCGAACTGGACGCGCTCGCCCGTGACCACCACGTGGTCCACCGCCGCGGGCGGCCCGCTGACCGTGACCGTGGCGGGCCCATCGGCCTGGACGTAGCGGATGTCGGCCGGGAAGCCGACGTTGAGCGCGTCCGCGCCGCTCCAGGCCAGCACGCGGCTGGACTGCGGGCCGCGGTCGGCGTGTTCGTCGCCCCAGCGATGGTGATGGCGCCAACGCCACTCGTGGCCGCCCCAGTCGCTGGAGGCCAGGCCCCAGGTGCTGCGGGCCAGGACCTCCGGGCCGCCAACGGCCACGGCCGCCGCCAGGGTGCCTACCGAGAGCACGAAGCCCGCGATCACGATCATCAGAAGCACGCGGATCATGTTCAGCTCTCCCCAGCTTGTCTCTTAAGATTCCAGGGCCGGCTTCAGCAGCCGGTAGTGTAGCCGCCCGTACCAGACGAGGGCGTTCATCAGGCCGATGCCGACGATGGTGAGCAGCGCGCCGCCCGACGCCGAGCCGGCCATGACCCCGATGCCCGCCAGCACAGCGGTCAGCGGTCCGCCGGGTGGGTCGGTGAAGGGCCCGGCCGCGAAGACGACAGCGCCCGCGAAGAAGCAGGCCACCACGGCGATGGCCAGGCCGAAGAGCACGCCGGCCACGCCCATCAGCAGGGGCAGCAGGAACAGGATGTCGATGGCGCCCAGGCCCAGGACGGCGAACACCGCCGCGCCCGCCGCCGACGGGGACCGCTCCTCGCGCCAGCGGGTCATGGTGCTCTCGGCCCGCACCTCTCGCGCCAGGCGGTCGGGATCGCCCAGGGCGGCGGCCACCTCGGCCTCGCTGCGCCCGGCGGCCTCGCCGTCGGCGAAGTGCTGCTCGTAGTCGGCGATGATGTCGGCCAGCGCCTGCGGCGGCAGGCCGCGCAGGCCCTCCCGCAGGCGGGCCAGGAACGCCTCGCGTGTCATTGGACCCCTCCAAACACGATCTGGTCGACGGAGCCGGAGAACGACGCCCAGGCGTCCTTCTGGCTCTCGAAGCTCTTCTTCCCGGCTTCGGAGAGCCGGTAGTACTTGCGCGGCGGGCCGGCCGGGCTCTCGACCAGATAGGTCTGGACCAGGCCGTCGGCCTGCAGCCGGCGCATCAGCGGATAGATCGTGCCTTCGCCCATGCCGATGGCGTCGGCCAGGCGGCTGGCGATCTCATAGGCATAGCTGTCGTGGTGCGAGAGCAGGGCCAGGACGCACAGCTCAAGCGCGCCCTTCTTCAGCTGGATCTCGATGGCTTCCGGCACGGGCTTGCGCCTCCTTGTCGAGCCATCGAGTACGGCAAGGTATTGGGCGACGCAAGGTAGCTTGCATTAAACATTAGTAACTTCCTCTCCCACTGCGTGGGAAAGGAACAAGGGCCCCATCGCTGCGGCCGGTCAGTCCAGCAGGCCGCCGCAGCTGAGATCGCCCTCGGCGCAATTGAGCTCGGCCTGGAGGGTCTTCGTCCGCTGATCGGTCAGGTCCTCCAGGCAGAGGGACAGGGAGGCCGGATAGAACGAACCTGTGCGGGAGCCGGCGCGCGCGGCGCAGTCGAGGTCGCGGAACGAGATCCAGGCCCGCTGGGCCGCCCGCAGCCGCTCGCGGCCAGCTGGCGAGGCCTTGGCCATCAGCTTGCGATAGGTGTCGTTGAGGGCGCGATCGGCCATGTGCTGGCGATCGCCCGCTTGCTGGTCGATCTCGAGCTGCGTGGGACCGACGAGCTCAGGGCGCTTCTGCGCCGCCGCGGGCCCAGCAGACAGAAGCGCTGCGACCAGCAGTACGGTCCCGGCGCGTCCGCCCACCGCCTAGCTCTTCACCTTCACATATTCGCCGGGCGCATCGCCCAGGGGCTTCAGCGGGCCCAGGGCCGGGTCTCGGGCCTTGACCAGCTTGCCGGAGCGCGCCTTCAGCCACTCCGCCCAGTGCGGCCACCAGGACCCCGGATGCTCCACCGCGCGCGCCTGCCATTCCTGGAGCGTGGGCGGCAGCTGGTCGTTGGTCCAGTGCTGGTACTTCTGGGCGACGGGCGCGTTGATCACGCCGGCGATGTGGCCCGAGCCCGCCATGGTGAAGGTGGTGGGGCCGCCGAACAGCCGCGCGCCCTTGTAGACCGAACGGGCGGGCGCGATGTGGTCTTCCTTCGAGGACTGCACGTAGACCGGGACCTTCACCTTGCTGAGGTCGATCTGCACGCCGTCCAGGGTGAGTTCGCCCTTGGCCATGGCGTTCTGGCCGTAGAACTTGCGCAGATAGTAGGTGTGCAGGGTCTTCGGCATGCGCGTCTGGTCGGAGTTCCAGAACAGCAGGTCGAAGGGCTTGGGCTCCTTGCCCAGCAGGTAGTTGTTCACGAAGAACGACCAGATCAGGTCGTTGGAGCGCAGGGCGTTGAAGGTGTCGGCCATGGTCTGGCCCGAGAGGACGCCGCCGCCCTCGTCCATCTTGGCCTCCAGCTCCTTCAGCCAGTCCTCGTTGGTGAAGAGCAGCAGGTCGCCGGCCTCGGAGAAATCCTGCTGGGCAGCGAAGAAGGTGGCCGAGCCGATGGACGTGTCGCCGCGGACCGCCATGTGGGCGAGCGTGGCCGAGAGCAGGGTGCCGCCGATGCAGTAGCCGACGGTGTTCACATGGTCGACGCCGGTCTGCTTCAGGGCCGCCGCGACGCCCTCGTAGATGCCCTGGCGCATGTAGTCTTCGAAGGTCTTGGTCGCCAGGCGCGCGTCGGGGTTCACCCAGGAGGCCACGAAGACGGTGATGCCCTGGCTGGCCAGCCAGCGGATCATCGAGTTCTCGGGCCGCAGGTCCAGGATGTAGAACTTGTTGATCCACGGCGGGAAGATCACCAGTGGGATCTCGAACACCTGCTCCGTCGAGGGCGAGAACTGCAGGAGCTCGATGATCTCGTTGCGGAACACCACCTTGCCGGGCGCGGTGGCGACGTTTTCGCCGATCTTGAAGAGCTCGTAGTCGGTCTGGGCGATGGAGAGCTGGCCGCCGCCGCGCTGCAGGTCGGCCTGGAAGTTCTCCATGCCCTTGACCAGGCTGGCGCCGCCGGTGGCCATCAATTCCTTGAGCGCGGCCGGGTTGGAGGCCAGGAAGTTGGAGGGCGAGAAGGCGTCGGTCAGCATCTTCACGAAGAACTCGACCCGCCGCTTCTCCAGCGGGTCCACGCCGTCCACGTCGCTGACCAGGCCGTTCAGCCAATTGGCGGTGATCAGGTAGGACTGCTTGATGGCGTCGAAGACCGGGTTCTCCGACCAGTCGGAGTCGGCGAAGCGCTTGTCGCCCTTGGCCGGCGTCACCACCGGCTCGACCGTCTCGCCGCCGGCCCTGCGGGCGGAGGACTGCCAGAGGTCGAGGTAGCGGGAGAAGAGGTCGGCCTGGGCCCGCATCATGCGGTCGGGCTGGGCGGCCAGACGGCCCATCACCTGGGTGAGCGCCGGGGCCACGTGGAAGGGGTCCGGCGAGAGCGCCGCGGGGCGGTCGGCCTGCCGCAGGGCCATCTCGGCGATGGCGCCCTGGGCGGTGAGGGCCGCGCGGGCCAGGTTCATCGACAGCTGTTCGATCTGCGCCCGCTGCTCGGCGGTGAGGGCGGCGGCGTCGAAGCCGGCCGCCGCCTTGGGGGCCGACTGAGGCGCCGACTGGGGCGCCGACTCAGGAGCGGGCTTCGCCGCCGGCTCCGGAGGAGGGGAGGGCTGCGCGGCCGGAGCCGCCTCCGCCTTGAACGTCCTCTCCGCCTTCGCGGCCTTGGCGGCGGACTTGCCTCCGCCCTTCTTCGGTTTCGCCTTGGACGGGGCCGCGGCCTGCTCGCTCATCCTCAGTTCTCCGAAACCTGGCGCGTTCGCGCTCTTTCACGTTCAACGATGTTCGCATAAGACCTTGGCGCAAATGAACGTCTCGCGCCCGCATTTTCCGACTGCCGCCCGCCGTGCCGGATTGTTGTGCGTCGTCGTGAGCGGCGCGCTCCTAGGTGGCTGCATCGGCAATCCGTTCAAGGGGGCCCAGGTGGACCCCAGTTCGCCGGTGGCGGCGGACGTGGCGCGGCTGCAGCGCCAGCCCACCAAGTTCCCCAGCTTCGCCAGTATTCCGAACGCGCCGACCGACATCCGGCCGCTCGCGCAATACGGCCGCCAGGCCAAGGCGGTGACCGCCGCGGGCGAGGCCGTGCAGACGGCGACCGCCGAGGGCACCTGGACGCTGCAGAACACTGAGGCCTTCGCCGCCGCCGCCCGCCGCGCCGCAGGCCCGCAGGTGGAGCCGCCGACCCCCGGAGACGCCGAGGCCTTCGCCAAGGAACTGCGTCAGCGAGCTACCCCGCCTCCGCCGCGCTGAGGGTCCGATCCGGACCATCCAGCCGCCGGAGGCGCAAAAAATCGCGAAACCCGGCTTGGCGGACTCCGGCCTATGAGTCTATCGAAGCCCGACTTCCAGCTCGCACCTAGCGCCGCGCCAGGCCTGGCGGCCAGAGAGCTCTACCTATGACACCCGAATTCCACCGTATCCGACGCCTCCCGCCCTACGTCTTCGAGGAGGTCAACCGCATCAAGGCGCGGCTGCGCGCCCAGGGCGTGGACATCATCGACTTCGGCATGGGCAACCCCGACATGCCGACGCCCAAGCACATCGTCGACAAGCTGGTCGAGACCGCCCGCGACCCCAAGGCTGGCCGCTATTCCGCCTCCAAGGGCATCAACGGCCTGCGCAAGGCCATGGCGGGCTACTACGGGCGCCGCTTCGGCGTGAAGCTGGACCCCGAGCGCGAGGTGATCGCCACGCTGGGCTCCAAGGAGGGGTTCGCCAACCTCGCCCAGGCCCTGACGGCTCCGGGCGATGTGGTGATCTGCCCGAACCCGGCCTATCCGATCCACGCCTACGGCTTCATCATGGCGGGCGGCGTCATCCGCCACGTGCCGGCGCTGAGCCCGGAGGAATACCTGGCGGGCATCAGCCGCGCGGTGAAGCACTCGGCCCCGCCGCCCAGCGTGCTGATCGTCAGCTACCCGTCCAACCCGACGGCCCAGTGGGTGGACCTCGACTTCTACAAGGAGGTCGTGGCGCTCGCGAAGAAGCACGAGCTCCTGATCCTCTCGGACATCGCCTATTCGGAGATCTACTTCGACGACAACCCGCCGCCTTCGCTGCTGCAGGTGGACGGCGCCAAGGACATCGCCGTCGAGGTCAATTCGCTCTCCAAGACCTTCGCCATGGCCGGCTGGCGCGTGGGCATGGTGGTGGGCAACGAGCGGATGTGCGCGGCCCTGGCGCGGGTGAAGTCCTACCTGGACTACGGCGCCTATACGCCGATCCAGGTGGCGGCCGCGGCGGCGCTGAACGGGCCCAGCGACTGCATCGACGAGATCCGCGCGATCTACAAGTCGCGGCGCGACACCCTCGTGGACGCCATGCGGCGGGCAGGCTGGGATGTCCCTGCGCCTCCCGCGTCCATGTTCGCCTGGGCGCCGCTGCCTAAACAATATGCAGAGGCGGGCTCGATGCTGTTCTCCAAACTGCTGATCGAGGAGGCCGGCGTCGCCGTGGCGCCCGGCATCGCGTTCGGCGAGTATGGCGAAGGCTATGTCCGCATCGGGCTGGTCGAGAACGAGCAGCGGATCCGGCAGGCGGCGCGCAACGTGAAGAAGTTCCTGGCCAATTCCGAAGAGATCCTGGGCCGCGCCCACAACGCCCTGGCCGCGCAATGACCCGCCTTCGCCAAGGCTTCGGCGCGGCAAGCCGTCTGAGGCGGGTCATTGCGGCGAAGCTCCGCAGGAGCGAAGTCGGATGATGGATCTGGAAGACCGCAAGCCCTGGGGCGTCGGCGTCGCGGGCCTGGGCACCGTGGGCGCAGGGCTGCTCTCGTTCCTGGATGGCAATCCCGCCTTCGCCCCCGCGGGCGGCTTGGCGTACGTCAGCGGCGTGTCGGCGCGCTCGCGCTCGCGCCCGCGGCCGTTCGACATCTCGGGCCTGCCCTGGTTCGACGATCCGGTGGCGCTGGCCCAGGCGGACTCCACGGAGATCTTCGTCGAGCTGATCGGCGGCTCGGACGGGCCGGCCAAGGCGGCGGTCGAGGCGGCGCTGAAGGCCGGCAAGCCGGTGGTCACCGCCAACAAGGCCCTGATCGCCGAGCATGGCGCCGAGCTGGCGGCCCTGGCCGAAGAGATGGACGTCCCGCTGCTGTTCGAGGCGGCGGTGATGGGCGGCGTGCCCGCCGTGAAGATGGTCCGCGAGGCCCTGGTGGGCGACGAGATCCACTCGATCTCCGGCATCCTCAACGGCACCTGCAACTACATCCTGACCGAGATGGAGGCCACGGGCCGCTCGTTCGCCGACGTGCTCAGCGAGGCCCAGCGCCTGGGCTATGCCGAAGCCGACCCGACCATGGACGTCGGCGGCTTCGATGCGGCCCATAAGATCACCATCCTGGCCGCCCTGGCCTTCGGCTGTGCGCCGACCTTTGGCGCGGCGGAGATCGAAGGGATCGAACAGGTCGAGCTGCTCGACATCCGCATGGCCAAGGACCTCGGCTATCGAATCAAGCTGGTCGCCTCGGCCGAGCGCTCGATGCACGGCGCCCTGGTGCGGGTGCATCCGACCCTGGCGCCGCTGGACCATCCGCTGGCCCGGGCGGGCGGGGCGCTGAATGCGCTCTTCATCGAGGGCGAGCGCATCGGGCGGATCTTCGTACAGGGCCCCGGCGCGGGCGCGGGTCCCACGGCTGCTGCGGTCGCGGCCGACATCGCCGACGTCATCGCCGGTGCGCGGCGCCCGGTCTTCCAGGCGCCCGCCGACACCCTGGCGCCCTTCGATCCGATCGATCCGTCCAAGATGCTGGGCCGCGCCTACCTGCGGTTCCTGGTGAGGGACGAGCCGGGGGTGATCGCGGCGGTCTCGGAGACACTGGCGGAGGCCGGGGTCTCCATCGAGAGCTTCCTGCAGAAACCGACGGAGGGTGCGCAGGGCGTGCCGATCGTCCTGACGACGCATGCGGTGGCCGAATCCGTGCTCACCGCCGCCGTTGAGCGCATTGCAGGCCTTCCGGCGGTGCTGGACCGTCCGAGGTTGTTGCGGATCGCGCGTATCTAGGGTCAAAGGCGCCACGGAAGCGCCGCGCTGGGGTTGGAGACGAGATGAGTTCCGAAGTTCTGGATCGTGGCCTGGTGCTCGACGCCGTCCGCGTGACCGAGATCGCCGCGATCGCCGCCTGGCAACTGGTGGGCCGCGGTGACGAGAAGGCTGCCGACCAGGCCGCCGTGGACGCCATGCGCACCGCGCTCAACGACCTGGACGTCGACGGCGAGATCGTCATCGGCGAGGGCGAGCGCGACGAGGCGCCGATGCTCTACATCGGCGAGAAGGTGGGCAAGGGCGGCAAGCACAAGATCGACATCGCCCTGGACCCGCTGGAGGGCACCACGCTCACGGCCAAGGCCATGGCCAATGCGCTGGCGGTGATGGCCTGGGCGCCCAAGGGCACCCTGCTCAACGCGCCCGACACCTATATGGACAAGATCGCCTGCGGCCCCGGCTATCCGGCCGGCGTCATCGACCTGGACAAGACACCGGCCGAGAACGTCGCCGCCATGGCCAAGGCCAAGGGCGTCGAGCCCAGCGAACTCACGGTCTGCATCCTGGACCGTCCGCGCCATGCCGACATCATCGCCTCGGTGCGGGCGGCCGGCGCGCGGATCCACCTGATCACCGACGGCGACGTGGCCGGCGTGATCAACACCGCCGACCCGGAGACGGGCATCGACCTCTATGTGGGGCAGGGGGGCGCGCCGGAAGGTGTGCTGGCCTGTGCGGCCCTGAAGTGCGTCGGGGGCCAGTTCCAGGGTCGCCTGGTGTTCCGTAACGCCGACGAGCGCGCCCGCGCCGCCCGCGTCGGCATCACCGACTTCGACAAGAAGTACGACCTGCACGAGATGGTCCGCGCGGACGCCATCTTCGCCGCCACCGGCGTGACCAAGGGCGCGCTGCTGGACGGCGTCACCGTCTCCGGCGGCTTCGTGCACACCCACACCCTGGTGATGAACTCCGCCACCCGCACGGTGCGCGAAGTGCGGATGAAGCGGCCGGTCTGAGGCCCCACGGCCTCATACGTCCGAAACTGTCGCAGCCAACGGCCAAACGGACGGGTGGCGACTCGCGACCTAGCGGCCGATAGTGCGCGCTGGCGGGTAGGTGAAGGCATGGCGGACGGCGGGACACCCATGGGCTACCTCGGCGTCGCCCGCTCGCTCAGCGGCCGGGCGTGGCGCCAGCGGCCGGCCGACGCCGAACTGACGCGCCGCCACCAGCTGGCGCACGGCCTCTCGGAGCCCCTGGCGCGAGCGCTGGCCTCGCGGGGCGTGGCGGCCGAGGCGGGCGAGCATTTCCTCAACCCTACGCTCAAAGCCCTTTTCCCCGACCCGTCATCCTTCGCCGACCTGGACCGGGCGGCGGAGATCCTCGTTGACGCCCTGGAGGCGCGCCGCCGGGTCGTCGTCTTCGCCGACTACGACGTGGACGGGGCCTCCTCCGCCGCCCAGATCGTGCGCTGGTTCCGGGCCATGGGGCTGGAGCTGTCGGTCTATGTGCCGGACCGCGTCGTCGAGGGCTATGGGCCGTCGCCGGCCGCCTTCCGCCGGCTCAAGGCCGAGGGCGCCGAGCTGGTGATCACGGTGGACTGCGGGGCGGCGGCGCACGACGCCCTGGCCTGCGCCGTCGAGCTGGACCTGCCCGTGGTGGTGATCGACCACCACCTGATGCGGGCGGGCGAGCTGCCGGCGGTGGCGGCCCTGGTCAATCCAAACCGCCCTGACTGCACGTCGGGCCAGGGACACCTGGCCGCGGCGGGGGTGGCGTTCGTGCTGCTGGCGGCCCTGAACCGCGAGGCGCGCCGCCGCGGCCTCTTCGCCGGCGCGCCCGAGCCCGACATCAAGGCCTGGCTGGACCTGGCGGCCATGGGCGCCATCTGCGACGTGACCCAGCTGACCGGCTTCAACCGCGCCCTGGCGGCGCAGGGTTTGAAGGTGATGTCGGGTTGGAAAAACCCGGGCCTCAAGGCGCTGATGGCCCTGGCCAAGGGGCAGGGACCGGCCTCGACCTTCCACGTGGGCTTCCTGCTGGGCCCCAGGATCAACGCCGGCGGCCGCATCGGTCGCTCCGACCTCGGCGCGCGCCTGCTGGCCACGGACGACCCGGAGGAGGCGGCGGCCCTGGCGGAGGAGCTGGACGCCCTCAACGCCTCGCGCAAGCAGGTGGAGGCCGAGGTGCAGGAGGCCGCGGTCCGCCACATCGAGCAGGAGACCAACCAGGCCGACGCGCCCTGCCTGGTGGTCGCCCAGGACGACTGGCACCCCGGCGTGATCGGCATCGTGGCCGGCCGGCTGCGCGAGCGCTACCGCAAGCCCACCGTGGTGATCGGCATCGACCGCGCCGCCGACGTGGGCAAGGGCTCCGGCCGCTCGCAGCCGGGCGTGAACCTGGGCCGCGCGGTGCAGGCCGCCTTCGACGAGGGGCTGCTGCTCTCCGGCGGCGGGCACGCCATGGCGGCGGGCCTTTCGGTGCGCCCTTCGGCGATTCCCGAGCTGCGCGCCTTCCTCTGCGAGCGCCTGGCCGCCGAATCGGCGGTGGCCGCGGCGGCGGACGGGCTGGAGATCGACGCCCTGGTCACCACCCGCGGCGCGGATCGCGCGCTATGGACCGACTTCCAGCGCCTCGCGCCGTTCGGGCCGGGCAATCCGGAGCCGGTCTTCGCGGCCGCGGACGTGCGGGTCGAGCGGCCGATGGCCCTGCGCGGCGGCCACGTGCGCGTCACCCTGACCGACGGCTCGGGCGGCAAGCTGAAGGCCGTGGCCTGGCGCTGCGAGGACACCGAGACCGGCCGGCGGCTGCTGCAGGAGGGCGGGGCGGTGCATGTGGCCGGGCGCCTGAAGCCCGACGACTGGCAGGGCCGTGAGGGCGTCGAACTCGAGATCGAGGACGTCGCCGATCCGCGCCGGATCTAGATGATTTCGGCCGCTTGCGCCCCCAAACGAAGGCGTCTATAGAGCGCGCCTTCGCGTCCTGCGGTCCCTTCGTCTATCGGTTAGGACGTCAGGTTTTCAACCTGAAAAGAGGGGTTCGACTCCCCTAGGGACTGCCACGCGACTTCAGCTTCAGGTGCAGAGCTTGACGCAGCGAGAAGTCGTGCGCGCGATTCACCATTGACGCCTCCCGGTTTACGAGAACAGTGTTATAGTCGGCCGTCGCCCAAGTGTCGGGGCGCCGCGCCGAGGGGCGAACTGTGGGGTACGAATTCGAGCAAGTGGATGCCGCGGCTGCCGTGCGCATCTCGGGTCGCGTCAAGTGGTTCGACGCGGGCAAGGGCTACGGCTTCATCGTGCCCGACGATCCCAGCCAGACCGACCTCAAGGACGTGCTGCTCCACGTCACCAGCCTGCGCAGCTCCGGTCGCGAAAGCTGCCTCGAGGGCTCGCTGATCACCTGCGACGTGGTGCGCCGCGCCAAGGGCTGGCAGGTGGCCGAGGTGGTGCTGGTGGACGAAAGCGCCGCCACGCCGACCGATCGCGCCCGCGAAGCCCTGCGACCGCGCTCCGAAAGCGTCGCGCGCCCGGTGCGCCGGCCGCCACAGGCCACCGGCCCGCTCGAGGGCGCCAAGGTGAAGTGGTTCAACCGCGCCAAGGGTTACGGCTTCGTGGTGCGCGACAGTCAGCCGGGCGACATCTTCGTCCATATCGAGACCCTGCGCCGATCGGGCATGGAGGACCTCCAGCCGGGCGACAGCGTGATGGTGCGGTTCGCCGAGGGACCCAAGGGCCTGGTGGTCGCCGAGATCCTGGCCGCCAACCTGGCCTGAGCCGCTTGCGGCCCGCCGGGCGGCGCCGCAAAGGAGGGCGTCTGCAGGTTTGGAGCGCCGCTTGCGCCTACGATTCGTCCTGTCGCTGGTCCTGGCGCTGCTTGCGCCGGCAGCGTTCGCTGCGGCGGGCTCGACTCCGGTCCAGACCGCCGAAGTGCGCGGCGTCTATCCCCACGATCCGCGCGCCTACACCGAGGGGCTCTTCTACTTCAACGGCGACCTTTACGAGAGCACCGGCATGGAGGGCCAGTCCACCATCCGCCATGTGCGGCTGAAGGACGGGGCGGTCCTGCAATCGGTGGCCATCTCGCCGCAGATGTTCGGCGAGGGCATCGTCAACTGGGGTGGCGAAATCGTCAGCCTGACCTGGCGCGACCAGGTGGGCTTCCGCTGGGACCTGAAGTCCTTCGCCCTGCGCGGCTCGTTCAGCTATCCGGGCGAGGGCTGGGCCCTGACCCAGGACGGCAAGCATCTGATCATGAGCGACGGCACGCCGGTGCTGAGGGTGCTGGAGCCGCGGACGCTGAAGGTGGTCCGGCGGATCAAGGTGACTGCCGATGGCCAGCCCGTGATGAACCTGAACGAGCTGGAGTGGGTGAAGGGCGAGATCCTGGCCAATATCTGGCAGACCAACCGCATCGCCCGCATCGACCCCGCCAGCGGCCGGGTGAAGGCCTGGATCGATCTCGGCAACCTGCCGGAAGCGCAGCGGCGCACCGACCCGGACTCGGTGCTCAACGGCATCGCCTACGACCGCGAGCACGATCGCCTGTTCGTCACGGGCAAGAACTGGCCGCACCTCTACGAGATCCGCCTGACCTCAGCCCAGGGGCCGCGCCGATGAGCGAAGACACCATCCCCGAGCCGCCCGCCGGCTTCATCCGCTCGGCGGGCCGCGGGCAGTTCTCGACCGTCAACGGGCCCTATTTCCACAAGCCCGCGCCCGGCGACGGGCCGGTCGAGCAGGCCTTCTTCGCCCTCGGCCGCCACACCAACGGCATCGGCATCGTGCACGGCGGCATGCTGTCGGCCTTCATGGACGGCCTGCTGGCCTCGGCGGCCGGACATCGGACGGGGCTGGTGGCCGTGACCATCCACCTCTCCATCGACTTCCTGCACATGGCGCGCCAGGGCGATTGGGTGCTGGGCGAGGCGCGGATGACCCGGGCCACCAAGGACGTCGCCTTCGCCGAGGGCCGGGCGCATGTGCGCGGAGTCGACGTCGTGCGGGCGACCGGGATCTTCAAGCTGATGCAGAGGCGCGCATGACCACGGCCGGCGAAGCGCCCTTCCACGCGCACGTCTACTACAACGACGCCGAGCGTCCGGCGGCCGCGGCGCTGAGGGCGCGGCTGGCGGCCGCGGCCGAGGTGCTGTTCGTGGGCGAGCTCTGCGACGGCCAGGCCGGGCCGCACCCGATCTCACAGTTCGAGATCCATTTCCTGGAGGCGGGGCTGGCGGCGGTTCGTCCGATCCTTGAGGCCTCGGGCCTGACCGCCCTGGTCCATCCGCTGACCGCCGACGACGTGGCCGACCATACGACCCTGGCGGACTGGATCGGCGCGCCCCTGGAGCTGGACCTCACGACCCTGGACCCGCCCGGCGTGAACCAGGGCCTGGCGCGCTTCGGCAAGAGCGATTTCTGAGCTGTTCGCCGGCCGGGCGCCGTTAGGTTTGCGCAAAGCCCAAAACGCCCATATTGCAGGGCCTCCGAACGCATCGGGGCGTAGCGCAGCCTGGTAGCGCATCTGCTTTGGGAGCAGAGGGTCGCAGGTTCAAATCCTGCCGCCCCGACCAGCGTTGGGGTGTGATAGGGAATTTCGGCATGCTCGCGCGCATCTACCGTCCGTCCAAGACCGCCATGCAGTCGGGCAAGGGCCGCACGCACGAATGGCTGCTGGAATTCGAGCCGAAGGACGCGCGGCGCTCGGACCCGCTGATGGGCTGGACCGTGACCGGCGACACCGAATCCAGCCAGGTGCGGCTCAGCTTCGAGACCAAGGAAGAGGCCGTGCGCTACGCCGAGCAGCACGGCATTGCCTTCCAGCTGATGGACCCGGCTCCGGCCAAGCGGATCATCAAGGCCTATGCCGACAACTTCGCCTTCGGCCGCAGAATCCCCTGGACCCACTGACGCGCTGCGCCGCGTCGTCAGCGCCCGTAGCTCAACCGGATAGAGCATCCGCCTTCTAAGCGGACGGTTGCAGGTTCGAGTCCTGCCGGGCGCGCCAGTGTCCTAGAGTTCGCCCCAACCGGTTTGGAGTTAGGACCGCTATCGTCCTAGCCGCTTGCCTCGAGCTTGGGGGCCGTTGAGAACGAGAACTCGATGATGGTCATCGAGCCATCCTCGGCCTCAACGCCGTTCAGCTTGAGGCGCCGCCAGATCGTGCCGAGACAACCGACGGCCGTAAGCCACGCATCCTTCGGAATGTAGAGCGTCGCCTCAAGCCCAGCCCCGGGAAGTTCGCCGGTGCGATCGCTAAGGTTTCCGATATACGCCGGCCGGGTGCGACTGAAATGCCAGGGATTGAGCTGCGACAGCCAGATTCGCATCCGCCTTCCTTCAAAAGCGGATGGGGCGAGCAAGCGCCCTTCGATCGTGATCGTGGGCGAATAGATCAGCCCGCCTTGAAACCGATGTGCTCTTGGCAGGCCACGAGGCGCGGGGAGCAGGTGGAGGCCTCCGTCGCAACTCAAGATTTCGATCAGACAGTCCCGGAGTTCCTCAGCCGCCATTGGCCCAATCCAAGAGATTTCCGTGGATCGCGGCGGAAAAGGAGAACGCGGAAATCCTGGCGCATTCGTTGGTCTCCTCGAACGTCCACAGGTCGAGGTGCTTCCATGTGGACGCGAGGGATGTGGCCGTACTGGGGATCGCGGATTCCGGCAACATGAGGGTCGCCGCGAAGTCGATGCCCTGGCCGGGCGCCCCCACATTCAATCGCCCGATCTCTTTCAGGCCGTTGCGGCCGAACAGGACCTTGGGCCCGAACGGCGAAAGCGTGATCTCTATAGACTTTCCACGCAGCGCGCCTGGAGCCCGAACCCGGCCTTGGATCTTGAAGTCTCGCCCGTAGATGAGTCCGCCCTGGAAACCTGACTTCGACCGCCCTGATGGGCCGACCACCGACACGCTCAGATTCCAATCCCACGCCAGAAGGTCGACGAGGACGCGGCCATCGAAGAACCTCGGATCGAGTGCGGCGTTCCATTGCGGGTCGTCTGACATAGGCGTTGTGTACCTGATTTGTTCCCGGCCAACAAGCAACGGCGCCCTGCCAACCTTTTTCGCCAAGATTGCTATCCGAGACAGCCAATTCGGTCCGGACCGCCCATCTCAACCCCGCGGCCGTCTCGCCTTCAACCGCTTCCTCGCGCTAAGACCGCGCCATGGCCTGGACCCGCACCTATGACGAACCCGAGCCGCAGCGGGTGAACCGCTGGCTGGCGCAGAGCGGGGTCTGTTCGCGCCGGGAGGCCGAGAGCCTGATCGGGGAGGGGCTGGTCTATATCGATGGCGAGCGGGTGGAGGACGCCGGCCGCAAGATCCTGCCCGGCCAGACCCTGACCCTGACCGACAAGGCCGAGGGGCGGCTGGAGGGGTTCACCGCGGTGCTCAACAAGCCCACCGGCTACGTCTCCGGCCAGCCCGAGCCGGGCTACACGCCGGCGGTGCGCCTCCTGACCCGCGCGGCCCTGGTGGGCGAGAGCGCGATCATCCCCGACGCCAAGATGAGCCTGCCGCCGCTCGGCCGCCTGGACCTGGACAGCCATGGCCTCCTGATCCTGTCCAACGACGGCGTCCTGGCCAAGGCGGTGATCGGACCGCAGTCGGAGCTGGACAAGGAATATGTTGTCCGGGTGGCGGGGCGGATCGACGAGCCGACGCTGGCGCGGCTGCGCCATGGCCTGGAGCTGGACGGCCGCAAGCTGCGCCCCGCCAAGGTCAGCGTCATCCAGGGCCAGACCCTGCGCTTCGTCCTCACCGAAGGCCGCAACCGCCAGATCCGGCGCATGTGCGAGCTGGTGGAGCTGCGGGTCATGGATCTGCTGCGCATCCGCATCGGGCCCCTGCAGCTGGGCGACCTACCGGAGGGGCGCTGGCGGCGGCTCTCGCCCGGCGAGCGCGAGGCGCTGATCGCCGCCTCCAAGGCCGTTCAGTAGACGACCGGCATCCGGGCGGCGTCGAGGGGCATCACCCAGTCGGCGCGCTCGGGCATCTCCTCCAGGATCCAGCGGGTGATGCGCTCGTAGTGCTGGACGAAGCGGCTCACCTCGGCCTCTGACATGCCGAAGCCGGTCCGCTCGCGCAGCTTGGCCTCCTGCTCGGCGCGCCAGCCGCGCACCACGTCGAAGCTGGGCGCCTCCAGCATCACCAGGCGGTCCAGGCGGTTGAAGAGCGCCTGGTAGCCCTCGGCCAGGGCGCGGTTGACCTGGGTGCGCCAGACCCGGGCCGCGTCCTGCTCGCGCTCCAGCGGGTTCAGGTTGGGGATCAGCCGCTCCACCGGCTCGGCGCGGGCGCCGACGCACCAGCCCTCCAGGATCACCACGTCGGCCGGACCCTCGAACCAGCGCCAGTCGCGCTTGGGCAGTCGCTCGTCGGTGGCCTTGTCGAAACCCGGCAGCGGCGTGGTGCCCGGGCCGACCACATGGTCCATCACGGTGCAGGCGAGGGCCACGTCGTGGGTGCCGGGCGGGCCGCGCACCTGGAACAGCCGATGGACCTGCTGGGCCAGCCAGGCGCGCGCCTCGCGGCCCAGGTAGAAGTCGTCGATGGAGATGGCGACCGCGTTCAGCCCGGCGTCCTGCAGCAGGCGCACCGTGGCGCTGGCGATGGTCGACTTGCCGGAGCCCTGGGCCCCGCACAGGCCGACGCGCGCCGGCCGCGCGAAGTCGCGCCGCCAGTCCAGGCAGCGATCGGCCAGGGGCCGGCAAACCTCGTCGAACGCCAGCCGGAAGCTTTCCGGCAAGCGCTCCTGGGCCATGAAGTCGGCCAGCCAGTCCGCCAATCGCCCCCCGATCAGACGTGCTAGTACCCGCCGATGATCGGCAGGATCTCGCCGGTGATGTAGCTGGACGTCTGGGGCGACGCCAGGAAGACATAGGCCGGCGCGATCTCCTCGGGCTGGGCCGGGCGCTTCATCGGAACCTGGGCGCCGAACTGCTCCAGCTTCTTGCCCTGCTTGTCGGCGGGGTTGAGCGGGGTCCAGACCGGTCCGGGCGCCACGGCGTTCACCCGCACGCCCTTCTTGATCAACGAGCCGGCCAGGGAGCGGGTGAAGGCGTGGATGCCGCCCTTGGTCATGGAATAGTCCAGCAGGCTCTTCGAGCCCTCGATGCCGGTGACCGAACCGGTGTTGATGATCGCCGAGCCGGGCTTCAGGTGCGGGGCGGCGGCCTTGGCCATGTTGAAATAGCCGTAGAGGTTGGTCTTCAGCGTGCGGTCGAAGTGATCGAAGGTGATGTCCTCGATCGACTGGGCGTGCTCCTGGAACGCGGCGTTGTTCACCAGCACGTCGAGCCCGCCCAGCTCCTGCACGGTCTTGGCCACCGCGGCCTCGGCGTAGCTGGGGTCGGAGACGTCGCCGGGGATCAGGATCGCGCGGCGGCCCTCCTTCTCGACGGCGGCCTTGGTCTCCTGCGCGTCCTCGCTCTCCTCCAGGTAGGCGATGGCGACATCGGCCCCCTCGCGAGCGAAGAGCACGGCCACGGCGCGGCCGATTCCGGAGTCGGCGCCGGTGATCAGCGCGACCTTGCCCGCCAGCTTGCCCGAGCCCTTGTAGAAGGGGGCGTCGTACATGGGCTTCAGGTCCAGCTCGGCCTCGACGCCGGGCTTCTCCAGGTGTTCGCCGGGCATCGGCGGGGCGGGGTACTCGCGGGCGCCGGTCTGGGGCGGCTTTTCCTGCTGGCCGCCACCCTGCGGGGCGAAGGAGCGTTGCTCCTTGGCGTCGATGCCCTGCTGGATCTCGCGTTCGTGGTCAGCCACGCTGTGCGCGCGGTCCTCGAAGCCGTGTTCGGTGCTGGTCATGGCGATCCCTCTGCTGGTCGGCCGAGCAACCGCGCAAGGGCGCCGAGGTTCCGGTCAGTCGGCCAGTTTCGCGTAGGCGTCGAGGCCAGCGCGCAGGTCGGCGATCAGGTCGTCGGGGTCTTCCAGCCCGACGTGCAGGCGGATCAGCGGACCGCCATAGTCGGCCGCGTGCCGGCGGACGCTCAGCTGCGGATCGCACCAGATGGCCAGGCTCTCGAAACCGCCCCACGAGAAGCCGAGGCCGAACAGCTTCAAGGTGTCGAGGAAGGCCGCCACGGCCGCCTCCGAGGCCGGCCGCAGGGTGAATCCGAAGAGACCGCAGGCGCCGCGGAAGTCCCGCGCCCACAGCGCATGGTCCGGGAAGCTGGGCAGGGCCGGGTGCAGCATCCGCGCCACCTCCGGCTGGCCCTGCAGCCAGGATCCGACCTTGAGGCCGCTCTCGCCATGTCGCGCGAGCCGGATCGGCAGGGTGCGCAGGCCCCGCAGGATGTCGTAGGCGTCCTCGCCGCCCACCGCCCAGCCCATGTGGTGGATCCCGTCCGCCAGCTTGCGCACCAGGGCCGGGTCGCGCGCGGCCGCCGAGCCCATGAAGACGTCGGAGTGACCGCCGGCGTATTTCGTCAGGGCCTGGATCGAGATGTCGACGCCATGGTCCAGCGGCCGGAACAGCAGGCCTGCGCCCCAGGTGTTGTCGATGGCGGTGAGGATGCCCCGCTCGCGGGCCAGGGCGGCGATGCGCGGCACGTCCTGCATCTCGAACGACAGCGAGCCGGGGCTTTCCAGCAGGATCAGGCGCACGGAGTCCGACGCCTCGCCCACCAGCGTCTCCGGCGCCAGGCGCGGCTCGAAATAGCTGACGGTCACGCCGAAGCGTTTCAGCACATGGTCGCAGAAGCGGCGGACGGGCTTGTAGACATTGTCCACCACCAGCACCTCGTCGCCGGCCTTGAGCAGGGCCAGCAGCGCGCCGGAGATGGCGGCGATGCCCGACGGGTAGAGCGAGACGCCCACCGCGCCCTCCAGCACCGCCAGCGCGTCCTGCAGGGCCGATTGAGCCGAGAGGCCGGCGCGGCCATAGGTCAGGTGGTGTGCGTCGTCATAGAGCGCGGCGGTGTCGGGCAGCAGCACCGTCGAGCCCTTCTGGATCGGCGGCCCCACCGTCCTGGCCAGCGGACCGGTCAGCTTGCCGGCATGGATCAGGCGGGTTTCGTCGGACATGCGGGGTTGCGGGCTCGGGCGACGCTGGCGAAAGTGCCTTCACCTCCTAAGAGCCCCAACCGATCTCCAGTTCAAGGCGCAGGGATGAACCGAGCGGGCCTTTGGGCGATAGCGGCGATGGCGGCGGTCCTTGTGGGCTGCACCGCACCCAAGCCCGCGCCAACTCCCGCGGCCGAGGCGCCGAAGGCGAAGCCCACGGCGGCGAGCCCGGGCTACAAGCCCGCCAAGAGCGCCACCCTGAACGCGGTCCGCAAGCGCGGCTACGTCACCTGCGGCGTGCACCCGGGCCTGCCCGGCTTCGCCCTGCCGGACGTCCGCGGCCAGTGGCGCGGCTTCGACGTCGACACCTGCCGGGCGGTGGCGGCGGCGACCCTGGGCGACGCCAACAAGGTCCGCTTCGTGGTCATCGACGCCCAGGACCGCTTCGGCCCGCTGACCCGGGGCGAGATCGACATCCTGTCGCGCAACACCTCCGCCACCTTCGCCCGCGAGGCGGCGCTGGGCGTCACCTTCCCGGTGATCACCTACTACGACGGCCAGGGCTTCCTGGTGGCCAAGGCGCTGGGCCTGAACAGCGCCGCAGAGCTCTCCGGCGCGCGGATCTGTGTGCAGTCCGGAACGGCGGCGGCGGCCAATCTCGCCGACTGGTTCCGCGTGCGTGGCATCCGCTACAAGCCGGTGACGGCCGATTCCGAGGAGCAGGCCCGCCAGCTCTATGAGAACGAGGGCTGCGACGCCTTCAGCGCTGACGTCTCCGCCCTGGCCGCGGCGCGCTCGATCCTGCGCAATCCGACCGCCCACGTGATCCTGCCCGACGTGATCTCCAAGGAGCCGCTGGGCCCGGTCGTGCGCCAGAGCGATCCGGTGTGGGCCGATATCGTGCGCTGGAGCGTCTATGCGACCCTGCTGGCCGAGGAGCAGGGGCTGAGCTCGCGCACGGTGGAACAGGCCCGGGAGACCGCCACCGACCCGGAGACCCGCCGGCTGCTGGGGCTGGACGGGGACTTGGGCGCCTTGCTGGGCCTCAAGAGCGACTGGGCCTTCCAGGTGATCCGCCAGGTCGGCGCCTACCATGAGATCTTCCGCCGCGACCTGGGCGAGGACTCCGCCCTGCGGCTTGAGCGGGGGCTCAACGCCCTCTGGAACGCCCCGCGGCCGGGCCTGATGTACGCCCCGCCGATGCGCTGAGCTGACGTTAGAGGTCCAGCACCATGGCGCAGCGGTCGGGCCAGCCCAGCGCGGCCTCATGCTCCGCGG
The DNA here is from genome assembly GCA_019510435.1 of Caulobacterales bacterium. Classification (GTDB taxonomy): domain Bacteria; phylum Pseudomonadota; class Alphaproteobacteria; order Caulobacterales; family Caulobacteraceae; genus Phenylobacterium. The sequence continues at coordinate 110,226 of JAEKKJ010000014.1, read as the reverse complement.
TCGCGCGCAGGCCGGGCGCCATCTCGTGCCGCGCCACCTCGCGGAAGCCAGCCGAGGCGTAGAAGGGCGCATTCCACGCGACCGAGCGAAAGGTCGTCAGGCTGACGGTGGAAAAGCCGCGGGCTCGCGCCCAGTCAATCGCGGTGGCCAGCAGCTGGCGGCCGATGCCCCGTCCCTGGTGCGCCCGCAGCACCTGGAGCTGCTCGACATGCAGTCGCGCGCCATCGGCCTGGGCGGCCAGGAAACCCAGCCGTACGCCCTGCGCCTCGGCCACCCACAGCCGGCCTTCCGCCTGGTGGGGGCGCCAGTAGCGGGCCGGGGAGGCGTCGGTCAGGAACTCCGGCGGGACGTCCAGGCCCACGAACGCCCGCGCCGCGGAGGTTTCGATGCCGGGCAGGAACCTCAGGTCGTCTTCGCGGGCGAGGCGGATCTCGATGGATCAGGCTCCGGTGACGACGGCGGTGTCGCTCCGGCCGCCCCATTCGGTCCAGGAGCCGTCGTAGACCACCACGTCGAAGCGGCCCAGGCGCGCCAGGGCGAGCGCCAGCACCGAGGCGGTGACGCCGGACCCGCAGGAGGTGACGATGGGACGGGCCAGGTCGATGTGATCGAATGCGACCCTCAGCGCCTCGGCGGACTTCAGCGTGCCGTCCGGGTTCAGCACGGCGTCGAAGGGCAGGTTCAGCGCGCCAGGCATGTGGCCGGACCGCAGGCTCGTGCGCGGCTCCGGCGCCTCCCCGCGGAAACGGCCGGCGGAGCGGGCGTCGACCACCTGGGCCGAGCCGTTGGCCAGGACGGCTTGCACCTGCGCAAGATCGGCGACCAGGGCCCCGTCCATCTCCGCAGCGACGGTGGCGGGCTTGGGCGGTGTCTCACCCGTCGCCACCGGCCGACCCTCGGCGCGCCAGCGCTTCAGGCCGCCGTCGAGCACGAACACGTTGGGGAAGCCCATCACTCGCAGGGTCCACCAGACCCGAGGGGCCGAGTAGATGCCGTGGGCGTCATAGACCACCACGGTCGCGTCGCGCCCGAGGCCCAGTGCGCCCGCCGCGGCGGCGAACGCCTCGGGCGTCGGCAGCATGTGCGGCAGGTCGGTTTCTGGGTCGGCGATGGCGTTGATGTCGAAGAACACGGCGCCTGGGATATGGCCGGCGAGGTAACTGTCGCGGCCATGCCCCGACTGGCCCACCAGTGGCAGGGTCGCGTCCACGATCCTCACCCCCGGATCCCTGAGGTGCTCGGAGAGCCAGGCAGTGGAGACCAGGGGATCGGAGGACATCGGCTACTCCAGCCAGCTCGGCACGGGCAGGCCCTTCTCGCGCAGGAAGGGCGGATTGAAGATCTTGGACTGATAGCGCTGCCCGTGGTCGGCCAGGATGGTCACGATCGTGTGCCCTGGCCCCATGTCGCGCGCCATCTTGATCGCCCCGGCCACGTTGACGCCGGTGGAGCCGCCCATCACCAGGCCTTCGAACTCCATCAGGTCGAAGATGGCCAGCAGCATCTCCTCGTCCGAGATGCGATAGGCGTGGTCGACCGTAAGGCCGTTGAGGTTGGCGGTGATCCGGCCCTGGCCGATGCCCTCGGTGATCGAGGAGCCCTCCGATTTCAGTTCGCCGTCCACGTAGTAGGCGAGGATCGCCGAGCCATAGGGGTCTGCGAGGCCGATGCGCACCTGCGGATTGCGCGCCCGCAGCGCCATGGCGACGCCGCCCAGGGTGCCGCCGGAGCCCACCGCGCTGATGAAGCCGTCGACCCTGCCGCCCGTCTGGCGCCAGATCTCGGGGCCGGTGCCGTGGATGTGGGCCTCGCGGTTGGCGACATTGTCGAACTGGTTGGCCCAGACCGCGCCGTTCGGCTCCTTGGCGTCAAGTTCTTCCGCCAAGCGGCCGGAATACTTCACATAGTTCATCGGATTGGCGTAGGGGACCGCGTCCACCTCCACCAGCTCCGCCCCGTAAAGGCGGATGGCGTCCTTCTTCTCCTGGCTCTGGCTGCGCGGGATGACGATGGTGCAGCGGTAGCCCAGGGCCCTGCCGACCATGGCCAGGCCGATGCCGGTGTTGCCGGCGGTGCCTTCCACGATCCGGCCGCCGGGCCGCAGCAGGCCTTTGCGCTCGGCGTCACGGATGATGTAGAGGGCGGCGCGGTCCTTCACCGACTGGCCGGGGTTCATGAACTCGGCCTTGGCCAGGATCTCGCAGCCGGTCAGCTCGCTGGCGCGGCGCAGGCGGATCAGCGGGGTGTTGCCGATCGCCTCCAGGACGCTCCCGAGGACTTCCGGCTGGGCTTGCATGTCCGGCTTGGCGTTCTGCATCGCCGCTACTTAGTCAGCCCCTGGCGTCGGGGCCAGGGGCGCCGGTCAAGCTTTGATGAGGCCCAGCTGCACGACGTCGGTCCGTTCGGTGCGGAAGCCGGCCTCGCAATAGCTCAGGTAGAACCGCCACAGCTTGCGGAACCGCTCGTCGAACCCGAGGTGGACGATCTCATCCCAGGCCGCCTCGAACCGGCGCGCCCACTCGGCCAGGGTCTCGGCGTAGCAGACCCCGAAGCGCGAGATCTGGCTCCAGCTGAGCCCGGCGCCGTCGGTCAGCACCCGCAGGCGCTCCTCGGACGGCAGCATGCCGCCAGGGAAGATGTACTTCTGGATGAAGTCGGGCGTGCGCTTGTAGTGCTCGAAATATTCGTCGCGGATGGTGATGATCTGCAGGCCGGCGCGGCCGCCCGGCGTCAGGCTCTCGCGCACCTTCTCAAAATAGGTGGGCCAGTAGCGCTCGCCCACCGCCTCGAACATCTCGATGGAGGCCACGCGGTCGAATTGGCCGTCCACGTCGCGGTAGTCGACGAGGCGGATCTCGGCCTTCTCGTTCAGGCCCTCGCGGAACATGCGCTCGCGGGCGAACTTGTACTGCTCTTCGGAGATGGTGATCGCCGTCACCTTGGCGCCGACGTCCTTGGCCGCGAACTCGGCGAACCCGCCCCAGCCGCAGCCGATTTCCAGCACCCGGTGGCCGGCGTTGAGGTCCATGCTCTCGCACAGGGTCCGGTACTTGCGCTTCTGCGCCTCCGACAGGGCCTCGCCCGGCTGCTCGAAGCGGGCGGCCGAATAGGTCATCGTCGGGTCCAGCCAGCGCGAATAGAAGGCGTTACCCAGGTCGTAGTGGGCCGAGATGTTCTTCTTGGAGCCCTCGCGGCTGTTGCCGCGCACCAGCACGTGGTGCAGCGAGTTCAGCATGGCCATGAAGCGGTTGCCGAACGAGACCTTCTCGAAGCGCGCGTAGTTCGAGGCCAGCACCTCCAGCAGGGTCGACAGGTCCGGGGTGTCCCACTCGCCGGCCATGTAGCCTTCGCCGAACCCGATGGTGCCGTTGGAGATGGTGCGCTTGATGAAGTCGTAGTCGTGGACGATCAGGCGCGCCTCGGGGCCGGGCTGGGCGCCTTCCAGCCGGATTTCGCGACCGTCCGGCAGGACGAAGGTCATGACGCCCTGCGTCCAGTTCTGGATCATGGTGCGGGCGGCGGTGCGGAACACCCACGGCATGTCGCTGAGGTCCGGCGCCTGCGAACCCATACCCATACTCACGTCCCCCAAGCCCTGTCCGAGGATAGCACCGATGCTCCGCACGGCGCCAACCGAGCAGGGAATACGGCCCAGCCCGGGGTTAAGAGGCGCCGCGCGGGTGCGCAATGGGGGTTGAGATGCTCGGCGCATCGCGCCACACAGCCAGCGACCTTCGGCAAGGAGTCCCATGGCCGCCCTGACTCTCGAGCGCTGGAACCTGGGGTTGGGCGATGGTGGCCCGCTGATGGTGATCGCCGGCCTGAACGTCCTGGAGGACCTGGACCTCGCCCTGACCGTCGGGCGCCACCTGCAGGCGCTGACCGCCGAGCTCGACCTGCCGTTCGTGTTCAAGGCCAGTTTCGACAAGGCCAACCGCTCGTCGATCCACAGCTACCGGGGGCCGGGCTTGGCCAAGGGGCTGGAGATGCTGGCCCAGGTGAAGGCCGAGCTGAACGTGCCGATCTGCACCGACTTGCACGAGATCGAGCAGGCCGAGCCGGTCGCGGCGGTCGCCGACCTGGTGCAGATCCCGGCGTTCCTCTGCCGCCAGACCGATCTGGTGGTGGCCGCAGCGCGCGCCACTGACGCGGCCGGCGGCCTGCTTCACGTCAAGAAGGGCCAGTTCCTCGCGCCATGGGACGCCCGCAATATCGTGGACAAGATCCGCGAGGCCACATCCCGTCCGTTGACCATACTGTGCGAGCGGGGCGTCTCGTTCGGCTACAACAACCTCGTGGTCGACATGCTGGGCATAGCGCGGATGCAGGAGCTGGGCGTGCCGGTGACCATCGACGCCACCCATGCCGTGCAGCTTCCGGGCGCGGACCCGCGGAGCAATGCGACCTCCACCGGCGGGCGCCGGGAAGGGGTTCCCGTGATCGCACGGGCGGCGGTCGCGGCGGGGGCCGATGGGGTGTTCCTGGAGTTCCATCCGGATCCCGACCGGGCGCTCTGCGACGGCCCCAGCACCCTGCCGCTCACCGCCGCCGGACCGTTGCTGGCGCAGCTGAAGGCCCTGCACGCGGCTGTCCATCCGGCTTGACCGCCAACCCGACGCGTTCCACAGCCTAACGCCATGGATCTGGCCGCCCTTCAGCACCTCCTGGCCGAGGTTCCCGCCAAGCGTGTCGCCTGCGTGGGCGACCTGATGGTCGACCGTTTCGTCTACGGCTCGGTCAGCCGCGTTTCGCCCGAGGCGCCGATTCCGGTGCTGAAGCGCACGCGCGAGCTGAAAATGCTGGGCGGCGCCGGCAATGTAGCCCGCAACGTCGCGGCGCTCGGTGGCTCGGTGGCGCTGGTGGGCCTGGTCGGCGGCGACGGCATCGGCCACGAGGCTTCGCGCCTGGTCGGCGACGAGGAGCCCGCCATCGAGGGCTACCTGGTCACCGACCCGGAGCGCCCGACGACCCTCAAGACCCGGTTCATCTCGGGCAGCCAGCAGCTGCTGCGCGTCGACCTGGAGGAGAGCCGGCCCGTGGCGGGCGAGATCGAGCACCGGCTGATCCGCACGATCCGCGACGCGGCGCGCGGCGCGGGTGTCATCCTGATCTCCGACTACGGCAAGGGGGTGGTCACCGACGCCGTGATCGCCGCCGCTCGCGAGGCGGCCGCCCAGAGCGGGGCCAAGGTGATCGTCGATTCCAAGGCCCGGTCCTTCTCCCGCTACGGCGAGGTGGACCTGGTGAAGCCGAACGCGGCGGAGCTGGCCTACGCCACCGAGCTGCCCACCGAGACCGACACCGAGATGGAGGCCGCCATCGCCCGGGCCCTGGAGCTTTGGGCCACCAAGGCGGTCCTGGTCACCCGCGCCGGCAAGGGCGTCTCGCTGGGCCTGCGCGGCCAGCCGGTCCGCCACTACCCGACCACCGCCCGGGAGGTGTTCGACGCCTCGGGCGCGGGCGACACCGCGCTGGCGGCCCTGGGCCTGGCCCTGGCGGCGGACGCCGAGCTCGACGACGCCATCGCCTTCGCCCAGCTCGCCTCGGGCGTGGCCATCGGCAAGGCCGGCACCGCCACCGTCAGCGCCGACGAGCTGGTCGAGGCCGTGCTGGTCGCGCGCACCGCCCACGCCGAGGGAAAGATCGCCACCCCGCAACGGATGGCCGAAGAGGTGGCCCGCTGGCGCGCCCAGGGGCTGAAGGTGGGCTTCACCAACGGCTGCTTCGATATCCTGCACCGCGGCCACGTGGCCTATCTGGCCCAGGCGCGCACCTGGTGCGACCGGCTGATCGTGGGGGTGAACTCCGACGCCTCGGTGCGCCAGCTGAAGGGGGAGGGCCGGCCGGTGAACGACCTGGAGTCCCGCGCCCTGGTGCTGGCGGGGCTGCGCAGCGTCGACCTCGTCGCGCCCTTCGAGGACCTGACGCCCATCCGGCTGATCGAGGCCTCGCGGCCCGACGTGCTGATCAAGGGCGCCGACTACGCCGAGAGCGAGGTGGTGGGCGGCGACCTGGTCAAGAGCTGGGGCGGCGAGGTGAAGCTGGCCGAGGTCGTCGACGGCTATTCCACCAGCGCGGCGATCGCGCGGATGAAGGAGGGCCAGCCATGACCCGGCGGATCGTGTTCGTCACCGGTGGCGCAGGCTTCATCGGCTCCAACATCGTCGCCAAGCTGGCCGAGGACCGCGACCTGGACCTGGTCGTCTGCGACCGGCTGCACGAGGCCGACCTCGGCAAGTGGCGCAACCTCGCCAAACACGCGCTGGGCGACTTCGTGGCCCCGGCCGACATGTTCGACTGGCTGGAGAAGCGCTGGCGCGATGTCGAGCTGGTGGTCCACATGGCGGCGGTCTCCTCGACCACTGAGCCGGACGCCGACAAGATCGTCCATTCGAACTTCACGCTCAGCCGCGACCTGTTCCGCTGGTGCGCAGACCGCCAGCGGCGGCTGGTCTACGCCTCGTCGGCGGCCACCTACGGGTCGGGGGAGCACGGCTTCGACGACGACAACGACTACGAGGCCCTGGCGGCCCTGCGCCCGCTGAACACCTACGGCTGGTCGAAGGCGCTGTTCGACCTCTTCGCCGCCCGCCAGGCTCTGCGCGACTATGCGCCCCCGCAGTGGGTGGGCCTGAAGTTCTTCAACGTCTACGGGCCCAACGAGGAGCATAAGCACTCGATGAAGTCGGTGGCCTCGCAGATCTGGCCCAAGGTCCGTGAGGGCCATGCGGTGCAGCTGTTCAAGAGCTACCGCAAGGACGTGCCTGACGGCGGCCAGAAGCGCGACTTCGTCTACGTCCGCGACGCCGCCGACGTGACCCGCTGGCTGTTCGACAATCCGCAGGTGAATGGCATCTACAACCTTGGCTCCGGCACGGCGCGGACCTTCGAGGACATGGCGCGCCAGGTGTTCGCCGCCGCCGGCAAGAACGCCCAGATCGAGTACACCCCCATGCCGCCGGCGATCCGGGACAAGTACCAGTACTTCACCGAGGCCAAGATGGAGCGGCTGGCGGCGGCGGGCTATTCGGCGCCCCTGACCTCGCTGGAAGACGGCATCGGCGAATATGTGGGCCGCTTCCTGAGCCAGCCCGACCCGTACCGCTGATGGCCGAGCCCGCCCCGCGGCGCACGCGCTGGTGGCTGGCGAGCCTGCTCAGCCTCCTGATCCTGCTAGTGGTGGGCGTGGTGAGCTACTGGGGCGACCTGGTGTCGACCGCCCTCGACCCGAAGGTGCCGTACCAGACCTATCGGCCACCGACCGCGCCGGACTACGCGCGCCCGCAGGCCTGGCACCTGCGGCCGTCGCCGAGCGATCCGCACGTGGCTGACGTCTTCTTCATCGCCCCGACCACCTACGACGGCGGCCGCAACTGGAACGCCCGGCTGGATGCTGCCAAGGCCACTCGCCAGTTCCGCGACGTGATGGCGCCGAACTACGTGGGCCCCTTCGTCAGCGTGGGGCGGATCTATGCGCCGCGCTATCGCCAGGCCAGCCTCTACAGCCTCACCACCCTGCGCGAGGACGCCCGCGAGGCGCGGCAGTTCGCCTATGGCGACGTCCGCGACGCCTTCCGCTGGTACCTGGCGCACGACAATGGCGGCCGGCCGTTCCTGATCGTCGGCGTGGAGCAGGGCGGCACCCTGGCCCAGCGCCTGCTGGCCGAGGAGGTGGCGGCCGACCCGCAGGTGCGCGCGCGCCTGGTGGCCGCCTATCTGATCGACACCGTGGTTCCCGCCGACACCCCGCCGATCCCCCCGTGCCGGACGCGCGCCGAGGCCGGCTGCCTGGCCTCGTGGGCCTATGTCTACGACGGCGAGTTTGATGCGGCGCGGCGGCTGCTGGACCGGGCCCTGGTGTGGAACGGGCAGGGGGAGCTGGTGAACCTGAACCCGCGGCCGGCCCTCTGCTTCAACCCGATCCTGGGGGCGGTCACCGACCAGCCGGCGCCGGCGCGCCTGCACCTGGGCGCCGCCAACGCCACCGGCCTGGAATGGGGCGCGCGCCCGGCGTTCCTGGCGCGGCAGGTGGCGGCGCGCTGTGAGGGCGGGGTGCTGAAGGTGACGCGGCCCAAGTCGGCCTCCCTGCAGCCCGGCGGCTCCTGGGCCGACCGGCGCAAGGCCCCGGGGTTCAACCTGTTCTACGCCGACATCGAGGCGGACGCGAAGCAGCGGCTGGCGGCCTGGCTGCGGCGGTGAGATGGTCGCGTCCAAACCAAAGGGAGGACGCCATGACCAACCGCCAGATCGTTCTGGATCGCCTGCCGGGCGGCGAGGCCCTGGCGCCGGACCATTTCGCCCTGCGCACCGCCGACCGTCCCACGCCTGGCGAGGGCGAGGTGCTGCTGAAGACCCGCTACGTCTCCCTCGACGCCGCCAACCGCGCCTGGATGCAGGGCGCGACCTACCGCTCGGCCCTCAACGCCGGCGACGTGATGGCGGGCGGGTCCCTGGCCGAGGTCGTGGAGTCCCGTGCGTCGAACCTGAAGCCCGGCGACCTGGTCTTCGCTGACACCGGCTGGCAGGAATATGCGGTCCTGCCGGCAAAGCGGCTGACGCCGCTGCCCGACCTGACGCCGCAGACGCACCTGCTCAGCGTCTATGGCGTGGCGGGGCTGACCGCCTATTTCGGCCTCCTGGAATGCGGCCAGCCGAAGCCGGGCGAGACGGTTGTGGTCTCTGCCGCCGCAGGGTCCGTGGGCTCGATCGTCGGCCAGATCGCCAAGATCAAGGGCTGCCGCGTCGTGGGCGTGGCTGGCGGCGAGGCCAAAGGCCGCTGGCTCACGGAGGAGCTCGGGTTCGATGCGGCGGTCGACTACAAATCCCCGGAGTTCAAGCGCCAGCTGCGCGCCGCCTGTCCCGAGGGCGTGGACGTCTATTTCGACAACACCGGCGGCGACATCTTCGAGGCCTGCCTCTTCGCCATGAAGACCCACGGCCGCATCGCCTGCTGTGGCGCGGTCTCGCAGTACGACGGCGCGCCGCCGCCGCACGGGCCGCGCGGGGTGCCGGGCCTGATCGTCACCAAGCGCCTGACCCTGCGCGGCTTCGTGGTCATGGACTTCGCCGACCAGAACGACCGGGCCCTGGCCGACCTCCAGGGCTGGGTGAACGACGGGCGCCTGAAGGTGCAGGAGGACATCATCGACGGGCTGGAGAACCTGCCCCGCGCCCTGATCGGCCTGCTGCATGGCGAGAACCGCGGCAAGCGGATGGTGCGCGTCTAACCGAAGTCCAGCTCGGGCCGCACCTCGATGGCGGCGTAGCGCGCCATCGGGATCCCCTCGGCGATCGCGAGGGCCTCATCCATGTCGGCCGCCTCGATGAAGATGAAGCCGACCAGGACCTCCTTGGTTCGGCGAACGGACCGTCGACGATCATGGTCTTTCCGCTTCGCCGCCTCAGGGTGCGCGCCGTGCTGACCGCCTGCAGCGCCGAGGCGGCGATGAAGTGGCCCTCCGCCATCAGCTTGCGGTCATAGGCCAGGCTGTCGCGGTCCAGAGCCTGCTGTTCCTCCGGCGTGAGGCCCGAAAGGGCGCCGGGAACGGCGTAGACGAGGCAGAGATGCTTCACGGGGTCCTCCTGTCGGCCGCGCACACACCGGCGGTCTGCCCCAGGACGCAGCGCCCGTCCCGGAGCCGACATTTTCGTCAGCCGGCGTCGCGCAGCGCCAGGCCCGCCTTCCAGTCGAACAGCTCCTGCAGCACCTGCAGCGCCTTGCCCCGGGCGGACTTCAGCTCCGGGTCCCGCGCCACCACCAGCCGGGCGTCGTCGCCGGCGATGGCGATCAGCTCGCGGTGGGCGAAGGGGTCGGCGAAGACGTAGTCGGGCAGGCCGGACTGGCGCAGGCCCAGGGCGTCGCCGCCGCCGCGCAGTTCCAGGTCCTTCTCGGCGATGACGAAGCCGTCGTCGGTGCGGCGCAGGATGTCCAGCCGCTGTTGGGCCGTTTCGGACAGCGGCGGGTCGTAGAGCAGGACGCAGGCGCTTTCCCGCGACCCCCGCCCGACGCGGCCCCGCAGCTGGTGCAGCTGGGCGAGGCCAAATCGCTCGGCCTGCTCGATCACCATGATGGTGGCGTTGGGCACGTTGACGCCGACCTCGACCACGGTCGTGGCGACCAGGACCGAGACCTTGCCGTCCGCGAAGTCGGCCATCACCGCATCCTTCTCGGCGGGCGGCATCTTGCCGTGCACCAGGCCCACGCTGGGCCCGATGACCTTGCGCAGCGCCAGGGCGCGCTTCTCGGCCGCCGCCAGGTCGCTGACCTCGGACTCCGAGACCAGGGGGCAGATCCAGAAGGCCTGGGCGCCGCCTTGCGCGGCCTCGCGCAGGCGTCCGACGATCTCGCCCACGCGCCCCATGGGCACGGCGCGGGTGGCCACCGGCGTGCGGCCGGGCGGCTTCTCATCGATTCGGCTGACGTCCAGGTCGCCGTACATCGTCAGCTCCAGGGTCCGCGGGATCGGGGTGGCGGACATGGCGATCAGGTGCACCGCCTCGCCCTTGGCCTGCAGGCGCTGGCGCTCGGCCACGCCGAACCGGTGCTGCTCGTCGATCACCACCAGCTGCAGGCGGTGGAAGGCCACCTCGTCCTGGAAGAGCGCATGGGTGCCGACCGCGACCTGCGCCTGGCCCGAGGCGAGGGCGCGCAGCTTCTCGGCCCGGACCGCCCCCTTGTCGCGCCCGGTCAGCAGGACGACGCCGACGCCGTGCGCGCCCAAGGGACCCGAGATGGTCTCGAAGTGCTGGCGCGCCAGGATCTCGGTGGGCGCCATGAGGGCGCTTTGGCCGCCGGAGTCGGCCACGTCGGCCATGGCGCACATGGCCACCACAGTCTTGCCCGAGCCCACGTCGCCCTGCACCAGCCGGCTCATCCGCTCGCCGGCGGCGAAATCGGCGCGGATGTCGGCCAGGGCGCGCTCCTGGGCGCCGGTGAAGGCGAACGGCAGGTCGGCGCGGATACGGCCGGCTAGCCCCCCGGCGGCGATGCGGGCGGCCGGTTCGCGCCGGCGCGCGGCCTTGCGCTGGGCCATGGCCAGCTGGTGGGCCAGCAGCTCGTCATAGGCCAGGCGCCGGCGATGTGGCGTGAGCGGGGAGAGGTCCGCCTCGCCCGTCGGGTTGTGCAGGCGGCTCAGGGCCTCGCGCCAGTTGGGGAACCCCTCCCGCGCCAGGAAGGCCGGGTCCTGCCACTCCGGCATCTCCGGCGCCCGCTCCAGCGCCTCGTGCGCAAAGGCCCGCACCCGTCGTGGCGGCAGGCCCTCGGTGGCGGGGTAGACCGCCTCGATGTCCGGGATTTCGTCGGCCTTGGCCGGGTCGACCGTGTAGTCCGGATGGACCATCTGGCGGCCGAACTTGGATTCCTCGACCTTGCCGGAGACGACCCGGCGCGCGCCCACCGGATGGCGCTGCTGCAGCTGGTCGCCGAACCGGCCGAAGAAGACCAGCATCATCAGGCCGCTGTCGTCCGCCACCTGGACCCGCCACGGCTGGGCCTGCGAGCGGGGCTTTTGGTAGTCCTGAATGGTCACCTCGAAGGTCATGACCCGCCCGTCGACGGCGTCGGACAGCCGCCGCGCCCGCGCCCGCTCGATCACCGCATGTGGCTGCAGCCACAGCACATCGCGCACGATCGGGCCCGCCACGCGCTCCAGCAACGGGGCCACGCGCGGCCCCACGCCCTTCAGCGTGCCGATCGGCGCAAAAAGCGGGAACAGAATCTCCGGCCGCATGCTTGCAACATACCCGACTGGCGCAACCCCACGCGCCGCTCTATATCCGGCCCCTCCTGATGACGAGCCTCGACGCCCGCCTGAAGAAACTGAAGTTGCGCGCCTGGCGGCGGGGCTTCAGGGAAGCGGACCTCATCCTGGGGCCGTTCGCGGACAGGCATGTCCCGACCTTTACCCCCGCCGAACTGGACTGGTTCGAGGCCCTGCTGGAGCAGGCGGACCAGGATGTCTATGGCTGGATCCTGGAACGCGAGCCCACTCCGGCCGAATTCGACGGGCCGTTGATGCAGAAACTCAAGGCCTTCCGCGACGAAGCTCATAAGGCCTCGCTGGGCGACGGGAGCGGCGGGCATGGCTGACGGCAACCGGCCGCCCAGCCAGGCGCAGATGCGCCGGGTGGCGGACGATCCCGGCCGCCTGGACCTCGTCGGCGCGCCGGAGGGCTTCGACGCCCTGGTGATGGCCGACCTGGTGCGGGCGCGGAAGGGGCTCGCGGTGTTCGTCGCCCGCGACGGTGCGCGGCTCTCGGCCTTCGTGGACGCGTTCCGATTCTTTGCCCAGGGGATCGAGATCCTCAGCTTCCCGGCCTGGGATTGCCTGCCGTACGATCGGGTCGGCCCCTCGGCCGGCGTCGCGGCCCAGCGCATGGCCACGCTGTCGCGCCTGGCGGCGGGCGTGGGGGAGGGGCCGCGCCTGCTGGTTACGACGGTCCCGGCCCTCGTCCAGCGCGTGCCGCCAATAGCCGCCGTGAAGCGCGCCGGCTATTCGGCCCGGGTCGGCAATACGGTCGAGATCGCCGACCTCGAGCGCTATTTCGCGGTGAACGGCTACAGCCGCGCCTCAACCGTCTCGGAGAAGGGCGAGTTCGCCATCCGAGGGGGCGTGATCGACGTCTTCCCGCCCAGCGCCGAGGAGCCGGTGCGCCTGGACCTGTTCGGCGACACGCTGGAGAGCATCCGCGGCTTCGATCCCGAGACCCAGCGCTCCACCCGACAGCTGAAGGACATCACCCTCCTGCCGGTCAGCGAGGCCCTGCTGGACAAGGAGGCGGTCAGCCGCTTCCGCACCGGCTATCTGGAGACCTTCGGCGCGCCCGGCGACGATCCGCTCTACGCCACCATCTCCGAGGGCGGCCGGCGGGCGGGCATGGAACACTATCTGCCGCTGTTCTACCCGGACCTGGCCACGCTCTTCGACTACCTGCCGACCGAGACGGTGATCGCCCTCGACCACCTGGCCCGCGACGCGCGCGCCGAGCGACTCGCGATGGTCGAGGACGCCTATGCGGCCCGCGCCAACACCGAGCGGCGCACCCACTACCACCCGCTGGAGCCGACGCGGCTCTACCTCGACGAAGCCGAATGGAACGAGGCGCTGGCCGTGCGCGCCACGCGCCGGTTCTCGGCCTTCAACGAGGCCGAGGGCGAGGCGGTCATCGACATGGGTGCGCGCGCCGGCCGCAACTTCTCGGCCGAGCGCAAGCTGGACAGCGTCAATCTGTTCGAGGCGACGGTGGACCACGCCACCAAGCTGTCCGCGGCCGGCAAGCGGATGCTGTTCGCCTCCTGGACCGAGGGTTCGTCCGAGCGCCTGGGCCACATGCTGGCCGACCACGGGCTGAAGAGCCTGCCGCTGGCGCCGTACTGGGACGCGGCCCGCGCGGCGGACCCCAAGAAGCCGCAGCGCGTGGTGCTGCCGCTGGACGCCGGCTTCGAGACCGACACCCTGGCGGTCATCTCCGAGACCGACATCCTGGGCGACCGCCTGGCCCGGCCGCGCAAGCGTCGGCGCGCCGCCAACTTCCTGGCCGAGGCCTCGGCCCTGACGCCCGGCGACCTGGTGGTCCACATCGACCACGGCATTGGGCGCTACGAGGGACTGAAGACCCTCGATGTCCAGGGCGCGCCCCACGACACCCTGGAGCTGCAGTACGGCGGCGAGGCCAAGCTGTACCTGCCGGTGGAGAACATCGACCTCCTGACCCGCTACGGGACCGACAGCGAGGGCGTGCAGCTGGACCGCCTGGGCGGGGCGGCCTGGCAGGGCCGCAAGGCGCGCGCCAAGGAGCGGCTGCGCGAGATGGCCGATGGTCTGATCCGCATCGCCGCCGAGCGCGCCACCCGCGTGACGAGCGCCACCGAGCCGCCCAGCGGCCTCTTCGACGAGTTCTGCGCCCGCTTCCCGTACGAGGAGACCGACGACCAGCTCAACGCCATCGGCGACGTCCTGGAGGACCTGGCCGCCGGCCGGCCGATGGACCGCCTGATCTGCGGCGACGTGGGCTTCGGCAAGACCGAGGTGGCGCTGCGGGCGGCCTTCGTGGTGGCCATGAGCGGCCAGCAGGTGGCGATCGTGGCGCCGACGACCCTGCTCGCCCGCCAGCACTTCAAGACCTTCTCCGAGCGCTTCGAGGGCTGGCCGGTGCGCGTGCGCCGCCTCTCGCGCATGGTGCCCGGCAAGGAGGCGACCGAGACCCGCGAGGGCCTGGCCAAGGGTGAGGTCGAGATCGTGGTCGGCACCCACGCGGTGCTCTCCAAGCAGGTCAGCTTCAAGGACCTGGGCCTGGTGATCGTCGACGAGGAGCAGCACTTCGGCGTCAAGCACAAGGAGAAGCTGAAGGAGCTGCGCGCCGAGGTGCACATGCTGACCCTGACGGCGACGCCGATCCCGCGGACGCTGCAGATGTCGCTGTCGGGCATTCGCGAGATGTCGATCATCGCGACGCCGCCGGTCGACCGCCTGGCCGTGCGCACCTACATCACGCCCTGGGACCCGGTCGTCCTGCGCGAGGCGCTGCTGCGCGAGAAGTACCGCGGCGGCCAGGCCTATTTCGTCGCGCCGCGGATCAGCGACCTGCCCGAGCTGGAGCGCTTCCTGCGCGAGCAGGTCCCCGAGGTGAAGTTCGTGGTGGGCCACGGCCAGATGGCGCCGACCCAGCTCGAGGAGGTGATGAGCGCCTTCTACGACGGCCAGTACGACGTGCTGCTGTCGACCACGATCGTGGAGAGCGGCCTCGACATCCCGACCGCCAACACCATCATCCTGCACCGCGCCGACATGTTCGGCCTGTCCCAGATGTACCAGCTGCGCGGGCGGGTGGGGCGCTCCAAGGCGCGGGCCTACGCCTACCTGACCACGCCGGCGGAGAAGCAGATCACCCTCTCGGCCGAGAAGCGGCTGAAGGTGCTGCAGTCGCTGGACAGCCTGGGCGCCGGCTTCCAGCTGGCCAGCCACGACCTGGACATCCGCGGCGGCGGCAACCTCCTGGGCGAGGAGCAGTCTGGCCACATCAAGGAGATCGGGGTCGAGCTCTACCAGCAGATGCTGGAGGACGCGGTCAACGAGCTGAAGGCCCGCGCCGGCGCCGAGGAGGTGGCCGACCGGGGTTGGTCGCCGCAGATCAACACCGGCGCGGCCGTGTTGATCCCGGAGGCCTACGTCCCCGACCTCAACGTGCGCCTGGCGCTCTACCGCCGTATCTCCGACGCGGAGAAGGCGCAGGACCGCGAGGCCCTGGCGGCCGAGCTGATCGACAGGTTCGGCCCGCTGCCGCCCGAGGCCGACCAGCTCCTGAAGGTCGTCGCCATCAAGGGCCTGTGCCGCGAAGCCAATGTGGCGAAGATCGACGTGGGCCCGAAGGGCGCGGTGGTCACCTTCCGCAACGACGACTTCAAGAACCCCGGCAGCCTGGTGGCCTTCATGGCCAAGAACCAGGTGGCCTGGCGGCTGCGGCCCGACCACAAGGTTGTGGTGAAAGGCGAGTGGGAGACCCCCAAGCAGCGCCTGGACGCCGCCGAAAAGGTGCTGACGGAATTGGCCAAGCTCGCCGCTTAGGCGCAGGCTGGCGATGAAGATTCGGAGATTACCTTGCGAACAGTCGTTCTGGCCCTGGTCGGGGCCTCGTTGCTGGGTGCGGGCGCGGCGCAAGCTGCGCCGACCGCCGCCAACCCCACCGCCCGCGCCTCGGCCGCGGCGGCGGCCGATGGCCGCTGCATCCTGGTGATGAACCTCTTGGCGCGGGATCCGAAGAACCGCGACGCGGCGACGCGGGGCACGTTCTATTACCTGGGCCGCCTCGCCGCCCGCAGCCAGACGGGCGACCTCACGGCGATCCTGGTGGCCTCGGGCAAGAGCCTCAGCGGCCAGGCCCAGCTGCAGAGCGAGCTGAAGCGCTGCGGCGGCGATCTCAACGCCAGCGGCGGTAAGCTGGGGGCGGCGTTCCAGCAGCTGCAGCAGATGGGGCCGGCCGCGCCGGCAGGCCCCGCACCGGCCGCTGCGCCAACGCCCGCGCCCGGCCAGCCGGCCCCGCTGTTCCCGCCGCCGGCGCCGAAGTAGGGACTCAGGCGGCCTTCGCGGCCCGCGCGGCGTTGATCATCTTGCGGGCCCGGATGTACCATTCGATCCGCTGGGCGCAGACGACCCCCATCGCGAGCAGCAGGAAGCTGTCGGCGAACTCGGCGGCGGAGACGTGCAGCGCCGAGGCGCCGCCGGCCATCGCGCTGCGCAGGCCATACCGCAGCGCCACGATCCCCAGGATCAGCAGCATGCCGAGGGGCGAGACCTTGCTGGTCACCACATGGGTCTGCGGGTCCACGGTGAAGGTGCTGGCTCGGCCGCGCCACCAGCCCAGCGCGACGCCCAGCCCTAGCGCAAGTGCGTCCACCGCCAGGCCGACCGGTCCGGGGACCGGGCTGGCGTAGAGGGCCATGCCGCAGATCGCCACCACGATCAGTGGCGAGATCCAGAGCCGCTCGACCCGCAGGGTCCGCGCGCGCGAATTGCGCAGGATCACGAGCCCCAGGACGACGACGGGGATGAGGTAGGTCCAGGCCGGAGCGCCTGGCGGTAAGCCCTTCATCAACTCGCCTTGAGCGTGTGGGCCATCGCGGCCGCCTGCTCCAAGGCGTAGCCCACGCTTTCGGGGGAGGCTACCTCAGCCACGCCCAGGTCGAACTCGACCACGAACGGCGTGGCGCCGTGGCCAGCCTCGAAGGCCGTGCAGCCGATCACCGCGGCGATCCGCTCGCCGGCGGCGCGAGCCGCCTGCAGCGGGGTCGCCGGCAGCGCCAGGGCGAAGACCTCGGGGGCGAGGCGCGCGGCGGTGTCTTCCACGCGCACCAGCCGCCCGATCATCGAGCCGATCTGCGGGATGGCGCGGGCGACCCAGCCGCCGGCGCGGGGCTGGGTCAGGTCGGCCTTCTCGGCCACCTTGAGGACGCAGACGCTCAAGGGCCGGTTGCGCGCCTGGGCGCTCTTGGCCAGGCGCATCAGGTGAGCGGCGAAGAGGTCGCGGGTGAAGAGGCCGGTGGCCGCATCCATCAGGCCCGAGTTGCGCGCCTGGTCCAGGGCCGCCCGGATCGACTTCTGGCGGCGGTAGGCGCGGGCCAGTTCCACGACCCGCAGGGCCGTATCGCCCTCAGCCGTCTCCGGCGAGGCCACATCCGAAATGCCGCGGTGGAAGGCCTCGGACGCGGTGATCGAGGAGTCCTCGCGCATGTAGAGCAGGGCGGGCGTGTGGTAGAGGCGCGTGTTGCGGCGCAGGCCCGCGGCGATGGACAGCGCCTCCTGCGGCGTCTCGCCGGCCCACAGCACGACCGAATCGAACGGCCGCTCATGCAGGTAGTCGAAGGCGGTGAAGGCCGTGAACGCGCCGACCACCTGGGCGCCGTTGCGGGCCAGGGCGTTGGAGAGCGCCAGGAACTGGGGCGCGGGCTCGCCGATGGCCAGGACGCGGTAGGGGCTGGGGTCGAGTTCGGGGGCGTCCAGGCTGTGGCGGCGCTCGCCGAAGGTCTCGACCCGGACCTCGAACTCCTCCTCGGCCACGGCGGTGCGCACCAGGGTCTCGAGCCGCATGGCGGCCTGGGCCGGGTGCAGGGGGCCGGCCAGGGTCAGGTCCAGGCCGCGGTCGTTCTGGAACGGATCCGGATCGCCCATGGCCATGATCGGCAGGCGCCGTGGGGCGCAGGCGGCGCGAAGACGGCCCGCCAGCGCGCCCACATCGCCGGAAAAGGTCGAGAGATCGACAATCGCGGCCTGGATCTGCAGGTCGGAGAGGGCCGCAGCAGCCGTGATCTCGCTGCGCGCCGTGACCGTGCGCCAGCCCAGCCGGTCCAGCCCCTCGGCGAGCGGACCGGCCGTGGAATCGTCGCGCGCGACGATCAGCACTCGCGCCTGGACCCCTGCCGCCATATCCCCATCCGCTTAAGCCCGAGATTCTCTAAGCATGGAATCGCGCTGGGCCGAAAGAGAGTGTCCCATAGCCGCTTCCAGGTTGCGGAAGCGTTTCTTGTCGCAGGGGGAGGTTGAGGATGGAGCCGCAGTTGAAGGGCCAGGTAGCTTTCGTCACGGGAGCTAGCGGCGGGCTGGGCGAACATTTCGCCCGCCTGCTGGCGCGGGAGGGGGCCGCCGTGGCGCTCACGGCCCGCCGGCTCGACATGGTGGAGGCCACCGCGCTGGCAATCGAGGCCGAGGGCGGTCGCGCCATCGCCCTGGCCCTGGATGTGGCGCAGGCGGAGACGATCGGGCCGGCCATGGACCAGGCGCAGGCGGCGCTGGGGCCTCTGAACATCCTCGTGAACAACGCCGGCGTGGGCGGGGAGGGGCTGGCCCTGGACCTCTCGGTGGCCGAGTTCGACCGCACCTATGACGTCAACGTCCGCGGCGTCTTCTTCGCCGCCCAGGCGGCGGCGCGGCGCATGATTGCGGCGGGCATCGAGGGCCGGATCGTCAATGTCGCCTCGATCGCCAGCCACACGGTGCTGCCGGGGCTTTCCGCCTACTGCAGCTCCAAGGCGGCCGTGGCCATGCTGACCAAGGGCCTGGCGCGGGAGTGGGCGCGCAAGGGGATCGCCGTGAACGCTATCTGCCCGGGCTATATCGAGACCGCCATCAACGCCGACTGGTGGCCCACCGAAGGCGGCCAGAAGCAGCTGAAGGGCTTCCCGCGCCGCCGGCTGATGGACGCGACCGACCTGGACGCGCCGTTCCTGATGCTGGCCGGCCCCGCGGCCCGCGCCATCACCGGCAGCGTCATCACCATCGACGACGGCCAGTCGCTGCCGGGCGGCGGCTGACCGGCCCGCCTCTTGGCTGACCGAAGGGCAAGCCGCCTACTCCTGCGCCAGACGGAGGAAGACACATGCGCCAGGGACCGCTCACCGGCCTGAAGATCGTGGAGTTCGCCGGCATCGGCCCGGGACCTTTCTGCGGCATGCTGCTCTCCGATCTGGGGGCTGACGTGGTGCGGGTGGACCGCAAGGGCGGGCGCGGCGGGGCGCCGAGCGCCGTCACAGAGCGCGGCCGCCGCTCCGTCGCGCTGGACCTGAAGTCGCCCGAGGCGGTCGAGGCCTGCCTGAAGCTGATGGACGCCGCCGACGCCATCATCGAAGGCTTCCGGCCCGGCGTCATGGAGCGCCTGGGCCTGGGCCCCGAGGTCGTGCTCAAGCGCAATCCGAAGCTCGTCTACGGCCGCATGACCGGCTGGGGCCAGACCGGCCCCTACGCCTCGGCTGCCGGACACGACATGAACTACATCGCCATCACCGGGGCCCTGCACGCCATCGGCACGGCCGACAAGCCGGTCCCGCCGCTGAACCTGGTGGGCGATTTCGGGGGCGGGGCGCTCTACCTGGCCTTCGGCCTGCTGGCCGGGGTGATCCAGGCCCGCGAGAGCGGCCGCGGCCAGGTGGTGGACTGCGCCATGAGCGATGGCGCCGCCTCGCTGATGGCCATGTTCTACGGGATGAAGGGCGCCGGGGTCTGGCAGGACCAGCGCCGAACCAACCTGCTCGACGGCGGCGCCCATTTCTACGACACCTACCAATGCTCGGACGGCAAATGGGTGTCGATCGGCTCGATCGAGCCGCAGTTCTACGCTCTGCTGCTCGAGAAGACCGGCATCAACGACCCCGACTTCCAGCAGCAGATGAACCGCGACCTCTGGCCGGACCTGCGCGCCAAGCTGGCGCATGTGATCGGCCAGAAGACCCAGGCCGAATGGACGCAGCTCATGGGCGCCACCGACGTCTGCTTCGCGCCGGTGCTGGACCTGGACGAGGCGCCGCGCCACCCGCACAACCAGGCGCGCCAGACCTTCGTCGAGGTCGCCGGCGTCACCCAGCCCGCGCCTGCGCCAAGATTCTCCGAAACGCCGGGCGCGATCCAGGGACCGCCGCCCGCTGTCGGCGCCCACAGCCGCACGGCCCTGGCCGACTGGGGTTTCTCGGAGGCCGACATCGGCCGGCTCGAGGCGGCGGGCGCCCTGGCGACCGCGTCCTGAAGTCTGCTGGACAGCAAGTTACCTGAAGGCGTCGTTCAGGCTGGGTTCAGCCGCCGAATTCTAGGTTGCGGCTCGGATCGGTCGTCGCGCTCTCCCGTCCCTCGAAGCGGCGGACGGTCCGGATGGAACGACACGCCCATCGGCGGCGCGCCACCTTCTAACCCGGGTGGCGCGCCGTTAATGTCAGGGCCGCTGTTTCGCCGCTGAGTCGCCCCATCCCCCCAAGCATGCCCATCTTCCCCGCATGACTGTCCTGCAGCTGATCCGCCGCGTCCGCGACCGGGACCTGGACCTGGCCTATAGCCTGCGGCTGAGCCTGACCGTGCTGGGCCGTGCGCTGTCGCGCCTCTGGGGCCGCGATGTGATGCTCTACACGGGCGGCGTCTCCTTCTTCGCCATGCTGGCCATCTTCCCGGCCATCGCCATCGCCATGGGCCTCTACAGCCTGCTCTCCGACCCGGCCCGGGTGGCCGAGCAGGGGGAGGCGCTGGCGCGGCTGATGCCGGCCGCGGCCCAGCTGATCTTCCGCAGCGAGCTGGTGCGCCTGGCCCAGGCGCCGCACGGCTCGATCTCGGTGCAGAGCGGCGTGGCCCTGCTGGTCGGCGGCTATGCGGCGCACCGGGGCTTCAAGGCCCTGCTGGCGGGCCTCTCCTTCATCCATGACGAGGACCGGCCGCGCGGCTTCCTCGGCTTCAACCTCCTGGCCCTCGGGGTGCTGGTGGCGGCGTTCGGCATGCTGGGCGTGCTGTCCTTCGCCTTCTTTGGCCTGCGCATCCTGGGCGAGACCTTCCAGCTGCGGCCCCTACGCGGGGCGCTGTGGCTCTACAGCGAATGGACCTGGGGCAGCGCCGGCATGATGCTGGGCATGACATTGATCTACCGCTGGGCCATGTCCAGCGAGCCCGTGGTGTGGGTCGCCTCGGTCCTAGGCGCGGCGGCGGCGGCGGGGCTCTGTATCCTGGCCTCCTGGGCCCTGGGCTTCTACGTCGAGGAGATCGCCCAGTTCGGCGCCACCTATGGCTCGGTCGCCACCGTGGTGATCTTCCTGATCTGGCTCAGCTGGAACGTGAACGCGCTGTTCTTCGGCGGAGCCCTGGCCACCGAGGTCGAGCTGGAGCTGCACCGCCACCGCCGCCTGCCGCTGCCGTCCGAACTGGGCGGCCTGCGCGGCTAAGGCTTCTCGACGAGGAAGCTCAGGGCGCCGTCGCGGTCGTCCTGCGCCAGCAGGCGCGCGCCCACCTGGCCGGCGAAGTGCGGCACGTCGATCCGGGCCATGGGATCGTCCGCCAGCAGCCGCACCCGCGCGCCGGGCGCCGCGGCCTCCAGCGCCTTGCGCAGGCGAAGCGTCGGCACCGGGCACCGGTGGCCGCGCGCGTCTACCAGGATCTCCGCCTCCGCCATGGCCCGCGCATACACCAGCCGCTGGCCGGAGCCCAGGCGCGGGGACCTGGAGGGCCTCAGCGCGACAGGTGAAGGGCCGCGATCTGGCCGGCGATGCTCTGGAACACAGCCGACAGGGTCGTGGAGTCCGAGACGTCGTAATAATAGTCCTTCGCCGTGGCGCAGCCCTGCAGCAAGGCGGCGCTGGACGAGGTCACGCCCACGCCGATGGCGTAGATCTCCACGTCCTTGGCCTTCAGGTTGTTGCAGATCTTGGTCAGCCGCCCGTCCAGCGCCCCCGTCCGCTCCGCGTCCGAGGCGCCCGTGGTCAGGGGCGTTCCATCGGGCTTCAGCACGCGCCCCTGCCAGATGTAGCCCGTGCCGGCATAGGTGCCGTTGTTGGGCGTGTCGCGCTGATCCATCGTGTTCTCGCCGTCGGTCATCAGGACGACGATCTTCTTGTACTTGGGCGTGCCGTAGGCGACCGCGTCCTTGAAGGGGCCGTTGGGCGAGATCACGTTCCAGCCCCAGGCCATGCCGATCGGGATATTGGTGTTGCCGCTCGCGTTCATGGTCGCGATCGCGGTGCGAAGGCTGGAGAAGTCCGTCGTCAGCCGCATCAGGGTGGTGTTCAGCCCACAGCCGGCGTTGGGCCCGAACGAGGTGGTCAGGCTGGCGTTGTGGGTCTTGTTGTACTTGGTGACGCTGCCCTGCAGGACCCGCCAGTTCGTGCCGCTGAGGTCGTCCTTCTGATAGTCGTTCTGGTAGTCCTGGCCGTAGCCGGTGCTCTTCTTGTCCGGCTCGTCCACGGCGAAATAGGGCGTGTAGAGCGTCGGGCCCGTGGTCGGCGTGTCATCCTGCACGTCATAAGGCGCGCGCCGCATCTCCACGCAGCCGCGCCAGGTGGTCCCGAGGTTGGCGAACAGCGTGTAGCGGTTGGCGTGCTGGGTCCCGGACGCCGTCGTGAAGATCTCGTCGTTGATCGGCGACGAGCCACTGGGATCCATCCAGGCGGCGGTCGCATAGGTGGGGTCCAGCCGCACGGTGTTGGAGAAGGGCACCAGGCCGATCTTCACCGAGTCCGCCTCGACCGCCTTCTTGGACGCGTCCTCCATCTGGGTGACGAAGTTGGTCGCCGCCGCCTTCAGGTCGGACAGCTTGGTGCCGTCGCCCATGGACCCGGTGTTGTCGAGCACCAGGGCGACCTCGACCTTGTCGCTGGCCCGCACCACTTCTGACGAGGCCTGCACCACCATCGGCCCGCCCCCGGTCAGCAGGCCGGCCACGAAGGGCGTCACCTCCAGCCGCGCGCTCGCCTCCACCTTGCCGCCATCGCCGAAGCTGAAGGACGAGGCGGCGAGCCGGAAGTCGGTCCCGAGGGAGAGATTCTGGCTGAGGAAGCGCGCGCCCGCCGCCTGCAGGTCCGAATTGGTCACGGAATTGGTCCGCGCCGCGCCCAGGGCCGCGGCGTCGAGGGCGTCCTGCAGTTGCGCCTTGGCGCTGGTCGCCCGCGCCAGGTCGATCGCCCCGAGGCTGCCAATACAGATCGGCCCCATCGAAAGCGCCGCCACCACGGCCACATTGCCTCGACTGTCGAGGCGAGGAAGTCGCCAGCGGCGCCTGGGCGTCTGCATCATCGCGGAACACTCGCATTGTGGATCCGATACTCGCGATGATTGAGTAGCCCCGGACGGATAACTGCTCCTTATTTTGACCGGTTAATTGCGTATTTACTCTACTTTAGCGCGCAAATTAACGCCTCGTTCGGATTGCAGCGCCAAGTTGCGCCACATGTCGAGGTGGCAACGAGACCGTCGGAAGGGCCGCGCATTCCTGCGCGATCAGGGCGGCGCCACGGCGGTGGAGTTCGCCTTGGTGGCCCCGCTACTGTTCTTCGGCCTGCTGTCGCTGCTCGAGATCTCCATGCTGGCGATGATGACCAGCGGGCTCGACAACGCCGTCCTGGAAGCCTCGCGGCGCATCCGCACCAACCGCGACGACGTCGCCACCAGCGCGGCGGCGTTCAAGGACCAGATCTGTGACCAGCTGGGCGGCGACCTGGTCAGCTGCCGCAGCCGCGTGGCGATCGGGGTGCAGCGGTTCTCCAAGTTCATCGACGCCGGCAGCGTGGCCACCAGCCCGCCCGACGGCAGCTTCAACGCGGGCCACGCGGGCGACATCATCATCGTCAAGGTCGACTACCAGTGGCCGCTGATGACCCCGTTCCTGGCCACCGCCTTCGGGCGCAGCGGGCCCATGAGCGTCACCCTGGGCTCGCGGCTGGCGTTCAAGAACGAACCCTACCAATGAGCTGGGCCCGCCTCCGCAGCCATCTGCGCCGGACCGCCAGCGATTGCAGCGGCGCGGCGGCCATCGAGTTCGTGCTGATCTTCCCGGTGATCTTCATGCTGAACATCGCCGCGGCCGAGGCGCTGGAGGTCTACGAGGCCCAGCGCAACGTCTCCCACATCGCCGCGGCGATCGCCGACATCACCGCCCAGAGCCACCAGGTCTCCAATGCCGATCTCGACGACATCTTCGCGGCCAGCGTCTCGATGATCCACCCGTTCCCGAACCTCGCCGTGCAGCAGCGCGTCTCCAGCGTCAGCGCCGACAGCCACGGGACCATCCGCGTCGATTGGACCGCCAACAAGGCCTACACCGGCGCCGACGATCCCGGCGTGCCCTCCGGTTACCTGGCCGCCAACGAGAGCGCGATCGTCACCGACGTCGTCTACGACTATCACCCGCAGTTCGGGATGTTCCTGCCCAGCACCATCCGCTTCGTGCGGCATGCCTATGTGCGGCCTCGGCTCACAGCAAAGGTGGAAAAGGTGAGCTGAGGGGCGAACAGCCTTACCGACATCGAAACCACGTCCTTCGACGACGAATTTACGAAGTCTTCAGACACTCCTTGGGCGACACCCCCAATAGGAGGGCCTGACTATGCTCGATATCCAACGGTTTTTCCGGCGACTTTTCACCGATCGGCGCGCGAACATTTCGGTCGTCGCGGCCCTGGCGATGCCGGTGCTCGTCGGATCGCTCGGGATCGGAGCCGAGACCGCATCCTGGTATGCGGGCAAGCGGGGCCTGCAGATCGCCGCCGACTCCGCGGCCATCGCCGCAGCGACCAACGGCACGCCTGAAGGCTATGCCGTCGAGGCGCGCGCCGTCGCCGCCCAGTACGGCCTGCGCCAGGGCGTGGACGGCGTGCAGATCACCGCAAGCAACGCGGCGACCTGCCCGAACGGCAACACCAACTGCTTCAGCGTGGTGATCGAGCGCGCCCAGCCGCTGCTGCTGGCCCAGGTGGTCGGCTTCGGCGGCGACATGACCCTGAACGGCGCGCCGGCCAAGCGGATCATGGCCAGCGCGGTCGCCATCCAGGCCAACACGCCGCGGGAATATTGCATCCTGGCGCTCGCCGGCAGCGGGGCCTCGCAGGGCATCCGCACCAACGGCGCGCCCGACGCCGACCTCACCGGCTGCAACGTGATGTCCAACACCGACGCCCAGTGCAACGGCCACAGCCTCAAGGCCGACGTCGCGGACGCCCATGGCGTGTCGGACGGCTGCGCCGTGCGGCAGAATTCCAATGTCGGGGCGCTGTTCGACCCCTATTCCGGCCTGAAGGCCAATATCCCGGCCGACAAGTGCGGCGGCGACTACTACACGGCGCCGAACAAGAAGAACGATCCGCCGTTCCCGTCCAACAACATGCTGCTGGGGATCGAGGACCGGGCCGTCATCGATGTCTGCGGCGACATGAAGCTGAACGGGCCTGTGTTCATCCAGTCCAGCGCGCCGGGCACCGTGCTGATCATCCGCAACGGCCAGCTGGATATGAACGGCTACTCCATCGAGACGAAGTTCGACTCGTCCCTGACCATCGTCTTCACGGGCACGGACAACTCGCGGACCCACGGCTTCGTCGGCGGCGGCTCGCTCGACTTCAAGGCGCCCACCACCGGCGTCTGGAAGGGCATGGCGATCTACCAGGACCCGCGCACCACGGGCGGCGTTGACCTGACCTTCGCCGGGAACAGCCCGACCTGGGCGATCACCGGCATGGTCTATGCGCCGCACGCCAGCGTCACCTTCTCCGGCGCGGTGAACAAGGCCAGCAACGGCCTGTCCTGCTTCGGCATGGTGGTCGACAACCTGCGGGTCAACGGCACCGCCCAGATCATCAATCACGGCGAATGCCACCAGGCCGGCCTGACGCTGCCGTACTCGCAGATGCCGGGCCGGGGGCAGCTGGTCTCGTGAGCCGCCGCGCCCGCTTCTTCAGCCGGTTCGCCGGCGACGAGCGCGGCATCGCCGCGGTGGAGATGGCGCTCATGGGCACGCTGCTGGCCGGCGCGCTCATGAACGTCGCCGAGGTGGGCCGCTACGCCTACATCGCCTCCGAGGTCGCCGCCGCCAGCCAGGCCGGGGCGCAGGTCATCCTGACCACCTGCGACACCATCCACACGCCGGTCACCGTGGTCTGTCCCGACGTCCAGAGCGCCATCATCACCGCCGCCAGCGGCACCTCGCTGGGCCACGACATCTCGATCAAGACGCCGATCGACGAGGGCTGGTACTGCCTGAAGGACGACGGCACGCTGAAGTTCGAGGCCCACGCCGACGACGACAAGCCGAACGACTGCGGCGACGTGGGCGAGCCCCAGGCCCGGCCCGAGATCTATGTGCAGGTCCAGGCCCGCTACAACTACCAGGCCATGTTCCCCGGCCTGACGCTGGCCCAGAGCTTCCCGGGACAGATCTCCCACACCGCCTGGATGAGGGTGTTCTGATGCGGCTTCGACGGACGATCCGGGCGTGGGGGCGGCACGAGGGTGGCGCGGCGGCGGTGGAGTACGCCTTCATCCTGCCGATGTTCGTCATGCTGGTCATGGGCGTCATCAGCACGGCCCAGCTGGCCAGCGCGATCAACGGCATGCACTTCGCCGTCGCCGAGGCCGCCCGCTGCTGGGCGGTCAACGCCACCACCTGCGGCAGCACCACAGCCACGGTGACCTTCGCCCAGTCGCGCTATGTGGGCCCCGACATCCATCCCACCTTCCTGGCGGGCAGCGCCGATTGCGGCCGCACGGTCACGGTCACCGGCTCCTACACCCTGGAACTGGCCATCACCGAGATCGCGGTGCCGCTCTCGGCCGCGGCCTGCTATCCGGCGGCGAATCTGACCTAGGGCGGGAGGGGAAGGGGCTGTGGCGGACGGGGTGGGATTCGAACCCACGGTGGGCTTGCACCCACGGCGGTTTTCAAGACCGCTGCCTTAAACCACTCGGCCACCCGTCCGGCGCCCGCGCCCTATAGCAGGCCCGGCGGCTGCGTCTCCATGGCCGCGCATGGTTAACCCCGTCCTAAGGATCGCGGCCGACCATGGGGCTCGAGTCGGAGGCGGACCATGGCGATTTCCCGGAACTACAGTCGGACCGTGCGGCTGGCGCTCGTGCTGATGGCGGGCGCCTCGCTGGCGGCCTGCGCCAGCGTGCAGCCGCGCTATTCCAACCGCCTGGACGGCGGCGCCAAGCCTGCGCCCGGCCACGCCGTGCCGGGGCAGGGGGTCTACAAGGTAGGCTCGCCCTATCAGGTGGGCGGCGTCTGGTACGTGCCGCAAGAGCAGCCCGACTACGATCAGACGGGCGTCGCCTCCTGGTACGGCGACGAGTTCCACGAGAAGGCCACCGCCAACGGCGAGATCTTCGACATGAACGCCGTGTCCGCGGCGCATACCACCCTGCCGCTGCCGTCGATCGTGGAGGTCACCAACCTCGACAACGGCAAGAGGCTGCAGGTGCGGGTGAACGACCGCGGCCCCTTCGTGGGCGGCCGGATCATCGACCTCAGCCACGAGGCGGCGCGCCAGCTGGGCTACGACCGCGCCGGCCTGGCCCGCGTGCGGGTGCGCTACGTGGGCCCCGCGCCGCTCCTCGGACCCGACGCCGGCGTGCGCTATGCCGACGCCCGCCCCGCGTCGAACCGCCCGCTGGCCACCCGCCTGCCGCCGGCCCCGCCCAGGGCGCTGGCCGCTGCGCCGGCTGCGGCCTCGGCGCTCTCGGACACCGCCGACATCGACCCGGTGATGGAGCTGGCCGCCGGCTCCTCGCGCAAGGCCGTCGCCGGCCAGGTGATGAAAGCCTCCGCGCCCCAGGCCCAACAGGTTGGCGCGCGGGCCTTTGCGGACCAGGCCTTGCCGCCGGTGACCGGGGCGGAAATCTCCGACGCGCCGATCGCGGCGGCCGTGACGCCGATCGCCGCGCCGACCGCGGTGTCGCAGGCGGAACTTCCCGCCCTGCCGACGGCGCCGAAGCCGCTGGCGGACCCGCTGGATGCGAAGACCCAGGTCATCGCCCAGGCCGGCCCCAGCGCCGCCTCGCCGTTGCGGATCCAGGCCGGCGCGTTCTCCAGCGAAGCCAACGCCCAGCGCGCGGTGAGCCAGCTGGCGCCCGCCGGCCAGGCCTCCATCGAGCCGCTGCAGCGCGACGGGACCACGCTCTACCGCGTGGTGATCCCGGCTCCGGACGATGAGGTGGCGGCCTACGCCCTGCGCGACCGGGTGGCGCAGATCGGCTTCGCGGACGCTCGCGTGCTCCACAGCTTCTAGTGTGCTGGATCTGAAGTTCGCCCGCTTCCGGGTCGAGCGCCGGAGCGAACTTCAGATCCAAAAAGCACACTAGAAACAAATATCTGCCTAGTGTCCTTATCGATTCCGAAGTTCGTCCGAGCTCGCCACAGCTGCTTGCGAACTTCGGAATCGGGACACTAGACAAGCGCTCCGAACCGGCCAATTTGGCCGCGTGGCACGCGGTCGGTTCATCACCTTCGAGGGCGGCGAGGGCGCCGGGAAATCCACCCAGGTGCAGCGCCTGGCCGCGCGCCTGCGCGCCCAAGGCCGCGAGGTGGCGGCGACGCGCGAGCCGGGCGGCTCGCCGGGCGCTGAGAGCATCCGCGACCTGGTGCTGCGCGGCGCCGCCGATCGCTGGAGCCCGATCACCGAGACCCTGCTGATGTACGCCGCCCGCCGCGACCACATCGAGCGGGTGATCCGCCCGGCGCTGGAGCGCGGCGCCTGGGTGGTCTGCGACCGCTTCGCCGACTCCACCCGCGCCTATCAGGGCGCGGCCGGCGGTACGGACGAGCGGCTGATCGGCGCGCTGGAGACCCACGTCCTGGAGGGCACGCGGCCGGACCTGACGCTGGTGTTCGACCTGCCGGTGGAAACGGGCCTGGCGCGGGCCCACGCCCGGGCCGGCGCGGAGATGCGCTTCGAGTCCAAGGGCGAGGCGTTCCACCAGCGGCTGCGCGAGGGCTTCCGCGCCATCGCGGCGGCCGAGCCGGACCGCTGCGCCCTGATCGACGCCACCGCCTCGATGGATGCCGTGGAGGCGCAGGTGTGGGACGCGGTGCAGCGGCGGCTGGCGGTCCATGGCTGAGCTCGAGGTCGCCCATCCGCGGGAGGTGTTCGAGCTCCAGGGCCAGGACGCGGCCGAGACGGCGTTCGAGGCGGCGCGCGCTCGCGGGCGCCTGCACCACGCCTGGCTGCTCACCGGCCCGGAGGGCGTGGGCAAGGCCACCTTCGCCTATCGCGCCGCGCGGCGCCTGCTGGGCGCGCCGGCCGACGCCCGCCATGGCGTGCTGGGCGCCGATCCCGCCCATCCGGTCAGCCGCCAGGTGATGGCGCGCAGCCATCCGGACCTCCTGGTGCTGGAGCGCGAGGGGCCGGACGGCAAGCCGCGGCGCGTGATCCCGGTGGACGAAGCGCGGCGCCTGGCCGAGTTCTTCTCCAAGTCGCCAGCCAGCGCCCCGCACCGGGTGGCCATCGTCGACGCCGCCGACGATCTCAACCCCAACGCCGCCAACGCCATCCTGAAGACCCTGGAGGAGCCCCCGCCGCGCGGGGTGCTGCTGATGGTCAGCCATGCGCCGGGCCGTCTCCTGCCCACCATCCGCTCGCGTTGCCGGCGCCTGGCCTTCGCCTCGCTGGGGGTCGAGGCCACCGCCGCCTTCGTGTCCGCCCGCACCGACGCCAATCCCGAGGACGCCCTGCGCCTGGCGACCATGGCCGACGGCGCGCCGGGCCGCGCGCTGAGCCTCGCCGCCGGCGCGGCCCTGGCCATGGACGATGCGGCCCGCGACCTCCTGGCCGACCTGCCCCGGGTGGACGAGACCCGCGCCCTGGCCCTGGCGGAGGGCTTCCGCCGCGGCGACGGCCCGGCGCAGTTCATGCTGCTGTTCGAGCGCCTGTCGGACCGGGTGCATCGCCTCGCGACCGGCCAGGCCGGGCAGGGGATCGGCCCGCTTGATCGCTGGGCCGCAGCGTGGGAGACGCTGCAGCGCCTGCCGCGCGAGGTGGAAGCGCTCAACCTCGACCGCGCCGACGCGCTGTTCACCGCTCTGTCGGAGCTTCGCCAAGCCGCCCGCGGCTAAGGCCCCGCCGCAAAAAGACCCATGCTGATCGACAGCCACGTCAACCTGCACGCCCCGCAATTCGACGACGACCGCGAGGCGGTGATCGCGCGCGCCCGGGCGGCGGGCGTCGGCCTGATGGTCAACATCTGCGACCGGGTCTCGAACTTCGCCGCCTGCCGCGCGGTGGCCGACGCACCGGACATCTGGTGCACGGTCGGCACCCACCCGCACGAGGCCAAGGAAGACCCAGGGCTCTCCGCCTCGACTCTCGTCGACCTGACGGCCGACCTCCGCGTGGTCGGGATCGGCGAGTGCGGCCTCGACTTCCACTATGACCTCAGCCCGCGCGACATCCAGGCCCAGGTGTTCCGCGCCCATGTGGCGGCCGCGCGCGAGACGGGCCTGCCGCTGGTGGTCCACACCCGCGAGGCCGACGCGGCCATGGGCGAGATCCTGGAGGACGAATTCGCCCGCGGGCCGTTTCGCCTCCTGATGCACTGCTACACCTCCGGCCCCGAGCTCGCGCGGCGCTGCGCCGACCTGGGCGCCTGGTTCTCGGTCTCCGGCATCGCCACTTTCAAGGCGGCGGAGGACGTGCGCGCGGTGATCGCGGACATGCCGGCCGAGCGGATCATCATCGAGACCGACTGCCCCTACCTCGCGCCTGTGCCGTACCGCGGCCGCCGCAACGAGCCGGCCTATGTGGGCCATGTCCTGGCCAGGCTGGCGCAGGTCCGTGGCTGGAGCCTGGACGAGGCCGAAGCGCGCACGACGGACGCCTTCTTCGCCCTGTTCGACCGGATCCCGCGGCCATGACGGCGGCGCTGGAGATCACCATCCTCGGCTGCGGCTCGTCCGGCGGGGTGCCGCGGGCCGACGGCGAGTGGGGCGTGTGCGACCCGGCCGAGCCGAAGAACTTCCGCACCCGCTGTTCCCTGCTCGTGCGTCGGCTGGGGGAGGGGGCGCAGGACCCGCAGGCCCAGACCACGGTGCTGGTGGACGCCTCGCCGGAGCTGCGCCTGCAGACCGCCAAGGCCGGCGTCAAGCGCGTGGACGCCGTGCTGCTGACCCACGACCACGCCGACCAGGTGCACGGCCTGGACGATGTGCGCGCCTTCTACCTGCGCCAGCAGGCGCGCATCCCGTGCTGGATGGACGCGGCCACCGACGCCAGCCTGATGCGCCGCTTCGGCTACATCTTCGAGGGCGAGGGCGGCTATCCGGCCATCTGCGACCGCCACGCCATCCCGGCCCATGGCCAGGCCTGGTCGGTGGACGGCCCGTCCGGCGCGATCCCGGTGACCACCTTCGACCAGGACCACGGCGGAGTCCGCTCCGTGGGCTACCGGTTCGGCGACGTGGCCTATTCCAGCGACGTGGTGGGCCTGGACGAGGCGGCGTTCGCGGCGCTCCAGGGACTGGACGTCTGGATCGTGGACGCGCTGCGCCGCCGGCCGCACCCGACCCACGCGCACCTGGACCGGGCCCTGGAGTGGATCGCGCGGGTCAAGCCGCGCCGGGCGATCCTGACCAACATGCACATCGACCTGGACTATGCGGCCCTGTGCGCCGAGCTCCCGGCAGGCGTCGAGCCGGCCTTCGACGGCCTTCGCGTGATACATGAGATGGCGGCGGAAAACACACGATGACACCGCCACTTAAGCTGGGTTTCCTCGCGTCCGGAAACGGCTCCAGCGCCATGGCGATCGTGGCCGCCATCCGCGCTGGTGACCTGGCCGCCGAGCCGCGGCTGCTGGTCAGCAACATGCGCACCGCCGCAGCCCTGGCCGCCGCGGAGACCGCGGGCGTTCCGGCGCTGTGCGTCCCGACCCAGAAGGATCCCGACGCGGCGGATGCGCGGCTGGCCGAGGCCATGCAGGCGCACGGCGTCGAACTCATCGTCCTGTCCGGCTACCTGCGCCGCCTGGGGCCGAAGACGCTCGGCGCCTATGCCGGCCGCATCCTCAACATCCATCCAGGCCCGCTGCCGCAGTTCGGCGGCGAAGGCATGTACGGCGCGCGCGTCCACCAGGCGGTTATGGCGGCGCGGCTGACCGAAAGCGCCATCGTCATCCACGCCGTCGACGAGGAATACGACCACGGCCCGGAAATCACCCGGCGCAGCGTCGCCATCGCGCCGGGAGACACGCCCGAGACTCTGGAAGCCCGCGTAAAGGCCCAGGAGCCAGGGTTCTTCGTCGAAACGCTTGAGCGCCTGGCGCGAGGCGAGCTGAGTTTGCCGGGGTGAGCTGAGCTTCCAGCCCGTTCAGCCCATCCATAATTTCCGATAATCTTCCTTAGGCGCAAACGATATGTGGCCGTCTGCTGCGCTGCAGGTCAGGTTTCCGAACCGACCTCGGATCGCTGGCCCTAGCGAACAATTCTCCGGTGTCATCCCGGTTTCCGCCAGAGGCGGAAGACCGGGACCCAACGTCGAGCGAGGCGTAGATGCTGCCGGGAGATGGCAGCGCGTAGGCCGCGTCCCATCCGGAGCGTTCGACGCCTGGCGGCTGGTTGGGCCCGGTCTTCGGCTACGCCGAAACCGGTAGGCGCTGAGCATTGAGATCATCTGCGCCAACTCCAGCCAGGCCAAGGGCCGCGTTGAACGCGCCAACAAGACCTTGCAGGACCGGCTGGTGAAGGAGCTTCGCCTCGCCGGCGTCTGCACGATGGACGACGGCAACGCCTTCCTGCCGGCCTTCATGGCCGACTACAACGCCCGCTTCGCCAAGGCGCCGTTCAACGACAAGGACCTGCACCGGCCGATGCAGCCCAGGGACCGGCTGGACGAAGCCTTCACCTGGCGCGCCGAGCGGACGCTGTCGCAGTCCCTCACCCTGCAGTACGACAACATCCTCTTCATGATCGAGCCGTCCGAGTTCGCCCAGGCCGCGATCGGCCGCCGGGTCGAAGTCGTGGACTTCCCCGATGGGCGCCAGGAGGTCCGCTACAAGGGCCGCAGCATGCCCTACCGCACCTTTGACAAGCTGCGGCGTGTCACCGAGACAGCCGTGCTCGAGAACAAACGCCTCGGCGGCCTCCTCACCCTGATCCGGGAAAGCCAGCAGACTCAGCCGCCCGGAATGCGCACCAGCAAGAGTCCGAAGCGGCGCGATCAGACCAAGCACATGTTCAGCGTCGGCTGAAGGCGCGGTTTGGGTCCCGGTCTTCGGCTTCGCCGAAACCGGGATGACACGGGTTGGGTGGCGTTTTCGGCGGGTGGCGGCGAAGCAATTGCGCTCTGTGCGGTGTGAGCGGCCCGAGGGGCCGTCCAGCGAAGCCGGCGCTGCCCTGACCTCTTTAGCTGGCGGCTAAACCAGCCGTCTTGACTCGCTCCCCATAAATGAATGACTGATAATATATATCCGACCTAGGAGGTCACCATGGAAGCGTCCGGCGCCGTGACGGCCAGGGTCGAGGACTTCAGCCTCATGGACCCGCAGGTCCAGAGCCGCCCCTATGACTTCTACGCCCTGCTGCACGAACATGAGCCCGTCTACCGGATGCCCGAGACCGGCATGTATGTGGTGACGCGCTATGCCGACGTGCGGGCCGTGCTGCAGGACTGCGAGACCTTCTCCAACGACGTGGAGCTGGGGTTCGGGGTCAATGGCGCGGGCTATCAGATGTATCAGGACGTGCTGGACCAGCGCGGCTGGCGGCATGTGCAGACCCTTCAGCGCACCGACCCGCCGCGCCACGGGCGCTATCGCAAGCTGCTCGACCAGGTGTTCAACGTCCTCCGCGTCCAGCAGCTGACGCCGCACATCGAAGAGGTGGCAAACGACCTGATCGACGGCTTCATCGACCAGGGCGAATGCGAGTTCGTCTCGGCCTTCGCCCTGCCCCTGCCCGGCATCATCATCGCCGAACAGCTGGGCCTGAACCGCAACGAGATCGCCACCTTCAAGGCCTGGTGCGACGCGATCATCTCCCCCGCGTCCGTGGCCATGAGCGAGGCGGAGCTGCGCGCCACCGCCGAAGTCGAACTGGAGATGCAGCACTTCCTCGCGGCCCAGTTCGAGGACCGGCGCCGCAATCCGGGGCCGGACCTGATCTCCGGCCTGGTCAACGCCGCGGTGGAGGGCGAGGAACCGCTCTCGATGCACGAGTTGCAGAGCCTCATGGAGCAGCTGATCGCCGGCGGCTACGACACCACCATCAGCGCCCTGGCCAACGGCCTGTGGCTGCTGCTGCGCCACCCGGAGCAGATGGCGAAGCTGCGGGCCGACCCGGCGCTGCTGAAGGGCTTCGTCGAGGAGTCGCTGCGGTACGAAAGCCCCGTCCAGGGCCTCGTTCGGCGGGCGACGCGGCCGGTGGAGATCGCCGGCGTGACGATCCCCAAGGACGCGATCGTGATGGTCCGCTACGCCGCCGCCAACCGCGATCCGGCCAAGTTCGCCTGTCCGCACCAGTTCGACATCGAACGCAGCAACGCCGCCGCCCACATGGCGTTTGGCGTCGGCACGCACTTCTGTGTCGGCAGGTTGCTGGCCAAGCAGGAGCTGATGACGGGGTTTTCGATCCTGCTGGCGCGGCTGGGTGAGATCGAGCTTGCGAGGCCGGTGCTGGACCCGCCGCACCATCCGAGCCTCATCGTCCACGGCATGCGCGAGCTGCACATCCGGTTCAGCGGGCGGAGCGCGGCGGCGTGAAGACCGGATCCCCTGCCCCGCCGACCATCATCGCCGCCAGGTTTCCCGGCCGGCCCGCCGGGCGCAGCGGCGCCCAGACCCGTGCGCGCATTGTGCAGGCGGCCGCGTCCATGTTTGCGCTGCACGGCTTTCACAATGTGAGCCTCAAGGAGATCGCGGGCGCCTGCGGCATCACCGGCCCGGCGATCTACAACCACTTCGCCTCCAAGGACCTGCTGTATATCGAGACGGTCTGCACCATGTGGGCCGAGATCGCCCAGGCGATCGAGGGGCCGCTGGGCGCCGACCTGCCGCTGGACGCGATCGTCAACCGGGTGCTGGACACCTTCGTCGAGCTCTACCGGGACGATGGCGTCCTGGCGAAAC
Source organism: Caulobacterales bacterium (assembly GCA_019510435.1). Taxonomy (GTDB): domain Bacteria; phylum Pseudomonadota; class Alphaproteobacteria; order Caulobacterales; family Caulobacteraceae; genus Phenylobacterium. The sequence goes on along the minus strand of JAEKKJ010000014.1, from coordinate 75,394 downwards.
TCGGCCTGGAGGCCCGGCTCGAGCTGGCCCGCGACGGCGAGCGCTTCGCCCCGATCGCGGCGGCCATGCACCGGGTCGAGGCCATGTTCACCGAGGCCGTCGCGCGGGGCAAACAGGCCGGAGAGCTGCCGGCCGACACCGATGTCGAAGAGGCCGGGCCGCTCCTGATGCAGCTGGTCATGTCGGGCCTGGCGGGTCGAACGCTCGCGGCCCCGTCCGAAGTCGAATTCATGCGCTCGATTGAGGCCTTCCGCATGCTCTGGCGCAGCGGCCGAGCCGCGGCGGAGCGCCCGCAGCTGTCGCTGGTCTCGACCAAGGCCAAGGCTGTCATCCCGCCTCTTTAGGGGAAGCTCGACTCGCCGAAGGCGAGCGGCGTGGGGTCAATGGATCAAGCCCGGCGCCCGGTCGCGGTCCCCCCACCCTGATCGCTTCGCGATCTGTCCCTCCCCTAAAGAGGAGGGACTGCGAGAGGACTTCGCGCGCGGCAACCGATGACGCGTTTTACCGCCGCTCTCGCCGCAGCTCGCGTTCCAGCAGGCGCACCAGGCTCGGCGTCTCGTGCGTATGGATGTCGGCGATCCGCCAGGCGTTGTGGCTGGCGGCGAGGTCGAGGGAGATGACGCGGGGCCCGTCCGGGAAGCGGACGGTGATGTCGGCGCGCGCGTGGCCCGGGCCCAGCGCCGTCACGGCCACGTGCCCCACCTTCAGGCCGTCGGCGTCCTGGCAGTCGCAGACCGGGTCGCCGTCGAGGACCCCGACCTCGCCGGCCGGAGTCGTCGCGCGGTCGCGACGGATGAGGGCCAGCAGGCGCGGGGCGAAAACCCTGCCCGCCTCGCGGTCGAGATAGTCCGGCTCGCCCCGCGCATAGGCTCTATAGAGGTGGGCCACGAAGGCGCGGGCCGCCGGCAGGTCCTGCGCGGCCGACGTCGCCGGCGTGGCCAACGTCAGCCATGCCGACCACAAAGCCGCCCACCACCTCACTGCAGGCCCCGCGGCAAGGCCGGGCCGTATTGCTGGCGCAGGGCCGGCGGCATGGTGGCCAGCAGTTCGCGCTCGGCGCCCTCATCCAGGTGGACCCGGCCGGCGCGCTCCACCCGCCCGCCGAAGATCCGCCAGCGGGTCGCAGCCCCCTGGACGATTAGGCCGCGATAGCCCAGCGCCGGGGCGGGCGCCGGGCCGCTGGCGATGGGCCGCCCTGCCCCCGCCAGCCGCTCGGCCCAGGCCGCGGCCTGCGGTGCGGCGAGCGGCCAACGAGGGTTGGGACGCCCCGACAGGATGTCCAGCTCGACCACCAGCCGAACGTCCGAACCGCCCATGCTCATGGCCCTCCGCCGGGACGGCCGATGCGCTGGCGGTCAGCGGATGTGCACGCCGCGGGTGGTGACCATGTAGGTGCAGAAGTTGACATAGGGGCCCCGGTCGCAGGTCTGGGGGTCGGTGATCGGCTGGCCGCCGTTGTCGACGTTGCGCACCGCCGTCTGGCCCGGCTTGTGCGACCAGCAGCCGACGCTGTCCTGGCGGTACCAGTGGTAGTCCACGTTCGGCCAGATGACGAGGGCGACGTACCAGCCCTGCCCGGGACCAAGATTGCCGGTGAAATTGGGGACGGCGTGAAGGCCATCCGAGGTGGCGGCCGCCTGCACGTCGCCGCACTGCATCTGCGCCGCCGGATGGCCGGTCGCGCGGCCCGGCTGGGCGAAGGTGTTGGTGGCCTGGTTGTTCGCGTAGTTGTAGCAGTTGTTGTAGGGCTGGACGGCGGGGATGTTCCACGCGCCCGGGTTGTAGGCCGGCGCGTCGGCGGCATGGCAGGCGGGACAGCCGCCCACCACCCCTTGCGGCAGGTGGAAGCCCTGGGCCGGCTGGCGCAGCGCCGCCTCCAGGTAGCCCGCCGGCAGCCCCTTCAGATGCCCCTTGAAGATGTCGCCCAGCCAGGCCTCGACGCCGCTGTCGTCCACCAGGCTGGGGCTGAGGAACCCGCCCTCGGCCACGCCGGCGTGCACCAGCAGGCTGAGCGGTCCGGCCGGATGGGTGGCGTCGCGGCTCAGGATAAAGCCGCGGTAGCCCAGGCCGCCGAACGCGCCGGGCGCGCGACGGTCGGTGACGGTCTTCAGGCCGCTGAGGCGCTCGTGCAGCTCGTGCTCCTGGCGATCGTCCAGCAGCAGGGTCGGATTGGGCCGGCCCGAGAAGATCTGAAGTGTCACGCGGCTGGTCATGTTCGCCCCTCCCAAGGCATGGGCGCGTCAGGTCGGCCCTCGGCCCCTTCGGCGCGGATCGACGGCGCAGGACGCGACCGCCGGACATTTGGGTAAGCCACTGCCCGCCTCCGCCCAGGCGCCCGCCCGGCGGGACAGGATCCGACGCGATGCAACTCTTGCGACGCCTATGTGTTGCAACAACCTATACGATAATGTCCGTAACATGCGCCTGAGTCGAGTCGATTGACGCTTCGGAACCCCGCCCCTTGAGCTGGAGCCTGCGCAGGGCCAGATTGGAGGGGGGACGGATCAGCTTCGGGAAACGCGCATGCGCCTCATCACCCTTGCCACCCTCGCCGTCCTGGCCAGCGCCGGGACGGCCGCCGCCGCGCCGGCCTCGGTCAGCGTGGCCCTGGCGCCGGACCTGCAGAAGAAGTTCACCAAGACCTACGGCCAGCGGGAGGCCGACATGCTCACCGCCGACCTCAAGCAGACGGTGGAGCGCGCGCTCGCCAAGCGCGGCGCCCATGACGGCGCACGGATCGACCTGACCCTCACCGACGCGGTCCCCAACCGGCCCACGTTCAAGGAGCTGGGCGACAAGCCCGGCCTCTCCATGGAAAGCCACGGGATCGGCGGGGCGGCCATCAAGGGCCGGATCGTCGACGCGGACGGCGCCGTCACGCCCGTGGACTACCACTGGTACGAGACCGACATCCGCCAGGTGCGCGGCTACTGGACCTGGTCGGACGCCGAGTGGGTGTTCGACCGCTTCGCCAGCCGTCTGGCCAAGGGTGAGGAAGTGGCGCGTCGCTGACGCCGAACCGCCTTGCGCGGGGACGGACCGCGCGGTCTGATCGCGGCTGATCCTGGCCCCCGAGTCCCGCCTGGCGAGTCCCCTGATGCCGCGCCCTGCCCCGCCCGCCGACCTGCGGCCCATCGACCGGCTGCTGGCCATCATGGCGCGGCTGCGCGACCGCGAGGATGGCTGCCCGTGGGACCTGGAGCAGACCTTCGCCACCATCGCGCCCTATACCGTTGAGGAGGCCTATGAGGTCGCCGACGCCATCGAGCGCGGCGACCTCGGCGAGCTGAAGGACGAGCTGGGCGACCTGCTGCTGCAGGTGGTGTTCCACGCCCGGATGGCCGAGGAGACCGGCGCCTTCGACTTCGACGACGTGGCGCGCGCCATCAACGACAAGATGATCCGCCGCCACCCGCATGTGTTCGCGGACGAGACCTACGCCTCGCTGGCCGACCAGAAGGAGGGCTGGGACGCCCTGAAGGCCGCCGAGCGGGAAGCCAAGGGCCGGCCAGCGAGCCTGCTGGACGACGTGCCCCTCGGCCTGCCGGGCCTGACCCGGGCGGTGAAGCTCTCCAAGCGTGCGGCCAAGGTGGGCTTCGTCTGGCCCACGGTCGAGGATGTGGTCCACAAGCTGCACGAGGAGGTCGGCGAGATGCTGGCCGAGATCGAGGCGGGCGACCTCGACAAGGTGCGCGACGAGCTGGGGGACGTGCTGTTCGTCGTGGCGAACCTGGCCCGCACCCTGGATGTGGACCCGGAGGACGCCATCCGTTCCACCAACGCCAAGTTCGTGCGCCGCTTCGGCTATGTGGAGCAGCGCCTCGCCGAACGCGGCAAGACGCCGGAGCAGTCGGACCTGGCCGAAATGGACGCGCTCTGGGATGAGGCGAAGGCGGCCGAACGAAGCTGACCGCCGACCGTTCGCCGCGCCGCGCTCGACGCCGGTTCAGACTGGCCCTCCAATCCCCCCATGACCCTACGCCCCGCTTTCCTGGCCCTGGCCATCGCGTTGACCCTGCCGCTGGCGGCCGCCGCCGCCCCCGTTGCCCGCCGCGTCGATGTGGGCGGCGGGGTGCAGATCTCCCTCCTCTCCGAAGGCGTCCGCACCGCAAAGCCGGCGCTGGTGCTCGTGCCGGGCTGGCGGATCACCAAGGACGTGTGGCGGCCCCACCTGGCGCACTTCGCCAAGGACCGCCTGGTGGTCACCTTCGATCCCCGGTCGCAGGGCGAGTCCACCGTCACCGGGCTCGGCGACACGCCCGAGCAGCGCGCTCGCGATCTCGAGGCGGTGCTCGGCGCCTATGGTCTGAAATCGGTCGTGCTGGTCGGCTGGTCTCAGGGCGACCAGGACGTGGCGGCCTACGTCCGGGCGTTCGGGACCGGCCGGCTGGCGGGCGTGGTGCTGGTGGATGCGCCGATCTCGTCCGGGGCGGCCGGCGCCGCGGCTCAGCCGCAAGCCACCGCCCAGCAGCTGCAGATGCTCAGCCTCTACGCCCGTGCGCCGCGCGACTACACGGCCGGCATGCTCTCGGCGATCATCACCCGCCCGCTGCCCCAGGCGGAGATCGACGCGCTCCTCGACCAGGCCATGAAGACGCCGGAGGCGATCGGGACGGCCATGCTGGTCTCAGACCTGCTGGGTCCGGACCGCACCGACGCCATCGGCAAAATCGACAAGCCGGCGCTGGTGCTGGCGGCCAGCCGCTCGCCCGAGATCGAGGCCCAGCGCGCCATGGCCGCCAAGCTGCCCATGGGCCGGTTCGAGGTGATCCCGGACTCGGCCCACGCGGTCTTCGTCGACCAGCCGGAACGCTTCGACGAGGCGCTTGAGCGGTTCCTGGCGACCCTCTAGCGCCCGCCCACCGCCGCCTGCGGGAACAGCTGCTCGAACTGGCCGAGGGCCTGGGCGGTGAGGCTGACGGAGAGGCGCACGCGCCCGTCCTCGGCCTCCTCGCGCTCGATCACCCGGCCGTGGCGGTAGAGCCAGGCCACTGCCGCGCCCTCGCCCGCCGGCGTGATCACCTCCACCGGCGGCGCCTCGTCCACCATGCCGGCGACCGCGGCGAGCAGGGCCTCGCACCCCTCCCCCGTCGCGGCCGAGACCAGCACCGCCTGCGGATGGGCCCGGCGCGCGTCGCCGGCCAGATCCTCGCGGGCCTCGGCGGGGACCAGGTCGGCCTTGTTCCAGACCTCCAGGATCCGCCGCTCGTCCATATCGACCTCCAGCCGCGCCAGCACGGCGCGGACGTCGCCGGCCTGGGCGTGGGTCTCCTCGCTGGCGATGTCGCGCACGTGCAGCACGACGTCGGCCTCGCGCACCTCCTCCAGGGTGGCGCGGAACGCCTCCACCAGCTCGTGCGGCAGGTCGGAGATGAAGCCCACGGTGTCGGAGAGGATGGCCGGGCGGCCGTCCGGCAGCTTCAGGCTGCGCAGGGTGGGATCGAGGGTCGCGAAGAGCATGTTCTCCGCCAGCACCTCGGCCTGCGTCAGGCGGTTGAACAGCGTCGACTTGCCGGCATTGGTGTAGCCCACCAGCGCCACGCTGGGGAACGGCGTGCGCCGGCGGGCCGAACGGGCCAGGGTGCGGGTGCGCCGCACCTCCTCCAGCTCGCGCTTCAGCTTCCCGATCTTGTCGGCGATCAGCCGCCGGTCGGTCTCGATCTGGGTCTCGCCGGGGCCCCCCATGACGCCGAAGCCCCCGCGCTGGCGCTCCAGGTGGGTCCAGGTGCGCACGAGGCGCGAGCGCTCGTAGCTGAGGCGCGCCAGCTCCACCTGCAGCCGGCCCTCGCGGGTGCGCGCCCGCCGAGCGAAGATCTCCAGGATCAGACCCGTGCGGTCGATCACCTTGGCCTTCCAGGCCCGCTCGAGATTGCGCTGCTGGACCGGCGTCAGGGCGTCGTCGACCACCACCACGTCCAGGTCCTCGACCTCGACGATCGTGGCGATCTCCTCGACCTTGCCGCCGCCGAACAGGGTGGCCGGCGTCAGCTTGCGCAGGGTCACGACCAAGGCCTCGCGGACCTCTAGGTCGAGGGCGAGGGCGAGGCCGACGGCCTCCTCAAGGCGGGCCTGCGGCTGGCGCGAGCCGCCACGGCCCTCCCGGTCGGGATGGATCACCAAGGCGCCCTGGACGGGCGCCTCGCGGTCAACGAATTTGGAAGCGCTCAATCGGCCTCGTCGTCGGCCGGCTCATAGAGCTGCACGGGCTGAGCCGGCATGATGGTGGAAATCGCGTGCTTGTAGACGAGCTGGGATTGCCCGTCCCTGCGGAGCAGAACGCAGAAGTTGTCGAACCAGCTCACCACGCCCTGAAGCTTCACGCCGTTCACCAGGAAAATGGTCAGCGGCGTCTTCGACTTGCGCACGCTGTTCAGGAACGTGTCCTGGAGGTTCTGTTTCTTGTCACTCATGGCTTTTCGCCTTTTTCATTTCACGGGCGGCCATCCGCCCACACACAGAGGTCACGCTATGCCGCAAAGCGTGACGCTTGCAATCGCGGTGATGTGAACTCAGACCGCGGTCGCCTTGGCCCGCTCGATATAGAGGCGGCGGAGGCGCGCCGCCACCGGTCCCGGCACGCCATCGCCGACCAGCTTGCCGTCGACCTTCACGACCGGCAGCACCAGGGTCCCGGCGCCGGTGATGAAGGCCTCCCGCGCCGCGACGGCTTCCTCCGGCGTGAACGGCCGCTCCTCCACCTTGAGCCCGGCTTCGCGCGCCACCTCCAGCAGCGACAGGCGCGTGACACCGCGCAGGATGTTGGCGTTGGTGTCGCGGGTGCGCAGGATGCCGTCGCCGTCGATGATCCAGGCGTTGGACGAAGCCCCTTCCGTGACCAGGCCCAGGTCGTCCACGAACCAGGCCTCCACAGCGCCCGCCTCGCGCGCCTTCTGCTTGGCGAGGGCATTGGGCAAGAGGCCTACCGTCTTGATATCGCAGCGGCCCCAGCGGTTCTCCGGCGTGGTGACCACGGCGACGCCCTTGGCGGCCCGGGCCTCTGACGCGGCGCGGTCCACTGGGTTGGCGGTGATGATCACCGCCGGGCGCACCTCTTCCTTGGGGAAGGCGTGGTCGCGGGGGGCGACGCCGCGGCTGACCTGCAGGTAGACCAGCCCCTCGGTGATCCGGTTGCGGCGCAGGGTCTCCTTCAGCACCAGGGTCAGGGCCTTGCGGGTCATCGGCATGGGGATGGAGAGCTCCCCCAGGCTGCGCTCCAGCCGAGCGAAATGCCCCTCGGGGTCGGCCAGCTTGCCGCCGAACACCGCCCACACCTCATAGACCGCATCGGCGAACTGGTAGCCGCGGTCCTCGATGTGCACGAACGCCTCGGCGTGCGGCGTGAACCGCCCGTTCACATACGCGATGCGCCCCACTCAGGCCTCCTCGGCTTCCAGCGCCCGGGCCCCCGAGAGGCCCAGCGACTTCAGCTTACGGTGCAGCGCTGAGCGTTCCATGCCGATGAAGGCGGCGGTGCGTGAAATATTGCCCGAGAAACGCAGCATCTGGGCGTTCAGGTACTCGCGCTCGAACACCTCGCGGGCCTCGCGCAGCGGCAGGGCGATGATCCGCTCGGCGCCCAGCGAGGTCGAGGGCTCGTTCACCGAGGCCTCCGGCGGCAGCATGTCCGCGGTGATCGGGTCGGAAGGCGCGCCCGACGCCAGGATCAGCATGCGCTCCACATTGTTGCGCAGCTGGCGCAGGTTGCCCGGCCAGGCGCGCACCTGCAGCATGGCCAGGGCGTCGTCCGACAGGCGCCTGCGCGGCATCCCCGAGGCCTCGCAGATGCGCTCGATGAAGTCCTCGATCAGCTCGGGGATATCCTCCCGCCGCTCCGCCAGGCCCGGCACGTTCACCGGCACCACGTTGAGGCGGTGGAACAGGTCCTCGCGGAAATGGCCCTCGGCAATCGCCTCGCGCAGGTCGCGCGAGGTGGAGGAGATAACCCGCACGTCCACCTGCACGTCGGCGTCGCCGCCGACGCGGCGGAACCGCTGCTCCACCAGGACCCGCAGGATGCGCCCCTGGGTCTCGCGGGGCATATCGGCCACTTCGTCGAGGTAGAGGGTGCCGCCGTGGGCGCGCTCGAAGACGCCGATCTTCGCCGGCCGCCCGTTCGCCCCCTCCTCGCCGAACAGTTCGACGTCCATCCGCTCGGGCGTCATGCCGGCCGCGCTGATCGGCACGAACTCGTTGCGCGCCCGATGGCTGGCGTTGTGGATCAGCCGCGCCACGGTCTCCTTGCCGGCGCCGGCGGGGCCGGAGATCAGCACGCGGCTGTTGGCGCCCGCCAGCTTGCCGATCATCTGACGCAGCTGCTGGGCGGCGACGGAGCGGCCCAGCAGGCCTTCGGGCGTGATCGCCTGGGTGCGCAGGCGGCGGTTCTCGCGCTTGAGGTTGGTGGTCTCCAGCGCCCGCTCGACCACCAGGATCAGCCGGTCCGACTTGAAGGGCTTCTCCAGGAACTCGTAGGCGCCGCGCTTGATGGAGGCGACGGCGGTCTCGATGTTGCCGTGGCCGGAGATCATGATCACCGGCAGGTCGGCGTCCAGGGTCTTGACGAGGTCCAGGAGCTCCAGGCCGTCCATGCCGCCGCCCTGCATCCAGATGTCCAGGATCAGCAGCGAGGGCTTGCGCGCCCGCACCGCGGCCAGGGCGCTTTCGGAATCGTTGGCGGTGCGGACGTCGTAGCCTTCGTCCGTCAGGATCCCGGCCACCAGCTCGCGGATGTCCGCCTCGTCGTCGACCACCAGTACGTCAGCCGCCATCTTTCACCTCGTCATGCGTTCACGGCGCCGGCCGGGCTGGGCTTGCGCGCGGCCGCGGCGGCCGGCAGGCGCAGGATCGCCAGCGCCCCCTGCCCGCCCCGCGCGTCGGCCAGCTCCAGTTCGCCGCCGTGGTCTTCCAGGATCCGCTTCACGATCGCCAGGCCCAGGCCCGTGCCCTTCTCGCGGGTCGTCACATAGGGTTCGGTCAGCCGGTCCCGGTCCTTGGCCGGCAGGCCCACGCCGTTGTCCTCCACCTCGATCGCCACCGATCCGTCGCTGACCAGGAGGCGCGCGGTGATGCGGCCCTTCAGGCGGGGCGTCTTGGCGCGGCGCGCCTCCACGGCCTCGGCGGCGTTCTTGAGCACATTGGTCAGCGCCTGGCCGATCATGCGCCCGTCGGCGTAGAGCACGGCCTCCGACGCCGGCTCGTCCAGCTCGACGACGAGGTCGGGGCTGGCCACCCGCTGGGCGAACACGGCGGCGCGCAGCAGCTCTCCGGCGTGCAGCTTGGCGAACTTGGGCGCCGGCATGCGCGCGAAGGCGGAGAACTCGTCCACCATCCTACCGATGTCGCCCACCTGGCGCACGATGGTGTCGGTGCAGCGGTCGAAGACCTCCAGGTCGCCCGGCGGAATGTCCTTGCGGTACTTCTTGCGCAGCCGCTCGGCCGACAGCTGGATCGGCGTCAGCGGGTTCTTGATCTCATGGGCGATGCGGCGGGCGACGTCGCGCCAGGCGGCGTTGCGCTGGGCCGCCACCAGCCGGGTCACGTCGTCGAAGGTCAGCACCAGGCCGCCCTCGCTCTGGCTGGCGCGCACGCGCAGGCGGCGGTTGTCGCGCCCGCGCACCACGTCGATCTCCTCCTCCGCCTCGCCGCTGCGGCCGGCGGCGGCCAGGCTGGCGAACTCGGGCACCGCCAGCGCCAGCCGCCGTCCCCGCGCATCGTCCGGCAGGGCCAGCAGCAGGGCCGCCTGGCGGTTGGCGATCGAGATCCGGCCGTCGCCATCGACGCCGATCACGCCGGCGCTGACCTCGGCCAGCACCGTCTCGATGAACTGGCGGCGCGCTTCGGCCTCGACGCTGGCGCGTCGCAACGCTTCCTGCTGGGCCTGAAGATCGTGCGTCATGCTGTTGAAAGCGCGGGACAAGACCGCGATCTCGTCCGGGTCCGCCTCCGCGTCGACCCGCGCGGAGAGGTCGCCGCCCGCGACGCGGCCGGCGGCCTGCACCAGCCGGGCCACCGGCGCCGTGATCGCATTGGCGGAGGCCATCCCCAGCCAGACCGCCCCCACCAGCACCAGGAGTGCGGTCTCGATGTAGCTGAGGGCGAAGATGGTCTGGATGCGCGCCCGGTTCTGGGCGACTTCTCGGTAGGAGACCAGCGAGCCCTCCGCCTCACGCAAGTGGGACATGATCCCCTTCTGCAGCGGCCGCGCCACGTAGAGGTAGACGTTCGAGAAGCCGCGCAGGCGATAGACGGCGCGCATCACGTCGGTCTTGGAAAAGTCCGGCACATAGATCTCGCCATTGTCGGCGGCCGCCCAGGTGGCGGGCGGAGGCGCCATGTAGGGCGGCGCATCGGCGCCCTCGGCCTTGGCCAGCACCTGGCCGTCCCGGTTCACGAGGTAGGCCGCGGGGAAGGCGTGGTAGGTCGCCAGGGCCGCCAGGTACTTGTCGAGGCCGCCCGGCTTGCCCTGCAGGCCCGGACCTTCGCGATTCAGGTCGGTGGCCATCGGGGTGACGTGGTCGACGATGTAGCGGGTCTGTTCCTCCACGTAGGAGCGGAAGACGGTGGCCGAGTTCTCGACGACGGTCTGGACCCGCTCGCTGAACCAGTTCTCCACTCCGCGGGTCACCAGCACACCATAGAACAGGAAGACCACGGCGGCGGGGGCCACGGCCGCCAGCGCGAACAGGCGGACGAATCGCACGTGCAGCCGGGCGCCGGCGTCCGTCGAGCGGGCGTCCAGCAGTTCGAGGATGCGCAGGGCGACCGAGGTGATCAGGCCCAGGATCAGGACCAGGTTGAGCCCAAGGACGGTGAGAATCAGCTGGCTCGCCGGCCCCAGCGGCCCCTGGGCCGGCGGCGCGGCGGCGAGCAGGATCGCCAGCCCCGTCAGGCCAGAAGCGATGCCATAGCCGACGCCAAGCACCACCCGGGACTGCAGGGTGTTTCGGATCCGCACCAGGAACGGATGGTCGAACGCGGGGTGCGCAAGCAACGCCATTGGGCGCGGAGCCTAGGGAGCTGTGCTCCGAAATCAACAGCTATGTTGCCACAGAACCATGCTTCACCATGGGTGAGGCTCTATTCCGCCGGCGCAAGCCTGGGGCGCAGCTTGAGCCAGTCCAGGGTGACGATGCAGGCGCCCGCAGTGAGCAGGATCGGCATCAGTCCCGACAGCACCTCGGCCGGCGATCGTCCCGCGCCCACCAGGACCGCCGCCAGGGCGGGGCCAGCGATGGCGCCCGCCCGTCCAAGGCCCACGGCCGCCCCGACACCCGCCCCCCGCGCCGCGTCCGGATAGAGCGTGTCGGCCTGGGTGAAGAGGATCGCCTGGCTGCCGATCACCACGCCGCCCAGCACCAGCACCAGCAGCGACATGGCCAGGGGCTGCGGCGGCGCATTGGCCAGGGCCAGCACCAGCAGCGGGACCGAGATCACCGTGCCCAGGATCGCCGCGCCCCGCCGCCGCGAATCGAGCAGCCGCCCCAGCAGCGCCGAGGTCGCTGCGCCCCCGAGGCTGAACCCGACCTGGGCATAGGCGGCGGCCTGGCGACTGAGGCCCAGCCCCTGCAGCAGCAGCGGCAGCCAGTTCAGCATCAGGTGCAGGGTCAGGGCGGCCACGAAGAAGCCGGTCCAGAGCAGCGGTGTGGCCCAGGCGCGGCCGTCGCCGAACAGGTCCGTCAGGTATCCGGACGCCGGCGCGCGGGTCGTCCGAGCCGGCTGCGCCGGCTTGGGCATGAACGCCGCCATCGCCGCGGCCACGAGCAGGGGCGCGACGCCGCCGGCCACGAACACCCACCGCCAGTGCTGCGCGGCCGCGGTGGCCACCAGCAGGCTGGCGATCGAGCCGCCCAGGGGCATGCCCATATAGGCCCCGGCCACGCCGGCGTTGCGGCCGCTGGCGCTGGACTGGCCCGCCACCGCGATCACGTTCGGCATGGCGCCGCCCAGGCCCAGCCCGGTCAGGAAGCGCAGCACGGTGAGCGCCGGCAGGCTGCCGGCCGCCGCCGTCGCCAATGAGAAGACCCCGAAGACGCAGAGCGCGCCCACCATCACCGTCTTGCGCCCCAGCCGGTCCGCCAGCCGTCCCCCGAGGATGGCGCCCAGCATCAGGCCCACATTGCCGAGGCTGAAGAAGTAGCCCAGCGCGCCGGGGGCCGGGTGCAGTTCGCGCGACAGGCCCGGCGCGGCGATGCCGGGCGCCTGGATGTCGAAGCCCTCACAGAGCGCCGCGGCGATGCAGAAGCCAATCAGCAGCGCCCGCTCGCGCGGTGAACTCTCTACCTTGCCGTCCGCCACGCCATCCCCCTCGCCGAAGCCGGGGAATCTAGCGCCGTCCGCGCGCCATCTCCACGCCCAGGTCGTGGATCTTCTTGCGCAGGGTGTTGCGGTTGAGCCCGAGGATCTCGGCGGCGCGCACCTGATTGCCGCGGGTCGCCGACAGGGTCAGCTGGATCAGCGGCCGCTCCACCTCCTCCAGCACCCGGTCGTAGAGGCCCACCGGCGGGATCCCGTCGGGCTGGTCGGCGAAATAGGCGGCCAGCTTCTGCTCGACCAGCTGGGCCAGGGTCGCGGGGCCCTCCTGGCCCTGGACGACCGGCTGCTGGTCGGCCAGCTCCTTCTCCACGATCCGGGCGGTGATCAGGTCTTCGCCGTAGAGGGCGCAGATCCGCCGGACCAGGTTCTCCAGCTCGCGCACATTGCCGGGCCAGCTGTGTCGCTTCAGTCGCTCCAGGGCGCCGGCGTCGATGGTCTTGGCCGGCAGGCCCTCGCGGTTGGCCCGCAGCAGGAAGGCGCGCGCCAGGTCCGGAATGTCCTCGGTGCGATCGCGCAGCGGCGGGATGCGCAGGGGCGCGACGTTCAGGCGGAAGAACAGGTCCTCGCGGAATAGCCCTTGCTGGATCAGGGCGCGCAGATCGCGGTTGGTGGCCGCGATGATCCGCACATTGGGCCGCCGGCCGGTCTTGGGGTTCAGCGCCGGCTCCGAGCCGTCGATCACCCGCAAGAGGCGCGTCTGGGCGTCCAGCGGCATGTCGCCGATCTCGTCGAGGAACAGGGTGCCCCCGTCGGCGTCCACCAGCTTGCCGAGGTCGCCGTCCTCCTTGCCGAACAGCTCGGTCTCCACCCGCTCGCGCGGCGTGGCGGCGAGGTTGATCACCACGAACTTGCCGTCGCGGCGGCGGCCCATGTCGTGCAGCGCCCGGGCCACCAGCTCCTTGCCGGCCCCGCTCTCGCCGGTGATCAGCACCGTCAGGTCCGCGCCCACCAGGCGGGCCACGGTGCGGTAGACGTCCTGCATCGGCCCCGAGCGGCCGATCAGCGGCAGGCGGTCGTCCCGGATCGCCCGCGCCTGCGCCTTGGAGGCTTCCGCGTCAGCGGGCCGCGACAGGGCGCGGCGCGCGGCCGAGGTCATGTCGTCCAGGTCGAACGGCTTGGGGACATATTCGAAGGCGCCCACCTCGGCCGCGTTGACCGCCGTGATCAGGTTGTTCTGCGCGCTCATCACGATGACCGGCAGCTTGGGCCGCTGCTTGCGGATACGTGGCAGCACGTCGAACACGTTCTCGTCCGGCATGACCACGTCGGTCACCACCAGGTCGCCCTCGCCGTCGGTGACCCATTTCAGCAGGGTCGTGGCGTTGCCTGTGGCGCGCACCTGATATCCTAGCCTGGTGAAGGCCTGGCTCAGCACCAGCCGGATCGAGGAGTCGTCGTCCGCGATCAGGATCTTCTTGGAGGCCGCATTCATGCCAGGACATCCTCATGGGCCGCGATCGGCAGGAGCACGCGGAAAGTCGTGCGGCCGGGCTCGGATTCGAAATCGATCAGGCCGCCGTGGCCGGCGACCAGCTTGGCCACCAGGGCCAGGCCCAGGCCCGCGCCGTTGTTCTTGGACGTGACGAAGGGCTGGAAGAGGCTCTCGCGCAGGTGCTCCGGCACGCCGGGCCCGTTGTCGACGACCCGAACCTCCAGCGGCGCGCCGCGCAGGACCTGGCCCTTGGCGGAGCGCACGCGCACGCCGTGGCGGTAGGCGGTATGGATCGAGACCTCGCCGCGACCGTCGCCGCGCGCATGGGCGGCCTCGGCGGCGTTCTTCACCAGGTTGAGGAACACCTGGATCAGCTGGTCCTCGTCGCCCAGCACGGGCGGCAGCGACGGGTCGTAGGATTCCTTCAGGCCCAAGCCGTCGGCCACGCCGTTGGCCGCCAGCGCCCGCACCCGGTCCAGGATCTGGTGGATGTTGATCGGGGTCAGCGACGGCAGGGCGTCGTCGGAGAACTGCTCCATCCGGTCCACCAGCCGCCGCACCCGGTCGGTCTCGTCGACGATCAGCTGGGCCAGGGGCGTGTCCTCGGGCTTGGCCCCGGACTTGAGCAGCTGGGCCGCCCCGCGGATGCCGGCCAGGGGGTTCTTGATCTCGTGCGCCAGCATGCGCCCCAGGCCGACCAGCGAACGAAGGCCCGCCGCCTCGTGGGCGCTGCGTTCGTTGCCAAGGCCGTTCTTGACGCTGAGCGTCAGCAGCACCGAGCCGTCGCCCAATGGCGCGGCCGCGCCGTCGGCCTCGAAGGGCGGCAGGCCGAAGAGGCTGATGTGCACGCCCCGCTCGCGGACCCGGCCATCCTCCTCGATCGCGCGGTTCAGCAGCGAGACCAGGGCCGAGCCCGGCGGCAGGGCGGCGCGGAACCGGCCGCGGGCCAGGAGGCCCAGGCCCTGGCCGAACAGGGCCTCCGCCGCCTCGTTCACCGCCACAAGGGAGCCATTCGCATCGACCACCAGGGCCGGATCCGGACTGAGCTCGAAGGCCTGGGCCTTCAGGGCATCGGCGTCCACGCCGCTCGAAAGGATTCGGGTCTTTCCGCTCATGCCGCCAACCTGTGGTCCGAGGATCCCCAGAGGGCTTGCAGCCCCCTCTCGACCGATCGGGCGTCCTCCAGACGGCACAGGGCCGCGCGCGCTTCTCTCCGGGCCTGCGATTCGGCGGGCCAGGGGGCGTTTTCGATGTAGGCGGCCAGGTGCTTGCGGAAGATCCGCAGGCCCAGGCGCTCACCATAGAATTCCAGGCTGTCGCGCAGGTGCGCGATGGCGATGTCGAGGCGGCTCCGCGCATCCGGCGCAACGAAGGGGCGGCCATCCAGCGCCGCCTCGATCTCCGCGGCGATCCAGGGCCGGCCATAGACGCCGCGGCCAACCATCACCGCATCTGCGCCGGAGGCCTCGAGCGCGGCGCGCGCGCTGGGCCCGTCGATGATGTCGCCGTTGACGATCACCGGAATGCCGACCGCGTCCTTGACGGCCCGCACAGCCGCCCAGTCGGCGCGGCCCTTGTAGAACTGGCAGCGGGTGCGGCCGTGGACCGTCACGGCCTGCACGCCCAGCGCTTCGGCGCGGGCGGCCAGCTGCGGCGCGTTGCGGCTGGCGTCGTCCCAGCCGAGGCGCATCTTCACGGTGACCGGCACGGGCGAGGCCGCAACCGCGGTGGCCATCAACTGCTCGGCCAACTCGGGTTCGCGCATCAGGGCCGAACCGCCATGGCCACCGGTTACCTCGCGCGCCGGACAACCGAAGTTCAGGTCGATGATGTCCGCTCCCGCCTCGGCAGCGAGGCTGACGCCGGCCTGGAGCGCGGCGGGCTCGCGCCCGACCAGCTGGATGACCATCAGGGGCAGCCCCTTGCCCACCGCCGCGCGGCGCACGACGTCCGGCCGGCCCTTGGCGAATTCGGCGCAGGCGACCATCTCGGTGGCCACATAGGCGGCGCCCAGGCGGCAGGCGGCGCGGCGGAACGGGAGGTCGGAAACGCCGGTCATCGGGGCGATCCAGACGCGACCCCCGACGGATACCTGGCCGATCTCGAGCGGACTGCTCATTTTCTAATCAACGCCTCCGCCGCCTTTTTAGGCATGATGTTGCAGCGCCGTAAAGCGGGAAAGCTGGAACAAAGCGTCACGGTTACCTAAGACGGGGCCCATGAGTTTCTCCGTAGTCGTCGTCGCGGCGGGCGAAGGCCTGCGCGCTGGCCCCGGCGAGCCCAAGGCCTGGCGCTCCCTCGCGGGCCGCCCGATCGTCCGCTGGTCGGTGGAAGGCCTGCTGGCCGCGGGAGCCCGCGAAGTGGTCGTGGTTGTGGCCCGCGACCGGCTCGGCGACGCCGACGCGGCCCTGGCCGGCCTTGTGGGCTGGACCGCCGTCACCGGGGGCAAGACCCGGGCCGAGTCGGTCCAGGCGGGCCTGGCCGCCATCACCGCCGGACGCAACCAGCCGGTCCTGATCCACGATGCGGCGCGCCCGTTCGTCGGCCGCGCCCATGTGGACCGCCTGCTCGCCGCGCTGGACCTAGCCGACGGGGCAATCCCCACCCTGCCCGTCCCCGACACGCTGAAGCGGGGCGACGGGCTGGTGGACGAGACCGTCTCGCGCGACGGGCTCTGGCGGGCCCAGACGCCGCAGGCGTTCCGCTTCGGCAAGCTGAAGGCGGCCTACCGGCGCTGGCCCGCGGGCGAGGAGCCCACGGACGATGCGTCCGTCGTGGAGCGCGCGGGCGGCCAGGTGGCCATGGTCCCGGGCGATCCGATGCTGATGAAGCTGACCTACCCCGAGGACTTCCTGCTGGCCGAGCAGCTGGCGGGCGGGCGTCGGATCGTGCGGATGGGCCAGGGCATCGACGCCCACCGCTTCGGTCCCGGCGACGTGGTCTGGCTGTGCGGCATCCGCATCCAGCACGAGCTGGGGCTGGTGGGCCACTCCGACGCGGACTGCGGCCTGCACGCCCTGACCGACGCGGTGCTGGGCGCCATCGCCGACGGCGACATCGGCGAGCACTTCCCGCCCACCGACCCGCGCTGGAAGGGCGCCTCCTCCGACCGGTTCCTGCGCCATGCGGTGGAGCGCGTCGCCGCGCGCGGCGGGCGCATCCTGAACGCCGACGTCACCCTGATCTGCGAACGGCCGAAGGTGAAGCCGCACCGCGACGCCATGCGCACGCGCATCGCCGAGCTGCTGGGCGTCCCGGTGGATCGGGTCAGCGTCAAGGCCACCACAACCGAGGGCATGGGCTTCACCGGCCGCGAGGAAGGGCTGATGGCCCAGGCTGTCGTGGCGGTGGAAACCCCGGCCTGATCGCCCCCTACGGCAGCCAGGTCCAGCGCATCCGCAGGTTCGCGTAGAGGGCGCCCGCGAGGTTCATGTAGTCGTCCGTCCAGGGCCGGGCCTTGAACGAGTCGCCCGTGCGCCACTGGCCGGTCGCCAGGAACGGCGCCAGGGCCTCGTGGTTCTTGGCCACGATCACGGCGTCTTCCTTCGACTCCCAGCCGCTCAGCCGGTCGTCGGGCGGGCGGTACTCCTGCGCCAGCGCCCAGCCGCCTGCCGCCCGCGCCACCGACTGGGCCGGGTCCATCAGGTCCAGGTTGCGGTTGGACAGGTGCAGGATCAGCACCCCGTCAGGCTTCAGCTTGGCAAGGTAGCCGCGCACCGCCTCCACCGTCAGCAGGTGGGCCGGCACAGCGTCGGACGAGAAGGCGTCGATCAGCAGGATGTCGAAGCTCTGCGCGGGCTGCCTGGCGAGGGTCAGGCGGGCGTCGCCCACCACATAGTCGATCTGCCCCTTGGCGCACTCGCTCGTGTAGCTGAAGTTGCGCGGGTCGCTGGAGACCTTCACCACCAGGGGGTCGATCTCGAAGAAGGTCAGGTGGTCGCCTGGCCGGGTGTAGGCGGCCACCGAGCCGGTGCCGAGCCCGACCGCCCCGATCCTCAGGTCCGGCTTCTGCGCCTCGCGGCCCCGGAACACCTGCCCGATGGGCGTGCGCGGGGTGTAGTAGACCAGCGGCCGGCAGCGGAAGCGCGGATCCTGCGCCTGGGCCCCGTGCAGGGTGGTGCCGTGGGCCAGCATCTTGACCGTGCCGCCCAGGCTCGGGACCGTGGTCTCCGAGCGCTTCAGCACCCCGAAGAAGCTGCGCCAGGTGTCGCGGGTGTCGGTGCGGTCGGCGGCGGCCTCCGAGGCGTAGGAGATGAGCGCGATAAGGCAGAAGAACAGCAGCGCCCGTCCCCGGATCAGGAACGCGGCCACCACGGCGCCGGTGAGCAGCACCTTCATGCCGAAGTCGAACAGCTGCGGCTGGTTGAAGGCGCCGACGATGGTGCGGGTGGTGAGGTGCGGCGCGGCGAAGGTCACGGCCACGGGCGTCGCCACGGCCGCCGCCAGGCCCAGGACCAGGACGGCCCAGACCCAGGCCGGGACCCGGTTCATCTCCCCCCACGGCCGCGCCAGGCACGAGAGCACCAGCACCAGCGGATACTCGATCACGTCGTTGAAGAGCACCGGCGCGAGGAAGGCGTTGAACCCGCCGCCCACGACCCCGCCGATGGAGAGGCAGAGGTAGAACTCGGTGAGGTGCGCCGGGTCGGGCCGTCGCGCCACCAGCCGCTGGTGGCACATCAGGGCTGTCAGGAAGAACGCGGCCAGGTGCACGAAGAGCTGCAGGCCGAAGAAGGTGGCCCGGAACGGCAGCAGCGCCGCGCAGGCGGCCATGGCCGCGCCCTGCAGGGTCAGCGTCAGCTCCGGCGGGATCGCCGGCTTGGCCTGGAAGGCGATGATGAAGGTGGTGAGGTACAGGGCCAGCGGCAGGACCCACAGGAACGGGGCCGACGCGACGTCGGTGGTCACATAGGCGGTGACGCCCAGCATCAGGCTGGACGGGATGGCGGCCAGGGCGATCCAGGTCAGGCGATCGCGCCAGCTCGGAGCGGGTCGGGCGGCGGCGGCTCGATCCGCGGCCGGCGCAACGGCCACCCCGCTCGCCGCGAACCCGAGCGCGGCGATCACCAGGACGAAGAGGCCATAGCCCGTGCTCCAGCCATATCGCTGGCCGGCCAGGGTGAAGAGCGGCTCGACCAGCAGGGGATAGGCCAGCAGGGCCAGCAGGCTGCCGACGTTGCTGGCCGCATAGAGGACGTAGGGCTCCTTGCCGTCGGCTGCGCCGATCGTGCGGGCGTGCCAGGCCTGGACCAGCGGCGCGGTGGCCGACAGCACCGCGAAGGGCGCGCCGATGGAGAGCGCCAGTTCGGTCAACAGCCACAGGTTCGGATGGTCCGACGACGGCGGCCCGGCCAGGCTGTTCACCCGTAGCGGCAGGGCGACGGCGGCGATCGCCAGGGCGGCCACGTGCGCCAGGGCCTGGCCCCGCACAGTCGGGATCCGCTGCAGGGCGTGGGCGTAGGCGTAGCCGGCCAGGAGGGCGATCTGGAAGAACGCCATGGAGGTGTTCCAGACCGAGGCGCTGCCCCCGAGCAGCGGCAGCACCAGCTTGGCCACCATCGGCTGCACCGAGAACACCAGGGCGGCCGAGGTGAAGACCGTCACCGCGAACAGAGCCGGCGGCGCGCGGTGGGCGGCGGACGCGGGCGTCCCGGCGGCGAGGCTGGTCATGGGGTCTCGAATCGCCTTGATCGAAGCGTGCGCGCGATGCTCTGTGCTGCCATTGCGCCGGTAAAGGACCTTGCAACGCCGATGTTCAACCTGGAGATCGTCACCCTGGCCCGTCTGTTGATCGACGAGGCGCGGGAGCGGTCGTTGCGCATCGTCACCGCGGAGAGCTGCACGGGCGGACTGGTGGCCGGGGCGATCTGCTCGATCGCCGGCTCGTCCGACGTGTTCGAGCGCGGCTTCGTCACCTATTCCAACCGCGCCAAGCAGGAGCTGTTGGGCGTTCCGGGCGACCTGATCGCCGACCTGGGCGCGGTCTCCGAGCCGGTGGCGCGGATGATGGCGGAGGGGGCCCTGGAGGCCTCCAACGGGCACCTGGCCGTCGCCATCACCGGCATCGCGGGCCCGGGCGGCGGCACGCCGATGAAGCCCGTCGGCACGGTGCACATCGCCACCGCGCGATCGAACCAGCGGATCGTCCACGAGGAGCACTTCTTCGAGGAGGAGACCCGCGAGGGCGTGCAGCTGGCCGCCGTGCAGGCGGCCCTGCAGATGCTGCGCGACCGCCTCGCGTGAGGCGCCTGGTCCTCGCCGCCCTGGCGGTGCTGCTGCTCGGCGCGGCCAGTCCGGCCGACGAGGCCAAGCGGGTGCTGGCGACGTCCGACCCGGCCAGCTTCAACTATTTCGAGATCAAGGCCGGGCTGGGCCCCGACGGCTTCCAGCGCCTGATGGACACCGTCAGCGAGGCCATGCTCGCCCCGCAGGACCCGGGCGGCGGCCGCGACCTGACCCGCTCGCCCTGCTGGAGCCGCCGGCAGGCGGAGATCATGGGTGGCCTCTTGCTGGCCAACCTGTCGCCGTCGATGGAGGCCTATGGCGCCGACCAGCGCGCCGCCCGCGCGGCCCTGTCGCGCCTGGAGGGCTTCCGCCCACGGCTGGCGGCCGGCGAGGATGTGGGCCCGCCCTATGAGGCTTCGTTGAAGCAGCTGCGCGCTGCGGCGGCCAGCGGCGACGCCCGCAAGGCCGAACTCCTGCGCCGCGCCGCCCAGGACCAGATCGCGCGCCAGCATCTGCAGGCCGTGTGGGGCCACGGCTCCTGGGCCGGGCCGCTTTCCGCCAACGCCGTGAAGTATCTCGAGCCGATCCTGAGTGTGGAGGTCTGCGAGGTCGACCAGGCCAACACCGCTTGGCTGAAGGGCGAGGTTCGCGACCATGGCTGGTTCGCCATCTCCGCCTACGGCGCCCAGGTCGACAACCAGGCCTGGCTCCTGGTCCAGCACGCCGACCACGACCGCGACTTCCAGCGCCAGACGCTGAAACTGCTGGAGAGCCTACTGGCGTCCCGCGACACCTCGCCGAAGAACTACGCCTACCTCTACGACCGCGTCGCGGTGGCCGACGACCGGCCCCAGCGCTACGCCACCCAGGGCGGCTGCACGACCGCCGGCGCCTGGCGGCCCTACCCGGTGGAAGACGCGGCCCGCGTCGATGAGGTCCGCGCCGCGGTCGGCCTGGGGCCCTTCGCCGACTACGCGGCCCAGCTCAAGGATTCGTGCGGCTAGGCGGCGTCCGGGCCGTACAGCGCCCGCGCCCGGTCTTCGAAACACCCCATCAGGCGCTCCACGGCGTGGTGGAAGTTGGCGGTCAGCAGCCCTTCCAGCAGGCGCGACTTGAACTGGAAGTCGATGTCGAATTCGATCCGCGTCGCGCCCTCCCCCTCCGGGATGAACCGCCAGCGGTTGACCAGCTTGCGGAACGGGCCGGAGAGCAGGTTGACGTCGATCTGGCCGTTGCCGGGGTCGCGCCGCACCCGCGTGGCGAACCGCTCCTTCAGGAACGAGAACCCGACGCCGGCCTCCGCGTCCACGCACTGGACGCCACCGCCCAGGTCGCGGGCGTTCCAGGTGCGCATGGACGAGATCCAGGGCACGAACTCGGGATAGCGGTCCACGTCGCCCACCAGGCGGAACAGCTGGTCGGGCGTGAACGGCAGGGTGCGGGAGACGTGGTGATGCACCGCGCGGCCCCTTAAGCGGCGGCTTCGCGCTCCCGCCGGGCGGCCTGCAGGCGGGCGAAGTCCTCTCCGGCGTGGTGCGATGAGCGGGTGAGCGGGCTGGCCGAGACCATCAGGAAGCCCTTGGCCCGGGCGATCTCCTCATAGGCCTTGAACTCGTCGGGGTGGACGAACCGATCTATCGGCGCGTGCTTGCGGGTCGGCTGCAGGTACTGGCCGATGGTGATGAAGTCGACGCCGGCGGAGCGCATGTCGTCCATGACCTGCATCACCTCCTCCTTGGCCTCGCCCAGGCCTACCATGATGCCGCTCTTGGTGAACTGCTGCGGGTCGCGCTCCTTGACCCTCTCCAGGAGGCGCAGGGAGTTGTAGTAGCGCGCGCCCGGCCGGATCGGCAGGTAGAGCCGCGGGACGGTCTCAAGGTTGTGGTTGAAGACGTCGGGCCGGCTGTCGATGAGCTCGAACACCCCGCTTACCGGCTTGCGCAGGAAGTCCGGCGTCAGGATCTCGACCGTGGTGCCGGGCGAAGCCGCGCGGATCGCGTGGACCACGGCGGCGAAGTGGGCGGCGCCGCCGTCGGCCAGGTCGTCGCGGTCCACCGACGTGATCACCACGTGCTTCAGGCCCATCTTGGCCACCGCGTCGGCGACCCGCGCCGGCTCGGTGGGGTCCAGCGCGCCGGGCTTGCCGGTGGCGACGTTGCAGAAGGCGCAGGCGCGGGTGCAGACCTCGCCCATGATCATCATGGTGGCGTGGCTCTTGGACCAGCACTCGCCGATGTTGGGGCAGGCCGCCTCCTCGCACACCGTGACCAGGCCGTGGCCCTTCACGATGTCGCGGGTGGCGTTGTAGCCGGCTGAACCGGGCGCCTTGACCCGCAGCCATTCCGGTTTGCGCAGGATCGGCGTCTCGGGCCGGTTCTGCTTCTCGGGGTGCCGCGGACGCGGCTGCTTCACGGTGTCGATGACCACGGCCATGGCCCCTAGATCGTCCGTCGCGGCCTCCGGATCAAGCCGCCGCGAGGCCGCACACCAACCTTAGCCTTTTGTAACGAGGCCGGGGCGCGGCCGGCGCCTAAGGTCCGGCCACCCGATTGGAGTTCCCGATGCCCCTTATCCTGCCCGCCCTGGCGCTCACCGCGGTCCTGGCCGCCGGACCCGCCGCAGCGACCGCCGAGCCTGCCAACGAGGCCGGCGTGCGCCACGCCGAGAACCTCTGGAGCGAGGCGTTCGTCACCGGCGACGCCGCGGCCCTGGAGGCGCTGCTGGACCCGCAGTACGTCTCGGTGAACCCCACGGGGGTCGCCCGCCCCAAGGCCCAGATCATCGGGTTTGCGAAGGACTACGCCGCCAAGCACCCGGGGGAGCACGCCAAACCCCTGACCGACAGCTCCACCGTGCGCGTGATCGGCAAGACCGCCCTTGTCCAGCACCGCTCGCCCCAGGGCTTCTCTATGGATCTGTTCTACTATGAGGGCGGCCGCTGGAAGGCCTGGTACTCCCAGCACGCGGCCGCGCCGCCCCCGCCGCCGGCGAACTGAACCCCGCTCACGCACCGTTACCGACCTTTTCAGCCGGGAACCCCGACGATAGGGTCTCGCCAACGAGAATGTTGGGAGGCGCTTCGCCCGTGCAGCCGTTCGACAGCGCGAGTGCGCAGTCCTCGATCTTCGACGCCCTGGTGGCGGCTTCCCGGAAATACGGGGCCAAGAAGCCGATCCTGGAGGACCAGGAGCGGAACCCGCTCAGCTATACGGACCTGATCCGCGCCGCCTTCGCCCTGGGCCGCAAGATCGCCGGGTTCACGCGCAAGGGCGAGCGGGTGGCGGTGATGCTGCCCTCGAGCTCCGCCGGGATGGTGACGTTCTTCGCCCTCCACGCCTTCGGCCGCACCCCCGCCATGCTGAACTTCACGGCCGGGATCCGGAACCTGAAGGCGGCCTGCGAGCTGGCGGGCGTGCGGACGGTGCTGACCTCGCACCGGTTTGTGGAGCAGGGCAAGCTGCACGACCTGATCGACGCGCTCGAGACCCTGACCAAGGTGGTCTACCTCGAGGAGGTGCGCCAGACGGTGGGGCTGGCCGACAAGCTCTACGCCGCCGCGGCCGCCGCCCTGCCCCAGCAGTTTCGAATCGCCACCAAGCCGTCCGACCCGGGCGTGATCCTCTTCACCTCGGGCAGCTTCGGCGCCCCGCGCGGCGTGGTGCTGAGCCAGTCCAACCTGATCGCCAACTGCCGCCAGGTGGCCCAGCACATCGCCCTGGATCCCGACTGGGTGTTCTTCAACCCGCTGCCGATCTTCCACTGCTTCGGCCTCACGGGCGGGGCGCTGCTGCCGATCCTGACCGGGCTGAAGGCGTTCCAGTATCCCTCGCCGCTGCACGTCAAGCAGATCCCGCCGCTGGTGAAGGACACCAAGGCCTCGGTGCTCTTCGCCACCGACACCTTCATCAACCAGTACGCCCGCTCCGCCGAGCCGGGCGAACTCTCCGGCCTGACCTTCGTGGTCTGCGGGGCCGAGAAGGTGCGCGAGGAGACCCACAACCTGATCACCGAGAAGTTCGGCCCGATCCCGCTGCTGGAGGGCTATGGCGCCACCGAGGCCTCGCCGGTGATCGCGGTGAACAAGCCGGGTGACAACCGCCGCGGCACGGTGGGCGCCCTGCTGCCGGGCATCGAGGCGCGTCTGGAGCCGGTGGAGGGCATCCCAGGCGGCGGCAAGCTGCTGGTCCGCGGCCCCAACATCATGACCGGCTATCTCGCCCCGGGCGGCGCCATCGAGCCACCGCCCGGCGGCTGGCACGACACCGGCGACGTGGTTTCCATCAGCGATGACGACTGGATCAAGATCCTGGGCCGGGTGAAGCGCTTCGCCAAGGTGGGCGGCGAGATGGTGTCGCTCACCGCCGCCGAGGACCTGGCGGCCGCCGTCTGGCCGGACTGCCGCCATGCGGTGGTCGCCCTGCCCGACCCCAAGAAGGGCGAGCGGCTGGTGCTGGTCACCGACCGCCGGGACGCCGAGCCGGGGCCGCTGCTCGCCCACGCCCAGCAGGTGGGCGCGCCCGAGCTCGCCGTCCCACGCAAGATCATCCGCGTGCCGGAAATCCCCGTCCTGGGGACCGGCAAGACCGACTACGTCGCCCTGCAACGGATCGTGGACGCGGAGATGCGCCGGGCGGCCTGACGAGGGAGTGCCTATGCCGAACCTCACCGCCTGGTCGCCCAGGGTGCTCAGCATCCTGCGGATCATGACCGCCCTGCTCTTCATGGAGCACGGCCTGATGAAGCTGTTCCACTTCCCCGCGCCCCAGCCCGGCGCGCCGGACCCGCTGCCGCCCATGCTGGTGGCGGCGGCGGCGATCGAGGTGGTGGGCGGAGCGCTGCTGACCCTGGGCCTCTTCACCCGAATCACGGCCTTCGTCTGCTCGGGCGAGATGGCCGTGGCCTATTTCATCGGCCACGCGCCGCACGGCTTCTATCCGGCGCTCAACATGGGCGAGGCGGCGGTGCTCTACTGCTTCGTCTTCCTCTACCTGGCCTTCGCCGGCGGCGGGCTCTGGAGCCTGGACGCGGCGGTGCGCAAGCGGCCCTGAGGCGGTCCGTCCCTTAACGGGGAGGGACAGGCTCGCAAGGCGAGCCAGGGCGGGGAAGCCTGGATCAAGCTCCCACGTCTGCGCCCTGGCCTCCAGCCGCCCCACCCTGGCCGCTTCGCGGCCTGTCCCTCCCCATTAAGGGAGGGACGACCTCAGATGTGCAGGACGATGCCGTAGGCGTCGAGGGAGGCCTCGTGCATGGCCTCGCTCATGGTCGGGTGCGGGAAGACGGTGGCCTGCAACTCCGCCTCCGTGGCCTCAAGGGTCATGGCCAGGGTGAAGCCCTGGATCATCTCGGTGACCTCGTGGCCGATCATATGGGCCCCGATCAGGGCGCCGGTCTTGCCGTCGAAGACCGTCTTGACGAAGCCGTCCAGCTCGCCGGCGGCGATGGCCTTGCCGTTCACCCGGAAGGGGAAGCGGCCCACCTTGGGCTCCAGCCCCTGTTCCTTGGCCTGGGCCTCGGTCAGGCCCACCGAGGCCACCTGGGGCGTGGTGTAGGTGCAGCCCGGGATTGGGGAGCTCAGGTTCGTCGGCTTCAGGCCGGCGATGTGCTCCACGCAGTGCACCCCCTCGTGGCTGGCCTTGTGCGCCAGCCAGGGCGGGCCCGCCACGTCGCCGATGGCGTAGAGGCCCGGCACGCCGGTGGCGCCATGGCCGTCGGTCACCACATGGGTGCGGTCGATCTTCACGCCCAGGGCCTCCAGCCCCAGGTCCTCGACATTGCCGACGATGCCCACCGCCACGATCGCGACATCGGCTGCCAGGGTCTCGGCCTTGCCGCCGGCCTCGATCTCCAGGCTGACGCCCGACTTGGTCTTGGTCAGCTGCTTGACGTTGGCCGGCACACGGAACTTGATGCCGCGCTTCTCGAAGGCCTTGTGGGCGGCCTTGGAGACTTCCTCGTCCTCGACGGGCAGGATCCGCGGCAGCATCTCGACCACTGTAACATCCGAGCCCAGGGCCCGGTAAAAGCTGGCGAATTCCATGCCGATGGCGCCCGACCCGATCACCACCAGCGACTTCGGCGCCGTCTTGGGGACCAGGGCCTCGCGGTAGGTCCAGACCCGCTCGCCGTCCGGCTCCAGGCCGATGGCAGGGATCGTCCGGGCCCGCGCGCCGGTGGCCAGGATCACGTGCTTCGCGGTGACGGTGCGCGAGCCGCCGGCGTTCAGGGCCACGACGACCTTCGGCGCCTCCCCGCCCTTCTCCAGGCGGGCGGTCCCCTCGATCACCTCGACCTTGTGCTTCTTCATCAGGAAGGTGACGCCGGAATTCAGCTGGGCGGCCACCTTGCGCGAACGCTGCACCACGGCGGCGAAGTCGAAGCCGCGCTTCTCCACCGACAGGCCATAGTCCTTCAGGTGGTCCAGGCTCTCGTACATCTCGGCCGACTTCAGCAGCGCCTTGGTGGGGATGCAGCCCCAGTTCAGGCAGATGCCGCCCAGCTCGGACCGCTCCACGATGGCGGTCTTCAGGCCCAGCTGGCTGGCCCGGATCGCGGTCACATAGCCGCCCGGGCCGGAGCCGATCACGATGAGGTCGAAATCAGCCATCAGAGCAATGCCTCGATCGCGCCCTGCAGCGCCTTGGGGTCAATGGTGGGGGCGAAGCGATGGGCGACATGGCCCTGCCGGTCGACCAGGAACTTGGTGAAGTTCCATTTGATCCCCTGCGTGCCCAGGACGCCCTTCTTCTGCCCCTTCAGCCAGACGTAGAGCGGATGGGCGGCCGGGCCGTTCACGTCCACCTTGCGCATCATCGGGAAGTCCACGTGGTAGGTGAGCGAGCAGAAGCTCGCGATCTCCTCGGCGTCGCCCGGCTCCTGGGCGCCGAACTGGTTGCAGGGAAAGCCCAGCACCACGAAGCCGCGGTCGCGGTACTTCTTGAACAGCGCCTCCAGCCCCGCGTACTGCGGCGTGAACCCGCACTTGGACGCGGTGTTGACCACCAGGACGACCTTGCCCTTGTGATCCGACAGCGGCGCCGGGGCCCCGTCGAGCGTTTCGGCGGTGAAGTCGTAGATGGTGGTCATGCGCGAACCCTCAGACGATCATCGTCAAAGGCTCTTCGATGAGCGCCTTGAAGGCTTCCAGCCAGCGCGCCCCGATTGCGCCGTCCACAACCCGGTGGTCACAGGTCAGGGTCACCGACATGACGGTTGCGATCTCCAGCTTGTCCCCGCGCACCACCGGCCGCTTCTCGCCCACGCCCACCGACAGGATCGCACCCTGCGGCTCGTTGATGATCGAGGCGAAGGTCTTGATGCCGAACATGCCCAGGTTGGAGACCGAGAAGGTGCCGCCCTGGAACTCCTCGGGCTTCAGCTTCTTGTCCCGGGCGCGGGCGGCCAGGTCCTTGGCCTCCTTGGCGATCTGGGCCAGGCCCTTGGTCTCGGCGGCGCGGATGATCGGGGTGATCAGGCCGCCCGGCACGGCCACCGCCATGGCGATGTCGGCGTGGTGGTGCATGGCGATGCCCTCCGGCGTGTAGGAGGCGTTGGCCTCCGGCACCCGCTTCAGCGCCACCGCGGCGGCTTTCATCACCATGTCGTTGACGCTGACCTTCACGCCCTCCTTCTCGAGCAGGGCGTTGATCCGCGTGCGGGCGGCCAGCAGGCCGTCGATCTCCAGATCGATGGTCAGCGGGAAGTGCGGCACGTCGCGGAAGCTGTCGGTCATCCGCCGCGCCACGGTCTTGCGCATGCCGTCGAGCGGGATGAGATCGTAGCTGCCGGCGGGGATGCCCTGCTGCTCCAGGGTGGCGTGCTGGCGCGGGGCGGTGGGCGTGGCGGCGGGAGCCGAACCCGGAGTGGCTGCGGGGGCCGGCTTGGCCTGTCCGGGCTGGGCGCGGTCGATGTCGGCCTTGACGATCCGGCCGTGCGGGCCCGAGCCGCTGATGGCGGATAGGTCGATCCCCTTCTGCTCGGCCAGCCGCCGCGCCAGCGGCGAGGCGAAGACGCGCCCGCCGTCCGCAACCTTCGCCGCAGCCGGGGCGGGAGCTGACGCGGGCTTCGGCGCCTCGGCTTTCGGAGGCTCCGGCGATTTGGCGGCCGGCGCCGGCGCCTCGGCCTTCGCCTCGGTTTTCGGAGCGGGCGGCGACGGTGGCGCGGCGGCCTCGCCCTCCCCGGCCAGGCGCGCGATCGGGGTGTTGACCTTCACGCCCTCCGAGCCCTCGGGGATCAGGATGTCCTCGACCACGCCCTCGTCGACGGCCTCCACCTCCATGGTGGCCTTGTCGGTCTCGATCTCGGCGATGACGTCGCCGGACTTGACGTTGTCACCCTTCTTCACGTGCCACTTGGCGAGGGTGCCCTCTTCCATGGTGGGCGACAGGGCGGGCATCAGGACGTCGATGGACATGGTCTCAGGCGCTCGTTTCCAACAGGGCGAGGTTCACGGGCGACCACAGCGCCTTGCGCCGCGCGGTCCGCGCCTCGGGTGTTTCGTCGTCATAGGTCTTCGATTCGGGAACCCGTCCCGCAAAGCCGGGCAGGTCGACGCCGCGGACGTTCAGGATCGCGAACGCGGCGCCGTCGGCCTCCATCAGCGACCCCACATAGACCCCGCAGGTGTCGCACATCAGGAAATTCGACAGCTTCTGGCCGAAGCGGTAGCGGCTGAGGGCGTCCGGCGCGCAGGCGATGGTGATGCGCCCGGCCGGGTCGCTGGTGGTGGCCGCGCCGTGACGGCGGCAGAAGCCGCACTGGCAGGCCCGGAACGGCAGCTCGCCCACCGGCGTCGGCGTCTCCAGCCGCACGGCCACGGCGCCGCAGTGGCACTGGCCCTCCAGCCGGGTCATGCCGGCTCCTTGGAGAGGTGCGCCAGCGAGGCGGCGTTGGCTTCCCAGTTCTTGCCGTCGAACGCCTCGACGACGATCTCCAGGCCCTCGGCCTCGTCCAGGCAGCGGGCGTTGACGCTCCAGCCGTCCGGGTTCGACCGCGGCCGGTAGAAGGCCTTCACGCCGCACTCCGAGCAGAACAGGTGCTTGGCCACCCGCGTGTTGAATGTGTACTCGGTCAGCCGCTCGCGGCCGCGCACGATCCGGAACCGGCTTTCCGGCACGATCACGTGCACGAACCCCGTCTTCTCGCACATCGAGCAGTTGCAGCTCTGCGCCTCCACGCGGTCCGGCACGGCCACTTCGAAGCGCACGCCGCCGCAATGGCAGCCGCCTGCGCGCCAGGTGAACGGGCTCTGCGCGGTCACTTGTAGCTCACCGCCTTGGCCGCCTTCACGATCCGCTCGATCGACGGCATGGACAGGGCCTCGAGATTGGCGGCGTAAGGCAGCGGCACGTCCTCCTGGTGCACGCGCATCGGCGGGGCGTCCAGGTAGTCGAAGGCCAGTTCGGTGACCTTGGCCGCGATCTCGGCGCCGACGCCCATGGGGCCCCAGCCTTCCTCGACTGTGACCAGCCGGTTGGTCTTCTTCACGCTGGCCACGACCGTCTCGATGTCCATCGGGCGGATGGTCCGCAGGTCGACCACCTCGGCCTCGATGCCCTCCTTGGCAAGCTCCTCGGCCGCCTGCAGGCAGAAGCCCACCATGCGGGAATAGGCCACCAGGGTGACACCGGTTCCCTCGCGGCGGACCTTGGCCTTGCCGATGGGCACCACCCAGTCGACGCCTTCCGGCACGTCGAACTCCTGGCCGTAGAGCATCTCGTGCTCCAGGAAGACCACGGGGTTCGGGTCGCGGATGGCGGCCTTGAGCAGGCCCTTGGCGTCGGCGGAATCGTAGGGGGCGACCACCTTCAGCCCCGGCACGTGGCCGTACCAGGCGGCATAGTCCTGGCTGTGCTGGGCTCCGACCCGGGCCGCCGCGCCGTTCGGACCGCGGAAGACGATCGAGGAGCGGATCTGCCCGCCGGACATGTAGAGCGTCTTCGCGGCCGAATTGATAATGTGGTCAATGGCCTGCATGGCGAAGTTGAAGGTCATGAACTCGACGACCGGCTTCAGGCCCGCCATGGCCGCCCCGACGCCGAGGCCAGCGAAGCCGTACTCGGTGATCGGGGTGTCGATCACCCGTTTGGGCCCGAACTCGTCCAGCAGGCCGCGGGAGACCTTGTAGGCGCCCTGGTACTGCGCGACCTCCTCGCCCATCAGGAAGACGTCGGCGTCGCGGCGCATCTCCTCGGCCATGGCGTCGCGCAGGGCGTCGCGGACCGTCACCTTCACCAGCTGCACGCCGGCCGGAAGCTCAGGGTCCCGCAGCGCGACCTTGGGCGTCACCGGGGCCGCGCCCTCGCCTTCCGGCCGCGGCTTGGCGTCGACCTCGGGCGGCTTGCGCTCCGGATCGCCGGACGCCTCGGCGCGGGACTGCGGCGGCGCGGCCTCCGCCTTCGGCGCAGGCGCCGGCGCGGCGGCGGCCCCGCCCTCGCCGCCCAGCCGGGCGATCGGGGTGTTGACCTTCACCTCTTCCGTGCCTTCCGGCACCAGGATCTCGGCGACGGTGCCCTCGTCGACGGCCTCCACCTCCATGGTCGCCTTGTCGGTCTCGATCTCGGCGATGACGTCGCCGGACCTGACGTTGTCGCCCACCTTCACGTGCCACTTGGCGAGCGTGCCCTCTTCCATCGTGGGCGAGAGCGCCGGCATCAGGATGTCGGTCACGCAGGGAGCTCCGTATAGACGTCCGTGTAGAGTTCCGAGGGCTCGGGCTCGGGCGAGGTGCGGGCGAACTCCGCCGCGTCCGCCACGATCTTCTTCACCTCGGCGTCGATGGCCTTCAGCGTGGCCTCGTCGGCCCAGCCGTTCTTCTCCAGCATCTCCTCGACGTGGTCGATCGGGTCGCGCGTCTTGCGCACCTCGTCCACCTCTTCGCGGGTGCGGTACTTGGCCGGGTCGCTCATGGAGTGGCCGCGGTAGCGGTAGGTCTTCATCTCCAGGATGAAGGGCCCGTTGCCGGCGCGGGCATGGGCGGCGGCCTTCTCGGTGGCGGCCTTGACCGCCAGCACATCCATGCCGTCGACCTCTTCGCCCGGGATGTTGAACGAGACGCCGCGCTTGTGCAGCCGGGTCTCGGCCGACGAGCGCTGGATCGCCGTGCCCATGGCGTATTGGTTGTTCTCGATCACATAGACGACCGGCAGCTTCCACAGCTCGGCCATGTTGAAGGCCTCGTAGACCTGGCCCTGGTTGGCGGCCCCGTCACCGAAGAAGGTGAAGCTGACCTTGCCGTCGCCGCGGTAACTGTCGGCCAGCGCCAGGCCGGTGCCCAGCGGCACCTGCGCCCCCACGATGCCGTGGCCGCCGTAGAACGCCGCCTCGGTCGAGAACATGTGCATCGAACCGCCCTTGCCGCGGGACGAGCCGCCCGCGCGCCCGGTCAGCTCAGCCATGACCTCCTTGGGGTCCATGCCGCTCACCAGCATGTGGCCGTGGTCGCGATAGCCGGTGATGATCTGGTCGCCGGGCCGCTTGGCCGCCTCGACGCCGACCGCGATCGCCTCCTGCCCGATGTAGAGGTGGCAGAAGCCGCCGATCAGGCCCATGCCGTACAGCTGGCCGGCCCGCTCCTCGAAGCGGCGGATCAGCAGCATGTCCCGATAGTATTTGAGGAGCTCGTCCTTGCCCGACTGGGTCTTCCCGGTCTGGGCTGGTTGCTCACCCGCTCCGTTGGCTTTTCGCCGACCGGCCGCACCGGTCTGCCCGCGCGCCATGCGTCACTCCGTGATTCCGTCCAGGGCCCCTTGGATCAACCGCCGAAGCAGCTTCAGGGGTTCAGGCGGATCACATAGTCCCTTGGATCGGCGAAGCCTAGAACGGAACGCGCCCTTTCCTCCAGGAGGTCGGCTGAAAGGCTCTCATCGCGCAGCAGTTGCGCCCTAACCTCGAGGTCGTGGCGCTGGGCGGTCAGGCGGGCAAGCTCTCGGGTCTTGGCGGTCAGGGTCGCGCTGCGCTGGTTGGCCCGCAGCAGGCCGCCCTCGCCGGTGAAGCCATTGGCCGCGAAATAGAAGATCAGCAGCGCCAGCGCGGTCGTGGACAGGTGCGGGCGAAGGCGGTCGAGCACGTGGGGAATCTCTCCTTCCCGAGGATTGGCCCGGGCATGCTTAATTTTGGGTTGCAGAAGCGTTTTGGGTTGCAGAAGCGCCGGGCGCGACCGGCAAGCCGCGCCCGGCGAACGCCTTACGGATAGACGCTCAGCGAGAACCAGACGCGGTAGCGGCCGCCGTCGCCGTTGTAGTCGACGCTGAACTGGTGCGGCGGATCCGCCGTCAGCTTGGCCCAGTCGTAGTACGACTTGGTGGCGGCCCCCAGGCCCAGCAGGATGGTGTGGTTGGCCACGATGTCGTCCTGGAAGAAGCCGAGGATCCAGTTCACCAGGGCGCCCAGCAGCCAGCCGATCGCCGTGCCGAGGGCCGTGCCCAGCGGCCCGAAGAACGAGCCCAGCGCCGCGCCGATGGCGCCGCCCACGGCGCCCGCGATCGCCGCCTTCACCTCGTCGCCGACCTTGTCCCAGAGCTGGGTCAGGAAGTCGCCGAACCCGGAGCCGTCCTTCTCGGCCATGCAGACTACGCAGGCGTAGACATGCGGCCAGTTCTTGTCCGTGCGGATGTTGAACTCGTGGAACAGCTTGCCCTTGCCCGAATAGGTCTTGGTCTCGCCCGCGTCGAAGTCGTCCGAGACCATGAACTCGCCGATCTTGAACGTGGTCCCGTCGGGCGCGGTGGCGACCCCGCCCATGGCGATCTCGTCGGAGCCCCAGCCGTCGGTCTCCTCGATGCAGTGCACCGAATTGATGAACAGCCCGAGCTTCTTGTACTTCGCGCCGGCCAGCACGTCGGGATCGATGGGCTTCAGCCGCCGCAGGGCCGAAAGGTCGATGGCGGTCAGGGTCTTGGCGGCGAAGGAGGCGGGCGGCGCCACCACTTGGGCCGCGTCGTTCTCGCCGAAGGCGGTGAGCGAGGCCTGCAGCTTGGCGCCGTCCACCTTGGTCACGCCCAGGGTCTGCTGGGCCTGGTCGGCGCCCTTGTAGGCGGCGCTCTCGATGACGCCGTAGCGGCCGAACATGGTCTGGCGCACGGCGGGGGCGGCGGAGAGCAGGGTCTGGGCGTGGGCGCGCGCCTTGTCCCGCTTGGCCTGCGGGCGATTGGCCATGAACGACTGGAAGAGCTTGTCCGTGGCGCTGGGCTGGGCGGGCGCCACGCCGGCGGCCGCCATGGCGAAGCTCAGCTTCATCTTGTTCTGAACGTCGGTCAGCAGGGCCTTCAGTTCCGGCGAGGCCGGCGCCTGCGGATCGACCATGACGATCGGCGGCCGGACGTCGGCGACCGCGGGCTGGCGGGTGATGGTGGCGGTTGGCATTTCAGTCTCCCTGAGGTTTCAGGGGGCCTCGACGACCCCCTTCCTCCGGTTGTGGACTACGCGCTATGGTGGCACATACCCCGTTCGGGGGATGCGGAGCCTTTGGCGATGCTGGGAGCCGGGGACGTATTGAGGCTGGCCGACCGCTTCTACGAGGCGGCGGAGGATGGGCAGGCCATGGGCGAGGCGCTGGCGGCGCTGGCCGAGGCGGCGGGCGGGCGCCACGCGGTGGCCGCCGAGCGCCACGCCGGCGACGGCCGCTGGAGCGCCGCGCTGGGCAACATCGACCCCGAGCTGGGCCAGCGCCTGCCCTCGACGCTGCAGAGCGACGCCGTGCGGCTCTGGCTGGAGCGTATCCCTGAGCGCAACTGGGACCGGATGTGCGCCCTGGTCCCCGGCTCGACGCCGCTCAGCCGGGCGCTCTACGACACCGCCTTCTACGGCGAGTTCGTGCAGCCGATGGGCGGGCACCACGCGGCCCTGACCGCCATGTCGCTGGGCGGATCGCGCAGCTTCCTGTCGATCTTCCGGCCCGAACGGCTGGGCGACTACGACCCGCAGGCCATGCAGCTGCTGGAGATCCTGCGGCCGCACATGGAGCGGGCGTTCCGCATCGGCCAGCGGCTGGGCGAGGCGGCGGGCACGGCGCACGCCGCGTTCGGCATGCTGGACCGGCTGCAGACCGGCGTCGTCCTGCTGGACCGCAAGCTGCGGCTGCAGTTCGCCAACCGCGCTGCGCTGGAGATGGCCCGCGACTGCGAAGAGCTGATTGTCGACGCGCTGGGCCCCCGCCTGCGCGGCGCCACCCTGGCCCGCCGGCTGCAGGCGATGCTGGCCGAGGCCGCAGGTCGGGCGCCGCCGATGGGCGTCCAGCGCCTGGTCGTGCCGCGCGAGGCCTCCGCCTATCCGCTGGTGCTGCACGTGGAGCGGCTTCAGACGCCGGGCTTCCGGGCCTCCAACGTCAGCGTCGGCCTCTTCATCGACGATCCGGGCGCCGCCCTGGCGGTGGATCATGCGGTGCTGGCGGACGCCTTCGGGCTAACCCCCCGCGAGGCGGCGCTGACGGCGGCGCTCGCGGGCGGGGCCAGCCTGCGTTCGGCGGCCCACGACCTGGCGATCTCCGAAGCCACCGCCAAGACCCACCTGAAGCGGGTGCTCGACAAGGCCGGCGCCCACCGCCAGGCCGAGCTGGTCAGCCTCGCGGCGGGCTTGGCGCGTCGCTAGCTAGAGCGCGCGCAGCGCCCGGCGGCCGGCGTAGACCGCCTGGTCGCCCAGTTCTTCCTCGATGCGCAGCAGCTGGTTGTACTTGGCCGTGCGGTCCGAACGCGCCAGCGAGCCGGTCTTGATCTGCCCGCAGTTGGTGGCCACGGCCAGGTCGGCGATGGTGGAGTCCTCCGTCTCGCCCGACCGGTGGCTCATCACGGCGGTGTAGCTGTTGCGATGCGCCAGATCGACGGCGTCCAGGGTCTCCGACAGCGTGCCGATCTGGTTGACCTTCACCAGGATCGAATTGGCCAGGCCCTTGCCGATCCCCATGTCCAGGCGTTCGGGATTGGTCACGAAGAGGTCGTCGCCGACGATCTGCACCTTGGCGCCCAGCCGATCGGTGAGCAGCTTCCAGCCTTCGAAGTCGTCCTCGGCGCAGCCGTCCTCGATGGTGACGATCGGGAAATTGGCCACCAGGCCCGCCAGGTACTCGACCATGCCGGCCGGATCGAGGGTCTTGCCCTCCCCGGCCATCACGTACTTGCCGCCCTTGAAGAACTCGGTGGCCGCCGCGTCCAGGCCCAGGTGGAAGTCCTTGCCGGCCTCGTAGCCCACCGCCTTGCCCGCCTTGACGATGAAGGCCAGGGCGTCCTCGGCGCTGGAGAGGTTGGGCGCAAAGCCGCCCTCATCGCCGACGTTGGTGTTGTGGCCGGCGTCGTGCAGCGCCTTCTTCAGCCCGTGGAAGATCTCCGCGCCCATGCGCAGGCCCTCGGCGAAGGTCTCCGCGCCGGTGGGCAGGATCATGAACTCCTGGATGTCGATCGGATTGTCGGCGTGGGCCCCGCCATTGATGATGTTCATCATCGGCACCGGCAGCACCCGGGCCGAGACGCCGCCGACGTACTTGTAGAGCGGCAGGGCCGCGGAGCTCGCCGCCGCCTTGGCCGTGGCCAGGCTGACGCCCAGGATGGCGTTGGCGCCCAGCCGGCTCTTGTTCTTGGTCCCGTCCAGCTCCATCAGCAGACGGTCGATGCGGCGCTGGTCCTCGGCGTCGGAGCCGGAGAGCGCGTCGTAGATCTCGCCGTTCACCGCATCGACGGCGCCGCGGACACCCTTGCCGCCGTAGCGGTTCTTGTCGCCGTCGCGCTTCTCCACGGCCTCGTGGGCGCCCGTGGAGGCGCCCGACGGCACGGCGGCCCGGCCCATGGAGCCGTCCTCCAGGACCACGTCCACCTCGACCGTCGGGTTGCCGCGGCTGTCGAGGATCTCGCGGGCGGTGATGTCGACGATCTCGGTCATGGGTCTCCTCGGCGGTGGCTTGAGCGGCGGCGCGGGAGCCTTAGCCAGCTTCTCCCCCTCGGGCAATGTCGCCTTGACCGACGTAGCGGGAGCGCCGCATGGCGGGCAGGCTTGAAGGAGTTTGCGCATGCTGCTGGTCGAGAAGCCGCTGGACGGCGTCGCCGTCGTCACCCTGAACCGGCCCGACGCCATGAACGCGCTTTCCAAGGCGCTGCGGGTCGCCCTGCGCCGGGCCTTCATCGAGTTGGACGGAGACCCCGCCGTGAAGGTGATCGTGCTGACCGGGGCGGGCGAGCGCGCCTTCACCGCCGGCCTGGACCTGAAGGAGCTCTCCTCCGATCCGCTCGGCATGGGCGCGGCCAACGCCACCGACCCGGCGGAAAACCCGGCCCGGGCCGTGCTGGCCTGCCGCAAGCCGATCATCGGCGCCATCAACGGGGTGGCGATCACCGGCGGCTTCGAGGTGGCGCTGGCTTGCGATGTGCTGATCTGCTCGGAGAACGCCCGCTTCGCCGACACCCACGCCCGGGTCGGCATCACGCCCGGGTGGGGCCTATCGCAGAAGCTCAGCCGCGCGATCGGGCCCTACCGCGCCAAGGAGCTGTCGCTCACCGGCAACTTCCTCTCGGCGCAGCAGGCCTATGACTGGGGCCTGGTGAACCGGGTGGTGGCGCCGGAGGAGCTGATGCCCACCGCGCTGAAGCTCGCCGCCCAGATGGCCGACATCGAGGCCGACATGCTGGTGACCTACAAGGCCATGATCGACGACGGCTACGACCTTGCCATGGGCGAGGGCCTGAACCTGGAGCACGAGCGCTCCGTGGCCCATAACGCGCAGGTCACCCCCGAGATGGTCGCCCAGCGGCGGGCCGCTGTGCAGGCGCGCGGCCGCAGCCAATAACGCCGTTACGATTCGGACTGGCGGCCGAGGCGCCCCACGGCCATGCTTCACGGGCGCAGTCTCGCGCTCGGGAGGCACAGAAATGAACCGCAAGCTTCAAGTCGCCGTCGTGGCCGGCGCCCTGGCCCTGGGCGCCATCGTCGGGCGCGCATCCGCTGACCAGCCGCACATGCAGGCGGCCCTGACGGCCCTCCAGACCGCGCGCAGCGAACTGCAGGAGGCCGTCGCCGACAAGGGCGGCCACCGGGTCAAGGCCATCAAGGAGGTCAATGAGGCGATCGACGAGGTGAAGGCGGGCATGGACTTCGACCGCCATCACTGAGCGCGGTCGCGCTGGTCCCCAGACGCAAAAACACCGGCCGCGCGAACGGCCGGTGTTTTTCAACCTGGCGGCAGGTGAAGCCTTAGTCTTCCTTCGGCGTCAGGACCTGGCGGCCCTTGTACATGCCGGTCTTCAGGTCGACGTGGTGCGGACGCTTCAGCTCGCCCGTCTCCTTGTCTTCGTGGAAGGCGTTCGGGGCCAGCGCGTGGTGCGACCGGCGCATGTTGCGCCGCGACGGCGAGGTTTTTCTCTTGGGAACGGCCATCGGAAGATCTCGTGGGCGTGAAAATGGATGCGGCGGCCAACCCGGCCGCCGACGTGAGCGCGGGCTTATGCATGAAACCCCGCGCGCGATCAAGCTGTCTGCTTTAGAGTTTACGGCGTCAATCAATCGCTGAGGCGCTGCATGCCGCAAGATGCCATCTTCGCGCCCGTCGGGGCGCTCGCCCTCCTCACCTTCCTGGTCCTGGGCTTCATCCCGGCCACCCGCTTCCGGGCGGTGTCGGCCGGGCAGGTCCGTGCGGACGACTTCAAGTTCGGCGAATCGCCCCGGGTGCCGCCCAACGTGGCGGTGACCAACCGCAACTATATGAACCTGCTCGAGCTGCCGATGCTCTTCTACGTCGGTGGCCTGATGTATTTCGTGGCCGGCCGGGTCGACCGCACGGCCTTGGTGCTGGCCTGGACCTATGTGGGCCTGCGGGCGGTCCATTCGGCCATCCACCTCAGCTACAACAACGTCCTGCACCGGCTCATCGTGTTCGCGATCTCCAACGGGGTCCTGATCGCCTTCTGGTCCTGGTTCTTCATCCCGAAAGCCGGCTGAGCCGCTTGGGCGCCACCGTGGCCCAGGCCAGGCGGAGGAGGACCGCCAGCCGCGCCTCCTCCAGGGCCTCGTAGCGGACGTAGGTCGAGCCCTTCTGCCCCCAGTAGCCGGGGACCGGCTGGATCGCTGCGGGATCGTCGCCCACCAGGTTGGCCTGGTCCTCGGGGTCGAGCTTCAACATGATCCGGCCCGGCTCGGCGCCCAGGGTGCAGAAGATCTTCCCGGCCACCCGGAAGGAGGTCAGCTCGAAGTGCGGTTCCTCCCGCGCCTCGGGCAGCGACAGGGCGATGCGACGGACGTCGGTTTCGGTCGTCATGACACCGACTATCCCTCCTCTTTAGGGGAGGGTCGACTCCGCGAACCCGGGCGGGATGGGGGTTAGGCGATCAAGCTCGGCGCCCGATCGTGGTCACGCCACCCGGATCGCTGCGCGATCTGTCCCTCCCCTGAAGCGGAGGAATGGCAGGCTCAGACCAGCCGGCTCCGCTCCTTGGCCGCGCCGATGAAGCTGGCGAACAGCGGGTGCGGATCGAAGGGCCGGCTCTTCAGTTCGGGGTGGAACTGCACGCCGACGAACCAGGGATGGTCCTGGCGTTCGCACAGCTCGGGCAGCACGCCGTCGGGCGAGAGGCCGGTGAACTTCAGCCCCGTCTTCTCGATGGCGTCGCGGTAGGTGATGTTCACCTCGTAGCGGTGGCGGTGGCGCTCGGTGATCGCGGTCGCGCCATAGATCTCCGCCACCCGGCTGCCCGGGGCCAGGATCGCCTCGTAGGCGCCGCAGCGCATGGTGCCGCCCAGCTCGCCGCCCTCGGCGCGGAACTCCTTGGCGTTGCCGCGGATCCACTCGGTCATCAGGCCGACGATCGGCTCGGACGTGGGGCCGAACTCTGTGGACGAGGCCTGGTGGATGCCCGCCAGGTTCCGCGCCGCCTCGATCATCGCCATCTGCATGCCGAAGCAGATGCCGAAGTACGGCACCTCGTGCTCGCGGGCGAACTGCACCGAGCGGATCATGCCCTCCGAGCCGCGCTCGCCGAAGGCGCCGGGCACCAGGACCCCGTGCACGCTGTTCAGCCGCTCGCTGATCAGCGCCTCTTCCTTCTCGAAGACCTCGCCCTCGATCCAGTCCAGCTTGACCCGCACGTTGTTGGCGACGCCGCCGTGGATCAGGGCCTCGATCAGCGATTTGTACGCGTCGGTGAGCGCGGTGTACTTGCCGACGATGGCGATATTGACCTCGCCGTCGGGGTGGCTGAGGCGGTGCGAAATGTCCTTCCAACGCGCCAGGTTGGGCGCCGGCGCCTTGTCCAAGAGGCCGAAGACGTCCAGCACCTCGGTGTCCAGCCCCTGGGCGTGGTAGTCCATCGGCACGGCGTAGATGTTGGACGAGTCCATCGCCTGGATGACGGCGCTGGGCCGCACGTTGCAGAACTGGCCGATCTTGCGCCGCTCGCCCTCGGGGATCTCCATCTCGCAGCGGCACAGCAGGATGTCGGGCTGGATGCCGATGGAGCGCAGCTCCTTCACCGAGTGCTGGGTCGGCTTGGTCTTCATCTCCCCGGCGGTCTTGATGTAGGGCAAGAGGGTCAGGTGGATGAAGCAGGCGTGGCCGCGCGGCAGCTCCTGGCCCAGCTGGCGGATCGCCTCGAAGAACGGCAGGCCCTCGATGTCGCCGACCGTGCCGCCCACTTCCACCAGCACGAAGTCCACGCCCTCGCCCGGATCGGAGAGGACGAACTCCTTGATCTCGCCGGTGACGTGCGGAATCACCTGGACCGTGGCGCCGAGGTAGTCCCCGCGCCGCTCCTTCTCGATGATGGTCTTGTAGATCTGGCCGGTGGTGATGTTGTCGGCGCGCGTGGCGTTCACGCCCGTGAACCGCTCGTAGTGGCCGAGGTCCAGGTCGGTCTCGGCGCCGTCGTCGGTGACGAACACCTCGCCGTGCTGGGTCGGGCTCATCGTCCCCGGATCCACGTTGAGATACGGATCCAGTTTCCGAAGGCGGACTTTGTACCCGCGCGCCTGCAAAAGGGCGCCGAGCGCGGCGGACGCGAGACCTTTACCCAAGGAGGAGACCACGCCGCCGGTGATGAAGATGTACCGGGCCATGGGCGTTCAGAGTAGCCGCGATTCGCTCATGGCGCGCCGTGCGATTCGCGCGCACCCACAGCCTTGTTCATGACGGCCTACTTCTTGGCGGGCTGGGCGGGCGCGGATTGCGCGGGCGCGGCCGGCGTCGCCGGGATCTGGCCGAACGGGCTGTTCAGCGTGGGGGTCGGAGCGCTCAGCGGCGCGGGCGCCGACCCGGCGGGTCCGGGCTGGGCGGTGCCGGCCGGCGGCTGCGGCGCGGGCTTGGTGAGCTCGGTGGGATTGATTGCATTGACCTTCAGCCGGTCGACGACCGAGGCGGCGCCGCGCTCGCGGCCGGCCACGATGGTCAGCAGCAGGCCCAGCACGAAGAACGCCGTCGCCAGGATCCAGGTGGTGCGGGTCAGCAGGTCCGCCTGGCCGCGCACCGACATCAGCGAGCCCGTGCCGCCGCTGACCAGGCCGCCGCCTTCCGAGCGCTGCAGCAGCACCACCACGACCAGGAACAGGGCGACGATGACCTCGATCACCAGCAGCAGGTTCAGCAGCATCGGGCGTCTTTCAGGCTCGCCCCGTGCTTCGGTGGACACACGGGGCCGAAAAGAAGCGGGCGCTCTATCACCGCGGCCGCGCCAAGGCCATAGCTAGTGCGCCGCACCCTCCCCGCAAGGCCATGATAGGCGGATGATTCTCGACTTCGATCGGCTGCCGATCCTGGAGACCGCGCGCCTGCGTCTGGACCCGCTGGTCGAGGCCGACACCCAGCACCTGTTCCCGGTCATGGGCGACCCGGAGGTCATGGCCTACTGGGACGTCGCCGAGATCGACGACCCGGACCTGGTCAGCGCCATCGTCGGCGGTCAGGTGGCGGAGATGGCGGCGGGCCGGGCGTTCTACTGGGCCATGCGCACCCTGACGGACCGTCAGTTCCTGGGCGTCTGCGACCTCTCGGAGGTGGACCGCTGGCACCGGCGCGCCGAGGTGGGCTTCATCCTGGGCCGCGAGGCCTGGGGCCAAGGCTATGCCCAGGAGGCGATGCAGATGGTTGTGGCCTTCGCGGCGGCCAACGGCGTTCGCAAGCTGACCGCCCGCACCCACCTGGGCAACCGGCGCTCCGAGGTCCTGCTGGAGAAGCTGGGGTTCGAGGAGGAAGGGTTGCTGCGCGGGCACGTGCTGAAGGACGGCGAGCGGCGCGATTGCCGCCTGTTCGGTCTTCTCCTCTGAGGAAGCGGCGCCTATCTGCGCGCCATGACCCATCCGATCGCCATCCAGGGCTTCGACCACATCGTTCTGCGCGTCGCCGACAAGGAGCGCGCGCTGGGCTTCTATCGGGACGTCCTCGGCCTTGCCGTCGACCGCGACCGGCCGGAACTGGGGCTGACCCACGTCCGCGCCGGGCCGCAGATGATCGACCTCGTCACGCTCGACGGGAAGCTGGGCCGTCTCGGCGGCGCCGGGCCTGGCCATGAGGCGCGCAACCTCGACCATTTCGCTGTCCAGGTGCGCCCGTTCGACGAGGCCGCCATCCGCGCCCACCTGGCCGCCCACGGCGTCGATGTCGTGGAAGAAGGCCCGCGCTACGGCGCCGACGGCGACGGCTTTTCGCTCTACGTCCGCGATCCCGACGGCAATACGGTGGAGCTGAAGGGGCCGTCCGAATAGGCGTCAGCCGGCTGCCTTGACGATCGCCAGGAAGTCGCTGGCCTTCAGCGAGGCGCCGCCCACCAGCGCGCCCCCGACCTCGTCGGCCGCCAGGATCTCCTCGGCGTTGGAAGGCTTCACCGAGCCGCCGTAGAGAATCGGCACAGCGCGGGCGGCCGGCCCAAAGCTCTCCACGAGGGTCGCGCGGATGGCGCGGTGCATCTCCTCGATCTCTGGCGTGGTCGGTGTCAAGCCCGTGCCAATGGCCCAGACCGGCTCGTAGGCCACCGAGAAGCGATGCCCGGCGAGCTCGGACGGCAGGGACCCGCGGACCTGACCAGTGACGACCGCCAGCGCCTGGCCCGCCTTGCGCTCCTCCAGGGTCTCGCCGACGCAGACGATCGGCTCCAGGCCGGCCCGCAGCGCGGCCACCACCTTGCGCGCCACCCGCCCGTCGGTCTCGCGGTAGCCGGCGCGGCGCTCGGAGTGGCCCAGGATCACCAGCCGCGCGCCCACGTCGGCCAGCATGGCGGCGGAGATGTCGCCGGTGAAGGCCCCCGCCTCCTCCTCGTGGCTGTCCTGACCGCCCACCAGGACGGGTGTCCCCGCCAGCGCGTCGGCCATCTGGTGGATCAGCACGGCGGGCGGGCAGATCGCCACCCGGGCCCGCGTCGCGCCGACGCCCTCCGCCACCGCCCGCGCCTCCGCCAGCGAGGCGGTGAGGCCGTTCATCTTCCAGTTGCCGGCGATCAGCGGCTGCGGCGCGGTCATGGCCCCTCCCCTCGTGAAGCGTGGCGCGCCGGTTAAGCCATGGCGGGCGGACTGTCACGCCTTGCGCCTTCGCAAGGGCCACAGCCGCGCCTGCGGCCGAGGCGCGCTTGCCGCCGCGCTGGGCGCTCCCTATACCGGCCCGCACGCTTCCCCGGGGAAAGGACCCGAATGCTTCTCGGCGCCCGCAAGTTC
Source organism: Caulobacterales bacterium (assembly GCA_019510435.1). Lineage (GTDB taxonomy): Bacteria > Pseudomonadota > Alphaproteobacteria > Caulobacterales > Caulobacteraceae > Phenylobacterium. The sequence goes on along the minus strand of JAEKKJ010000014.1, from coordinate 32,823 downwards.
ACGCAGTCCTGGTTCGCCAAGGGTCTGCTCGGCCTGATCATCCTGGCCATGGCCGGCTTCGGCGTCAGCCGCTACGGCTTCCAGGCCATCCGGCCGGACGCCGTGATCCATGTCGGCTCGCGCACCACCACCTCGTACGATTTCAAGCGCGAGTACGATAACTACAAGAAGCGCCTGGAGCAGCAGTCGGGCCAGACCATCACGCCCGAGCTCGCCGACCAGAACCACCTGGACGCCGCCGTCCTGAACGGCCTGGCCACGCGCGAGTCCTTCGCCGAGCTGCTGTCGAAGATCGGCATCAAGCCGTCCGACAAGCTGATCCTGGCGCAGATCGAGAAGATCCCCGGTTTCTTCGACCCGGTCTCCGGCCGCTTCGACAAGAAGATCTTCCTGCAGCGCCTGGCCGAGAACGGCTTCACCGCGGCCCAGCTGGACGCCCAGATCCGTGACGACATGGCCGCCCAGCATTGGGCGGTGGCGGTGCAGAACGGCCTGGGCGTGCCGCGGGCCTATGGCGCCCTGGCGTCGGTGTTCGCGCTGGAAACCCGCGACCTGGCCTTCATGACCCTGACCCCGCAGAGCGTGCCGGCGCCCGCCGACCCCACCGACGCCCAGCTGGCCACCTTCGTGAGCGAGAACAAGAGCGCCCTCACCCTGCCCGAGACGCGGCAGCTGACCGTGGTCGCGTTCACCCCCAACTCGGTTGCGGCGAACCTCGGCCCGATCGATCCGGCCGAGCTGAAGAAGCGCTACGACTTCCGCAAGGACACGCTCTCCAAGCCGGAGACGCGCACCCTGACCACCATCCCGGTGAAGGACCAGGCCGCGGCCCAGGCCGTCGCCGCCCGGCTCGGCAAGGGCGAACTTCCCGACGCGGTGGCCAAGTCCATCGGCGTCAGCGCCGTGGACTATGCCGACAAGCCGCTCTCGGCGATCCCGGACCACAAGGTGGCCCAGGCCGCCTTCAAGATGGCCGCGGGCCAGGTCGCCGTCGTGCCGGGAGACCTCGGCCTCTTCGTCGTGAAGGTGGCCGCCGTCACGCCCGGGCACGAGGTCAGCCTGGAGGAGGCCCGGCCGATGCTCGAGGCCGAGATCAAGAAGGATATGGTCGCCAAGAAGGTCTACGATCAGACCCAGGCCTTCGACGACGCCCACAGCGGCGGCGCCAGCATCGCCGACGCCGCCCAGAAGGTCGGCGCCACGGCCCAGGCCGTCGGCCCGATCTCCCGCGATGGTCGTGGCCCTCAGGGGCAGCCCAGCCAGCAGCTGCCGCCCAAGGTGCTCGAGACCGCCTTCAGCCTGCCGGCGGGCGGCGAGAGCGAGGTCACCGAGCTCGGCGACGGCAGCGGCTCCTACTTCCTGGTCAAGGTCGACAAGGTCATCGCCCCGCACATCCCGCCGATGGAGGAGATCAAGCCGGTCATCACCCAGGTCTGGAAGCAGCGCCAGGTGGTGAAGGCCCTGGAAGCCAAGGCTCAGGCGCTGACCGCGCGCATCCAGAAGGGCGAGACCCTGGACGCGGTGGCCGCCTCCGAGCATCTGCAGGTGACCAAGGTGGCGGGCCTCTCGCGCCAGACCGCCCAGTCCCACACGGACGTGCCGCAGCCCGTGCTGGGCCGTGCGTTCGGCTCGAAGCCGGGTGAGGTCTGGACCGCGCGGGCCCAGACGGGCCTGGTCATCGGCCGCGTCGACAATGTGCAGATGGACTCCGGCCCTGCCGCGGCCCGCCTGGCGGAGAACAACCGCGGCGAGTTGACCGCCACGGTCTTCCGCGAGATGGCCGAGAGCGCCGAGACCTACGCCCGGGCCAAGCTGAAGGCCAAGGTCGATCCGGACCGCGCCCGCTCGGCCGTCGGCTTCGAACCGCTCAAGGGCAAGGACGCGAAGGGCAAGCCGGAGAAGAAGGGGTGATCGCCGAGCCGCCGTTCGAGGCCTTTCGCGCGACCTATGACGGCGGCGCGCCCCAGGTCGTCTGGACCCGCCTGGTCGACGACCTCGAGACCCCCGTCTCCGCCTTCCTGAAGATCGGCCACGGCAAGCCGTACGCCTTCCTGTTCGAGAGCGTGGAGGGCGGCGCGTTCCGGGCGCGTTATTCGATCATCACCCTCAATCCCGACCTGGTCTGGCGCTGCCGGGGCGACCAGGCGGAGGTGGCCCGCGGGCCGGCCGACATCGCCGCCGGCCGCTTCGTGGCGGAGAACGGCGGGGCGCTGGACTCCCTGCGCGACCTGCTCGCCGCCTCCCGGATCGAGCTGCCCCCGGGCCTGCCGCCCATGGCCGCCGGCGTGTTCGGCGCGCTGGGCTACGACATGATCCGGCTGGCCGAGCGCCTGCCCAACGTCAATCCCGACCCGCTGGGCCTGCCCGACGGCGTGCTGGCCCGGCCCTCCATCGTCGCGATCTTCGACGGCATCGCCCAGGAGATCCTGCTGGTCACGCCCGTGCGCCCCGAAGGCAGCCGCGCCGAGGACGCCTATGCGGCCGCCCAGGCCCGGCTCTCGGCCGTCGTCGCGGAGTTCCGCAAGCCGGCCCCGCCGCTCAAGGGCGACGCCACGCCCGAGCCCGACCGCTTCACCACGCCTGTGGGGCGCGAGGCCTACCGGGAGATCGTCGAGAAGGCCAAGGACTACGTCCGCGCGGGCGACATCTTCCAGGTGGTGCCCAGCCACCGCTTCCGCGCGCCCTTCGCCCACGACCCGTTCGCGCTCTACCGCTCGCTGCGGCGCACGAACCCCTCGCCGTTCCTCTACTTCCTCGACTTCGGCGACTTCCACATCGCCGGCTCCAGCCCCGAGATCCTGGTGCGGCTGCGCGACGGCAAGATCACCATCCGCCCGATCGCCGGTACGCGCCCCCGCGGCGCGACGCCCGAGGAGGACCGCCGGCTGGAAGAGGAACTGATCGCCGACCCCAAGGAGCGGGCCGAGCACCTGATGCTGCTGGACCTCGGCCGCAACGACGTGGGCCGCGTCGCGATGCTGAAACAGGCCGGCGCCAACGAGCCGGCCCAACCCACCCGCAGCCCCCGGGTACGGGTCACCGCCAGCTTCTTCGTCGAGCGCTACAGCCACGTGATGCACCTGGTCTCCAACGTCGAGGGCGACGCGCCCGAGGGCCTGGACCCGGTGGACGTGGTCATGGCCGCCCTGCCCGCCGGCACCCTCTCCGGCGCGCCCAAGGTGCGGGCGATGGAGATCATCGACGAGCTGGAGATCGAGAAGCGCGGCATGGTCTACGCCGGCGCCGTCGGCTACTTCGGCTCGGACGGCTCGGTGGACACCTGCATCGTCCTGCGCACGGCGCTCTTCAAGGACGGCGTCATGTACGTCCAGGCCGGCGGCGGCGTGGTGGCCGACTCCGACCCCGACGCCGAATACGACGAGACCCTCCACAAGGCCCGCGCCCTCCGCCGGGCGGCCGAGGAAAGCTGGCGGTTCGTCTAGGACGCTAGTGCGGCCGCCCCGAGAACCCCGCCGCGGTGCGCAGGGCGTCGGCCTCGAGGGGGATGCCGTCCAGGATCACCAGGCGGGTCTGGCGCAGGTCGCCGATGCGTTTCGACGGGTCGCCTTCCACCAGCGTGAGGTCGGCGGCCTTGCCCACCTTGATGGAGCCGGTCTTGCCGTCCTGGCCGACCAGGCGCGCGGGCACGATGGTGGCGGCCGCCAGCGCCTCGGCCGGGGTGAAGCCGGCGTCCTCGTAGATCTCCAACTCGTGGATCAGCTCGATCCCCGCCCCGTCGGTGCCGGCCACGATGGGCACGCCGGCCTTGTGCATCTTGGCCAGCAGCCCGACCATCTTGGCCCAGCTGGCGCGGTAGTCGGCGCGGGTCAGGCCGGCGGGCACGGCGAAGCCGCCGGCCTTGAAGCCGCGCTCGGTGGCGGGCGGCAGCGTGCCGACGAACGGCGAATACGAGCCGGTGAGCTCGCCGTTCTCGGGAACATAGAGGCTCTCGAACGCCACCATGGTCGGGTCGCTGTAGGTATGCTTGGCCGCCATCACGCGGACGATCTCGCTCAGCGCCGGGCCGTCCAGGTCCACGTCCTTGGCGTAGCGCCCGGGTCCCTCGAAGCGGCCGATGCCGTTGTCGGTGGGCAGGATCTCGGCCGGCATGGCCTGCATCATCACCCAGTTGATGTGGGTGACCTCGTCATAGCCGTCGTTGATCGCCTCCAGCGTGCGGATGCCGGCCGGGATGTGGCCGTGCACGTGCAGGCCCTGCTTGTGCGCCTCGGCGATGGTGGCGGGCAGCCAGGCGGCGTTGAAGGTCCCGTAGAACTTCACCCCGGTGAAGCCCTTGGCCTTGGCCTGGTCGACCAGGGCGATGGCCTCGGCCTGGCTGGTCGCGACATTGGCCACCTGGGCGGTGTAGGGCCCCTTCCCGTCGATCAGCGACGACGGATAGACGTGCGGGAACAGGAGCTGGCCGGCTGCACGCCGGGTGCGCCGGTCGATGGTCAGGGCGTCGTTATTGCCGGGGTCGCGGATCGAGGTGACGCCCAGCGAGAGTTCCTGCAGCCCCGTGTAGTCGTCGCCCACGTGCATGTGGCAGTCCCAGAGGCCGGGCGTCAGCGTCATGCCGTGGCCGTCGATCACCCGCGCCTTGGGCGGGACCGTCACCGTCGCCGCCGGGCCGACGGCGGCGATCAGGCCCTTGTCCACCACCACGGTCTGGTCGGGCAGGAAGCGCAGGGCCTCGGCGTCGAACAGCTGCACATGGGTGATGGCGATGGGGCCGGCGGGCGGATGCACCAGCTGGGCCACGAAGGCGGGGGCCTGGCGCGCGGCGGCCTTGGACTGGGCGGCCTCCAGGCGCGCCAGTTCCCCGGCATAGGCCTCCGGCAGCCAGGCGATCACGCTGGTCGTCCCGAAGAACCGGTCCTTGGCGTCGGCCCAGACGAACAGCGGCGTGGCCGCGAGCCCTGAGACGGCCCAGAGGTTGACCGTCTGCTTCGCCGCGCCCTGCCCCACCTCGAGGCTGGTCAGCTTCTCCGCTCGCGCCCGGCCTCCGGGCAGGAGATCGAGGGTGTGGTTCGGGCTGGCCAGCAGGCGGTCGACGAACCAGGCCGTGGTGTCGATCGGCCCGCCCTGGCTGACGTAGAACCGCCCCGCGGCCGGCGCGCTGCCGGCGTCCACCGGGCTCTTCCAGGCGCCGGAGGCGGCGGTGGCGGTGAAGGTCTCGGTGGCGTCGCCCTGCGGCGAGCTGCCGTGGATGGCCAGCGCCACGGGCATGCCGTCCGGCCCGGCCTTGCCGGCCGAGTCCCAGTCCCACGGCTGGCCGCGCAGGTTCCAGGTCTCCCGCCCCACGCGTGCGCCGTCGGGCGCCGTCCACATCCAGGAGTCGCCGTGCTTGCCGCCGGTGGATTCGATCACGTAGTGGCGCGCGCCCGGCGGCGGCGTCGCCAGGTCCGGGGTCGCGGCCCGGGCGATGGCGCCACTCGCCACCAGGGCGCCCAGGGTGCTGAGGGCGCCCAGGGCGCTCATCAAGATCTTGCCGTGCATCTCGCCCTCTCGGCGGCCCACGCCTACGCGCCGGGGGAAGTCTGCACGCAGCTTCCGCGGCGGCAAGGGGATCTGCGAGCGCCGGTTGCGGCGGCGCCCACAGCAACGCCCACTTTCAGCCGCGAACCGGCCAAGCCCACGCCCCTTTCAGGGTCGATGCCAGTAACGTCGGGGTGATTACGGAGGGATACTGAATGCGCAACCACCTGCTCGCGGCCGCCGCCACCCTGTTCTTCGTGGCCCCCGGCCTCGCGCTTGCGGCCGATCCGCCGAAGACCTCGACGGCGGACCCCATGGCCTCCGCGCCGGCCAAGGCCAAGACTGACAAGGCGGCTCCGGCCGACAAGAGCGCGCCGGCCGACAAGGCCAAGCCCGCTGACGACTCCGCTTCGCCGGCGTCGGACACCAGCGCCGCCCCGGCGGACAAGACCACCACCACCACCACCAAGGCGCCCGACGCCCCGAAATAGGCGGCGCCTCGCCCACGACAGACGCGCCGGCCTCCTGCGGGGCCGGCGCTTTTGTTTTGGGGCGATGTGCCTGGGGAGCCCCCGGGCCTCAGCCGGGCGCGCTTTCCACGTGCTCGGTCTGCAGCGGCGGCGCCAGCACGGCGGCGGCGGCGAAGACGACCGCGGTCAGCGCCAGCGCCGTCGCGGCGAGCAAGGCCGGCCACCAGGGATCGTGCCGCACCGCGGGCTTGAGCAGCGCCCGGGCGCGGGCCACCTGCGAGGGGTCTAGGGCCGAATCGTGCGTCGACATTCGCCGAGCATCCCGCTTGGCGCGCGCGCTGGCAAAGCTTAGAGAACCGTCATGATCCTGGTCATCGATAACTACGACAGCTTCACCTACAACCTCGTCCACTACCTGAACGAGCTTGGGGCGGAGACGGTCGTGCATCGCAATGACGCGATCACGGTCCCCGAAGCCCTGGGGCTGCGGCCGGAGGCGGTGCTCCTGTCGCCCGGGCCCTGTACGCCGAACGAAGCCGGGATCTGCCTCGGGCTCATCGGCGAAGCGCCGGAAACCCTGCCAATCCTCGGCGTCTGCCTCGGCCATCAGGCGATCGGCCAGGCGTATGGCGGCGCGGTCGTCCGCGCCCGAGCCCTCATGCATGGCAAGACCAGCCTCATCCATCACTCCGCCACGGGTATCTTCGCTGGCCTGAAAAACCCGTTCACGGCCACCCGGTATCACAGCCTGTCTGTGCAAAAGGACGATCTGCCGCAGGTTTTCGAGGTCACCGCCTGGACCGACGACGGCGAGATCATGGGCGTGCAGCACAGGACCCGCCCAGTGCACGGCGTGCAGTTCCACCCGGAGTCCATCGCCACCGAGTGCGGCCACGAGCTGCTCGGCAACTTCCTCGACCTGGCCGGCGTCAAGCGTCTGGCCCAGGTCTAGGCCCCGGCCGCACAGCATGTCCGACGCCTTCAAGCCACTCCTGATGCGCCTCGCCGACGGCGCGACCCTGTCGGAGGACGACGCGCAGGACTTCTTCGCCGCCTGCCTGCGCGGCGAGCCGACCCCGGCCCAGGTCGGCGCCGCCCTCACCGCCATGCGCATGCGCGGCGAGACCCTGGGCGAGATCACCGCCTGCGCGCGGGCCATGCGCAAGGCCGCGATCCACCTGGAGCCGCCCTACCCCACCATCGACGTCTGCGGCACCGGCGGCGATGGCCTGCACACGCTGAACATCTCGACCGCGGTGGGCTTCGTCGCGGCCGGCGGCGGGCTGAAGGTGGCCAAGCACGGCAATCGCGCCATCTCCTCCATGTCCGGCGGCGCCGACGTGCTGTCCGAACTGGGCGTGGCGGTGGACGCCGGGCCGGAGCGGCAGTTGAAGGCCCTGGACGAGGCGGGGATCTGCTTCCTCTACGCGCCGGCCCACCACGGCGCGATGCGCCACGTCTCGCCGATCCGCGCCGAACTGGGCTTCCGCACCATCTTCAACCTCCTGGGGCCGCTGACCAATCCGGCCGGCGCCCGGCGCCAGGTGGTGGGCGTCTTCGCCGAGCGCTGGGTGGCGCCGCTGGCCCAGGTGCTGGGCGCGCTGGGGTCGGAACGCGCCTGGGTGGTCCACGGCGGCGGCCTGGACGAGATGAGCACCACGGGCGAGACCAGCGTGGCCGAGTTCCGCGAAGGCCAGGTGCGGCTCTTCACCATCACGCCTGAGGCTGTGGGTCTGCGCCGCGCGGCTCTGGCCGACCTGACCGGCGGATCGCCGGCCGAGAACGCCAAGGCGCTGCGGGCCATGCTCGCCGGCGAAAAGGGGCCCTACCGCGACATCGTGCTGATGAACGCCGCCGCGGCCTTCCTGGTCGGCGAGAAGGTCGAGACCCTGCGCGAGGGCGTCGAGTTGGCGGGCCGCGTGGTGGACGAGGGCCGCGCCCTGGCCGCGCTCGACAAGCTGGTGGAGATCGCCCCGCTGGAGCGCGAGGTCGCGTGAGCGACGTCCTGGCCAAGATCGCCGCCTACAAGCGCGAGGACGTGGCGGCCCGCAAGGCGGCGCATCCGGCCGGGCCGCCGGCCTCCGCCGCCTCGCCGCCGCGCGGCTTCCGCGCCGCCCTGGTCCGCGCCCACGCCCCGGGCCGCCTGGCCCTGATCGCCGAGATCAAGAAGGCCTCACCCTCCAAGGGCCTGATCCGCGCCGACTTCGATCCCCCCGCCCTGGCCCGCGCCTACGAATCCGGCGGTGCGGCCTGCCTCTCCGTGCTGACGGACGGTCCCAGCTTCCAGGGCGCCGACGCCTTCCTCACCGCGGCCCGCGACGCCTGCGCCCTGCCCTGCCTGCGCAAGGAGTTCCTGGTCGATCCCTGGCAGGTGGCCGAGAGCCGCGCTCTGGGGGCCGATGCGATCCTGGTGATCCTGGCGATGGTGGATGATGCGCTTGCCGCCGAGTTGATGGCCGAGGCGGCGCGGCTGCGGATGGACGCCCTGGTGGAGGTTCACGACGAGGCCGAGATGGCGCGCGCCGGCCGGCTCGGCGCCACCCTGGTCGGGGTCAACAACCGCGACCTGCGCACCTTCGTGACCGACCTCGCCAACACCGAGCGCCTGGCTGGCCTCGCGCCGCCCGATGCCCTGCTGGTGACCGAGAGCGGGATCTTCACGCCTGCGGACGCCTCCCGTCTGGAACGCGCAGGTGCGTCGGCGATGCTGGTGGGCGAAAGCCTGATGCGGCAGGCGGATGTGGCCGCCGCGACCCGCGCGTTACTAGAGGCCGCTTCGACTTAATAAGTCGACTTCCCGACATTCAGCTTGTGGACAAGCAGACATACTGCGCCACTCGCCTGTGGCGTGCATTCAATTGTTGGGACGCGCATCCTCAACTAGAGCTTAACACTCAAGTTCAGAGTCGGGGGTCTTCTCAGTGAGCAAGCTCAAGTTCGCCATGGCCATGGTTGCCGCCGGTGGCGCTGCCGGTGGCGCGTCCGACGCCGCCGCGGCGGTCACCATCGAGACGTTCAACTACGCCGGCCCGACCGATGGCACGACGTTCGGATACGACATCACCCTCGCGGGCGCGGCCGCGCCTCAATTCAGGTACGCCGGCGGCGTGGGCGTGGTGTTCGATGGCGGCGGCCCGACGCTGGGCGTCAAGCACACCCTGGGCGCTGTGGACGGCACGGCGCGGCTCAGCTCCACGCCCTATTCCACCTTCAGCCTGCCCAACTCCGGCGAGACGTTCGACAGCACCAGCGTCAAGACTTACCAGCAGGCGGCGTTCCTGCCGACCTCGGCCGGCGACACCTATTACCACCTGACGTTCGACGCCCAGGGCGCGAACTATCTGGGGACGGCCAAGATCACCGGGGACCACACCCTGGAGTCGATCGCCTACACGCCGAACGATGCCGTGCCGGAGCCGGAGTCGTGGGCGCTGCTGATCCTCGGCGCGGGCCTGGCCGGCGCGGCGCTGCGCCACCAGCGCGGCCGTCAGCAGGCCTCGACCGCGCGATAGAAGTCGGCGGCGGTCGCCTCGCGCGCCGCCCCGGTCTTCTCCGCCAGCTGCATGCTGGAGAGGACCTGCTCGTCGCAGTGGAATCGGAAGGTTTCCGTCCCGCCCGCCTGGCCGACGGCGGTGATCGCCTCCAGCAGGACGGCGTTCGCCCAGCCGTTGCGCCAGGCCGGCGCGACGATGGCCGCCTCGATCAGAGGGCAGTCGCCATCCAGCCGCGCCAGCACCACGCCCGCCACCCGATCGCCCTGCATCACCGCCAGCGACCGGTCGAGGTCCAGCGCCCCGGCGCCGGCCGAGCCCTGCAGGAAGCCCAGCGCCGCCTCGGGGCCCCCGCCGAACTCGGCCGACACCAGCCAGCCCACCTCGTCCAGCGGCGTCTCGCGCAGCGGGGCGATGCGCGCGTCGGTCGGGATGTGGCCGCGTTCGCGCAGCCGCGTCACCACCGGCTTCACATAGTCGACCGCGCGGCCGACGTCGGCGCGGAAGTGGTGCTCGCGGCGGCGCACGACGAACCCGCAGGCCCGCGCGAACGCGGCGGCCTCGGACGCCTCGTCGAGGGCCCCGTGCGACCAGAGGCCCGGCGCCTCGCCCCGCACCAGCGCCTCGGCGGCCTCCACCAGCCGGCGGCCGACGCCCTGGCGTCGCGCGGCGGGCAGCACCGTGACCTCCAGCGGAAAGCCCTCACCCTCGCGGCGATGGCGCCAGACGACGCCGGCCGCGCCCACCAGCTGGCCGCCACGACGCGCGATCAGCAGTTCGGCCGGGGGCTGGCGCAGGGTCGGCAGCAGCGCCAGGCAGGCCGGCGCCTGCGCCTCGCCAGCCAGTTCGACGGTGACCGTACTCATCCACGCTGGCTAGCATGGCCGCCGAACCGATGACCAGATTGCTGCTGATCGCAGCCGCCGGGGTCGACTGGCCGAGCCTCACGGGCCGGATTCGCGCGGGCCATGCGCCGGCCATGGCGGCGCTTGCGGCTCGGGGCGCGGTCGGTCTCCTGCGCTCATCGCCGCCGCGCCAGGGCCCTGCCGCCTGGGCGACTGTCGCCACCGGGCGGCTGCCCGAGGCGCACCGGGTGCTACGGCCCGAGGAGCCATGGGCCGCAGGCCTGCGTCCACTGAGCCTGGCGTCCTGGCGGTATCCGCCGGTCTGGGCTGCCCTGCAGGCCGCAGGGACCGCCACGGCCAGCGTCGCCTGGCCCGGCGTCCGCCCGGGCGCGGCGTTGGCGGGCCTGCATATCGACGAGGACATCGCGAACGCGACGGGCGCAGACCGCTCGAGCTGGGCCCTGCCGCTCCATTGCGCGCCGCCCCGGGCCCGCGACGCCCTGCGCGAACGGCGGGTGCATCCGCGCGACATCACCGCCGCCATGCTGGCCCCGCTGGTCCCGGACCTCGCCCAGATCGACCAGGGCCGCGACACCGGCCTGCCGCGCCTGGCGGCCGCCATGGCGCGGGCGGCGACCGTCCAGGCGGCCGCGGCCTGGGCGCTCGAGGACGGTGGCGCCGAGGCGGTCTTCGTCCACCACGCCTGGCTGGGGGAGGTGCGCGACGCCTTCGACCTGGCGGGTCGCGGCCCCTTCGATCGGGTCATCGATGGCGCCTGGCGGTTCCTCGACGCCCTGGTGGGGCGGCTTTGCGACCTCGCCGGCCCGCAGGCGCAAGTGCTGCTCGTCTCGCCTGGCCGGCGGTCCAACCCCGGCGCCTTGCTGGCGGCCGGGCCGGGGATCGCGCCGGGAAGCCGCCTGCCGCCCACCGACGCCCTCGACATCGCGCCGAGCATCCTTGCCGCCTTCGGGCTGCTGGACCCGGCCGCACCCGGACGGGCCATCGCGGCGCTTGGGAATCCGCTCGAGGGGTTGAGCCCCGCGCCGGCGGTGGAGTCGCCGTCGTTGACGCCGCCCGATCCCGCCCTGCTGCAGGCCGCCCTCGCCGCCGGCTATGCGCCGCCCGCGCCGGTCCACGAAAGCTGGCGTGCCGAGGCCTTGGCCGAGCTGGCCGCCGCCGTCGTCGAGCGCGATCCGCGGACCGCATGCGGGCTGGCCGCCCAAGCCCTGCTGCACCAGCCGGAGCATCCCCTGGCCCTGGGCGTGAAGGCGATGGGCCACGTGGCGCTGGAAGAGGCCGAACCGCTTGCAGACCTGGCCGAGACCCTGATGCGGGTGGCGCCAGACCGCGGCTGGGGCGCCCTGGCGCACGCCGTCCGCCACCTGCTCGCCGACCTCCCCGATGCGGCGTCCCCCTGGCTGCGCCGCGCCGAACTGGATCGCCGGCCGGAGATGCTGCTGCGGGTGGCCACCATCTGGATCGCCGCCGGCCGCCCCGGCGAGGCGGAGCGGCTGTTCAAGGCGGTGCTCAAGGCCACGCCCGAAGACGCCGGCGCCCTGATCGGCCTGGCGGTGGCCGCGGCGGCCCGGCGGGACTTCATCCGCGCGGAGGCGGCGCTGCGCGAGGCGCTGCGCCTGGATCCCGGCCGGCCGTCCGTCCACCTGCAGCTGGCCCAGGTCTACGCCGCCACCGGTCGGCGCGAGGAGGCGCGGCTCGCGGCCGAGGCCGCCAAGGCGCTCGGGGCGCAGGACAGCCTGGCCGCCGCGGCCCGCGAGGGCCGACTCGGCGCCTGAGTCGCGTCACGACCTGCGCGCCGCCTCAGCCATCCCGCTGTTTTCACTGGCGGTTTCGGCTGCGACCCGGTGTAACTTGACATTAATGGGGAACGCCTAGAGAACATTCACAGACGTTTGCGCTTTGTTCTTTGAGGTTCCGCGATGCTCACCCGCAAGCAGCACGAATTGCTCATGTTCATCCACGAGCGGATCAAGGAATCGGGCGTCTCCCCGTCGTTCGACGAGATGAAGGAGGCGCTGGATCTGGCCTCCAAGTCCGGCATCCACCGGCTGATTACCGCCCTGGAGGAGCGCGGCTTCCTGCGCCGCCTGCCGCACCGGGCGCGAGCTCTCGAAGTGGTGAAGCTGCCGCAGCAGGCCACCGCCGCCGCGCCGCCGAAGGGCCGCGCGCCGTTCAAGCCCCAGCTGGTCGACGCGGGGGCCGCCGTGGCCACGCCCGCCAACGACACCCGCGAGCTGCCGATCCTGGGCCGCATCGCCGCCGGCACGCCGATCGAGGCCATCCAGCAGGAGCGCGACCGAATCCAGGTGCCGGAGACGATCCTCGGCGCGGGGGAGCACTTCGTCCTCGAGATCGCCGGCGACTCCATGATCAACGCCGGCATCCTGGACGGAGACTTCGTGGTCATCCGCCGCACCGACAGCGCCGCCTCGGGCGACATCGTGGTGGCCCTGATCAAGGGCGAGGAGGCCACGCTGAAGCGCCTGCGCAAGAAGGGCGCGTCCATCGCGTTGGAAGCCGCCAACCCCGCCTACGAGACCCGCATCTTCGGCCCCGATCAGGTGGCCGTGCAGGGCAAGCTGGTGGGCCTCATCCGCCGCTATCACTAGGCTCGGCGCGTGCGGCCTGGATCAGGCCGCAACGAACCGGAACGACACCAGGAACACCCGCTCGCCACGCCCGTGGCGGGCGGTTTGCATGAGGACCTCCAAAGACTCGAAGCCGCCCTCCTGCGCCATGGCCTCGGTCACGTCGCTGGCGTCGATCTCGGTGAGGCCGGTCACCTCGATATGGCCGTCCAGCAGCGGATAGCGCGACCCGATCCGCACGCGGGGATTCAGCCAGAACCGCACGCTGGTGGTGATCTCGCCGCTGCGGACCCGGCCCCTGAGCGCCTTGGCGAACATCATCGCGGATCGAAGCCCCACGTCCACGGCCTGCGCCCGCGCGTGCTCTGGGCCCAGACGATGCGCCAGCCACGCCCCTCGCGGTAGATCTCCGCCGAGCCGCCCACTGCGAAGTCCCGCCCCGTCAGCACCAACGGCGCGGCGCAACTGTCGGGCCGAAAGTCGTTGCGCAGGATGACCACCTCGGCGCCGGCGCACAGGGCGTCCAGCCGCCCGTCCTTCAGCGGCCGCTTCAGGTTCCACGCCGCCGACAGCCGCACCGGCGCGCCGGGCTTGGCCGTACAGCTCCAGTGGTCGCAGTCGAAGGCCTGGTCGCGCGCCGCCTCGGTCTCCAGCGCCGTCAGGCCCCGCCGGCGCGACCACAACTCGGCGCCGAACAGCTTCACGTCCGGACGCAGCAGGATGGCGTCCTTGCCCGCGCGCACAGCTACGGCCGAACCATCGGCGCTGGCCCAGATGGCGGGCGGACGTGGCGCCGGTACGAGCAGGATCGCCAAGGCCAGCGGAAGGCCCGCCCAGCGGAAGGGCCCCCGCCAAAGGCACACGAACAGCAGGCCGAAGAAGCTGAGCGGCAGGGTCCAGTCCGGACGGCTCGCCACCACCACCTGCGCCTGCGGGGCGCTGGCGGCCCAGGCGGCCACCTGGTTGACCAGGCCGATCGCAAACCCGGCCACCTTCAGCGGCGCCTCGCCCAGGCCGAAGGGCGTCAGCACCGCGCCGAGCGCCAGGCCGGGCATCATCAGGAACGAGGCGATCGGCTCGGCCGCCAGGTTGGCGAAGAGGCCCCACGAGGAGACGCGGTTGAAGTGCTGGATGGCGAACGGTCCGGTGGCGATGCCGGCGACGAAGCTGATCGCCAGGCTGGCCAGCAGCCAGGTCCCCGCGGACTGCGCGAGGCGAATGGGCCAGGGGACGGAAATCTCCTTCACCGGCCGCGGCCAGATCTCGGCCAGCGCCACCAGGGCGGCCGTGGCGGCGAACGACATCTGGAAGCCGGGCTGGGTCACCGCCTCGGGCTGCAGCAGCATCACCGCCATGGCCGCCAGGGCCAGGGCGTGCAGGCTGATCGCCTGGCGGTCGACCAGGATGGCGGCGAAGGCGATGGAGGCGGTGATGGCGGACCGCTGCGCCGGCGGCGGCCAGCCCGACAGCACCAGATAGCCGTTGACCGCCAAGAGGCCCACGACCGCCGCCGCCTTCTTGCCGTTGATCCGCAGCGCCAGCCATGGCCAGGCGGCGATCAGGAGGCGCGCCAGGAAGAAGGTGAAGCCGCCCACGATGGCCATGTGGACGCCGCTGATCGAGATGATGTGCGCCAGGCCCGCGGCGCGCAGGTTGTCGACCTCGGCCGATGGGATGAAGGCCTCGTGCCCCGTGGTCATGGCCGCCGCCAGGCCGCCGGTCTCCGGGCCCAGGGTCTGGACGATCTTCTGGGTCAGGGCCCAGCGCGTGGCGTTGATCCGCATCGTCAGCGCGAGGCGCCAGGGCGGCGGCTCGTCCGCCACCGCCACCTGCGGCGGCTCCAGCGCCAGGCCCACCGCGCCGATGCTCTGGAAGTAGGAATCGCGGGCGAAGTCATAGGAGCCGGGGCTCGCCGGCTGCGGCGGCGGGTTCACCAGGGCCAGCAGCCGCACCAGCTGGCCCGGCGACGGCAGCGGCGTGCCCGGGCGCAGGGTCACCCGCGCCCGGATCGGGGTTGCGGGTGCGGGCCAGTCGCCGACACGGACGGGCGCGAGCAGCAGCCGCTGGCCGCCCTCCCCCGGCGAGGCGATGTCCACCACCCAGGCCTCTACCCATTGGGCCCGCCCTGCCGCGTCGGCCACGGGTGCGCGCACGCTCTGGGTCCGCAGCTTGGCCACCGAGAAGCCGGCCAGGAACGAGGCGGTGAGCACCAGGGCCATGGTGGTGGCGCGCCAGACGCTCCAGCGGGTCGCCGTCAGCAGCAGGGCCGCCAGCGGAACCAACACCCAGGCCAGCCAGGCCTGCGGCTCACGCAGCAGGGCGAAGTAGAGTCCGCACCCGCCGCCGAACGCCACCGGCGTCCAGAGGGTCCAGCGGTCGGCCTGCAGGTCAGCCTGGTCGCGCAGCCAGGCGCCCATCCGGCCCAGGCTAGGAAGCCGCCGGAGCCACGTGCTAAGTGGCGCCGCCGCGCGAGTCCCCGCGGCCTCCCCTGCCCCTTCGAGCGCTTCCACGCCCATGTCCGCCCCCCCAGCTTCCGACCGCCCCGTCCGCACCCGGATCGCGCCCTCGCCTACCGGCATGATGCACATCGGCACGGCCCGCACGGCGCTGTTCAACTGGCTATACGCACGCCACCGCGGCGGCAACTTCCTGTTGCGTATCGAGGACACCGACCGCGAGCGCTCCACCGAGGCCAATGTGCAGGTGATCTTCGAGGGCCTGGCGTGGCTGGGCCTGCAGCCCGACGAGCCGCCGGTATTCCAGTTCGCCCGCGCCGACCGCCACCGCGAGGCCGTGGCCGAGCTCCTGGCCCGCGGCCAGGCCTATCGCGACTACATGACCGCCGAGGAGCTGGAGGCCGAGCGCGAGCGGGCCCGGGCCGAGGGCCGCGTGGTGCGCTCGCCCTGGCGCGACGCCGATCCGGCGACCTGGCCGGACCGCCCCTATGCCGTCCGCCTGAAGAGCCCGCTGGATGGCGAGACCATCGTGCGCGACGCGGTGAAGGGCGAGGTGAAGTTCCAGAACGCCAGCCTGGACGACCTGATCCTGCTGCGCTCCGACGGCAACCCGACCTACAACCTCGCCGTGGTGGTGGACGACCACGATATGGCCATCACCCACGTGATCCGCGGCGACGACCACCTGAACAACGCCGCGCGCCAGACCGTGATCTATGAAGCGCTGGGTTGGGAGGTCCCGGTCTGGGCGCACCTGCCGCTGATCCACGGACCCGATGGCGCCAAGCTCTCCAAGCGCCACGGCGCCCAGGCGGTGAGCGAGTTCGACGACATGGGCTACCTGCCGGAGACCATGCGCAACTACCTGGCGAAGCTGGGCTGGGGCCACGGCGACGACGAAATCTTCTCCGATGAGCAGGCCATCGCCTGGTTCGACATCATCGACGTGGTCAGCGCCCCGGCCCGCTTGGACTGGGCCAAGCTGAACCACCTCAACAACCACTACATCCGCCTGGCCGAGCCCGCGCGCCTGGCCGAGCTGGTCATGAAGATCCTCAAGAGCCGCGACGTGCGCCTGAGGCAGGGCGACGAGGCGCTGGTGCTGCGCACCATCCCGTTCGTGCGCGACGGCGCCAAGACCACCCTGGAACTCGCCGACGCGGTGATATTCGTGCTGAAGAGCCGCCCCATGGACATCCCGGACAAGGTCCGCGCCCAGTTGGACGGCGAGATGCTGGGCCGGATCGGACGACTGCGCGCCGCCCTGGCCGCGGTCGCCGACTGGAGCTTCGATCCGCTCGCCGCCGCGCTGCGCGCCTTTGCGGAGGCGGAGGGCGTGGGAATGGGCAAGTTCGGGCCCCAGCTGCGCGCAATCCTGGCGGGCGCCTCGCCGGCGCCGGACCTCGCCGGGACCATGACCGCCCTCGGACGCGACGAGAGCCTCAGCCGCATCGACGACGCGCTTTCGCTCCCCGCGTAAAGGGGTATAAGCCGACGAACATTCGTTTCATCTCGCAACCGCGAAGGGGGCCATATGGCGGACACGGCGAAGATCCAAGTCGACGGAAAGACGGTCGACCTCCCCGTCATGAAGGGGACCGACGGCCCCAACGTGATCGATATCCGCAAGATCTATGCGGAGGCCGACGTCTTCACCTACGACCCGGGCTTCACCTCGACGGCCAGCTGCGAAAGCAAGATCACCTTCATCGACGGTGACAAGGGCGTCCTGCTGCACCGCGGCTATCCGATCGACCAGCTGGCGGAGGAATCCAGCTTCCTGGAGGTCTGCTACCTGCTGCTGCACGGCGAGCTGCCCAGCGCGCCGCAGTACGCCGAGTTCGAGAGCAACATCATCCACCATACGATGCTGCACGAGCAGTTCGACCGGTTCTTCCAGGGCTTCCGGCGCGATGCGCACCCCATGGCGATCATGGTCGGCGCGGTCGGCGCCCTGTCGGCCTTCTACCACGACAGCACCAACATCAACGATCCGGAGCAGCGGATGATCTCCGCCCACCGGATGATCGCCAAGATGCCGACGATCGCGGCTCGGGCGTTCAAGTATTTCCGCGGCCAGCCCTTCGTCTATCCGCGCAACGACCTGAACTACGCCGAGAATTTCCTGCGCATGTGCTTCTCGGTCCCGGCCGAGGAGTGGGTGCCGAACCCGGTGCTGACGCGGGCCATGGACCGCATCTTCATCCTCCACGCCGACCACGAGCAGAACGCGTCGACCTCGACCGTCCGCTCGGCGGGCTCGTCGGGCGCCAATCCCTTCGCCTGCATCGCCGCCGGCATCGCCTGCCTCTGGGGCCCCGCACACGGCGGGGCGAACGAGGAGGCGCTGAACATGCTGGCCGAGATCGGCTCGGTGGATCGGATCCCGGAATACGTCCAGGGCGTGAAGGACCGCCGCTATCGCCTGATGGGCTTCGGTCACCGGGTCTACAAGAACTACGACCCGCGCGCGAAGGTCATGCAGAAGACCTGCCACGAGGTGCTGGCCGAGGTGGGCCACCAGGACGACCCGCTGCTGAAGGTGGCGGTCGAGCTGGAGAAGATCGCCCTCAGCGATCCCTATTTCGTCGAGCGCAAGCTCTATCCGAACGTCGACTTCTACTCGGGCATCACGCTGCGCGCCCTCGGCTTCCCGGCCGAGATGTTCACCGTGCTGTTCTCGCTGGCCCGCACGGTCGGCTGGATCGCCCAATGGAAGGAAATGATCGAGGACCCGGCCTACAAGATCAGCCGCCCGCGGCAGATCTACACTGGCTCCGGCCCGCGCGACTACGTGCCCTTCGACAAGCGCTGAGCGCGGCATCCAGCCACGACATCGGAGCCTCCGCCTTGCGCGGAGGCTCTTTTGTTTTGAACCGCGAATGCACACGAAGGAACACGAATAGGCCGAGCCATTCGTGTGTATTCGTGTTCATTCGTGGACAATTGAAAAGGGGCGGCTGTCGCCGCGCTAGGCGCGGCCGACGAGGTCCAGCACCGCCTGCGCCGCCGCCTCGCTGGGGTCGAGTCCGCCGCGGCCCATCTTCACCAGCGCCGCATCCTGCCGCTCGACCTGGCGTGTGCGCAGCGCCGGGTCCTCCAGCCGCAGCGCCAACTCGGCCGCCAGGGCCGGCCCGTTGCAGTCGGCCTGCACCAGCTCCGGCGCGACGAACTCCTGGGCGGCGATGTTGAAGAGCGTGATGTACTTGGTGCGGATCAGCCGTTTCAGGATCGCATAGGTCAGCGGCCCGAGCTTGTAGCCCACCACCATCGGACAGCCCGCCAGGGCCAGCTCGGTCGTCACCGTACCGGAGCAGGCCAGCGCCACCGTGGCGGCCTTCATGGCGTCGCGCTTGGCGGCGTCGCCTTCGAGCACGTGGGCGCGGTGTGGCCAGCCGGCCACCTTGGCCTTCACCAGCTCCGCCACCGTCGGCGCGGCCGGGACCACCACGTGCAGGTCAGGGCGCTCGGCCTTGAGCCGGTTCACCGCGGCCTCGAACTCCGGCAGCACCCGCTGGATCTCCGAGGGCCGGCTGCCAGGCAGCACCAGCAGGATCGGATCGTCCGGCCCCGCCCCGATCTCCTCACGCAGGCGCGTGGGGTCCGCGTCCGAGAAGTCGATGGCCAGGGCGGCGTTGCCCACGAACACGGCCTTCAGGCCCGCTGCCTCGAAGGCGGGGGCGTCGAAGGCGTGGATGGTGAGCAGCAGGTCGTACCATCGGGCCGCGACACGCGCCCGGCCGGGCCGCGACGCCCAGACCTGCGGGCCCACGTACTTCACCAGTGGCAGTTTCGGGTCCAGTTCGCGCAGGCGATGGGCCACGCGCAGGGTGAAGCCCCAGGAATCGATCAGCACCGCCACGTCCGGCCGCTCACGCGCGGCGATGGCGGCGGTCTCGCGCGCCCGTCGCATCACCTTCGGATAGGCCAGCAGCCCCTCCAGCAGGCCGAAGATCGACAGGTCTGAGATATCGAACGGGCTCGCCACCCCCTCGGCGCGCATCCGCTCGCCGCCGACGCCGACGAACCGCACGCCCGCGCCCAGCCGCGCCTTCAGCGCCCGCGCCAGCCCCGCCCCCCGGTCGTCGCCGGAGGCCTCGGCCGCCACCAGCATCACCGTGAGCGGCTGCTCGGTCACGGGCTGTCCTTGGCCGGCTCGACGCCCAGCACGAAGACGCCCAGTTCGTCCGCCAGGGCGATGACCGCCTCGCGGTCCAGCACCAGCAGCCGTCCCGCCTCGCCCACGATGCCGGCGAGGCCCGCGCGGGCGACGCCCTGGATCGTCGCCAGGCCGATGGTCGGCAGGTCCACGCGCGTCTCCTGGATCGGCTTCGGCGCCTTGGCCAGCACCCCGGCCCCGGCGCCCGGCTTGCCGCGCAGGTGGGCCGGCAGGTCGGCGACCCGCGCCAGCATGGCGTCGGTCCCCTCCTGAGCCTCCACCGCCAGCACCAGGCCGTGGGCGACGACGGCCGCCTGGCCGATGTCGAGCCGGCCGATGGCGCGCGCCACCTCCAGCGCCGTCTTGGCGTCCGCCAGCTCGGGTCCGGTGGGCACATAGGCGCCGAGGGGCCCAGCCTGGAGCGACAGGTCCTCCATCACCTCGTGCGCGCCCTGGACGGCGAAGCCTGCCTTCTCGAACTCGCCCACCAGCAGCCGCAGCAGGGCGTCGTCGCCCTTGCGCGCAGTGGCGATCACCTTGGGCAGCAGCATCAGGCCCTTGAGGTCGGGCACGAGGCTGGCGAAATCCGGCCGCGCCACATTGCCGGCGAGGCAGATCGAGCGGCAGCCGGCGCGCTTCAGCGCCCGCACGCACTTGCCCAGCTCGGCGATGCCGACCTCGGCGCCGGCGTAGGGCGCGAGGCCCGCCCCGGCGAAGCCCTTCAGCCGCACCACGAACAGCGGCCGGCCGGAACGCTCGCAATGCTGGGCGATCTCCACCGGCAGGGTCCCACCGCCGGCGATGAGGCCGAGCTTGTCCATCCGCCTAGACCTCGCGGTCCGGCAGGCAGAGCGGCCGGCTGGCGTCGGCGCGGATGAAGTCGATGATCTCGCTGACGGGCGCGGAGTGGCCGAAGGTGGTGGCGGTGTCGTCGACGCGCTCCTGGAACGTGCCCTCCTCGGCGAACAGGAGGCGGTAGGCCGAGCGCAGGGCCGCGATCGTCTCGCGGTCGAAGTTGCGGCGCTTCAGCCCCACCAGGTTGAGCCCTTCGAGGTGAGCGTGGTTGCCCCACACCAGGCCGTAGGGGATCACGTCCTTGGTCACGGCCGCCAAGCCGCCGATGAAGGAGTAGCGCCCGACGCGGCAGTGCTGGTGCACGGCCGCCAGCCCGCTGATGTTCACGAAGTCGCCCACGTCGACATGCCCGCCCAGGGTCGCCGAGTGGGCCAGGATCACGTTGTCGCCGACCACGCAGTCGTGGCCCACGTGGCAGGTGGCCATGTACATGCCGTCGTTGCCGACCCGGGTCACGCCGCGGCCCTGGGGCGTGCCGATATGCATCGTCACGTGCTCCCAGATCAGGTTGCGGTCGCCGATGATGAGTTCGGTCGGCTCGCCCTTGTAGCCGGTGTGGTGCGGCGGCCCGCCCAGGTTGGCGAAGTTGCGGATGGTGCAGTCCTCGCCGATCCGCGTATGGCCCTCGATGACGACATGGGCCAGCAGCTGGGTCCGCGCGCCGATCCGGGCATGCTCGCCCACGACACAGAACGGGCCGACGCTGACGCCGTCGGCCAGGTCCGCCCCGTCGGCGACGAGGGCGGTCGGGTGGATCGTCACAGGCAAGGATCAGGCCTCCCGAACACTCAAGTCTCGACCACCATGGCGGCGAACTCGCACTCGGCGGCGACCTTGTCGTCCACCATGGCCTTGCCCGCGAACTTGAAGACGTCGCCGCGGTGGCGGACCACCTGGACCGGCATGCGGATCACGTCGCCCGGACGCACCGGCGCGCGGAAGCGGCAGTTGTCGCAGCTCATGAAGAAGATCGCCTTGCCGGCGGTGTCCACCTCCAGCGACTTCGACATCAGGACCGCGCCGGTCTGGGCCATGGCCTCGATCAGCAGCACGCCAGGCATGACCGGATAGTCCGGGAAGTGGCCCTGGAAGAACGGCTCGTTCACCGTCACGCACTTGATGCCGACGATGGATTCGTTCTGCTTGTACTCCTCGCAGCGGTCGACCAGCAGCATCGGATAGCGGTGCGGAATCCGCGCCAGCACCTCGGTAATGTCGATGGCGGTGGGATCGCTCGCCACCGGCGCCTTGCGCGTCATGCTTCTCCCCCACCCCGCCGGCTGGCCATGCGGGCCAACCAGGCGGTCTCCTTCAGCCAATGCCGGATCGGACGCGCGGGCATGCCGCCCCACGTCTCACCGGCGGGAATGTCCTTCATGACACCCGCCGCCGCGCCCACCCGGGCGCCGGCGCCGATGGTCACATGGTCGGCGACCCCGGCCCGGCCGCCGAACTGGGCGCCGTCGCCGATCAGGACGCTGCCCGAGATGCCGGTGTGAGCGGCCATGACGCAGTTACGGCCCACGCGGACGTTGTGGGCGATCTGCACCAGGTTGTCGATCTTGGTGTTCTCGCCGATCACGGTGTCGTCGAAGGCCCCGCGGTCGATGGTGGTGTTGGCGCCGATCGAGACCCCGTCCTGGATGATCACCCGCCCCAGCTGGGGGATGTCGATCAGGCCCTTCGGCCCGGCGGTGGCGCCGAAGCCCGGCTCGCCGA
This sequence comes from Caulobacterales bacterium, assembly GCA_019510435.1. Classification (GTDB taxonomy): domain Bacteria; phylum Pseudomonadota; class Alphaproteobacteria; order Caulobacterales; family Caulobacteraceae; genus Phenylobacterium. The sequence goes on along the minus strand of JAEKKJ010000014.1, from coordinate 10,744 downwards.
TGGTGGCGCCGGCCAGGATCCGCACCCGGTCGCCGATCAGGGCGAAGCCGATGGTGACATTGGGCGCGATCTCGCAATCGCGGCCGATGGCGACCCCCGGGCCGATGACGGTGTTGGCGCCGATGCGGGTCCCGCGGCCGATCTGGGCCCCCGGCCCGACCACGGCGCCGGGACCGAGCACGACCCCCGCCTCCAGCCGCGCATCGCTCGCCACTGGCGAGGGCCCGGACGGCCGCGGTCGGTGCAGCCGCTGGGCGGCGAGCGCATAGGCGCCTTGCGGATTGGCGACCGCTAGGGCCACGCAGCCCTCCGGCGCCTGGTCCGCCAGCGCCGCCGGCAGGAAGCACGCCCCGGCGCGCAGTCCCGCCAGGTCGCCCGCATGCTTGCGATCGGCGACGAAAGTGATGCAGTCCGGTCCGGCATGGGCCAGCACCGCCACGCCGCGGATCATCCGCCCCACAGCGCGCGCGTCGGCCAGCTCGGCGCCGCTCGCGGCCGCCAGCTCGCCCAACGGCACAGGGCCGAGGTCTTCGAAGAAGCGCGGATCGGGCATGGCGGCCTCTCGAACGCACGGAAATCGAGCGCACGGGAATCGAGCGCACGGGGAATCGCAGGCGCCAGGCCCGCGACCTCCCCTTATAGCGAGACCGGGTTCCGGGCGAACCGGCCGCAGCGCGCGGCCGGCCGCAATCGGCAGCTTACTTCTTGGGGGCCGGGGCCGGCGTCGCCGGACGCGGAGCCGCTGCGGCGGGCGCCGCTGACGGAACCTGCTGCTGGTCCAGATGCTCGCGGTCGAAAGCGAACTGGGTGATCTTGCCGTTCAGCGCGGTCACCACGGTGTTGGTGATGTCGCCGGCCGGGTTGAACATGTCGCCCACCACGGCATTGCGGTTGATCAGCAGCGAGCAGGCCTTCTGCTGGTAGGCCTGACGGATCAGGGGCTCCAGCTCGTCGCCCACGCGGCCCAGGGCCTTCTCCTGGGTCACCTGCATCTCGCGGTCGCGCAGCTGCGCCTTGCGCTGCAGGGCGTTGTTGCGCACCTGCAGGCCCGCGGCGCGCTGCTCCAGGGTGTTCTGGTCCAGGGTCGCGCGCTGGCCTTCAAGGGCCCGGGCGTCGTTGTCGAGGCCGGTCTTCTCGGCGTTCAGCTCAGCGTTCACCTGGGCCACCAGCTGCTGCAGGCGCGTGGTCACGTACTTGCCGACGGTCGAGGAGCCGATGGCGGCTTCGATGGAGATCGTGCAGACGCCGGGGACCGGAGCGCCGTGGCTGATCGCCGGCGCCGCGGGCGCGGGCGCCTGGGCGAAGGCGGCGGTGGCGCCCGAGAGCGCGATGGCCGAGGCGCAACCCGCGGCGACGTAGGCTTTGAAAGTCATGATGTCCTAGAACCTGGTTGAAGTGGAGAACCGGAACGTTTCGGTCCGGTCGTAGTCGTCCTTGGCCAGCACCTTGCTGAAGTCGAAGCGGATGGGACCCATCGGCGACTTCCAGAAGATGCTGATGCCCGCCGAAGCGCGCAGGCCCAGATCGTCCTTGATGCAGGTGTTGCGCGCGCCGGGCGTGGCGTAGTTCGGGATCGTCTGGGTGGGATCGGCCGGGTCGGCGATGGTGGGCTGGTTGCAGTCCACGTCGCCGGTCCGATAGATCTTGTCGGCCTTGTCCAGCTTGCCCAGCGTGCCGAAGTCGGAGAACAGCGCGGCCTTGATGCCGTACTGCTCGGGCAGGAAGGTCGGCACGGTCAGTTCGACGGTGCCGATGCCATAGAGCTTGCCGCCCAGGGCGTCGGTGCGCCCCTGGGAGAGGTCGCGCGGACCGATGCCGGCCGTCTCGAAGCCGCGGAAGTCCAGGCCGCCACGGTAGTAGCGGTCGTTGATCCGCACCGTGTCGCCCGCCCAGCCGGTCACGTAGCCGGTGATGCCGGTCAGCGACAGGATGATGTCCTTGGTGAAGCCGTGGTACCAGCCGCCCTCGAGGTCGCTGCGGATGTAGTTCACGTCGCCGCCCAGGCCCGCGATGTCCTGGTTGAAGTCGATGTAGAAGCCGCGCGAGGGGTTCAGGTAGTCGTTCCGACGATCCAGCCGTGCCCCGTAGCCGATCAGCGAGGTCAGCCGCTTGCCCACTTGGCCGCAGAGGGCCGAGGACAGCACCGTGCCCTGGGTCGGATCGCAGAGCAGGTTGTCGATCTGGATGTCGTCCTGGCGCAGGGTGTAGCGCAGGGCGCCCGAGCTATCGATGCTGAGCGGGAAGTTGGCCCGCAGGCTGAAGCCCAGGCTGGTGGTCTTGTAGGCCGAGTAGTCCGACAGGTCGTAGCGGTAGCCGAACACGTCGATGCCGGCCGAGACGTCGCGGCCCAGGAACCTGGGCTCAGTGAACGAGAAGTCCAGCTGCTGGCGCAGCGAGCCGACCGAAACACGCGCACGCACGTCCTGGCCCCGGCCGCGGAAGTTGCGCTGGGTGATGCCCAGGTCCAGCACCAGCTGGTCCACCGAGGAATAGCCGGCGCTGAACGAGAGCTCGCCGGTGGGCTGCTCCTCGACCTTCACCTGCAGGTTGGTGCGGTCGGGCGCCGAGCCCGGCACCTCGGTGATGTCCACGTCCTTGAAGAAGCCGAGCGAACGCACCTGGCGCTTGGAGCGGTCCACCAGGGCGCGGTTGTAGGCGTCGCCCTCGACCACGCTCATCTCGCGGCGGATCACATAGTCCAGGGTCTGGGTGTTGCCCACTATGTCGATGCGGTCGACGTAGACGCGCGGGCCTTCCTTCACGTCGAAGGTGACGTCGACGGTGCCCTTCTCGCGGTTGGGCGTGTAGCGCGGCCGCACGTCCACGAAGGCGAAGCCCGCGGCGCCGGCGGCGAAGGTCAGGGAGTCGGTGGCCTTCTCGATGGCCTCGTCCTGGTAGGTCTGGCCCGACTTGATCGGCACCAGGGCCTCGAGCACGGTCTTGTCGAGCTTCTTGAGCTCGGTCTCCACCTCGACCTTGCCGAACTTGTACTTCGGCCCCTCGTCCACCGTGTAGGTGATCACGAAGCCGTTCTTGTCGGGCGCCAGCTCGGCCACCGCCGAGGCGACCCGGAAGTCATAATAGCCGCGGTTGCGGTAGTGCTTGCGCAACTGCTCCTTGTCGTACTCGAGCCGGTCGGGGTCGTAGTTCGCGTTGTTGGAGAAGAACTTGTACCAGTGGCTCTCCTCGGTCACGACCACGTCGCGCAGGTCCTGGTCCGAGAAGGCCTTGTTGCCCAGGAAGTTGGTCGAGAGGATGCCGCTCTTGGGGCCCTCGTCGATCTTGAAGATCAGGTCGACCCGCTTCTGCGGCAGCTCGATGATCTGCGGCGTCACATTGGCCGAGATCCGGCCCGAGCGGCGGTAGAGCTCGACGATGCGCTGGACGTCCGACTGGGCCTTGGCGCGGGTGAAGATGCCGCGCGGGCGCACGCTCACCTCGTCGCGCAGCTTGTCTTCCTTCAGCGCGTGGTTCCCCTCGAAGATGACCCGGTTGATGATCGGGTTCTCGACGACGGTGACGATCAGGTCGCCGTTCTGGAAGTCGATGGTCTCGTTCGAGAACAGCCCCGTGCGCGCGAGGGCCTTCACCGCTAGGTCGGCCTTGGCCGAGTCGATGGTGTCGCCCGGCGAGACCGGCAGGTAGGAGATGACCGTCGACGGTTCGATCCGCTCATTGCCCTGCACCAGGATGCGCTGGATCACCCCGCTCTGCTGCAGCACCGGAGCCGGCGGCGCAGGCGCTGGGGCGGGCGCGGTGGGCAAGGCCTCCTGGGCCGACGCGACGCCAGGCGCGACAAGAGCGGTTGTCCCCAGAAGCAGGGCAAGACCGGAGGCAAGCGCGGCGCAAGGTACGCGGGTTTGAAACATCGAATCAGCCGTTTGAGGGACGATCGCGGCTTATGAGAATAAGCCGCCGAACAGATGGAACACACGCAAGCGCTGCAAGTCGTTCCAGGTGGCGAACAACATCAATCCGAGAACGAGTGCAAGGCCCACGCGGTACCCTGCCGCTTGAACCTTGGCGGCAAGAGGGCGCCTCGCGACCGCTTCGTACGCGTAGAACAAGAGATGGCCGCCATCGAGGACGGGCACCGGCAGCAGGTTCATGAAGCCTATGCTCACCGAGATCAAGGCAATCAGGTTGACCAAGTTTAGGGCGGTGTTACCCAGCATGGTCGGCACGTCGGGCGCGCCTTCGACGCTGAGCCGCGTGACGTTCTTGGCCACGTCGGCAATCCCCAACGGCCCGCGCAACTGGTCAGCGTTCACCTGGCCCGTGACGATCCGACCAATGTAGTAGACGGTGGACGTCACCACGTCCCAGGTCTGCCGAACCCCAAACGCCACCGCTCCCAGAGGCCCGTGGCGCACACGGATATAGTCCTCAGCTCGCTGAGCGGGGGTCACCCCCAGCACGCCTACGCGCTGTTCGCGCGCCACTGGATCCTTCTGCAGTTCCCACTTCGGCGTCGCTGTCAGCTGGATCAAACGCCCGCCACGCTCGACGGTAAAGCTGGTGGGCGCCCCGCCGCGCATCCGGATCGTGCGCTGGATGTCCGCAAAGTCGTCGGTCCGCCGACCATCGACACCGACGATATGGTCGCCCACCTGGAAGCCCGCGACGGCCGCGGCGCTGTGCGGTCTCACCGCCATCACCCGGAACGGCAGCACGTTCTCGCCCATGGTCATGGCCAACAGGGCAAAGATGCTGATCGCCAGGATGAAGTTGGCGACCGGCCCAGCGAGGATGACGATCGTGCGCTGCCAGATCGGCTTGAAGTGGAAGTAGCGGCCGATCTCGTGGCCCCTGCCCTCCGCGATAAGTTCTCCGCGCATCCGCTTCAGATCTTCGACGTCCGGAATGCTGGCCACGTTCTCGTCGCCGGCGAAGCGGACGTAGCCGCCAATCGGCATCCACCCCACGCGCCATTGCACGCCTGAGCGATCCACGCGCTGAAGCAGTGGGCGGCCGAAGCCGATCGCAAAGCGGTCGATTTTTGTGCCCAGGAGCTTGGCGGCCAGAAAGTGCCCCAGCTCGTGGATCGTGATCACCGCGCCGATCACGAGGACGAAGGGCAAGATGCCAAAGAGCGCGCTCTGCAGGTAATGCATCGGGGCGTTCTACTCCTCAGGCGGGGACGAGGCGCGTGACGACATCGTCGGCGACCCGGCGCGCCTCGGCGTCGGTCCTCCGCGCGCTCTCCACGGCGTCCTCGGCGTTCGGCCGGGTGACGCCGCTGCGGTCCATGCGTTCCAGGGTTTCCGCAACCACGTTAGGGATATCCAGAAACCCGATGCGGCGGTCAAGGAATGCCGAGACGGCGCGCTCGTTGGCCGCATTCATCGCCGCCGGCGCTCCACCGCCCGCCGCCAGGGCGTGCTTGGCGATGGACAGCGCCGGGAACTTCTGCGGATCGGGATGCTGGAAGGTCAGCGGCCCGGCCGTGACCAGGTCAAGTTTCGGCGCCGGCCAGGCCAGCCGGTCGGGCCAGGCGAAGGCGCAGGCGATCGGCGGGCGCATGTCGGGCGGCCCCAGCTGCGCCAGCGTGGAGCCGTCGGCATATTCGACCAGGCTGTGGATGATCTGCTGCGGATGAACCAGGACTTCGATCCGCTCCGGCGGCATGGAGAACAGGTAGGCGGCCTCGATCACCTCGAGCCCCTTGTTCATCATGGTCGCGGAATCGATCGAAATCTTGGCGCCCATGGAGAAGTTCGGGTGCGCCAGCGCCCGCTCGGGCGTCGCGGCCGCCATCTCGTCCCGGGTGGCGTTGCGGAACGGGCCGCCGGACGAGGTCAGGATCAGGCGCGAGACGGATTCGGCGATGGCGGGGTCCAGCACCTGGAAGATGGCCGAATGCTCGGAGTCCACGGGCACAACAGCGCCGCCGGCGAGCTTGGCGGTGCGCAGCAGCGAAGGGCCGGCGCAGACCAGGCTCTCCTTGTTGGCCAGGGCGATCACCGCCCCTGCCCGCGCCGCAGCCAGGGTGGGCGCGAGGCCCGCGAAGCCGACGATGGCGGACATCACCCACTGGGCGTCGGCGGCCGCCACGTCGCGAACCGCCGCTGCGCCGGCCGCGGTCCGGATGCCCGAGCCCTTCAGCCGCTCGCGCAGCTCGGCAAGGCCGTCCTCATCCTCGATCACCGCGATCTGCGGCCGCCAGCGCAGGGCCTGCTCCGCCAGCCGGGCCACGTTGCGGCCCGCGGTCAGCGCCACGACCTCCACGTCCACCTTGGCCTGGGTGAACAGGTCCAGGGTCGACATCCCGATCGACCCGGTGGAGCCCAGGACGCTGACTTTACGCGGCAGGTTCAATGGCCCCATCCCCAGTGGTTGGCGAGCCGCAGGGCGGCCATCACCACGACCGCGAACATCAGCCCATCCACCCGGTCGAGCAAGCCGCCATGGCCGGGGATCAGGTCGCCGGAGTCCTTCACGCCGAAGCGGCGTTTCAGGGCCGACTCCCACAGGTCGCCCGCCATGGTCGCCAGGCCGACCGTCAGGCCGATGAAGGCGGCGGCCAGGGGGTTCAGGGTGAAGACCGACATGCCGGCCATCAGGCTGCCCGCCGCAGTGGCCGCGGCCAGCCCGCCGATGAAGCCCGACCAGGTCTTGTTGGGCGAGAACCGGGGCCACAGCTTGGGGCCCTTCAGCACGCTGCCCACGGCGAACGCGCCGATGTCCGCCGCCCAGGTGGCGGCGAACAGCATCATGATCCACCAGTGGCCCTGGCGGGACATCACGTGGCCGCTGTCGCGCAGCCAGACGAGGCACAGGGCCGCCGGCCCGATGTAGAGCACGCCATAGCCCGCGTCGGCCGGCCGCTCGGCCACGCCCCGCGCGATGATCGCTGCGCCCAGGGCGGTCAGCACCATGGCCAGCCAGGCGGAGATGAAGTGTCCGCGGTAACCGATGAAAACCGCTATCAAAACCGCTGCAGCCACGGCCGCTGCGACACGGGTCGGGGCGCCCGGCGCGCTCATCGCGCCCCATTCGATGGCGAGGAGGGCCACGCCGATGGCGATCATCACGAGGTAGGGCCAGCCGCCGAACCAGGCGGCGGCCAGGGCCGCTGGCACCAAGACCACGGCCGACGCCACGCGCAGGCCGAGATTGGACCAGTCGAACCGCTTAGCCGGCGGCGAGGACGTCATCGGCAACGATCGCGCCATACCTTCGGTCCCGCCCGGCGAACTCCACCAGAGCCGCCTTCAGGTGCTCCTCGCCGTAGTCGGGCCAAAGCACGTCCTGGAAGACGAACTCCGCGTAGGCGGCCTCCCACAGGAGGAAATTCGAGAGCCGGCGCTCGCCCGAGGGGCGCACGATCACGTCCGGCGGCGGCGCGCCGGCGGTGGCCAGCAGGCGTCCGAAGCGGGCCTCGTCCAGGTCCTCTGGCCGAGCCCGGCCGGCGGCGACCTCGGCGGCGAAGGCCCGCGCGCCGTCGACGATGTCGGCCTGGCCGCCGTAGTTGAAGGCGATGTTCAGGTTGAAGGCGCGGTTGCGGTCGGTCCGGACTTGGGCGTCCTCCACCAGGCGCACGAGCTCGGCCGACAGGCCCTCGCGGCGGCCGATGACCCTCACGCGAACGCCTTCGCGCTCCAGCCGGGCGATGTCGCTCTCGAAGTAGCGCTTGGGCAGGGCCATCAGCTCGGCCACCTCGGCGGCCGGGCGGCTCCAGTTCTCGGTGGAGAATCCGAACACCGTCAGCCAGCCGATGCCCAGGCGCGGCGCGGCCGAGACCGTCCGCTTCAGGGCCTCGACGCCGGCCCGATGCCCCAGCGACCGCGGCAGCCCGCGCTGCTTGGCCCAGCGGCCGTTGCCGTCCATGACGATCGCCACGTGCAGCGCGGGCGCGCCGCCTTCGGACGGCCCGGAATCGGACGCCCTGACATCGGACGTCGGTGCGCCCGTGAACGGTGGCTTGTCGGCAGCAGCCATGACGGGCGGGAATCCTGCGCGGACGATCAGACGTGCATGATCTCTTGTTCTTTTGTTTTCAAGGCTTCGTCCACGCGCTTGATGGCTTCGTCGGTGATCTTCTGCACCTCGGTCTCCATCCGCTTCTCTTCGTCCTGGCTGATCACGCCGTCCTTCTGGGCCTTGCGGCAGTCGTCGTTGGCGTCGCGGCGGATGTTGCGGATGGCCACCCGCTGCTGCTCGGCGTACTTGCCGGCCAGCTTGGCGAGGTCCTTGCGCCGGTCCTCGGTGAGCGGCGGGATCGGCAGGCGCAGGGTCTGGCCGTCGACCACGGGGTTCAGGCCCAGGTCCGAGGCGCGGATCGCCTTCTCCACCGAGACCACCAGGCCGCGATCCCAGACGTTGATGGTGATCATCCGCGGCTCGGGCACGCTGATCGCCCCCACCTGGTTGATCGGCACGCTGGAGCCGTAGGCGTCCACGTGGATCTGGTCGAGCAGCGCGGCGGACGCGCGGCCGGTGCGCAGGGAGCCGAACTCCTCCTTCAGCGCCACGACCGCCTTGTCCATGCGGTCCTTGTACTTCGAAAGCACCGGCTTTTCGGTCGTGGCCATGGCGACGTCTCCGTCCGTTCTTCTTCAGGATCTGACTTTAAGCGTCAGGCGATGGTCGTGAAGACCCCTTCGCCCTTGAGCACCTTCAGGAGGTTGCCCCGCTCGCGGATGTTGAACACCACGATGGGGATGTGATTGTCGCGCATCAGGCTGACGGCCGAGGCGTCCATCACCCGCAGGTTCTTGGCGAGGACTTCCTGGTAGCTCAGCCGCTCGTAGCGCTGCGCGGCCGGGTCGGCCTTGGGATCGGCGGTGTAGACCCCGTCGACGCTGGTGCCCTTGAACAGCGCATCGCAGCCCATCTCCGCCGCGCGCAGGGCCGCGCCGGAGTCCGTGGTGAAGAAGGGCGCGCCCACGCCGGCGGCGAAGATCACCACGCGCCCCTTCTCCAGGTGGCGCAGGGCGCGGCGGCGGATGTAGGGCTCGCAGACCGCCTCCATCGGGATCGCCGACTGCACACGGGTGAAGACGCCGATCTTCTCCAACGCCGCCTGAACCGCCAGGGCGTTCATCACCGTGGCCAGCATGCCCATGTAGTCGGCGCTGGCCCGCTCCATCCCGGCCTCGGCCAGGGCCGCGCCGCGGAAGATGTTGCCGCCGCCGACCACCACACAGACCTGGATGCCGGCCTGGGCGACCTCGGCGATCTCCTCGGCCACGGCCGCCAGGGTCTTGGGGTCGATGCCGAAGCTGTCGCCGCCGACGCCGGCCTCTCCCGAAAGCTTGAGGAGGATGCGTTTATGGCGAGGCTGCGGATCGGCCATTCGGTTGAGTCCCGGAGATAAGCGAAGCGAACATACAGGAAGGGCGCGGCGCGTCGAACGCGCCGCGCCCCATCTTTTCAGACGAAGACCGGCTTAGGCGGCGCCGGTCATCGAGGCGACTTCGGCCGCGAAGTCGTCGGTCTTCTTCTCCACGCCCTCACCGAGGGCGAAGCGCACGAAGCCCTTCAGCGTCACCGGCGAGCCGGTCTGCTTGGCGGTCTCGGCGACCAGCTGCTCGATCGTCTGGTCCGGGTTCATGACGAAGGGCTGCTTCAGCAGGACCACTTCTTCCTGCCACTTGCGGATCCGGCCCTCGACCATCTTCTCGGCGATCTCGGGCGGCTTGCCGCTCTCGATCGCGGTCTGGATCTGGATCTCGCGCTCCTTGGCCACCACGGCGGGGTCCAGCTCGTCCGAGTTCAGCGCCAGCGGCGGGGTCGGCGTGCCGGCCACGTGCAGGGCGATCTTGCGCGCCACCTCGGCCAGGGCCGGCTGGTCGCCGGCGCCTTCCAGCGCCACGAGCACGGCCAGGCGGGCCACGTCGTCGCCCTGCTTGTTGTGCAGGTAGAGCGCCACGGCGCCCTGCCCCACCGACAGCTTGGCCGCGCGACGGATGCGCATGTTCTCGCCGATGGTGGCGATCAGGTTCGTCACCACATCGCCCACGACCTCGCCCTTGGAGGTCTTGGCCGCATTGATGGCGTCCACGTCGCCGTCCACCGAGAGCGCCACATTGGCGAACTCGCGCGCCGCGCCCTGGAACTGCTCGTTCTTGGCCACGAAGTCGGTCTCGGCATTGAACTCGACCAGCACGCCGGTCTTGCCGTCGGCGCTGACCTTGCCGGCCACCAGGCCTTCGGCCGCGGCGCGGTCGGCCTTCTTGGCCGCCTTGGCCAGGCCCTTGGTCCGCAGCCAGTCCATGGAGGCTTCGACGTCGCCCCCGTTCTCCTGCAGCGCCTTCTTGCAGTCCATCATGCCAGCGCCGGATTTTTCGCGCAGGTCCTTGACCAGCGCAGCGGTGATTTCCGCCATGGTCAGCTCCTTAAAGCTCTTGAATCGGAAGGGACCCCCGTGATGAGGGCCCTTCGTCACGGTTTGGTGTCACTTGGCCGAAGCGACGGGAGTCCGCCCCTCGGCCCGCCTGGTTATTCGCTCGCCGCGTCGGCGCCGGTTTCGGTCGTCTGGACCTCCGCGGCGGTGGTATCGGGCTCGGCGCCGGTCATCTCGGCTTCCAGCGCGGCGGCCTCGGCGGCCGGGACCTCGGGCTCCGCGACGGGCGCGGCCTTCGGGGTCAGCTCCCGCGCCAGCGTCGGCTCCATCGGAGCCTCCGAGGCGCCCAGGTCGATGCCGGCGGCCGACTGGCCGGCGGCCAGGCCGTCCAGCACCGAGTCGGCCATCAGGTCGCAGTAGAGCTGGATGGCGCGCGCGGCGTCGTCGTTGCCCGGG
>JAEKKJ010000029.1 GCA_019510435.1 Caulobacterales bacterium | reverse complement strand
TCGGCCAGCGCCTGCGCCTGCTTGGAGGCGCGGACGTTGAAGCCGAGGATCGGCGAGCCGGCGCCCTTGGCCAGCATGACGTCGCTCTCGCTGATCGCGCCGGCGCCCGACAGGATGATCCGCGCACGGACCTCCTCGTGGGCCAGCTTGTCCAGCGCGCCGACGATGGCTTCGGCGGACCCCTGCACGTCCGCCTTGATGATCACCGGCAGCTCGGAGACCTTCTTGTCCGCGAGCTTGGCCATCATGTCGGCGAGGCTGGCGCCCTGGACCGGCGCGCCGGCCTTTTCGCGCTTCACCCGCACGCGGTAGTCGACCAGCTCGCGGGCGCGGGCGTCGTTCTCCACCACGGCGAAGGGTTCGCCCGGATCGGGCGTGCCGTCGAGGCCGAGGATCTCCACCGGGACCGACGGGCCGGCCTCGTCCAGCTGCTCGCCGCGCTCGTTGAGCAGGGCGCGCACGCGGCCGAAGTTGGCGCCGGCCACCACGATGTCGCCGCGGCGCAGGGTGCCGCGCTTGACGAGGACGGTGGAGACCGCGCCGCGCCCGCGGTCCAGCTTGGCCTCGATGACCATGCCGTCAGCGGTGCGGTCCGGATTGGCCTTCAGGTCCAGCAGTTCGGCCTGCAGCAGGATCGCCTCGATCAGGTCGTCCAGGCCCATCTTCTGGGTGGCGGAGACCTGGATCGCCTGGGTGTCGCCGCCCAGGCTTTCCACGACGATCTCGTGCTGCAGCAGCTCGTTGATCACCCGGGTCGGGTCGGCGTCCGGCTTGTCGATCTTGTTGATGGCCACGATGATCGGGGCGCCGGCCGCCTTGGCGTGCTGGATAGCCTCGATCGTCTGGGGCATGACGCCGTCGTCGGCGGCCACCACCAGGATCACGATGTCGGTCACGTTGGCGCCGCGCATCCGCATGGCGGAGAAGGCGGCGTGGCCGGGCGTGTCGAGGAAGGTGACCTTCTCGCCGCCCTCCAGGCGAACCTGGTAGGCGCCGATGTGCTGGGTGATGCCGCCGTGCTCGCCGGCCACCACGTCCGTGGAGCGCAGGGCGTCGAGCAGCGAGGTCTTGCCGTGATCGACGTGGCCCATGACGGTGACCACCGGCGGCCGCGGCAGCAGGTGATCGTCCACGTCCTCGGCGCCGATGAAGCCCTCTTCGACGTCGGCTTCCGACACGCGCTTCACGGTGTGGCCGAATTCGGTGGCCACCAGCTCGGCGGTGTCGTTGTCGATCACGTCGTTGATCTTCAGCATCACGCCCTGACGCATCAGGAACTTGATGATCTCGACGCCGCGCACTGCCATCCGGTTGGCGAGCTCGCCCACCGTGATGACGTCGGGAATGACGACTTCGCGGGCCACGCGGGCCTGCTCCTGGACGCCGCCCTTGCGCTTCTCACGCTCGCGCTCACGGGCGCGGCGGACGGAGGCGAGCGAGCGCATCCGCTCGGCGCCCTCGGCGTCGCCGGCGACGGTCTGGATGGTCAGGCGGCCTTCGCGGCGGGTCGGCGCGCCCTTGACGCGGCTGATCGCCTTGCCGGGGCCGGCGCTGCGACGCTCTTCCTCGTCGCGGCGGTCGACCACCGAGCCGCCGGGCCGCGGGGCCTGGCGCGTGGCGCGCTGGATCTCGGGCGTCGCTGGCGGGGCGGCGGGGCCGACGCGCGGGCCGCCACGGGCGCCGCCAGGGCCACCCGGACCGCGCGGCGCGCCAGGCGCCGGGCGCGGAGCCAGAGCCGAATAGCGGACCGTGCCGCCGGCTTCCGGCCTAGCGCCGGCCTGCGGGCGATCGCCATCGCGGCGCGGCGGCGGACCGCGGTCGTCCCGCGGCGGGCGCGGGCCACGATCGTCGGCGCGAGGCGCACGCTGGCCGAAGTTGGCGTTCTCGAAGCGGCCCGGGGCGCGCTCGGGACGGTAGGTGGTGGTGGTGGGCCGGTCGTCGCGGCGGTCCGCCGACGGCTGGTAGGTGCGGGTCTGGCCGGACGGGGCCGGGCCACGGTGGGTTTCGGGCGCGCGGGCTTCCACTGGCCGCTGTTCCGGCGGGCGCGGCGCGGGCGGGGCGGCGGCCTGGACCGGCGGCGGGGCGGCCGGGGCGGGCGCAGCCGGAGGCGGCGCAGCCTGGACCGGCGGCGCAGCCTGGGCCTGGACCGGCGGCGCGGCCGGGGTCGGAGCGGGGGCAGGCGCTGCGGCGGCGGGCGGCGGCGCGGCGGCGGCAGCCTGGGCCGCGCGGGCGGCGTCAGCCTCGGCGCGGGCGCGCTCTTCGCGGGCGCGGCGCTCGGCCTCTTCCTGCGCCTGGCGGGCGCGGGCGGCCTCGATCACGCGCTGGCGGGCGGCGCGCTCCTCGGCGGAAAGTCCATCGTTGGCCTGCGGGGCGCGCGGCGCGCCGCCTTGCGGGCCGGCCGGACGGGCCGGCGGCTCGAACACGCGGCGTTCGGCGGCGGACGGCGCAGCGAGATTGCCGCCGACGGGCCCGTGGGGGCGCGCCCGCTTGGTCTCGACGACCACCGTCTTGGTCCGGCCGTGGCTGAAGCTCTGCTTCACCGTACCCGAGCTGACCGAGCCGCCGGTGCGGGGCTTCAGGGTCAGGGGCTGACGCCCGCCGGGTCCGGAATTACGGCCGTTGTTGTTCTCGTCGCTCATTCGCTCGCTTTACTCACCAGGCCGGGCGGATCCCGACCCCTACGTCATCAACGCCCGTCTCAAACCAAGTTGGGCGGTAAGCCGTTGGGCTCCCGCTTGGCCTCGACAGGCTCCTCGCGCCAATCCTCAGGAAGGAGCGGACAGAACCCTGCCAGGCGCCGGACATCCTGGGCCCAACGCTCGGCGGCTCGCCCCGCAAGGAAGGCGGTGTGTATCACATTCTCCAGGCCCAAGGCCAAACCCAATTCGGCCGCGTCGAAGAGGCCGACCAGGCCGGGGGGTGGAGACTGCCTCCGGGCTTGTGACAGTAGCTTGCGCCGGCCGTCAGCGGCGCCATCCGACGCCTCGATCAGCCACGCGGCCTTGCCCGACGAGATTGCGGAGGAAACCTTCTCGAACCCGGAGGTAAGGTCTCCGGACCGCCGCGCAAGCCCCAGGCCCGACAAAAGCCGGCCCTTCAGCAGCCGTTCCACCTGATCGGGCAAATCGGCCGCAGCCTTCAGCGGGGCCTTGGCCGAGCGCGCGAAAAGGTTCTTCTTCGCCGCCGTGGCCACCGACGCGCGGTCCGCCGCCACCCAGATCCCGCGCCCCGGCAGCTTGCGCGCCAGGTCCGGCACCACCTGCCCGTCCGGGCCCGCCACGAACCGGACCAGCCGCGCCTCGTCCATCACCTCGCCCGTCACGACATCCCGCCGTTCGCGCGAGGCCTGGGCATGGGTCTTGGCCGGGGCGCTCAAGGCGATCTCCTGCGCGCCGCAGGCGCCGTATTGATGGTCCACGAACCACACGGACGTACGTCGCTCGCCGCAGTGTCCACCCGGCCACCCGGCCTTGTTCGTGTCGTTCGTGTGGTTCGTGGACGAACTCCAGCCGCGTTGACGCGCCGCGGAGTCGAAGGCCACGCGCCGGCGGGCCCGCCAGGGAACTGTCCGCTAGCCGTGTCGGCTGAGGTTTCCATGACGAGCCACCGTCCCGCCCTTAGGCGTCGCGGGCTTCGCCGGCCATTTCGGCCTCGGCGTAGCCTTCGTCGCTGGGCTCTTCGGCCTCGGGCTCTTCCGGCGCTTCGATCCAGCCCATGGCCACGCGGGCGCGCATGATCAGGAGCTCGGCGTCCTGCGGCTCCAGGCCGAAGCTCTCCAGCATGCCGGGCTCGCGCACGCGCTCGCCGTTCTTGCTCTCGAACCAGCCGCGCAGGTCGTCGGGCACCAGGCCGGCCAGGTCCTCGACGGTCTTCACGTCGTTCTGGCCCAGGGCCACCGCCATCGGCAGGGTGATACCCTCGATCTCCAGCAGGCCGTCCTCGACGCCCAGCTCCTTGCGCTTGGCGTCGTATTCGGCGGCTTCCTTCTCGAGGTAGTCGACCGCCCGGGCCTGGATCTCGGCGCCGGTGTCCTCGTCGAAGCCCTCGATGGAGGCGATCTCCGAGACGTCCACATAGGCCACGTCCTCGACGGTGGCGAAGCCCTCGGTGACCAGCAGCTGGGCGATGACCTCGTCCACGTCCAGGGCTTCCTGGAAGAGGGCCGTGCGCTCGGCGAACTCGCGCTGGCGGCGCTCGCTCTCCTGGCTCTCGGTCATGATGTCGATTTGCCAACCCGTCAGTTGGCTTGCAAGACGGACGTTCTGGCCGCGGCGGCCGATGGCCAGCGACAGCTGCTCGTCGGGCACCACCACCTCGACCCGCTCGTCCTCCTCGTCCATCACCACCTTGGAGACTTCGGCGGGCGCCAGGGCGTTGACGATGAAGGTCGCCTCGTCCGGGCTCCACTGGATGATGTCGATCTTCTCGCCCTGCAGCTCGGCCACCACGGCCTGGACCCGCGAGCCGCGCATGCCGACGCAGGCGCCGACCGGGTCGATCGAGCTATCGTTGGAGATCACCGCCATTTTCGCACGGCTGCCCGGATCGCGGGCCACGGCGCGGATCTCGATGACCGCGTCATAGACCTCCGGCACCTCCTGGGCGAACAGCTTGGCCATGAAGCCGCCGTGCGCGCGGCTGAGCAGGATCTGCGGGCCCTTGGTCTCGCGCCGGACGTCGTAGATGTAGCAGCGGATGCGGTCGCCGATGTTGAAGTTCTCGCGCGGGATGGACTGGTCGCGGCGCATGATGCCCTCGCCCCGGCCCAGGTCGACCACCACGTTGCCGTACTCGACCCGCTTGACCGAGCCGTTGACGATCTCGCCCACGCGGTCCTTGTACTCCTCGTACTGGCGCTCGCGCTCGGCGTCGCGGACCTTCCCCATCACCACCTGGCGGGCCATTTGGGTCTGGACGCGGCCGAACTCGAAGGGCGGCAGCAGCTCCTCGTAGGTCTTGCCGATCTCGGCGTCCTTGTCGCGACGCTTGGCGTCGGCCAGGCGCAGGATGCCCGGCGGCTCCTCGAACGGCAGCTCCTCGCCCGTCTCGGGGTCCACCCCGCCGCCGAACACGGCGTCGTCGGCCACCACCGTGATCACGCGCTTGATCGTGGTCTCGCCGGTCTTGGGGTCGATATGGACGCGGATGTCGTGCTCGGCGCCATAGCGCGAGCGCGCGCCTTTCTGGATCGCCTCCTCGATCGCCTCGATGACGATCTCCTTGTCGATCGACTTCTCGCGGGCCACGGCCTCGGCGATCTGGAGCAGTTCAAGCCGGTTGGCGGAAATGCCGGTCAGGCTCATCGGATAGTCCCTCTACTCGGTCGTCTGTTGTTGTTGTTCGGTTTCGGATTGAGCGGCGCCGTCGGCCTCTTCGCTCGCCAGGCGGGCGGCGCGCGCCGCGGCCCCGCGCTGCATCAGGTCGTCGTTCAGCACCAGCTTGGCGTCCACGATCCAGGCGAACGGGATCATGGCGGTCTCGGCCTCGCCCTCGAGGTCGACGCCCACCTGCTCGCCCTCGATCCCGGCCAGGATGCCGCGGAAGCGCCGGCGGCCCTCGGCCAGGCGGTCCAGCTCCAGCTTGGCCTCATAGCCCTCGTAGGCGGCGAAGTCGGCCAGGCGGGTCAGCGGCCGGTCGATGCCGGGCGAGGAGACCTCCAGCACATATTCGCCGGAGATCGGGTCGGCGTCCTCCAGCACCTGGGCGAGGGCGCGGCTGAGGCGGGCGCAGTCCTGGACATTCATGTCGCCCGGCAGCTTCGGATCGTCCGACGGCCGCTCGCCCATGATCTGCAGGGTGCGGCGCTCGGTCCCGCCCATCAGCCGCAGGCGCACGATCGCATACCCCACGGACTCCGCCACGGGGTCGAGCAGCTCCAGCAGTCTCAGGTCCTCGGCGGTCTTCCCGCGCATGCCAAACCTAGGCCCAGTTAAAGAAAAAAGCGGTCGGGCCGGAGCCCGCCGCCTGAAAGCACCATCCGGCGCTACCAGCGATGTTGCGGAGATATATAGGGGAAGATCAGGCGGCTGTCAGCCCTTTGAGTCGCGCCGCCCTCGCCGCACCCCTCGGGCCTCGTCATCCGTCGGATCGCTGCGCGCACGCTTGCGCGGCGAGGGGGGATGACACCGCACAGGGGATGGGCCAAAGAGCGCGCCTTCCTCTGTGTGTCAGGACCCTCCCATGGACCTCTCCAAGATCTCGGTCGGCAAGAACCCGCCCTACGACGTCAACGCCCTCATCGAGATCCCGCAGGGCGGCGAGCCGGTGAAGTACGAGATCGACAAGGAGTCCGGGGCGATCTTCGTCGACCGGTTCCTGCACACGGCGATGTTCTATCCCGGCAACTACGGCTTCATCCCGCACACCCTGGCCGACGACGGCGATCCGTTGGACATCATCGTGGTGGGCCCGACCCCTGTGGTGCCCGGCGCGATTATCCGCGCGCGGCCGGTGGGCGCCCTGATCATGCGCGACGAGGCGGGCGGCGACGAGAAGGTGCTGGCGGTGCCGGTGGACGCCCTGCACCCGTTCTACGCCGGCGTGGATTCCTGGCGCGCCCTGCCGGCCATCCTGACCGAGCAGATCGCCCACTTCTTCAAGCACTACAAGGACCTGGAGAAGGGCAAGAGCGTCGACATCATCCGCTGGGCCGACCCCGAGGAAGCCGGCGAGCTGATCCGCCAGTCGATCGAGCGCTACAGGCAGGCAGGGTGATGTTCCTTTCCCACGAAGTGGGAGAGGGGGACCGCTCGCCGAAGCCGGCGCACGCCGGCTGAAGAGCGAGGGGTGGAGAGGGCAAGCCTCATCCGGTGAGTCCGTGACCGTCCAGTCGATCCGCCCGGCCGCCGCCTGCCCTTCCCACCATCCGCTCTTCGGCGGACGGTCCCCCCTTCCCACTAGCGTGGGAAGGGAACGCGCACGAAATCCAGGAACACCGGCGCGCAATCGCCCAGCCGCTTTTCCTCGTAGCGGGTGGTGACGTGGTCGGCGGGGGGCGCGCGCCAGTCGTCGGCGCGCTCGGCGGTCCAGTCGAACGCGGGGTCCGCGCTGAGCCGCGCCAGGGCCCAGTCCACGTAGTCCGCCCAGTCGCTGGCGAAGCGTAAGGACCCGCCCGGCCGCAGCACCCGCGCCAGCTCGGCCACGGTCTCCGGCTGGATCAGCCGGCGCTTGTGGTGGCGCGCCTTGGGCCAGGGGTCGGGGAAGAGGATGAACACCCGCGCCAGGCTGCCGTCGGGCAGCCGGCCCAGGAGCTCGCGCACGTCGCCGTCGTGCAGGCGCACATTGCCCAGGCCCTGCTCGTCGATGTGCCGCACCGCACTGGCGACGCCGTTGGTGAAGGGCTCGGCGCCCAGCACCAGCACGTCAGGACGCCGCGCGGCCTGGGCGGCCATGTGTTCGCCGCCGCCGAAGCCGATCTCCAGCCAGGTCTCCCGCGCGCCCGGCATCAGGGCCAGCGCGTCCACCGGCCCCGGCGGGATGCGCAGCTGGGGCAGCCGCGCCTCGACCAGCGCCGCCTGCCGCGGCTTGATCGGCCGCGACTTCAGGCGCCCGTAGGAGCGGAGGGGGGGATGCGGGTCGGTCAGGCCAGCTTCCGGATTTCGTCGGCCAGGTCGGTGCGCTCCCACGAGAAGCCGCCCTCGTTGTCGGGCTGGCGGCCGAAGTGGCCATAGGCCGAGGTGCGGGCGTAGATCGGGCGGTTCAGCTGCAGGTGCTCGCGGATCGCCCGCGGCGTCGCGCCACCGATCATCTCCGGCAGGGCCAGCTCCAGCTTCGCCGGGTCCACCTCGCCGGTGCCGTGCAGGTCGACGTAGAAGCTCAGCGGGTCGGCCACGCCGATCGCATAGCTGATCTGGATGGTGCACTTCTTGGCCAGGCCCGCGGCGACCACGTTCTTGGCCAGGTAGCGGCACGCGTAGGCGGCCGAGCGGTCCACCTTGGTGGGGTCCTTGCCGGAGAACGCGCCGCCGCCGTGCGGGGCTGCGCCGCCGTAGGTGTCGACGATGATCTTGCGGCCGGTCAGGCCCGCGTCGCCGTCCGGCCCGCCGATCTCGAACTTGCCGGTGGGATTGACCAGCCACTTGGTCTTCTTGGTGATCAGCCCGGCGGGGAAGATGGATTCCACGAACGGCTGGATCTCGGCCTGCACCCGCTTGGGCGTGGCCGACAGCAGGCCGACCCGCTTCTTGTGCTGGGTGGAGACCACGATCTTCAGCACCTCCACCGGGCGGCCGTCCTCGTATCGGATGGTCACCTGGCTCTTGGCGTCGGGCTCCAGCACCGCGCATTCGCCCGAGTGCCGCACCTCGGCCAGGCGCTTCAGGATGGCGTGCGAGTACTGCAGCGTCGCCGGCATCAGCTCGGGCGTCTCGTCGGACGCGTAGCCGAACATGATGCCCTGGTCGCCGGCGCCTTCGTCCTTCTTGTCGTTGGCGTCCACGCCCTGGGCGATATGGGCCGACTGCTCATGCAGGTAGCAGGCGTACTTGGCCTTGGCCCAGTGGAAGCCCTTCTGCTCGTAGCCGATGTCCTTGATCGCTTCGCGCACCTTGGGCTCGAGCGACTTCACGATCTCCTTGGTGAGATGCTTGTTCTCGGCCTTGGAGGCGCCCGGCTTGCCCGCACGGACCTCGCCGGCCAGCACGATGCGGTTGGTGGTGACCAGCGTCTCGCAGGCGACGCGCGCCTCCGGCTCGGCCGCCAGGAAGGCGTCGACCACGGTGTCGGAGATGCGGTCGGCGACCTTGTCCGGATGGCCTTCGGACACGCTTTCGCTGGTGAAGATATAGCTGGAACGGCTCAAGGCGGAGGCTCCGGAAGGGGATCGGCTGGAAGATGGCCGGCTCTAGGTAGGCCGAACGCCTATAAAGAAATCCTTATGTGATGCAAGACGGCGCGCCTGTCAGGCGACCTCCGGGCGCGGCCGCCGGCGCCGTCCCGCCAGCCAGGCGAGCGCCGAAAGGCCCAGCAGCCCGGCAAACAGGCTGTCGCCCAGCCGGCTGTAGGGCGTCGGCGCGACGGCGTCCGGCAGGCGCGCGTCGATCACCCCGAACGCGCCCAGGCCCAGTTGCTTGCCGGGCAGGATGCGCCCCTCCGCGTCGATCACCGCAGAGACTCCGGTGGGCGTGGCGCGCACGATCGGCAGCCCGGACTCGATGGCGCGGTAGCTGGCGATGTTCAGGTGCTGCAGCGGCCCGCTGCCCTGGCCGAACCAGGCGTCGTTGGAGATGTTCAGGATCCACTTCGGCCGCGGCCCCTGGGCCAGGCGCGGGAACAGGGCCTCGTAGCAGATCAGCGGCTGCACCGGCGGCACGCCCTCCACCACCAGCGGCCGCGGCGGCGGCCCGGCGGTGAAGTCGTCCGGCATGTGCACCAGGCTGCGGAAGCCCACCCGGCCGGCCAGCTTGCCCAGCGGCATGAACTCGCCGAACGGCACCAGCCGGTACTTGTCGTAGTAGCCGGTCACCCGCAGCGCCTGGGCGTCGCGGCGGAAGGCCACCAGGGTGTTGAAATAGCGGTAGTCGCCACTGCCGGCCGGCTCCGCGCGGTTGGCGCCCATCAGGAGGGTCTGGCCGGGCTGGATCACGTCGCGAAGCCGCGGGGCGAAGGGCGAGCCGGGCGCGATCAGGTCGTCGATCACCGCCGGCAGCGCGCCCTCGGGCCAGATCACGATGTCGGGCCGCTGCGCCCCGGCCTGCTGCGCGCCCGGCTGCTTCGCCCCGGCCTGCTGCGCCACCGGCTGCTTCGCCACGGGCTGTTGGGTCAGGCCGGCGTAGGCGTCGAACACGAGGCCCAGGTTCTCCGGCTTCCACTTGTTCTTCTGGTCGATGTTGGCCTGGACGATCCGGATGACCGGCGCGTCCTTGGCGTACAGCGGGCGGGCCGAGGCGGCGAGGCGGCCGGCCCCGCCGGCATAGAGGATGGTCAGGCCGACGCCGGCCGCCACCAGCATGCCGGCCTGGGCGAGGCGCCGGACCGGCAGCATCAGGATGGCGGGCGCGGCGGCCAGCGCCAGGGTGATCCAGGTCAGGCCATAGCTTCCCACCAGGGCGGCGGCCTGGGAGGGGGCGCTGCCCGCGGCCCAGCTTTCGCCCGGCAGGTCCCAGGGAAAGCCGGTCAGGACGTGGCCGCGCAGCCACTCGGCGGCGGAGAACACGCCGGCGAACACCAGCACCTTCCAGGCGCTCCTGGGCCGAAGCGCCCGATAGGCGGCCCCCGCGGCGCCCCAGAACAGCGCCAGGCCCCCGCCCATCAGCACCACGGCGAAGGGCGCCATCCAGCCATAGGTGCGCACGTCCACCAGGAACGGCTCGGCAATCCACCAGGTGGAGACGGCGAAGTAGCCGAGCCCGGCCAGCCAGGCCATGACGAAGGCCGAACGCAGCGGCCGCGGCCCCTGGACCGTCTCCAGCCGCAGCAGGATCAGGCTGTAGCCCAGGAGTCCCGGCAGCAGGCCGAACGGGGGATGGGCCAGGGCGCAGGCGAGCCCGGCCAGGAGCGCGGTCAGCGGCGCGTACCACCCTGGACGAACCACCGGCGCCCTCAGGCCTCGGTCGCGGGGGCGCGGCCCGCGCCGGAGCGGCGCACGCGCAGCCGCTTCACCCGCCGCGGATCGGCGGCCAGCACCTCGATGGTGAAGCCGCCGGGATGCTCCAGCCGCTCGCGCTTCTGCGGCACGCGCCCGGCCATGGCGTTGACCAGGCCCGCCACGGTGTCGATCTCCTCGTCCAGGTCTTCCGAGGCCAGGTCGACGCCGGCGCCCAGGGCGTGCTCCAGCTCCTCCAGCGGTGCGCGGCCATCGACGATCCAGCCGTCGTCGTCCTCGAGGATCGGGTCGTAGCCCTGGTCGGAGGCCTCGTCGTGCTCGTCGTCGATCTCGCCGACCAGGCTCTCCAACAGGTCCTCCAGGGTGACCAGGCCGTCGACGCCCCCGAACTCGTCCATCACCAGGGCCATGTGGATGCGCTTGGCGCGCATGTTGGCCAGCAGCTTGGCGGTGGGCATGGAGGGCGGCACGTACAGCACCTCGCGCACCAGGTGGTGGCGGCCGGTCAGCACCTTGTCCTCGGGCTTGGGCGGCCGCGACTTGCGGGCCAGCAGGCGGAAGACATCCTTGACGTGGACCACGCCCACCGGCTCGTCCAGCGTCTCCTTGTAGACCGGCATGCGGCTGTGCTCGGCGTCCAGGAACCGCTGCACCACCTCGGCGAAGCCGCAGCTGCGCTCGATGGCCACGATGTCGGCCCGCGGCTTCATCACGTCCTCGACCCGCAGGTCCTGGAAGGCGCGCGCCTGGGTGACCAGCTCGCCGCCGGCCTCGCTCAATGGCTTCTCGTCCTCGTCGGCCGCCATCTCGGCGGCGCCGCGGAAGAACTGGATCAGGCCGAGGAGCCCGCGCCGAGGGGCCGCGCCGCGCCGGCCCGGCCCGTGCCGACTAGGAGGTTCGGGGTCGCTCATTCTCTCCCTTGGCCGGCCGCATAGGGGTCGGGGACGCCCAGACCGGCCAGCACCGCACGTTCCTGGCCTTCCATGGCCTCGGCCTCATCATCGCCGATGTGATCGTATCCGAGAAGGTGCAGAACGCCGTGCACCGTCAGGTGCATCAGGTGATGGGCCAGGGGCTTGCCCTGCTCCTCCGCCTCGCGCTGGCAAACGCCGAACGCCAGGGCGATGTCGCCCAGGTGGCGCTCCGGATTGTGCGGAGCCGGGAACGACAGCACGTTGGTGGGCGCGTCCTTCTGCCGGAAGCGGGCGTTGAGCTCGCGCACCGCCGCGTCGTCGGTGAGCAGGATGGCCACGCCCTCGTGCGCCGCGCCTTCGCTGTCCAGCGCCGCCAGGGCCGCGCCCCGGGCCAGCATCTCGGCGTCCGGCAGCGCCGCCGCCCAGGCGCCGTCCTCGATCTCGACGTCGATCAAACCGTCCGCCCGCGCTTGGCCGCGTCGGCGTCGTAGGCGCGCACGATGCGCTCCACCAGCGGGTGACGGACCACGTCCTCGGCCGAGAACCGGATCACCCCGATGCCCTTCACGCCCTCAAGAAGGCCCACCGCATGGGCGAGGCCGGAGTCGCCGGGGTTCGGCAGGTCGATCTGGGTGGGGTCGCCCGTGACGGCCATGCGCGAGCCCTCGCCCAGGCGGGTCAGCACCATCTTCATCTGGGCGCGGCTGGCGTTCTGCGCCTCGTCGACGATGACGAAGGCGTGGCTGAGGGTGCGGCCGCGCAGGAAGGCGATCGGCGCGACCTCGATCTCGCCCTTCTCGCGCCGCCTGCGCAGCTGCTCGGCGCCGAGGATGTCGGTCAGGGCCTCCCAGACCGGCGCCATGTAGGGGTCGACCTTTTCGTTCATGTCGCCGGGCAGGAAGCCCAGGCGCTCGCCGGCCTCCACCGCCGGGCGCGAGACGATCAGCCGGTCCACCGCCCCGCGCAGCAGCATGCCGGCGCCATGCGCCACGGCCAGGAAGGTCTTGCCCGTGCCGGCCGGGCCCAGGCCGAACACCAGTTCGCACTCGGCCAGGGCCTGCAGGTAGCGGGCCTGGGTCGCGGTCTTGGGCGCCACCTGGCCGCGGCGGCCCACCGGCAGGGCCTGGCCGCCCGCGGCGCTGGCCGCGACGGTCCCGCCGCCGGTGCGCGCATGGCCGATGGCCACGCGCACGTCCGCCTCGCCGATCTCCAAACCCTGGTCGGCGCGCTCGGCGATGGCCTGCACCGCCTTCTTCGCCTGGCCGCGGGACTTGGCGTCGCCCGAGAGCGAGACGCCGCCGCCGGGGGTCTCCAGCAGCACGCCAAAGGCGTCCTCGATCAGGGCCGCATGGCGGCTGCTCGCGCCGGCCACCGCGCGCACGGCGGCGTCGGAGAGCGGGATGAACTCGGGAGGGCGGCTCACGCCTGTTCCAGCTCCAGCGCGCCGGCCAGGCTGTTCCGGGCGGCGCTTTGCACCTTCACCGGAACGATCTGGCCCAGCATCCGATCCGGCGCCGTCACGTGCACCGCCTGCAGGTAGGGGCTCCTGCCGATCAGCTGCCCCGGATGGCGGCCGACCTTCTCGAACAGCACCGGCAGGGTCCTGCCCGCCTGGGCGTCGTTGAACGCCTGTTGCTGCGTTTCCAGCAGGGCCAGCAGGCGCTGCAGGCGCTCGTCCGCCACCTCCGGCGCGACCTGGCCGGGCATGGCGGCGGCCGGTGTGCCCGGGCGGCGGGAATATTTGAACGAGAAGGCGCTGGCGTAGCCCACCTCGCGCACCAGCTGCAGGGTCGCCTCGAAGTCGGCGTCGCGCTCCCCGGGGAAGCCGACGATGAAGTCGCCCGAGATGGCGATGTCCGGCCGGGCGGCGCGGATCGTCTCGATCAGGCGCAGGTAGCTCTCGGCCGTGTGCGCCCGGTTCATCGCCTTCAGCACCCTGTCCGATCCCGCCTGCACCGGGAGGTGCAGGTAGGGCATCAGCTCGGGCACCTCGGCGTGGGCGGCGATCAGGGCCTCGTCCATGTCGCGCGGGTGGCTGGTGGTGTACCGGATCCGGTCCAGGCCCGGGATCTTCGCCAGCCGGCGCACCAGCGCGGCCAGCCCGCCTTGCATATCCGGCGCGGCGTAGGCGTTGACGTTCTGACCCAGCAGGGTGACCTCGCGCACGCCCATGTCGGCCAGGGCGCGGGCCTCGGCCTCCACCGCCGCGGCCGGGCGGCTCCACTCCCCGCCGCGGGTGTAGGGCACCACGCAGAAGGTGCAGAACTTGTCGCAGCCTTCCTGCACCGTCAGGAACGCCGAGACCCCGGAGGGCCGGCGACCGGCGCCCAGGGCGTCGAACTTTTCATCGGGCGCGAAGTCGGCGGCGAGGCGCTCGCCGCGGGCGCGGTGCGCGCGGGCGATCAGCTCCGGCAGCTGGTGATAGGCCTGCGGGCCCACGACCAGGTCCACCGCGGGCTGGCGGCGCATGATCTCCTCGCCCTCGGCCTGGGCGACGCAGCCGGCCACGGCGATGGTCATGGCGCCGCCCGCCTCGGCCCGCGCCTGCTTCATCCGCTTGATCTGGCCCAGCTCGGAATAGACCTTCTCGGTGGCCTTCTCGCGGATGTGGCAGGTGTTCAGCACCACCAGGTCCGCATCCTCGGGCGTGTCGGTCATGCCATAGCCCAACGGCGCCAGCACATCGGCCATGCGCTCGCTGTCGTAGACGTTCATCTGGCAGCCGTACGTCTTGATGAACAGACGCTTGGGCGTGACGGACCCGGACATGGCCGGCGTTATGGGGTCGCGGGCGGGACGGCGCAAGGCGGCGGCGGGCGCGGCTGGCCCGCCTGTGGTAGGAGCGCCGCATGCCGCGCCTTTCCCAAAGCCTGCGCACCGTGCCCGTCGCCGTGTGGACGCTGGGCTTCGTCTCCATGTTCATGGACGTCTCCTCGGAGATGGTCCACGCCCTGCTGCCGGGCTTCCTGGTGGGGTCGCTGGGCGCCAGCGTGGCCACCCTGGGCCTCATCGAAGGCGTCGCGGAGGCCACCGCCTCCATCACCAAGATCTTCTCGGGCTGGCTCTCGGACCGCCTGGGCCGGCGCAAGCTGCTGGCGGTGATCGGCTACGGCCTGGCGGCGGTCACCAAGCCGGTGTTCCCCCTGGCCACCACGCCGCTGGAGGTGCTGGGCGCGCGGTTCCTGGACAGGATCGGCAAGGGCATCCGGGGCGCGCCGCGCGACGCCCTGGTCGCCGACGTCACCCCGCCAGAGGTGCGGGGCCTGGCCTTCGGGATCCGCCAGGGCCTGGACACGGTGGGCGCCTTCGTCGGCCCCGGCCTGGCCATCGCCCTGATGTTCCTGCTGGCGGGGAACGTCCGCGGGGTCCTGGCCTGGGCGGTGGTCCCCGGGCTGATCGCGGTGGCGCTGCTGATGATGGGCGTGGAGGAGCCGCGCACGCCCACAGCCGAGGGCCGCCGCCCGCCGCCGATCCGCTGGTCGGAGCTGCGCGGCCTCACCGCCGCCTTCTGGGCGGTGGTGGCGGTGGGCATGGTGTTCACCCTGGCCCGGTTCAGCGAGGCCTTCCTGATCCTGCGGGCGCTGGACCTCGGCGCCGCGCCGGCCCTCGCGCCGATGGTGATGGTGGTGATGAACCTGGTCTACGCCCTGGTCTCGGCGCCGGCCGGCAACCTCTCAGACCGGGTGGACCGCCGCCTGTTGTTGCTGGCAGGGCTGGCCGTGCTGGTGGCGGCCGACGCGGTGCTGGCCTTCGCCGGCTCGCTCCCCGGGGTCTTCGCCGGGGTGGCGCTGTGGGGGCTCTACATGGGCCTCAGCCAGGGCGTGCTGGCCGCGCTGGTGGCCGACACCGCGCCACAGCGGCTGCGCGGCACCGCCTTCGGCCTCTTCAACCTGGCGAGCGGCGTGACCCTGCTGGCGGCCAGCACCCTGGCCGGCGAGCTCTGGACGTTGCAGGGACCCAAGGCCACCTTCCTCGCGGGCGGCGGCTTTGCCCTGCTGGCGGCCCTCGGCCTGGCGGTCGTGGTCCGCCGAGGTGCTGCGGAGCCGCAGGCCTAGCGGCGCCGCTCACGCCGCCCGGGCGCGCTCCGGGGCGAGGCATCCGAGGCCGACCAGCGCGGTGCGCAGGGCCTCGGCCAGAGGGGTGCGCGGCTCGAAGCCCAGCTGGCGCACCAGGCGCGTGTTGGCCATCACCACCGGCCGCTCCCAGAGGTAGCGCATCTCCTGCATCTCCCGCAGGGTCTCGTTGAACGGCGCGGCGGCGGCGACCGCCAGCCACGGCAGGCTGCGCACCGCCAGCTTGCGGCCCGCGGCCTGTTCCAGGGCGGCCACCAACTCCCGGCCGGTGACCTCCTGGCCCTGCATCTGGAACACCTCGAACGCACCAAGCTCGGTGTCGAGCAGCCGCACGAACGTCTCGGCCACGTCGGGCAGGTAGGCGAAGGCGTGGGGCACGCCCAGCGGACCCGGGTAGGTCACCGCCGTCACCGGCCGGCCGGGCTTGATGAAGCCGTCGGACAGCCAGTTGTTGCCGGCCTTGGCGCCGAAATAGTCGCCAGCGCGCACGATGAGGGTCGGCACGCCGGAGGCCTGCAGCTCCGCCTCCATCTGCCGCCGGATCGCGCCCTTGCGGGTCTTCGGGTTCTGCGGCGAGGCCTCGGTCAGGGTCGGGAAGGCGTCGGGGCCGTAGTTGTAGACCGTACCGGGGAACAGGATGCGCGCGCCGGCCGCGCGCGCGGCGGCGATGGTGTTGGCCAGCATCGGCATCTGCAGGCCGGCC
The DNA here is from genome assembly GCA_019510435.1 of Caulobacterales bacterium. Lineage (GTDB taxonomy): Bacteria > Pseudomonadota > Alphaproteobacteria > Caulobacterales > Caulobacteraceae > Phenylobacterium. The sequence continues at coordinate 55,911 of JAEKKJ010000029.1, read as the reverse complement.
CAGTTGCGGTAGGCGGGCGGGTTCACCGCGTGCACCACGATCTGGGCGCCCGCGGCGGCGGCGACCACGTCGGCGTCGACCATGGCGTCGCCCTTCACCCACTCCAGGGCCGTGCGGCCGGTGGACTGGCGGGCGCGGTCCGGGTCGCGGTGCAGGGCGCGCACCTGCCAGCCGCCGGCCAGCAGCCGGTCGGCCACCGCGCCGCCGATCCCGCCCGTGGCCCCGATCACCAGGGCCCGTCGCTGTTGCGTGCTCATCGTTCGTCTCCGGATCTGCCAGGCCACAGTTGAGGCCGGGGCCGGCAGAACGGAATTGCCGTAGTTCGCAGAACGGTTATGCATGGACGCATGCCCGCCATGCCCGACTGGGATCTGCTCCAGAGCCTCCACGCCGTGCTGGAGGCCGGCAGTTTCTCCGCCGCCGCGCGCCTGCGCCGCCTGACCCAGCCCACGCTCGGCCGCCACATCGACCAGCTGGAGCGCCAGCTGGGCGCGCCCCTGTTCCTGCGCAGCCCGCGCGGCCTGCAGCCCACGGACCTGGCCCTCGCCTTCCGGCCGCACCTGGCCGACATGGCCGCCGCCGCGGCCGCCGCCGACCGCGACGCCACCGGGGTGGCCAGCGGCGAGGGCGGCGTGGTGCGGGTGGCGGCCAGCGAGGTGGTGGGGATCGAGGTGCTGCCCGAGATCCTGGCGCGCTTTCGCGAGAAGCACCCGGGCGTCACCATCGAGCTGGTGCTCTCCAACCGCAACGAGGACCTGACGCGACGCGACGCCGACGTCGCCGTGCGGATGAGCCGCCCCACCCAGAACAGCCTGGTGGCCAAGAAGGTGGGCGAGGTGAAGCTCGGCTTCTATGCGACGCCCGCCTACGTCCAGAAGCACGGGGAGCCCACCACCTTCGACGAGCTGGAGCGCCACACCCTGATCGGGTTCGACCGGGAGTTCCCCGAGCTGGCGGCCGACCTCTCCCTGGACCGGCCGGTCACCCGGGACATCTTCGCCCTGCGCACCGACAACGACGTGGCGCAGCTGGCGGCGCTCAAGGCCGGCTTCGGGATCGGGGTCTGCCAGAAACGGGTGGGCCGGCGAAACGGCCTGGTCCCGATCATGCACGACAAGTTCGGCTTCAAGCTCGACACCTGGGTGGTGATGCACGAGACCCTGCGCGGCAATGTGCGGATGCGGCTGATGTTCGACCACCTGGCCCGCGAGCTGGCGGCCTATGCGGCGGAAGGCGCCTGACGCGCGGATGGACGGCTTCCAGGGTGGCTGCCTGTGCGGCCAGGTGCGTTGGCGGGCCTGGGCCGCGCCGCTGAACGTGCGCGTCTGCCATTGCGGCCTGTGCCGCCGCGCCACCGGGGCGCCGTTCTTCGCGCGGGCGATCTTCGCGCTGCAGGCCTTCGAGCGCACCGGCGAGACGACCGCCTGGCCCAGCTCACGCCGGATCGACCGCCACGCCTGCGCCCGCTGCGGCACGGCGATGTTCGCCGCGCCCAAGGATCCGCCCGCCCGCATCGGGGTCGCCATCGCCACCTGCGACGCGCCCGACGCCCTGCGCCCCGACTGCCATATCTGGGTGGACGACAAGCTGCCCTGGCTCAGCCTTGCCGACGGTCTGCCGCAATATGGCCAAGGCTTCGTCGCGCGTTCGGCCTAGACGCTGGATAAGTCTGCGAAATCGCTGGTCCCGCAGCGGCCGGCGAAACCCTAGGTTCCGGCCGCAAGAACGAACCGGAGCTTTCCCGATGATCTTCCACCTCTCCATCGACGCCGACGAGCCGCGCCGCGTCGCCCAGGCCATCGCCCAGCTGTGGGGCTGCGAGGCCTATCCCTTCGCGCCCGTGGGCGAGGATTCCTGGATCGCCGTGGCCGACGACGGCCGCAATTCGGCGGTCGAGGTCTATCGGCGCGGCGTCACCCTGACCCCGGGCGAGGACCAGGCCATGGTCCAGGCCCGCAGCGGCGCGGTCGTCGCCTACACCCCCACCCACATGGCCATCGCCACCGCCCTCTCCGAGGCGGAGGTCCTGGCGCTGGGCGAGGCCGAGGGCTGGCGCACCGTGCGCCAGAGCCGCGGCGGAGTTTTCGACGTGATCGAGCTGTGGATCGAGAACCGGCTGATGGTCGAGGTGCTCACCCCCGACATGCAGGCCCAGTACCTGGCGGGCGCCAAGCCCCAGGCCTGGCGCCACATGATGCTGGCCAGCCAGGCGGCGTAGGCCGCGGCCAGCCCCAACGAAAACGGCGGCCGGATCGCTCCGGCCGCCGCTTCGAATTCGGTCGCGTCTCGTCGCGTTCAGCTCTTCGGCGTCTCGGACGGCTCGGCCTTGGCGGTCATCTGGCGCTCGGCGATACGGGCGCTCTTCCCGCGGCGGTCGCGCAGGTAATAGAGCTTGGCGCGACGCACCACGCCGCGGCGCTTCACCTCGATGGACTCGATGTTCGGCGACAGGATCGGGAACACCCGCTCCACGCCCTCGCCGAAGGAAATCTTGCGGACGGTGAAGCTCTCGTCCACGCCCTGGCCGCCACGGGCGATGCAGACGCCCTCATAGGCCTGGACGCGCTCGCGCTCGCCTTCCTTGATCTTCACGTTCACGCGCACCGTGTCGCCGGGGCGGAACTCGGGGACCTTGCGGGCGGCCAGCAGGCGCTCGGCCTCTTCCTTGCGCAGGGTTTCAATCACATTCGCAGCCATGGTCTTTGTCCTTCCGGGCTTGCCCTTAGGTCTTAGGGGCGCCCTTTGCCTGTTGATTGGCGGTCCGGGCGGCCCACAAGTCCGGGCGCCGTTCCCGCGTTGCACGCTCCCGCTCAGCCTGCCGCCACTTGCGGATCTCCGCGTGGTGGCCGCTCAGCAGGACTTCGGGGATGTCGAGACCTTCGAACGTCCGCGGCCGGGTGTACTGCGGATGCTCGAGGAGCCCGTCCTCGAAGCTTTCTTCACTCAAACTCTCGGCCTGCCCCAGAACGCCGGGCACCAGCCGTACGCACGCCTCGATCGCCACCATCGCCGCCGCCTCGCCACCGGCCAGGACCGCGTCTCCGACGGAGACCTCCTCGAACCCGCGCGCGTCGAGCACCCGCTGGTCCACCCCCTCGAACCGCCCGGCCAGGACGATCAGTCCCGGCCCGGAAGCCCAGTTACTCACGCGCGCCTGGGTGAGGGGGCGGCCCCTGGCGCTCATGTACAAAAGCGGCCGACCGCGCCGCTCCACGCTGTCCAGCGCAGAGGCGATCACGTCCGCCCGCATCACCTGTCCCGGGCCGCCACCCGCAGGGGTGTCGTCGAGGAAGCCGCGCTTATCTGTGGAAAAGGCCCGAATGTCCACCGTTTCCAAGGTCCAGAGCGCGGCCTCTCGCCACGCCGTCCCGATCAACGAAACGCCCAGCGGCCCCGGAAACGCCTCCGGGAACATGGTCAGCACGGTGCAGTCGAACGACATGAGCCTTCAAAGCCTCGGGCCGCGGGCGCACGTCAAGCTCCGCAGGCTGCGAGGCGCCGGAAAGGGAACCACGAACCACACGAACCACGCGAACGGGCCCTGCCTGGGGCGAAGCCCCGACAAGACTTCGCAAGGCAGCCGGAAGGATCGCCGCTTCGCGGCCGCACGGCGCGTTCGTTCGTGTGGTTCGTGTGGTTCGTGGTCAAATTCAACGAAAGCACCGCCGCGCGACGTCCAAGGCTGTCCACATTTCGTGCCTTTGGTATCTTTCGTGGTCGTCTTTCAAAGCCCGACACCGCTCGCCGCCCTTGCTCCGCCCGGCCTCCGCGCGTAAGCGCCGCCGGATGAGCGAGACGCCTGAGACCGAAGGCCAGGACGAGACCCTGGTCGAGACGCTGCAGCTGGAGCGGATCGAGGAGAACCTGTTCCGCGGGACCACGCCCGACAACCGGCCGGGCCGGATCTTCGGCGGCCAGGTGATCGCCCAGTCGCTGCTCGCGGCCTACGAGACCATCGAGACCCGGGTCTGCCACTCGCTGCACTGCTATTTCATCCGCCCGGGCGATCCGACCGTGCCGATCGTCTTCGAGGTGGACCGGTCGCGCGATGGCGGCAGCTTCACCACCCGCCGGGTGGTGGCGATCCAGCACGGCAAGCAGATCTTCAATCTCGCCGCCTCGTTCAAGGACCCGGAAGAGGGCTTCAGCCACCAGACCGGCATGCCGGGCGGCCCGCACTGGTCGGAGCTGCCCGACCAGATGACTGTGATGCGCGAGATCATGAAGGACGCGCCGGAGGAGGCGAAGCGCTGGCTCTCGCGGCCGCAGCCGATCGAGATGCGCTCGGCGGACGCCCGCACCTACTGGCGCGACGGGCCCAAGGAGCCGGTGTCCCAGGCCTGGTTCCGCTGCGCCACGCCCATCGGCGACGACGCCCACATGCACCAGGTGATCCTGGCCTACGCCTCGGACATGAACCTGCTGTCCACCGCCATGCGGCCCTACCAGATCCATTGGCAGACGCCCGGCTTCCAGTCGGCCAGCCTGGACCACGCCATGTGGTTCCACCGGCCCACCGACTTCAGCCAGTGGCACCTCTATGTCCACGACAGCCCCTCGGCCTCGGACGGCCGCGGCCTGATCCGCGGGGCGATCTACGCCGAGGACGGAACCCTGGTGGCCAGCGTGGCGCAGGAAGGCCTGATGCGGATGCGGCCACCAAAATCCCTCCCTTAATGGGGAGGGACAGGCGCCGCAGGCGCCAGGGGTGGGGGAGGTGTGGCCGGAATGCGGGCGTGGTCGCCTGATCGCGGCTCCCCCACCCTGACGGCTCCGCCGTCTGTCCCTCCCCATTAAGGGAGGGACGGTTGCCGCGTCCTCGCTCCGAGCGTATCCCCTCCGCCTTCGCAGTTGCAGCATCGCGGACGCCATGGACACCACGCAGACGCTCGCCGGGACCCTGAAGCTGGAGCGCCTGGAGGTGAACCTCTTCCGGGGCACGACGCCGGACGCCGACCAGCGCCAGCGGATCTATGGCGGCCAGGTGATCGCCCAGTCGCTGCTGGCGGCTTACGAGACCGTCGAGGCGCGCATCTGCCACTCGCTGCACTGCTACTTCATCCGGCCGGGCGATCCCTCGATCCCGATCATCTTCGAGGTGGACCGCTCGCGCGACGGCGGCAGCTTCACCACCCGGCGGGTGATCGCCGTCCAGCACGGCCAGCAGATCTTCAACCTGGCCGCCTCGTTCCAGGCCGCGGAAGAGGGCTTCGAGCACCAGGCGCCGATGCCGACGGCGCCGGGCTGGGAGACCGTCGAGAGCGACGCGGAGCTGCGCCGCCGCCAGGCGGCGCCGCGCGAGGACGAGGACTGGATCGACCGCAACGAGCCGATCGAGATGCGGCGCGTCGACGGCCGGCTGGACGTGCCGGCGCCCGAGCCGCGCGAGCCGAACCAGCAGGTCTGGTTCCGCGCCCGCGACCCGATCGGCGACGACCCCCACATGCACCAGGTGCTGATGGCCTACGCCTCGGACATGAGCCTGCTGGGCACCGCGATCCGCCCGCATGGCGTCAGCTGGCGCACGCCCGGCTTCCAGTCGGCGAGCCTGGACCACGCCATGTGGTTCCACCGGCCCACCAACTTCAACGAATGGCACCTCTACGCCCAGGAGAGCCCGTCGGCCTCCGGCGGCCGCGGCTTCAACCAGGGCTCCATCTACCGCGCCTCCGACGGCGTCCTGGTCGCCAGCTGCGCCCAGGAAGGCCTGATGCGGATGAAGCGCGCGAAGTCGTAGACCATCCCTCCCCTTCATGGGGAGGGATTGTTATTCCACCTCGTCGGGCTTTACGCCGACCACCTTGCCTTCGGCGAGGCGGACCTCGGGGACGGCTTCGCGGGTGAAGGGCAGGTACCAGCTCGGGCCCTCGGGGGGCTGGATTTCCAGGAGGTCGCCGGCGCCGAAGTCCTGCACGGCCTTGATGCGGCCCAGGGGCTCGCCCGCGGCGGTCTCGACGGAAAGGCCGATCAGGTCGGTGACGTAGAACTCGTCCTCGTCCGCCGGCGGCAAGGCGTCGCGCGGGATATAGAGGCGCAGGCCGCGCAGGGCCTCGGCCTGTTCGCGCGTCTCGACCTCGCGGGCGCGGGCGACGACGCCGCCCTTGGCCGCGCGGCCCCCGGTCAGCGTGAGGCCGGGCGAGCCGTCCTCACGCGACAGGGTCTTGTAGTCCAGGAGCGCCAGGGGCTCGGCGGTGTAGGCGGTGAGGCGCACCTCCCCCTTCACGCCGAACGCCCCGGCCACGCGGGCCACGAGGATCAGACTGTCGCCCATGCGTCAGCCCGCTCAGGCTTCGGTTTCGCCTTCGGCGGCGGCAGGCGCCTCTTCGGCAGCCGGAGCTTCTTCGGCGGCCGGAGCTTCCGGAGCGGCTTCGGCGGCGGGGGCTTCCTCGGCGGCGACTTCAGCGGCGGGGGCTTCGGCGGCCGGAGCCTCTTCCGGAGCGGCTTCCACCGGAGCGGCTTCAGCGGCGGGCTCCTCGACCGCGGGCTCTTCCACCGGCGGCGGGTTGGCGGCGGCCTCGGCGGCGGCGGCGGCGCGGTCGGCTTCGCGCTGGGCGCGCTCCGCGGTGCGTTCCTTCGCCTTCGTGCCCGGCTGGCCCTTGGTCGGGTTGTTGCTGGCTTCCCACTTCACGACGCCGACCTTGCTGAGCTCACGCGCCACGCGGTCGGTGGGCTGGGCGCCCTTCTTCAGCCACTCCTGGATCCGCTCGGTCTTCAGGACGATGCGGTTCGGGTCGTCCTTCTTCAGCAGCGGGTTGTAGCTACCCACCTTCTCGATGAAGCGGCCGTCGCGCGGCGAATGGCTGTCGGCGACGACGATCGAGTAGTAGGGGCGCTTCTTGGCGCCGCCACGGGCGAGACGGATCTTCAGCATTTGTCTTAAGTCCTTAGGGCTAAACGTTATTTCTTGAACGGGTTGAAGCCGGGGGGCAGTCCGCCGCCACCCAGGCCGGGAAGTTTCGGGAAGCCGCCCCCAAGAGGAGAATTGGGTCCGGCGACGTTCTTCAGCCGCGCGGCGATCTCTTCCATCTCCTCGGGCGTCGGGGCCTTGCCGCCGGTGAGCTGGGCCAGCTTCTGCGGGTCCATGTCCGGGCCGCCGGCGCCGAACATGCGCGCCATCTGGGCCAGGCCCTTGCCACCGTTCTTGGAGAGCGCCTTGAAGGTGTCCGCCATCTGGCGGTGCTGCTTCAGCAGCCGGTTCACCTCGGCCACGTCGACGCCGGCGCCCGCCGCGATGCGGCGCTTTCTCGAAGCCTGAAGAATATCGGGCTTCTTGCGCTCCTGCTTGGTCATGGACGAGATGATCGCCACGTGGCGGTCGAAGGTCTTGTCGGTCAGGCCGCTGTCGGCGATCTGCCGCTTCATCTTCTGGACGCCGGGGAGCAGGCCCATCAGGCCCTCCATGCCCCCCATCCGCTTCATCTGGCCCAGCTGGTCGGCCATCATGTCGAGGTCGAACTGGCCCTTGGCCAGCTTGCGGGCCGTGGCCTCGGCCTTGGCCATGTCCAGGTCCTGGGCGGCCTTCTCGACCAGGGCCACCACGTCGCCCTGGCCCAGGATGCGGCCGGCCACGCGGCGGGCGTCGAAGGCGTCCAGGCCGTCGATCTTCTCGGAGACGCCGAGGAACTTGATCGGCAGGCCGGTGACCGCGCGCATGGAGAGCGCCGCACCGCCGCGCCCGTCGCCGTCGGCGCGGGTCAGCACCAGGCCGGTCAGCGGCAGGCGCTCGTGGAAGGCCTTGGCCGTGCGCACCGCGTCCTGGCCGGTCAGGGCGTCGGCCACCAGCAGGGTTTCGGAGGGGTTGGAGATCTTCGCGATCTCCGCTGCCTCGGCCATCATCGCCTCGTCGATGGTGGTGCGGCCGGCGGTGTCGAGGATCAGGACGTCATAGCCCTGCAGCCGGGCCGCCTGCATGGCGCGGCGCGCGATGTCGGGCGCGGCCTGGCCGGCGACGATCGGCAGCGACTGCACGCCAGCCTGCTCGGCCAGCATGGCCAGCTGCTCCATGGCGGCCGGACGGCGGGTGTCCAGCGAGGCCAGCAGGACCTTCTTGCGGTCCCTGGAAAGCTTCAGCGCCAGCTTGCCGGCGGTGGTGGTCTTGCCCGAACCCTGCAGGCCGGCCATCAGGATCACGGTCGGCGGGTTCAGCGAGAGGTTCAGCCCCTCGGGCTCGCCCTCGCCGCCCAGCATGTCCACCAGGCCGTCGTAGGTGATCTTCACCACCTGGTCGGCCGGACGCACCGAGCGGATCACCGCCTCGCCGGTGGCGGCCTCCTTGGCCTTGGCGATGAAGTCGCGCACCACCGGCAGGGCCACGTCCGCCTCGAGCAGGGCGACGCGGATCTCGCGCATCACCTCCTCGACGTCCTTCTCGGACAGCACGCCACGGCCGCTCAAGCGGTCGAAGACGCCGGATAGCCGATCTGTCAGCGCGTCGAACAAACTCAACTCCTCAGGCAATCCGCGGGTGCGGATTGCGTTTTCCAGCAGCCTTGTGTTTCCGCCAAGGCGGAGACACGGGGGCCCAAACGCAGTCGACCCCCGTGCACGATTGCGTGGACGGGGGGCCTCGCCGCTCTCGTCCCAGATAAGACCTGGGGGTCGTAGCGGTAGAGGGCGCTGACCGAGGTTGGCGCCGGAAGGGCGCGCTTATGCGCCGAGGAGGGGGGTCAGGTCAAGGAATCAGCGAGTGACTAACTTAGCCGCTAGCGCAATCAGAAGGATGAGAACCGCGGATGCGACGAAGATGGCAAGGCATACGCCGAGCCTGCGGCGATGACGCAGTCCCCTTGGGCTGAAACCATCGCCCGAAAGTAGTCGCGCGGGAAATCGCGCCAATTCGCCGACGGAATGGACTTGGCGAACATGGTCCAATTGAAGGCCAACCAAACTGACGCCGCGACAAGGAACGACGCGACAGCCGATGCAAAACCAGTGATAGCCAAAGTGAAGAGTGCGTTGGCCCAGAGTACGCCCATCAGCCTCGGTTCCTTAAAGCTCACGCGGCATATGCGAGCCTGCGGGTCAGTGCACCAATCCCGCCCCGGCCTTTCGCTCTATCGCCTTGATCGCACCCAGCGCGCTTCGGCGCACAAAGGGGTTGGAGTGCGTGGCCAAGGCCAACAGGTGTGGGATCGCTTGCCGCATCTTTTTCCGGCGGACCGCACTGATCGCATGAGCTGCCACATCGTCGTCAAGGAGTAGATCAATCAGAGCTGAATTTGCGCGGGGGTCCTTCAGTTTCCCGAGCGCCAAGACGATCATCTGGCGAGTCTCGCGATGTCTTCGATCCATGGCGAGATCTATCAATTCCTTTGCTATTTCGGCGCTGGCCAAGTGCTCCAACGTGTTTCCAATTGCCCACTTCAGGCTTTCGACTCCTGGCCCTGGCTCAAGGCTGCGGAAGAGATTGAGGAGCGGCTGTTCTGCCTGTCCTCGAGCATCTCGCGTACACAGCGCTCGAACAATGCCGCCGCGGACAACGGGTTCATCGACCACCTGAAGCAATTTCAGCAGTAGAGGGACCGCCGCTGACGGGGTCGGCCCATTCACGAAGTCAAAGATTGAATCACAGGGAAAGCCCCCTGCGACCAAGGCGGCCGACACCAAGCGATCCTGGCGGGTTCGCTCTATGCATTTTTCCGCAGGTTGCTGGTGCATCGCCAGATGCTACCGGTGCTTGAATCTCATGGTCAGATGCGAGCCTGCGGGTCAGGCGATGTCAAGGACGCGCCCCTGGCGCGCCGCGGCGCGGCCGGCCTTTGGCCGGTCCTTGAGATCGCCTGGCCCGCAGGCAGACTGGCCGCCATGAGATCCAAGGCGAGGCCTGGCCGCTGCGCGGACCGCCTCGGCCACGCCAAAACCATTCGTCATCCCACGGTTAGCCGCAGGCTGAACCGGGGGACCCAAACGGCGTAAGCGAACCAACGGATTCAGCTTGGGTCCCCCGGTTCGCTTCGCGACCGTGGGATGACGAGCTTTTATGTCTGAGGTTTATATCTGACGTTCGATGTCAGCTTATGCGCCGCATCCTGCGCCTCACGCCAAACCCGTGAGGTCTCCATGCGACTGCCCCTCCTCCTTGCCGCCGCGATCGCCATCGCGGCCCCGGCCCACGCCGCCGTGCCAACCCCGCCGCCGTTCCCGGCGCCCGTCACCCACGACGGCGCCCACGACTTCGACTTCCTGATCGGCGACTGGAAGGCGCATGTGCGGCGGCTGCCGAAGCGGCTGGTCGGCTCGACCGAATGGCTGGCGTACGACGGCACGTCGAACCACCACAAGCTGCTCGGCAGCAACTCCAACCTCGAGGAGTTCGACGTCACTGGCCCGGCCGGCCACATGCACGGCCAGACCCTGCGGCTCTACAATCCGCAGACCCGCCAGTGGAGCATCTACCTGCTGGACGTGGACAAGGGCACGCTGCCGCAGCCGCCGATGGTGGGCGAGTTCAAGGACGGCGTCGGCGAGTTCTACGACCAGGAGCCCTGGGACGGCCGGATGATCCTGGTGCGCTACCAGTGGTTCAACGACTCGCCCAAGGCGGCGCACATGCAGCAGGCCTTCTCCGCCGACGGCGGCAAGAGCTGGGAGGTCAACTGGATCTGCGAGCTGACGAGGTAGCCATTCGGGCGATTGGTGTCCGAAAGCCGCCAGCGGTTATCGGCGAACCGCACTATCTTTGCGCCATGACCCAATACGCCCTGTTCGACACCGCCATCGGGCACGCCGGCCTCGCCTGGAACGACGCGGGCCTGGTCGGCGTGCACCTGCCCGAGCGCGACCCGGAGGTCGCCCGCCGCTCGTTCCTGCGCCGCTTTCCGGAGGCCGCGGAGGCGCCGGTCCCCGAGCGCCTCGCCCCGACCGTGGAGGCGGTCCGCGCCCTGATGCGCGGGGAGAAGGCGGATTTCGCCGACACGCCCCTGGACCAGTCGCAGACGCCGCCGTTCCACGCCCAGGTCTATGAGATCGCCCGCGCCATCCCGCCCGGCGAGACCCTGACCTATGGCGAGATCGCGGTGAAGCTGGGCGACAAGCTGCTGGCCCGCGACGTGGGCGCGGCTCTCGGCAAGAACCCCTGGCCGATCGTGGTGCCCTGCCATCGGGTGACTGCGGCCGGCGGCAAGCCCGGCGGCTTCTCGGCCCGCGGCGGGGTCAACACCAAGCTGAAGCTGCTGGGGATCGAGGGGGCGAAGGCCGCCGCCCAGGCCGACCTCTTCGCGTGACGCCCTCGCTGGAGCGGCGCCTGCTGCAGGTCTGCATCGCCGTCGCCGGACTGGTCCCGGTGGGCGGCGGGTTATGGGGCGTGCTGGGCCAGATTCACACGTCGGGCGTCGTGGCCGCCAGCCACAGCCGCTACCTCTCCGGCCTGCTGCTGGGGATCGGGCTCATCTTCTGGTGGACGATCCCGACGATCCAGCGGCGCGGGACGGTGGTGCGGACGCTGACCGCCGTGGTGCTGGCGGGTGGCCTCGCGCGGCTGGCGGGCGTCGCGGCGACGGGCCTGACGGCCTCAGTGGCGCTGCCGCTGGTCATGGAGCTCCTCGTCACACCGGCCCTGGCCCTGTGGCGCGAGCGGGTGGAGCGGCGGTTGCACGCTTCGACAGCCTGTAGTTGACAGCCAAGCTTCCTCGGCCCCTGATCGAGTGACCTATTTGGGGGAAACGCGATGTTCCAGGCCTATAAGCGCTACTTCGATTTCCAGGGCCGGTCGGCGCGGCCGGAATACTGGCTGTTCGCCCTCTGGCTCGCGATCCTCTATCTCGGCGCCATGCTGCTCGACCGGATGATTTTCCACAGTCCGGTCGGACTGTTCTATGGCGTGGTCGTGCTCGCAAACCTGATCCCGAGCCTCGCTGTCGGCTTCCGCCGCCTGCACGACACCAATCGCAGCGCCTGGTGGGTGCTGATCTCCCTGGTCCCGCTGGTCGGCGGAATTGTCCTCATCGTCTTCAACTGCCTGCCCGGTACGCCCGGCCCGAACCGGTTTGGCTCTGTGCCGGGCGTCCGCGAGCACGATCTGCAGGAGACCTTCGCGTAAAGGAGGTGAGGACGCCGCCCGCCGACCGCCCGCGGTAACCCTTCCCCCACACCTCGCCTTAACCGCTTCGCCTTCAACTTCAAAACCAGGAGTTGAGCGAATTCGGATGGGTCGGGCATGTTCGCCGCTTATGCGCACTACTGGGATTTCCAGGGCCGGGCCTCTCGGCGGGAATACTGGATGTTCTTCCTCTGGATGCTGATCCTGGGGTTCGTGGGCGGCTTTGTGGACGTGGTGGTCTTCCACGCGCGGCCGGGGCTGTTCGGCGGCGGGCCGTGCGGGATCTTCGTCACCTTCGCCAACCTGATCCCGAACCTGTCGCTGGGCGTGCGGCGGCTGCATGACACCGACCGCAGCGGCTGGTGGACCTTCATCGTCCTGGTCCCGCTGATCGGCGCCCTGGTCCTGCTGGTCTTCAACCTGCTGCCCGGCAATCCTTACGAGAACCGGTTCGGCGGGTCGGAGGACCTGTCTCGCCTGGATCTGCAGGAAACCTTCGCCTGAGCGCCGCGGCGCTAGGGCCTGTCCCGTCTTGATGGAACATCAAAACGGGAAGAACAGGCTGGCCACTTTTGGTCGACGAGCACGATTCAGACTTTTGTCGATTCCGACAGAAGTCATCGCGCTCTAGCCGTCACCCGCGACCGACGGCGTCTCGGCCTCCGCGATGGCCGCCGCCACCGGACCGGTCGCCGGCTGCGGCGCCGGCTCGCGAGGCTTGCGGCCGAACACCCGCCGCAACCAGGCCCAGCCTCCCGCGGCTGCGGCGAGGATGATGGCGATGCCCTTCTTGGCGAACAGAAGGATGACGCCGATCAGGCCCACCTTCTTGGCCACCAGCAGCCCTGCGCCGGCCGCCACGAGACCCGCCAGGCCATAGCCCGCCGTCTTGTCGCCGGACTTGAACTCCGCATAGCGGTAGCCGTCTTCGAACTCGGCCGTCTGCGCCAGTTGCTGGGCCGCCGTCCGGACCGAGGGCAGCTGGGACATGGTCGAGACCATGTTGAGCGAGAGCACGCCGCGACGGCCCAGGTGGCGGACGTCGTAGTTCAGGGTGTGGTCCTCCTGGTCCCCGAACTGGAACTCCCGCGCCCAGATCAGGTCGTGGCGGGCGGGATCGTAGGACGGCGCCTGGGCCCAGCCGACCAGGTGCTGGGGGTCGAATCCGTCCTTCTTCCGCTGGGCGTTGAGGTCGTCCTCGCCCGACTGCATGTCGCGCAGCAGCTTGTCGTAGTCGGCCGTCTTGGCGTCCTTGTCGTTCACATAGCCCGAGGGGGCGAAGGTCACGACCGCGCCCCAGCTGTCGTCGGCGAACATCTTGCCCTCGGGGAAGATGAGGCCGATCACGTCCTCGACCGACGAGGGCGGATTGCCCCAGGCCTCGGTCAGCACCCGCTTGGCGTCGGCCGCCCCGAGGAAGTAGTAGCCGCTCCCGAGATTGAGCCGCGCGTTGGCGGTGCCCAGCGTCACCACCCCATGAATGGGTTTGAGGCTGTCGCGCAGCTTGATCAGGCGCTCCACTTCCGCCTTCTGTTCCGGCGTCAACTGGTCCGCCGCCCGCGCGACGCCGACGCACAGCAAGCACGCCGCGAGCGCGGCAAGAAACATCCTGATCATGAAGAGCCCCCAGCAACTTCAGCGTGAGATTTGCAGAACTTCTCCACCGAATCCAGAACAAAAAGAGATCGAAAATCCAGCCGATCCGCGGGCGCCCGGCGTCGACAGCTTCCGCGGCCGCGGCTAACACCGGGCCATGGCCATCGGCGTGTTCGATTCCGGCGTGGGCGGGCTTTCCGTTCACCACCGGCTCGTGGAGCGGTTCCCCACGGCCGACTTCGTCTACCTCGCCGACCAGGCGAACGCGCCCTACGGCGGCCGGCCCGGCGAGGAGATCGTGGCCCTGACCCGCGCCGGGTGCGAGCGGCTGTTCGCCGAGGGGTGCAACCTGGTGGTCCTGGCCTGCAACACCGCCGCCAGCGTGGCCCTGCGCCGGCTGCAGCAGACCTGGCTGCCGGGCGCGCGCCGCGACCTGGGCCGGCCGGTGAACGTGCTCGGCATCGTGGTGCCCACCATCGAGGCGGCCACGGGCCTGCCCTGGGAGCACGAGGCCGAGCGGCGGGGCGACAAGGTGGAGAAGCTGGACGTGCTGGGGGTGTTCTCCACGCCCGCCACCGCCGCCAGCCGGGTCTACGAGATCGAGATCGACAAGCGCCGCCAGGACGTGGCGGTGTTCTCCGAGCCGTGCCCGGAACTCGCCCGCATGATCGAGGCCGGCGCGCCGCGCGACGAGCTGGCCGCGGTCATCGAGGGCCATGTGAAGGCGCTGAAGACCCGCATCGGCCGCCATCCCGACCGGGCGATCCTGGGCTGCACCCACTATGAGATCGTGGCCGACCTGTTCGAGGCGGCGCTGCCGCCGGGCACGCCGCTGATCCGCCAGCCGGGGGCGACGGCCGACGCCCTGGCCCGCTACTTCGCCCGCCATCCGGAGTTCGACGCCGGGACCGGCGGCGTGCGCCGCTTCCTCACGACCGGGCGGCCGGGGGCCCAGCACAGCCTGGTCGAGACCTTCTGGGGCGCGCCGCTACACTTCGAGCCGGCCTGACTGAGCGCGCGGCGTCCTAGTTCCTCCGCCGCAGGGGGAGGGGGACCACGAAGTGGTGGAGGGGGTTTCCCGCGCTGTGGAGGAACCCCCCCTCACCGCAATCGCCGGAGCTCCCCCAGCGGGGGAGCGAAAGCCTCAGCTACGCCGCCAGGGCGGTCTCCGCAGCGATCACGCGGCTGGCGGCATTGATCACGGCGGCGATGCGCAGGGCGGCCTGGATGTTCTGGGCGGGGACGCCGTGCTTCTTGAGCTCGGCCTCGTGGGCGTCCAGGCACATGCCGCAGCCATTCACGGCCGAGACCGCGGTGGACCACAGCTCGAAGTCGGCCTTGTCCACGCCCGGATTGGCTAGGACGTTCATCCGCAGGCGCGCCGGCAGGGTCTTGTACTCGCCGTTCGAGAGCAGGTGCAGCGAGCGGTAGTAGACGTTGTTCATGCCCATGATGGCGGCCGCCGCCTTGGCGGCGGTCTTGGCCTCGGGGCTGAGGCCGCTGGCGTCGGCCGCGGCCTCCACCGCCTTCACCACCGCCGGCACGCCCGTCGCATAGGCGGAGGCGACGAAGGCGCCCCACTTCTGCTGGTCGGAGAGCTGGGTCTCCGCCGCCAGGCTCGAGAGGTTCAGGCTGATGTCCTTGGCGTAGGCCGGCAGGGCCTCACGCAGGGTGTCGAGCGACATGGAGAGATCTCCGAAAAGGGCAAAGGAGTCCGGGGAGCGCCCGCTGGGGGGAGAGAGGCGCTCCCCGGACAGTGCGAAGTCCGCGCGGTGTGTGCTTTACGCGGCCTTCAGGGTCTCACCGCCGACCGGGCGGTTGCAGGGGCAGAGCTCGTCGGTCTGCAGGGCGTCGAGCACGCGCAGGGTGTCCTGCGGGTTGCGACCCACGTCGAGGTTGGTGACGTAGACGTGCTGGATCACGTTGTCGGGGTCGACGATGAAGGTGGCGCGGTAGGCGACGCCCTCGTCCTCGTTCAGCACGCCCAGGTCGCGGGCGAAGCGGCCGGAGCTGTCGGCGAAGTTCCAGATCGGCAGGTTGTTGAGGTCCGGGTGTTCGCGCCGCCAGCCGAGCTTGGAATGCTCATTGTCGGTGGAGCCGCCCAGCACGATGGCGTCGCGCTCGTCGAACTGGGGGTTCAGGCGCGCGAACTCGGCGATCTCGGTCGGGCAGACGAAGGTGAAGTCCTTCGGGTAGAAGAAGATGACCTTCCACTTGCCCGGGAAGCTTTGCTTGGTGAGCGTCTCGAAGGCGCTCTCGCCGTTTTCCTCGTGGCGCATGAAGCCGGGCTTCACACCGACGATCTTGAAGTCGGGCAGGGTCTGGCCAACGGTCAGCATCGAAATCTCCTCTGGAATTGGGGTGGCGGCGGGAGGCCCGTCGCCGATGACGAGGAGATAGGCGCGCTCTATCCAATTTTCTAATCGATAGTTTTTGCCTTTGAGATAGAGCCGGCCTATGGTGCCGCGGTTCCGCTGGAGTCTCCGCCTATGCTGCCCACCATCCGCCAGCTGCAGTACCTGAAGCTGCTCGCCGAGCAGGGCGCCTTCGGCAAGGCGGCGGACGCGGCGCACGTCACCCAGCCGACCCTTTCGGCGGGCATCCAGGAGCTGGAGCGGACCCTGGGCGCGCCGGTGGTCGACCGCGCGCGCTCGGGCGTGATTCTGACGCCGGTGGGCGAGGAGGCCCTGCGGCGGGCGACCGTGATCCTCAACGAGGCCGAGGAGCTGGTGGAGGCCGCCAAGAACGCGGGCCAGCCGCTGACCGGCCGCTTCCGCCTGGGCGTGATCCCGACGATCGCCCCCTTCCTGCTGCCGGGCGCCCTGCCGCTGCTGCGCGAGCGGTTCCCCAAGCTGCGGCTGTTCCTGCGCGAGGACCTGACCCAGCGCCTGATCGCCCAGCTGAAGGCGGGCCGCCTGGACGCGGCGCTGATCGCCCTGCCCTACGACATGGGCGGGCTGGAGTGGGCGCCGGTGCGGGACGACGAGCTGCTGGCGGCGGTGCCGGCCGACCACCCGCTGGCGCGGCTGGAGCGGGCGACGCCCGAGCAGCTGGAGCGGGAGAACCTGATCCTGCTGGAGGACGGCCACTGCCTGCGCGAGCATGCGCTCTCGGCCTGCCGCCTGAACCCGCCGCGCACCGGCACCGGCGAGGAGCCGTTCGCCGCCACCTCGCTGCCGACCCTGGTGCAGATGGTGGGCTCGGGCTTGGGCGTCACCTTCCTGCCGCAGATGGCGGTGGCGGCGGGACTGGCGCAGGCGGCGCACGTGGCCGTCCGCCCGATCGCCGCCGAGCACCCGGCGCGCGAGATCGTGGTGGCCTGGCGCGCGGGCTCGAACCGGCGGGCGGAGGGTCGGCTGCTGGCGGAGGTGCTGAAGGAAGCCTGAGGCCGGCCGTCAGCTTCCCGTCGCCAACCGGCTGCTGGTCCGGCCGTAGGCCAGGTAAACGAGCACGCCCAGGCCATTCCAGATGAAGAACATCACCTGGGTGATGGTCTGTAGACTGCTGAAGAGATAGACGCAGCCGATCACCGCCAAGGGTCCCACTGCCCACCACACCGGCGTGCGGAACGGCCGCGGAAGGTCCGGTCGGCGGCGTCGCAGCACCATCATGGAGATGGCGGTGGCGATGAAGGCGGCAAGCGTGCCGGCGTTCGCGACCTCGGCAATGAACTTCAGCGGCAGAATTCCGGCCATGGCTGCGGCGCAGACCCCTGTGAGGATGGTCACGGCCGCCGGGACGCCGCGGCGGTTCACCGCCGAAAGCCTTGTCGGCAATAACCCGTCGCGCGACATCGCGAAGAAGACCCGGCTCTGGCCGAACATAAACGCCATGATCACGGTCGGAAGCGCGATGACTGCGGCCGCGGCGATCAGCACGGCGACCAGCGGGTGGCCTTTTTCGCGCAAGACGAACGCCAGAGGCTCGCCGCTCTTGGCGAACACATCGAATGGCAGCGCACCGAGCGCCGATGCCGCCACAACCATATAGATGGCGGCGCAGGCCAACATCGATCCAATGATGCCGATGGTCAGGTCTTTGGCCGGATTCTTGGTTTCCTCAGCCGCCGTTGAGATCGCGTCAAATCCGTAGAATGCGAAGAAGATCACAGCCGCGGCTGCCATTACACCAGTCTTCGCGCCATCCGGACCGACGTGGGCGCTGAAGCCAAAGGGCATGAATGGAGTGAAATGGCTCGCGTCGAAGCCTGGCAGCGTAAGCGCGACGAACGCGGCCAGCGCGACAACTTTGAAGATCACCAGGTAGAAGTTCACCGTGGCGCTCTCCCGGGTGCCGACAAGCAGCATGCCGGTCACCAGGAGTGTGATGACAATCGCGGGCAAGTTCACCAGTCCGGGCTTGTCGCCCCACGGGCCGGCCGCGAGGACTTGGGGCACGGCCCAACCATGGCTGGCGAGGAAGCCCTCGGCATATCCGGACCATCCCACCGCCACGGTCGAGCAGACCACCGTGTATTCGAGGATCAGGCTCCAGCCGATAATCCAGCCGAGCAACTCGCCCATGCCGGCATAGGTGTAGGTATAGGCGCTCCCGGCTTGCGGTATGAGCGTGGCCATCTCGGCGTAGCAGAGCGCGGCGAAGGCGCAGACCGCCCCCGCGATGCCGAAGGACAGGATCACCGCGGGCCCCGCCTGGCCGGCCCCGACGCCGATCAGGGTGTAGATGCCGGTGCCGATGATGGCGCCCACGCCCAGGGCGACCAGGTGCGGCCAGCCCAGGGTCTTCTTGAGGTGGCGGCCCTCACCACCAGCCTCTCCATCCGGGGCGGCGAATTCGATCGGCTTCCTGCGGGTGACAAAATTCATGCGCATCCCCTCGGGTTGAAGGGCAGATTTGGCCTGAGCCGGGCGTAATGCCAAGGCTTGGCGCCGGCCGCGGGACGCGCGAGCTTGGCCGCCCGCCGAATGGAGTCCCGATGCGCCCCCTTACGACCGCCCCCATGCTCGCCGTGGCCATCGCTCTTGCGCTCAGCGTCGCGGCGGGTCCCGCCCGGGCCGACGACACGTCGCTGAACCAGCTGGTGGCCGACTACGAGGCCTATGCGCTGAGCCAGGATCCGGTGCAGGCGGGACACGAGGGCGACCGCAAGGCCCTGGCCAAGCTGCCGGACGTCTCAGTGGGCGCCGATTCCCTGCGCAAGAGCTTCTACGAGGAGTTCAAGGCGCGGCTTGCGGCGATCGATCCCAAGGACCTCTCCACCGAGGCGCGGCTCAACCGCGACTTCCTGGCCTGGACCCTGGACCGGCGCATCAAGGCCATCGCCTTCGACGAGGCGCGGATGCCCTTCAACAGCGACGAGGGCTTCGACGACGAGATGAACTATCTGGCCTCGACCACGCATCTGGACAGCGAGGCCGACGCCCAGGCCTGGCTCTCGCGGCTGAAGGCCCTGCCCCGCTACTACGCCCAGAACATCGACAACGCCCGCCGGGGGGTGAAGACCCGCTTCACCCAGCCCCGTTCCACCAACGAGGTGGTGCTGACCCGGGCGAAGCAGGCGGTGGAACGGCCCGTGGACGCCGACCCGCTGCTGAAGCCGTTCGCGGACGCCAAGCTCTCGCCGGCCGAGCTGGCGGCGGACAAGGCGGCGGCCGTGGCGATCATCCGCGACCAGATCCGCCCCGCCCAGCAGAGCTTCGCTACGTTCGTGGAGAAGGAATACCTGCCCGCCAGCCGGCCCGGCCTCGGCATCCGCGGCGTCGCCGGCGGCGAGGCCTATTACCGCTGGGTGGTCGCCGACCACACCACCACCAACCTCACGCCCGACCAGATCCACGCCCTGGGCGAGTCCGAGGTGGCGCGCATCCGCGCCGAGATGCAGGGCGTCATGGCCGAGACCGGCTTCAAGGGCGACCTGCCCGCCTTCATCGCCATGCTGCGCAAGGACCCGCGGTTCTACGTCACCACCCGCGAGGACTTGCTGGAAAAGGCCGCCCTGATCGACAAGCGCATCGACGACGTGCTGCCGCGCTGGTTCGGGACCCTGCCGCGGCTGACCTTCGGCGTGCGCCCGGTGCCGGCCGAGATCGAGGAGACCTACACCTCCGCCCGCTACTTCGAGGGCGCCCCCAAGCAGGGCATCGCCGGCGGCTTCATGGTCAACACCAGCCACCTGGACCAGCGCCCGCTCTACGAGCTGCCGGCGCTGGCGGCGCACGAGAGCGTGCCGGGCCACCACCTGCAGATCGCCCTCGGCCAGGAGCTGCAGGGCGTGCCCGCCTTCCGTCGCAACGCGGACGTCACCGCCTTCACCGAGGGCTGGGGCCTCTATTCCGAGCGCCTGGCCGGCGAGATGGGGATCTACCGCGACCCCTACGAGCGGTTCGGCATGCTCTCCATGGAGATGTGGCGCGCCTGCCGCCTGGTGGCCGACACGGGCATCCACTGGCTGGGCTGGAACCTCCCCCAGGCCAAGGCCTGCTTCCTGGAGAACACCGCGCTCGCCCCGCACAATATCGACGTTGAAGTGGCCCGCTACGTCGGCTGGCCGGGCCAGGCCCTGGCCTACAAGGTGGGTCAGCTGAAGATCCTGGAGCTGCGCGAGCGCGCCAAGGCCAAGCTCGGCGCCAAGTTCGACATCCGCCGCTTCCACGACACCGTCCTCCTGGCCGGCCCCCTGCCCCTGGACCTGCTGGAAGCCCGCGTCGACGCGTGGATCGCGGCGGAAGCGGCGCGGTAGGTATTTGGGTCCCTTCGGCCCTCTGGACACATATCCCTGAAGGCGGGGGAGCGGAGCCGCACCCATCTGAACGGTGATAAGAAATAATGGTGCAACGGTTCGGTGTTTGGGTATGATTTGGCGTAACGCAAAATTTTGAAGTGTGGGCCCGGGCTGGGCGTCGGCTCTCCGCGGCCCACGGGGAGGCTTTCCATGAGCAAGGCGCTGATCACCGCGCTGGCGACCACGGCCGCGGCGGCCCTGCTGTACGGTTGCGCGGGCGGCGGAGAGGCGCCGAACGCCCTGGCCTCCAGCGCCCCCACGGCGGCGATGGCGGAGGAGAACGTCTCGGTCCCCGTGCCGACGATGGCCGCCAACTTCATGCTGGCCGACACCGACTACATGGGCCACGAGCTCTATCGGATGAGCGACGCCAAGGCCGTGGTGATCGTCACCCAGGGCAACAGCTGCCCGATCTCGCGCGCCATGGCGCCGGCGCTGAAGGCCCTGAAGGCGAAATACGAAGCCCAGGGCGTCCAGTTCCTGATGCTCAACTCCTCGATCCAGGACAGCCGTGACGCCATCGCCAAGGAGAAGGCGGAGTACGGCTTCGACGTGCCGATCCTGATGGATTCCAACCAGCTGGTGGGCGAACAGCTGGGCGTCACCCGCACCGCCGAGTTCTTCGTGATCGACCCCAAGACCTGGAAGGTCGCCTACCGGGGCCCGCTGGACGACCGCCAGACCTACGGCTCCCAGGCCGGCGCGGCGGGCCACGCCTACGCCGCCGACGCCATCGAGGCGGTGCTGGCCGGCAAGCAGCCCGTCGCCACCAACCTGCAGAGCCCCGGCTGCCTGGTGGACTTCCCGGGCCGGGCCCAGGTGGCGGCGACCAGGATCTCCTATTCCAAGGACGTGGCGCCGATCCTCGAGAAGAAGTGCGTCGCCTGCCACCAGGAAGGTGGGATCGGCCCCTTCGCCATGTCCGGCTACGACATGGTCAAGGGCTTCTCGCCCATGATCCGCGAGGTGCTGCGCACGCATCGCATGCCGCCGTGGAACGTCGATCCGCATGTCGGCAAGTTCGCCAACGACAAGAGCCTGTCGCCCGACGAGATCAAGACCATCGTCCACTGGATCGACCAGGGCGCCGAGCGTGGCGCAGGTCCGGATCCGCTGGCCGCCAAGCGCCGAGTGGCCGCCGAGTGGCCGCTGGGCAAGCCGGACCTGATCCTCGAGATCCCCGCCTACACAGTCCCGGCGAGTGGGGTGGTGGATTACCAGCGGCCGATCATCGTGAACCCCCTCACCGAGGGCAAATGGCTGCGGGCTACGACCTTCAAGGTCGACCAGCGCCAGGCCGTACACCACTTCCTCAGCGGCTATCTGAGCGAGGTGCCGAAGGACGGGGTCGGCAACGAGGCGCGCTGGGGCTCGTCGGTCGGCGGCTATGCGGTGGGCTCGGAGTCGACCCTGTGGCCCAAGAACGTCGGCACCTATCTGCCGCCGGGGGGCGCGATCGGCATCCAGGCGCACTACACCCCCTTCGGCAAGCAGGTGACCGACAAGTCGGTGATCGGGCTCTACTTCTACAAGGACGGCGAGAAGCCCGGCCTGGTGATGCACAACTCGGTGCTCGTGAACCCGCAGATCGTCATCCCGGCGGGCGAGGCGCGGCACGAGGAGATCACCTACATCGACGTGCCGAAGGAGATGCTGCTCTACTCGGCCTTCCCCCACGCCCACTACCGCGGCTACGCGTCCGACCTGTGGGTGCAGTACCCGGACGGCACGAAGAAGATGCTGCTGGCCATGCCGCGCTACGACTTCAACTGGCAGCGGGAATACACCTTCGCCGAGCCGCTGAAGATCCCGCCCGGCTCGAAGCTGATCGCCCACTACTGGTACGACAATTCCAAGCAGAACCCGGCCAACCCGGATCCGACCCGGACCGTGCCCTGGGGCGACCAGTCGTGGGACGAGATGTTCTACACGGCCATCCGCTACCGCTGGACCGAGGAGACCTCGAGCCGCCTCGTCGACTACGACCGGCTGATCGACAAGACGCGCCTGCTCGGCATGTTCGACGCGAACATGGACGGCAAGATCGAGAAGTCGGAGCTGAAGGCGGACCTTGGGGAGAAGCTCAAGGCCCACTTCGCCCAGATCGACAAGGACGGCGACGGCGGCATCTCCCTGGCCGAGCTGCAGGCGATCCAGGGGTTCCTGGGCGGGCCGCGCCAGGCCCAGAGGCAGCCACCAGCGGCCTCGGCGCCTGTCGCCGCGGCGCCGGCGGCCAAGCCGGGCGGACGTTGAACGCCGAACTAGCCAGGCTGGCGCTCCGCGGCTAAGCCGGCCGCGGAGGGACCCACATGCGCCTGCTGATCCACGAGAAGGCCCACACGCGGCTGCGCGACGCGCTGGACGCCCTGCCCGGCGCGCTCCAGCGGGTGGTGATGGGCGAGGACGGGCGCCTGATGCTGGGCGAGGCCGAACTGACCGCGGATGAGGCCCAGCCGGATATCGTCTACGCCAACGCCGACGCCTTCTTCAGCCCGAAGGCTCCGATCTTCCTCACGGCGGCGCTGAAGTCGCCGGGCCTGGCATGGGTTCAGAGCGGAGCGGCCGGGGTCGACCATGCGATCTTCGGCCAGTTCGTGCAGAAGGGCGCGGTCCTGACCACCAGCCACGGCCAGGCCGTGGGGATGGCGGACTATGTGCTCTGGGGCGTCCTCGACGCCCTGCAGGACGGCCCGGGGCGACGTGCGGCGCAGGCCGCCGGCGAGTGGAAGCGCCTGGTCTTCCGCGAGGTGGAGGGCACGCGCTGGGTGGTGGTCGGCTTCGGCGCGATCGGCCAAGGCGTGGCGCGCCGGGCGCGGGCCTTCGGCGCCCAGGTCACCGGCGTCCGGCGCAATGCGGCCGCCCACCCGGACGCCGACGCCATGGCCACGCCGGACGAGCTGCCGGGCCTGCTGCCCCAGGCCGACGTGGTGGTGCTGTCGGTCCCGGCGACGCCGCAGACGCGGCACATGGCCGACGCCGGCTTCTTCGGCGCCCTGAAGCCGGGCGCGATCTTCGTCAATGTCGGCCGCGGCGCCCTGGTGGACGAGCCGGCGCTGCTGGCGGCCCTGGAGTCCGGCGCCGTGGGCCAGGCGGTCCTCGACGTCTTCGAGGTCGAGCCCCTGCCGGCGCAGAGCCCGTTCTGGGCGCATCCGCGGGTCACCCTGACTCCGCACTCGTCCGGCATGAGCGTCGGCAACGCCGCGCGCAACGACGCCCTCTTCCTGGACAACCTGCGCCGCTACCTGGGCGGAGAGGCCCTGCGCAATGTCGCGGACCCGAAGGACGTGCTGGCTGGCGGCGGTTAAGCGCCGCTGGAGCACGATGACTTTTGTCGGAATCGACAAGAGTCTGAATCGTGCTCGTCGACGAAAGGTGGCGAGCCTGTTCTTCCCGCTTTGATGGTTCCATCAAAGCGGGACAGGCTCTAGTCCGACCAGAGGTCGTGCAGGTCGCCCTTGCGGTTCAGCATCCGCACGGCGCGCTTGACCACGGTGAGCAGGCGGTCCCGGCGGGCCTGCTGGTCATAGGTCATGGAGCCCTTCGCCAGGCCCTCCAGGAGGAAGCGGCCCAGGTCGCGGCTGGTCTGGAACCGCGGATCGGCGCCCGCCTGGACCATGGCGCCGAACCGGTCTCCCCCCACCTGGGCGTGGTCGAAGGCGCTCTGGGCCCCCGCCAGGCGCTCGGCGAGCATCGCATCGGTGCGCGCGGCGGCCTCCAGTTCGGCGAAGGCCACGAACGGCAGCTCCTGCAGGAGGGCCCAATAGGCGTCGATGGCGTGTTCGGTGGCGTCCACGCCCGGCGGCGGCGGCCCCGCCGCGGCCTGTTCGAACAGGCGCGCGCGGTGCAGCTCGATGTGGGCGATCGCCGCCTCCACCAGCTCCTCGCGGGTCGCGAAATGGTAGAGCATGGCCCCGCGGGTCAGCTGGGCCGCATCGGCGATCACGGCGTTGCTGGCGGCATGGTAGCCGATCTGCGCGAACAGCCGCATGGCCGCGTCCAGGATCCGGGCGCGGGTGCGCAGCGACTTGGGCGTCGCCTTGGCGGGATAGGTGTGGGCGTCCATCGGACCCAATATTTGGCGACCTGGGCAGGGCCAGCTGTGCTGGAGCCCTAACAGCACATTCGAACGGGACGCCAGAGCTTACCCCTGGTGCGCGCGGATCGGACGCGCATTGCGCGTGGAAGCGGCGCCGGCGCCTGGTTTTGACGGTTTTGTGTAACGTTGACTTCCAGCCCGAACTCACGACAGTGCCACTGCCATGAAGTCCCCCGTCCCGAACCTCCGCGAACGGCAGCGGGAGGAGACCCGCGCACAGATCCTGCGCGCCGTCGGCCGCCAGCTGGAAACCCGCAGCCTCGAGGACCTGAGCTTCGCCGAGATCGCCCGCGACGCCGGCGTGGGTGAGCGCACGGTCTATCGGCACTTTCCCACCAAGGAAGCGTTGCTGGGCGCCTTCTGGGCCTGGATGCAGTCGGAAGCCTTCGGCCAGCAGGTCGAGCGCCCGAAGCCCGCCCGCTCCGATCGCCGGGTGCGCGAGGCGATCATCGGCGCGGGACGGGACGCCCAGCGGCCCATGCGCATCCTGATCGCCACCGACGCCTGGGAGCCGCAGGTGAACGGCGTGGTGCGCACCCTGACCCGCGTGGTCCAGGAGCTGCAGGCCATCGGCCACACGGTGGAGGTGATCCATCCGGGCCAGTTCAAGACCTTCCCCCTGCCCACCTACGCCGAGATCAAGGTGGCGATCGGGGTCTATGAGCCGGTGCAGGAGCTGTTCAAGGCCTTCGAGCCCGAGGCCATCCACATCGCCACCGAGGGGCCGATCGGCCTGGCCGCGCGGCGGATCTGCGTGGAGTGGAAGCTGCCGTTCACCACCAGCTACCACACGCGCTTCCCGGAATATGTCTCGGCGCGGCTGCCTTTGCCCCTGGCCGCGGGCTACGCCTACATGAAGTGGTTCCACAAGCCGTCGGGCCGGCTGATGGTGGCGACGCCCACCATGCGCGAGGAGCTGTCGCGGCACGGGTTCCGCAATATCTCCGCCTGGTCGCGGGGCGTGGACACCGAGACCTTCCATCCCCGCCGCGAAGGCGAGCCGGACATCTTCGAGGCGTTGAAGAAGCCGGTGTTCCTCTATGTCGGCCGCGTGGCGGTGGAGAAGAATATCGAGGCCTTCCTGGGCCTGGACCTGCCGGGGACCAAGGTGGTCGTCGGCCCGGGGCCCCAGCTCGAGGAGCTGAAGGTCAAGTATCCGGAGGTGGTGTTCAAGGGCCCGAAATCCGGCGCGGAACTGGCCGCGCACTATGCCTGCGCGGACGCGTTCGTCTTCCCCTCGCTGACCGACACCTTCGGCCTGGTGATCCTGGAGGCCATGGCGGCGGGCACGCCGGTGGCGGCCTATCCCGCCCCGGGTCCGATCGACCTGATCCCCGGCTCCGGCGCCGGCGTCCTGGCGCGCACCGCCACCGAGGGCCTGCGCGAGGCCTGCCTGCAGTGCCTGGAGCTGGACCGCGGGCAGGTCCGCGCCTTCGCCGAGAAGTTCTCCTGGCGGGCCTGCGCGGAGGACTTCGTGAAGAACCTGCAGCCCTATCCCGAGCCGGAGAAGACCCGCTTCTGGCGCCGCCTGCGCCGGTTGGCGCGCGTGCGCCGCCGCCGTCCGGAGGCGGCGTGACGATCCCAACACATGACAGTTTTATGACAAAGCGATTGGCGTGAGCCGGAACCCCGCGTAAACCGCGCGGCTCTATCGCCCGAAGCCGGGACGATTCGAGGGGAGCAAGCGCAACAGGCGATGGCCAAGGGCAAGCAGAGGACCCGGCCTGAGCCCGACCGCGAACCGCGGACCCAGTACGCCTGCCTGCCCTGGCGGCGGCGCGACGACGGGGCGGTGGAGATCCTGCTGATCACCTCGCGCGAGACCCGCCGCTGGGTCATCCCCAAGGGTTGGCCGATCAAGGGCATGAAGCCTGGGCCGTCGGCGGCGCAGGAGGCCTTCGAGGAGGCCGGTCTGCTGGGCGAGCCGTCCCGCAAGCCGCTGGGCCACTACAGCTACGACAAGCGCCTCAGCAGCGGCCGCCTGCAGCACGTGCGCGTGCAGGTCTATGCGCTGAAGGTGCGCGAGCTCGCCGCCGAGTGGCCGGAGAAGGGCCAGCGCGAGCACCTCTGGGCCTCGCCCGCCGAGGCCGCCAGCCTGGTGCAGGAGGTCGACCTACGCGTCCTCATCGCCAAGTTCGGAGCCTGAGGCCGCCTAAAGCAGCCGGCTGCGCATCGCCTGGCTGAGCATGTCGATCAGGGTGACGGCGGCGATGATCACCAGCACGATCGCCGAGGTGCGCTGGTAGGCGAAGCCGTTCAGGCTGTCGAACAGCAGCTGGCCGATGCCGCCCGCGCCGATCAGGCCCAGCACCGTGGCGCTGCGGCTGTTGGATTCGAAGCGGTACAGGGCATAGCTGGTCCACAGCGGCGCCACCTGCGGGATCACGCCCCACACGATCTCGTGGAGCTTGTGAGCGCCCGTGGCGCGCACGCCCTCCACCGGCCCGCGGTCGATGGACTCCACCGCCTCGGAGAACAGTTTCGCCAGCACGCCTGAGGTGTTCACCGCCAGGGCCATCACCCCGGCGAACGGCCCGGGGCCTACGGCGACGATGAAGATGGTGCCCACCACCAGGTCCGGCGCAGAGCGGATCAGGTTCAGGACCCAGCGCACCGGCATCTGCACCCAGGGCGGCGACATGTTGCGCGCGGCCAGGAGGCCGATCGGTATCGCGACGAGGATCGCCAGGCCGGTGCCCCAGAGCGCGATCTGGATGGTCAGCCACATCTGGCCGACGTAGGTGCGCCAGTCGGTCCAGTCCGGCTTGGTGAACTCGTGCCCGAACTGCTGCATGTTCTGCGAGTTCGAGAACAGCAGCGGCAGCTTGTAGATCTCCGCCGGGTGGAAGGCGATCACCAGCAGCGCCAGGACGCCGCCCCAGACCAGCAGGTCGGGCAGCCGTTGCGCCAGGCTGCGGGTCGGCGGCGGCGGGATCGCGGCGCTGGACGGGACGCTCATTGGGCGGAGGGATCGACGGCGCGGGCCTGGGCGGAGGCTGCGCGGATCTTGTCATAGGCCGCCTGGGCCGCGGCGATCTTGGCCGCATCCTTCGAGCGGCGCGCGGCGGCCAGGTCCTCGGCCGCCTGCATCTCGCGGATCGGGTTGAGGTAGGTGTCGTCCGCGGGCTTGAAGCCGCCGTAGGCCAGCTTCTTCAGCACCTCGCGCTGCTGGTCGGCCTTGGCGTCGCTGCCGGTGCCGTAGGTCAGGAAGAACTGGCGGATCTTCTCCTTCAGCGCCGGGTCGAGGTCCTTGCGCACCACGATCGAGCTTTCCGGCAGCGGCGGCGACGTCCAGATCACCTCGATCTTCTGGGCGATGTCCGGGTTCTCGCGCGCCGCGAACAGGAGGCCGACGGTGTTGTTGGTGGCCGCGTCCAGCACGCCATTGGCCACCGAGAAGACATTGGCCTGGTGGCTGGCCGACTTGACCGTCTTGAAGCAGGTGGAAGGGTCGATGCCCTTGGGCGTGAAGAGGTAGGCCTTGGGCGCCAGGGTGCCGGAGGTGGACTGGGTGTCGCCCAGGCCGAAGTTCAGGGTCCGGTCGCACTTGAGCAGCTTGTCGAGCGTGATCCCGCTGCCCTTCTTGACGATGATCACCGACTTGTAGGTGGCGTCGCCGCCCGCATCGACCACCCGGCCCAGCACCTGGCCGTCGGCGCGGTTCACCGCCTGCAGCGCCGGCTCGGCCGAGAACCAGCCGATCTGCACCTGCTTGAAGCGCATGGCCTCCACCAGGCTGGTGTAGTTGGTGGCGAAGAACGGCTTCACCTTGATCCCGACCTGCTGGGACATGTCGTCCAGCAGCGGCTGCCAGAGCGGCGCCATCGAGGCCTGGTTCTCGGCCGAGAGGATCGAGAAGGTCAGCTCGTTGGGCGTCCCACCCGACGTGGTCTGGTCGGGCTTCGGGTTGCAGCCGGCGAGGGCCAGGGCGGCGGCCACGATGGCGGCCCCGACGAGGTTGCGGCGGATCATGTGGGCGCTCCTTCCCAGAAGACGTCCTCGAATTCGGGGCCGTAGATGTCGATCAGCTGTTCGCGCTTCAGGTCGGCGGCAGTCCCGTCGTAGACGATCTTGCCCGCCTTGAGCGCCACGACGCGGTCGCAGTAGCGCAAAGCGTAGTCCACCTGGTGCAGGGTGACGATGACGGTCAGGCCGTCCTGGCGGTTCAGTTCGCGCAGGATCTCCATGACCCGGCGGGCCGAGACGGGGTCGAGGCTGGCCACCGGCTCGTCGGCCAGGATGATCTTGGCCTTCTGCACCAGGGCGCGGGCGATGGCGCCCCGCTGCTGCTGGCCGCCGGAAAGGGTGTTGGCGCGCTGGGTGGCGTAGTCCGAGACCCCGAACCGATGCAGGGCCGCCATGGCCGCCTGCTTGGTCTCCGCCGGCCAGAGGCCCAGCGCCGCGCGCCAGAAGCCGATCCGCCCCAGCGAGCCCAGCGCCACATTGGTGAACAGCGTCAGGCGGCCCACCAGGTTGAACTGCTGGAAGATCATGCCGATCCGCGTGCGGGTCTTGCGGACGTTGGCGTCGATCCGGCCGTTCTGCTGCACCGGCCCGTCGAAGGCGGTGATCGCGCCGGGGCCGGCGTCGATGGTCTGCAGGGCGCTGATCGAGCGCAGCAGGGTGGACTTGCCCGACCCGGACGGCCCGATCAGGGCGATCATCTCGCCCTTGGCCACGTCCAGCGACACGCCATCGAGGGCCCGGCGCTGGCCGAAGGTCTTGGAGGCGTTCCGTATCGACAGAACGGCGGCGGCGGTCATGAGGACGGTCGGAGCTTTCCCGAATAAGGCCCCGGCTTCATGGCATGGCGGCTACGCCGCGGTCTAGCGCGGCGCCGAAAATGGGCGCTCGCGGCCCAGGCTTGGCTGTGGCGCGGACACATCAAGCGGTTGCGTGAGGTGCATACGTACCATACGCCCCTGGACCTGGTCCGTGAGCGGTCCCCGGAGCGTCCAGTCGCACTCGCGCGACCGGGCGTGGTGGCCGTAGCGGCGCGCTGGTTCCAGGATAAGTTTCAAGGCGACGTTTTCTACGCTGTGAAGGCGAACCCTTCGCCATGGGTCATCAAGACCCTGGCCAAGGCGGGAGTCACGGCCTTCGACGTCGCGTCGATCCCTGAGATCGAACTGGTGGCCAAGTACGCCCCGGGCGCGCGCATGGCCTTCATGCATCCGGTGAAGAGCCGCAAGGCGATCGCCGAGGCCTACCGCGACTATGGCGTGAAGACCTTCGCCCTCGACACGCACGAGGAGCTCCAGAAGATCCTCGAGGCGACCGGCGGCGCGCAGGACCTGACGCTTATCGTGCGCCTGGCCGTCCAGGCCGAGGGGGCGTCCTACTCGCTCTCCGGCAAGTTCGGCGTCGACCTGCATGAGGCGCCCTCGCTGCTGCTGGCGGCGCGCCGCGCCACCCAGGACCGCATGGGCGTCTCGTTCCACGTGGGTAGCCAGTGCATGCGCCCGACCGCCTACCAGGCTGCCATGGCCCAGGCCAGCCGCGCCATCGTGCGCGCCGGCGTTGTGGTGGACGTGGTCGACGTGGGCGGCGGCTTCCCCTCGATCTACCCCGGCATGATCCCGCCGGACATGGACGACTACTTCGACTCCATCCAGCGCGGCTTCGCCGAGATGATGGTGACCGAGGACTGCGAGCTGTGGTGCGAACCCGGCCGGGCCCTGGTGGCCGAGGCGTCGTCGATCCTCACCAAGGTCGAGCTGCGCAAGGGCGATGCGATCTACCTGAACGACGGCAGCTACGGCTCGCTGTTCGACGCCGCCCACGTCAAATGGCCCTTTCCGGTGAAGCTCTACCGGGGCGAAGGCCGTGGCGCGCAGGAAGTGGACGGCGCCCTCAAGCCCTTTCGTTTCTACGGGCCGACCTGCGATTCCCTCGACCACATGCCGGGCCCCTTCTGGCTGCCGGAAGACGTCCGCGAAGGCGACTACGTCGAGATCGGCATGCTGGGCGCCTATGGCGTGGCCATGAACACCCGCTTCAACGGCTTCGGCGACGCCGAGACCGTGGCGGTGGAGGACGCGCCGATGGCCTCCATGTTCGGCCTGGCGGGCCGCTCGATCCGGCTGCCCCGCGAGGAGCAGGCCGAGGAGCGCAAGGTGGTGCGGCTGTCGCGGCCCAAGGGCGCGGCGGGCAAGAAGCGCCGCAAGCGGTAACAAGCCGTCATCGACAAGTGTTATAGGCGCGGCCGGTCGCTCCGTCCCGGTCGCGCCTTTCGTATTGGACGGGCGTCAACTTCGAGAGGGAAACCCGACGATGAACGCTCCGGCGAACACCAACCGCAAGGCCGAACTGCTGGCCAACACCGTCGAGCACGTGGCGATCGACCAATACGACGCCCGGCCGGTGATCGACGCCATGCGCAAGATGAGCTTCACCAGCCGCGACACCGCGCGGGCCGCCGACATCTGGTCGATGAGCCTGGAGGACGCGGACTGCTCCACCTGGCTGACGCTGGCCGGCTCCACCTCGGCCGGCGGCTGCATGCACATCTACCGCGACATGCTGACGTACGGGATGATCGACGTGGTCGTAGCCACCGGCGCCTCGATCGTGGACATGGATTTCTTCGAGGCCCTGGGCTTCAAGCACTACCAGGCCCAGTCCAACGTCGACGACCGCGACCTGCGCGAGCTCTACATCGACCGCATCTACGACACCTACATCGACGAGGAAGAGCTCCAGAACTGCGACGGCACGATCTACGCGCTCTGCGAGCAGCTGGAGCCGCGGCCATACTCCTCGCGCGAGTTCATCCACGAGATGGGCAAGTGGCTGGCGGCGGGCAACGCCAAGAAGCCGGACAGCCTGGTCGAGGTGGCCTACCGCGAGGGCGTGCCGATCTTCTGCCCCGCGTTCGTGGACAGTTCGGCCGGCTTTGGCCTGGTCAAGCATCAGGTGGAGCGGATGAAGGCGGGCAAGCCCTACCTCACCATCGACGCGGTGGCCGACTTCCGCGAGCTGACCGAGATCAAGCTGAAGGCCGGCGCGACCGGCCTCTTCATGGTAGGCGGCGGCGTGCCCAAGAACTTCGCCCAGGACACGGTCGTGTGCGCCGAGATCCTCGGCCACGAGGTCGACATGCACAAGTACGCGGTCCAGATCACCGTGGCCGACGTGCGCGACGGCGCCTGCTCGTCCTCGACGCTCAAGGAGGCCTGCTCCTGGGGCAAGGTGGACGTGACCTGGGAGCAGATGGTGTTCGCCGAGGCCACCACCGTGGTCCCGCTCATCGCCTCCGACGCCTGGCACCGGGGGTCCTGGAAGCAGCGCCGCAAGCGCCGCTGGGCCGACCTGTTCGCGAAAGGGTAGTTTCCCCCGCCGGCGGGGGAAATGTCGCCAATGCCGAAGGCGGGCGACAATGGGGGAGGCGCCCGGAAAACTTCCCCCATCGACCCTCTTGCTGCGCAATTCGGGCCACTTCCCCCTGAGGGGGAAGCATTGGCGATCCGGCCTCCTAGACCAGCAGCCAGGCCCTACTCACAAAATATCCGCACCTTGGTCTTCTCCTGGTCGACGTCGACCGTGAGCTCGCCGAGCTGTTCGACCAGCTCCTCGAGGTTCTCCGGCTTCACCTGGTTGAGGTCGATGGGGATGCCCTGCTCGCGCATGTGGGCGTTGACCTCATCGCGGGCCTTGGGCGGGATCAGGCTGGAGAGCCGCACGCCCGCGCGCAGCAGCTGCATCGGCACGCGGATGTTGACCTTGGTCGGCCCGCCCTCCGCCGGCTCGTCGGTGTCGACGCAGACCCGCAGGTACTTGGCCTTCGGCCGGCCCGCGGGATGGCCGTCGGGCGCGGGGGCCGGCGGCGCGGCGCCGCGGTCCAGCGCCGCCAGCAGGCGCTCGGCCTCGTCGGCGGTGATCTTGCCGGCGGCCAGCATGTCGAGGATCGAGCGGCGGTCTTCGTTCATGGGAAATCTCCTAGAAGAGGCGCAGGCGGACGTAGGCGGCCGGGGTGTCGACCTCGACGCGCATTCCGCTGAGCGAGAGCAGCAGCCGGCCCAGGCCGAACAGGGCCCCCGCCGGATCGGGCAGGAACCGCCGCGGAACCAGGTAGAGCAGCGGCAGCAGCATCAGGGCGAACGGGGCCAGCAGGGCGAACAGGACCGTGGTGGGCAGCCACAGGCCGACCCGCACCCGCCGGTCCGGACGCGCCACCGCCAGGCGGGCCCGCTCGGCGCGCAGGCGCATGCGGGCCAGGTCGCGGCGCGGCATGGGCGGGCCTGCAGCGGGTTGGGCGCGCGGCGTCACTTGCGTCCCTCCAGTTCGGCGACGGCCTGGTCGGCGGTGATCTCGCCGGCCTTCAGGCGCTCCAGCACTTCGGAGCGGCTGGGCGCGGGGTTGATCTCCACCAGCTCCAGCTGGCCGGCGATGCGGTTCAGGCGCGCCTTCACGGTGGGGTACGAGACCCCGAACACCTGCTCCATCTCCTTGATCGAGCCGTGGCTGCGCACGAAGGCGGCGACGAACACCTGATCCTCGGCCGCCAGCTGCGCCAGCTTGGGCAGTTCGAAGGCCCCTTCGATGGCGATGTCGCGATCCGTCAGCCGCACCCGTTCCACCACCATGGGCCGCCCCTGGGTGAGCTCCGTGAGCGCCTGCCAATCCTGCTTTCGCGTTCCATCCATGCCGCCGAACTTAATTTTCTGAATGTGAGAGTCAAGATTTTTAATCTGGCCATTCAGGATTTGTATCGCGGCGGCCGGTCTGCGACACCGGACGGGCAGCAGTCGGAGGGCATTGGGCATGCGGGTGAAGGCGATGTGCGCGGCGGCGACCGCCCTGGGCTTGATGGCCGCGGCCCCGGCGCCCAGCGGCTACCTCGGGGAGGCCCTGCCCAACACCTACAAGATCCTGCCGCCGGCGCCGGCCCCGGGGACCACCCGCTGGGAGGCCGACCGCACGGTCTTCCTCGGCACGCGCAAGTTCCAGGACACGCCGCGCTGGAAGATGGCCCAGGGCGACGTGGACTCCGCGGCGATCCTGAAGGACCTCTCCTGCGCGGTCGGGGTGGAACTGAACAAGGCCAATGCGCCCAAGACCACCGCGCTGATCTTCAAGGCTGGGATCGACGTCAGCCGGGCCACCAACCTGCCCAAGGACATCTACAAGCGCCCGCGGCCTTACCTCACCGACGAGGGGCCGATCTGCGTGCCGAAGGACGCGGCCCTGGCGGCGAGCCCGGACTATCCGTCGGGGCACAACACCTGGGGCTGGACGGTGGGCCTGATCATGGCCGAGCTGGCGCCGGACCGCGCCACCGAGATCCTCAGCCGCGCCCGGGCCTTCGGCGAGGGCCGGCTGGTCTGCGGGGTGCACACCCTGTCGGCCGTGGAGGCGGGACGGCTGAACGGCTCCATCGTCGTGGCGGCCCTGCACGGCCAGGAACAGTTCCGCAAGGACCTGGACGCCGCCCGCGCCGAGGTGGCCGCGGCCCGCAAGGCCGGACCGGCCCCCGACCCCGCCGCCTGCGCCGCGGAGGCCGAGCTGGTCGCGAAGAATCCCTACTGAGCAGGGGCCGGCCGGCTCAGATCCCGGCGTACCACTCGTAGCCGCGGTCGGGCCAGAAGCCTCCCTTGCCGCGGCCCAGCTGGTCCAGCCGGTCCACCGCCTCGATGCGCATGACGTACTTGGCCTGTTTGTAGCCGAGCTGGCGCTCCACCCGCAGGCGCAGCGGCGCCCCGTGCGCGACCGGCAGGGTCGCATCGTTCATCTCGTAGGCCAGGATGGTCTGCGGATGGTAGGCGTCCACCAGGTCGATGCTCTCATAGTACTGGCCGGTCCCGTCCAGGGTCTCCTCCAGCGTGTCGGCGCAGTGGAAGACGATGTAGCGGGCGGTGGGTTTCAGCTTGGCGCGATCCAGCAGGGTCGCCAGGCGCGCGCCCTTCCACTTGCCGATGGACGACCAGCCTTCGACGCAGTCGTGGCGGGTGATCTGGGTGCGCGACGGCAGGCCCCGGACCTCGGCGAGGGTCAGCGACTGCGGATGCTCCACCAGGCCGTCCACGGTCAGCCGGTAGTCGGCGAAATTGTTCCCCAGCAGGGCCACATACTCGTCGTCCTGCGGCCGGATGGTGCCGTTGGGTTTGAAGTCGGGCGAAATGTCGGCGGGCGTGAACTCGCGGGCGAGGGCCTTGCGGTCGGTGACCAGCCGCTGGGCGCGCTGGGTCAGGCCCTCGGCCTTCTGCAGAACCCCGGCGAACTTCGGGTCGTTGGTCAGGCGGTCGCAGGCGGAGAGCCAGAGCGAGCCCAGGGTGGCGCCGGCCACGCCCAGCCAGCGGCGGCGGTTGGCGGTGAGGCTCACGCGGCGTCTCCCTTGGGCTCGACCTCGATGGCGTACTTGCCGGTGATCATCGAGCGGATGTTGTTCCAGGTCCCCGAGGCGACCACCATCACCAGGTGGACGACGATGAAGAGGACGATGAGGCCGGCGGAGATGAAGTGGACGCTGCGCGCGCCCTGACGACCGCCGAATACGTCGATCAGGTGGGGGACCGCCGCGTTGAAGCCCGGCGACATGGACAGGCCGGTCAGCAGCATCAGCGGCAGCAGCACCAGCACCACCGCCAGGTAGGCGCCCTTCTGCAGCACGTTGTAGTGGCGCGCCTCCTCGCCCTTGGGGAACCGGAAGCGGGCATGGGTGGAGATTTCGTGCAGCACGTGGCTCAGCTTCAGCTGAGCGCGGTTGGGCCACAGGTCCTTGCGGATGTGGCCGCCGATGAAGCCGACGGCGAGGTAGATCAGCCCGTTGATCACGAACAGCCAGGCGAAGAAGAAGTGCCAGCGCCGGCCGTCCGTCAGGGAGCGGTAGCTGGGGATGGTGGCCCAGGACGGGAAGCCGCGCTGCTGGCGCATCCCCTCCGCGCCGGACCAGCCGAAGAGACCGGTGGTGTCGAAATGCAGGCCGCCGACCGTGGTCTGCCCATGCGGCGCGCCGCCCACCTCCACCATGCGCATGGACAGCCACGGATGGGCGAAGGCCGATTTCATGCCCCAGTAGAGGGCCGGGTGGGCATTGAAGATCTGCAGCCCGCTCATCAGGAGCAGGGTCAGGGCCAGCACATTGGTCCAGTGGGTGATGCGGGTGACGCCGGAATGGCGCTTCACCAGCACCTTCTGGGCCCGCTGTTTCTCAGCCATGGCGTCCGTCTCCCCCGAAGCGCGTGCAGTGTGCCGCAAACCAAGTTCGCCGGCGACGGCCGAAAGTTACATCGGAACGATGCAGGCTCCGCATCGCTTCCGGGCAAGGACATTCGCACGAGGAGCACAGCCATGGGCCATGAGACCGCTGGCAACGACAACCTGCAGAGCCCGGGGCGCCGCGAGAACGCCGCCCAGCCGCTGGAAGCCTCGGACAACACCAAGGGCGCCGAGCGCTACCCGCCCGAGGGCAAGGATGACGCGATCGAGCCCGGGCCTGAAGACCGCAGCTTCGGCGGCGAGGCCGCCAATCCCCAGCCGCGCCAGGGCGCCGGCGACGGCGGGCCCGCCCCATCCGTGAACGAAGGGCGCCTCGGTCCTGGCGCCGACCCTGCCGAGGGCAAGCGCTAGCGCTCAGGCGCAGCCAGCCCTGGCGGTTCGGTGGGACGCTCCCTAAGCTCCCCGGCCACAGTTGGGGGAGCGAGCGTCTTGGCGGAGATCGAGGTTTGGCGCGGCGGCGTGGCCGCCTGGGAAGCCGACGAGATGGGGCACCTGAACGTCGGCTTCTATGTGGCCAAGGCCATGGAAGCCCTGGCGGGGCTGGCGGCCGAGCTCGGCATGCCGCGCGTCATCGCGCCCACGGCCGAGGCGACACTGGTGGTGCGCGACCAGCACATCCGCTTCCTGCGCGAGGCGCGGCCCGGCACGGCCCTGACCATCGGCGGCGGCGTCGTCGAAATGGGGGAGAGCGAGGCGCGGTTGCTGCTCCTGATGCGTCACCCCAGCGGTGAGTTCGCCGCCAGCTTCCAGACGGTGGTGACCCACGCCACAGCCCGGCACGGCCGCCCTTTCCCCTGGCCGGACCGCGTCCGAGCCCGGGCCGCGGCCCTGGCGATCGAGGTCCCGGAGAAGGCCGCGCCGCGCTCGGTGAGCCTGGCGCCGATCGAGACCCAGGCCAGCCTGGCGCGCGCCGACGCCCTGGGCCTCATCCATACCGGCCTTGGTGTGGTCGACCCGCGCGACTGCGACGCCTTCGGCCGCATGCGCACCGAAGGGTTCATGCAGCGCCTCTCCAGCGCGATCCCCAACCTGTTCGCCGCCGGCCGCCCGGGCCGCGGGCCGGCCGAGCGCGGCAAGGTGGGCGGGGCGGCGCTGGAATACCGGCTGGTCCACCACGCCTGGCCGCGGGCGGGCGACCGGGTGATGCTGCGCTCGGGCTTCTCCGGCGGCGACGCGCGGGTGCGGCGGCTGACCCACTGGATGCTGGACCCCGACAGCGGCCGGCCCTGGGCCAGCGCAGAGGCCATCGCCGTCTCCTTCGACCTGGAGACCCGCAAGATCATCACCCTCTCCGACGAGGAGCTGGCGCGGATGGAGGCCGAGACGACGCCCGGCCTTACGCTCTGATCGCGCGCTCCAGCTCGGCCCGCACCACGTCGGGCCGCTCCATGGGCAGGAAGTGGCTGGTTCCTGGGACCGTCTCGATCGAGACGCGGCCCAGGGCGGCCAGGTCGGGCTCATGGCCGTCGAGGCGCGCCGTGGAGGCGATCTCGGCCCGC
Source organism: Caulobacterales bacterium (assembly GCA_019510435.1). Lineage (GTDB taxonomy): Bacteria > Pseudomonadota > Alphaproteobacteria > Caulobacterales > Caulobacteraceae > Phenylobacterium. The sequence continues at coordinate 18,724 of JAEKKJ010000029.1, read as the reverse complement.
ATCATCCGGATCGGACAGCGGGTGGCGGGGAAGGCGGCCCAGGGGTCGTAGTTGTGCGTGCGGAAGTTGGACGCTTCCCAGGCCGGCGCGCAGGCCAAGGTCACCTCGCCGCCCGCGGTCTCGCGGAACCCGCCGGCCACATAGTCGGCCAGCTGCTCCGGCCGCCAGGTCCGGAAGGCGCCGCGCCCGGTGTAGGCTTCGACGGCGGCCGCCTTGCTGGGAAAGGTGGCGCGTCGCCGCTCCGCGCCCGCGGCGAGCGTGTTGTCCCCCTGGATCTCACCCGCGCGCGCACCGTCGAACAGCACCGGATCGAACAGAACCAGCGCCTTGGCGCGTGCGGGCTCGGCCGCCGCCGCCAGCAGGCTGGAGGTGCCGCCCATGGAGTGGCCGGCAAGAATAACGGGCCCGTCGGTCGCCGCCGCCAGCAGCGCCAGAAGGTCGTCGCGGAACTCCGGCCACCCGGCGCGACCCTCGACGAGGGCGGGTAGCGTCGAGGCGCCGTGGCCGCGCATGTCCACGGCCAGCAGGCGGAACTCAGCCGCGAGCGGGCCCAGGATCGAGCGGTAGGTGCGGCCGTTGAAGCCGTTGGCGTGGGAGAAGACCACGTCCACCGGCCGGTCCTCGGGGCCGAAGTCCAGCACGGCCATGGCGCCGCCGCGGCCCGGGAGCTCCACCTGCCGCGCCCGCGGCTCGTAGTCGACACGTGCGTCCATGGGCTGCTCTTAGCCGGGTGACGCGGCGAAAGCGAAGCTCGGCCTCACGCCGCGACGGCGGGCCGCGGCCGGTGGATGGCCAGGGCGGCGATCCCGGCGAAGAGGCCGAACGCGCCGGCGATGACGAACGGCTCGAGATAGCTGCCGTCGATCTCGCGCAGCACACCGGCGCCGAAGGCCGCGGTGGCGGCCCCGATCTGGTGGCCGAACGCCACCCAGCCGAACACGATCGGCCCGTCGCGCTCGCCGAAGCCCTCGTTGGCCAGGCGCACCGTGGGCGGCACGGTCGCGAGCCAGTCCAGGCCGTAGAACACCGCGAACACCGCCAGGTTGGTGAGGTCGAAGGTCACGAACGGCAGGGCCATCAGCGAGAGGCCGCGCAGGCTGTAGTAGACGAAGAGGAGCTTGCGCGGGTCGTAGCGGTCGGTGAGCCAGCCGGAGCCGGTGGTGCCGATGATGTCGAAGGCGCCCATGGCCGCCAGCAGCGAGCCGGCCTGCACCAGGGCCAGCCCCCGGTCGCCGCAGAACGAGATCAGGTGGGTGCCGACAAGGCCGTTGGTGGTCAGGCCGCAGACGAAGAAGGTGGCGAACAGCAGCCAGAAGCGCGAGGTGCGCGCAGCGCGGGCCAGCACCGTGAAGGCCAGCGTCACGCCGTCCAGCGCCCGCCCGGGCGCCGGGGGCGGCTCGATCTCGGAAGCGCCCAGCGGGGCCAGGCCGATGTCGGACGGCCGCTCCGGCATCAGCCAGGCCACCAGCGGGACCAGCAGCGCCGCGGCCAGGGCGACGGCGATCACCACGGGCCGCCAGCCGCCGCGCTCGGCCAGGGCGGCCATGCCCGGCAGGAAGATCAGCGAGCCGGTGGCGGTGCTGGCGCTGAGCAGCCCCATGACCAGGCCGCGGCGGGCGACGAACCAGCGGTTCACCACCGTGGCGCCCATGGAGAGCGCGACCGCGCCGCTGCCTAGGCCGGAGAGCACGCCCCAGGTCAGGACATATTGCCAGGGCTCGCGCATGAAGAGGCTGGCGGCCGTGGCCAAGGCCATGAGCGTCAGGCCCGAGATCAGGGTGCGCTTCAGGCCCAGGGTCTGCATCAGCGCCGCCGCAAAGGGGCCGACCAGGCCGTAGAGGAAGATGCCCACCGCCGCGGCGGCGGACAGCGACCCGCGGTCCCAGCCGAAAGCCTTGTTGAGCGGCGTCAGCAGCACGCCCGGGGCGGCCCGCAACCCGGCCGCGGCCAGCAGGCTGAAGAAGGTGACCGCCGCCACCACCCAGGCGTAGTTCTGGCCAAAGGGCCGGCGCGCTGTTACGTTCATGTGACCGACCGGTACGGAAAATTGCGGGTGGCGCTAGATACGTACTAGTCGGTAACATCGTCAAGGCGCAGCATGCCCAGAAAAACTGCCGAGGCCCCCAGGGCCGCCGAACGTATCCTCACCACCGCCGGGGAGCTGTTCTATCGCGAAGGCGCGCGGGCGATCGGGGTGGACGAGATCGTCGCCAAGGCCGGCGCCACCAAGCCCAGCCTCTATCGCGCGTTCGGCTCGAAGGACCAGCTGATCGCCCGCTACCTGCAGGACCAGGCCGAGCAGTTCTGGGCCTATTTCGACGCCGCCGTGGAGCCCCATGCCGGCGATCCCAAGGCGCAGCTGCTGGCGTTCTTCGACGTGCTGACCGAGCGCACCACCCGCAAGGGCTACCGCGGCTGCGGGCTGTCGAACGCGGTGGTGGAATATCCGGAGCCGAGCCACCCCGGCCGCCAGGTCGCGGTCGACCACAAGGCGGACCTGCGCAAGCGGCTGCGCGACCTGACCCGCGCCATGGACGCGCGCAAGCCGAAGAAGCTGGCCGATGGCCTGCTGCTCCTCATCGAGGGCGCCTACATCACCAGCCAGCTGTTCGGCTCCGACGGCCCGGCCGGCGCAGCCAAGAGCGCCGCCGAGGCGTTGATCGAGGCGCACACACGCCAAGCCCCTGATCCGAACCCGTCCGCAGCATGATCCCGCCCAAAGCATGATCCCCTTGGCCACCATCGGCTACGAGGCCGCGCCCCAGGCGCGGGTGATCGACACCCTGAAGGCGGCGGGGGTCGAGGTGCTGATCGACGTGCGCGCGGTGGCGGCCTCGCGGCGTGCGGGCTTCTCCAAAGGGATCCTGTCGGCCAGCCTGGAGGACGCCGGCATCGAATACGTCCACCTGCGCGAACTGGGCACGCCGAAGGAGGGCCGCATCGCCGCCCGCCACGGGCGGACGGCGCAGATGCGCGAGATCTTCGAGGCCCACCTGGCCGAGCCCAAGGCCCAGCTGCAGCTGGCCCAGGCCATCGAGATCGCCAAGGCCCGCAAGGCCGCCCTGCTCTGCTACGAAGCCGACCCGAAAGGCTGCCACCGCACCATCGTGGCCGAGCACATGCGCGAAGCCGCGCCGTTCCAGGTCGAAGACCTCTATCCGACGACGCTATAGGTCGCGGGGAGCCTTTTGAGACGCCGCGGCGCGGCGGCTCTGCAAGATTTGTCCACGGACCACACGAAAAGCACGAACGAGGGCCGGCGGCCCGCGGCGCGAAGATGGCTGGCTCCGTTCGTGCTTTTCGTGTGGTTCGTGGACAGATGGCAGCGCCTGCGGCGCGCAGGGAGATGGGGATGAGCCCCCGCGAGGCGCCCCACAGCGCGACGCTAGATTTCCAGCTCGGCCCCGGAGAGGTCGCAGCCGGCGACGCGGGCGCCGTCCATCTCGGCTTCCAGGAAGCGGGCGCGGGCCGCATGGGCGCCGCGCAGATCGGCGCCGCGCAGCGAGGCGCGGGTGAAGTCGGTCCGGACGAAGCGGTTCTCGCCGATCGCCAGCGGCCCCATCTTCGCGCCGCGCAGGTCGGCCCGGGCCAGCTGGGCGGAGGTGAAGCGCGCCCCGCGCAGGTCGGCCTCGCGCAGGTTGGCGCCGCGGAAGTCGCAGGCGGAGAGGTCCGCGCCCTGCAGCTGCACGCCCTCCAGGTCCATGCCGAAGAAGATCGAGCGCGGCGCGATCAGGCCCGAGAGGCGGCGGCGCTTCAGGGTCTTCATGGGCCGGAAGTCCACCTCCGACAGCTTCATGACCACGCCCTTGCCGCCGTTCGAGTCGCAGAACTGCTCGTGCTCGGCCATCACCTCGGTGAGCGACTTGTCGTCGATGTAGAAGATCGGCGGCGGGGCGCGCAGCACGCCGGTCAGGTCGCAGTCGTCGAGCCGCGCCTGGTTGAGGTTCACGCCGTTCAGCACCGCCCGCTTCATGGACGCGCCCGTGAGGTCTGCGCCGCCCAGGTCCGCGCCCGAGAGGTCCGCCCCGTCCAGAACCGCGCGCATCAACTTGGCGCCGGTGAGGATGGCGCCGGACAGGTTGGCGTCGGTGAAGTCGCTGGTCATGGCGACCGCGCCGCTCATCTGGGCGCCCTGCAGGTTGGCGCCCGAGAGCACGGCGTAGTTCAGCTCCCCGGGCCGGTGCTCGTGGCGCAGGATGCGGAAGCCGTCCAGCTTGTCCTGCAGGGCGATGCGCCCCTCGCGCAGGTCGCAGCCAGCCAGCTCGGCGCCAGCCAGGTTCGCCCCGCGCATGCAGGCGCCACGCAGGTCGGCGCGCTTCAGGTTCACGTGCCGCATGTCGGCTTCACGCAGGTCGGCGCCGAACAGGATGGCGCGGCTGAGGTTGGCGCGGGCGATGGTCGCGCCCGAGAGGCAGGCGCCCGTCAGGTCGGCGTCGCGCAGGTCGACGCCCTCGAGGCTGCAGTTGGCCAGGTCCGCATAGGTCAGGTTCAGCCGCCGCCCGCCGGACCGGCCGGCCAGGTAGCGCTGGTGAGCGTCGAGCGCCTCCTTCAAGGCGTGCGCGTCGACGGTCAGGTGGTGTTGTTGCGGTTGGGTCGACATGAAGGCCTGCACGTTCACCATGCCGCCCCGGCTTTAAGGATGGGTTGCGCGACAGCCTTAAGCGAACCTTGCGTACGTCTCAGAGTTGCAGCGTCGGCGCCCGTTTCGCGAGTATCCGCATCGCGACTGTCATAGCCAGCCGCGCCGCTTGAACCAGACCACCGGCAGCACGCCCACCACCACCATCAGCATGAGCGCCATCGGATAGCCGAACCGCCAGTGCAGCTCGGGCAGGATCGCGAAGTTCATCCCGTAGATCGAGGCCACCAGGGTCGGCGGCATGAACACCACCGCCACCACCGAGAAGAACTTGATGATCCCGTTCTGCTCGATGTTGATCAGGCCCAGGGCCGCATCCAGCAGGAACGACAGCTGGCTGGAGAGGTGGCCGGTGTGGTCCGTGAGCGACTGGACGTCGCGCTGCAGGCTTTCCAGGTGCGCCTTGCATTCGGGGTCGCCGCCGATCTCGGGCGCCAGGGCCGCGTAGCTGAGCAGGCGCGCCAGGCTGACCAGGGTGGTGCGGATCAGGGAGGTGACCGACTGAGCGGCGGCGAGGCCGGTCAGCAGGGGGCGGAAATCCCCGCCATTCGGCCGCTTGAAGATCGCCTGCGACACCTGTTCGACGCTGTCGCCGGTGCCGTCCAGCACCTGGGCCACCCGCTCCACGATGGCGTCCAGCAGACCCAGCAGGGCGGCCGAGCCGCTGCCCACCGCGCTGGAGGGCGCCCGTTCCGAGTAGAGCGCGAAGGCCTTGAGGTCCTCGTAGCGCAGGGTGATCAGCATGCCGCTGGCCAGGACGAAGGTGGCCGGGGTGGCGAAGGGCGCGATCTCGCCGCCGCCGTGGCGCAGCAGCGAGACGGTCATGAAGGTGGCGCCGCTCTCCTGGTAGAGCCGGCTGGAGGGCTCCAGGGCCTCCATCTCCTCGATGGTGGGCAGTTCCAGGCCGAGCGCCGCCTCGACGGCCAGCTCCTCCTCCCGCGTGGGCCGCAGGAGGTCGATCCAGATGACGTCGGCGTCGGGCCGCCAGCCAGGGCCGGCCGGCTCGGTCTGCAGGGCCGTGTGGCCACGGCGCAGGACGTTCATCATGCCACTATCCTCGACGACAACCCGGCCGCGCGTCCCGTTGGAACGCGCATGCCAGGCAGCGTCAAGCCGAGGCGGTCGGCCTACTTGCTGGTGTTGTTGTTCGAGCCGCCGCCGGTGGCCGCCGCGATCAGGGCGGCGATCCGGTCGGTGGAATCGGCGGCCTGGCTCAGCACGCTCATCGGGCCCTGGCCGGGTCGCACGGCGCTGGCCATCTGCGAGGCGGCCTGCTGGGCCATGGCGATGGCGCCATTCTCGAAGCGGGTCATGCCGGTCGAGGCCATCAGCCGGGCGGAAGCGTCCGGATAGATGAAGCCGTGGGTGGCGTAGGTGGAGCCGCCGAGGTCGCGATTGGGGTCGTACCAGACCTTCACCTGGCTCCAGTCGCCCTGGGGCGACACGTCGATGACGGTGACGTCCTTCTCGATCTTGCCGCGCGAGCCTTCGATCGGGGACCAGTTGGCGTGGGTGATCTGGACGACGCGGTCGGTCAGCACCTGGGTCACCACGGCCACGTGGCCGAGGCGCATGCGGCTGGTGGGCTTGAAGCACAGCACGGCGCCGGCGCGGGGCGTGAAGCCCTCCTCGTAGCGGCCGGCCGCTTGCTGCCACCAGGTCCAGGCGTCGCCGAAGATCTGGATCCCCGACATCAGCCGCGCGAACTGCGCACACTGCCAATAGGTGTCGGCGCTGGCGCCGGCCGGCGTGAGGACGACCATCACCGCGGCGGCGAGGGAACCCCAAAGGGTCCACTTCCGTTTAGGCATACTCAGGTGACTCCCCGAACTCGCAGGCGAAGGGGTAACCGTATCCGCGTTGAGTGAAAAGAGGGTTTACGCCCCTGCGACGGGAGGTCGCCGGCGGATTATCCACAGGCTGGCCCAGGCACCGACATCGGACACCCCGTCGACGCCAAGTGATACTTCAGTATCGGCCCGAAGATATTGCCATCCCCAAGAAAACTATTCGGCGGAATGGCGCGCAAGCGCCGCTATTGAGCTGTGGAGAACTGTCCGCCACACTTCCGCTTAACGGCTTTTTTTCTTTTCTTATCCAGCGCTCACATGCCGGTAACAAGCCGAAACAAGTGCTGGCGCGACCCACCCATGTGTTCGGCCTGACTCGCTTAAGAGGAGAATTTTCAGTTCACAAACCCGCGAGCGCGGTGAAGCTGCCTAACAGTGGCGCCGAAAAAAGCGGCGCCATGCCGGCGGTGCGTCCGCGACGGCCCGATCCGGGCGGTTACGCCCGCCCGGGCCCATGTGCTAGCTGAACGCCAAACCGGAGCCCCGCATGGACATTATGGCCCTCGTCACCGATCCCGCCGCCTGGGCCGCGCTGCTCACCCTCATCGTGATGGAGGTGGTGCTGGGGATCGACAACCTGGTCTTCGTCTCGATCCTGTCCAACAAGCTGCCGGAGGCCCAGCGGGCCAAGGCGCGGCGGATCGGCATCTCCCTGGCCCTGATCCTGCGGCTGGGCCTCCTGTCGACTCTCGCCTTCATCGTCGGCCTCACCCAGCCGGTCTTCACCCTGCCCTGGACCCTGCCGCCCGGCCCGCACGGCGAGCCCGTGATCGACCTGGCCTTCTCCTGGCGCGACCTGATCCTGATCGCGGGGGGCCTGTTCCTGGTCTGGAAGGCCACCACCGAGATCCACGAGAAGGTCGACCCCGCCGACACCGAGGGCCTGATGAACACCAAGGCCAAGGTGGCCGGCAACCTGGGCTCGGCGATCGTCCAGATCCTGCTGCTGGACATCGTCTTCTCGATCGACTCGATCCTGACGGCGGTGGGCATGACCGACCAGCTGGCGATCATGATGACCGCGGTGGTGGTGGCGGTGGGACTGATGCTGCTGGCGGCCAATCCGCTGGCCGACTTCATCCACAAGAACCCGACCGTGGTGATGCTGGCCCTGGGCTTCCTCCTGATGATCGGGGCGGTGCTGATCGCCGACGGCTTCGGCGTCCATGTGCCCAAGGGCTACATCTATGCGGCCATGGCCTTCGCGGGCGGCGTGGAGGCGCTGAATATGATGGCGCGTCGCAAGGGCGGGCCGGGCGGCGACGGCCACACCCTGCACTGATCAGCCGGCGGCGCTGACGTCCGTCTCCGCGGGCTGGTCGGGGCAGAGCAGGGCCTCGATCGCGGCGAACAGCTGCTCGACCACGATCGGCTTGGAGACCACGGCGTCCATGCCGCAGGCGCGGTACTCCGCCGCCTGATGCGCCAGGGCATTGGCGGTGAGGGCCAGGATCGGCGTGTGCGGGCGACCCAGGCGAGCCTCCTCGCTACGGATGGCGCGCGTGGCCTGGACGCCGTCCATCACCGGCATCTGGGCGTCCATCAGGATCAGGTCCCATTCGCCGCCCTGCCAGGCCTGCAGGGCCATGCGCCCGTTCTCGACGATGGTCGGCTCCACCCCCAGCTGCGCCAGCAGGGTGCGCAGGACCATCTGGTTGATGCGGTTGTCCTCGGCGGCGAGCACCCGCAGCTCAGGGCGCTCAGGCCGTTCGACCTGCGCACAAGCCACCAGCTCCGGCGACAGTGCGGCGGCCCGCACGAACGGCAGCGGCAGGGTGACCGTGAAGACCGCCCCCCGGCCCGCGTCGCTCTCCAGCGTAACACCGCCGCCCATCAGCGCCGCCAGGTGGCGACAGATCGACAGGCCCAGACCCGTGCCGCCGTACTGTCGGGTGGTGGAGGTGTCGACCTGGGTGAAGGGCTGGAAGAGGCTCGCCTGCGCCGCTTTCGGGATGCCGATCCCGGTGTCCGACACCGCGAACGCCACGCCCTCGGCGGTCCGCGCCACGCTCAGGCGCACCTCCCCGGCCGCGGTGAACTTCAGCGCATTGGACGCGAGGTTGTTGAGGATCTGGCGCAGGCGCGCCGGATCGCCCCGGAAGACGCCCTCCGCGCCCGGCTCCACATGCGCCGACAGCCCCACGCCCTTGGCCTCGGCGACCGCGGCGAAGGTGGCGCGCACGCTGGCGACCAGGGCCGCCACGTCGAACTCGATCGCCTCGATCTCCAGCTTGCCGGCCCCGATCTTCGAGAGGTCCAGGACGTCGTTGACGATGGCCACCAGGCTCTCGCCGGACTGGCGGATCACGTCCAGGCGCTCGCGCTGCACCGGCGGCAGGGCGTCGGCGGCCATGGCCTGGGCCATGCCGAGCACCCCGTTCAGCGGCGTGCGGATCTCGTGGCTGACGGTGGCCAGGAAGACGCTCTTGGCCTCGTTGGCGGCCTCGGCCGCATTGCGCGCGTCGATGAGCTCGAGCTCCTTGCGCTTCTCCTCGTCGATGTCGCGCAGCGCGCCCACCACCCGGCAGACCTGGCCGCTCTCGTCGCGCACCGCCTCGGCCGCGCTCTCCACCCAGAAATAGGCGCCGTCGGGCCGGAACCGCCGGTGCTCCACCTGGAACGCCGCTTCGCCGGCCATGTGGCGGGCCCATGCGGCTTCCACCGCGGGCCGGTCGTCCGGGTGGATGACGTCCCAGACCAGGCGCCCGGCGCGCTCGTACGACGGCGAGCCGTTCCACAGCTCGGCGTCGGCGTTGGCCTCGCGCCGCAGATGGTCGATCTCCCAGACTCGGGTGCGCGCGAGGCGCGTGGCCAGGCGCAGGCGTTGCTCCGAGCGGGCGGTGTCCTCCAACGCCTGGGCGAGCGTGGCCGCGTCGCGCTCGCGCTCGGCGGTGAGCTTGGCGCGGCCGAGCGCTTCGGCCAGCAGGTCGGCCAGGTCGCCGAGCCGCGCCAGCACCGACTCGTCCCGCGGCCGCACCACATGGTCGACGCCGCCCAGCACCCCGTGGACCTTGCCCTCCCAGCGGATCGGGGCGGCCACGAAGCACTTCACGTCGGTGCTGCCGCGCACGAAGCCGTGCTTTCGGACCAGCGGGTCGTTGTCCCAATCTTCGATCCACAAAGGCTTGCCGGTGCGGATGGCGTAGCGGCTGGGGAAGCGCGCGTGGTTGTCGCCCTCGAAGGGGACCAGGCGGGTCAGGCGGCGCGGGCTGTTCCAGACGACGTCGGCGTAGCGGCCGCCCAGCACGGCCTGGGCGAGGCGCGCCACCCGCTCCGCCGTGGGGCGGATCTCCTCCAGGGAAATGGTGGCGTGCGGCATGCCCGTTCCGACGACTGGTGTCGGCGCAACTGTGGCGGGTGCAGGTTAAGGAACGCTGTTTGGCGCAGCTTCAGGTCAGAGGAAGCTGTAGGGGTCGATGTCGATGGCCACCCGGATCTGGCCCGGCGGCCGCACGCGAGCGCGCCAGGCGGCCATATAGGCCGAGAGGTCCACGCCGCGGTCCGCGCGCACCAGGAAGCGCTTGCGCCGCCGCCCGCGCACCAGGCCCAGGGGCGCATCGGCCGGCCCGTAGACCTCCACCCCGGGGGTGTTGGGCGCGGCGGCCGCCATCCCCTGCATGAAGGCGTCCAGCTGGGCGGCGTCCGGCCCGGAGCCGATCACCGCCGCCAGGCGCCCGAACGGCGGCAGGCCCGCGAGCTCCCGCTCGGCCATCTCGGCGGCCACGAACGCGTCGCGGTCCTGGGCCTTCAGCGCCTGCATCACCGCGTGTTCAGGGGCATAGGTCTGCAGCAGCGCGCGGCCCGGGCGGTCCTTGCGGCCGGCGCGACCGGTGGCCTGGGCCAGCAGCTGGTAGGTCCGCTCGGCGGCCCGCAGGTCGCCGCCGCGCAGGCCGAGATCCGCATCCACCACGCCCACCAGGGTGAGCTTGGGGAAGTTGTGCCCCTTGGCCGCCGCCTGGGTGGCCACCAGGATGTCGATCTCGCCGGCGGCCATGGTCTCCACCAGCCGCCGCGCCTCGCGGGCGTCGAACACCGTGTCGGACGAGAAGACCGCGATCCGCGCCTCCGGGAACAGCGCCCGCGCCTCCTCCTCCACCCGCTCAACCCCCGGGCCGATGGAGACCAGGCTCTCCTTGGCCCCGCAGTGCGGACAGGCCGCCGGCTTGGGCATGGAAAAGCCCGTCAAGTGGCAGACCAGGCGGCCGGTGTAGCGGTGCTCCACCAGCCAGCTGTCGGTGTCCGGGGCGGTCATGCGCTCGCCGCACGCCTTGCAGAGCACCAGCGGGGCATAGCCGCGGCGATTGAGGAACAGCAGGCTCTGCTCGCCGCGCGCCCAGGTCTCGCCCATGGCCTGGACCAGCGGCGGCGAGAGCCAGCGGCCGGCCTCGGGCGGGGTCTGGCGCAGGTCCACCAGCTCGATGTCGGGCAGCCGGGCTGTGCCGTGGCGCGCGGCCAGCCGCAGCCAGCGATAGCGCCCGGTCTCGGCGTTGCGCAGGCTCTCCAGCGACGGGGTGGCGGAGGCCAGCACGACCAGGGCGTCCTCGATCTTGCCGCGCGCCACCGCCAGGTCGCGGGCCTGGTAGATGAAGCCGTCCTCCTGCTTGAACGAGCCGTCATGCTCCTCGTCCACCACGATCAGGCTGAGCTTGCGGAACGGCAGGAAGAGCGCCGAGCGGGCCCCGACCACGATGCGGCAGCTGCCGGCGGCGACGGCCTCCCACACGCGGCGACGCCCGGGCGGCGCCACGTCCGAATGCCACTCGCCGGGCTCGGCCCCGAACCGGCGCGCGACCCGGGCGATGACCGCCTGGGTGAGGGCGATCTCCGGCAGCAGGATCAGCACCTGGGCCCCGGGGTCCCGCGCCAGCGCCGCAGCCGCGGCCTCGAGATAGACCTCGGTCTTGCCAGAGCCCGTCACGCCGTCCAGCAGGGCGACGGCGAAACCGCCCGGCGCGACCATGGCGCTCAAGCCTTCGGCCGCGGCGGCCTGGCTGGGGTTGAGCTCGGCGCCGGCGCGCCCCAGGTCCGGCGGCGCGAAGGCGGGATCGGCGGTCACTTCGCGCACCGCCAACACGCCCTCGTCGACCAGGCCCTTGACCACCCCGGACGAGACCCCGGCCGCGCGCGCCAGGTCGGCCGGCGGCATGGCGATGGCGGCCGCCTCCAGCACCCTGCTCCGCGCCGGGGTCGGCCGCGCAGGCAGGACCCCGGTGGCGGCGACCATCCGCACCGGACGCGGCTTCGGCGCCCGGGCGCCGCGCAGGGCGATCGCCAGCGGCTGGCCGGGCGCATCCACGGCGTAGCGCGCGGCCCACTGCACGAACTCCACCGTGCCCGGCGGCAGCGGCGGCTCGGCCAGCCGCTCGGCCACCGGCTTGAGGGGACGATTGCCGCCCAGCGCCTCGCGCAGCTGCACCACCACGCCGCGGATCAGCCGCGGGCCCAGGGGCACCGACACCTGGTCGCCGGGCTCCAGCCCCATGCCTTCCGGCTCGGCGTAGTCGAACGCCTCCGGCAGCGGCATGGGAATCAGGACGGAGGCGATGCGGCTCATGGTTTGAAGTGCAGGCCTTCGCAGCTACAAGCGGCCTGAACAAGAGATAGGATCGATGCAGCTCTTCCTCGACACCACCGACACCAAGGTCCTCGCCGATCTCGCCGCCACCGGCCTCGTGGACGGCGTCACCACCAACCCCTCGCTGATCGCCAAATCCGGTCGCAACATGCTGGAGGTGATCGCCGAGATCTGCGGCATCGTCGAAGGCCCGGTCTCGGCCGAGGTCTCGGCCATGGACACCGCCACCATGCTGGCCGAGGGCCGCAAGCTGGCGGGCCTGGCCCCCAATGTCGTGGTCAAGGTGCCGCTGACGCGCGAGGGTCTGGTCGCCACGGCCGAGTTTGCGGCGGAGGGCATCCAGACCAATGTCACCCTCTGCTTCTCGGCCTCCCAGGCCCTGCTCGCGGCCAAGGCGGGGGCCAGCTACATCAGCCCCTTCATCGGCCGCCTCGACGACCACGGCGCCGAGGGCATGGACCTGATCGCCGAGATCCGGGCGATCTACGACAACTACGACTTCGACACCGAAATCCTCGCCGCCTCGATCCGCAGCTCGCAGCACGTCAAGGAGGCGGCCCTGGCCGGCGCCGACTGCGCGACCATCCCGCCGGACGTCTTCCTGGCCCTTTTCAAGCATCCGTTAACCGAACGCGGGCTCCAACAGTTCATGGCGGACTGGAAAGGCACCGGTCAGTCGATCTTGTAGGGGCATGGATCCATGGACGGCTCGCAGGGCGAATTCGAGTTTGGCGCCGCGCCCCTGGAGCCGTCCGCGGTCCGCCGCTTCCTGGCCGACAACCCCGACTTCCTGCGCAGCGACGAGGGCCTGCTGGCCGAGCTGGGCCTCAGCGTCGCCACCGGCCAGGTGATCGAGTTCGCGCCCATGGCCCGGGTGCACGCCGCCCACCAGCGCGAGGCCGAGCAGCGCCAGCTGCTGGAGGAGATCGCGCGCGCCAACTTCACCGCCCAGGCCCAGACCCACGGCGCGGTGGTGGATCTGCTGGACGCCCGCAACAATTCCGACCTGGCCCGCCGCGTGGACGACATCGCCCGCAACCGCTTCGGCCTGGCCGCCGGGGTCATCGCCCTGGAGAGCGAGGGCCTGCCGCCGGCGGGCTGGCGAGAGCTGGTGGAGGGCCAGGTGGACCTGATCCTCGACGGCACGCACCGGCTGGCGCGCATGGGGCGGGTCCCCACCGCGCTCGGCCTGTTCTGCCGCGACGCCGGCGAGATCGCCTCGGTGGCCATGGTGCGCATGGCCATCTGGGAGCCGTCGCGCCAGGGCCTCCTGGCCTTCGGCTCCCTGGACCCGGAGGGCTTCACCCCGGACATGGGCCACGAGCTGGTGGCCTTCCTGGCCCGGGTGGTGGAGCGGACGGCGGAGCGATGGCCGCTGCTCTGAGCGCCCCCCTGCTTTCAGGCGGGCAGGCCCGGGCGCTCTGGCTGGAGCACCTGGCCCACGAGCGCCGCGCCTCGCCGCGCACCCTGGAGGCCTATGGCTTCGCCGTGGGCCGCTACATCGCCTTTCTCGAACAGCATCGTGGCGAGGCCCTGGACGTCGCCGCCCTGGCAGGGGTGAGCGCTGGGGAGGTGCGGGCCTGGCTGGCCCACCTGCGCTCCGGCGAGCGGCCGCTGTCGCCGCGCTCCATGAGCCAGGCGCTGTCGGCGGTGCGCACCTTCCACCGCTTTCTCGATCGGCGGCTGGACGCGCCGAACCCGGCCCTGGCGCTGGTGCGCGGGCCCAAGGTCAAGGCCGGCGCACCCCGGCCGGTGACCGAGGACCAGGCGGCCGGCCTCCTGGCCGAGCCCGGCCTCGACCCCGACCGCGAGGACTGGGAGGCCGCCCGCGACGAGGCGGTGCTGACCCTGCTCTACGGCTGCGGCCTGCGGATCTCCGAGGCCCTGTCGCTGAGGCGCTCGGACGCGCCGCTTCCCGAGCTGCTGCGGATCACCGGCAAGGGCGGCAAGACGCGGATGGTCCCGGTGCTGCCGGCGGTGGCGGCGGCGGTGGAGGCCTATCTGGCGCAGGTCCCGTTCGCCCTTCCGCCCGCCGAGCCGCTGTTCCGGGCCAAGCGGGGGGGACCCCTGAGCCCGCGCCATGTGCAGGCCACGGTCCAGGGCCTGCGCGGCCGCCTCGGCCTGCCCGCCAGCGCGACGCCGCACGCCCTGCGCCATTCGTTCGCGACGCACCTGCTGGGGGCCGGGGCGGACCTGCGGTCGATCCAGGAGCTGCTGGGCCACGCCTCGCTCTCGACGACGCAGCGCTACACCGAGGTCGACGCCGCGGCCCTGCTCAGCGCCTATTCAGCGGCGCATCCGCGGGCCTGACCCGCGCCTACACCAGCACCCGCGTCGGCTTCTTCTTCACGGTGACGAGGTAGCAGGAGCGCACGCCGCGGCCGGAGTCCTGCAAGGCGAGCCTGGGCGGCAGGGCGGAGCGGTTGGTCACATAGTAGGGCGCCGGGCGGCAGCGGACGGGCGTGCGCTCGCCATCCGAGGCCGGCTGGCTGGCGGGCCCTGCGGCGACCAGCGCCGAAAGCATCAGGGCCGCGGCGCTCATCGTCCGACGCTGGTCCCGACCACAAGCGGCGCCGAGCAGCCCTCAACCGTGCGCAAGACCGTCTTTTCGTAGTCGGGCTTGGGCATGTCCTCGAGCCGCCGGGCGCGCATCCGCTCGCTCTGGCGGTACAGCAGCGCCGGCTCCCAGTCGGTCTGATAGCGCCCCGTGGCCTTGCAGGCCGCAGAGGTGGCGAAGGCCGGCCCGAACAGGCGGTGGGCCTGGAGCGAAGGACTGGCGTCCAAGGCGCCGGCGTTCGAGACCAGGGCCGTGGCGGCGGCGATCATGGCGAGCATGGCGAGCCTCCCACTGCGCGATGCGAGGCCAGAAGCTGCCACCGCGCGCGGCTGTGGCCAAATTAAGTTTCGGCCACCTTTTGGCGGGGACTCACAGGCGGGGCCGGACTCAGTCGCGCACGAACCGCAGCCAGGCGACGCCGCCGTCCTCGCCGGCCTCGGTGCAGCGGAAGCCCTCGCGCAGGTAGAAGGCCTGGGCCCGGCGGTTGGCGGCCTGGCACTTGAGCGACAGCGGGCCGCCGAGCGCCGCCGCCACATGGTCCAGCAGCGCCTTGCCGACGCCGCGGCCGCGCTCGGTCACATAGAGCGAGTGCAGGAAGCCCTGCGGCCGGTAGAGCGCCGCCAGGCCGACCAGCCGGCCATGCAGCCGGGCCACGAACACCTCCTCCTCCCGGGCCGCCGCCAGGAAGTCGTCGGCGCTGTGCCGCTCCGGCGGCAGCCAGGTGAAGGTGTCGGTCAGCACGCGCACATAGAGGTGCGCGCAGTCGGCCAGCTCCTCCGGCTGCGCGCGGCGCAGGACCAGCGCCGCGGAGCGGTCAGGCGTCAGGCCTGCATCGTCCACCCTTCGACTCCCATGGCGGCCTGGCGCAGGGCCTCCGAGCGCGTCGGGTGCGGGTGGCAGGTGCGGGCCACATCCTCGCTCGCGGCGCGGAACTCCATGGCCACGCAATATTCCCCGACCATCTCCGAGACGCTGGGGCCGATCATGTGCACGCCCAGCACCTCGTCGGTGGCGGCGTCGGCCAGCACCTTCACGAAGCCCTCGGTCTCGTGGTTGATCTTGGCGCGGCTGTTGGCGGTGAAGGGGAACTTGCCGGCCTTGTAGGCGCGGCCCTCGGCCTTCAGCTCCTCCTCGGTCTTGCCCACCCAGGCCACTTCGGGGCTGGTGTAGATCACGCTGGGGATGACGCCATAGTTCACGTGGCCCGCCTTGCCGGCGATGGCCTCGATGCAGGCCACGGCCTCCTCCTCGGCCTTGTGCGCCAGCATGGGGCCGTGGGTCACGTCGCCAATGGCCCAGACACCGGGGGCGGACGTCTTCCAGTGGTCGGTCTCGATGAAGCCACGCTTGTCCGGCGTGATCCCGACGCTCTCCAGGCCCAGGCCCTCGGTCCAGGGCCGCCGGCCGATGGCCAGCAGGACGTAGTCCGCCTCCAGCGTCTCGGCCGCGCCGCCGGCGACGGGCTCATAGGTCAGGCTGACCGCCTTCTTGGACGCCGTGGCGCCGGTCACCTTCATGCCCAGCTTGAACGCGATCCCCTGCTTGGTCAGGGCGCGCTGGAAGGTCTTGGCCATCTCGGCGTCCATGCCGGGCGTGATGCGGTCCAGGAACTCAACGACGGTCACCTTGGCGCCCAGCCGGCGCCACACCGAGCCCAGCTCCAGGCCGATGATCCCGGCCCCGATCACCACCAGGTGGCCCGGGACTTCCGGCAGCGACAGCGCGCCGGTGGAGTCCACGATCCGCTGCTGGTCGACGGCGACGCCCGGCAGGCCGGTCGGGACCGAGCCGGTGGCGATGACGATATCCTTGGCGGCGAGGGCGGTGACGGCGCCGTCGGCGGCCACCACCTCGACCTTGCCCGCGCCGGCGACGCGACCCGCGCCCTGGAAGCGGTCGACCTTGTTCTTCTTGAACAGGAATTCGATGCCCTTGGTCAGGGCGCCGACGGACTCGGCCTTCTGCTTCATCATCTGGCTGAGGTTCAGCTTCGGCGTCACCTCGATGCCGAGGGTCGCGAACTCGCCCGAGGCGGCGGCGAACATCTCCGAGGCGTGCAGCAGGGCCTTGGACGGCATGCAGCCGACGTTGAGGCAGGTGCCGCCCAGGGTCGAGCCGCCGTCGATCCCCTTATCGACGCAGGCGACCTTCAGGCCCAGCTGGCCGGCCCGGATCGCGGCGTTGTAGCCGCCGGGACCGCCCCCGATGATGACGACGTCGTAGTTGGTCTCAGCCATGGAATTCGCCCTGCCTCAGGTGGGGGCGCAAACTAGGCTGCGAAAGTGTCAGGTCAACCTCGCGCGACCTATCGCGGCGGCGGGTTCGTCGTATTGCCCGGTGAGGCGGTGCTGGAACCCGTCGTCGAGCCCGTCCCGTTCGACGTGGTGCTCGAGCCGGCGGCGCCGGTCGTGCTGTCCTGCGTCGCGCTGGAGGTCGTGCTGGCGGTGCTCCCGCGGGTCGAGGCGGCGGAGGCGCTGTCGTCGGACATCGAGCTGCAGGCGCCAAGGCTGAGGGCCAGCAGGGCGACGCCGAGCGCCATCTTCGGAATGGCCATGGAAGGGCTCCCGGTTGCGACGGTCCCGTGCCGTCCCGGGGCCAACCGGCTGTCGCGGCGGCCTGTTCCGCAGTGCAACAAATGTCAGGCGCTGAGGTAGACGACCCCGCGCTGGGCGCCGGCGGCGGCCGGGGCGCCGGCGGTCTTGCGCAGCATGCGGCCCAGGCGCTCCAGCACCGCCGCGCCGCTGAACGGCTTGGCCAGGCAGTCGCGAACGCCCAGGCCCACGGCCTTGCGCACGTCGTCCGCCGCCAGGGCGCGTCCCACCAGCAGCACCGGGACCGGCCGGCGATCCTGCAGGTGCTTCATGGCCTCCAGGAAGGCCATGCCGTCGATGCCGGGCAGGTCCCGCTCGAGGATGATGGCGTCGAACCGCGAATTGCCCAGCACCTCCAGGGCCGCCTGGGCGCTGCGCGCGCCGAACGCCTGGAAGCCCGCCACGTCGAGGCGGATCTGCACCATCTCCAGAGTCGTGCGGTCGTTGTCGACCACGAGGACCTTGGTGCTGCGACCGTCGAATTGCATGCGGCCGCCCCTAGAACATGTCGACGTCGCCGGAGTCGGCGTCGTCGGCCTCGTCGTCCTCGGAGCCGCCCAGCCCCGCGGTCATCCGCTCGGCGAGGGCTCCGAGGGTGATTTCGGCGATCGCCGCGTCCACCGGCAGGGTCAGGTCGGCCGGCGCGGCCAGGCTCATGGTGCGGGTGAAGGCCGAGAGGCTGGTCAGGTGTTGGGCTAGGAGGTCGACCCCGTGCAGGCCCTGCAGCATCCGCTCGCGGTCGTCGTCGGTCAGGCGGTCCATCACCTCGCCGATCACCCGGTCGAGGAAGATGCAGCGGGCGCCGGCCAGCTCGATCTCGGCGGCCAGGACGTCCAGCGTGGCGGCCACGCTCGGCGACAAAGCCTGCCCTGATGCGATCCCGGCGCCCATCCGATCCCCCAATATGCGTACGGGAAAGTCTTCGCGGATCGGTGCTAACGCTTGGTGAACCGCCGGAAACGATGTTCGCCGAAGCGGGACCGTTTAGGTTCCCAGCAGCAGCCCCAGGACGGCCGCGAACCAGCTGCGTCCGCGCCGTGGCGAGACGGCGTCCTCGGCGGGCTGGGGCGGCGGGCGGCGGTGAGCCCGCAGGAAGGCGCGCGCATCCGCCGCATCCTCCTCGGGCGCCCAGATGGCGAAGCCGCCCACCGCGTTCTGAAGCAGCGGATTGGCCTGGGCCAGGTGCTCGTTCTGCAGGTGCGCGGCGATGCCCGAGGCGCGCAGCGCCGCGGCGGCGACCTGAGCCTCGCCGAGGTCGAAGATCCGTGCGATCTGCACCAGCGCCATGGCGCCGACCATCGCCCGGCCGGGATCAGACGTCCAGCAGCAGGCGCTGCGGGTCCTCGATGGCTTCCTTGACGTGGACCAGGAAGGTCACCGCGCCCTGGCCGTCCACCACCCGGTGGTCGTAGCTGAGGGCCAGGTACATCATCGGGCGCACCACGATCTGGCCGCCGACCACCATCGGCCGCTCCTGGATCTTGTGCATGCCCAGGATGCCCGACTGCGGCG
>JAEKKJ010000028.1 GCA_019510435.1 Caulobacterales bacterium | reverse complement strand
GGCGTTCAAGCGGCGTCCTTGTTTCGATGGAGGCCGGCATGGCGGAAGATCCGCGCGATTGGGAACTGGAGACCCAGGCGGTGCGGGGCGGCCTCATGCGCACCGAGCACGGCGAGATCTCCGAGGCGCTGTTCCTGACCCAGAGCTTCGCCTACGAGAGCGCCGCCAGCGCCGACGCGCGCTTCGCGGGCGGGCCGGGCTTCATCTACCAGCGCTTCGGCAACCCCACGACGGAGATGTTCGAGCAGCGCCTGGCCCTGATGGAGGGCGCCGAAGCCTGCCGCGCCACCGCCTCGGGCATGGCCGCCGTGCACCTGGCGCTGATGGGGCTGGTGCGGGCCGGCGACCACATCGTGGCGGGCCGCGCCCTGTTCGGCTCCTGCCGCTGGATCCTGTCGGAATGGATGCCGCGCTTCGGGGTGGAGACCACCTATGTCGACGCCACCGACATCGCCGCCTGGAAGAACGCGGTGCGGCCCAACACCAAGGCCTTCCTGGTGGAGAGCCCGGCCAACCCCCTGCTGGAGGTGACCGCCATCGGCGCGGTGGCCGAGATCGCCCATGCGGCCGGCGCCAAGCTGGTGGTCGACAACGTCTTCGCCACGCCGGTCTTCCAGAAGCCCCTGGCCCTCGGCGCGGACGTGGTCGTCTATTCGGCCACCAAGCACATCGACGGCCAGGGCCGGGTGCTGGGCGGGGCGATCCTGGGCGCCGCCGAGCTGCTCACCTCCGCGTACAAGGACATCCACCGCCACACGGGGCCGGCGCTGTCGCCGTTCAACGCCTGGGTCCTGCTAAAGGGCCTTGAGACGCTGGAACTGCGGGTGCGCCGCCAGACCGAGACCGCCGCGAAGCTGGCCGACGCCATCGCCAGCCACGGCAAGGTCATGCGGACCATCTATCCCGGCCGCGCCGACCACCCGCAGGCGGCCCTGATCGCCAACCAGATGAGCGGCGGCGGCAATGTCATCGCCTTCGACCTGGGCGGGCGCGAGGCGGCCTGGCGCTTCCTGGACACGCTGCAGATCGTCGACATCTCCAACAACCTCGGCGACGCCAAGTCGATGGCCACCCACCCCTGCACCACCACCCACCGCTCCATGCCCGAGGCCGAGCGGCTGGAGATCGGCCTGACCGAAGGCTGGATCCGGATGAGCGTGGGCCTGGAGGGCCCGGGCGACCTCACCCGCGACGTCAGCCGGGCGCTGGACGCGGCATAGGCGGCCGCGGCCGATCCGTGGTAAAAAGGGACGTCATGTGGGCCCGCGCGATTGCGGCCCCATGGCGCCTCTCCGAGAAAGCCGGCGGCGCCTCAGCCTGGAGGACGCCATGCGCTTGAAACCCACCCTGGAATTCGCCGACGCGGACATCGCCGCCGAGGCCTGCCGGCGCAAGGCGCTGGAGCTCGGCGCGCCGGTCACGATCGCCGTGGTCGATGAGGCCGGACAGCTCCTGAGCCTGCAGCGGCTGGATGGCGCGCGCGGCTATTCCGTCGACCTGGCGCACCGCAAGGCGCGCACGGCCGCGGCCATCGGCCTTCCCACTTCGGTGCTCGAGCAGCGGGTGCGCGAGGGGCTGATGAGTCCCGGGCCGGACGTCCTGGCGCTGGGCGGCGGCCTGCCGATCCTGCACGAGGGCCAGTGCGCCGGCGCCATCGGCGTCTCGGGCTCCACGTCGGACGTCGACGACCAGGTGGCCGCCGCCGGGCTGGCGGCGGTTCAGGCCGCGGCCAGGGCCTCCGGGGCCACGGCGTAGACGCGGCTGCAGTACTCGCAGGTGACGTGGATATTGCCGTCGGGCTCGACCATCTCGGCCCGTTCGTCGGCGTCGAACGATTTCAGCACCGTCTCGATGCGGTCCTGGCTGCAGCGGCAGAAGGCGCGCAGCGGCTGGGAGCCGAACACCCGCACCCCGTCCTCGTGGAACAGGCGGAACAGCAGCCGCTCGGACGACAGCTCCGTGTCGGTCAGCTCGTCCTCGCCGAGGGTCTCGAAGAACGCCTGGGTGCGGGCCCACGCCTCGGTGGTCGAGCCGCGGGCGTCGTCCTCGGCCACGGACTGGATCAGGAAGCCGCCGGCGCGCCAGGCGTCGTCCGCCTGGGCCACCGCCAGGCGGATGCGCGTGGGCGTCTGCTCGGACTGGGCGAAATACTGCTCCGCGCACAGGGCCAGGGTCTCGCCCTGGATGTCGGTGACGCCCTGGTAGCGGTCCATGTCCTGGCCCTGGTCGACCGTCATCATGAAGAGGCCGTCGCCCAGCAGGCTCTTGGCGCCGGGCCGGACGAAGCCGCCGCCGGCCGCCGCGACCTCCTCGGCGTCGAAGCGGCAGTAGCCGCGCAGGCCCCCGGAGGTGTCGTAGTCGGCCACCACATAGCGCACCGGCCCGTCGCCGCGGGCCTCCACGATCAGCCGGCCGCTGAACTTCAGGTTCGAGCCCACCAGGGCGGCGAGCGCGCAGGCCTCGCCCAGCAGGTTGGCCACCGCCTCCGGATAGGCATGGCCGCGCAGGATCTCGTCGATCGCCGGCCCCAGCCGCGCGACGCGGCCGCGGACAGGCTCGCCCTCGATCTGGAAGGCGCCGACGAGGTCATCGGGGGCGGGGGAACTGGACATGGGGCGCAATATAGGACGTGGAGGCCGGGTTGCGAGGGCGACAAGTTGCGCGGTTACCTTCCCAGGCCGTGGCAAAGGAACGGCGCGACTAGATCGCGCCGAAGCACCACGCCAGGATCGACTTCTGGGCATGGATGCGGTTTTCCGCCTCGTCCCAGATCAGGCTCTGGGGTCCGTCGATCACCGCATCGGTGACCTCCTCGCCACGGTGGGCGGGCAGGCAGTGCAGGAACACCGCGTCCTTGGCCGCCTCGCCCATCAGCCGCTCGTCCACCTGGTAGGGCTCCAGCGCCTCGATGCGCTCGTCATGGTCGGTGTCGCCCATGGAGACCCAGGTGTCGGTGATCACGCAGTCGGCTCCGCGGACCGCCTCGCGCGGGTCCTCGGTGGTGGTCACCTGGCCCTGCTGCTCGACGGCGCGCGCCAGGTCCATCAGGTCCGGATGGAAGACCGCCGGAGTGGCGATGTTGAGCTTGAAACCGAGCTTGGGCGCGGCGTGGATGAAGCTGGCGCAGACGTTGTTGCCGTCGCCCACCCAGGCCAGGGTGCGCCCGCGCACCGAGCCGCGATGCTCCTCGAAGGTCATCAGGTCGGCCAGGATCTGGCAGGGATGGCCCTTGTCGGAGAGGCCGTTGATCACCGGTACGGTGGCCCAGTGGGCGAAGCGCTCCACGTCCTCGTGGACATTGGCGCGGATCATCACCGCGTCGACCATGCGCGACAGCACCCGGGCGGTGTCCTCGATCGGCTCGCCGCGGCCCAGCTGCATGTCGACCGCGTTGGAGATGATCACGTGGCCGCCCAGCTGGCGCATGGCCGCGTCGAACGAGTAGCGGGTGCGCGTGGAGTTCTTCTCGAAGATCATCGCCAGCGTCCGGTCGCGGGCGGGATGGTCCTCGTCGGGGCGGCCCTTGGGCCAGCCACGGCGCGCGGCCTTGCGCGCCTTGGCGTCCTCCAGGATCACCCGCAGGTCCGAGCCGTCCAGCCGCCAGAGGTCGATGAAGTGCCGCGGCGTATCGGACTTCATGCCGCCCCGACCTGGGCCGGAGCCTTCGCCTTGGCCTGGGCCGCCTGGCAGGCCTGCTCGAAGCGCTCGATCGCCTCGCGGGCCTCGTCCAGGGTGAGGGTCAGCGGCGGCAGGAGGCGCACGCAGTTGTCGCCGCCGCCGGCGATCAGCAGGTGCGCGTCGCGGGCGTGCTGCATGAACTCGCGATTGGGGGTGGCCAGCTTGACGCCGATCAGGAGGCCCTTGCCGCGGATGTCCAGGACCACGTCGGGATAGCGGTCCCTCAGGCCGGAGAGCTGCTGGTTGAGGTAGCCGGCCACCTCGCGCACATGGGCCAGCAGCTGCGGCTTCACCAGCTCCTCCACCGAGGCCAACCCGACCGCCATGGCCAGGGGATTGCCGCCGTAGGTGGAGCCGTGGGAGCCGGGCGTCATGCCGCTGGCCGCCTCGATGGTGGCCAGGCAGGCGCCGACGGGGAAGCCGCCGCCCAGGGCCTTGGCCACCGCCATGATGTCGGGCTCGGCCGCGCCGTCGGCCCATTCGTAGGCGAAGAGCTTGCCGGTGCGACCCAGGCCGCACTGGATCTCGTCGTAGATCAGGAGCGTGCCGGTCTCGTCGCAGAGCTGGCGGATGGCCTTCAGCTGCGCTTCGGTCCAGGAGCGCGCGCCGCCCTCGCCCTGCACGGGCTCCAGCAGGATCGCCGCCGTGGTCGGGCCGACCAGCTTCTTGAGGGCCTCCAGGTCGCCGAAGGTCGCGCCCACGAACCCGGGCAGGGGCGGACCGAAGCCCTCGACGTAGCTCGGATTGTTGGCCGCGAAGATCGCCGCGATCGTGCGGCCGTGGAACGAGCCGTCGAAGCCGATGATGTCGATCCGCTCGGGGTGGCCCTTGGCCCAGTGATATTTGCGCGCCGTCTTGATGGCGCACTCGATGGCCTCGGTCCCCGAGTTGGTGAAGAAGCAGACGTCGGCGAACGTGTGGGCCGTGAGCAGGGCCGCCAGCTTCTCCTGGTTGGGGATGCGGAAGATGTTGGAGGTGTGCCAGAGCTTCTCGGCCTGGTCCTTCACCGCCGCCACCAGCTTGGGATGGCTGTGGCCCAGGGCGGTCACGGCGATGCCGGCCATGCAGTCCAGATAGGCCTCGCCCTCGGTGGTGTAGAGGCGCACGCCCTCGCCTCGCTCGAACGCCAGCGGGGCGCGCGCATAGACGCCCATCAGGTGGTCGGCGGGAACGGTCGGGGCGGTGGTCTCGGCCACTGTGGGAGCCCTCCAAAACGGAAGCGTCCCCGCAGCGTCAGCGGCGGGGACCGGAAGGCCTGGCGTTTTCCGCTCGAAGGCGCGCCAAGTCAATGTTCTGCGGCGCGAGCCTAGAGGGGGCCAGTGACGGGGTTGCGACAGCAAAAGGCGCCGCGCCGTCGCAACTGGCCCCACCGGCCACGGGTGCGATCCCGTGGCCGGTGGGAGTTGCGGTCCTAGAAGCTGACCGTGGCGCCCACGAACAGGAAGCGGCCGAGGGCGTCGTACATTTGCGGCCAGGTGTTGCCGTTGCAGGGGCCGGCCGGGCAGTTGGACGAGCCGTTCAGCGGCGGATCCTTGTCGAACAGGTTGTTCACGCCCATCCGGAAGTTGACGTTGTCCTTCATGGTCCAGGTCACATCGAGGTCGAAGTAGTTCCGCGCGCCCAGCGCCCGATCTGTGGCGGCCTGGTTGCCCGGGTTGTTGAGCTGCGGGTCGGTGTCGTAGGCGTCCAGCGTGACCTTCTTGAAGTAGCGCCACTGCAGCGACACGCTGGCGTCCTTCAGCCAGTCGCCATACTCGAACGGGGTCTTCCAGGTGATCCGCGCCTTGTGGCGCCATTCGGGGTTTGGCGACGTCGCCCCGCCGGAGGCCGAGCAGACGGTGCCGAAGAGGCCGGCGCAGTTGTGGAACTTGTCCCCCGGCAGCGACTGGATCGAAAGATCGTCCAGATAGGTGCCGACGAAGTTCACCGTCACGCTGCCGGCGTTCTCCAGCCCGAAGCGGTCCAGGTCCGTGCGGTAGTTGGCGCTGACGTCGAAGCCCTTGGTGCGCAGGGCGCCGGTGTTCAGGGTGGTGTCCGTCACATAGCCGTTGGTGGAGAGCCAGAGCGAGCCGGCCGCGTCGCGGTGCACCAGGTTGCAGAAGAACGGGTTCGAGGTGCTGACGCAGCGGTTGATGATGACGTCCGCGCCGATGCCGGAGACGTAGTCCTTCACCTTGATGTTGAAGTAGTCGATCGAGGCGTTGAAGCCCGGCAGGAAGCTGGGCTGCCAGACCGCGCCGAGGGTGTAGGTGTCGCTGGTCTCGGGGTTGAGGTTCGGGTTGCCGCCGACCTGGCCGTTGTACTGGTTGGCGGGGTTCTTCTCGATGGCCAGCACCTGGGCCGTCGTCAGGTTGAACAGCTGGGCGCACTTGGCCACCAGCGGATTGCTCGCGGCCAGGCCGGCGCAGGGATCCTGGTTGCCATCGAGCACCACGTTGCGGGGGCTGTAGAGCTCCAGGATGTTCGGAGCGCGGACGGAGCGGTTATAGCCGCCGCGGAAGCGCAGGCCGTCGATCACCTCCCACTCGCCAGCCACCTTGTAGGTGTTGGTCGTGCCGATCGAGGAGTAGTCGGAGTAGCGGTAGGCCAGCTCCATCGACAGGCGCTTCACGAAGGGCATGTCCTCGACCAGCGGGATGCGCGCCTCCCCGAACAGTTCATAGACGTCGAAGGCGCCGTTCACCGGCGGCGCCGCGCCGCCGGCGCCGTTCAGGAGGCCGGCGCGGGTGACGTAGTCGGAGGTGAAGTCCAGGTTCTCGCGGCGGTACTCGCCGCCGAAGGCCACGCCGACGCCATCCTTGGCCCACGGGCTCTTGATCCCGTAGTCGCCGAGCTGGCCGGCCAGCGAGATATTGGCCACCCGCTCCTTGGTGTTGCCCTTGGTGAAGCTGGGGGTGGTCAGATAGTTCAGCGCGGCCTGGGTGACGCCGCCGATCTTCCAGATGTTGTAGGGCACGCAGCTGGCGTCGGTGCCGTCGAGGGCGGCCTGGCAGACCGCCTGCCCCTGGGCGTTCTTCTTCACCAGCAGCGAACGCTGGATCAGCGCAGTCTGGAAGAACCCACCGGTCTGGCCGCTAAAGCTGACCTCGCCGTACTGCATGTAGGCGTCGTACGACCAGTTGTCGTTCAGCTGGCCGCGCAGGCCGGTGACGAACCGGTAGTCGGTGTGGCGGAAGTCGGTGGTGCGGCCGCCGCCTTCAACATTGCGGCGGGCGATCGTGAACGACTTCTGCGTGGCGGTGCCGGCATCGGCGCCGCAGAGCGTGGTCAGCTGCTGGGCGGAGGCCAGGGCGTTGTCGCAGTTGATGTTGAACGATCCGGCGAAGATGCCGCCCGGCGCGATCTGGGCGACGGAGTCGTCGTCCATGAACATCAGGTCGGCGTAGACCTCGGCCCAGGGCTTGATCTCATAGTGGGCGAAGGCGCCCATGCCGTAGCGCTCGTCCGGCCGCATGTAGAAGTTGGTGGGGCCGAAGTTGTAGATGTCGCGCGACGCCACGCGCGGCCGGAACTGCTGGTTGGGGCTGGTGATGTCGACGATGTTCGTGCCGAAGCGCGCCGGATAGGCCGTGCCGGAGCCGCCGCAGCCGGCGGACAGGAAATCGGTCCCGGAATTCAGCGTGCAGCCCGAGTAATCGCGGTTGCCTTCCAGGATGGCGTTGTTCTGGCGGTAGGTGGCGTAGGCCGTGATGTTGCCCTTGCCGTCAGGGGCGTTGACGCCGACCGTCAGTGTGATCTGGGTGCCGTCCCCGTCGCGCTGGTTGTGCTTCGGAATGGCGAACTGTTCCGGCGTCGGCGACTTGGCGGCCGCGGCGCGCAGCACGTCCTGGATCGCCCCGTTGTTGGTGTGCTGGTACTCCGACCACTGGGCGTCGAGGCGCACGCCCTCGAAGTTCTTTTGCATGATGAAGTTGACGACGCCGGCCACCGCGTCGGCGCCGTACACAGCCGAGGCGCCACCGGTCAGCACGTCCACCCGCTGCACCAGGGCCGTGGGGATGAAGTTCACGTCCGAGGCCAGGCCGATCGGCGTGGAGGCCGGGTCGCCCGGCATCAGGCGGCGGCCGTCGATCAGCACCAGGGTGCGCGAGACGCCCAGGCCGCGCAGGTTCAGGGTGGCGGTGCCGGTGGCGCCGTTGGAGATCGACGAGCCCTGGGCGGCGAAGGCCTGGGGCAGGGAGTTGATCATGTCCTCGACCCGGGTGACGCCCTGGGCCTTGATCTCGGCGGCGGTGACCGCGGTGACCGGGCTGACGCTCTCCAGGTTCGGCGACGGGATGCGCGTGCCGGTGACCACCACCTCGGCCACTTCGCCATTCGAGGAGCCGCTCGCCGCCGCTTGGGCGAGGGCGGGACCGGCGACGGCCAGCGCCGCGCCACAGATCATCGAGGACGCCAGGAGGCGCGCGCGTACGGACTGATTGCTCACGTTCGAAATTCCTCCGCGGCCGGTCGCTGACAAGGCGGCCCCCGCTCCCCACATGAAGGTTTCGGCCCCATAGCGGAGCCAGGTGACCGCGAGTTACGTTTGCGTCACAAAGAGGGTCAATCGACGCCCAAGCAACGGGTGATGCGCCTCAAGCAACACCCCACTCACACAAAGGAATTCCCTGCTTTTCAAAGGGATTCCGTGGTCCGGTGAGCCTGGATTTTCTAGGATTGTGTTACGTTCGCCACAGGCGGAAGCCCGTCGGCCGAGCCAATGGCGGCGATCGTCAAGGCGACGTCGAAGTAACGCCGCAGGCGCGTCAGAGCCTCGGGCCGCACGGCGGCTTGCCGCTGGCGCTGGTCGACCAGCCCTGCGGCCGCCAGCACGCCCAGATGGTGGGTCACGTTCACCCTTGGCAGCCCCAGGCTGCGGGCCAGCTCGCCGGCCGAGGCCGGCGCGGCCACCAGGCGTTCCAGGATACGTCGGCGGAGCGGATCGGCCAGGGCGCGGAAGCGGGCCGCGTCGGCCTCGCCATCCGCATCCAGCCTGGCGGCGACCATCAGCCTACGGCCTTCAGGCGCTGCGCGAGCGCGGCGCGGGCGGGTCGGCGTCCAGGGCGTAGAGCCGGCGCGAGACCGCGAAGCGCTCGCGCAGCCAGCCCTCGCCCACCGAGGCCTCGAACCACAGTCGGTCGAAATAGGTGCGCAGCTGCGGCAGCGGATCCAGGGTCGCGACCAGCAGGCCATCCTCCTCGCGCACCAGTCCGGCCTCCTTCAGCACCCGCACGTGGTGCGAGACCGCGGGCCGGGTCACCGGCACCGCGGCGGCGAGGCCGGCGATGCGCGACGGCCGCGCCAGGATCCGCTCGTAGAGGTCGCGGCGGGTGGGATCGCCCAGGGCGTCCAGGGCGGCGGCGACAGGGTCGCTCATCGATGAGCTCCGGCGGCCCGCAGCGGCTTGACCACCGGCGAGGCCTCGATCGGCGAGGCGCGCAAGAGGCTGAGGAAGCGGCGCAGGGCGGGGTTGTCGTGGTCGTTGCGCCAGGCGGCGACGACGCTGAGCGCGGCCGGGGCGCCCGGCAACGGCGCGAAGGCGACGGCTGCGCGGGTGGCGTGGGCGACGCTCTGGGGAACGATGGCGTGACCGGCGCCGGCGGCCACCAGGCTCAGCACGCCATCGTGCGAGGTCATCTGCACCCGCACGCCGGCGCGGGCGCCGCCGCGCTCGGACACCAGGCGCTGGATGCGGGCCCAGTCGTCACCCGCCGCGCACAGCACGGGCGTCTGGCCCAGCGGGGCGTCGGAAGCGTCCAGCGGCCGCGCCAGCAGCCAGGGCTCGGACCACAGGCCCAGGCGGTCCAGGCCGGGCGGGGCGTCCTCGGCGGCGATCAGGGCGGCGTCCAGTTCGCGGTCCAGCACGGCAGCCACCAGTTCCGGCGCCGAGCCGCCGCGCAGTTCGAGCTCCACATCGCGGGCCGAGCGGCGGTAGGCGCACAGCATGGCCTCGGCCGGTCCCGCCGCCACGGGCCACACATGGCCCAGGCGCAGGCGCCCCACCTCGCCCCGCCCCGCGGCGCCGGCCCGTACGGCCGCCTTGGAAATCAGCTCCAGCGCGCGCTCCACGTCGGTCAGGAAGCGCTCGCCCGCGCCGGTGGGCCGCGCGCCTCCGGAGGTGCGCTGGAACAGGGAGACGCCGAGCGCGTCCTCGAGGGCCAGGACCCGGCGCGACAGCACCGAAGGGTTCACGCCCAGCGCCTCGGACGCGCGCCGGAAGCCCAGGTGCTCGCGCACCATCAGGGCGGAACGCAGGGCCGCGATATCCTGGGCCGCGGAAAGCTCACTCACCCGCTTCATGCGCTCATCCTGGCCCCGCCGCCGGGGCCGAGGCTTCGCTCGCGGTCGAAATCGGTGCGACGCATGCGGGTTCCTTAGGCTGGGTGCTGGGCGTCCGGCTTGGGGGTTATTGCGGCCGTGGCCGGCTGAGGACGAAGGCGGCGGCCAGGGCCAGTCCGATGTGGGACGCGACGTCCGCCACGGACTCCAGCCCGTGCCAGCCGCCCGCGCCCGGGAAGCGCAGCGGCAGGACGATCTTGTACATGACGCCGTAGAGCACGACGCCGTAGAGCGGCGCGGCGAGCCACCAGCGGCGGTAGAGGATGGGCGCCCGCGCCGCGACCAGGGCGTAGGCCGCGGCCATGCAGGTGGCGATGCCGAAGTGGGTGACCAGGCCCAGCGTGAGCGAGCCCATCCCGCCGTGGGCCGCCGCCTTGCCCAGCCAGCCGCTCGCCACGCCCTGCCAGACCCGGACGAAGCCGCGCCCGGACATCAGGCCCAGGGCCGAGGCGTAGACGAAGTCGACCGCGCCGCCGGCGAGACCCGCGAGTGCGATGCGGGCCAGCGCATCACGCGCCGGAAGGGTGTTCGGCGCCGGAGAGGCGGCGGCGGCGGTCATGCGGGTAGGCCTCCATGTGACCCGCCGACCGTGCGTCGGCCGGCCCGCGGGGTCGCGCACGTTCCGAGGGTTTGGAGCACATTTCGATGATGGCGTGCGGGCCCACCTGCGGTTGCGCTTTGACTTTGCAGGATATTGGCGCTGGTCTTGCAGGCAGGACCCCGCATGACCTACCCGTTCAAGTTCACGAGCTTCGGAGAGCCGACCCTCACCTTCGGGCGCGGGCGCGAGTGGGGACCGCTGGCTGCACGCGAGGTGCACGCCACGCCCGGCCGCTATCCGGGCTCGGTGATGGCCGACCACCGGGTGATCTTCTACCTGACGCCCGCCGTGCCCACCGACTGCGAATGCGAAGGCGTCGGCCAGCGGCGGATCGGCGCGCCGCACGACTTCGACCTGGTGCCCGGCGGCGCCTCGGGCTTCTGGGAAGACCATGCGCCCTGCGACATGATCTCCATCCGGCTCGCGCCCACCCTGCTGGCCTCGACCGCGGAGGCCCTGTCCATCCCGACGGATCGTGCGGACCTGGCGCCGCGGATCGGCGCGCGCGACCCGCTGGTCGAGCATGTGGTCCGCGCCCTGATGGCGGAGCTCGCGGCGCCCGAGCCCGCCGGCCGCATCTATGCCGACAGCCTGGCGGTCGCCCTGACCACGCGCCTGCTGCAGAGCTTTGGCGCCGCCAACGCCACGGGCCGCCAGACGCTCTCCAAGCCCCAGGCCCGGCGCCTGGTGGAGTTCATCGAGGCCAACCTCGAGGCCGAACTGACCCTCGAGCAGATCGCCGCGGTGGCGGGCATTTCGGTGCCGCACCTGACCACCCTCTTCCGCCGCACCATGGGCCAGTCGGTCCATGCCTATGTGATGGAGCGGCGCGTGCACCGGGCGCGGAGCCTGCTGCTGGAGCGCAACCGCTCGATCGCCGAGGTGGCGCTGGAGACCGGCTTCGCCCACCAGAGTCACCTGGCCCGCTGGATGCGCCGCCTGCTGGGCGTAACCCCGTCGGACATCCTGAGGCGCTGAGTCCGCGCCGCCGCCGCGCCCTGCAGACGGGCTCTTCGGATCGGCCGGAACGAACCGCATCGCGGGGGCCCTCCTTGACAGCCTGCCTGCGCCGTCAATCCTGAGGTCCAAGCCTGTGCGTCGCCATAAGCAAGACGGCGGCGGGGCTGGCGAAACGATTGAAAGCCCGATGGTCGATAGGCAAATCGGCGGCCTGCGCGACGCCGTCGACGAGAAGCTGGTCTCGCTGCTGCGCCGCAACGCGCGGATGACGCTGACGGCGCTGGCGCAGGAGCTGGCCCTCTCGCGCACCGCCGTCCAGGCGCGGATGGCCCGCCTGGAACGCGACAAGGTCATCGTCGGCTACCAGGCCATCCTCGGCGAGCGCCACGATCCGGCCGAGGACGAGGGCCTCAAGGCCGTGCTGTCCATCACCTTCAGCCAGCGGCCCTGTTCGCCGGTTGTGGCCAAGTTCCGCCACTGGCCGGAGATCACCAGCTACTATTCGGTGACCGGCCCCCACGACGCCTATCTCGTGGTCCATGTGGGCAGCGCCTATGCCCTGTCGCAACTCGTGGACCGGCTGAGCGGGCTCGCGGGCGTCGCCTCGGTGCAGTCGGCGGTGGTCCTGAAGAGCGACCTGAACTGAGCCCCGCTCAGGTCTTGATCTTGTAGCCGGTCCTGAACATCCACAGGCAGATCCAGCCGAGGGCCAGGGTCAGGACCGCGGTCATGGCGACGCCGATGGCGAGGCTGCCCTCGGCGCGGCCGATGAAGCCGTACCGGAAGCCGTCGATCAGGTAGAAGATCGGGTTGAACTTCGAGAACGTGCGGAACGGCTCCGGCAGCTTCTCCACCAGGTAGAAGGTGCCGGACAGGAACGTCATCGGCATGATGACGAAGTTGGTCACCGCCGCCATGTGGTCGAACTTCTCGCTCCACAGCCCGGCCATGATGCCTAGGAAGCCCATGATCAGCGCCGCACCCAGGCCGAAATAGGCCACCGCCCAGGGCTGGGCCACCGGCAGGTGCGCGAACGGCAGCACCGCCGCCATGCTGATCGCGCCGACGAAGATGCCGCGTGTGGCCGCGCCGGCGCCAAAGCCCACGACATGCTCGGCCGGCGATAGCGGCGGGGTCATGAAGTCGCCCATCAGCCCGTTGAACTTCGCCTGCAGCAGCGACGACGACGAGTTGGCGAAGGCGTTGTTGAGGATCTGCATCATGATCAGGCCCGGCGCCACGAAGGTGCCATAGGCCACGCCGTGAACCTCGCGGCCGCCGCCGACCGCGACCACGAACACCAGCATATAGAGCAGCGCGGTGACGACGGGCGCCGCCAGGGTCTGCATGCCCACCTTGAAGAAGCGCCGCACCTCGCGGACGTAGAGGGTCTTCAGGCCCTCCCAGTTGACGCCGTCATAGGCGCGGGGCTGGGGCGGGAAGGCGGCTTCGGCGATGGGCAGGTCTCGCATGGCCGAGATGTGCGCTGTGATAGCCGCCGGCGCAAGGGCGCCCAATTCCGACTCAACATCTAGTTCCTGTGGAGAACCCGCGTGGCGCCTATTGTGGCTCTTAGCCGTTTGTTTACTACTGATGGTGGTTGGTGAGCGGCGAGCTACCTCGGCGCCACAAGATGTAGATATCCGGCGCCGTCTGGGGCGCGCCGGACCTCTGGGTGGGAGGCGAGACCATGGGCTGGACCGACGAACGCGTCGAACTTCTGAAGAAGCTCTGGCAGGACGGGCTCTCCGCCAGTCAGATCGCCAAGCAGTTGGGCGGCGTCACCCGCAACGCGGTGATCGGCAAGGTGCACCGCCTGGGGCTCTCGGGGCGCGCGACGCCCAGCAAGCCGCAGCGCACCGTGTTCAAGCCGGCCCGCGCGCCGCGCCCGGCGGCCGCCGCGCCGTCCTCGCCGCGCCGGATCGCCGAACCGGCGTCCGCCTCGGCCCATCCGGCCCCGGCGCCGGTGCGCTATGTGGACGAGAGCCCGGGCACGGCCACGGTGCTGACCCTGGGCGCGCACATGTGCAAGTGGCCGATCGGCGACCCGTCGCTCGACACCTTCACCTTCTGCGGCCGCCGCTCCGAGGAGAACGGCCCCTACTGCCACGAACACGCGTGTGTGGCCTACCAGCCCGCCCAGACGAAGAAGAAATCCAGCGCCGCCGAGCTTGCCCGGAGCCTGCGCCGCTACATCTGAGATCCGCTGGACAGCGGACCGACTATCCGTTGGGGATGGGGGACGCGCCCGGAGCCGAGCCTGCGCAAGCTGGTTGAGGTTTAGGGCGCGTCCCTTTTTTCATGCGGGCCTTTTCATGTCGCCGGGGGGCTGGATGGACATCGCGCACGCGCTGATGGCGGCTGCCTGGGCCGGCGCGGTCCTCGGCCCCGTGGTGGCGTGGTGGGCCTGGTCGCGGCTCGGACCCCAGCGGCCACGCGTGCGCCTCACCGGCCTTGTCCTGTTCGCCAGCCTCTATGTCCTGGGCGTCTGGGCTTTCCTGATCGAGCCGGAGACCCTGGTGGTGCGGCACGTCCGCATCGAGAGCCCCGCCTGGCGCGGACCGCCCCTGCGCATCGGGGTGCTCTCCGACACCCACGTCGGCGCGCCGCACATGAGCGCGCGGCGGCTCGGCCAGGTCGTGGCGCGGCTGACCCAGGAGGATCCCGACCTCGTGGTCTTCCTGGGCGACTACGTCGGGGGGCGCGAACGGGCCGGCGCCCGCAGCGCCGCGGAGCGCCAGGAGATCGCCGACGGGATCGCCGCGCTTTCCGGCGCCCGGGCGCGCCTCGGCCGCTACGCCATCCTGGGCAACCACGACTGGTGGTACGACGGCAAGGGCGTCGAGACGGCGCTCTGGAAAGCCGGCGCCCCGGTCCTGGACAACTACGCCCAGCGCATTGCCCGGCCCGAGGGCGCGTTCTGGGTGGCGGGCCTGGCCGACTACGCCTCGCCCCGATCCCAGCCCTCGGCGGCGCAGGCGCTGGCGGCGGTTCCGGCCGCGGAGCCGGTGATCCTGCTCAGCCACTGGCCGGACGCCTGGCCGCAGGTTCCCGCCCGCGTCGCCCTGACCCTGGCGGGCCACTCGCACTGCGGACAGGTGAACCTGCCGATCCTAGGGCGGCTGATCGCTGCTTCACCCGGGGCGGGGCGCTGGCCTTGCGGCCGTTACGACGAGGCGGGGCGCATTCTCTATGTGACGGGCGGCCTGGGGGTCTCGATCCTGCCGGTGCGGTTTCGAGCGCCGCCGGAGATCGTCATTGTGAGCCTGCGCGGCCGCCCCTAGCTTCGTTGCGATGACCGACGCTGCGCCCACCACGTCCGAACCGTCCGACGAGACCGGCAACGCCCGGCCCTATTCCGTCTCCGAGCTGGCGTTCGCCCTGAAGCGGACGCTGGAGGACGCCTACGGCTTCGTGCGCCTGCGCGGCGAGCTCTCCAAGGTCACCCACCACGCCAATGGCCACGTCTACCTGACGCTGAAGGACGAGCGGGCGGCGATCGACGGGGTGGTCTGGAAGGGCCAGGTGCGCGGCCTTTCGGTGCGGCCCGAGCAGGGGCTGGAGGTGATCGTCACCGGCAAGATCACCGCCTATCCCCAGGGCTCGCGCTACCAGATCGTCATCGAGACCATGGAGGTCGCGGGCATCGGCGCCCTGCTGGCCCAGCTGGAGCGGCTGAAGGCCCGGCTGGCGGCGGAGGGCCTGTTCGAGGCGGCGCGCAAGCGGCCGATCCCGCTGATGCCGGCGGTGGTGGGCGTGGTCACCAGCCCGACCGGGGCGGTGATCCGCGACATCCTGCACCGCATCCGCGACCGCTGGCCCTGCCGGGTGATCGTCTGGCCGGTGGTGGTCCAGGGCGAGGCCGCGGCCGCCCAGGTCTGCGCCGCGATCCGCGGCTTCAACGCCCTGGCGCCGGGCGGTCCTGTCCCGCGGCCGGACGTGCTGATCGTGGCGCGCGGCGGCGGCTCGGTGGAGGACCTGTGGCCCTTCAACGACGAGGCCCTGGCGCGCACCGTGGCGGAGGGGACCATCCCGCTGATCAGCGCCGTGGGCCACGAGACCGACACCACCCTGATCGACTTTGTCTCCGACCGCCGCGCGCCGACCCCCACGGCCGCGGCCGAGATGGCGACGCCGGTCCTTTCCGAGCTGAAGGCCCTGGTCCTGGACCTGGGCGGTCGCATGCACCGCTGTGGGGGGCGCGTGGTGGAGGAGCGGCGCGGCCGCATCGCCCACGCCGACCGGGCGCTGCAGCGCGTGCCCGACCTGCTGCGCCTGGCCGAGCAGCGGTTCGACATCGTGTCCGGCCGCCTGGGCGCGGGCCTGGCCCGCAATGCGGCGGTCCACGAGCGCGACCTGGTGCGGGTGGCCTCGCGCCTGTCGCCCCTGCTGCTGCAGCGGCCGCAAGCGGTGCAGAAGGACCGGCTGGACCGGCTGGCGGTGCGGCTGCAGCCGTCCATGCGGCGACGGCTGGAGCGGCTCTCCGAGCGGCTGGAGGGCCTGGCCAAGCTCTATGGCTCCGTCGATCCGGACCGCCCGCTGCAGCGCGGCTTCGCCCGGGTGTCCCGCGCCGATGGTTCGCTGGTGCATGCGGGCGCGAGCCTGGCGTCGGGCGAGCCGGTGGCCATCACCTTCGGCGACAAGGTGACCCGCCAGGCGGTGATCGACGGCGGCGCCGCCCCCGGGGGGCCTGGGCCGGCCGCCGCCGCCAGACCGGCCGCGCGGCCGCGCAAGGCCGAGGGGCCGCCGCAGGGCGATCTGTTCTGATCTGTAAACCCGCCGGCCCACGCGCTACATAGGCGGGCATGAACGCGCACGATCGCAACTTCGGGGCCCAGGACCTCGCCCGGCTGCACTACGGCGACGGCGAATACGCCGTGCTGCGCCCCGGCCGCTATGTGGTCTGCGCCGTCACCGGCCAGAAGATCCCGCTGGAGGCGCTGCGCTACTGGAGCGCCGAGCTGCAGGAAGCCTACGCCGGCCCCGCCGAGGCCCTGAAGCGCTGGCAGGAAACGCACGGCTAAACCCCATCCCTCCTCTTGAGGGGAGGGATCGCTCAGCGCTGATACACCTCGTTCGGCCAGCGGCGGTGGACCCAGAACCATTCCGTGGGCCGCGCGCGGATGCGCTCCTCCATGAAGGCGTTGATGCGGCGCACGCCCGCCTCGATGTCGGCGTCGCGGTCGTCGGTGGCCTCGAGGCGGATCGGCTCGTGGGCGATCACCCGGAACCGCGCCCCGGGCCCGATACGCTCGACGCTGAGCGGCTGCAGCGGGATGCCGAAGCGCAGGGCGAAGGTGGAGGGTCCCGGGGCAGTGTGGGCGGTGACGCCGAAAAAGGGCGCGGCAACCCCCCCGTTGAACTTCTGGTCGTTGAGCAAGGCCACCGATTCGCCCCGGCCCAGGGCCCGCATCAGCTCCCGCGCGCCCTCCAGCCCCTTCGGCGCGAACAGCCGCACGCCATACTTGAACCGCATGCGCCGCACGCGCTCGTCCATGTAGGGGTTGTTCATGGCGCGGTAGGTCACCTGCACCTTCACGCCGGACCGGGCCATGGCCGCGGCCATCATCTCGAAATTCGAGAAGTGCCCTGAAATGAACACCACTGGCCCGTCACCTGCGGCGATTGCGCCCAGCCGAGCTTCGTTCGTGAGTTGGAGGCGGCCTGTGTCGGCCACGATACGGTCCAGGATGAGGAACTCTGTTAAAGTTCGCCCCAGTTCGATCCACTGGGCCCGAAGGAGCACTTTGATTTCCGCGTCGCTGGCGTGCGGGAAGGCCAGACGGAGATTGCGTTCGGCGACCCGATGGGCGCTCGTCAGGGGCCCCAGGGTCCGAAATATCCACGCGCCGGAATTCGAAACAGAATCAATGGGAAAGAGGCGGGCGAACGCGGATATCGCGTCGAACAGCCAAGCCTCGAGCATCCAAACTAATTTCGACACGTATGAATGGTTAAGAGCGGCCATCCCGTCTTCCTAGGCGCGGTCGCTTACAGTCGGCAATGGAGGCTGCTGGCGTGCGAATTGCGATGTCTCAACCACGGAGTCCCGTCGCGGGACAAAGGGAAATCATGGTCGGGGATTCCATGGACGAGATCGACATCCATCTGGGCCGTCGGCTTCGGCGTCGGCGCCGCCTGCTGGGCCTGACCCAACAGGAACTGGCTCACGCCTGCGGCGTGCGCTTCCAGCAGATCCAGAAGTACGAGTGCGCGGCCAACCGCATGTCGGCGGCCCGCCTCTGGCAACTGGCCGAGGTGCTGGAGGTTCCGATCAGCTACTTCTACGAAGGGCTGACCCGCGACCAGCGCGAGCACATGGAGCGCGAAAGCGGCCTGGGCTCGTCGACCGAGACCCTGGCCAGCAAGGAAACCCAGGACCTCATCCACGCCTATTACCAGCTTGGCGAACGGCCCCGCCGCCGCCTGCTGGACCTCGCCAAGGCGATGAACGGCGAGGTCGAGGCTTAAGCCTGCCGCCGTCCCGGGTTATGCGGGGGGCATGAGCGCCCCCGCACCCGACCTGTCTCCCGCCCGCCTGATTGAGCTCGATGCCTTCGTGGTCGAGCTCAACCACGCCGCCGCCGGAGCCATCCTGCCCCTCTTCCGTGGCGAGCACGGGCTCACCAACAAGCTGGACCAGGGCTTCGATCCCGTCACCGAGGCCGACAAGGGCGCCGAGCGCGCCATCCGCGCCGCCATCGCCGCGCGCTATCCCGACCATGGGGTCATCGGCGAGGAATATGGCGAGGACCGCCCCGAGGCGGAGTTCGTCTGGGTGCTGGACCCGATCGACGGCACCCGCGCCTTCATCTCCGGCCTGCCCCTGTGGTGCGTGCTCATAGGCCTGCGCTTCCGGGGCCAGCCCGTGCTGGGCTCCATCGGCCAGCCGTACCTGGGCGAGATCTATATCGGGCACGCCGGCGGCTCGCGGCTGATCGCGCGCGACGGCTCGCGGCCGCTGAAGGTGCGGGCCTGTCCCAAATTGACGGACGCGCTGATCGCCACCACCGATCCGGAAGGCTGTTTCACCGGCGCGGAGCTGGGGGCCTGGCGCCAGGTGCGCGCCGCCGCCCGCCTCGCGCGGCTGGGCTGCGACGCCTACGCCTATGCGATGGTGGCGGCCGGGGCCATGGACCTGGTGGTCGAGGCGGGCCTGAAGAGCTGGGACATCGAGGCGGCGATCCCGGTCATCGCCGGCGCCGGCGGGCTCACCACCGACTGGCGGGGCGAGCCCGTGGGCCAACACGGCGGCCAGATCGCCATCGCCGGCGACCGCGCCTGCCTGGAGGAGGCGCTGGTCGCCCTACGGCGGGCGGCGACCTAGGCCTTCTTGGCGGGGGGCTTGGCCGGCGCCTTCTTGGCGGCCGCAGGTTTCTTTGCCACGGCAGGCTTCTTTGCCACGGCAGGCTTCTTCGCGGCGGGAGGCTTTTTCGCGGCGACAGGCGTCTTCGCCGCGACAGAGGGCTTGGGCGCGACCGCCTTGGCCGCCGGAGCCTTGGCGGCGGCGGGCTTCGCAGCGGGCTTGGCCGCAGCCTTGGGCGCAGGCTTCGGGGCCGCCGCCTTGGCCGGCGCGGGCTTCGCCGTCGCAGCCTTGGCAGGCGCTTTCGCGGCTGCGGCCTTCGGAGCCGCCGTCGTCTTGGCGGCCGCTGGCTTGGCGGCGGGCTTCGCAGCGGGCGCCGCGGGGGGCTTGGGCGCCGCCTTCGCCGCGACCTTGGCCGCTGCCGGCTTGGCGGCGGACTTCGGCGCAGCTTTCGGGGCCGCGGCTTTCGGCGCGGCCGGCTTGGCGGCGGGCTTGGGCGCAGCGGCGGGCTTGGCCGCCGTGGGCTTGGCGGCTGGGGCCTTGGCCGCAGCAGGCTTCTTCGCCGCCGCAGGCTTCTTGGCCGCGGCTTTCTGCGCGGCCGGCTTGCCCGCCGCGGGCTTCGGCGCCGCGGCCGACACCGCCGGCGCGGGCGCAGCGACCGGCGCCGGCTTCGGCGCTTCGGCGACCGGCGCGGGCTTGGGCGCCTCCGCGACAGGCGCAGGCGCCGGCTTCGGTGCCTCCGAAGGCTTCGGCGCGGTCTTGCCGGTGAGCGTGTCGAACACCCGCAGGAAGAAGTTACGCATGTCGTCCGTCTCCATCAGGATCTCGTGGTAGGCGCCCGGCACGGTGATCAGGCGCCCCTGGGGCAGGTTGCGGGCCGCGGCCGCCTGGGCGGCGTTGTCGACCAGCTTGTCGTCGGCGGCGGAGACGATCTCCACCGGCACGGTGATGTCGCGCAGCCGATCGGGCCGCGCGAGGAAGGCGGTGGCGCGCAGGGCGAAGTCCAGCCAGCCCCAGGTGGGCGCGCCCAGCGCCAGGTCCGGGTTGGCCTTCAGCTGCGCGTGGTAGCGGGCGAACCGGCGCGGATCGTGCGTCAGGACGTTGGTCTCGAAGGTGTCGTCGAACGGGGCGCCCGCCTGGCCCAGCATGTAGCGCCCGGCCCGGCCGAAGGTGAGCGAGAGGCGGGTCAGGGTCGCCGCCGTCGCCGGCGAGAACTTGCCGAACCGGAGGCCCAGCATGGGCGCCGAGAGCGCCGCCGCGGAGAACCGCGATTCGCCGTGGGCCAGGGCCAGCAAGGTGAGACACCCGCCCATGGAATGGCCGACCGCGATCCAGGGCTTGGGCAGCCGCGCCTCATAGGCGTTCAGCAGCCGCCGGAAATCCTCAAGGAAGCTCTTGTAGCCGCGGGCGTGGCCCTTCAGCCGGTCCGGCAGGTCGCGCGCCGACAGCCCCTGCCCGCGCCAGTCGTGGGCCAGGACCACGAAGCCGCGGGCCAGGAAGTCGCGGATCGTCTCGTAGTATTTCTCGATCGGCTCGGTGCGGCCGCCGGACAGCACCACCGAGCCGCGCGGCCGCCCCGGCGGCGTGAACAGGGCCGCGCGCAGCTTGGCGCCGCCGGCCCCCACGAACCAGTCGGCCTCCGCGCCGGGCGGGACCGGATCCTCCGGGATGTCCAGTAGGGGCGCGGGCTCGAACATCGGCCTCAGACCGCGCGCTCGAACAGCGCCTGGATCTGCTTCTGCAGGCCGAACGCCACGCCCATATCCGACAGCTTCATGCGCCCGGTCATCACCGCCGACATCGGGTCCAGCTCGCCCTTGCCCAGGCGAACGAGGTCGGCCTTGCTGATCGAAACGGTGAGGTCGGCCGGCCGGTCGTCATTGGTGACCGTGGTCCCGTCGAGGTGGATGAGCCCCTCGCCCTTGAGGTCGAGCCTGACGGTCTTGCCCAGCGGCGCGCCGGCGGCGACCGCGCGGCGGATCCGTTCCGTCAGCTCCTCCAGAGTGGCCATGCCCCAAAAAACCGTGCTCCCGAGTCGGGCATCAGCTTCGCTTCGCGCGGAGGTCGTGTAAACCGCCGGTGACAGCGCAGCGACGCCGTTCACGAAAATGCCGCGCCCCTCCCCCTCTTGAACGGCGAATTCCGGCCCCTAACTCATCAGGCGGAGGCGCTGGATGTCCGGGCCTCCTTGGGCTGCAGGCGACGCCAATCGGGTCGCCACAGGTCCAACCACAAACGCAACCTTGCTTCTGAAGAAGGATGTGACCGCATGCGTACGATCGACTTCTCCCCCCTCTATCGCTCCGTCGTGGGTTTCGACCGCCTGGCGAACCTCTTGGAGACCGCCGCGGCAGACAGCGCCGCCGGCTATCCCCCCTACAATATCGAGCGCACCGACGAGAACGCCTACCGCATCGACATCGCGGTGGCCGGCTTCCGTCCGGAAGAGCTCAACGTCGAGGTGAAGGAAAACCTCCTCACCGTGACCGGCCGCAAGGCCGCCAACGACGAGGCCAAGACCTTCCTCCATCGCGGCCTCGCCGAGCGCAATTTCGAGCGCCGGTTCCAGCTGGCGGACTATGTGCTCGTCACCGACGCCAACCTGGCGGACGGCCTGCTGTCGATCAGCCTGAAGCGTGAGCTGCCCGAGGCGCTGAAGCCGCGCACGGTGCAGATCTCGACCGGCCAGCCGACCCTGATCGAGGCCGAAAAGGCCGCGTAAGCGGGAAGTGCTCCCCTGAGAGGGGAGGAATGACATGGAGCGGCGCGTCCTTCGGGGCGCGCCGCTTTTTCTATGCCGGGACCTTGGCGCCGCGCAGGTCGGCGCCGTCCAGGATCGCCTCGTTCAGCCGTAGTGTCCGGTCGAGGGCGGCGTAGCGCAGGCGCGCGCCGGTGAGGTTTGCAGGAGTCGAGCGACCCGGCGCGATCACCAGCGGCCCGAGATCCGCGGCGGCGAGGTCCGCGCGGGTCAAGTCCGCGCCGGCCAGGCGCGCACCGCGCAGGTCGCAGCCGCGCAGCTTGGCGCCGCGCAGGTCGCAGCCTTCGAGATTGGCGCCCTGCAGGTGTGCGCCGCTGAGGTCGAGGCTGGAGAGGTTCGCGCCCTTGGCGCTGACGGCGGTCAAGCGCAGCCCTTTCAGGCCGTCCGCAGCCGGGCGCAGGTCGGCGCCGTCCAACCGCGCCGGCGCGCCCTCGGCGCCGCCGCTTTCCACCCAGGCATGATGCCCGCGCGCCTGTTCGACCAGCTTGGCGGCGCGGGCGATGTCGTCCCGGCTCGGCGGCGCCAGCGCCCCGTCCAGCCGCGCCAGCTGGGTCCGGGCCGCGCCCAGGCCGACGCCGGTCAGGTCCGCGCCCGTGAAGTCGGCGCCATCCAGGATGGCGCCGGAAACCTCCGCGCCGGTGAGAACGGCGCCCGTGAGATTGGCCCCCTTGAGGTTGGCGCCCTCGATCCGGGCGCCCCGCAGCGAGGCGTCCGACAGGTCGGCCTCGGCGGCGAAGACGCCCTCCAGGCGCGAGCGGTCCAGGGTGGCGCCGCTGAGGTTGGCCCCGTCCAGTTCCCCGCCGCGCTCCTCCTCCACCACGGCCGGATAGCCGCGGGTCGGATGCGGCCGGGCCACGACGCCGGGGCGGAGATCCGCCTCGGTGAGGTCGGCGCCGGTGAGGTTGGCGGCGGAGAAGGAGGCGCCGCGCAGGTCCGCGCCGCGCAGGTCGGCCCCGCGCAGGTCGGCGCCCCGCAGGTCGCACCCGGCCAGGATCGCGGCCACGAGGTTGCACCGGGCCAGGATCGCGCCGTCGAACACCGATCCGGTGAAGTCCGCCCCGGCCAGCTGGCGGCCAGCCAGGTCCAGGCCGGTGAAGTCGACGAATGGCAGCTGGGCCCGCTTGCCGCCCTTGCCGGCCAGGAAGCGGGCGTGGTTGTCCAAAAGGATCGAGAGCTCGCCG
Source organism: Caulobacterales bacterium (assembly GCA_019510435.1). Taxonomy (GTDB): domain Bacteria; phylum Pseudomonadota; class Alphaproteobacteria; order Caulobacterales; family Caulobacteraceae; genus Phenylobacterium. The sequence goes on along the minus strand of JAEKKJ010000028.1, from coordinate 23,598 downwards.
CCCGAGAGGCGACGGCGGCCGGCCAGGCTGGGCGGACCGGTCTGCGCCTGGGCGCCGATCATGCCGCTAGATCACGTCGCCGAGGCCGCGCGCGCCGTGGCGCGAGGCGACGGTGAAGTCCGCCTGTTTCACCATGGCGTTGGTGAAGTTGGCCCGGCTGATGTCCGCCTCGGCGAAGATGGCGTGGCGCAGGTCGGCGCCGGAAAGGTCCGAGCCCTTCAGCTGGGCGCCCGTCAGGTTGCAGGGCAGCACCCGATCCGCGCCCAGCAGCAGCGGACCCATCTGGGCCTCGCGCAGGTCGGCGCCGGAGAGCTTGGCGCCCACCAGCCGCGCGCCGCGCAGGTCGGCCCGGCGCAGGATGCAGTTGCGCAGGTCCGCGCCCTCGAGGTGGGCGCCCTGCAGCTGCACGCCTTCCATGTCGAGGCCGTAGAAGACCGCGCCCTTGGCCGAGAGGGCCGTCAGGTTGTAGCCGCGGATCGAGGAAAGCTTGCGCAGGTCGGCGTTGTCGAAGGACGAGGGCTTGCCCTCGCCGCCGCCGGTCTCGCACCAGCGGGCGTGCTCGCGGATCATCTCCGCATAGGGCAGCTCGCTGACGGACTTGCCGGACGGCTCGTCGGTGAGGGCGCCGGCCATGTTGGCGTCGCTGATGTTCCAGGCGACGGTGCGCGCGCCCACCAGCACCGCGTCGCGCAGGTCCGCCCCGGCCAGGTCGGCGCCGGAAAGGTCGGCGCCCGAAAGGTTGGCGCCGCGCATCGAGGCCTGTTTCAGGTTGGCCCGGATCAGCTTGGCGTCCTTCATGATCGCGTCGGTGAAGTCGGCGCGCACGGCCATGGCGCCCGACAGGCGCGACCGCTCCAGGTTGGCGCCGGCCAGGATCGCGCCCTGCAGCTCGCCGGTGGTGGGCTGACCCGTCTCCAGCTTGCGGAAGCCGAACTGCCGGTCGGCGGCGGCCAGGGTGCCTTCGCGCAGATCGGCCTCGAAGAGGTCGGCGCCGGTGAGGTCGGCGTTGCGCAGGGACGAGCCGCGCAGGTCCGCCCGCCGCAGGGAGGCCTCGGTGAGGTTGGCGCCGGTGAGGTCGGCGCAGAACAGGGTGGCGTTGTCGAGCCGGGCGCCGCGGAACCTGCAGTCGTTGAGGATGGCGCCAGTGAAGTCCGCGTCGCAGAGGTTGCGGCCGCTCATGTCCGTGCCGGACAGGTCCATGAAGGTGAACACCGCCCGGGCGCCGCCCGGTTTGGACGTCCACAGCCGGTCGTGGCGCGCGCACACCATGTCCACCTGCGCCTGGGTCAGGCGGGCGTGGACGAGCGTTCGAGTGGTGTTCGCGGACATCCGGTGCGACGGGGCTCTACGTATCGTGAACCATGTTAGGCGCGCCGGATTAACGGCGACTTTCCGCAGGCTTTGTCGGGCGATAGGCCGCATGGCGATGCGCTGTGGCAGCCAGCATCAACCCCTGATCTGCGGCGGTCCCGGATTCTGCAACCTGCAGGCGCCCTCACCGTCTGCGAACATCGACGAATCGCTGGAGGCGCGCCACCGGGGCGACGCCGATTTCATCGAGACCTGGCCGCAGGAAGTCCCGCCGGCGAGCCTAGGCGAGGTGGCGAGCAGTCGTCATGCAGACCAGGGCCAGCGCCAGCAGGCCCGCGGAAATCCGATGAGCCGGCGCCGTGGCCGCCTCGTCAGCACCCTTGCGCAGCGCCCGACCGACCAAGGCCCCCTGCACGCCCGCCGCGACGATCGCGCTCACCGCGCCCAGGGCCAGGATCTGCTCATTTCGTCCAAAGCCCCCCGTGTGCAGCTGGCTCCAGAGGTAGACGCCGGCCAGCACCGTCACGGTCGCGGCGCCCATCTGCGGGCGGAACAGCTTGCCTGCGCCCGCACCGACGTTGCGGGCCAGCACGAAGGTCGAGCCGGCCCAGAACACCGAGGACAGGACGTGGACCGCGACGGCCAGGACGAGGACAAGCTGCATGATCGAACTCCACATAAAATCTCAATTCCAATATACGAGTCGTATAGTTAAATGACCAGACCCCCCACCCGCGCCTATGAGAGCCCCGTGCGGACCGCGGCCGCAGTGCGCCGGCGCGCCCAGGTGCTGGCGGCGGCCGGCCGGCTGCTGGGCGAGCCTGGCGGCCTGGCCGGGTTTTCGCTGGAGGCGGTCGCCAAGGCGGCGGGGGTGACGCGGTTGACCGTCTACAACCAGTTCGGGTCGCGCCGCGGCCTGCTGGAGGCGGTGCTGGATGCGCGCGCCGAAGCGGGAGGCCTGGCGCGAATCCCGCAGGCGATGGCCCAGGCCGACCCGCTGTCGGGCCTGGACCAGCTGGTGGAGATCTTCTGCGACTTCTGGAGCCAGGACACGGCGGCCGCGCGCCTGCAGTCCGTCGGTGCGTTTGATCCGGAATTCGGCGAGGCGGTGGCCGCGCGCAACGCCCGCCGCCGCACCGCGATCGCGACTCTGCTCCGACGCATTACAGGCGCGGAGCCTTCCGCCGATGCAGTGGACATGATCTTCGGCCTGACCAGCCAGGCCATGCACCAGGCGCTGAGCGAGGGCCGGACCCCGCAGGCGCTGACCGACCTGGTGCGACGCGCCACGCGTCTGGCGCTGACGCTCTAGATGGCCGGCAGGGCCTGGGCGCGGTCGGCGTCGAGGTAGCGGGCGGCGGTGGGTTTCAGGGCCGCGTCCAGCTCGACGACCAGCGGATTGCCGGTGGGGATCTCCACGCCGACGATAGCCTCGTCCGCCACGGCGAACAGCAGCTTCACGATGGCGCGCAGGGAGTTGCCGTGGGCGGCCACCAGCACCGTCTCGCCACGCTGCAGGCAAGGGGCGATCTCGGCCTCCCAGTAGGGCTGGACCCGGACCAGGGTGGTGGCCAGGCTCTCGGTGTCGGGCAGGACGGCGCCGGCGTAGCGGCGGTCCTTGGCGAAGTCGAACTCGCCGCCGGGCGGCAGGGGCGGCGGCGGCACGTCGTAGGAGCGGCGCCAGACCTTGACCTGGTCGGCGCCGTGCTTGGCGGCGGTCTCGGTCTTGTTGAGGCCGGTCAGGCCGCCATAGTGCCGCTCGTTCAGGCGCCAGTCCTTGGTCTCCGGCACGAAGGTCTGGCCGGCGGCCCAGAGCGCCAGCCACGAGGTGCGGATCGCCCGCGTCAGCACCGAGGTGAAGCAGCGGTCGATGGAAAGGCCCGCGGCCTTGATCAGCTCGCCGCCCTTCTTCGCCTCGGCCTCGCCCTGGGCGGTCAGGTCCACGTCCACCCAGCCGGTGAAGCGGTCCTCCAGGTTCCACTGGCTCTGGCCGTGGCGCAGCAGGATCAGGGTGGGCAAGGGCGGCTCCTCCGGTGCAGGCGGTCGGGCTAGCGGCCCGGCCCCTACCCCGTCAAGGCGGCGCAGGCTATAGCGGGGCGATGTTCGACCGCCTCTACCTGCCGGTCCTGGCGCTGGCCGCGCTTGCCGCCATCGGGCTGGCGATGGTCTGGCCGCAGGGCCTGGGCGACCGCTCGCCCGCGCCGTTCGGCCATCCGCCCGTACAGCGGAGCCCCGAGATGCAGGCCGCCATGCGCCGCGAGACCGAGGCCGCCCAGCGGCACATCGACCAGACGCGGGAAGCGGTGCGCAACATCAAGAACCAGGCGATCGCGCCGCATCAATGAGCGCCGCCCAGGATCCTGTGGCCGTCGGCCGGCGCGTGCTGGAGACCGAGGCGGACGCCCTCGCGCGGCTGGCATCGAGCCTGGACGGCGCCTTCGCTCAGGCGGTGGAGGCCCTGTTCGGCGCGGCCGGGCGCATCGTCTGCACCGGCATCGGCAAGTCCGGCCACGTGGCCCGCAAGATCGCCGCTACCCTGGCCTCCACTGGCTCGGCGGCCATGTTCGTGCATCCCAGCGAAGCCAGCCACGGCGATCTGGGCATGATCGGCCCCAGCGACGTGATCCTGGCCCTCTCCAAGACCGGCGAAACCCGCGAGCTGGCCGACGTGATCGCCTACGCCGCCCGCTTCGGCATTCCGCTGATCGCCCTGACCGCCGCGGCCGACGGCACGCTGGCCCGCGCGGCGGACATCGTGCTGCTGCTGCCCGACGCGCCGGAGGCCACCGACGCGGTGAATGCGCCGACCACCTCCACGACCCTGCAGATGGCGCTGGGCGACGCCCTGGCCGTGGCGCTGCTGGAGCGGCGCGGGTTCCGGCCGCAGGATTTCCGGGTGCTGCACCCGGGCGGCACGCTGGGCGCCATGCTGCGCACCGCGGCGGACCTGATGCACGGACGCGAGGAGCTGCCGCTCGTGGCGCCGGAAACGCCCATGCGCCAGGCGCTGCTGGTGATGACCCAGATGCGCTGGGGGATCGTGGGCGTCGTGGACGCCGGCGGGCGGCTGCTGGGCGCCATCACCGACGGCGACCTGCGCCGCCACATCGACGGCCTGCTGGAGCGCACCGCCGGCGAGGTGATGACGCCCGGCCCGAAGAAGACCGCCCCACCCGGCATGCTGGCCGGCGAGGCCCTGGCCCTGATGAGCGACCCGCCGCCGGCCGTGACTGTGCTGTTCGTGCTCGACGCTGGCCGTCCGGTGGGCATCCTGCACGTCCATGACCTGCTGCGGGCCGGGGTGATGTAGCCAGCGCCATCGACCCCGCCTCCGATGTGGCCGCCGCCGCATCGGCCCGTTAAACAAGCGCCTCGACCGTCACGTGCCCGGAGCCCCGATGCTGCCCGTCCCTCGCGCCGACCTGTCCCCCAACACCTGGGATTACGAGAACAACCCGCTGGTGAAGGCCACGGGCTTTCGCGAGTACGACGCGCGCTGGCTGTTCGGGCCGGAGATCAACCTCCTGGGCGTCCAGGCGCTGGGCCTGGGCCTGGGCACGCTGATCCACGAGATGGGCCAGACGCGGATCGTGGTCGGCCATGACTTCCGCAGCTATTCGCTTTCCATCAAGCAGGCCCTGACCATCGGCCTGGTGGCGGCGGGGTGCGAGGTGCTGGACATCGGCCTGGCGGTCTCGCCGATGGCCTATTTCGCCCAGTTCGACCTGGACGCGCCCTGCGTGGCCATGGTCACCGCCAGCCACAACGAGAACGGCTGGACGGGCGTGAAGATGGGCGCCCAGCGGCCGCTGACCTTCGGCCCCGACGAGATGGGCCGACTGAAGGAGATCGTGCTCGGCGGCAAGTGGGCCCAGCGACCCGGCGGCTCGGTGGCCCACATCGTCGGCGTGGCCGAGCGCTACATCGAGGACGCCGCCAATCGCATCAGCCTGAAACGCCCGCTGACCGTGGTGGCCGCCTGCGGCAACGGCACGGCCGGCGCCTTCGCCCCGCGGGCCCTGGCCCGGATGGGGGTGGCGGTGGTCATCGAGATGGACTGCGACCTGGACTGGACCTTCCCGCGCTACAACCCCAATCCCGAAGACAGCGTCATGCTGCACGCCATGGCCGAGGCGGTGAAGATCCACGGGGCGGACGTGGCCCTGGGCTTTGACGGCGACGGCGACCGCTGCGGGGTGGTGGACGACGAGGGCGAGGAGATCTTTGCCGACAAGATCGGCTTGATGCTGGCCCGCGACCTCTCCGACCTGCACAAGGACGCCACCTTCATCGTCGACGTGAAGTCCACCGGCCTCTTCGCCACCGACGAGGTGCTGAAGAAGAACGGCGCCCGGACCGTCTACTGGAAGACCGGCCACAGCTACATCAAGCGCAAGACCGCCGAGCTGGGCGCCCTGGCCGGGTTCGAGAAGAGCGGCCACTTCTTCTTCAACGCCCCGCACGGCCGCGGCTATGACGACGGCCTGGTGGCGGCCGCCGCGATCCTGGCCATGCTGGACCGCAACCCGGGCAAGAAGCTGTCGGACCTGAAGAAGGCCCTGCCGGTCGCCTTCACCTCCCTGACCATGAGCCCCCACTGCGCCGACGAGGAGAAGTACGGCGTGGTCGACGGCGTCGTCGCCGAGTACGAGGCGCTGGCCAAGGCGGGCGGCACGATCCTGGGCCGCAAGATCGCCGAGGTGATCACGGTCAACGGCGTGCGCGTGGCGCTGGAGGACGGCTCATGGGTGCTGGTGCGCGCCTCGTCCAACAAGCCGGAGATCGTGGTGGTGGTCGAGAGCACGCGGTCGGAGGACGACATGCGCGCCCTGTTCCGCGACGAGGTGAAGCCGCGCTTGGCCAAGCGGCCGCAGGTGGGCGCCTACAACCAGCAGATCTGAGCCGCTGCGGCGCCCTTTTTGCTGCAGCGCGAAAGAGTTGTGCCGGCGCGGTTGCGGCGGCTGTCGGGGCATGGTGAAAGGCCCCGCTTTCCAAGGGAGTAGCTGATGCGCGTGGCGATGATCGGGACGGGCTATGTGGGCCTGGTCAGCGGGGCCTGTTTCGCCGACTTCGGCCACATCGTCACCTGCATCGACAAGGACGCGGGCAAGATCGAGCAGCTGAAGTCCGGCGGCATCCCGATCTACGAGCCGGGCCTGGACAGCCTGGTGGCCTCCAACGTCAAGGCGGGCCGCCTGTTCTTCGACACCGACGCCACCAAGGCGATCCGCGAGGCGGACGCGGTGTTCATCGGCGTGGGCACCCCCTCGCGCCGCGGCGATGGCTATGCGGACCTCTCCTACGTCTATGCCGCCGCCGAGGAGATCGCGGGCCTGGTCCAGGGCTTCACCGTGGTGGTCACCAAGTCCACCGTCCCGGTGGGCACCGGCGACGAGATCGAGGCGATCTTCAAGCGCAAGCGGCCCGACGCCGAAGTGGCCATCGTCTCCAACCCCGAGTTCCTGCGCGAAGGCGCCGCGATCGAGGACTTCAAGCGGCCCGACCGCGTGGTGGTCGGCACCGAGGACGAGCGGGCGCAGGCGATCATGCGCGAGCTCTACCGGCCGCTCTACCTCAACGAGACGCCGATCCTGTTCACCAGCCGGCGCACCAGCGAGCTGATCAAGTACGCGGCCAACGCCTTCCTGGCCCTGAAGATCACCTACATCAACGAGATGGCCGACCTCTGCGAGGCGGTGGGCGCGGACGTGCAGCAGGTGGCGCGCGGCATCGGCCTGGACGGGCGCATCGGCAACAAGTTCCTGAACGCCGGCCCCGGCTATGGCGGCTCCTGCTTCCCGAAGGACACCATCGCCCTGGTGCGCACCGCCCGTGACGCCGGCAGCCCGGTGGAGCTGGTGGAGACCACCATCAAGGTCAACGACGAGCGCAAGCGGGCCATGGCCCGCAAGGTGGTCAAGGCGCTGGACGGGGACCTGAAGGGCAAGACGGTCGGCATCCTGGGCCTGACCTTCAAGCCCAACACCGACGACATGCGTGACGCGCCCTCGCTGGCCATCGTGCCGGCGCTGCAGGACAAGGGCGCCAAGGTCCAGGCCTTCGACCCCGAGGGTCACGAGGCGCAGAAGCTGCTCACCGGCGTCGACTTCAAGGACGACCCCTACGCCGTGGCCGAGGGCGCCGACGTGCTGGTGATCATCACCGAATGGGACCAGTTCCGCGCCCTGGACCTGGACCGCATCAAGCTCCTGATGAAGCGCCCGGCCCTCGTGGACCTGCGCAACATCTACAAGCCCGCCGACATGAAGGCGCGGGGCTTTGCCTATACCAGCGTGGGTCGGGCGTAGCGGGTTGTGGATCGGGGCCGGCCGCTGTTAGCGAACGGTCTCGGTCTCCCTGGGCGCCGAAACGCGCCGGGTCCTGGCCTGGGCCTTGGGCTTTGGCAGGAGGCGGAAGCGCGTCTGGCACCAGGCGAAATCGATGCCCACGTCGAGCAAGGCGTCGGACCGTCCGCACGGGCAGGCGAAGTCCATGACCCCGATCACCCGGTAGGTCTCACCGGCCTGAAGCGGCGCCGGCCGTCCCGTGACGTGATTGGGGGCGGCGTTTACGCATAGAACCAGGTCGCCAGGGCCAACAGCGTCGCTCATCGCTTCCATCCGAGAACTCCGGGGCAGATTACACCCCTGGCCCGTGATGGGCAAAGACCGCTGGCCACGCCAGGGCGGGGGTCTTGGACGTCCCGATCCTGGCCGGAAGCCATGGCGAGCGATCGACCCTCAGCGGACCTACGACGGGTCGTCGGCGGGGAACGAAGCTCAAGCTGAGCCGTTGCACGCGCCAGGGGGAGCATGAACGCCGCATTGCTCCCGAGATCCAAGGGAGGAAGCGCCTTGCCAGCCACGCTCAACGTGATCTTCGGGCCCTGCGCCGCAGGGAAGACCACCTACGCCCATGCCTTGGCCCACCGCGAGGGCGCGGTCGCCTTCGTGCTCGACGAATGGGGCGCGCGCCTGTTCGGGCCCGACCTCAAGGGTCCCATCGAGTTCGCCTGGATGCTGGAGCGCCTCGCCCGCTGCAACGCCCTGATCTGGTCCACCGCCGAGGCCGTGCTGGCCGCCGGGGCCTCGGTGGTCATCGACACCGGCGCCATGCGGCGGGCTGACCGCGAGCGCATCCGCCAGATCGCCGAGGCCAAGAGCCTGTCGATACAGTGGCACTTCGTCGACGCGCCGCAGGCGGTCCGCCGCGCCCGCGTCGCCGACCGCAACGCCGCCAAGGGCGAGACCTTCGTCATGGAGGTGACACCGCAGATGTTCGAAATGCTCGAGGCCATCTACGAGCCCCCCGCCCCGGCCGAGCTTGAGGGCGCGGTGCTGAGCGCCAGCGAAAACGGGACGGTCGCCGCGCCCGCCGCGGAGCAGCCCCAGGCCGTGCACTAGCCCAGGGACGTGCGGCTGCGGCGCGGGCTGGATCGGCACGGTCGGGACAAGCTAACCTCCCGCCATGGCCCTGATCCCCCGCAACCCGACCGCCGGCGTCTATCCGGCGACCGACGACTATGTACACGCCATGGAGGTGGTCGCCCCGCAGCGCTTCCTCTTCGTGAGCGGAACCATGGGGCTCGACCCCGACGGCGCGCCCGGCGCGGACCTCGACGCCCAGCTCAGGCTGATCTGGTCGAACATCCGCGCGATCCTGGCCAGCGCCGACATGACCACCGACAATATCGTGCGCCTGACCAGCTATCTGCGTGACGGCAGCTATGCGGACGCGAACGCCACGGCGCGCATTGCGGCGCTCGGGGACCGGCGCGTCCCCACGACGGCGATCGTCGTCCAGACCCTGTCGCCGGAGTGGCTGGTCGAGATCGAGGTGGTGGCCGCCGCCTGACGACCTGGCGGGCGGGAGCGTCTGCCCCAGGGCCGATCGCGCGCCGAGCGGCTAGATCCCTGCGAGCAGCTTCTTGAGAAGGGCATTGAGCTTCTTCTGCTCCGCCTCGGTGAGGACCGACAGCAACTCGGTCTCCATCGCCACCATGCGGCCTATCATGTCGTCGATCACGCGCTTGCCCGCAGCGGTAAGGGCGATCTGTCGACCCCGGCGATCATGAGGATCGGGCCGGCGCTCCACCAGTCCGGCGCGCTCCAATCGGTCCAACCGGTCCGTCATACCGCCAGACGAGATCAGGGCCGCCTCAGAGAGTTGGGTGGGCGAGAGGACGTAGGGCGCTCCAGAACGCCGGAGCGGCGTCAGGACATCGAACTCACCCACATGCAGACCCACCTCGGCGAGCAACGGGTTCATGTGGTCCCGCGTCACCCGAGCGGCGGCGTCCAGCAATCGCCCGATGGTTTCCACCGGCAGCATGGGAAGATCGGGCCGCTCACGGGCCCATTGTTTTGCGGCGGCTTCGGCACGATCCAAGGCAGGTTATCCCTCCGGACAAAGTATCTTGATATCAAGATACTTTGTCCCTAGAAGCTTGACAGAGAGACAATAGCGCGGCGCGACCCCTTCGAGAAGGCATGCGCTGCTCCAGGCGAGGGAAAACAATGTCGAAGATGCTTTTCGTGAATCTGCCGGTGGCCGACCTGGCCAAGTCGACGGCCTTCTACGAGGCGCTGGGGCTGATCAGGAACCCGCAGTTCAGCGATGAGACCGCGGCCTGCATGGTCCTATCGGACACCATCTTCGTCATGCTGCTGACCCATGCGAAGTGGCGCACGTTCACGAGCCGCCCGATTCCGCCCGCCACCGCCAGCGAAGTCATGCTGGCGCTGACGTGCGAGAGCCGGGCCGCCGTGGACGCCATGGCCGCGACCGCCGCCGCGCATGGCGGGACCGCCGACATCGACCCCGCGCAGGACCTCGGCTTCATGCTCAACCGTCACCTGGCCGATCCCGACGGGCACGTCTGGGAGGCGGTGTGGATGGATATGGCGGCCGCCGGCGCACCTGGCGAGGCCGGCGCGAACTGACGAACCCGGGGCCTGAGCGATGTCGGGTGCGTTGCCGAGAGTCGGCAGGGCACTGAAGTCCGGTTCCTCCATCGTCCCGATGGGACCGGGCTATAGACCTCACGGTAGATGCGAGCCGCCGGGCGGCGCGCGGTCCGCCCGCGTCTCGCAACAGCTGCGCCCCTTCTGCGACCGCGATACGACATTTGTTCCCTTTTTATTCTCGACACCCAGCCAAGGCCGGGCGAACATCGGCTGTCGTGGGCGCCGGTCGCGATGGCCCCCCAATCCCTCCAACGGAGAAGCGTCAGTGCCTGAGCCTGTCGGAACGCCGCGCCGGTGACCATCGAGACCCTGATCAAGGCCGTCCCGCCGCCGGTGAGGCCATTCGAGGCCTTTCATGGGCCGTGGGAGCCGATCGAAGCCGCGCTCGGTATCGCGCTCCCCGCTGACTACAAGGACCTGGTTCGGCTGTACGGGCGCGGGTACTGGTTCGAGTTCCTGGGCATTGATGTTCCGCGCGCCAGCAACCGGCATGTGAGGCTGGAGTCGAAGGTTCCTGCGGTCTGCGACAGTTTCGAGGGCCTGGAGGACCTGCCCTATCCCATGTGGCCAGACGCTGGAGGCCTGCTGCCGTTCGGCTCGACGGACAATGGCGACTATCTGCTGTGGCTGCCACGAAGCTCACCCCAGGCCTGGGGTGTCGTCGTCTGGGATCGGGGCTTCCAGGCCTTTGAAGCCTTCGATTGCGACATGACGGACTTCCTGGCGGGCCTCGCCACCGGTGACGTTGCGCCCAAGGAATTCCCGACCGACCTGGCTTACTGCGACCAGCCGTTCAGGCCCCACTGGCCTGAGTTCGCGCGTCCCTGGTCCCACATGGCGCCCTCAGGTCGGCCGGGTGATCCAGTCCGCCTCTCCTGGCGGCTGGGGCTCTATGGGTCGAGCGGCGTCTCCGAGTGCGGTGTCCGCAGCGCGGAAGCGCCCCGCCCCTAGTGCCCGCCGCCCGGGCCCGCCACCCGCTTCGGCTTGGGCGCCAGCCAGATGATCGAGGCGGCGATGGCGAACACGAGAGCCGTCACCTCGAACATGCGGTTGGTGGAGATCATCACCGCCTGGGTCTGCACCAGGCCCTCGAGCTGGCGCAGGGCCTGGTCCATGCTCATGCCGCGGGCGGTCATGGTGTCCAGCGCCGCCTGGGGGTCCGGCAGGGCGCCGGCCATCAGGGTGCGCTTGGCGGTGGCGGTGTTCTCCCACGCCGTGGTCATGATCGAGGTGGAGAAAGCCGCCGCCGTGGTTCGCAGGAAGTTCTGCAGGCCGGCGGCCGCCGCGGTCTCCTGCGGCAGCACCGACGATAGGGAGAGCGACGTCGTCGGGATGAAGAAGAACGGCATGGCGAAGCCCAGCACGAACTGCGGCAGGGCGATCACCCAGAAGTTGGCGTCGGTGGTGAAGGACGCCCGCCACATGGCCACGCCCGCCATCCAGAAGACCCCGAACGAGACCAGGGCGCGGATGTCGACCTTGCCGACCAGCTTGGCGACGATGGGCGACATGATCACCGCCAGCACGCCGTTCAGGCAGCCCGCATAGCCGGCCCAGGTGGCTGTGTAGCCCATGGAGGTCTGCAGCCAGAGCGGGATCAGCACCACGCTGGCGAAGAAGGCCCCGAAGGTGAGGCTGAGCGTCGTCACCGCCACCACGAACCCGCGGTGGCGGAACACCTTGAGGTTCACGATCGGGTTGTCGGAGGTCAGCTCCCAGATCAGGAAGGCGGCGAAGCCGATCACCGCCACGATGGCCAGCGTGACGATCGTGCTAGACGAGAACCAGTCCAGCTCCTTGCCCTTGTCGAGCATGATCTGCATCGCGCCGACCCAGACCACCAGCAGGCCGAGGCCGACGTAGTCCACCGGCACGCGCTTGCCGCGCATGTCGCGGGAAATCAGCATCCGGAAGGCGCCGACGCCCACCAGGGCCGCCACCGGGATGTTGATGAAGAAGATCCAGCTCCAGTGCATGTTGTCGGAGATCAGCCCGCCCAGGATCGGGCCGGCGATCGGCGCCACCACCGTGGTCATGCTCCACAGGCCCAGGGCCTGGGGCCCCTTGTCCTTCGGGAAGATCTGCAGGAGCAGGGTCTGGGACATGGGCATGATCGGGCCGCCGCAGAGGCCCTGCATCACCCGGAAGGCCACCAGCATGGCGAAGCTGGGGGCGAGGCCGCAGAGGGTGGAGAAGAGGCCGAAGCCGGCCATGCCGGCCGCGAACACCTTCACCGGCCCGAACCGCTGGGCCAGCCAGCCGGTGAGCGGCACGGTGATCGCCTCGGCCACGCTGTAGGAGGTGATCACCCAGGTGCCCTGGCTGGGCGAGACCGCCAGGGCCCCGGCGATATGGGGCACGGACACGTTCGCAATCGTCGTGTCCAGCACCACCATGAAGTTGGCGAGGCCCAGCAGCAGGGCGGCGGTGTAGAGCGCCGCGCCGGTGAGCGGGGGCGGTCCGGCGGCGGCTTGGGCGGACTGGCTCATGGCGCTCAGCCCGCCACGTCGATGTCGGCCTTCATGGAAAGGCCCACGCGCAGCGGGTGCTGGGCCAGCTCCTTCGGGTCGAGCTTGATGCGGACAGGGATCCGCTGGACCACCTTGATCCAGTTGCCGGTGGCGTTCTGGGCCGGGATGACGGCGAAGGCCGAGCCCGTGCCGCCGGAGAAGCCCTCCACATGGCCGTGGAACTTCACGCCGCTCCCGTAGAGGTCGCTGGTCAGGGTCACCGGCTGGCCGACGTGGACCTTGCGCAGCTGCACCTCCTTGAAGTTGGCGTCCACATAGGCCTCCTGGATCGGCACGATGGTCATCAGGGCGACGCCCGGCTGCACCCGCTGGCCGACCTCGATGGTGTTTTTGGTGACGACGCCGTCGGTAGGGCTGCGGATCACGGTGCGCGACAGGTCGAGCTCGGCCTGGGCCAGCTTGGTGCGGGCGGCGGCCACCTCGGGGTTGGAGGCCACGTCGGCGCCGGCGATCAGGACGTTGGCGGCCTGCTGCTGCTGGCCGGCCGCCGTGGCGTTGGCCTTGGCCTGGGCCAGGGCCGAGCGGGCGGAGGCGAGCGCCGTCTCGGCGGCGGTCAGCTCGTCGCCGGAGACGGCCCCGGTGGCGGCGAGGCCCTTGCGGCGGTCGTATTCCACCTGGGCCTTGCGCATCTCGGCCTCGGCCCGGGCGATGTCGGAGCTCTTGGCGGCGGCCTGGGCGGCCAGGGCCTTGTCGTTGGCGAAGTACTGGCGCACCCGCCGCTCGGCCTGGTCGAGGGCGGCCTGGGCGTTGGCCACGGCCAGGCGATAGTCCGCAGGGTCGATGACGGCCAGCACCTGGCCGGCCTTCACCGGCTGGGTCTCGTGGATCGGCACCTGGACCAGCGGCCCCGAGACCAGGGCGGTGACCTGGGCGCTGGAAGCCTGGACGTAGGCGTCGTCGGTCTCCACGTGCTTGGACGCCACCAGCAGCCAATAGAGGCCGTAGAGCACGGCGGCCGCGAGGATCACCCCCGCCAGGATGATGAAGAGCCGGATGCGGCGGGCCCGGCTGGGCCGCGGGGGCGGTCCGGCCTGGGTTACGGGAGCCGCAGCGGGCGCGGCGACGTCGGGGGAAGCTTGGTCTCTGGCCATGGGAACGACTTTCGGGAAGGAGCGGCTCAGGCCCGGAATCCGCCGCCGAGGGCGCGGACCAGGCTGGCGTCGAGGGTGAGGGCGCGGGCCTCGAGCTGGGCGACCGCGCGGCGCTGGGCGATGACCGCGTCTTCCGCGGTCAGCAGGGTGAGGTAGTTGGAGAGGCCGCCCTCGTAGCGCAGGCGTGCGATCCGGTAGGCGTCCTCGCCCTGGACCAGGGCCTCGCGGGCGGCGGCCAGCCGCTGGGAGAGCGCCCGCTGCCCGGCGGCGGCGTCAGCCACCTCCTGCAGCGCCTCGATCAGGGTGCGGTCGTAGGCGGCGACGGCGGCGTCATAGTCCGCCCGCGCGCCGCGGTAGGCGCCCTGGAGCCGACCGCCCTCGAAGATCGGCAGGCTGAAGGCCAGGCCCGCCTGGCCGATGTCCGACCCCGACTTGGTCAGGTTGTTCAGGCCCAGGGACTGGACGCCGATGAAGGCCGCCAGGTTCAGGTTGGGATAGAAGCCGGCCCGGGCCACGTCGATCCGCTTGGCGGCCGCCTCGGCGCGCAGGCGCGCGGCCTGCAGGTCGGGGCGGCGACCCAGCAGGTCGGCCTGCAGGTTGGGCGGCAGGCCGAAGCCCGTCTTCGGCGTCGCCGCGGGCCGGACCAGGTCCAGGCCACGGTCGGGCCCGGCGCCGGCGAGGGCCGCCAGCTGGTCGCGGGCCACGGCCAGCTGTTCGTCGAGGGCGGCCAGGTCCTGGCGCGCGGTGGCGGCGGCGGCGCGGGCCTGGCCCGCCTCGCCCGCATTGGCCTCGCCGCCGGTCACCCGGTGGGCGACGAGGTCCGCAGAAGCCTGGCGGTTCTTCAGCGCGGCCTCCGCCGCGTCGCGCTCTGCGGTCAGGCGGGCGAAGTCGGCATAGGCGGCCGCCACGCCGGTGGTCAGGACCAGGCGCGCCTCGGCCGCGTCCATCCGCGCCGCCTCGGCCTCCGAGGTCGCGGCGCGCAGGGCCGCGCGGTTACGGCCCCAGAGGTCCAGGTCGTAGCTGAGATCCAGGGTGGCGCGGCCGGTGTCGTTGTAGCCCCGGGGCACGAAGGCCGGCGGGATGCCGTTGTTGTAGGACTGCTTGGCCTCGGCCGCCTGCGCATTGGCGCTGAGCGACGGCAAGGTGGCCCCGCGCGCCTCCTGGGCCCGCGCCTGGGCGGCGCGCAGGCGGGCCGCGGCCTCGGCGAGGGTCGGCGAGCCCGCCAGCGCCTGGTCCATCAGGGCGTCGAGCTGGGCGTCGCCATAGGCGCTCCACCAGCGGTCGGCAGGCCAGGCCGCGGGCGGGGCCTGGAAACTGCGGGCGGCGGCGAACTCGCTCGCCGCGGCGGGCTTGGGCGCCTGGCCCAACTTGGGAACGGTGGCGCACCCAGCCAACAGCGACGCGCCGGCCAGGAGGGCGATGACAGAACGTGACATGACCGCCTCAGGGGGGAGGGTTGGCGGGAAGCGCGACGATCAGCCACTGGACTGACCGTACAGTACGGTCATATATTATCGGCCACTGGACGGCGTCAAGGCGCAGCCTTAGGGAAATCTGACATGTCGGTGGCCCTGAACGTTTCGAAGCGCGACGAACGGCGGGAGACGATCCTGGACGTCGCCCGCGACTGCTTCCTGGCCGACGGCTATGCGACGACCTCCATGTCCACCATCGCCGCACGCCTCGGCGGGTCGAAGGGCACCCTCTACAACTACTTCAAGAACAAGGAGGAGCTGTTCGCCGCCGTCATTCAGCGCCAATGCGGCGAGGTCCTGGAGGGGATCAGCGAGGCTCCGGCCGACGAGCCCGACCCGCGCACCCGCCTGCTGCGGATGGCCCGCAACCTGCTGGCCCGCCTGCTGCAGCCGGACGCCCTGGCCATCAACCGCCTGGTGATCGCCGAGGGCGATCGGTTCCCCGAGCTGGGACGCCTGTTCTACGAGAGCGGCCCGCGGCGCGGTCGCGACCGCATCGCCGCCCAACTGAAACCCCTGATGGACAGCGGCCAGCTGCGCCGCGCCGACCCCTTGCAGGCGGCCTCGCAGCTGAAGGACCTGACCATCGGCAATGTGCTGTGGCTCAGGCTGTGGGGCGCCGAGCCTGCCCTGACGGCGGAAGAGATCGACGGGTACGTCGTGCGCGGGATCGACACGTTCCTGCGGGCGTATGCTCCCTAAGCCCTGCGGGCTCGCGCTCCCTAAGCCCTGCGGGCTTGCGCCTCCTAAGCGGCCTTGCCCCGGCGGGTTCATGTGCGGACGACTCCGCAGGACGGCTAACGGTTCCTGGGCGAGCCCCACGAAGACGAAGTTGCAGGCGTCATTAAGCTGCGGCAGCCCGGCGGTCGCCGGTGCCCCGCGCAATTGCGGATCGGGCTGACGCACCCGATCATCGCCCAGCGGAACGCAGCGACGGCTAGAAGCCGAAGCCGCTCCGCATGAAGCTCTCGGCGATCAGGGCCGCACCGGCCCAGAACGCCCCGGCCAGAATGCCGACAAAGGCTAGACAGGCGATCGAACGGGCTGGCCGCTCCGCCTGCCGCGCCGCGCCGGAAAAGGCGAGGTCGCGCCGCATATTTCCTCCCAAGTCCCTAGCCGTCTCTTTGCACCGGCCGGGTCGAGCCAACCGATTGTCACGAGCGTGACACGGGAATTACGACTTGGGTAGAGGTTTGGTTGCCGCGCCCTTCACCTCGAGGTCCGCGCGCGCCTTCAAATAACCGTGCAGGGCGGCGACCTCGGCGTCGCTGAACACCGCGAACCGGACCTTGGCCGTGTCGGACATCATGCCCACGTGGCGGTCGCCGGCCGCGACGCCCGTGCGCATCAGCCGTGCGAAGTCGGGCAGGTCGTAGGCCGCCGCGATCGTCAGGTCGGGTGTGTGGAGCGGCCCGCCTCCCCTCAGCGCCGGGCCATGGCATTCCACGCAGGCGCGGGCCACCGAACGGCCTTGCGCATATTGCGGCCCAAGGTCCGGCAGCGGCGGGTTCTCGTGGGCCGCCATCACCGCAGCCTCGGACTTGAACTGGCCTGTCACCACCGCAATCCGTCCAAGCGGGCCCACGCCCAGGCGCGGCTGCTCCGGCCCAGCTGGCGGGAAGGTGCGCAGGTAGGCGAGCAGGTCGGCGGTTTCGGCGTCGGTCAGATGGGCAAAGGTCGCCGAGGGCATGATCCACAGCGCCCGGCCATCCGATCCCACGCCGTGACGGATCGCCCGGTCCAGGTCGGCGTCGGAGTCACGCGCCACCACGCGGGTCAGGTTCGGCGCATAGGCCTTCACCACGCCCGGGATGTCGTCGAACATCCGCCCCTGGTAGTTGGCGCCGTGGCACTGCGCGCAGCCCGCCACCGTGGCGACGCGCAGGCCGCGGGCCACCGCGCCCGGATCGGCCGCCGCCGCCAGCCGCACCGCGGGTTTCGGCACGGGCCGGCGGATGGTCCACTCGCTGGCCGCGAACGCGACGCCCACGGCCACGACGAGCACGCTGGCCAAGCCCGCCAGCCCGTAGGCGACCCACTTCAAAATCCGCAGCATCCAGCCCTCACTCCGCTCCGACCCACGGCGCATCACGGCCACGGGTTACGGGGAGGCGGGCAGTAAGGCGCACAGCGCGGCGCGCCAATCCGAAGCTTTGCAGGACTGTTCTGCGCGTCCGCAGAGCGCCGCGATGCGACTAGGCTGCGGCCTTCTTCACGGCGCCGGCGATCTCGCGGACCACCTGTTTGACGAGCTTCTCGTCGTCGCCCTCGGCCATGATGCGGATCAGGGGTTCGGTGCCGGACGCGCGCACCACCAGGCGGCCGGAGCCGTTGAGGCGCTGCTCGGCGTCGGCCATGACCGCCTTGACGTCCGAGCTTTCCAGGGGCTTGCCGCCGGCAAAGCGCACGTTCTCGAGCAGTTGGGGCACCGGCTCGAACTGGCGGGCCAGGGCGCTCATCGGCTTGTCGCTCTCCTTCAGCACCGCCAGCACCTGCAGCGCCGCCAGCAGGCCATCGCCGGTGGTGGAGAAGTCCGAGAGGATCAGGTGGCCGGACTGTTCGCCGCCCACGTTGAACCCGCCCTCGCGCATCCGCGCCATGACGTAGCGGTCGCCCACCTGGGTGCGTTCGAGCTTCAGCTTGCGGGTCGCCAGGAACCGCTCGAGGCCCAGGTTGGACATCACCGTGGCCACCACGCCGCCGCCGCGCAGCTTGTCGCGCTTGCTCCAGTCGGCGGCGATCAGCGCCATGATCTGGTCGCCGTCGATGACCTGGCCCTTCTCGTCGCAGATCACCAGCCGGTCGGCGTCGCCGTCGAGCGCGATGCCGATATCGGCGCGGTACTCCTTGACCACCTTCAGCATGGCGGCCGGATGGGTGGAGCCGCATTCCTGGTTGATGTTGAAGCCGTTGGGCGTCACGCCCACCCGGATCACCTCCGCCCCCAGCTCGTGCAGCGCCTCCGGCGCGACCTTGTAGGCGGCGCCATTGGCGCAATCGATGACGATGCGCATGCCGCTGAGGCTGAGCCGGCGCGGGAAGGTGGCCTTGGCGATCTCGATGTAGCGGGCCTGGCAGTCGTCGATCCGCTGCACCCGGCCCAGCGCCGACGGCGAGGCCAGGTTCTGGCCCAGGCCCTCGTCCATCAGGGCCTCGATCTCGATCTCCTTGTCGTCGGAGAGCTTGTAGCCGTCGGGGCCGAACAGCTTGATGCCATTGTCGGAGAAGGCGTTGTGCGAGGCCGAGATCATCACGCCCAGGTCGGCGCGCAGCGAGCGGGTCATCATGGCCACGCCCGGGGTCGGCAGCGGGCCGAACAGGCGCACGTCCATGCCCACGCTGGTGAAGCCGGCCACCAGCGCCGGCTCGATCATATAGCCCGACAGGCGCGTGTCCTTGCCGATCACCACCAGGTGGCGCCGCTCGTCGTTGGACATGAACATCTTGCCGGCCGCCATGCCGACCCGCAGCGCCACCTCGGCCGTCATCGGATGGCGATTGGCTTCGCCGCGAATTCCATCGGTGCCGAAGTAGGCGCGCTTGCTCATTGGGATGCTCGCGGGAAGGGGTCTGGAAACGATCCGAAACTGAGATTTAGTCGACGCGGTCTGTGCGAATGATAAAGCCCCGCTGCCCGGGGGGAACGCCCAAGATTCGCCCTTACCACAAAGGATGACGGCGCCACATGTGCGGCATTATCGGCATCGTCGGAAAAAAATCGGTCCAGGATCGGCTGATCGAGAGCCTGAAGCGGCTGGAGTATCGCGGCTATGACTCCGCCGGGATCGCCGGCTTCACCGACCGGGGCGTCGAGCGGCGGCGCGCGGCGGGCAAGATCCGGGCGCTGGAAGAGGTGCTGGCGGCCGAGCCGCTGAACGCCACCGTCGGCATCGGCCACACCCGCTGGGCCACCCACGGCGGCCCCAGCACCCGCAACGCCCACCCGCACACCAGCGGCCGGGTGACCCTGGTCCACAACGGCATCATCGAGAACTTCGCCGAGCTGCGCGAGGGGCTGAAGACCAAGGGCTACAGCTTCGAGAGCGAGACCGACACCGAGGTCATCGCCGCCCTGCTCAACGCCGAGCTGGACAAGGGGAAGGCCCCCACCGACGCCTTGAAGGCGACCCTGGACCAGCTGGCCGGCGCCTACGCCATCGGCGTGCTGATCGCCGGCGAGGAGAACCTGATCCTGGGCGCGCGCCGCGGCAGTCCGCTGGTGGTGGGCTATGGCGAGGGCGAGATGTTCCTGGGCTCCGACGCCTTGGCGGTCGGGCCGTTCACCAACCGGGTGGCCTATCTCGAGGAAGGCGATTTCGTCGCCATCGACCACACCTCGGCGCGGATCTTCGACGCCGAAGGCCGGCCGGCGGAGCGCGCCGTGCGCACGGTCGCCGCCTCCGCCGCCCTGGTCGAGAAGGGCAACTACCGCCACTTCATGGAAAAGGAGATCCACGACCAGCCCGAGGGGTGCCAGCACACCATCTCCGGCTATGTGGACGCCCTCTCGGACCGCACCCGCATCCCCGGCGAGGTGGACTTCGCGGGCCTGGAGCGGATCCAGATCGTCGCCTGCGGCACCTCGTTCATCGCCGGCATGGTGGGCAAGTACCTGATCGAGACCCTGGCCGACCTGCCGGTGGACGTGGAGATCGCCTCGGAATTCCGCTACCGCCAGCCGTCGCTGCGCGCCGGAGCGCTGGTGATCGCCATGTCGCAGTCGGGCGAGACGGCCGACACCCTGGCCGCCCTGCGCTACTGCCAGGCCAAGGGCATGAAGAGCGCGGCGATCGTCAACGCCCAGGAATCCACCATGGCCCGCGAGGTGGACGTGGTGTGGCCGATCCACTGCGGCCCGGAGATCGGGGTCGCCTCCACCAAGGCCTTCACCGCCCAGGTCAGCGTGCTGATCGCCCTGTCGGTGGCCGCGGCCCGGGCGCGAGGCCGGATCGACGAGGCCGAGGAGCAGCGGCTGGTGCGGGTGCTGCTGGAGGCGCCGCGCCTGATCGCCGAGTCCATCCAGCTGGAGGACGCGGTGCGCGGCATCGCCGTCGAGGTCGCCAAGGCGCGGGACGTGCTCTACCTGGGCCGCGGGCCGATGTATCCGCTGGCCCTGGAAGGGGCGCTGAAGCTGAAGGAGATCAGCTACATCCACGCCGAGGGCTATGCCGCCGGCGAGCTGAAGCACGGGCCGATCGCCCTGGTCGACGAGCAGACCCCGATCGTGATCCTCGCGCCCTTCGACAGCTATTTCGAGAAGTCCGCCTCGAACATGAGCGAGGTGATGGCCCGCGGCGGCCAGGTGATCTTCATCACCGACCCCGATGGCGAGCGGCATGCCCCGGCCGGCGCGAAGGTGGTGGTGACGGCGCCGCGCTGCGACCCGCTGGTCGCGCCCCTGGTGATGTCCGCCCCGATCCAGCTGCTGGCCTACCACGTGGCCGTCCAGAAGGGCGCGGACGTGGACCAGCCCCGCAACCTGGCGAAGTCGGTGACCGTGGAGTGAGCGCAGTGTCGTCCCTCCCTTGATGGGGAGGGACAGATCGCGCAGCGATCACGGTGAGGCAGAGCCGACAGGGCTCCCACGCCCTGTCCGACGGCGCCGCCTGCGCGCCGCAGGCGCCGTCTTTGAACCACGAACCACACGAACCACACGAACCGGCCGCGGTCGCGTGAGGGTCTTATCCCTGGGATCGGCGAGGGCTATCCGCGGTCCGGTACGCGAGGCCCCGTTCGTGTGGTTCGTGTGGTTCGTGGTTCAAAAATCGCGCTGACGCGCCTGCGCACTACACCATCCCCAAACGAAAACGGCCGCCCCGAAGGGCGGCCGTCCGAAACCTATCTCGAAGGAGAAGGGCTTACTTCTTTTCCGGAGCAGCCGGAGCAGCGGCCGGAGCCGAGCTGGACATCGCGCCCGCGTCGGCGGCCGGAGCGGCGGCCGGAGCAGCAGCGGCGTCGGCGGCCGGAGCGGCCGGAGCAGCGGCAGGAGCGGCCGGAGCAGCGGCGGCGTCAGAAGCCGGAGCGGCCGGAGCCTCTTCCTTCTTTTGGCAGGCAGCCAGGCTCAAAGCCAGGACGCCCGCGGCAGCGACGGTCAGAATGCGAAGCTTCATTTGAGTTGGCTCCCCTTGGGGTGAATCCCCCGACGCCGCCGACCCTACACAACTTCGTGCGTTCTCAAAATCGTGATCGTGCCCGGCCCGCGAAAAAATCTTCGCCCTGGCGCGGAACGCTTTAGGGGATCGCGAGTACGGGCGCGGCGGGGTGCGGCCCCGGCCAGGATTTGTCGTTCGGAGGGACCGTATGTCGACGCGCGTGAAGAAGGCGGTCCTGCCGGTGGCGGGACTGGGCACCCGGGTGCTGCCCGGCGCCAAAACCACGCCCAAGAACCTGCTGAACGTCGTGGACCGGCCGATCCTCAGCTACATCGTGGAGGAGGCGCGCGCCGCCGGGATCGAGCATTTCGTCTTCATCGTCGGCCGCGGCCAGGCGGCCATCGAGGACTATTTCGACGCCATCCCCGAGATCGAGCAGGCCCTGGCCGCCAAGGGCAAGCTGGACATCCTGGAGGACCTGCGCCGCGACCTGGGCGAGCCCGGCCAGATGAGCTTCATCCGTCAGATGGCGCCCCTGGGCCTGGGCCACGCCGTCTGGTGCGCGCGCCACGTGATCGGCGACGAGCCGTTCGCGGTGATGCTGCCCGACATGCTGATGCAGGCCGAGCCGCCGGCGCTGGCCCAGGCGGTCGCGGCCTACGAGCAGGTGGGCGGCAACATCGTGGTGGTCGAGCCCGCGCCGGAAGGCGAGGCCCACAAGTACGGCATCGTGGCGCTGGAGGGCCATGCCGGCCGGCTCAACCGCATGACGGGGATGGTGGAGAAACCCGCGCCCGGCACGGAGCCCTCGAACCTCTTCATCTCCGGCCGCTACATCCTGCAGCCCGAGATCTTCCAGATCCTCGAGACCCAGGAGCGCGGCGCGGGCGGTGAGATCCAGCTCACCGACGGCATGGCGGCCCTGATGCGGCGGCAGGCCTTCCACGCCCTGGAATATGACGGGACCACCTACGACTGCGGCGACAAGATCGGCCTGCTGCGCGCCAACGTCGCCTTCGCCCTCTCCCGCCCCGACCTTGCCGACGCCGCCCGCAAGGCCATCACGGAGCTGCTATAGGGCGGGCTCATGCGGCTCTTCCTATTCGGCTACGGCTTTTCCGGGCGGGCGCTGGCCCGGCGGCTGGCCGCGAAGGGCTGGCAGGTGGCGGCCACGCACCGCGACGTCGAGGGCGCCGG
The DNA here is from genome assembly GCA_019510435.1 of Caulobacterales bacterium. Lineage (GTDB taxonomy): Bacteria > Pseudomonadota > Alphaproteobacteria > Caulobacterales > Caulobacteraceae > Phenylobacterium. Next base: position 935 of record JAEKKJ010000028.1, on the reverse strand, counting down.
CCGGATCGCCGCCGACGGCGCCCAGCCCGTTGACCTGGCCGACCGCGCCGCGCTGGTGCGCGCGCTGGCGCAGACCCAGGCGCTGCTCGTCACCGCTCCACCGGGCCCCGACGGCTGCCCGGGGCTGAACGCCCTGGTCGGGCCCATGGCCGAGGCCGGGGCCTTCCCCGACTGGACGGGCTACCTCTCCACCACTGGCGTCTACGGCGACCGCCACGGCGGCTGGGTCACCGAGCAGAGCCGGCTGGCCGCGCAGTCCATCGAGGGCGCGCGCCGCGTGGGGGCCGAGCGCGACTGGCTGGAGGTGGGCCGCGGCATGGGCCTGACGGTCGCGATCTTCCGGCTGCCCGGCATCTATGGGCCCGGCCGGTCGGCCTTCGACCGGCTGCGCGCGGGACGCGCCCAGCGGATCGCCGCGCCCGGGCAGGTGTTCAGCCGCATCCACGTGGACGACCTGGCGACGGGACTGGAAGCCTCGATCGGCCGGCCACGGGCGGGCGGCGTCTACAACCTCTGCGACGACGAGCCCGCCCCCAACAGCGAGGTCATCGCCTACGCCGCCCAGCTCCTGGGCATGGCGCCGCCACCGGAGATCCCCCTCGCCGAGGCGGGGCTGTCAGGTCCGGCGCTGCGGTTCTACGCGGAGAGCAAGCGGGTCTCGAACGCCCGCGCCAAGGCCGAGCTCGGCTGGCGGCCCGCCTATCCGACCTACCGCGAGGGCCTGGCCGCCGTGCTGGCGGCCGGCGGGTAGTTGCGTCCGCGGGGAGGGAATTTCCCAACGAAAAAGGGCCCCGCAGGGCCCTTGTCCGTCGCGTGAGGTGGGTGGGTCTTACGCGAGGCCGGCGGTGGCGAAGGCGACGGAGGCCAGGAGGCCGAGGGCCAGCAGCATGGCGGTGGCGTAGCGGTCGACTTGGGTCTCGATCATGCGGATGGTC
>JAEKKJ010000004.1 GCA_019510435.1 Caulobacterales bacterium | reverse complement strand
CCCGCAGACCGTGGACGCGCTGATGAAGCTCGACCTGTCCGCCGGCGTGGACGTCGAGATCAAGCTCTAAGGGGATCGGTCCGATGCGAACCGGCGTGATCGCCAAAAAGCTGGGCATGGCGCGCTTCTTCGACGAAGCGGGCGCCCACGTACCCGTGACCGTGCTCAGCCTCGAAGGCTGCCAGGTCGTGGCGCAACGCACCAAGGAGAAGGACGGCTACGTGGCCCTCCAGCTCGGCGCGGGCGCCAAGAAACCCAAGAACACCTCCAAGGCCCTGCGCGGCCACTTCGGCAAGGCCGAGGTCGAACCCAAGGCTCGCGTCGTCGAGTTCCGGGTGTCCGAGGAGAACCTGATCGACGTGGGCGCGGAGATCACCGCCGACCACTTCGTGCCGGGCCAGAAGATCGACGTCACCGCCACCACGGTCGGCAAGGGCTTCGCCGGCGCCATGAAGCGCTGGAACTTCGGCGGCCTTCGCGCCACCCACGGCGTGTCCGTCTCCCACCGCTCGCACGGCTCGACCGGCCAGCGGCAGGACCCGGGCCGTACGTTCAAGGGCAAGAAGATGGCCGGCCACTACGGCCAGGAAACCGTCACCACCCTCAACGTCACCGTCTGGCGCGTCGACGTCGAGCGCGGCCTGATCATGGTGAAGGGCGCCGTGCCCGGCACCGAGGGCACGTTCGTCAAGATCCGCGACGCGGTGAAGTCGCGCCTGCCGGAAGCGGCTCCCAAGCCGGGCGCCTTCCGTGGCAAGGGCCAGCCGGCCCAGGCCGCCGCGGCTGAAGAACCCGCCGTGACCGAAGCGCCCGCCGAGGCCGCCACGCCTGAAGCTGGGGACCAAGCGTAATGAAACTCGACGTCATCAAGCTGGACGGCGGGAAGGGCGGCTCGATCGAGCTCCCGGACGACATCTTCGGCATCGAAGAGATCCGCGCCGACATCCTGCAGCGCTGCGTCACCTGGCAGCTCGCCAAGCGCCGCTCGGGCAACCACAAGATCCAGGTCCGCAACGAGGTCTCTCGTACGGGCAAGAAGATGTACAAGCAGAAGGGCACCGGCGGCGCCCGTCACGGCTCGCGCCGGGCGGCCCAGTTCGTCGGCGGCGCCAAGGCCCACGGCCCCGTGGTCCGCAGCCACGCCTTCGACCTGCCCAAGAAGGTCCGCGCCCTGGCCCTGCGCCATGCGCTGTCCTCCAAGGCCAAGGACGGCTCGCTGATCGTCGTGGACAACGTGACGCTGGCGGATCCGAAGACCGCGGCCCTGCGCGAAACGCTCGGCAAGATCGGCGTCACCCACGCCCTGGTCATCGCCGGGGTCGAGGTGGACAAGAACTTCGGCCTGGCGGCGCGCAACATCCCGAACGTGGACGTGCTGCCGAACGCCGGCCTCAACGTCTACGACGTGCTGCGTCGCAAGACCCTGGTCCTGACCAAGGACGCGGTCGCCGCGATCCAGGCGCGCTTCCAGCCTGAGGAGGCCGCGTAATGGCCGTGGAACCCACCATCCGTCACTACGACACCATCCTGTCGCCGGTGATCACCGAAAAGGCCACGCTGCTTTCCGAGCAGAACAAGGTGGTCTTCCGCGTCGCCGACACCGCCACCAAGGACGAGATCGCCGCCGCCGTCGAAGCGCTGTTCAAGGTCAATGTCACGAAGGTCAATACGATCAACGTGAAGGGCAAGACCAAGCGCTTCCGCGGCATCAAGGGCCGGCGGTCGGACGTCAAGAAAGCGATCGTGACCCTGGCCGAGGGCCAGTCGATCGACATCACCACGGGGCTCTGATCCGATGGCCTTGAAGCAATTCAATCCGACGTCGCCGGGCCGCCGCGAGCTGGTCCTGGTCGACAAGTCCGAGCTCCACAAGGGCCGCCCGGAGAAGTCCCTCGTCGAGGGTCTCTCCAAGTCCGGCGGTCGTGGCGGCGGTGGCCGTATCGCTGTCCGCTTCCGCGGCGGCGGCGCCAAGCGCCTGTACCGCCTGGTGGATTTCAAGCGCCGCAAGTGGGACGTGCCCGCGACGGTCGAGCGCCTGGAGTACGACCCCAACCGTTCGGCGTTCATCGCCCTGGTGAAGTACGCCGACGGCGAGCTCAGCTACATCCTGGCGCCGCAGCGCCTGAAGGTGGGCGACACGGTGGTGGCCTCGGAACGGGCCGACGTGAAGCCGGGCAACGCCATGCCGCTGCGCGGCATGCCGATCGGCACGATCATCCACAATGTCGAGCTGAAGCCCGCCAAGGGCGGCCAGATGGCCCGCTCGGCCGGCACCTACGCCCAGCTGGTCGGCCGCGACGCCGGCTACGCCCAGATCCGCCTGGGTTCGGGCGAGCTGCGCATGGTGATGGACAGCTGCATGGCCACGGTGGGCGCGGTGTCGAACCCCGACCACATGAACGAGTCCATGGGCAAGGCCGGCCGCAACCGCCACAAGGGCTGGCGCCCGCACGTGCGCGGCGTGGCCATGAACCCCATCGACCACCCGCACGGCGGCGGTGAAGGCAAGACGTCCGGCGGCCGTCACCCGGTGACGCCGTGGGGCAAGCCGACCAAGGGCCGCAAGACCCGCAAGAACAAGGCGACGGACAAGTTCATCATCCGCTCGCGTCACGCTCGGAAGGCTCGCTAAGCCATGACCCGTTCCGTCTGGAAAGGCCCGTTCGTCGACGGGTATCTGCTGAAGAAGGCCGAGGCCCTGCAGGGCTCCGGCCGCAAGGACGTGATCAAGACCTGGTCGCGCCGCTCGACGATCATGCCGCAGTTCGTGGGCCTGACGTTCGGCGTCCACAACGGCCAGAAGCACGTCCCCGTGCTCGTCTCGGAAGACATGGTCGGCATGAAGCTGGGCGAGTTCGCCCCGACCCGCTTCTTCCCCGGCCACGCGGCCGACAAGAAGGCCAAGAGGAAGTAAGATGGCTAAGCAAGCGAAAGCCCGCCGTCTTACCGGCGCCGAAGCGATGTGCAAGGTGCGGACCCTCCGCACCAGCGCGCGCAAGCTCAACCTGGTGGCCCAGTCGATCCGCGGCCTGAAGGTGCAGCGTGCGCTGAACGAACTCGAGTTCAGCCCCAAGCGCATCGCCAAGGACGTCCGCAAGGCCCTCTACTCGGCGATCTCCAACGCCGAGAACAACCACAACCTCGACATCGACTCGCTGGTGGTGGCCGAGGCCTTCGTGGGCAAGAACCTGATCATGAAGCGCTTTGCCGCCCGCGCCCGCGGTCGCGCCTCGCGCATCGAAAAGCCGTTCAGCGAGATCACGATCGTGGTCCGCGAAGTGGGTGAGGCCGCCTGATGGGGCAGAAAATCAATCCGGTCGGGCTGCGCCTCGGCATCAACCGCACCTGGGACAGCCGCTGGTTCGCCGACGGCCCCGAGTACGGCCGCCTGCTGCACGAAGACATCAAGGTCCGCCGCGCGCTGAAGAAGCGCCTCTACCAGGCGGGCGTGTCGCGGATCATCATCGAGCGTCCGCACAAGAAGTGCCGCATCACCATCTATGCCGCGCGCCCTGGCGTGATCATCGGCAAGAAGGGCGCGGACATCGAGAAGCTGCGCAAGGACGTGGCGGCGATGACGGACGGCGAGGTTCACCTGAACATCGTCGAGATCCGCAAGCCCGAGACCGACGCCCAGCTGATCGCCGAGAACATCGCCCAGCAGCTGGAACGCCGGGTCGCCTTCCGCCGCGCCATGAAGCGCTCGATGCAGTCGGCCATGCGCCTGGGCGCCAAGGGCGTCCGCATCAACGTGTCGGGCCGCCTGGGCGGCGCGGAAATCGCGCGGATGGAATGGTATCGCGAAGGCCGCGTGCCGCTGCACACCCTGCGCGCCGACGTGGACTACGGCTTCACCGAGGCCAAGACCACCTACGGCATCATCGGCGTGAAGGTGTGGGTCTTCAAGGGCGAGGTCCTGGACCACGACCCGATGGCCCTCGACAAGCGCCTGGCCGGCGAGAGCGGGCCTGCCGGTGAAGGCGGTGGCCGTGACCGCGACCGTCCGGACCGCGGCCCGCGCCGCGAGCGCCGCGGCGAGCCGCAGAACGCCTAAGGACGAAGAGCGATGCTGTCTCCCAAGCGCACCAAGTACCGCAAGCAGTTCAAGGGCCGTATCCACGGCCTGGCGAAGGGCGGCTTCACCCTGAACTTCGGCTCCTACGGCCTGAAGTCGGTCGAGCCCGAACGCGTCACCGCGCGCCAGATCGAAGCGGCCCGCCGCGCGATCACGCGTCAGATGAAGCGCCAGGGCCGGGTGTGGATCCGCATCTACCCCGACGTTCCCGTGACCGGTAAGCCCGCCGAAGTGCGGATGGGCAAGGGCAAGGGCGCCGTGGAATTCTGGGCCGCCCGGGTTCACCCCGGCCGGATCATGTTCGAAATCGACGGCGTGCCGGACGATGTGGCCCGTGAAGCCCTGCGCCTCGGCGCGGCGAAGCTTCCGGTGAAGACCCGCATCGTCACGCGCATCGACGCGCCGGTCGCGGAGCACGCGTGATGAAGATCGAAGACGTCCGGGGCCTGACCCCCGATCAGCTGGCCGACCAGCTCGTCTCCCTGAAGAAGGAGCAGTTCAACCTGCGCTTCCAGAAGGCGACCGGCCAGATCGAGAAGACCCACCGCGTCGGTGAGGTGCGCAAGGATATCGCGCGCATCAAGACCGTCCTGCGCGGCAAACAGGCCCAGGCCTGAGGAGATAGGACCAATGCCAAAGCGAATTCTCGAGGGCGTTGTCGTCTCCGACAAGGGCGACAAGACGGTGGTGGTGAAGGTCGAGCGGACCTTCCTGCACCCGGTGCTGCGCAAGACCGTCCGTCGGTCCAAGAAGTACCACGCCCATGACGAGGCCAACGTCTGCAAGACCGGCGAGATCGTGCGCATCATCGAGTGCGCGCCCAAGTCGAAGACCAAAACCTGGGAAGTGCTGCCGGCTGGCAGCGCGGCCCAAGCGTAAGGATCGCGACCCATGATCCAGATGCAAACTAACCTGGACGTCGCCGACAACTCCGGCGCCCGCCGGGTCATGTGCATCAAGGTGCTCGGCGGTGCGAAGCGCCGCTACGCCTCGGTGGGCGACAAGATCGTCGTGTCCGTGAAGGAAGCCATTCCGCGCGGCCGGGTGAAGAAGGGCGATGTGCTGCAGGCGATCGTCGTGCGCACCAGCCAGGCGATCAAGCGCAAGGACGGCTCGGTGATCCGGTTCGACAAGAACGCCGCCGTCATCGTCAACAAGCAATCCGAGCCGATCGGCACGCGGATCTTTGGCCCGGTTCCCCGCGAACTGCGCGCCAAGAACCACATGAAGATCATCTCGCTCGCCCCTGAGGTGCTGTGATGGCCGCCAAGATCAAGAAGGGCGACCGGGTGGTCGTCCTGGCCGGCAAGGACAAGGGCCGTCAGGGCAATGTCCTGAAGGTCCTCCCCAAGGACGAGCGCGTCGTCGTGGAAGGCCTGAACATGGTTCAGCGCCACACCCGCCCGAGCCAGCTCGACCCGCAAGGCGGCATCAAGAACAAGGAAGCGTCGCTCCACCTGTCGAACGTGGCCATCGTCGATTCGAACGGCAAGCCGACCCGCGTCGGCTTCAAGGTCGAGGGCGACAAGAAGGTCCGTGTCGCCAAGACGACCGGCGAGGTGATCAATGGCTGACCAAGCTTACGAACCCCGGCTCAAGGCCGAATACCGCTCGCGCATCCGTGCCCAGCTGAAGGAAAAGTTCGGCTACACGAACGAGATGCAGATCCCGAAGCTGGACAAGATCGTGATCAACATGGGTGTCGGCGAGGCTGTCGCCGACTCCAAGAAGATCAACTCGGCGATGGGCGACCTGGCGAAGATCGCCGGCCAGAAGCCGGTGGCCACCAAGGCCCGCCTGTCGATCGCGACGTTCAAGCTTCGCGAAGGCATGACGGTCGGCTGCAAGGTCACCCTGCGCAAGGATCAGATGTACGAGTTCCTCGACCGTCTGATCACCATCGCGCTGCCGCGCGTGAAGGACTTCCGGGGCCTGAAGCCCACGTCCTTCGACGGCCGCGGCAACTACGCCATGGGCCTGAAGGAGCACATCGTGTTCCCGGAGATCAACTACGACCAGATCGACCAGATCTGGGGCATGGACATCATCGTCGCCACCACTGCGAAGACCGATGAGGAAGCCCGCGAGCTCCTCAGGGAATTCCAGTTCCCGTTCGTTCAAGCGTAAGCGGCGGGAAGGAACAGACACATGGCAAAGAAAAGCGCCGTCAACCGCAACGACCACGTCAAGCAGCTCGTGAAGCAGTACGCCGCCAAGCGCGATGCGCTGAAGGCCACCGCCAACAACGAGAGCCTGCCGCTGGAGGAGCGTTTCGAAGCCCGCCTCAAGCTGGCCGAGCTGCCCCGCAACTCGTCCAAGACCCGGATCCGCAACCGTTGCGAGATCACGGGCCGTCCGCGCGGCTACTACCGCAAGCTGAAGATGAGCCGGATTTCCCTGCGCGACCTCGGTTCGCACGGGCTGATCCCCGGCCTCGTCAAGTCGAGCTGGTAAGGGAGGATCACAGATGGTCAACGACCCCATCGGCGATCTGATCGCCCGCATCAAGAACGCCGCCTCGCGCGGCCGCAGCAAGGTCTCCACGCCGGCCTCGAAGATGCGCGCGCGCCTCCTCGATGTGCTGCTGGATGAAGGCTACATCCGTGGCTACCACCTGGTGGAAAAGCCCGGCGCCTTCCCGGAGTTCGAGGTCGAGCTGAAGTACTTTGACGGCGCCCCCGTCATCGTCGAGATCAGCCGCGTCTCCAAGCCGGGCCGCCGCGTCTATTCGTCGATCAAGGACCTGAAGCCGGTGAAGAACGGCCTCGGGATCTCGATCCTGTCGACGCCGAAGGGCGTCATGTCGGACACCGCGGCCCGTGAGGCCAACGTGGGCGGCGAAGTGCTCTGCCGGGTCTACTAAGATGTCTCGTATCGGAAAGAAGGCCGTGGCCGTCCCGAGCGGCGTCACCGTCACCGTCGAAGGCCAGACCGTCACGGTGAAGGGCCCCAAGGGCCAGCTCGCCTGGACCGTGGCCGACGAGATCGAGGTCACGCACGAGGGCGGCGAGATCCGCCTCGCCAAGCGCAACGACGAAACCCGCGCGCAAGCGATGTGGGGCCTGTCGCGCACGCTGGTGAACAACATGGTGGTCGGCGTCACCCAGGGCTACGAGCAGACGCTCGAGCTGGTGGGCGTGGGCTACCGCGCGGCGATGAAGGGCCAGGCGCTCTCCATGCAGCTGGGCTTCAGCCACGACGTGGACATCCCGCCGCCCGCCGGCATCTCGTTCACCGTGCCGAAGCAGACCGAGATCCGCATCTCGGGCATCGACAAGCAGATGGTCGGCGAAACCGCCGCCCGGATCCGCCGCATCCGTCCGCCGGAGCCCTACAAGGGCAAGGGCGTGCGCTATCAGGGCGAGACGGTCCGGCGCAAGGAAGGCAAGAAGAAGTAAGCCATGGCCCTTACTCCCCGTGACTCCACCCAGCGCCGCGCCCAGCGCGTCCGCACCCGGCTCCGGTCGGTGGCGAACGGCCGCCCGCGCCTGTCGGTGTTCCGCTCGTCCAAGAACATCTACGCCCAGATCATCGACGATGAGCGCGGCGTGACCCTCGCGGCCGCCTCCTCGCTGGAAGGCGAGAAGGGCGCGGCCAAGGGGTCCGACAAGGACGCCGCCGCCAAGGTCGGCGCCCTCGTGGCCCAGCGCGCGATCGAAAAGGGCGTCAAGGACGTCGTCTTCGACCGTGGCGGCTACCTGTACCACGGCCGGGTCAAGGCCCTGGCGGACGCCGCGCGCGAAGCCGGCCTGAATTTCTAAGGAACGATCATGGCTCGCAGAGACGAACAGCGCGGCGATCGTCGCAACCGCAATCCCGACGAGGAACGCGACAGCGAAATCGTCGAAAAGCTGGTCCATATCAACCGCGTCGCGGCCACCGTTAAGGGCGGCCGCCGGTTCTCCTTCGCCGCCCTGATGGTCGTCGGCGATCAGAAGGGCCGCGTGGGCTTCGGTCACGGCAAGGCGCGCGAAGTGCCGGAAGCCATCCGCAAGGCGACCGAAGAAGCCAAGAAGTCGATGATCCGCGTTCCGCTGCGCGAGAGCCGCACCCTGCACCACGACGGCAACGGCCGCTGGGGCGCGGGCAAGGTCATGGTCCGCGCGGCGCCTCCCGGCACCGGCGTGATCGCCGGCGGCCCGATGCGCGCGGTGCTGGAAACCCTGGGCGTCCAGGACGTGGTCGGCAAGTCGGTCGGCTCGTCCAACCCCTACAACATGGTGCGCGCGACGTTCGAAGCGCTGAAGGCCCAGTCCTCGCCCCGCCAAGTGGCGGCCAAGCGCGGCAAGAAGGTCTCCGACGTGATCGGTCGCCGCTCGGATGGCGCCTCGGCCGCCCCGGCCTCGCAAGAGGCGGCGACCGCGGACGCGGAAGGCTAAGACAGATGGCTCAGATCACCGTTCGTCAGACCGGCAGCCCGATCCGCCGGACCAAGGACCAGCGCGCGACCCTGGTCGGCCTGGGCCTGAACCGCGTCGGCCGCACCAAGACGCTGGAGGACACTCCGGCGATCCGCGGCATGATCGCCAAGGTCCACCACCTGGTCGAGGTGGTGAAGTAGGACACCCCATCCCTCCTCTTTAGGGGAGGGTGGATCGCGCCGAAGGCGCGAGCCGGGTGGGGGAATGAGGTCCTGGCGCCCAGCCTGGAACTGTTGACCCCCACCCCGCTCGCCTTCGGCGAGTCGTTCCCTCCCCTAAAGAGGAGGGATAACAACCAAGCCGAGTCCGGCTTCCGCCGGGCGACAGATCTCCAAGGAGAGGCGCACATGACCAAGATCAACGAACTCGCTCCGCGCGAGGGCTCCACCAAGAACCGCATGCGCGTCGGCCGCGGCCCGGGTTCGGGCAAGGGCAAGACCGCCGGTCGCGGCGTGAAGGGCCAGAAGGCGCGCTCCGGCGTGTCGGTCTTCGGCTTCGAAGGCGGGCAGATGCCGCTGCACATGCGCATGCCCAAGCGCGGCTTCAACTCGCGCAACCGCAAGGACTTCGCCGAGGTGAACCTGTGGCGGATCGAGCAGGCGATCGACGCCGGCAAGCTGGACGCCAAGGCGGCCATCGACGCCGACGCCCTGCTGAAGGCCGGCGTCATCCGCCGGGCCAAGGACGGCGTGAAGCTGCTGGGCGAGGGCGAGCTGAAGTCGAAGCTGACCCTCACCGTCTACGCCGCCACCGCCTCGGCCCGCGCGGCCGTGGAGAAGGCCGGCGGCACGCTGACCACCACCAAGCCGGAAGCGGCTGCGGCGGAAGCCTGACGCACCTGCGGCGCCGTTGGCCTCGCGCTCGGGGCCAACGCGCCTTATCTGGTGATGACCACGAGTCAGGGGATTTGCTGAATGGCTTCGGCCGCTGAACAGCTCGCCGCCAATCTGAACTTCGAGGCCTTCCAGAAGGCCACGGAGCTTCACAAGCGTATCTGGTTCACGCTCTGGGCGATGATCGTCTATCGCCTGGGCACCTTCATCCCCATCCCCGGGATCGACGCGGTCGCGTTCCAGCACGCCTTCACGGGCCAGGCCCAGGGCATCCTGGGCATGTTCAACATGTTCTCCGGCGGCGCCGTGCAGCGCATGGCGATCTTCGCCCTGAACGTGATGCCCTACATCTCGGCCTCGATCATCGTGCAGCTGCTGCAGACGGTCTATCCGCCGTGGGAGAAGCTGAAGAAGGAAGGCGGGGAGGCGGGGCGCAAGACGCTCAACCAATATACCCGCTACCTGACCGTGGTGCTGGCGGTGTTCCAGAGCTTCGGCATCGCCGTGGGCCTCTCGCAGAGCCCCGGTCTCGTGCAGAACCCCGGCCTGTTCTTCATCGTCTCGACGGTCGTGAACCTGACCGGCGGCACCATGTTCCTGATGTGGCTGGGCGAGCAGATCACCAGCCGCGGCGTGGGCAACGGCATCTCGCTGATCATCTTCGCCGGCATCGTCGCCCAGCTGCCGCAGTACCTGCTGCAGGCCCTGGAGCTGACCCGCACCGGCTCGATGAGCGCCGGCGCCCTGATCGTCATCATCCTGATCGTGGCCGTGGTGACCGTGGCCATCGTCTTCATGGAGCGCTCGCAGCGGCGGCTCTTGGTGCAGTATCCCAAGCGCCAGGTGGGCAACCGCATGTTCGGCGGCGACACCTCGTTCCTGCCGCTGAAGATCAACACCTCGGGCGTGATCCCGCCGATCTTCGCCTCGTCGCTGCTGCTGCTGCCGGCGACGGTGATGGGCTTCGCCGCCACCGCCAACCTGCCCGAATGGCTGCAGTGGCTACCGCTCGCGGTGGGCCAGCTGCAGCATGGCCGCCCGGCGTTCGTGGTGCTCTACGGCGCCCTGATCATCTTCTTCTGCTTCTTCTACACCTCGGTGGTGTTCAATCCCGAGGACACGGCGGAGAACCTGCGCAAGTACGGCGGCTTCCTGCCCGGCATCCGGCCCGGCAAGCGCACGGCGGAGTACCTGGACTATGTCCTGACCCGCCTGACCGTGATCGGCGCGGCCTATATCGCCGTGGTGTGCCTGGTGCCCGAGGTGCTGATGGGCGCGTTCAACGCCAAGTTCTACATGGGCGGCACCTCGATCCTGATCGTGGTGAGCGTGACCATGGATACGGTGGCGCAGATCCAGTCGCACCTTCTGGCGCACCAGTACGAAGGCCTGATCAAGAAGTCGAAGCTGCGCGGCCGCGGGCGCTGACGTCCCGGCCGCTTGGCTGACGCGGGGGGACGGCGCCAACAAGAGCGCCGCATGGGGAGAGCTTAGGTATGAACCTGATCCTGTTCGGGCCGCCGGCGGCGGGCAAGGGCACCCAGGCCAAGCGCCTGGTCGAGGGCCGCAACATGGTGCAGCTGTCGACCGGCGACATGCTGCGCGCGGCCATCGCCTCCGGCTCGGAGCTGGGCAAGCGGGTCGAGGGGATCATGCAGCGCGGCGAGCTGGTCTCCGACGCCATCGTCATCGAGCTGATCGAGAGCCGCCTGCCCGAGGCCGAGGCCGCGGGCGGCGCGATCTTCGACGGCTTCCCGCGCACCCTGGCCCAGGCCGAGGCGCTGGACATCATGCTGAAGGGCCGCGGCCGCCAGATCGACCTGGTGATCCGCCTGAAGGTGGACGACGCAGCGCTGAAGCAGCGCATCGCCGGACGGTTCGCCGAGAGCGGCCGGCCCGACGACAACCCGGAAAGCTTCGAGATCCGGCTGAACGCCTACAACACCCAGACCGCGCCGCTGCTGCCGTACTACGAACAGCAGGGCAAGCTGGTGCAGGTGGACGGCATGGGCGCCGTGGACCAGGTCGCCGCCGCCATCGACGCGGCTCTCAGCAAGGTCCCGGCCTGATCAAGGTCCCGGCCTAAGCTAACTCAGCAGCTGGATCTGCGGGCGGCTGATCATCAGCCAGAAGATGGCGATCACGGCCGCGAAGGCCGGGAAGCCGAAGGCGAACCAGAGCCGGAAGAGCTGGTGATAAGCCGCGGGGAGGGGCTCGCCCGCCTGGGCCGCGGCCTCGGCGAGGCGGCGCATCCGGGCCTGCATCCAGACCACCGGCAGCCACCAGGCGCCGGTCCAGAGATAGAGGCCGATGGAGAGCACGATCCAGCCCTCCGTCAGCCGGTAGCCGACCACGTGCGCCAGGCTGAGGCCGGTGACCGGCTGGGCGATCACCGCCGTCGTGGTGAACAGGAAATCCGCGATCACCACCACCCGCGCGGTCGCCGCGACCACCTTGGGATCGCCGGTGCGATGCGCCATCAGCATGAAGAAGGCGATGCCGGCGCCCGTGCCCAGGAGCACCGCCGCGCCGACCACATGCAGGAACTTGAGCAGGAAATAGAGGCTCACCGGTCCTCCAGGATGGCCAGGGCGATGAGGTTGAGCGCCATGATCGGGAAGATCTTGGTCATCGGCCCCAGCGGCTCGGCCCAGAGGCGCGGGACCAGGATGGAGCCGGCCACGAGGTAGAAGAGGGACAGCCCGAGCGCGGCCCAGAGGCCCCGGCGCGCCGTCGGGCGCCAGGCAATGGCCAGGCCCACCAGGAGGTCGGCGATCGCGCCCGCCACCACGCTGGGCCCGGCCAGCGGCCCCGCGCCGGCCTCCAGCATCAGCCGTTCGCCGGCCGCGAACCCCGGACCCACCGAGATGGCGAAGGTGGCGATCCAGAAGAGGGCGAAGATCGTGAAGACCGCCGCCTTCAGGAGATAGAGGCTGGCGAACCAGCGCTCCTGGACGGACGCCGGCTCGGCCGCCAGGGCCTCGCCGAATGGGCGCGGGCGGATTCCGGTCGCCGCCATCCAGGGACCGGGGTCGCCGACCGCGCCGCGCACCATCTCGCGCCGGGCGTTGCTGCGGATCGGCGGCCGCCAGCCGAGCAGGCCCGCAAGGTCGCCGAGGCGGTACATCAGCGGCATGAGGAAGGCGCCCGGAACCGCCCGCGCCGGCCGATAGCCGAGCCACTGGCGATAGGTGGCGACCACCTGGTCGAAGCTGAGTCGCTCGGGCCCGGCCAGCTCCAGCGCCACGCGCGCGGGCGCCTCGGGCGGCAGGAGGACCGCGATGGTCTCAACCACATCGTCCAGCTGAACGATCTGCAGCTCGCCCGCGGCGCCGATGCGCGGCAGGAGGGGCAGGCTGGCCAGGGCGCGGAAGAGGGCGCTGCCGCCGTAGGCCGAGCGGCCCACCACCACGGAGGGGCGCAGGATCACCCAGTCCAGGTCGCGACGGGCGAGGTCGGCGTCGCCCTCGGCCTTGGTGCGGGAGAAGGCGCTGAGCTGGCCCCGGTCGGCGCCGATGGCGGAGATCTGGATCACGCGGCGCACGCCCGCGGCCTCGCAGGCCGCGAACAGCGCCGCCGGGCCGGCGTGATGCACCGCCTCGACCGAATCGCGGCCGCCGTCCTGCAGCGCGCCGGCGCAGTTCACCACCGCCTCGACCCCCGCCAGGTGCGGCGCCCAGGCCTGGGGCGTCACGGCCCGCGCCATGTCGAGCTCGATCCAGCGGGCGGGTGACAGACGGCGAGCCGCCGACCCGGCCCGGCGGGTCACCGCATGCACTTCGTGGCCCTCGGCCAGGAGGCGGGCCAGCACCGCCGAGCCGATAAAGCCGGTGGCGCCCGTGATCAGGACGCGCATCGGGGGCTCCTGTGCTGAAAAGCGGGGCAGGCGGCATCCATCGCAGCTAAACCGGCGCCCGCCCAGGCCGTTCCGGCGCCGCCTGCGTCAGCGGTTCCGTTGCGCACGGCCGCGCCTCGTGCTTTCCTGATCCTCGCCGGACAGGTTCCGGCCCGGAATGTGGAGCGGCGCGGGCAAGGCCAGCCCCTTGCGCGTGCAGGAATTCGTTCACATTTAGGCGTTTCCGCCATTGACGGCGGCGCGCCGATCCATATAACGAGGCGCTTCCGCGAAAGAGCGCGAAGGACGCGCCGGCCTAGCCTGTGGGCGATAGGGGCCGGGGCGCCGTTCGCGCTTCTCTTGCGTGATCAGGAGATCTTCCCACGTGGCTCGTATCGCTGGCGTCAACATTCCTACCAACAAGCGCGTCGTGATCGCGCTGCAGTACATCCATGGCATCGGCCCGGCGAAGGCGCGGGAGATCGTCAGCAAGGTCGGCATCGAGGACGCCCGGCGCGTCAATCAGCTGACCGACCAGGAAGTGCTGCAGATCCGCGAGGCTATCGACCGCGACTACATGGTCGAAGGCGACCTGCGCCGCGAGACCGCGGTCAATATCAAGCGCCTGATGGACCTGGCCTGCTACCGCGGCCTGCGCCACCGCAAGGGGCTGCCGGTCCGCGGTCAGCGCACCCACACCAACGCCCGCACCCGCAAGGGCCCCGCCAAGCCGATCGCCGGCAAGAAGAAGTAAGAGAGTCTATCTCCGATGGCCAAGGAACCGGCGCGCGTCAAACGCCGTGAGCGCAAGAACATCACCTCCGGCGTGGCGCACGTGAACGCCTCGTTCAACAACACCATG
>JAEKKJ010000027.1 GCA_019510435.1 Caulobacterales bacterium | reverse complement strand
CGCCAAGCCGATCGCCGGCAAGAAGAAGTAAGAGAGTCTATCTCCGATGGCCAAGGAACCGGCGCGCGTCAAACGCCGTGAGCGCAAGAACATCACCTCCGGCGTGGCGCACGTGAACGCCTCGTTCAACAACACCATGGTGACCATCACCGACGCCCAGGGGAACACCATCTCCTGGTCCAGCGCCGGCCTGATGGGCTTCAAGGGTTCGCGTAAGTCGACGCCCTACGCCGCGCAGATGGCGGCCGAGGACGCCGGCCGCAAGGCCGCCGAACACGGCGTGCGCACGCTCGAAGTCAACGTCTCGGGCCCCGGCTCGGGTCGTGAATCGGCTCTGCGCGCCCTGCAGGCGGTCGGCATGACGATCACCACTATCCGGGACGTGACCCCCATTCCGCACAACGGCTGCCGCCCGCCCAAGCGCCGGCGCGTCTAGTCGCAAGAACTGCCAATTCCCTGACGCCGGTCCGCGGTTTGCGGCCGGCGATCCTGCGTTTTCGAGGGACACCGTGATCGAAAGAAACTGGAACGAGCTTATCCGTCCCGAGAAGCCGCAAATCGAGACCGGCGCCGACGCCAGCCGCAAGGCGCGTCTGGTGGCCGAGCCCCTCGAGCGCGGGTTCGGCGTGACGCTGGGCAATAGCCTGCGCCGCGTGCTTCTCTCCTCCCTGCAAGGCGCGGCGGTGACCGCGGTGCAGATCGACGGCGTCGTCCACGAGTTCTCGTCGCTGGAAGGCGTTCGCGAGGACGTGGTCGACATCGTGCTCAACATCAAGCAGCTGGCGCTGCGGATGCACGCCGAGGGCCCGAAGCGCATGACGCTCCGCGCCAACGGCCCGGGCGCGGTGACGGCCAGCCAGATCGAGGCGCCGTCCGACATCGAGATCCTGAACCCCGACCACGTGCTCTGCACGCTGGACGAGGGCGCCCAGGTGCGCATGGAGTTCACGGTCCAGACCGGCAAGGGCTACGTCGCCGCCGAGATGAACCGTCCTGAGGACGCCCCGATCGGCCTGATCGCCGTCGACGCCCTCTATTCCCCGGTCAAGCGCGTCGCCTACCGCGTCGAGCCCACCCGCCAGGGCCAGAGCCTCGACTACGACAAGCTGATCATGGAAGTGGAGACCAACGGCGCGGTCAGCCCGGTGGACGCGGTGGCCTACGCCGCCCGCATTCTCCAGGACCAGCTGCAGATCTTCATCACCTTCGAAGAGCCGAAGAAGAAGGTCGAAGGCGAGGCCAAGCCGGAACTGCCGTTCAACCCGGCGCTGCTGAAGAAGGTCGACGAGCTCGAGCTCTCGGTCCGTTCGGCGAACTGCCTGAAGAACGACAACATCGTCTACATCGGCGACCTGATCCAGAAGACGGAGGCGGAGATGCTCCGCACCCCGAACTTCGGGCGCAAGTCTCTGAACGAGATCAAGGAAGTTCTCGCCGGGATGGGCCTCCACCTCGGCATGGACGTGCCGAACTGGCCGCCCGAGAACATCGAAGAGCTCGCCAAGAAGTTCGAAGACCAGATGTAGTTCCACCAAAATCTGCCTGGCAGATTTTGGATACTCGAAACGGGAGCGCCTTTGGTGCTCCGCGCGCCGACTCCGGGCCGCTTCGGCGGTCGGGTCCGATGAAGCCGCAACCGCGGTGGAGGGCCCCGGCGCTTCGTATTGACCCGGGCGGGAGCAGGCCGGGACTTGGTTAGGCAGGACGTGATCTCAGGAGATCGAGAGCGTCCTTGGCGGGCCCGGGTGGCCCAGGAGACTTCAGATGCGTCACGGTAAAGCCCACCGCAAACTGGGCCGTACGTCCGCCCACCGCACGGCCATGTTCGCCAACATGTCCGCCAGCCTGATCAAGCACGAGCAGATCGTCACGACCCTGCCGAAGGCGAAGGAGCTGCGGCCCTTCGTCGAGAAGCTGGTGACCCTGGCCAAGCGCGGCAACCTGCACGCCCGCCGCCAGGCGATCAGCCAGGTCCGCGACGTGGAACAGGTGGGCAAGCTGTTCGCCGTCCTGGGCCCGCGCTATGCGGAGCGCAACGGCGGCTATATCCGCGTCCTGAAGGCCGGCTTCCGCCACGGCGACAACGCCCCCATGGCGGTGATCGAGTTCGTGGACCGCGATCCGGCCGAGAAGGGCAAGGACTCCGGCCCGACCGCTGAGACCGCCTTCGGCGAATAGGCCTCACGGCCAGACCGACATCGAGAGCCCCGGAAGCCCCGCTTCCGGGGTTCTTGAGTTTCGGGTTCTTGCGCTTCGGGTTCTTGCGTTTCGGGGCTCCTGCTTGGGGACATTCAGGCGGCGTTCTCCCGCGTATCCGCCTCGCGGTGGTCCTGGGTCGAGGCCCACCAGGCGCTGAGCTGGCCGATGATCGGCATGAGCCGCTCGCCGGCCGCCGTCAGGGCGTACTCCACTCGGGGCGGGACTTCGGGATAGACGGTGCGGGTGATGACCCCCGCGGTCTCCAGCGCCCGCAGCTCGCGGGTCAGCATCTGCTGCGACAGGCCCGGATTGGCCCGCCGAAGGGCGTTGAAGCGCATGGGCCCCTGGTTGAGGTAATAGAGGATCAGCGCGCGCCAGCGGCCGCTGAGCAAGATCATCGCGCCCTCGATCGGGCAATGCGATACGCGCGTCAGCATCGAGACTCGTCTCCTACAGTCCTATTTATGTGACCAGGTCAGGGATTTTTGCGTTCTTGGCGGATCCTCCGGGGCTTTCTACCTCCGCTGTTCTTGCAGCAACAGGAGGCGAATGTGGTTCCGATCCTACTCTACGGTCATCCCCTCGGAAGTTCGATGGGGCTGGTGGCGGCCTTCGAATGGCTGGGCCAGCCCTATCGCCTTTGCGGGGTGAAGATGCCGGACGATATGCTGACACCGGCCTACACCACGCTCAACGGCCGCCGGGAGACGCCGGTTCTGATCGACGGCGATGGCCATGTCGTCACCGAAACCCTGGCCATCGCCCTGTGGCTGGAGGCGCGCGATGCGGAGCGGCGCATCAGCTTCCCGCCCGGCAGCGCCGAGGCCGATCGCCTGCACCAGATGCTGGCCTTCCTCAACACCGGCTTCACCGCCGCCTTCAGCCCCTATTGGGCGGCTTTCGAGATGGCGGACCCGGACCCGGACTACCAGGCCGCGCTGCGTCGCTTCGGCCAGGGGGCGGTCGCCAAGCGGCATCGCCAGCTGGAGGCGATGATCGGGGAGACGCGGTTCCTCCTGGGCCCGCGGCCGACCCTGGCGGACGCGGTGTTCGCCGGCGTCGCGCGCTGGGCCGATTTCCACCAGGCGATCGACCCGGCGGCCTATCCCCGGATCACGGGCCTGAAGGCGCGGCTCCAGGACGAGCCGGCGATCCGCTTCGCCCTGGCGGTGGAGGACGGCGCCGAGCTGGCCGGCAGCGGCGCGGCCCAGGGCCGGGTTCCGCTGGCGGAGGCGCTGGCGCTGGCGAGCCCACAGGCGGCGCCTGCCTGAGGCCGGCCGTTGCGCCGGGGTCACAAAGGCAGCTTAGGTACGGGCCATGTCCCGAATCCTCGCCATCGCCAGCGGCCTTGCCCTTCTGCTGCTGGCCGCCTGCGCCACGACCCCGGCGCCGCCGCGCGCCGCCGCCGAGCGGCCGCTGACCATCCTGGTCTCCATCGACGCCTTCCGCGCCGACTACCTGGACCGCGGGGTGACGCCGAACCTGTCGCGGCTGGCGGCCGAGGGCGCGCATGGGGCGATGCGGCCCTCGTTCCCGTCCAAGACCTTCCCGAACCACTACGCCATCGTCACCGGCCTGCGCCCCGACCGGAACGGGATCGTCGCCAACAACATGACCGATCCGGCGATCCCCGGCGTCGTCTTCTCGATGTCCAACGAGGCGGCGGTCGTCGATGCGCGGTGGTGGAATGAGGCCGAGCCGATCTGGGTGACCGCCGAGCGGGCCGGGAAGGTGACGGGTACCGAGTTCTGGCCGGGATCAGAGGCAGCGATCCAGGGCGTACGGCCGCACTATTTCACCCACTTCAACATGGCCACGCCGTCCAATGACCGGGTCGACCAGGTGCTGGCCTGGCTGGATAAGCCGCCGGCCGAGCGACCGCGCTTCGAGACCCTCTATTTCGACATCGTCGACGCGGCCGGCCATGCGTACGGCCCGGACTCCAAGGAGGTGAACCAGGCCGCCGCCACAGTCGACGCCGCGATCGGGCGCCTGGTCGACGGCCTGAAGGCGCGGGGGATCGTCGCCAATATCGTGGTCGTGGCGGACCATGGCATGGCGGCGGTCTCGGCCTCGCGGCGGGTGTTCATCGACGACTACGTGCCCAAGGGCGCCTACCACACGCTCGACATGGGACCGATCGGCACGATCTATCCCGAGCCGGGCCGCGAGGCGGAGGTGAAGGCGGCGCTGGTCGGCTCGCATCCGCACCTGGAGTGCTGGGAACGCGGGCGACTTCCGGAGCGCCTACACTACGGCCATAACCCCCGCACCGCGCCCATCTTCTGCCTGCCGCAGACCGGCTGGGTGCTGACCACTCACGATGCCCATGCCAGGAACCCGGAGGGCGGCGAGCACGGCTATGACAACGCCAGCCCGGAGATGGCGGCCGTGTTCGTGGCCGCAGGGCCGGCCTTCCGCCACGGGGTGACTCTGCCGACCTTCGACAATGTCGACGTCTATCCGCTGCTGGCGAAGCTGGTGGGTGTCGCGCCCCGGCCCAATGACGGCAAGCTCACCGACCTAGCCCCTGCGCTGGCGCGCTGATCCGAGCCGCGGGCGAGCCGTCTATGGCGACTTGACGAGATAATTGCAGTATGCGTTAAATATTGCGGCAAAACGCAAGGAGATGGCTATGGCCGGCGCTGCCTTCACCGCCTCTGTCTTCTACCGGGACCCCTTGGCCGCCCTGAACTGGCTGCGGGCGGCGTTCGGCTTCGAGATCGCGACCCTGATCACCGACGCGGAAGGCCGCCTGGCCTA
This sequence comes from Caulobacterales bacterium, assembly GCA_019510435.1. Taxonomy (GTDB): domain Bacteria; phylum Pseudomonadota; class Alphaproteobacteria; order Caulobacterales; family Caulobacteraceae; genus Phenylobacterium. The sequence continues at coordinate 83,722 of JAEKKJ010000027.1, read as the reverse complement.
TTCCGAGATGAGCTTCCGAGGAGGCTCGCTCCAGGTGGCCGCCGAGTGGGAGGGCGCCATCGTCGGCCCGGCGCGGATGCGCAGCCCGGCGACTGTGGAGGGCGTCAACACCCAGTTCCTGAGGGTGCATCTGGCGGAGGGAATCGACGCCCACTGCGAGCATGCCCGCGCCGCCGGCGCCCGCGTGGTGGCCGAGCCCGAGGACCAGTTCTATGGCGACCGGGTCTATCGCGCCCTTGACCCCGAGGGCCACGTCTGGACCTTCACCCAGCCGGTGTCGGCCTTCGACCCGCAGGCAGTGGAGGCCAAGCTAGGCTTCCGCGCCGCCGCCTCGCTCGAGGAGGTCGACCATGGCTGACTGGCGTGCGCCGCTGATGTCGGCGGTCTGCTACCGCGACCCCAAGGCGGCCCTGAAGTTCCTGGAGGCGGCGTTCGGCTTCGAGGTCTCGATGCTGATCGAGGACGGCGACGGGGCCCTGGTCCACTCCGAGATGCGCTACGGCGACGCCGTGGTGATGATCGGCAACGAGTGGAGCGAGGACCACAAGAGCCCACTCTCCATCGGCGGCAAGAACACCCAGACGGTGCATATCCAGATCACCACCGATGTCGACGCCCATTGCGCCGGCGCGCGCGTGGCGGGGTTCGAGATCATCATGGAGCCCGCCACCCAGTTCTACGGCGACCGCACCTATCGCTGCCGCGACCCCGAGGGCCACATCTGGACCGTCGCCCAGACCGTGGAGCCGGTGTCGCGCGAGCAGGCCGAAGAGGTCAGCGGGCTCAAGATCACGGGCTGGGTGTGAACACAGCCGCGGCCCTGGACCAGACGCTGGCGGCCCTGGCCGACCCGTGCCGGCGGCGCGTGGTCGACCTGCTGGTGGAGCGGCCGCGCGCGGCGGGCGAGCTGGCGCGGGCCCTGGATATCTCCGCCCCGGCCATGAGCCGGCACCTGAAGACCCTGCGCGCCAGCGGTCTGGTGGAGGAGTCGCATCCCGAGTTCGACGCGCGCGTGCGCATCTACGCCCTGAGGCTCGAACCCATGGTCCATCTTCTGCGCTGGCTGGAGGAGAGCGAACGGCTCTGGACGACCCAGCTGGCCGCCTTCAAGGCCCACATCGAGAAGGACGCATGACGTCCAAGGTGTTCGTGGCCCTGCGCGTGAAGGCCTCGCCCGACCGCGCCTTCGCCGTGTTCGTGGAGGAGATCGGCGAATGGTGGCGGCCGAGCGCCCTGTTCGAGACCACGCCGCGGCCCGGTCGGCTCTCGTTCGAGCCAGGGGAGGGCGGGCGGCTGGTCGAGACGCGGGCCGGCGGCAAGGTGTTCGAGATCGGCCGCATCCTGGCCTGGGAGCCGCCGACGCGGCTGGCGTTCAGCTGGCGGCAGGCGAACTTCCCGCCGGACCTGACCACCGAGGTCGAGATCCGCTTCGAGGCGGTGGGCGAGGAGACCCGGGTGAGCGTCGAGCACCGCGGCTTCGATCGCGTGCCGGAAGGCAGCGCCGCGCGGCACCGCTTCCCGGACCCGGCGCTGCTGGCGCGGCTGGCGGAGTTCTGGCAGGCCCAGATCCGCAGCTTGGACGCGAAGGCCCGCTGAGCATGTTGCAGGGGTTCGCGGTTTGTTTCATGTTGCCGGCGAGGGAGACGTCATGACCGCCGCAAAGGGCCGCCCGGCCGCGATGGGCTTCGTGTTCGTCGCCGCCCTGCTCGACATGACCGCCCTGGGCGTGATCATCCCGGTGCTGCCGGAGCTGATCAAGTCGTTCGCCGGCGACGCCGCCTCGGCCGCGCGCTGGATCGGCTGGTTCGGCGCCATCTGGGCGCTGATGCAGTTCTTCGCCTCGCCGATCCTCGGCGCGCTCTCCGACCGCTTCGGGCGGCGGCCGGTGCTGCTGCTGTCCATGGCCGGCCTCGGCCTCGACTACCTGTTCATGGCCCTGGCGCCGAACCTGGCGTGGCTGTTCGTGGGCCGGATGATCTCGGGCGTCACCTCGGCCACCTATTCCACCGCCAATGCCTATATCGCCGACATCACCCCGCCCGAGGCGCGGGCCGCCAAGTTCGGCTTCATGAGCGTGGCCTTCGGGATCGGCTTCATCCTGGGGCCGGCGCTGGGCGGACTGCTGGGCGGATTGAGCCCGCGGCTGCCGTTCTGGGTGTCGGCAGGCCTGTGCCTGCTGAACGCGCTCTACGGCCTCCTGGCTCTGCCGGAGTCCTTGCCGCCGGAGCGGCGAGCCAAGTTCAGCTTCCACCTGGCCAATCCGGTGGGCTCGCTCAGCCTCTACCGGGCGCGGGCCGGGCTGATGGCGCTGGCGGGCGTGATGGTCACCTACTACCTGGCCCACCAGGTGCTGCAGAGCACCTGGGTGCCCTACACCACCTACCGCTACGGCTGGACGCCGAACATGACCGGGATCAGCCTGGCGATCGTTGGGCTGGCCTCCATCGTGGTCCAGGGTGCGCTGGTGCGTCCTTTCGTGGCGCGGTTCGGGGAGCGCGGGGCGCTGGCGACGGGGCTGGTCTTTGGCGCCATCGGCTATGCCGGCTACGCCATGGCCCCGAGCACGGTCTTCTTCATGGCGACGATCCCGGTGTTCGGCCTGATGGGACTGATCGGACCGGGCGTGATGGGGCTGATGACCCGCCGCGTGGAGGCGACCGAGCAGGGCCGGCTGCAGGGGGCGAATATGAGCCTGGCCGCCGTCTGCAGCCTGGTGGGACCCGTCCTCTTCACCGAGGTCTTCGCGCGCGCCATCGGTCCCTGGCGCGGCTGGGCGCCGATGGGCGCGCCGTTCTATCTGGCGGCGGTCCTGATGGTGGTGGGCCTGGCGCTATCCCTGGGCGTCCGCACCGCGCCGGCGGCCCAGCCGCAGCCTGCCGAGTGATTCTCCGATGACTGCTGTCGCGCTCTCCGCCGGCCGCCGGGCCAGCTTCGGCTTCATCTTCGCCCTGGCGCTGATGAACTCCGTCTCGTTCGGGATCATGATCCCGATCCTGCCCAACCTGATCCGCCAGTTCACCGCCGGGGACACCGCCTCGGCGGCGGAGTGGAACGCGCTCTTCGCCACCACCTGGGGCCTGATGCAGTTCTTCTGCGGGCCGGTGCTGGGCATGCTGTCGGACCGCTTCGGCCGGCGGCCCGTGCTGCTGCTCTCGCTGTTCGGCCTGGGGGTGGACTTCCTCTTCATGGCCTTCGCGCCCACCCTCTGGTGGCTCTATGTCGGGCGCATCCTGAACGGCATGACCGCGGCCAGCTTCTCCACCGCCAACGCCTACCTGGCCGACGTGACACCACCGGAGCGGCGGGCCAAGACCTTCGGCTGGATGGGCTCGGCGTTCTCGTTCGGCTTCATCATCGGCCCCACCATCGGCGGGATCATCGGCGGGGAGTTCGGCCTGCGCGCGCCGTTCATCGCGGCGGCGGTGCTGACGCTGGTCAACGCCCTCTACGGCCTCCTGATCCTGCCGGAGTCCCTGCCGCCGGAGCGACGGGCCGCCGCCTACGACTGGAACCGCGCCAACCCGCTGGGCGCCCTGCGCCTGCTGCGCTCGCAGACCGGCCTGCTGGGCCTGGCCGGGGTGGGCTTCCTCTTCCAGTTCGCCCAGGTCGTGCTGCCGACGATCTTCGTGCTCTATACCACCTACCGCTACCACTGGACGCCCCAGATCCTGGGCTACACCTTCCTGCTCACCGGCGTGCTGGGCGTCCTGGTGCAGTGGTTCCTGGTGGGGCCGGTGGTCGCGCGGGTAGGGGAGCGCAACGCCGTCTTGCTGGGCGCCGCGGCTGGGGTGCTGGGCTTTGCCTGGTACGGCACGGCGCCCACCGGCTGGGCCTACCTCCTGGGTGCGCCGGTCTTCGCGCTGTGGAGCCTGATGATGCCCGGGCTGCAGGGGCTGATGACCCGCCGCATGCCGCCCAGCCAGCAGGGCCAGCTGCAGGGCGCTAACCAGAGCCTGGCCGGGATCGCCGCCGTGATCGGCCCCACCGTGTTCGGGGAGGTCTTCGCCTGGTCGCTGCGGCACGATGCGCAAATGCACATGCCGGGGCTGGCGATCTATCTGGCCTCGGGGCTCCTGGTGATCGCCTTCCTGCTCGCGCTCGCCGTCGCCCACGCGCCGCGCGCCGCACCGGAGTTGCAGCCCTCCTGAGGATCGCCATCATTGCGCCGGAAACCTAGGTTCGTTGCGGCCGATGTTCTGGCTACCGGAGACCCCATGCGCGCGACCCGCGTCCTGATCCCCGCCCTGTTCCTGATGCTCGCCGCCTGCTCGCCCAAGGGCAGCCAGGCCCAGCCCGCTCTGGCCCAGCCGACGCGGGCGCCGCCGCAAAGCGCCATGTCCATGAAGTCGTCCTTCGCCCCGGTGGTGAAGAAGGCTGCGCCGGCCGTGGTCAACATCTCCTCCAAGCGCGTGGTGCGCCAACAGACCGATCCCTTCTGGCAGATGTTCGGCCTGGGCGTGCCGCAGGCGCGGGTGGCCCAGTCGCTGGGCTCGGGCGTGATCGTCCGCGCGGACGGCGTGATCGTCACCAACAACCACGTGATCGAAGGGGGTCAGGAGATCACCGTGGCGCTCTCGGACCGCCGCGAGTTCCCGGCCCGGGTGCTGCTGGCCGACCCGCGCCGCGACCTGGCGGTGCTGAAGATCGACGTGGGCGCCGAGCGCCTGCCCACCCTGGCCATCGACGACACCGGCGAGGCCCAGGTGGGCGACCTGGTGCTGGCCATCGGCGACCCCTTCGGTATCGGCCAGACCGTCACCAACGGCATCGTCTCGGCGCTGAACCGCACCACCGACCCCACCGGCGAGGCGGGCTCGGCCTATATCCAGACCGACGCGGCGATCAACCCGGGCAACTCGGGCGGCGCCCTGGTGGACATGGACGGCGACCTGATCGGGGTGAACAGCTTCATCCTTTCCGGCTCCGGCACCTCGTCCGGCGTCGGCTTCGCCATTCCGGCCGCCGTCGTGCGGCGGGTGGTCGAGACGGCGGTGGGTGGCGGCCACGCGGTGGTGCGGCCCTGGTTCGGCGCCCGGACCCAGAGCGTGACGCCGGAGATCGCCCGCAGCCTGGGCCTGCCGCTGCCGCAAGGCGCGCTGGTGGCGGACCTGTGGCCGGACGGGCCTGCGGCGCGGGCCGGCCTGCGCCAGGGTGACGTGGTGCTGCAGGCGGATGGCAAGCCCGTGGTGGACGCCGCCGCGCTCAGCTACGTGATCAGCACCCACCGGCCGGGCGACACCGTTCCGCTGGTGGTCCGCCGCGCCGACGGCCACGACCAGCCGGCCCAGCTGCGCGCCGAGGCGCCGCCCGCCACCCCGGCCCGCGACGAGCGCACCATCGCCGGCCGCAACCCCTTCGACGGCGCGACGGTGGTGAACCTGTCGCCCGCCGTGGCCGACGAGCTGGGCCTGGACGCCTTCGCCCAGCCGGGCGTGCTGGTGGTGAACATCGGCCGCGGCTTCGCCATGAACGCCGGGCTGCGGCCGGGCGATTTCATCCGTGAGGTCAACGGCCAGCCGATCCACTCGGTGCGCGAGCTGGGCGAGGCGGTGGCCCGTGGCGGCCGCGCCTGGCGGGTGACCATCGAGCGGGGCGGGCAGCAGATCACCGCGACCTTCAGCGCCTAAGCCGCTTGGCGCTGGGGGCCGGCGCGGGCGATGGTGCCGGCCGGAGTCTTTGGGGCAAGCGCATGCGGGTCGGTCGGCGGGCGGTGTTGGGACTGGGGCTGGCCGCGGGCGCTGTCAGCGCGGCTGCGGCGGCCGCGCCGCGACCCGGCCCGCGGATCGACCTCAACGGCCGGCCCACGCCCGCCTTCCTGAACGCCGTCACCGAGGTGGCGGACTATGCGGCCCGCCACCTGGAGGCCTATGGGCTGCCGGGCCTGACGCTCTGCCTGGTGGGCCCGAACGAGACGGTGGCCCTGGTGCGGCTGGGCGAAGCCCACGTGGAGCGCAGCGAGCCCGTCGGGCCCGACCACCTCTTCCAGATCGGCTCGATCAGCAAGTCGCTGACGGCCCTGGCGGTCTACCGGCTGGTGGAGGCCGGCAAGCTGGGGCTCGAGGATGACGCGGCCGCGCTGCTGCCCGGCGTCCCGCTGCCCGCGGGCGGGGGCATCCAGCTGCGTCACCTGCTGGACCACAGCTCCGGCCTGCCGGACGATGCGCCGATCTTCCCGCGCGGCGGCGACCAGCGCCTGTGGCAGGGCTACGCGCCGGGCAGCCACTGGTCCTATTCCAACCTCGGCTTCATGCTGCTGTCGCACATCGTGGCGCGGCGCACTGGCCAGCCGTTCCCCGACGCCCTGGCCGAGCTGGTGCTGCGCCCACTGGGGATGACCGCGACCCGGCCCGCGATCCTCGGACGGGACCGGGCGCTGTATGCGGAGCCCTATGCGCCCTTCTACCCCGACCGGCCGCATCCGCGCGCCGGGCGGCTGGCCCACGCGCCGTGGGTGGACATGACCGAAGGCTCCGGCTCGGTCGCCTCCACCGGCGCCGACATGGCCCGCTACGTCGCCTGGCTGATCCGCGCCGGCGCCGGCGGCGACGCCCAGCCGCTGCTCGCCAAGGCCAGCGCCGCCCGCTACTTCACCGCCACCGTGGATGCGCCCGGCTGGGCCAAGGACGCCCGCTATGGCGCGGGCCTGGCCCATGTGCTGGTCGATGGCCGGCCCATGCTGCACCACACCGGCGGCATGATCGGCTATTCGTCGTCGATCCACGTGGACCCCGCCGGCGGCGTGGGCGCCTTCGCCAGCAGCAATGTGGGCGGCATCGACTACCGGCCGCGCCAGATCACCGCCTGGGCCTGCCAGCGCCTGCGCGCCGCCCTGGAGGGGGACGCCGCGCCCGCGCCGCCGGCTGCGCCGCCGACGGCAGGGCCTGTGGCGGACTACCTGGGCCGCTATGTCGATCGCAAGGGCCAGGCGCTGGTGGTCGAGGCGCGCGACGGCGGCCTGCTCGCCACCCTGCCCGGCCGCAGCCTGCGCCTGGAAGCCATCAATCCCGACGTCTTCATCCACAGCGACCCGGAGGCCGGGACGCTGCCCCTGGTGTTCCAGCGCGAGGGCAAGGCGGTGGCGCGGGCCTGGTGGGGCGCGAGCGAGTACCTGCCGGTGCGCGGCGGCGCGCCCGCCGGCGCATTCGCCCCCGCTGCGCCCGAGGCGCTGCAGCGGCTGGCCGGGACCTACGAGAGTGACGATCCCTGGCGCGGCGCCTTCCATGTGGTGGCCCAGGGCCCGTCGCTGGTTCTGGACGGGATCGTGCCGGTGGCGCCGCTCCCCGACGGCGGCTTCCGGGTCGGCGAAGAAGGCTGGAGCCCGGAGCGGCTCAGCTTCGACGCGGCCATCGACGGCGTCCCCCAGCGCGCCGCCGCGTCGGGCGCCGACTTTCTCCGGCGCCCCGCCTGACGATTTGCTAGATCAGGCCCATGGCCGACCTGTTCGAAGCCGCGGGCCTGACACCCGCCCAGCCCTCGCCGCTGGCCGACCGGCTGCGGCCCCAGCGGCTCGACGAGGTGGTGGGCCAGGACCACCTGCTGGGCCCGGACGGTCCGATCCGCCGCATGGCCGAGGCGCGTCGGCTGTCGTCGATGATCCTCTGGGGTCCGCCCGGCACCGGCAAGACCACCATCGCGCGCCTGCTGGCCAAGGAGGCGGGCTACGAGTTCCAGCAGCTCTCGGCGGTGTTCTCAGGCGTCGCGGACCTGAAGAAGGCGTTCGAACAGGCTCGGGTGCGGCGGGCGGCGGGCCAGGCGACGCTGCTGTTCGTCGACGAGATCCACCGCTTCAACCGCGCCCAGCAGGACGGCTTCCTGCCGTTCGTGGAGGAGGGGATCGTCACCCTGGTGGGCGCGACGACGGAGAACCCCTCGTTCGAGCTGAACGGCGCGCTGCTCTCACGGTGCCAGGTGTTCGTGCTGAAGCGCCTGGACGACGAGGCCCTGGAGCAGCTCCTGGCCAAGGCCGAGGCGCATGAGGGCCGGCCGCTGCCGCTGGAGCCGGAGGCGCGTGCGGCGCTGAGCGCCCTGGCCGACGGCGACGGCCGCTACCTGCTGACCCTGGCCGAGACCCTGTTCAACATCGGCTCGGCCAAGCCGCTGACCACCAAGGAGCTGGGCCAGGTGCTGCAGAAGCGCAGCCCGGCCTACGACAAGGACCGCGAGGAGCACTACAACCTCATCTCCGCGCTGCATAAGTCGATCCGCGGCTCGGACCCGGACGCGGCGCTCTACTGGCTGGCGCGCATGCTGACCGGCGGCGAGGATCCGCTATTCATCGCCCGCCGACTGATCCGCGCGGCCGCGGAGGACATCGGCGAGGCCGACCCCATGTCCCTGGTGCTCGCCAACGCCGCTAAGGACACCTACGACTTCCTCGGCAGCCCCGAAGGCGAAATCGCCCTGGCGCAGCTGACCGTGCACCTGGCCGCCGCCCCCAAGTCCAACGCCGTCTACAAGGCCTTCGGCCAGGCGATGAAGGCGGCCAAGGAGACCGGCTCGCTGATGCCGCCCAAGCACATCCTGAACGCCCCGACCCGGCTCATGAAGGACCTGGGCTACGGCAAGGGCTACGCCTACGACCACGACGCGCCCGAGGGCTTTTCCGGCCAGGACTACTTCCCCGAGGAGATGGGCCGGCGGCAGTTCTACACGCCGCGCGGCGACGGGGCCGAGGCGCGGATCAAGGAGCGACTCGACCGCTGGGCGGCCCTGCGCAAGGCGGACAAGGGCTAGCCGCAGCTCCGGCGGCCCGCGAAAAGCGCGACCATTGTTCGCCGGAGGGCGCGGGCCTAGGCTCTCCCCATAACCCTGGGGAGGGACTCAGATGACCACGACTGTGGATGCGCCGCGCGCCGGCGCGCCCTGGCATTTCTGGCTGGCGACCCTGATTGGCCTGCTCTGGAACGCCTACGGGGCCTACGACTACTGGATGACCAAGACCGGCGGCGACGCCTACCTGCGCACCTCCGGCATGAACGACGCCCAGGTCGCGCAGTACCACTCCATGCCGGCCTATATGACCGCGGTCTGGGCCGTCGGCGTGTGGGGCGGGCTCCTGGGCGCGATCCTGATGCTGGCGCGCTCGCGCTGGGCCTTCCACGTCTTCCTCGCCTCCCTGGCCGCTTTCCTGGTGAGCCTGGTCTATGCGTTCGGGCTCTCGGACGAGGCCAAGGTGATGGGCCAGCAGATGGTGATCGTCGATGCGGTGATCCTGGCGGGCTGCGTGTTCTTCGTCTGGTATTCGCGGCTGATGGGCAAGCGGGGCGTGCTCCGCTAAACGGCGTGGGTGAAAGCCCTACACCCGGTCCAGCTCAGCCCTGACGAGGTCGCGTTCGTGCGCGGCCTGGTCCTGCACGAAGACGCCGAGATCCTGGCGCTGAACAAGCCCGCGGGCCTCTCCAGCCAGGGCGGACGCGGCCAGGTCCACACCCTGGACGAGCTGCTGTGGGCCTTCGCCAGGCCCGGCAAGGCGCGGCCGCGGCTGATCCACCGGCTGGACCGCGACACCTCCGGCGTGATCCTCACCGCCAAGACCAAGCCGGCCGCAGGTTTCCTGGGCAAGGCCTTGATGGAGCACAAGGTTTCCAAGACCTACGTGGCCATCGTGACGCCCGGCGCGCCCGACCCGAAGCAGGGCGTGATCGACCTGCCGCTGCGCCGGGTGGAGGAGGGGCGGGAGGCCTATATGCGCGTCTGCCCGCCGGAGCATCCGGACGCGGAGGCGGCCGTCTCGCGCTATCGGACGCTCGCCGCGGCGGACGGGGCCGCTCTGGTGGAGCTGGAGCCGCAGACGGGCCGCATGCACCAGCTTCGCGTCCACCTCTCGGCCGTGGGGCGGCCCATCGCCGGGGACGCGCGCTACGGCGGCGCCCTGGTGGTCGGCGGCCATGCGATCCCGCGGCTGATGCTGCACGCCCGGGCGCTGGCGTTCCCGCACCCTGGCGGCGGCCGTAAGCGGCTGGAAGCCGAGCCGCCGGCGGACATGGCGGGCCTGATCGCCGCCCTGGGGCTGGGATAGCCCTCAGGCCTGGTCTTCGTCCGTCAGGTCGGTGGGCAGGACCGGGCGCATGAACGTCCGCTCGTAGCGCACCACGCAGCCGCTCTCGTCGCGGATCCGGTCGGCGGCCGCAAACTCAGGATCGACGCCGAACCGCGCGCGGTACCGCTCGTAGGCGGCCAGGCTTTCGAAGCTGAACAGGGCCAGGGCGCGGTCGTTCGCGCCCTCCGACGGCAGGAAGTAGCCGTGGTGGACCCCGCCGTGCTTGGCCACCAGAACCATCCAGCGGCGCCCGAATCGCTCGAAGGCCGCGAGTTGGGTGGGATCGACGACGTAGCTGACGACGCAGGTGATCATGGGCTTGCTCCGACCGGTTGCCGCCCGGACGGATCGCGCAGGTACAGATATAAGGCCAATTCGGATTTCAGATTGCAGTCATGGACATGGCGGATATCAGAAACCTCGACCTGAACCTGTTGCGCGCCCTCGACGCCCTGCTCGACGAGCGCAGCGTGACCCGCGCCGCCCTGCGGCTGCGCCTGACCCAGCCGGCCGTCAGCGGGACCCTGGCGCGGCTGCGCGCCGCCTTCGACGACCCGCTGTTCGTCCGCACCCAACGCGGCCTGCTGCCGACGCCGCGGGCGGCGGACTTGGCCGAACCGCTCAAGCGTGTGCTGGCCGACGCCGAGGCCCTGGTCCGCCAGCCGGTGTTCGATCCGAAGACCGCCGTCGGCCGGCTCTCGATCGTGGCCAGCGACTATGCACAACGGCTGACCGTGACGCCGTTCGTGGCCCAGTTGCGCCGCGCGGCCCCCGGCTTGAGCGTGGCTGTGCGGCCGCTGGAGCCGGCCCGGGTGGCCGCCCTGTTCGAGCAGGGCCAGGCCGACTTGGCGATCCTGCCGACCACCCTGGCGCCGCCGCATCTGCACGCGCGCCGGCTCCTGGACGACCGCTACGTGCTGGCGATGCGGGCCGATCACCCGTCAGCATCCAGGAAGCCTCTGACCATCGAGGCCTTCCTCGGCCTGGAGCACGCCCTGGTCTCGCCCGATGGCGGCGGCTACCGCGGGCCGGTCGATGAGGCGCTGGCGGCCATGGGCCTTTCGCGCCGGGTGGCGGCGTCGGTCCCGAGCTTCCTCGGCCTGATGGACCTGCTGCGGGCGTCCGACCTGGTCGCGGCCGTGCCGGAGCGCCTGGTCCACGTCGCGCCGGACCTTTTGGCTTGTGAGCTGCCCGTGGCGACGCCCGGCTTCACCATGGTCGCGGCGTGGCATGCACGGACTCACCTGGACCCCGGCCACCGGTGGATGCGCGAGCAGCTGATTTCCGCGGCGGCCGGCGCCTGATCGAGGCGTGCGGAACGGTCACGCCGCCGGCGCCGTTTCGGGTTACAAGCTACGGACGGGACATGACTTTTGGTTTTGGACCAACCTCGATGAAGCGCCTGATCCTCGCCGCTGCCGCGGCCCTCTCCCTCGCCGCTTGCGCGACCGAGCCCACGCGCTACCAGCCGGCGGCGGGACCTCAGGGCGTCGGCTATTCCGAATACCGCATCGAGCCCGGCCGCTACCGGGTGACCTTCCACGGCGGGCCTGGCGCGCCGCGCCAGCAGGTGGAGGACTACGCCCTGATCCGTGCGGCGGACCTGGCCATTGCGGACGGTTACGACTGGTTCCGGGTGGCCGACCGCACCGTGGAGGGCCGGCCCGACAACGGCCCGCGGGTGTCGCTGGGCGTCGGCGGGGCCACCTTCGGCCGCCACAGCGCCGTTGGCGTGGGGGTCGGCGAGGGCTTCAACCTCGGCGGCGGCCCGTCGCTGTCGGTGTCCATGGAGGTGATCATGGGCAAGGGCGAGCGGCCGCGCGGCTACGACGTCTATGACGCCCGCGCCCTGCGCAAGACCCTGGGTGAGCGGATCTAGTAGAGGCCGTCCGAGCCCGGCAGCATCACCGACGCCGGGCCGATGCCCAGGGCCGAAAGCGGCCGCGCGCGCACGCTGGCATGGGTGAAGCCCGCGGCGTCGGCCATCTCGAAGTGGTCGAAGCTGCGCAGGCCCTGGGCGATCAGCGCCGGCGCCTTGCCGCGCATCTGCCGCGCCATCAGCCGCATCACGTCCTCCAGCCGGGTGTCGGGGAGGGCGAAGTCGGAGAAATCCAGGGTCAGGCCGTTGAAGCGCGCGCCCTGCACCGGATGCAGGGCGTCCCGCGCCGCGTGCAGCCGCGCCAGGACCCCGCGCGCCACCCTGCCCACCAGGCCCACCACCTCCACCAGCCGCCCGCTGGGCGTGCCGCGGTCGATGTCCACGAACTCCAGCATGGCCCCCTGGCGGATCCGCTCGGGCGTCACGCCCTCCAGCACGGTGAGGGCGCTGCGCCCCTTGCGCTGGCCCATGGTGCGGAACGAGACCGGCAGGATGACCGGCGGCTGCACCCGCGCGTCGCGCGGCAGGAAGAGGCCGCCGAAGGCCAGGGTCGCCTTGTCGATGGTCGCCAGGTCCTCGTCGGCCAGCTTGTAGAACTTGCGCGGCGAGACCACCTCGCCGGTGGCGTTGAAGGTCACCGTCGGCTCGACCCGCAGCACCGCCGTCACCCCGTGGCGCAGGCTGACGATGTGCTCCAGGGCGAAGTCCACCCGCAGGCGCTGGCCGTTGGCGGCGACGAACTCGACGGGATTGCGCTCGCTCTCGGCCTCGGCGGCGACCTTGCCGCGGTAGGGCTGGGTGGTCTCCAGGTCGCGCGCCGCGGCGATGGTGTCGGGGTCCAGGTCGGCGCAGAAGAGCTCGTTGCCCTCGATGCGGCTCACCGAGCGGATGCGGATGTCCATCCGCTCCGCCGCGCCCAGGAAGAACTCCAGCACGTCCTCCAGCACCTTCATCCCCACCGCCTGGGCGGCGACGCCGTCCTCGGTGGTCATCGCGACCAGGACGTCGGTGTCGCTGATCCGGTGGTGCAGGTCCTGATACGACAGGTACTCGTTGAGCTTGCGATTGAGATAGCCCCAGACGTCGTCGCGCTTCTTGGGCCAGCGGTCGCCGGACCGGTCGCGGATCGCCTCGACGCTGATGATGTAGACCGCGCCACGCTCGAGGCGGTCGGATCCGGCCAGCCGGTCGAGCACCGCGGCCGCGTCGGCGGCGGTGATCTTCGTCACGGTAAGGCCGACCTGGGGTGCGGACATAGCGGCTAAGCTTCGCCGACGATGGCAAAGGAATCCTTGCTGTCGCATAAGACGCCCGATGCAGGCTCTTCTTCTCGTCGCCCTCGGAGGCGCCCTGGGCTCCGTGGCCCGCTACCTGGTGGGCATGGCCACACTGCGCAGCTTTGGTCCCGGCTGGCCCTATGGCACCTTCGCGGTCAACGCGCTTGGCGGCTTCGTCATCGGCGCCCTGGCCGCCTGGCTGGCGTTCCGGGGCGCGGCGGGCCAGGACCGCCTGCGCCTGCTGCTGCAGGTGGGCGTGCTGGGCGGCTTCACCACCTTCTCGGCGTTCTCCCTGGACCTGGCGGTGATGATCGAGCGCCGGGCCTGGACCCAGGCGGCCGCCTATGGCCTGACCTCGGTCTTCACCTCCCTGGCCGCGGTGTTCCTCGGGCTGGTGCTGGTGCGCAAGCTGGTGGCCGCGTGAGGGAGGTCCGCACCCTCTATGTGGACAAGGGCGAGGAGGGTGTGCGCCTGGACCGCTGGTTCAAGCGCCGCTGGCCCCACCTGAACCACATCCAGATCCTGAAGCTGACCCGCTCCGGCCAGATCCGCGTCGATGGTGCGCGCGCCAAGCCGGACACGCGGCTCACCGCCGGTAGCCAGGTGCGCGTGCCGCCCCTGCCCGACGCGCCGCCGCCGCGCGAAAAGGGCGAGATCGATCCGCGCGAGGCCGCCTTCGCCAAGAGCCTCGTGATCTACGAGGACGAGGACGTCCTTGCCCTCAACAAGCCCTCCGGCCTGGCGGTGCAGGGCGGCACCAAGACCTCCAAGCACGTGGACCGGCTGCTGTCGGCCTGGGGCGAGGGGCTGGAGCGGCCGCGCCTGGTCCATCGCCTGGACCGCGACACCTCCGGGGTGCTCGTGCTGGGCAAGAGCCCCGGCGCGGCGGCCAAGCTGGCCGGGGCGTTCGCCAAGCGCCGGGCGCAGAAGATCTACTGGGCCATCGTCTTCGGCTTCCCCAAGCCCGGCGAGGGCGTGCTGGACCTGCCGCTGGCCAAGAAGGGCGTCGGCGACCGCGAGATGATGGTCCCCACCGACCCCAAGGACCCCAACGCCGAAACCGCCGAGACCGAGTTCGTGACCATCGCCCGGGCAGGCCCGCGCGCGGCCTGGATGGCGCTCTGGCCGCACACCGGGCGCACCCACCAGCTGCGCGCGCACATGCTGGCCATGGGCCACCCGATCCTGGGCGACCCGAAATACAATACCGAGGCCTCGGTGGCGCTGTCGGAGGGCCTGAAGCTGCAGCTGCATGCGCGCCGCCTGGTCCTGCCGCATCCCTCGCGGGGCACGCTGATGCTGGAGGCGCCGATCAGCCCCGAGCTGAAGGCCGGGTTCGAGCGCTTCGGCTTCGACGAGCACGAGGCCGACCCGGAGCCGTTCAAGAGGCGGCGATGAGCGGGGCCGCCCTGGACCGGGCCACGGCGCTGATGGAGGCCGGGCAGCTGGACGAGGCCCTGGCGATCACCACGCCCCTGGCGGAAGCGCCGGACGCTCCGCATCGGGCCCTGGCGGTGCATTGCGCGGTGCTGAAGGGTTTCGGGCGCCGCGAAGAGGCCCTGGCCTTCGACCGCCAGGCCATCGCCCGCTTCCCGCAGAGCGGCGTCGCCTGGCACAACCTTGCCGCCACCCTGGGCGACCTGGGCCGCGGGCGCGAGGCCACGGAGGCAATGGAGCGGGGCATGGCGCTGGGCCTGGACGGCGCCCTGAGCTGGGGCGTCATGGCTCGGGCGCGGCTGGCGGCGGGCGACGTCGCCGGCGCCGAGCAGGCCTACCAGGAGACCCTTCGCCGGGCGCCGGCGCGGGTGGAGACGGCCGCCGAGTACGCCGACCTGGTCTGGATGGCGCACGGCGATCTGGCCGCCGCGCAGGCGGTGCTGGACCGCGCCGCCCATGCCGGGGGCCCGCCCACGCCGCTGCTGCTGTCGAAGGCCAAGCTTTACGAGGCCGCCGGCCAGGCCGAGGCCGGCGCGAACCTGCTGGCCCTGGCGGCGCAGCGGCTGCCGGACGATCCGGCGATCCTGCTGGCCGCGGCGCAGTCCTGCGTCGAGCGCGACCGGCTGGCCGACGCCGAGCAGCTGGCCCTGGCGGCCGAGCGGGTCTTCCCGGACGGCCCGGGCGTGATGAACCAGCTGGCCATCGTCTACCTGGCCCTGGGCCGGCCGGAGCTGGCCCTGGCCAAGGCGCGGGAGGGCCTGCGCCTGGCGCCCGACGACCAGTCGCTGTGGGGCTGGGCCGCCACCGCGGCCCGCGCCGTGGGCGATCCGCTGTACGGCGAGCTCTACGACTACGAGGCCATGGTTCGCGCCTACGACCTGGAGGCGCCGGAGGGCTGGCCGGACCTGCCCGCCTACCTCGCCGACCTGACCGCCGCCCTCGACCGCATCCACGTGTTCAGCGAGCACCCTGCCGCCCAGTCGCTGCGCCACGGCAGCCAGACCACCTATCGCCTGACCGGCTCGGACGACCCGGTGATCCAGGCCTTCTTCCGCGCCCTCGACAAGCCGATCCGCCAGCACATCGCCGGGATGGGCGAGGGCCGCGACCCGGTCCGCGCGCGGACCACCGGCGACTACCGGATCGAGGGCGCCTGGTCGGTGCGCCTGCGCCCGGGCGGCTTCCACAAGGACCACTTCCACCCCGAGGGCTGGCTGTCGTCGGCCTTCTACGTGCAGACGCCGGAGGCGGCGCTGGACAGCCCCGACCGGCAGGGCTGGATCCGCTTCGGCCAGCCGCCCTTCAAGACGGAGCCCGCCCTGCCGGCGGAACACTTCGTGCGGCCCAAGCCCGGCCGGCTGGTGCTGTTCCCGTCGTACATGTGGCACGGCACCGTCCCGTTCACGACCGACGAGCGCCGCATGACCATCGCCTTCGACGCCGTGCCCGTGTGAGCGGATAGGTCCTCCCCCTCAGGGGGAGCAATTGGCGGCCCAGCTCAAGCCAGCCCCAGCAGCGGCTTCACGCCCGCGCTGTCCGGGAACACCGTCGTGTCCAGCGCCCGGCGGTCGACGCCAAGGTGGTCGGCGAGCAACCCCTTGGACAGGCTGCGCATATCCAGGGCCGGATAGACGTCGCGGTCCTCGAACAGGGCCTGGCGCTTCAGGGTGGGCCAGTCGCCGACGATGCCGCCGGGCTTCAGCGCCCCGCCCATCAGGAGCGCGGTGGAGCCCGTGCCGTGGTCGGTGCCGCCGGTGCCGTTGGCGCGCGCCGTGCGGCCGAACTCGGTGACCGCCAGGACGAGGGTGTCCTTCCAGGCCGGCCCCAGGCCCGTGTGCAGGCCATCCACCAGGGCGTCGAGCCCGCCCAGCCGCTGAGCCAGGACGCCCGCCTGGTTGGCGTGGGTGTCGAAGCCGTCCAGGGACACCGCGGCGATCTGCGGCCCGCCCGGCGCCTTCAGGAAGTCGGCCAGCGAGACGCCCATGGCCCGCGCCGTGTCGCGGCCCTGGCCGGCGCCCGCAGGCTTCATTCCAGCCGCCATCATGGCGCCTTGGTCGGCGCCGGAGTCGCGCGCCAGGGTCTCGGTGGCGAGGCCGCGGGCGAGGGCTGGGCCCAGCAGCGGGTCGTCCTTGTAAAGGTCCTGCAGCAGGGTCGGCAGGCGCGCGGCGGCGTCCACCGTGCGTCCCGGCGACCACGAGCCGGCCGGCGTGGGGCCGCGCAGGATCAGCGGGGCGGTTGGCCCCACCGAGATCGCCTCCACCTTGCCGGCCGCCGACATGACGCCGACCGCGCGGTTCAGCCAGCCGCTGGTGGTGGCGTAGACGCCAGGCGCGCCGGTCTCCAGCACGTCCTGCGCCTCGAAGTGCGAGCGGGCGCGGTCGGGGGTGGCCACGGCTGGCGCGATGCGGGCCTCGCCGGCCTTGGCGAGGGCGTAGATGCTGGGCAGGGCGGGGTTCAGGGCGAACGTGGCGTCGAGCTTCAGCGCCTCGTCGCCGAGGGCCAGCCCGCCGCGCAAGGCGGCGTAGTCGCTGTCGCCCACCGGCGCGGCGACGGAGAGGCCATCCATGCCGCCGCGGCAGACGATGACCACGAACTTGCGGCCCGCGGGAATGGCGGCGTCGGCCACGCGGGCCAGCAGCGCCAGCGACAGGCCGGCGAGGCCAAAGGCCCGGCGGGTGAGGAGGGGGGCGGTCATCGGCGCTGGAACTCCGGCGTCATCACGAGGAGGGCGACAGCCTCGGCGCGCGACTCGGCGCGGCGGATGGCCGTGGCGGCGGCGGGGGTCAGGCGCGCGCCCAGGGTGGCGTCGGCCAGGGCCATCGGGTCCTGGACATTGGGGCCCATGCGACCGCCCAGGCTCTGGGCGAAGGCCATGCGCTTGACGATGGCGTCGGAGGCGGCCCAGGGCGCGGCCTCGTCGGGCCAGCCCTTGGGCGACGGCGCGCCGAACGGACGCTGGCCCAGGCCGTTGAGCACCCCGTTCACCTGCGGTCCCGCCTGCGCCGGCGCAAAGCCCACGGCCCGGTAGCTGGAGACCACGAACTCGTAGGGCGTCTTGAACTTGGTCGGCGGGGCGGACCAGGGCTCGGGGGAGTCGATCAGGGTCGCCGCCACCCGGCCGAGGTCGCCGCCGGTGGCCATCCAGGTCTTCTGCAGGCGCGCCACCAGGGCGGGCGGCGGATCATCGGCCACGAAGTGGCGGGCGATCTTCGTGCAGACGAACTTCGCGGTCTGTGGCTTGGCGGCCAGGTCGCCGAGCACCGCGCCGGCCTGGGCCCGCGCCGAGCCATCCGGATATTTCACACCCATCACCGTGCGCGGACCCGGCTCGTGCGCCGGCTCGCGGAACACCACCTTGTCCTCGAAGGCCATGTCGCGCGGCCCGCCGATCCCGAGGCCGGTGAGGGCGCGCGCGAACTCGGTGACGTCGGCTTGCGTGTAGCCGCCGTCCACGCCGACGGTGTGCAGCTCCAGGATCTCGCGGGCCAGGTTCTCGTTGAGACCACCGGCGCGCTTGCCGCCGCCGAAGCCGGGGCGGCGACCGCCCGCCGCCAGGAACTCCGCCGCGCGGCTGTGCGGGCCGATCGACTGGGCCTGGTCCAGGTAGAGCAGCATGGCCGGATGGGTCTCGGCCGCGGCCAGCAGGTCGCCGAAGCGGCCGAAGACATGCGGGCGGATCGCCTCGTTCTCATAAGGGCCCACCAGGGTCGCCACCTGGACCTTGGTGGCCGAGACGGTGAAGTGGTTGGCCCAGAACAGGGCCCAGCGCTCGCGGAACGGCGCATCGGTGCCCACCGCCAGCTGCAGCCGCCCGGCCACGTCGCCCGCAGCCTCCTTGCGGATGAACTGCCGGGCCATCTTCACGGCGTCGTCCTCGTCGCCAGCGGCCTTGCCCGGTCCGTCGCCGCCCTGCTTCGCCGCCTGGCGTTGCTTGCGGTACTCGCGGAAGGCGGCCAGGCGCGTGGCGCCCGTGTCGCCGCCCATGTCGAAGGTCTCGGCGCCCTCGGGCCGGATCTGGGCCTTGAGCCAGCCGCGGGGGTCGGCGGCGGCCGTCGCGATCTCGCCGGCCTTGGCGCCCAGGCCGAAACGGGTCGCGGCGACGGCGGCGTCGAGCTCCCTGGAATTGGCGACCACGCGCGTTGCTCCTTGCGGTCAGTGCGTTCTATCCCCATTCCACGCCGGGGCGGAGGCGATCCGTCGGAGGACGAAATTGGACTTGCGCAAGGGTTTCCACGAACCGGCCGAAAAGCCGCGGCGGTTCTACAAGTCGGCGGAGGCGGCGCCGGCCGACGGCGGCTGGACGATCCTGCTGGATAGCCGCCGCCTGCGCACGCCCAAGGCCGAGCCCATGGTGCTGCCCACGCGCGCCCTGGCCGAGCTGGTGGCCGAGGAGTGGGCGGCCCAGACCGACGTCATCGAGATGGCGACGATGCACGCCACCCGCCTGGCCAACACCGCCATCGAGACCATCGGCGCCAGCCGCGAGGCGGTGGCCGGCGAGGTGGCGCAGTACGCGGGCTCCGACCTCGTCTGCTACTTCGCAGAGGGTCCCGCGGCCCTGGTCGAGCGCCAGGCGGCGGCCTGGGACCCGCTGCTGGCGCGGGCGGCCGCGGAGGAGGGGGTGGTGCTGGAGCGCGCCAGCGGGATCCTCCACCGGGCCCAGCCGCAGGCCAGCCTGGATCGGGTGCGCGAGATCGCCCTGGCGCAGGACGACTTCGGCCTGGCGGGGCTGGCGTTCGGCGCGGCCCTGTTCGGCTCGGCCCTGCTGGCCGTGGCCCTGCTGCGCGGCTGGATGTCCGGCGAGGCGGCGTTCGACCTCTCACGCGTGGACGAGGCGTTCCAGGAGGAGCAGTGGGGCGTCGACGAGGAAGCCGCCGAGCGCACCCATCGGCTGCGCGGCGAGGCGCGGATGCTGGACCGGTGGTTCCGGAGTCTGGGGAAATAGGGACACACAGATGGTCGCGGGCAACGGGGGGGGAGGGCCGAGCGAGAATCTGTGTGTCCCCTCCCGCCTGACCGGCGAGGGACCGGTCAGACGAAGGTGGTGAGCCTGCGGCGGCGCAGGCGCAGGGTCAGCCCGGCGCCGCCGAAGCCCAGGATCAGCATGGCCCAGGTCGCGGGCTCGGGGACCGTGGTCGGCACCCCGACCTCCCCGGAGTTGAAGGCCAGCAGACCGGCGGCCTTGCCATTGTTGGTGACCGTCTTGGCGGCATAGCCGTCGACACCGACGCCGCCGTAGGTCGACCGCGCCGTCAGCCCGCTGAAGTCGAGGTCCGGGTAGGGGCCGCCGGCGACCTGGAAGGGCGAGCCTGTCCAGCGGAACACCAGGTTGAGGATGGTGGGATCGTCATCCTCCCCGGGCGGCGGCGGGAGCGGCGAGGTCAGCTCGGTGAAGGCGGAGAGGTCCGGCCCGTAGGCGCCGGGCGTGATGCTCCCGGCCACATAGCCCAGGAAGTCGAAGATGATGAGCTCAGACCCGGGGATCAGGCCCTGGTCGCCGGCCAAGGTGCCGCTGTAGGAGAACTCGAACTCTGTGCCCACGGGGATCACGGAATCGAGCACCGGGATGAGGGAGGCATGGGCTCCGGTAGCCAGGCCCAGGGCGGCGCAGGTGGTGAGCAGCAGTCTCTTCATCGAGCAGTCCTCCAGCAGCGCCAACGCGGGCCTGCAGTTGTCCCCGACGGGGGAACCAGTTCCATGTCGCGACCCTGAGTTTCAAGTTGGGGAGATGCCCGATGGACGGACGGGCGCTGGTGGGCCCTTGTCCCTCGCCCTGCGTCAGCTTGCCTCGCTGCAACCGGGCGACTACGGCTTCGCATTCGTTTTCGCGAAGGCGTCATCCCGTTGAAACACATCCTGGAAGAACTCGAGAAGCGCCGTGACGAGGCGCGTCTGGGCGGGGGCGAAAAGCGGATCGCCAGCCAGCACGCCAAGGGCAAGCTGACCGCCCGCGAGCGCATCGACCTGCTGCTGGACGAGGGCTCGTTCGAGGAGTTCGACATGTTCGTCGAGCACCGGGTCACCGAGTTCGGCATGGCCGACCAGCGGATCCCCGGCGACGGCGTGGTCACCGGCTGGGGCCGGATCAACGGCCGCGTGGTGTTCGTCTTCTCCAAGGATTTCACCGTCTTCGGCGGATCTCTTTCCAGCGCGCATGCGGAGAAGATCCTGAAGGTCCAGCGTCAGGCCATGAAGGTCGGGGCCCCTGTGATCGGCCTCTTCGACGCCGGCGGCGCGCGCATCCAGGAGGGCGTGGCCGCGCTTGGCGGCTATGCCGACATCTTCCTGGAGAACACCCTGGCCTCGGGCGTCATCCCCCAGATCAGCGTCATCATGGGCCCCTGCGCCGGCGGCGACGTCTATTCCCCGGCGATCACCGACTTCATCTTCATGGTGAAGGACACGTCCTACATGTACGTGACCGGCCCCGACGTGGTGAAGACCGTCACCCACGAGGAGGTCAGCCACGAGGAGCTGGGCGGCTATAGGGTCCACGCCCTGAAGTCCGGCGTCGCGGACGGCGCCTTCGAGAACGACCTGGAGGCCCTGACCCAGGTGCGCCGCCTGGTGGACTTCCTGCCGCTCTCCAACCGTGAGAAGCCGCCGATCCGCGAGAGCTACGACGATCCCAAGCGCAGCGAGATGAGCCTGGACAGCCTGGTCCCGGCCAATCCCAACAAGCCCTACGACATGAAGGAGCTGATCCAGAAGGTGGTCGACGAGGCCGACTTCTTCGAGATCAGCCCGGACTTCGCCAAGAACATCGTGGTGGGGTTCGCGCGGATGGACGGCCAGCCGGTGGGCATCGTCGCCAACCAGCCGCAAACCCTGGCCGGGGTGCTGGACATCGACGCCAGCCGCAAGGGCGCGCGCTTCGTGCGCTTCTGCGACGCCTTCGAGATCCCGATCATCACCTTCGTGGACGTGCCGGGCTTCATGCCGGGGACGCGCCAGGAGCAGGGCGGCCTGATCCGCCACGGCGCCAAGCTGCTGTTCGCCTACGCCGAGGCCACGGTGCCGAAGATCACCCTGATCACCCGCAAGGCCTATGGCGGCGCCTATGACGTGATGAGCTCCAAGCACATCCGCGGCGACGTCAACTACGCCTGGCCCACCGCCGAGATCGCGGTGATGGGCTCCAAGGGCGCCGTGGAGATCATCTTCCGCGCCGAGATCGGCGACCCGGAGGCGATCGCCGCGCGGGAGGCCGAGTACAAGGCCCGGTTCGCCAACCCGTTCGTGGCGGCCTCGCGCGGCTACATCGACGACGTGATCATGCCGCACTCCACCCGCAAGCGGATCGTCAACGCGCTGAAGAACCTGAAGGGCAAGACGCTGTCGAACCCCTGGAAGAAGCACGACAACATCCCGTTATAGGCCGGAACTCCCCTCACCATCCTTCGGTTCTGCCGCTGAGGCGGGCTCTGCCCGTCATCAGCAGAAGACTGAAGGAGAACGCGCATGCCTGGCCGCTGGAACGACGACGCCGAGCGCGAGCAGGAGTACTGGCGCCGCGAGCGCCGCTATGACGAGTTCGGCCTGAACGACGAGGGGCGGGACGAGCGGCAGGACCGCTACCGCGGGCGCGAGACCCGCAGCTTCGGTCGGGACTTCGACCGCGACCGCGAGGACAGGGTGTTCGGCCAGAACGACTACGGCGCCGAATACAACAAGCCCGGCAACGAGACCTGGCAGCGCCAGGACTATGGCGGGGTGTCCCCGGCCATGCGGCGAGGCGACTATGACGTCGGCTATCGCGCCAATCCGCGCTTCTCCGGCCAGGACTACACCCGCGGCGGCCGCTTCTACGGCGATGACGGCCGCGGCCGGATCTACCGCGAGGAATATGGCCAGGGCGGGGTCGAGTATGGCGCCACGCCTCGCGGCTACGACCAGGGCCGCCGGTTCGGCAGCCGCGAGGCCGACCAGCGCTACGCCCGCGAGATGAACCGCTACGGCGGCGAGGGGGGCGGCGGCTACGCCGGGACCTACGGCGGCAGCGCCAACACCGGCTATGGCGGCGGCTACAGCGGCTATGGCCAGGGCGCCTACCCGGGCGGGACCTGGTCGGGCGGCACGGGCGGCTACGACTACGAGCGCGGCTATGGCGATGGCGGCCGCAGCGAGGGCCGCTACGGGCGTGAAGGCGAGGGCCGCGAGGGCTTCGAGGATCGCGCAAGGGACGCCGGGGAGTTCTTCCGCCGCACCGGCCAGAAGATCTCCAGCTGGTTCGAGGGCGTGGGCCGCGAGGACCGCAACGACTATGCCCGCGACCGCGAGGGCTATGCCGGCGAGCGCGGCGCCCGGGGCCTCGGACCCAAGGGCTACAAGCGCTCCGACGAGCGGATCAGCGAGGAGGTGCACCAGCGGCTGACGGACGATCCCTGGGTCGACGCCAGCAACATCAACGTCTCGGTCTCCGGCGGCGAGGTGACGCTGTCGGGCACGGTGGAGAACCGCGAGGCCAAGCACCGGGCCGAGCGGATCGTCGAGGACCTGTCCGGCGTGACGCACGTGCAGAACAATCTGCGCCTGCAGGCGGGCAACTTCTTCACCTCGCCTGGCCGCGGCTATGGCGACAGCGTGCAGGAGGCGCAGATGCGCAAGGACCCGCTCGCCGACGTTACCGACGGCAACTCCGGCGAGGACACCGCCGCCACCCGCACCACGACGCGGCGGACCTGAACGGCTCTCGGCCGGCCCTCGGTCAGTAGGCGAACGCCCGGTAGGTCTCCTCCGGGCGGCTCGCCTCGGCCGCGGACTCGAACACCGGATTGAACCGCAGCCACCGGCGGGCCCGCTCCGGCAGCGCGACCAGGACGTCGGCCGGCACGCGGATGCTGACTTCCGGCCGGTGCAGCCAGCGCCGCGAGTAGCCGAGCACCACCATCGGCCGGGGCGCGCCCGTGCGGTTGGGCGTTCCCCGGTGGATGTGGCGCACGTCGCGGACCATCACGTCGCCGCGGGCCATGTGGGCGCGCACCAGCGGGATCTCGCCGCTGGCCACCCGCGCCATGCCGTCGGCCTTCGACAGCATGTGGGTGCCAGGGGCGTATTCCATCGGCCCGTTATCGTCGGTGACGTCGACCAGCGGGAAGTTCACCGCCAGCTGATAGGGCGGCGTCTCCACGCCGCTCTCCGGGAACAAGAGCTGCGTGTCGCGGTGCAGCTCCTGGTGCTCGGAACCCAGCAGCGGCGTGTCGCTCGCCAACTGGCACAGCACCCCGTCCGCGCCGACCAGGTCCTCCACGACCGCCAGGATGGCGTCGTTGTCGACGATGCCGGCGTCGGCCCACAGGCCCTGGAACGGCAGGGTGACGTAGTAGCGGTGCGCCCCGCGGTTGGGATTGTCCCCCTCGCGGTCGATCGATGCGGCCAGCAACGGCTGAAAGGCCGCATTCCAGGCGTCGATGGTCTCCACGGGGATGAGGCCGCGCAGGACGGTGACGCTGGTGGCGCGCACCTCGTCGGCATGGGCGCGGGCTTGCTGCGGCGTGAGCTTCAAGGCGGTCCTCCGGAAAGACCGGATCAGCCTAGCGCCTCGGTCGTGGCCACGCTTTGGGCGCCGATGGTCGCAGACCCCGCCGTGGGACGCCGGATCAGCCGCTGCCCATGGGCGCGAGCGCGGCGTTGTCGCCGCGGCCGAGAGGATCGCGCAGGGGCGCGCCGTCGGGGACGAACTCCAGCGACACCGAATTGATGCAGTAGCGCAGCCGCGTCGGCGGCGGACCGTCCGGGAAGACGTGGCCCTGGTGGCTGTCGCAGCGGGCGCAGCGGGTCTCGATGCGCACCATGCCCCAGGAGATGTCCTTGATCGCCTTGACGTGCGCCTCGTCGAACGGCGCCCAGAACGAGGGCCAGCCGGTGCCGCTCTCGAACTTGGTCTTGTGCCGGAACAGGGGCAGGGCGCAGAGCCGGCAGCAGTAGAGGCCGTTGTCCTTCTGATCCAAGAGGCCGCCGCAGAACGGCGCCTCGGTGCCGTGGCGCAGCAGGACGTCGGCTTCCTCAGGGGAAAGGCCTGCCTCCAGCCGCTTGCGTTCCTCAGCGTCAGGTGGGGAGAGAGAGAACCCGGAAGGGGAGACCGCTGGCGTGCTCATGGCCGTCAATCTAAGGTCCCCGGCTTCCGGGCGGAAGACGGCGATCCATGCGCAAGCGGCATGACCTCGATCGCCGGGCCGACGCCGAAGTGAAGACGGAAGCTCAAGGGCCCGAATGTTCTCGAAGATCCTGATCGCCAACCGGGGCGAAATCGCCGTCCGGATCATCAAGACGTGTCGCCGGATGGGGATCAGGACGGTGGTCGTCTACTCCGAGGCCGACGCCGATTCGATGGCTGTGGAGATGGCCGACGAGAGCGTCTTGATCGGCCCGCCGCCCGCGGCCCAGAGCTACCTGCTGGCCGACAAGATCGTCGAGGCCGTGCGCGCCACCGGCGCGGAAGCCGTGCACCCCGGCTTCGGGTTCCTCTCTGAGAACGCCGGCTTCGCGCGCCGCCTGGCCGCCGAGGGCATCGTCTTCATCGGCCCCAACCCCAAGGCCATCGAGGCCATGGGCGACAAGATCGAGAGCAAGAAGTTCGCCGCCAAGGCCAATGTCTCGGTGGTGCCCGGGCACGTGGGCGAGATCGACGACACCGCCCACGCCGTGAAGATCTCCGAGCAGATCGGCTATCCGGTGATGATCAAGGCCTCCGCCGGCGGGGGCGGGAAGGGGATCCGCGTCGCCTGGACCCGCAAGGACGTGGAGGAGGGCTTCCCCGCCGTGCGCGCCGAGGCCAAGGCCAGCTTCGGCGACGACCGCATCTTCATCGAGAAGTTCATCGAGAGCCCGCGCCACGTCGAGATCCAGGTGCTGGGCGACAAGCACGGCAACGTTGTCCACCTGTTCGAGCGCGAATGCTCGATCCAGCGCCGCAACCAGAAGGTCATCGAGGAGGCCCCCAGCCCGCTGCTCGACGCCAAGACCCGGGCGGCGATGGGCGAGCAGGCCGTGCGCCTGGCCCAGGCGGTGAGCTACGATTCGGCCGGCACGGTGGAATTCGTGGCCGGCCAGGACCGCAGCTTCTTCTTCCTGGAGATGAACACCCGCCTGCAGGTGGAACACCCGGTCACCGAGCTGATCACCGGCCTCGACCTCGTGGAGCAGATGATCCGCTCGGCCTATGGCGAGAAGCTGGCCTTCGCCCAGAAGGACCTGAAGATCAACGGCTGGGCCATGGAGAGCCGGATCTACGCCGAGGACCCATACCGCGGCTTCCTGCCCTCGATCGGGCGGCTGGTGCGCTATTCGCCGCCGGTGGAGGGGCAGGTCGGCGACATCGTGGTGCGCAACGACGCCGGCGTCCGCGAGGGCGACGAGATCTCGATGTTCTACGATCCGATGATCTCCAAGCTCTCCACCTGGGCCAAGACCCGCGAGGCGGCCATCGACGCCATGGGCCGGGCGCTGGAGGACTTCCACATCGAGGGGCTGGGCCAGAACATCCCGTTCCTGGCCGCAGTGATGGACCAGCCGCGGTTCCGCTCGGGCAAGCTCTCCACCAACTACATCAAGGACGAGTTCCCCGAGGGCTTCCAGGGCCTGCCGGCCACCGACGCCCAGCGCCGGCTGATGGCGGCGGTGGCGCTGGCCATGCACCGCGCGCTGCTGGCGCGGGCCAACCCGGGCGACCTGCGCGCCGACTGGGTGGTGGTGGCGGGCCACAAGAAACTCACCGCCCACGTCGAGGCGGTCGGCGGCGGCCTTTCGATCACCTTGGACGGCAAGACGCTGCGGCTGGAGGACATCCAGTGGCGGCCGGGCCAGCCGGTGTTCCGCGGCGACCTGGATGGCCGGGCCTTCACCGTGGCCGTCAAGCCGGCGGCCGAAGGCTTCGTCATCCGCCATCGCGCCTGCACCCAGCATGTCCTGGTGCTGACCCCGCGCTCGGCCGAGCTGCACGAGAAGCTGCCGCCGAAGAAGGCGGCCGACACCTCCAAGATGGTGCTCTCGCCCATGCCGGGCCTGGTGGTCTCCATCGACGTGGCCCAGGGCCAGGAGGTGAAGGCCGGCGAGGTGGTGGCGGTCCTCGAGGCCATGAAGATGCAGAACATCATCCGCGCCGAGCGCGATGGGGTGGTGAAAGCCGTGGGCGTGAAGAACGGCGACAGCGTCGCAGCGGATGAGGTTCTGGTAGAGTTCGCCTGACCCTGATTCAGCCTGACCCTGATTCAGGGGGTCGGGCAGCGGCCGGGGGCGGCATGAACCAGATGAGCTTCGGCGAACTGTTCCTCTCCTCGCAGGGCCGCGCGCCGCGGCTGCCGTCGCTGGTGGCCGCCGCCCTGCTGCTGACCTTCGGCGCCCTCTATGAGGTGGTGCCGTCCACCCTGCACTGGATCACCGGCTGGTTCGTCTATCCGGCGCTGTTCTATCCGGGCGTCTGCGTGCTCTCCAAGCGGCTGCACGACCGCGGCCGGTCCGGCTGGTGGTCGGCGCTGATCCTGCTGGCCATCGTCGCGTGCTGGCCCCACCCGGAGGGGTTCCTGGACTTCGTGTTCTTCCTGGTCCTGATCTGGGCCGTGGTGGAGCTCGCCATCCTGCCGGGCGAGCAGGGCGCCAACCGCTACGGCGTCAATCCGCTGGGGCCCCTGGCGCCGGCCTAGGTTTCGCCAGGGTCAGATCGGCGGCGGCGCGTCCACCGTCTCACCGAACACCTCGCGGAAACTGGCGCGCAGCGCGGCGTCGGCCTCGTCCAGGGTCACCGGCAAACCAAGGTCCACCAGGCTGGTGACGCCGTGCTCGGTCACCCCGCACGGCACGATGCCGGAGAAGTGCGTCAGGTCCGGCTCCACGTTCAGCGAGACGCCATGGAACGAGACCCAGCGGCGCAGCTTGACGCCGATGGCGGCGATCTTGTCCTCCCGTGTTGGCAGGCCCGGCTCGCGGCGCTCCACCCACACCCCGACGCGGCCGTCGCGCAGCTCGCCGCGCACGTTGAAGGCGGCCAGGGCTCCGATCACCCAGGCCTCCAGCGCCGCGACGAAGGCCCGCACATCCCGCTGGCGGCGCGTGAGGTCCAGCATCACATAGGCCACCCGCTGGCCGGGCCCGTGGTAGGTGAACTGGCCGCCGCGGCCGCTGGCGAACACCGGGAAGCGGTCGGGCTCGATGAGATCCTGCGTCTTGGCCGAGACCCCGGCCGTGTAGAGCGGCGGATGTTCCAGCAGCCAGATCAGTTCGCCCGCCTGTCCCTCGGCGATCGCCGCGGCTCGCGCCTCCATGGCCGCCACCGCCTGCGGATAGGCGACGGGCGCGGTGGAAACCGCCCAGCCGGCGGGTTCGCCATCGGTGCGACCGAAACGCGCTGGGGCGGCGAAGTTTAACGTGCGGTCAAGCATGTCAGCGCAAATGTGGGGTCTCGCGCGCACTGCGCATAGTTCGAAAGCGTCGGGGTCTTCGTTCGTGAGCCAGGTCAAGGCCGTCAATGTCGAAATCCAGGTGGTGCTCGGGCGCGCCACCCTGCCCATGGCGCAGCTGCTGCGCATGGGCCGTGGCGCCGTCATCCCGCTGGACACCGCGGTGAACGAAGAGGTCTGGATCCTGGCCAACAACCACCCGGTGGCCCGCGGCGAGATCCAGATCAACGACGAGCGCATCGCCATCCAGGTGACGCGCGAGGCCAATGTCTACGACTACATGGCCGGCTCGGTCTGACGGCCGCGCCACGACCGCCTCCAAGCGCTGCGGCAACCTGATCCACTCCAGATATGAAAACGCCGCCGACCCGAAGATCGGCGGCGCTTGAGATCGCTCGTGATGGCTAGGCCGCAACCGCCGTGCGGCGACGGCGCAGGGCGCCGCCCGCCAGGCCGAACCCGCCGATCATCAGCGCCCAGGCCGCCGGCTCGGGCGCGGCCCCGCCGTCGATCTTGTAGCCGACGAAGGTGTTGCCGCCCGACGTCGGCACGAAGAAGTAGCCGTTGGCGTAGGACTGGCCGTAGAGGCTGTTGAAATCGGTCCCGGCGCCCACGAGCGTGGTCTGGTCGGCGAGCGCGCCCGTGCTGAGATTGTAGGCCGACAACACGCCGTTCGAGTAGTTCAGGGCGTAGTTGCCGAAGATCGAGACCGAGCGGCCCTGCGGGTAGCCGGTGTCGAACGACCCGCCCAGGGCCACGGTGCCGGTGACCGCGCCGGTCAGGTCCCAGAACTGGAGCACGCCGTTGTCGTTGCCCACGTAGTGCGTCCCGTCGCTGGTCAGCACGACCTGCTCCTGGTCGTCGAGACCGCCTTGCAGGGTGGTGAGGGCCGAGAAGACGCCAAAGCTGCTCTGCTCGTAGATCGTCGCATCGGCATAGGCGCGCGCGAAGACGTTGCCGGCGGCGTTGGTGAAGACGGACCGGAAATCCAGGCCCGTGCTGGTCGGGCCGGCGGTGATCGTCCCGCTGGCGTTCAGCTTGGCGATCGGGCTGCCGTCATAGCCGCCGGAGACCGTATAGTAGGATGTCCCATCGAAGGCGGCGCCGGCCGAGGTCGAGCCCTGAACATCCGAATTGAGATTGAACGAGCTGTTGTAGGAGGCGGCGCCGAACACGGAGCCGGCAGAGGCGGGCCCCGCGATGGCGGCGACGCCGACCACGATCATCGCCGCGGTTCCGCTCAGAAGAGTCTTCAGTTTCATATGCCCCACCCCGTCACGCGCAAGATCTGCGTCGGGTGCAGAGTTATCTCGGTGAATGAGCTGTAAAAATCGGATTCCCCCGCTACGCGATTTGCGCGCGGAGTAGGCCGCACTTCACAAAGCAGGCGGGGTTTGCTACCTGCGCCGCCTCACCACGAGCGGTCGTGGCGGAATTGGTAGACGCGCAGCGTTGAGGTCGCTGTGGGGCAACCCGTGGAAGTTCGAGTCTTCTCGACCGCACCAGGTGAATCAAGGTCTCAACCGAGGATCGAGCAGAGCCGTCCGAACATAGCCTAGGGAGGTCCCGCATGAGCCGCGAAACGGACGACCTCACCGCTGTGGCGGAGCCGCTCGAAGACGAAGACCTGGAAGACCTCGCCCTCGGCGAGGACTACGCCCTCAATGCCGAATTCGTCTCCGACGTGGCCGACGCCCTGGATCGAGGCGACGCGGAGCGGCTGCGCGAACTCCTGAGCGCGCTGCACCCGGCGGACGTCGCCGACCTGATGGGCTTCCTCTCCGCCGACGCGCGCGAGGAGCTGATTCCGCACCTCGACCCGGAGACCCTGGCCGAGATCCTCTCCGAACTGGACACCGAGATCCGCGAGGAGGTGCTGGAGCACGTCCCCTCGGCGACCCTGGCCAAGGCCATTGGCGAGATGGAGTCCGACGACGCCGCCGATGTCGTCGACGACCTGGAGGACGACAAGCGCGCCGAGGTCATGGCCGCCATGCCCGAGGTCGAGCGGGCGGCCATCGAGACCACGCTGTCCTACGGCGACGAGACCGCCGGCCGCCTCATGCAGCGCGAGGTGGTGGCCGCGCCGCAGTTCTGGACCGTCGGCCAGGCCATCGACCACTTCCGCAAGGAGTCGGAGGAGCTGCCGGAGCTGTTCTTCGACGTCTATGTGGTGGACCCGGCCTACAAGCCCGTGGGCGCCGTGCCGGTCAGCCTCCTGCTGCGCTCGGGCCGCCAGACGCCCCTGGCCCAGATCATGGAGCCGGTGAACGAGATCACCGTCGACCTGGACCAGGAAGAGGTCGCCTACATCTTCGACAAGTACCACCTGATCTCCGCGCCGGTGGTGGATGGGGCCGGTCGGCTGGTGGGTCAGATCACCGTCGACGACATCGTCGGCGTCATCCAGGAAGAGACCGAGGAAGACATCCTGGCCCTGGCCGGTGTGTCGGACGCGGGCCGGGACGCCGGCATGCTGGGCATCGTCCGGTCGCGACTGCCGTGGCTGCTGATCAACCTGGGGACCGAGGCGCTGGCGGTCACGGTGATCGGCGCCTTCCAGGCCGAGATCGCCAAGCTGGTGGCCCTGGCCATCCTGATGCCCATCGTCTCGTCCGTGGGCGGCAATGCGGGCACCCAGGCGCTGACCGTCGCCGTGCGCGCCATCGCGGCCAAGGAGCTGAACGCGCACAACGCCATGCGCATCATCGGCCGGGAGCTCTCGGTGGGCCTGTTCAACGGCGGGGCCGTGGGCGGCATGCTGGGCCTGGGCGCCTACGTCTGGTGGCATGACCTGCGGCTGGCCATCGCCGTGGGACTGGCGGTGCTGGCCAACATGTTCGTGGCGGCGATCGGTGGCGTGGTCGCGCCCATCGTGCTGGACCGGCTGGGCCGCGATCCGGCCGCGCCGTCGCCCATCGTCGTGACCTTCATGACCGATTTCTTCGGATTCCTTGCACTTTTGGGTATCGCAGCCCTCATCCTGCTGTAACTGGCGTCAGGCTTGCGTCGTGCGCCATCAGGCGGTCTGCGCCTGTGCCGATTTGGGACAAATCCGGGGCCATGCTTTCGCGCCACCGCGTCTCCCGGGCGGCCATCGAACTGATCAAACGGTTCGAGGGCTACCGCCAGAAGGCCGCCCAGCTGCCCGATGGGCGCTGGATGATCGGCTATGGCCACACGCTGACGGCGCGCGAAGGGGCCGAGGTCTCCGAGGCCGACGCCGAGGCGCTGCTGGTCTACGACCTGATCGCCGTGCAGCACGCGGTGAACGAGGGCCTGTTCGCCCCACTGGGCCAGAACGAGTTCGACGCGCTCTGCAGCTTCGCCTTCAACATCGGCCTCGACAACTTCCGCCGCAGCCAGGTGCTGAAGCGCCTGAACGCCGGCGCCGCCGTGCAGGCCGCCTGTGCCATGGAGCTGTGGCGCAAGGCCGAGTTCGAGGGCGAGCGGATCGTGGTGGACGCCCTGGTCCGCCGCCGCGCCGCGGAGAAGGCGCTGTTCCTCACGCCTGACGACGGCAACTGGACCCCGGCCCCGTCGCCGGTGCTGCGCCCCGCCATCGACCTGGACGGCCTGGATCTGGTGCCCCTGCGCCGGCCCGTGGAGGTGACCACCGAGTTCGAGGGCGACGCCGTCAAGGTGCGGCGCGAAGCCGAGGCCGAGGCGGAGGGCCTGGCCCCGGACCTCGCGCCGCCCCCCGTGCCCGCGGTCGTAATGGCCGCCGAGGCCGTGGCCGCGCGGCTGGAGACCCTGTTCCAGGACTCCGGCGCGGAGCCGGACCTGACCGCCGAGGCGTCTGCCGACCTCGAGGTCGAGGCGCCCGCGATCCTGCCGGAGGAGCCGCCCGCCCTCGAGGAACTGCGCCCGCAGGCCGACTTCGCCCCGCCGATCACGACCGAGCCGGCGGCCCTCGAGCCGGAACCCGAGCCTACGACGCAACCTGAACCCGAGCCCGAACCGGCGTTCGAGCCCGAGCCTGAGATCGCGCTGGAGCCGGCGCTCGAAGCCGCGTTCGGGCCCGCCGCCGGCGCCGAGGAAGAGCTGGCGATCCCGGCGACGCCCCAGGGCCTGCCCGACCATCTGGCCGCGCGGGTCGAGGTGGACGAGGGGCCCTTCGACTTCATCCCCGCCCGCCGGCGGCCTGCGCCGGCGCCGCGCGAGCCCTCGGTGATCTGGGACCTGCTGCTGGCCCTGTTCGGCCTGGCGTTCTTCGGCTTCGGCGTGTTCTGGGGGCTAGAAGCGAGCCCGGCCACCGTGGGCGGCTTCCCCATGCCCCTGTTCGTGGCCTGGTCCGCGGGCCTGGCCGGCGTCGGCTTCGTCGTGGTGGCCATCTATCGCCTGCTGCAGCGCCTGGGGCGCGAGGCGGAGGCGGACTAGGTTCGCAAGCCGGAACGCCGCGTGCTAACAGCCCGCGCATGATCCCGAACCACGGACCCAACCTCGAATTCGGCCTGGGGGAAGCCGCGGACATGATCCGCGACACCACCGCCCGCTTCGCCGCCGACCGGATCGCCCCGCTCGCCGCGGAGATCGACGCCACCAACACCTTCCCGCGGGAACTCTGGCCCCAGATGGGCGAGCTGGGCCTGCATGGCGTGACGGTCGAGGAGGAGTTCGGCGGTCTCGGCCTCGGCTATCTTGAGCACGTGGTGGCCATGGAGGAGGTCTCCCGCGCCTCCGCCAGCGTGGGCCTCTCCTACGGCGCCCATTCCAACCTCTGCGTGAACCAGATCCGCCGCTGGGGCAGCGAGGACCAGAAGCGCCGCTACCTGCCCAAGCTGATCAGCGGCGCGCATGTGGGCTCGCTGGCCATGAGCGAGGCCGGCTCGGGCTCGGACGTGGTCTCCATGCGCCTGAAGGCCGAGAAGCGGGGCGACCGCTACGTCCTGAACGGCACGAAGTTCTGGATCACCAACGCGCCGCACGCCGACACCCTGGTGGTCTACGCCAAGACCTCGCCCGAGGAGGGCTCGCGCGGGATCACCGCCTTCCTGATCGAGAAGGACTTCAAGGGCTTCAGCGTCTCCCAGAAGCTGGACAAGATGGGCATGCGCGGGTCCGACACCGGCGAGCTGGTGTTCGAGGACTGCGAGGTCCCGGAAGAGAACGTCATGGGCCCCGAGAACGGCGGCGTGGGCGTGTTGATGAGTGGCCTCGACTACGAGCGCACCGTGCTCTCCGGCGGGCCGCTGGGCATCATGCAGGCATGTCTTGATGTGGTTCTGCCCTACGTGCGCGAGCGCAAACAGTTCGGCAAGCCGATCGGCGGCTTCCAGTTGATGCAGGGCAAGGTGGCCGACATGTATGTCGCCCTGAACTCGGCGCGGGCCTACGTCTACGCCGTGGCCAAGGCCTGTGATTCGGGCCTGACGACCCGGTTCGATGCGGCGGGCGCGATCCTGATGGCGAGCGAGAACGCGGTGAAGGTTTCGCTGGAGGCGATCCAGGCCCTGGGCGGCGCGGGCTACACCCGCGAATACCCCGTCGAGCGGTTCCTGCGCGACGCCAAGCTCTACGACATCGGCGCGGGCACCAACGAGATCCGCCGCTTCCTGATCGGCCGAGAGCTGGTCGGCGGGTGAGGCGGGCCGGCGTCCTGGCCGCGCTGGCGGGGCTTGCCCTGGCAGGCTGCACGACGCCCCCGAAGCCGGTGTGCCCGGCCGGCCAGGCCCAGATGCGCACGGCCCAGCTGTTCCTCGGCGGCAAGGCCCCGACGCGGCCCAACGAGGCCGACCTGCGCCGCTTCATCGACCAGGAGGTCACGCCCCGCTTCCCCGACGGTGTGACCGTGGTGCCGGGCGGCGGCCGCTGGAAGGGCGCCCAGAACCAGATGATCCGCGACGCGGCCAAGGTGGTGCTGATCGTATTGCCGGCCCGGGGGGACGCCCAGGCCAACGTCGAGGCGGTGCGCGCCGCCTACCGCCAGCGCTTCAACCAGGACTCGGTGGTGGTGACGCCCCCGGCGGCCTGCGTCGCCCTCTAGAGCACGATGACTTTTGTCGGAATCGACAAGAGTCTGAATCGTGCTCGTCGACGAAATGCGGCGAGCCTGTTCTTCCCGCTTTGATGGTTCCATCAAAGCGGGACAGGCTCTAGCCGCCATCAGGCAAGGGTCCGCAAGGCCTCCGCCGTCGCCGCATCGGCCGGGAAGAAGGTCTCCAGCGTCAGCTCCGCCAGGGTGATGTCGACGGCGGTCCCGAACACCGTCGTGGTGGAGAAGAGCGACAGCAGCGTATCCCCCATCATCAGCTGCAGCGGCACGGCCACCTGGCCCAGGTCCTCGCTGCGCCGGTCGGTGGCGGGCGGCTTGGGATAGCCGCGGACCTCGTCGATCAGTGCGATCAGGCCGGGGTCGGCCGTCAGGTCCGCCTGGCGGCGCAGGCGCTCCAGGATATGCGCCTGCCACTGGGCGAGGTTGGCGATGCGCGGCGCGAGACCCCGCGGGTGCAGCGAGATGCGCACCACGTTGAGCGGCGGGCCCATCAGCTCGTCCGGCAGGCCGGCGATCAGCGGCGCCACGGTGGCGTTGGCCGCCACCAGGTTCCATTGCAGATCGACCACCAGGGCCGGGTAGGGCTCGTGCGCCTTCAGGATCACGTCCACGGCGCGCCGGGCGGCGGTGAGATCCGGATCGTCCAGCCGGCGCTCGGGGAAGAGCGGCGCGAAGCCCGCCGCCACCAGGATCACATTGCGCTCGCGCAGCGGGATCTCCAGCTGGTCGGTCAGGTTCAGCACCATCTCGCGGCTGGGCTGGGCGCGGCCGGTCTCCAGGAACGACAGGTGCCGGGTGGAGATCTCCGCCTCCAGCGCCAGGTCCAGCTGGCTCAGCCGCCGCCGCATCCGCCACTCGCGCAGATGCTCGCCCACGGGTTTCTGCAATTGGGTCATGGGGCGAGCTTAGCCGCCGCGTGAGGCCGGTCCATTACGTCGGAGGTAACGCCGCTGCGCCCGCGTTCCGTCCGCGCGCGTCGGTTGCCACATCGTCCCATGCGCGGCATCGTCGAGCCCGTATGGGGGCGTTGTCATGCGGGCGTTGTTCGGATTGCTAGTTGTGGCCGCGGCCGGCGTGTGGGCCGGTGGAGCGATGGCCGCGCCCTCGGCCGGCTGGGTGAGCCGCCCCACCCAAGCGGAGGCCGCGGCGGTTCGGCCCGCGGGAGACGCGCTGGCCCGCGCCATCCTCCGCTGCCATGTGGAGGACGATGGCGCGCTCAGCGGCTGCAGCGTCGCGGCCGAGTCGCCGCCCGGCCGCGGGGTGGGGGCGGCGGCCATGATGCTGGCGCCCAAGTACAGCCAGGCGCCGCCCGGCCGAAGCGGGGCGCGCGACATCAAGCTCTCCATCGTTTGGAGCAATATCGACAAGGGGGCGGACTGGCTAAGGAAGCCGACCGCCCAGGACCTGCTCACCGTCTATCCGAAGACCGCGCATGGGCGGGCCGGGTTGGCGGTCATCGACTGCATCGTCACCGTTCAGGGCGGCCTGAGCGACTGCGTGGTCGAGTCCGAAAAGCCGGAGGGCGCAGGCTTCGGCGAGGCGGCTATTCGCCTTTCCGCTCAATTCCTGATGCGGCCCGCGACTCTGAAGGGCGCTCCGGCGCCTTCGGAAGCGCGGATCCCGATCACATGGGAGGCCTTTTCAGAAAGCAGCTGGACGCCCGGACGGTCGGTCGCGCCGGCCAACCTGCCTTGGGCCGAGGCGCCGACGATCGCCGAGGTCGCCGCGGCCTATCCGGCGAAGGCCCGCGCCGAAGAGAAGGTTGGCCGGGTCACCCTGAGCTGCGACATGGACGAAAACGGCCGCCTGGCGCACTGCGAGTCGGTGAACGCCCAGCCGTCCGGCTACGGCTTCGAGGCGGCGGCCAAGACGTTGGCGAAGCGGTTCCGTTACACGGTGGCCAGCGACGCGGACCGCAAGGCCGCGCATGGCGTCGCCGTGATGATGCCCTTCACCTTCGATCCGGCGGCCCGCGATCCGGCCTCGGCCGTCCTGGGCAAGCCCACCTGGGCGGCGATCCCCAGCTCCGCCCAGCTGACCGCGGCCTTCGCGCCGCTGAAGCTCACCGCCACCGGGCGGGCGACCCTGAGCTGCGTCGTGCAGCCAGGGGGCTCCCTCTCGGACTGTTCGGTCCTCTCCGAGCAGCCCACGGGGATCGGCGTCGGTGCGGCGGCCCTTTCCTTGACGCCGACGTTCCGGGTCTCGACCTGGTCGACCGAGGGCCTGCCGGTGGTCGGCGGGCGGATCAGCATCCCTCTGCGGTATGAGCCCGCTCCTGCGGAGCCGGCCGCCGAGAAATAGGTGCGGTGTCGACGACGGGGGCGCCTCAGGCCTGGCTCGAGAGCGCCCGCCTGTCTCCCGCCGCCCTGGCCGCGAGCGCCCGGCCGATCAGGGCCAGGGCGGCGCCGGCGTGGACGAAGCCGCCGGGGATCCACATGAGCAGGCCCGCCAGCTGCTGGTCCTCGGCGGGTGTCAGGCCGAAGGGGGTCATGCCGAGCAGGGCGTAGCGGCCGTACCAGGGGCTCTCGGAGAAGGCCATGAGGGCGCCCAGGGCGCCGGCCACCAGGGAGGTGGCGAAGAGGCAGAGGGCGGCCAGGGCCACGCTGTCTCGTCGGGGGCTCAGCATCGCATGCCAGAAGACGAGTGCGGAGAGCAGGAACGACAGGTGCTGGGCGATGTGCCAGGGCTCGCGCGCCAGGGCGAGGTCGAACAGCGCCGGCGCATGCCAGAGCCAGAGCGCGGCGGCTTGGACCAGGGTCGCTGTCACGGGCGCGGAGAGAGCCGCCCAGGCCCCGCGCAGGACGGACTGGCGGCCAAGCGCGGCCAGGGCCTGTCGTCCGCCGGCGGGGAAGGCCCAGATCATCGCCCCCAGTGGACGGGAGAGCACGAGCAGGGGCGCGGCCACGAGCATCAGGAGCTCGTGCTCGACCATGTGCGCGGTGAAGGAACGCCCGCCCGCCTGGTGCAGGGGCGAGACCGCGGCGAGGACCAGGGTGAGCCAGCCGGCGGCGAACAGCAGGCTGCGTCGGCGCAGGGGCCGGCGGCCCGCTCCGGCGCGCCGCGCCAGCCGCGCCGCGCCCAGGCTGTAGAGACCGGCGCTGAGGCCCAGCGCGACCAGCAGCCAGGGCTCGAGCGTCCAGCCGGGTTGCGCCAAGGGGACGACCCCGGCGTGGGCGAAGGCGGTTCCCGGCGTGACGGCGGCGAGCACCCCCGCCCAGGCGCGTCTCACCGGAAGCAGCCGGGCACGATGGCGGACGCGGCGACCTGGAAGCCGACCGCCAGGGCGAAGAGGCCGCTGGCGAGCAGGCTGATGGCCGCCACGAACCGGCCGCTCAGCGCTTCCTTGCGGTCCAGCGCCCCGCCGGCGGCGCGCCAGGCGCCGTAGGACAGGATCGCCCCCAGCCCGATGACCGCCAGCGCCGCCACGCCCAGCAGCACCATCAACGGCGTCGCCGCCCACTGGCACTTGGCGAAGTCGAGGTCCGACCCGGCCTGGTGATAGGCCGCCCAGGCCAGGGGCGAGAACGTCAGGCCCGCCCAGGCCCGCCAGGTGGGGATGGTGGCCTGCGGCTTCATCCGGCCAGCCTCGGGACCCAGTAGATGAGGGCGTAGATCGGCAGCCAGGCGATCACCACGAAATGCCAATAGAGGCTGTTGTCCGCCACGTCGGAGAAGCGGTTGGTGTCGACCTCGTGGGTGAAGGTGAAAACCGCGAGGACCACCGTGTCGGCCCAGTCGGTGATCAGGTGGACAGTGTGCAGGAAGAGCAGCGCCCAAACGATGGAGCCATAGGCGTTGTCGTCCCAGCGGACGTTGAGGCTGTGGAACTCGAACCAGCGGATGGCCAGCAGCAGGGCGCCGACGAATGATGCGGCGATCAGGCCCAGCTGAGTCGCCCGCTCGTCCTGGGCCTTTTCGGCGCGCTTGGTGAACACGTTGGGGATCTCGCTGAGCAGCAGCAGGGCCGTGAAGGCGATCCCCGCGGGCAGGTCCGGCGGAAAGCGGCTGGGCGGCCACGGCTCGGTGTGGCTCATCAGGAAGAAATAGGCGCCGCAGGCCAGGGCGAACCCGCCGCCCTCGATCAGGATGAAGCAGATCAGGCCCCACCAGATCGGCGTGCGCGACCCGAATGCGCCGTCCGGCAGCATGGAGACATCGCCGACCACCCGCGCCTTCACGTGGCCGCCTCCAGCTGGCGCTTCGGCGGCGTGGTGGGCCACAGCCAGCCGATCAGGCCGACGACGATCGGCAGCGAGCCCCAGACCAGCGCCCATTCGTGGAAGATCGAGCCGATGAACATGGCGCTGGTGGCGAGGGCGGTGAACAGCGGCCACAGGCTGGGCTTGGGCGAGGCGTGGCGCATGTCCGGCTCGGCGTCGAGCACGCTGGTGCACAGCACCTCGCGCGACTCGGACTTCAGGCCCTCCATCACCGGGCGGTCCTCGGACCACAACGCCTCGCGCGTCGTCACCACGGGGATGTGGGCGAAGTTGTAGCTGGGGGGCGGGGAGGTCGTGGCCCACTCCAGGGTGGCGGCGTCCCACGGGTTGTCGCCGGCCAGGGCCCCGCGGCGCAGGCTGACGGTCACGTTGCCGATGAAGATCAGGACGCTGACCACGATCACGAGGCCGCCCAGCGTCGAGATGCGGTTCCAGAGCTCCCAGCCGAGCCCGGCCGGATAGGTGTAGACCCGTCGCGGCATGCCGATCAGGCCCAGGATGTGCATCGGGAAGAAGGCGACGTTGAAGCCCACGAAGAACAGCCAGAAGTTCCAGGCGCCGGCCTTCTCGCTCAGCATCCGGCCGGTGATCTTGGGGAACCAGTAGTAGAAGCCGCCGAACAGCGGGAAGACCGCCCCGCCGATCAGCACATAGTGGAAGTGGGCCACCACGAAGTAGGTGTCGTGCAGCTGCAGGTCGAGCGGGACCGAGGCCAGCATCACGCCGGTAAGCCCGCCCAGCACGAAGATCACCACGAACCCGAGCACGAACAGGAGCGGTGCCTTGAACCGCGGCTTGCCGTCCCAGAGAGTGGCGATCCAGCAGAAGATCTGCACGCCCGCCGGCAGGGCGATGGTCATGCTGGCGGAGGTGTAGAAGCTGTTGCCCAGCCGCGGCAGGCCGGTGGCGAACATGTGGTGGACCCACAGGCCGAAGGCCAAGAGCCCGTTGCCGATCAGGGCCATCACCATGGCCGGATAGGCGAAGATGGTGCGCTGCGCGAAGGTGGCCACGATCGAGGAGACCATGCCCAGGGCCGGCACGAAGATGATGTAGACCTCCGGGTGGCCGAAGAACCAGAAGAGGTGCTGCCACAGCAGCGGGTCGCCGCCCTCCGCCGGATTGTAGAAGTGGGTGCCGATCAGCCGGTCCGAGATCAGGAAGCTGGAGGCCAGCATCACCGCCGGCATGGCGAACAGGATCATGACCGAGGTCACCAGGATCGACCACAGGAAGAGCGGCATCCGCGCCAGGGTCATGCCGGGGGCGCGCTGCTTCAGGATGGTGGCGATCAGCTCCGCGGCGACGGCGAGGGCCGAGACTTCGGTGAAGGTGATCATCTGCGCCCAGAAGTCCGTGCGCTTGCCGGGCGAGAACTCCGGCCCCGCCAGCGGGACATAGGAGAACCAGCCGGTCTCCGGGCCCACGTTCAGCAGGAACGCCACCCAGATCATCACCCCGCCGAACAGGTAGACCCAGTAGCTGTAGGCGTTGAGCCGGGGGTAGGCGATGTTCCGCGTGCCGCACATCAGAGGCACGAGGTAGACGCCCATGGCCTCCATGATCGGCACGGCGAACAGGAACATCATCGTCGTGCCGTGCATGGAGAAGATCTGGTTGTAGCGGTCGGCGCTGATCAGCCCGCTCTGCGGCGTCGCCAGCTGCAGGCGCATCAGGACCGCCAGGATCCCCGCCAGCACGAAGAAGACGAAGCCGGTGACGATGTAGCGCCGGCCGACGATCTTGTGGTCCACGGTCGCCAGGCGGTCCCAGAAGCCGGTCCCGGTGCGCCAGGTGGCGTCCAGCTGGGCGTGCAGGGCCTCGGCCTCCTTCGCGCCGACCTCGCGGGGGTAGGCGGCGCTCATGAGAGGCTCTGCAGGTAGGCGACCAGGTCATTGAGATCCTGGTCGGACATGTGGACGAGCGGCATGTGGTTGCCGGGCTTGATGGCCTGGGGATCGTGCAGCCAGGCGATCAGCCCGTCGCGGCCCACCGGCAGGGCGCCGGCAGCGAGCTTGCGGCGGCTGGCCAAGTGGGTCAGGTCCGGCCCGGTGCGGCCGTGCGCATCGGAGCCCGCGATCTCATGGCAGCTGCCGCAGGCGCCGTTGATGAAGACCCCCTGGCCGCGGACCTGAGCATCGTTCGAGGGGGGCGGGGCCGGTTTCAGCTGGGCCTGGCGCCAGGCCTCGAAGGCCTGTGGGTCCTCCACCGTGGCGTCCAGCGCCATCTGGGCGTGCTGCAGGCCGCAGAACTCCGCGCACTGGCCGCGATAGACCCCGATCCGCCGCGGATTCAGCGTCAGCCAGTTGGTCCGGCCGGGGATCAGGTCCTCCTTCCCGGCCAGGTTCGGGATCCAGAAGCTGTGGATCACGTCCTGCGCCGCCAGCTCCAGGATGGCGGGCCGGTTGGCCGGCAGGTGCAGTTCGTTGGCGGTGGTGAACTGGCGGCTGGGGTCGGGGTCCTGGTACTCCACCTGCCACCACCACTGGTTCCCGGTGATCTTGATGTGCAGGGCGTCCTTGGTGTCGGCGCGGGCCAGGCTGCGGTCCACGAGGAAGCTGCCCACCGCCAGCACGCCCAGGCCCAGGATGATCAGGGCCGTCCAGCCCACCAGCGCGTTGCGCATGGGGGCGTCCGCCGAGCTCTTGACCGCGTCCTCGAGCGGGGGCCCATCCAGCGCCCGGCGCGCCCGCCAGAGCGCCCAGCCCAGGAACGCCATCACCAGGACGTACATCGCCCCGCAGACGATCAGCATCAGCCGCCAGACGTCCTGGGTGTGGGCGGCCTGGTCGCCGGCGGGGTTGAGGGAATCCTGCGCGCCGGAGCATGCGGCCAGGGCCAGGCCCGCCATACCCATCGCCAGCCAGGCGGCCGCGCGCCTCATCGCGGCTGGTCCGTCGGCGCCGCCGGCTTGGCCGGCGTCGGCTTGACCTGGGTCTTGGCGAGGCTCGACTGCAGCTCGTCGCCGCGCGAGGGCGCCGCGTCCTTGGCCACATTGCCGCCCATGCTGCGGATGTAGGCGGCGATCTCCCAGACCTGGTCGTCGGGGATCTTGTTGCGGAACGAGGGCATGCCGTTCGGCCGCCCCTCGACGATGCTGGCGTGGATCTGCTCGATCGAGCCGCCGTAGATCCACTGGTCGTCCATGAGCGGCGGGCCGATGTCGCCGCCGCCGGCCGCGTGGCAGCCGTAGCAATTGTACCAGTCGTAGTAGCGCTTGCCCTCGCCGATGTGGAAGGCGTTGTCCTCGTAGATGGCCGCCCGGGGATCGTGCGGTGGGCCGATCGGACCGCCGCCCGCCGCCAGGTCCGAAGGCGAGACGCCCGAGGCTTGCGGTCCGCTTGGCGGCGGCGGCCCGTGAAAGTCGCGCGTTTCCCGCTGGCAGCCCGCCAGCAGGGCGGCCGCCAGCGCCGCCGCGGCCAGCCGCTCAAGCCTTCGGCAGGGCGAAGACATAGAGCATCCCTCCGATGGCCGATTCCTTCTTGAGGTCGGCGCTCATGTTGCCGAAGCCCTTGGCGGCGGTGGCGTCGCGCGGGTCGAGCTGGCTGGAGACCATGGCCCCGGCCCAGCCGCCGATGCCGGACAGCACCGAGACGTACTGGCGCCCGTCAGGCCCGCGCCAAGTGGTGGGCTGGCCCACGATCCCGGACGCGGTCTTGAACTGCCAGAGCACCTGGCCGGTCCGCGCATCGACCGCTTTGAACCAGCCCTCCAGATTGCCGTAGAAGACCAGCCCCCCGGCCGTGGCCACGGCGCCGCTCCACACCGGCCACTTCTCGTCGATGGTCCAGACCTTCTTCCGCGCCACCGGGTCCCAGGCCATGAACTCGCCGCCCTTGCCGGGGTCTGCCGGATAGAAGCGCGGGTTGACGCCGATGTAGGGGGTGCCGGCGAGGTAGGAGACCGGCTTGGTCTCCCAGTCCATGCAAAGGTTGTTGTGCGGCACGTAGAGGAGGCCGGTCTGCTTGGAGAAGGCCGAGGGGTTCCAGTCCTTGGCGCCCGGCGAGTTGGGGCAGACCTCGCGCACCACCTTGCCCTCGGTGGGCCGCTTCTCCGGATTGTCGATCAGCTTGCCGGTCTTCATGTCCACGCCGAGCGAGGCGGTGACCTTCATGAAGGGGTCGGCGGCGAGCAGTTCGCCGCTCGTGCGGTCGATCACATAGATGTAGCCGTTGCGCTCGGGGTGGACGACCACGTGGCGTGTGCGGCCCTGCCAGGGCAGGTCCAGGATGATGTTCTCGTTGACCGACGAGTGGTCC
This sequence comes from Caulobacterales bacterium, assembly GCA_019510435.1. GTDB lineage: Bacteria > Pseudomonadota > Alphaproteobacteria > Caulobacterales > Caulobacteraceae > Phenylobacterium. The sequence goes on along the minus strand of JAEKKJ010000027.1, from coordinate 41,222 downwards.
CACAGCCCGTGCGGGCTGTACTGGTAGAACCAGTGCGCCTTCCCGGTCTCGGGATCGCGCGCGAAGATGCCTTCGGTCCAGTTGTTGTCGCCGGGCCGCGCCTCGTGGTTCCAGGGCGCCGGGTTCGAGGTGCCGTGGAAGATCAGGTCCAGCTCGGGGTCGTAGGAAATCCAGCCCCAGACCGTGCCGCCTCCGATCTTCCACTGCTCGCCGCGCCAGTGGCTGACGCCCAGGTCCGTGCCCTTGTACTGCGGGTAGAAGGGCTTGAAGACCGCCGGGTCGATCAGGACGTCCTTGTCCGGCCCGGTGGAATAGGCGCGCCAGGCCAGCGAGCCATCGCCGGCGTTCAGGGCCGCGATCCAGCCGCGCACGCCGAACTCGGCGCCGGAGTTGCCCACGATCACGTGGTCCTTGACCACGATGGGCGCCATGTTGGTGGTCTCGCCCTTGTGGAAGTCGCCGACCTTGACCTTCCACTTCAACTGGCCGGTCTTGGCGTCCACCGCGTGGGTCCAGGCGTCGATGGTGTTGTAGTAGATGACGCCGTTCGAATAGACCGGCCCGCGGTTGATCGGCTGGCAGCAGGCCTCGCCCTGCGCGGCGGCGTCAGGCTTCGGCTGGTACTTCCACTTCACCGCCCCGCCCGGCTTTTCGAGGTCGATGGCGTAGAGGTTGTTGGGGTAGGGGGTGACGAAATAGAGCGTGTCGCCCACCGCCAGGACGGCGGATTCCTGGCCCTTCAGCGTCTCGGTGGACACCGTGAAGGCGACCTGCAGGCCCTTCACATTGCCGGTGTTGATCTGGTCCAGGCCGCTGTAGCGGGTGTTGGCGTAGTCCTTGGCCGGCATGGTCCACTGGCCGTCATCGTCCGGCGAGGCCGCGGCCGGGGCGACGGCGCCGGTGGGCGTTGCGGCCGGCGGCTTTGCGGGGCCCGGCGGCGGAGCATTGCGGCTGCAGGCCGCCAGCGCCAGAACGACGAGGGCGAAGGCGGACGCCGTGCGTCCGGCCGGCCAGACCCGGCGATCCAATCCCAGCCTCCTCCCATTGCCGCCAGCGACGATCCGGCAGGGCAGGAAACTGCGAGACAAGGCGAATAGCGAAAGGCCGCCCCATTGCTGGGACGGCCTTTCCATAGTCGGACCGCTGCGCGGTTCGCGACCACCAGCCTCGAGGCTAGGCGCGGACCCCGTAAACGGAGGTCCAGGTCACGGTCACCGGCTTGCGGTTTTCACTATGAGACACTGGATCACCTCCTTTCAGTTGGTTGGACACGCCTTGAATATGGGGCGCGTCGGGCCGGTCCGCAAAGGGTTCATTCCGCCGCAGCGTGCGCGGCCGACATGAAGGGCGCCGATGTGGCGCCCGACGCCGCCTGTTCGTGCAGGCTTGCGCGGCGCCGCAAGTGCGGCACCGGCCGCTTGACCCTGTCCAGCGCCTCGAGGGTGGCGCGGTAGCCGGCTTCGACCGCTTCGTCGTAGGCCTTCCAGTCCCGGATCTCGATCTTCGACACGTCCGGCTGGACCAGGACGTCGGTGGCGTCGCGCGCCGCCGCCAGGTCGCGGCCGGTGGAGACGGTGGCCGTGCGCATCAGCAGCGAGACGATCGGCGGGCCCAGGCGCCACTGGCCGGAACGGATCCAGCGCCAGACCGAGGACGGCCGCGCCACGTCCTTGGCGGTGATGCTGCGGGCGGTGGAGACGTCCACGCCGACGATGGGCCCCAGGTGGACGGCGCGCATCAGGTCGGCGGGGAAGTTCTTCATCACCGCACCGTCCACCAGCACGTTCTGGCCGTCGGTGGCGGGCGGCAGCACGCCGGGGAGCGAGATCGTCGCCCGCAAAGCCTGCCGCAGCAGGCCGCGGCGGTGGAGCTGATAGGCGCCGGTGGTCAGGTTGGAGGAGACGCAGAAGAATGGCAGCCAGAGGTCGGCGATCTGGGTCTCGCCGAAGTGGGTGGCGAGCCGCTCGCTCACCTTGACGCCATGGGTCATGGCCAGGAGCGGCAGGGCCATGTCGTCCAGCGGGCTGGTGTTCACGAAGGCCTCGTGCAAGCGGCGATCCATCTCGGGGCCGTCCCAGCCCATGGCCACGCCCGCGGCCACGATGGCGCCCATGGAGACACCGGCCACGAAGTCGATGGGGATCTTGCGCTCGCGCAGCGCCTTGATGGCGCCCACGTGGGCATAGGCGCGCGCGCCGCCGCCCGACAGCACCAGCCCCACCGACTGGCCGGTGAGCAGGCGCGCGATGCGCGCGAGGTCAGGCCCGTGGCCGCGGCGGACGTGGAAGATCCGCGCCGCCCGCGTGGCGTCCAGCCAGGCCTCCGAACCCGTCGGCTGGGCGAGGTCCGGCGGCTGGACCAGGATCAGGTCGACGAGCCCCTGGTCGAGCAGGGCGGTGGAGCCGACCGGAGGTCCATCCGCCTGGGCGGGCTTGTCGCCCCGGCCCACCTGGAACAGCCGGTCCACCTGCCGCGGCACGAAGGGGGCCCAGGCCGGCTCGTCCCGCTCGGCCACATAGAGGACGAAGTCGTGCGTGCGCTCGACCTCGGAGAACCACTCGGTCGGCGCCGCGGCCGCCTCCGCGCCCACGGTGGTGACCGCATAGCCCAGGGCCGTGATCTCGCGCTCCAACCGCTCCACCAGCGGCCGGATGGGGCCCGGCCGACCGGCGGGCACGAACCCGAAGACCGAGGGATCACCGGCGGGACCACGCTTGGCCACCTGGCGGCTGCGCACGATCATCAGCCGCGCCAGCTCGGTCATCACCGAGGCGTCGGTGTCGGCCGCCTCGAAGAAGGCCGCCTTGGGGACGGCGAAGATCTCCGAGTCGCGCAGGGCGTAGACGTCGGCCGAGTGCGGCACGCCGGCGATCAGCGCCATCTCGCCGGCCGGCTCGCCGGGCCGGATCACGCCCAGGAAGTGCGGCTCCTGGCCGTCCTCGCGGCGGAAGGCGCCCAGCCGGCCGGTGCGAACCACGAACAGCTGGTCGGACGGGTCGCCCTGGCCGAACAGCTTCTGCCCACCCGGCAGGGAGAACCAGATCGTCTCCTCCCGCGCCCGACGCTGGCGGAAGAGCCGCGTCAGGGCCGAATCGACGGGGATGTCGGGGAGCGGATTGGCCACGGGCCGGGAGGGTAGCGTCCTGCGGCGCCGGGGGCTATGCCTGCGCGGAATCCCGAGGAGTGCGTCATGGCCAATGAGATCGCCCACCCGCTGGTGGAGTTCCCGGACGTCAGCGCCACCACCGAGCTGGTGCACATCAAGGCCACGCCCGCCGGCGCGGTGACCGTGATCATGAACCGGCCGGCCCGCAAGAACGCCTTCAACGCCGACCTGATCTCGGCCCTGGAGGAGGCGTTCCGCACGCTGCAGGGCGCCGAGGGCGTGCGCGTGGTGTTCCTGCGCGGCGCCGGCGGGGCGTTCTCGGCCGGCGCGGACCTGGACTGGATGCGCGAGGCGGTGGACCGCACCGAGGCCGACAACCGCGACGACGCAATGCAGCTGGCGCGCATGCTGAAGGCGCTGCACGACCTGCCGGCGCTCACCGTGGCGCTGGTGGAGGGCGGGGCGTTCGGCGGCGGCGGCGGGCTGGTGGCGGCCTGCGACCTGGCCATCGCCGCCCAGGGGACCAGCTTCAGCTTCTCCGAGGCGCGGCTGGGCCTGATCGCGGCGACCATCAGCCCCTATGTGATCCAGGCCGTCGGGCCGCGGACCGCCCGGGCCCTCTTCGCCACGGCGCGCACCTTCGACGCCGCCTACGCCGCGCGGATCGGCCTCGTCAGCGAGGTGGTGGCCGACGCCGCCGCGCTGGAGGCCGCAGCGCATCAGATCGCCAGCGACATCCTGGCCTGTGGCCCCGTGGCGGTGGCCGAGTCCAAGCGCCTGGTGGACGACGTCTACGGCCGGGTGATCGACCACTCGCTGCTGGAGCTCACCGCCCATCGCATCGCCGCCACGCGGGTCAGCGAGGAGGGACAGGAGGGCGTGCGGGCCTTCCTCGAGCGTCGCCGCCCGGCCTGGGTCGCCTGACGACCGCCATGGCGCTGCACATGATCAAGCTGGTGGTGGGCGCGGCCACCATCGAGGACCTGCTGGCCTGGCGGGCCGCCCATGCGGGCGCGGCCGAGCCCTGGATCCTGCGCACCCGGATGACCCCCAAGCGGGGGGCCGAGATGGTGGACGGCGGCTCGATCTACCGAGTGTTCAAGGGCGTGATCCTCTGCCGCCAGCGGATCCTGGCGGTGAACACCGTGGGGGAGGGCGTCACCGCGCGCTGCGAGATCACCCTGGACGAACAGGTGGTGCGGGTAGCTCCCACGCCGCGCAGGGCCTTCCAGGGCTGGCGCTACCTTGAGCCCAAGGACGCCCCGCCGGACCTGGACGAGGCGGCGTTCGGCGAGGTGCCGGACGAGCTCGCGCGCCAGCTGCGTGAAGTGGGGGCCTGGTAGGGGCGGGCTTCAATCCTCGATGGCTTCGACGCCGAGGCGCTCCAGCGCCGCCAGGTGGTCCTTCATCGCCTGGAGCTGTTCGGCGGTGTGTCCCTGCCAATCGGTGACTTCGCCCACCACCCGCAGCGGATCGCGGGTCCGGTAGGACTTGGTGGGATTGCCCGGGAATTTCTTGTCGGTGAGGTTGGGGTCGTCTTCGAACGGCCCGGTCGGCTCCACGATGTAGATGCGGCCGCGCCCTTCGCCCCGCGCCAGCTCCGCGCCCCAGGTGGCCGCCTCCAGGGTCGCGGTCAGGTAGACATAGGCCGCCGTCCTGCGCGTGCCGTAGTTGAAGGCGTAGCCGGCCCCGATCAGGTCGCCCGCTTTCAGCTCGGCCTTGGTCCCGTGATAGAAGGGTCCTGCGTCCGTGGCCGCTGTTGCTGTCATCGAGAACCGCCCTTTCCAGAGACCGGACCCGCTGTCCGGTCGAGGGCGCTACAAACTGCGCATAATTCGCAGGCCGCCAATTCTTGAACTCAAGTTTTTCGCACCCAAATCCTGACGGAGCGGGGGGCGTTCAGTCGCCCCCAGTTCAATCGCCCATATTGTCGATGAGGCGTGTGCGGCCCAGGCGCGCCGCGGCGAGCACGCGGACGGGCCCCACCGCCGGACCGGGCCCGAGCCGCGCCAGGGTCGCAGGGACCCGGGCCTCCACATAGTCGACACTAGAAAAGCCGGCGGCCTTCAGGCTGTCCACCGCCGAGCTCTCGGTCTCGGCCACCGGCTCGCCGGCCTTCACCCGGCGCAGCGCCTCGGCCAGCACCTGGTTCAGGTGGGCTGCGATCCGCCGCTCGGCCTCGGTGAGGTAGGCGTTGCGGGAGGAGAGGGCCAGGCCATCCGCCGCCCGGGCGGTGGGCGCGCCCAGGATATCCACCGGCATGTCGAGGTCGCGCACCAGGGTTCGGATCACCTGCAACTGCTGGAAGTCCTTCTCGCCGAACACCGCGACGTCCGGGGCGCACTGGTTGAGCAGCTTGGTCACCACCGTGGCGACGCCGGCGAAATGACCGGGCCGGGCCAGGCCGTCCAGCGGCTCGGAGACGCCGCCCACGATCACGGTCGTCGCCGAGCCCGGCGGGTACATCTCCGCCACAGTGGGCGCGTACATCAGGTCGCAGCCGGCCTCGGCCAGCAGGGCCGCGTCGCGGGCCTCATCGCGCGGATAGGCCTCGAAGTCCTCGTTCGGCCCGAACTGGGTCGGGTTGACGAAGACGCTGGCCACCACCCGGTCGGCCCGCGTCCGCGCCAGGCGCACCAGCGACAGGTGCCCCTCGTGCAGGGCCCCCATGGTGGGCGTGAATCCGACACGCTGGCCGGCGGCTTTCCAGGCGCCAACCTCGGCGCGCAGGTCGGCCACGGTGCGCACGATGGGGAGTTCAGCGGACATGGGCGGGCTTATGGTCGCCCGACGTTGCGTCTGTCCATCCACAGGGCGCGACGACGGGCGCGTTGACGCCTGTCACGCAGCCGCGCTCACCTAGGGCGACAGGTGAGTCGGCTAATCCCAGCTCACAAGGAGGGCGGAAAATGGGCCAGGCCAGCGTCATCGTGGTCGGCAACGAGAAGGGCGGTGCGGGCAAGTCCACCGTCGCGATCCACATCGCCACGGCGCTGCTGCACGCCGGCGCCAAGGTGGCGGTGCTGGACCTCGACCTGCGCCAGCAGACCATGGGCCACTTCTTCGCCCACCGCGCCGCCTGGCTGGCCGCCAACGGGGCCACGGCGCCGATGCCGGTGGAACACGCCATCTCCGCGGCCGGCGACGCCCTGGCCAAGGCGGCGGAGGGCGAGCAGCTGGCCCGGTTCGAGGCCGCATTCGGCGAGGTGGCTGAGGCCGCCGACTTCGTGCTGATCGACACCCCTGGCGCCGACACCGCCATCAGCCGCGCCGCCCACGTGCGCGCCGACCTGATCGTCACCCCGATGAACGACAGCTTCGTCGACTTCGACATGCTGGGCGTGGTCGACCCGGTCAGCCTGGAGCTGAAGCGCCACAGCCTCTACGCCGAAACGGTCTGGGCCAGCCGCAAGCAGCGCGCCACCGCCGAGCGCAAGCAGATCGACTGGGTGGTGCTGCGCAACCGCCTCGCGCCGACGGAGGCGCGCAACCGCAAGCGCCTGGACGAGCGGGTCGAGGCGCTGTCGCGCAAGGTCGGGTTCCGGGTCGGGCCCGGCCTGCGCGACCGGGTGATCTACCGCGAGCTGTTCCCGTTCGGCCTGACCGTGGCGGACCTCTCGCCCGCGATCCGGCCCGTCGCCATGAGCCTGCAGCACGTGGCGGCCCGCCAGGAACTGCGGGCCCTGATGGTGGCCCTGGGCTTCACGGGGCTGGACGACGCCGAGCGGATCGCGGCGGAATAGCTGGATGATCTACCTCGCCCTGGGCGCGGGCGCCCTGGCGTTCTGGCTCTGGATCACCGGCGGCAAGCCGGTCTTCAAACGCCGTGAATGGCGCTTTGGCGCGGCCATGGCGGCGCTGGTGGCCTTCGCCGGCGCGGCCTATGCCGGCGTGCGCGGCGCGTGGGAGCCCCTGGTGGCCCTGGCGGTCCTGGGCCTCTGGCTGGCCTCGTCGGCCCGCACGCGGGGCGCGCCGCGGCCACCGCCGGCAGCGTCCAGCCGCATGGGCCGCGCCGAAGCCGCCCGTATCCTGGGAGTAGCGCCCGACGCCAGCCGCGAGGAGATCCAGGCCGCCTACAGCCGCCTGATGCGCGCCGTCCACCCCGACAAGGGCGGCACCGCCGGCCTCGCGGCCCAACTCAACGCGGCGCGGGACGTGTTGCTGGGGAAGTAGGAACCGCTCACCCCCGCGGTGAGATCACCAGGCAGGGGCGGCCGCGGGACTTCAGGGCGCGGCAGGCGTCGCGGGCGTCGGCTTCGCTCATGCCGTCGAAGCGGGCCTTGTAGCTGCGGCCGTCCTTTTCGGCGACGCCGCGGGCGTCGTCGAAGTGCTGGCCGTACTTGCGGCCGATCTCGGCCAGCTCGCGGCGCGCGTCGGTGCGGCTGCCGAAGGCGCCGACCTGGACGGTCCATTCGCCGGACGCCTTGCGGCCCCGGTCGCCGAACTTGGCCACCGACTTGGGCTCGACGATCTGGATCTTCGAGGCGCGCGCGGGGGGCGGGGAGGAGGCCAGCTGGATCTTCAGCCCGTCCTCGGTGTCGCCCTGCTGCATCGACGGCTCGGTCTGGGCGGTCAGGGACGGCGGCTCGAAGAAGTTCTGCGCCACGGTGATCTGCTCGCCACGCGCGCGGCGGTCCAGCACGTCGAAGCCGGTGAGCAGCAGGCCCTCGGCGGCCTTGTCGCGGGCGATCCGGGTCGGGCCGCCCATCACCACCACGATCAGGCGGCGGTTGTCGCGCACGCCTGAGATGGCGATGTTGAAGCCCGAGGCGTTGGTGAAGCCGGTCTTCAGGCCGTCCACGCCGGGAACTTCCGACAGCATATGGTTGTGGTTATAGATTTCACGGCCGCGGAAGTTGAACGAGACCTCGCTGAAGAAGCGGTAGTACTGCGGATAGTCGCGCATCACCGCGCGGGCCAGGATGGCGATGTCGCGGGCGCTCGAAACGTTGCGGCTGTCCGGCAGCCCGTTCGCGTTTGCGAAATGGGTGTTCTGCATGCCCAGCTCCTGGGCCCGCAGGGTCATCAGGGCGGCGAACCGCTGTTCCGTACCGCCCAGCTTCTCCGCGAGCGCCACGGCGGCGTCGTTGGCGGAGAGCGTGCACATGGCCTGGATCGCGTCGGCGACGGTGATCGAGTCGCCCGCCCGCAGGCCCAGCTTGGTCGGCGACTGGGCCGAGGCGTGGGGCGAGAACACCACCTGGTCGTCCAGCTTCAGCCGGCCGGACGAGAGCGCCTCGTAGGTCAGGTACAGCGTCATCACCTTGGTGATCGACGCCGGATACCGCGGGGCGTCCGGGCGTTTTCCGTAGAGGACCTCGCCGGTCTTCGCGTCCACCACGATGGCGGCGAACTTGGCCGAGTTCTGCGGGATGAGCTGCAGATAGGGGACCTGCGCCATGGCGGACGGAACCGCCGTGCCGAAGGCCATGGCCGCGGCCAGACCGAGGGAAAGCCACAGGCGGCGGGCGTGCTGGATCATGCTTCGTCCGTCGAATCAAAGCGTTGAGACGGCCACTGCGCCGCCCGGGAGAGTCGGTAGCATGGCCGAGATACCCTTGCAGGTAGGTAAACAAGGTTTGAACGGGCGCAATTGTCGCGGAGCCCCTTTTCGAGGCGCCGCCAAGGTTATTGTGCAGTGCACAAAAATGCATTGACTGCTGCAGTGCAACATGAGACAAGAGCGGGGTCACCTAGGGGCATGCCGCCCCCGCCGCCCCTTTTTTACCCATCCTCCCCAGGAGATTTCCCCATGGCCGCCGCCGAAGCCGCGAAGTCCACCGTCGAGCAGTTCACCGCCGCCTCCAACGTCGCCTTCAAGGACGGCGTCGAGAAGAGCCTGGCCGCGCTGAACGAAATGAACACCGCCTCCAAGAAGAACCTGGAAGCCGTGGTCGCCTCGGCGACGGCCTCCGCCAAGGGCGCGGAAGCCCTGGGCGCCCAGGCGATGGCCTTCTCCAAGGCCGTCTTCGACACCAACGTGACGGCCGCCAAGTCGCTGGCCTCCGCCAAGAGCGTGCAGGAAGTGGTCGAACTGCAGACCGCCTTCGCCAAGTCCGCTCTGGAAACCTACATGTCCGAGTTCGGCAAGATGTCCGAGACCGTCTCCGCGTCGGTGAAGGAATCGATGAAGCCGCTCAACGAACGCGTGACCGCGGTCGTCGAGAAGTTCCAGGCCGTCCGCTAAACGCTTCCAGTATGAAGCGCAGGGGCCCGGGCGGAAACGCCCGGGCCCTTTTGTTCCAGTACGCGTAACCGTAAGCGTAAGCGTAACAGTCAGCGTCGCGTTAGGGCCGGCTCCCCATGGGCCGGCCCTTTTTCTTTGGCCGCGCCGGCGCTAGACCGTGGGCCATGTCGAACGTCGAACAGCGCCTGGCCCAGGCCGGCATCCAGCTTCCCACGCCCAATGCGCCGGTGGCCAACTACGTCCCCTTCGTGCGCGTGGGCGAGCTCGTGCACATCTCCGGCCAGGTGTCGGTGGACGCCGGCGGCGGCGTCCGCGGCGTGGTGGGCGAGGACGTGGACTTCGAGACCGCGGTGCGCGCGGCCCGGATCTGCGGGATCAACCTGCTGGCCCAGATGAAGGCCGCCTGCGAGGGCGACCTGGACCGGGTGGTGCGGGTGGTGAAGCTGGGCGGGTTCGTGCAGGCCGGGCCGACGTTCTTCGACATCCCCAAGGTGGTGAACGGCTGCTCGGACGTGATGGTCGAGGCCTTCGCCGATGGCGGCCGGCACGCGCGCTCCGCCGTCGGGGTCTATCGCCTGCCGATGAACTTCGCGGTGGAGGTCGACGCCGTGGTGCAGGTCAGGTGAGGGCGCTGGCGGAGACGCGAGGTTTCGGCCAGGCCTGGGACCTGCTCTTCCACCCGCCGGTGGCGCATCGCGGGCTGTGGCGTCCGGACGGGCCGCCGGAGAACTCGCTGGGCGCCTTCCAGGCCGCCTGCGCCGCCGGCTACGGCATCGAGCTGGACGTGCAATTGTCGGCGGACGGCGAGGCCATCGTCTTCCACGACGACAGCCTGAAGCGGATGACCGGCGTCGAGGGCCGCATCCGCGACCGCACCGCCGCCGAGCTGGCCGAGCTGCGCCTGGCCGGGAGCGACGAGAAGATCCCGACCCTGCTCGAGACCCTGGCGCTCGTCGGCCACCGGGCGATGGTCCATATCGAGCTGAAGACGCCCTATGGCGAGGTGGGGCCACTGGAGCAGCGGGTGCACGAGGTGATCGCCGACCATAACGGCCCGCTCTGCGTGATCGGCTTCAACCCCTACAGCCACGCCTGGTTCGCCGACCGCTACCCGGGCGTGCTGCGCGGCCTCGACAGCTATTCCTACGCCAAGGCGCCGCACATGACCGACGCCCAGCGGCGCGCCTTCGCGGCCCTGGAGCATGTGGAGATCGCCCGGCCGCACTTCCTGGCCCTGGGCCTCGACATGCTGCCCAGCGCGCGGGCGGCCGAGCTGCGCGGGCAGGGGATGCCGGTGGTGGCCTGGACGGTGCGCGAGCCGGCGCAGTGGGACGCGGTGAAGGCCGGCTGCGACAACCTGATCTTCGAAGGCTTCGCGCCGGGAAAGGACGGGCCCGCGTGAGCCTGAAGCCGGCGGTGAAGGTTTCCCGCCGTGTCGCCGAGATCGGCCGCGAGGCCTGGGACGCCTGCGCGGGCAACCCGGCCTATGAGGCCAACCCCTTCGTCAGCTTCGACTTCCTGGACGGCCTGGAGGCCGCCAACTGCGCGGTGGAGCGCACGGGCTGGGGGCCACAGCACCTCAGCGTAGAGGACGCGGACGGGCGGGTCGCGGCGGTGATGCCGCTCTATCTGAAGAGCCACAGCCAGGGCGAGTACATCTTCGACCACGCCTGGGCCGACGCCTATGAGCGGGCCGGCGGGCGGTATTATCCCAAGCTGCTGTCGGCGGCGCCGTTCACCCCGGCCACGGGCCCGCGGATGCTGGTGCGGCCGGACGTGGACGTCGGCCAGGCGCGCGCCATGCTGCTGGGCGGCGGCCTGACCCTGTGCGAGCGCTACGGCGCCTCGGGCCTCAACCTCAACTTCGTCACCGAGCCCGAGTGGCGCTGGCTGGGCGAGCAGGGCCTGGGCCGGCGCGAGGGCCAGCAGTACCACTGGGCCAACCACGGCTACGGCGACTTCGAGGACTTCCTGGCCGCCCTGTCGTCGGGCCGGCGCAAGACCATCCGCCGCGAGCGCCGCGACGCCCTGGCCGAGGTGGAGGTGCATTGCCTGACCGGCGGCGACCTCCGCGAAGAGCACTGGGACGCCTTCTTCGGCTTCTACATGGACACCGGCTCGCGCAAATGGGGCCGGCCCTATCTGAGCCGCCCGTTCTTCTCCCTGCTGGGCGAGCGGATGGCCGATCGGGTGCTGCTGGTGATGGCGCGCCGCGGCGGCCGCTGGATCGCCGGCGCCCTCAACCTGATCGGCGGCGACTGCCTCTACGGCCGCCACTGGGGCTGCGTCGAGGAGGTTCCGTTCCTGCACTTCGAGCTCTGCTACTACCAGGCCATCGACTGGGCGATCCGCCATGGCCTGCCGCGGGTGGAGGCCGGGGCCCAGGGCCAGCACAAGATCGCCCGCGGCTACCTGCCCCAGCCGGTCTATTCCGCCCACTTCATCGCCGACCCGGCCCTGCGCGGCCCCGTGGAGCGCTTCCTGGCGGAGGAGCGGGCAGGAGTGCAGCAGGAGATGGAGTGGCTGGAGGAGGAGTTCAGCCCGTTCCGGCAGGAGGCTTAAGGCGCGTCGGCCGACTCGGGCGGCAGGAGGGCCTTGATCAGCCAGCCGCCGCCATCGCGCGCCTGCGCCTCGCGGATCAGCACCTGGTCGGACTTGGCGAACCAGAACCGGCTCACGAGCTTGCCGGTGTTGTAGTCGGCGGTGACCAGCCAGCAGTCGATGGGCCGCCCGTCCGGTCCGGCAATGCGCTCGGAGCCCGCGACGACGAACCGATAGCGGCCCGGCTGGTCCTGGCCCGGATCGTAGAACGGGATGTCGAAGGTGCGCCCGGCGGCCAGCGGCAGGGCCTGCAGGAACTCCATGTCGTACTCGAAATTGTAGGACGCCTCAGGCAGGGCCTGGGTGAAGTCCTTGCGACCGTTGTCCGGCAGCTCGGGCATGCCCACGACCTTGCCGGGCGTGAAGAGATAGCCCCCGATCGTCGTCTTTCCATCCCGTGTCAGGCGCCGGACGTGGGTCTTGGGCGCGAAGGTGGCCGGGTCGAACCAGCTGTCCTGGATCAGGAGCGCGCCGTCGACCTCGTCCCATCGCTGGGCGATGTGCAGCTGGGGCGCCTGGCCCTGCGCCGGGGGCGCGACGCTGACGGTCCGCACCCAGATGTCGATGGCCTTGCGCGCGCCGTCGGTGGCGACGGTGTAGCGGAGGTACCGGTGGACCCCCGGCTTCAGCAGGGCCATGCGGGCCAACGGTTGACCCGGCGACAGGCGGACGGTGTCGGCCACGGCGCAGGTCGCGACCAGGGCGAGCGCCGCGGCAAGGGGGAGGACGAAGGCGGGGCTGAACGGGGGACGCAACGGCATCGCGCAGACTTGGCGCAATTCGGTTTCGCGGCGGCCCGGCCTGCGGCGAACGGACCTGTCGGCGCGACGACGGGCCCTAGGAGCGTTCCCACGCCTGGCGCAGCAGGACCTCGATGGAAGCGTCCACCTGGTCCGGCGCGGTCAGCAGCAGCTGGCCCTTGAGCCGATCGCCCCAGCTCTCGCTCTTGCCGCGGGGAGTCAGGCGGGGATCGGCCCCGGGCTCGACGGCGAAGCCCACCATGACGTGTCCGCCTTTGACCGGCCGGGCCGCAGCCATCTGCACCTTGCGCGACCAGGCGGTGAAGCTCTTGCGCTGGCCGACGGTGATGTCCGGCAGCCTTGCCGCCGCGGCTTCCAGGGCGCCGAGGATCGCTGCCGACTGCGGGTCCTTCCACAAGGCCGTGCGCAGCACATTCGGCTCGTCCCATCGCATCTCGGATGGGAAGGCGACCGATAGGACGTGCGCGGCCCGGTTCACGCCCAGGCCGTGATGCTCGCGCAGCCAGTCGGCGCGGGCCTTGGGCCGCTCGTGCGGGCAGGTGCGGGCGATGGCCACCCACTGGTCGAGCGTCTTGCCGGTGTCGCGTTCCAGGCTGGCCTGGATCGAGGCGAACCACTTCTGCTGGCGCTCGGTCAGGTTCGCCGGCGCCGGGAGCTTGTCGTCGGTTGCGCCCATCGTTCCGCCCTCCGCCGCGATTTGCTACCGAGGCTGCAACCACCTCGGGAGCGACGCGCATGAGCTTGGACGGGACCTACGACGACGGCAACATCTTCGCCAAGATCCTCCGCGGCGAGGCGCCCAGCGTGCGGGTGTTCGAGGACGAGCACGTCTTCGCCTTCATGGACGTCTTCCCGCAGGCCAAGGGCCACACCCTGGTGATCCCCAAGCACTCCACGGCGCGCAACCTCCTGGAGGAGGAGCCGGAACGGCTGGCGAGCCTGATCCTGGGCGTCCAGCGGGTGACGCGGGCCGTGCGCGCCGCGCTCAACCCCGATGGCGTCGTGGTGACCCAGTTCAACGGCGCCGTCTCCGGCCAGACCGTCTACCACCTGCACTTCCACATCATCCCGCGCTGGGATGGCCAGCCCCTGGGCCGCCATGCCGGCGGGGGCATGGCGGACATGGAGGAGCTGAAGGCCGTGGCGGCGCAGATCGCGGCCAAGATCAGCTGAGCGCGACGCCAGCCGCCGACAGGGTCATGATTTCGCGGGCTCGGCCGCGGCGACGACCGGCGCGGTGAGAAGCCGCGCCGCGACCGTGAGCAGGATCACGCCGTTCGCTGCAAAGGCGAGAAACGGCGGCACGTAGAAGAAGCGGAACGACAGATACGCCCCTGTCGCACAGGTCGCGGCGACGACGGCGGCCAAGACGCCGACGCGCCGCGGAGCGAGATCGGCAAGATCCGACAGCAGCCAGAGCGCGACGGCCATCGTCAACAGGAGGACGCCGACGAGGAGGCCCCAGCCGAAATAGAGACTCCAGTAGGCCGAGCGCTCGCCCATGAAATTGAAGTCTATGGATTTCATCGACTCGACGAGGCGCGCCTCCGGGAGGCTCCTGGCAGAACTCCACGGGTAGGCGGACATGTGTCCGAGCATCAGAAAGGCGAACAGAAGGGCGCTGAGACGCATCAGGGCGACGGGCGAAGTGAGGAAGCCGGATCGCCGTTCGTTGTTGGGCATTCGAGGGGTTCCCGTGTTGGCGCTGCGGCGGCGCGTTCGAGGTGAAGACGCGCAAGCTGCGGCGAACCGGACGTGCAATTTCGCTCGGGGGAGGTTCGGGCTCAGGCCCGATCAACCCGCCGCGCGGTCGCTCTCCACGCGTGCACGGAAAGCGTCGAAGGCGTGGTCCCACATGGCCTCGAGACCCTGGAATGGGGCTGCGGCGGTGTCGCCGACCGCCAGTTGGCGCGCGTAGAACCGCCGCTCCATCGAATTTCGAGCGAGGTTCAGGGCCTGTCGGAAATGGGTCCGCGCCGCCTGCATGTTGCCGGACCTGCGCTCGAGTTCGCCCAGCGCGGCGAAATAGAACGGATAGCTGGACAGCCTGTCGAGGTCTCGCATGCGGCGGATCTCCGCCAGCCCGCAGGCTGGACCGCTGCGCAGGGCGATGGCGACGGCGCGGTTGAGCGCCACGATGGGCGAAGGCTGCAAGCGCATCAGCATGTCGTAGAGCGAGACGATCGCCGCCCAGTCCGTCGCTTCGAAGGTCGAGGCGTTGGCGTGGATCGCGGCGATCGCCGCCTCGAGATGATAGGCGCTGAGGTCTGGGCCTGTCGCGGCCGCCTCGAGCAGCGACAGGCCATCGACGACCAGGGCCTGGTCCCATTGCGTGCGATCCTGGTCGCAGAGCGTGACGAGGTCGCCCACGCTGTCGATCCGCGCAGGCAAGCGGGCGGCGTGCAGGCACATCAAGGCGCCCAGCGCGTGTGTGGCTGGCGTGGCGCATCGCGGGTCACCGAGCAGGACGGCCGTCAGCCGCATCGCCTCCCGACAGAGGTCGGTCCGGATCGAGGTTTCCGCCGAGGCGCCGTGATAGCCCTCGTTGAACAGGAGATAGAGGGCGCGCTGGACGGCGGGGAGCCGCCGCGCGACCTGAGCCGACGAGGCGATGTCAAAGAGCCGCCTGGAGGTCGCCAGCACCGCCTTCGCCCGCCCAAGACGTTTCTCCATGGCCGCATGGCTGCTCATGAAGGCCGCCGCCGTTTCGCCGACGCTGAACCCGCAGAGGATCTGCAGCACCAACAGCACCTGGGTCCCCTCGGTCAGCCGCGGATCGCAACAGGCGAACATCATCCGCAGGAGGTCGTCCTTCAGCGCGCCGGGCAGGAGGAGATCGTCGAGGGCCGGCTCGACGGTCTGCCCGCTCTGCAGCATGCGCTCGACCTCGGGTGCGTGGCCGGCGGCCGTGCGTTGGCGGCGCAACACGTCCAGGGCCCGGTTCTTGGCCGTCGCCATCAGCCAGGCCTGCGGGTTTTCCGGCACGCCGCGCAGCGACCAGACCTCCAGCGCGCGGCAGAAGGCCTCCTGCGCCACGTCCTCGGCCAGGCTCAGGTTATGGACGCCGAAGATCCGCGTCAGGCTCGAGACCAGGCGCCCGGACTCGCGACGGAAGAAATGGTCGTCGAGCGGCATGTCAGGGGGTCGCGACATATCAGGGCGTCGCGGCATCTCAGGGAGTCATGGACGCCACCGGCCGCACCTCGACGCCGCCGCCATGTTCGAAGATCGGACAGCCCTTGGCGATCTCGCAGGCGGCGTCGATGTCGTCGGCCGTGACGACGATGAAGCCGTTCACAAGGTCCTTGATCTCGGCGAACGGCCCATCGTGGATGACCCTTGCCGGCCCCGCCACGCGTTTGGCCTCATCCTGCAGCGGCAATCCGGGATCGGTGATCAGACCGCGGCGGCTGAGGTCCGCCATCCATACCCCCCACTTTTCCAGGGTCTTTTGCTGCTGTTCCGCTGAACCGAGCAGCTCCCGCCCGCGGAACAGAAATGCGAACTCACTCATGTCGTACTCCCTGGCTTGAGGTCCGCGACGATGGCCACTGTTCGCCATCCGCCGACGATACCTGCGATTTGACGAAATCGGGTTGAAGACGCGCCCCGGGTTCGGGGCCGGACGTTTGATGTCTCTCAGGCCGGCCCCCTCAAAAGGCCGCCATGGCCGCGCGGATGGTCATGATCAGCAGGACGAGCGAGCTGACCGTGAAGACCATCCATCTCACCGGCGGAAAATTGACCGTCGCCTGCACGAGGCTGTGGATCACCCGCAGGGCGACGTAACCCCAGGCCAGCCAGGCGTTCAGGCCCACGCCCAGACCCAGGAACGCCAGCGACAGGGCTGTGGCGTAGAAGATCGTCGGCTGCTCCATCAGGTGATTGTAGTTGTCGGCCACCCAGCGGACCTCGGGCGGGACGGCGGCGTCGAATTCGGAACGCGGCCGGCGCGGGTCGTCCTTGATCTTCAGCCGGAACATCGCCGACATGCGGGTGGCGTAGAGCCAGGCCCACATGACGAACGACCAGAGTACGAGCGCGATCACCGGCGCGAGGATGGGGCTGGACATGCCGGGTCTCCAGAAAGGCGGGCGATTGACGATCTCGCCATGAAGACGCGCGACGGCCGCACAGCCGGACATTCGATTTGTCGCGACGGCCTCTTCCCTCTCAGGGCGCAGGTTCAGCTCGCGGCCGAACGCAGGCCGGCGGGCCGAAAGCCGACATCCGCCGCTGGCGCCGTCGCCGCATTCCGACCAAGCTTCCCCGCGCAAGCGGGGGGAGCCCGAGGATGACGGCCTATCTGGTGCTCGACCTCACGGTGAACGATCTCAGGGACTTCCTGCCCTATGCGAAGGCGATCCCGGCCTTCATCGCCAAGCATGGCGGGCGCTATGCGTCCAAGGGGGCCGATCCGGTGGTCATGGAAGGTGACTGGTCACCCCAGCGCCTGGTGATCCTGGAGTTTCCGTCGCGGGATCACGCCCAGGCGTTCCTGACCGATCCGGAGGCGCAGGACCTGTTCGCACGGCGGCATCGCTCGACGACGAGCCGGCTTGTCCTGGTGGATGGCGAGGCTTGAGCGCGGGGAGGGCGCGGCCGCCGCCGTCAGAAGTATTCGCAGTCGCCCTCGGGCGGGGGCGGGCCGTCGGTGGCGGCCAGGCCCAGGGTCGTGCCCAGGCGGTCGGCCACCTCCGCGAGGGTGATCGCCGGAAGCGCGGAGCCGACTTCCATGACCGCTGCGCCGCAGCCGATCTCGCGCAGGAAGGTGTGCAGGGCCTCGAGCTGCTGGTTCAGCCGGTCCACGGTCTGGAGCTCGCCCATCAGCACGCCGCGCTGGCGCGCGTCCGCGTCTTCCAGGACCTTGACCAGGGCGCCGTCCAGCCGGGCGCAGCCTTCCCGTGCGATCGCCAGCTCCGCCGCCAGGGCGGACACGACGTCTTCGGTGGGCACGACAATGTGCTGGGGACGCATCATGAGGGATTCCATCGATCGAGGTTCTGCACTGTGCACGCCGGCGCCTTGCTCGGCCGTTAAGCGTGTCCATGCCGGCGCGCGCCGATTTCCGGCCAGGCCGGCGCGGCAAATGAAAAGGCCCGGGATTGCGCCCGGGCCTTTGAAGGTTCTGCTGCCGGTGACGGCGCCTAGTCGACCGCCTCGGGCTCTTCGCTGGGGTTCTCGACCACGGGGGCGCCGCGTTCGCGTTCCTCGCCCTCGATCTCGAAGGCCAGCTTGGAGTCCTTGAGCACCACCTTGACGTGACCGCCCTTGGTGAGGCGCCCGAACAGGATCTCGTCGGCCAGGGGCTTCTTGATGTTCTCCTGGATGACCCGGGCCAGCGGCCGGGCGCCGTAGAGCTCGTCGAAGCCGTTCTTGGCCAGCCAGTCGGCCGCCTCGTCGGAGGTCTCGATGGTGACGTGGCGGTCCGCCAGCTGGGCTTCCAGCTGCATGACGAACTTCTGCACCACCTGGCGGATGATCTCCGGCGTCAGCGGCTTGAACTGCACGATGGCGTCCAGGCGGTTGCGGAACTCCGGCGTGAACAGCCGCTTGAGCGCCTCGTCGACCTCGTCGTCCGCCTTCCCGCGGCCGAAGCCGATGGCGTTGCGCTGGGCGTCCGAGGCCCCGGCGTTGGTGGTCATGATCAGGACCACGTTGCGGAAGTCGATCTTCTTGCCGTTCGAGTCGGTCAGCTGCCCGTGGTCCATCACCTGCAGGAGGATGTTGTAGACGTCCGGGTGGGCCTTCTCGATCTCGTCCAGCAGCACCACCGCGTGCGGGTGCTGGTCGACCGCGTCGGTCAAGAGGCCGCCCTGGTCGAAGCCCACATAGCCGGGGGGCGCGCCGATCAGGCGGCTCACCGTATGGCGCTCCATGTACTCGGACATGTCGAACCGAAGGAGCTCGATGCCGAGGGTGGAGGCCAGCTGGCGCGCCGTCTCGGTCTTGCCGGTGCCGGTGGGGCCGGAGAACAGGTAGCAGCCGATCGGCTTGTTGGCGTCGCGCAGGCCGGCGCGGGCCATCTTCATGGCGGCCGACAGCTGGCCGATCGCGTCCTCCTGGCCGTAGACCGCGCGCTTCAGGTCGCCTTCCAGCTGCTTCAGCGCCTCGGTGTCCGACTTGGAGACCGACTTGGGCGGGATGCGGGCGATCTTGGCGACGACGCTTTCGACCTCCTTCAGCCCGATGATCTTCTTCCGCTTGCCCTCGGGCAGCAGCATCTGCGAGGCGCCCGCCTCGTCGATGATGTCGATCGCCTTGTCGGGCAGCTTGCGGTCGGTGATGTACTTGGCCGACAGCTCCACCGCCGCCTTGATGGCGTCGTTGGTGTAGCGGAGCTTGTGGAACTCCTCGTAGTAGGTCTTCAGGCCCTTCAGGATCTTGATGGTGTCGTCGATCGTGGGCTCGTTGACGTCGATCTTCTGGAAGCGCCGGACCAGGGCCCGATCCTTCTCGAAGTGCTGGCGGAACTCCTTGTAGGTGGTCGAGCCCATGCAGCGCAGGGTGCCCGACGCCAGCGCCGGCTTCAGCAGGTTGGAGGCGTCCATGGCGCCGCCGGAGGTGGCCCCCGCGCCGATCACCGTGTGGATCTCGTCGATGAACAGGATCGCGTCCGGGTGGTTTTCCAGCTCCTTGACGACCTGCTTCACGCGCTCCTCGAAGTCGCCGCGGTAGCGGGTGCCGGCCAGGAGGGCGCCCATGTCCAGCGAGAAGATGGTCGACTTCGACAGGACCTCGGGGACCTGCTTGTTGACGATCTTGCGCGCCAGGCCTTCCGCAATCGCGGTCTTGCCGACGCCGGGGTCACCGACCAGCAGCGGGTTGTTCTTGGTGCGGCGGCACAGGATCTGGATGCAGCGCTCCACCTCCTGCAGCCGGCCGATCAGCGGGTCGACCTTGCCCTGCTTGGCCTTCTCGTTGAGGTTGATGCAGTAGGCCTCGAGCGCCTCGCCGCCGGTCTTGACCGCGGGCTTGTCCTCGTCCTCGGCGCCCTTGACGGGCTTGGCCTCGGTGGCGCCGGCCTTCTTGGCGATGCCGTGGGCGATGTAGTTCACCGCATCGTACCGCGTCATGTCCTGCTCCTGCAGGAAGTAGGCGGCATGGCTCTCGCGTTCCGAGAAGATGGCGACGAGCACGTTCGCGCCGGTCACCTCCTCGCGGCCGGAGGATTGCACATGGATGACGGCGCGCTGGATCACACGCTGGAAGCCCGCGGTGGGCTTGGCGTCCTCGCCGTCGTCGACGACCAGCGAACGCAGCTCGTTATCCACGTAGTTGGTCAGCGTGGTTCGGAGCGCGCCGAGTTCGACGTCGCAGGCGCGCATGACGCCCGCAGCATCTTCGTCATCGATCAGGCTGAGGAGCAGGTGCTCCAAGGTGGCGTATTCATGCTTTCGCTGGTTGGCGTAGGCCACCGCGCGATGCAGGGATTCTTCGAGTTGGCGGGAAAATGAAGGCAAAGGCGCCTAGTCCTTCTCCATGGTGCATTGCAGCGGGTGTTGGTGCCGCCGCGCCGTATCAACGACCTGGGCTACTTTTGTTTCCGCCACTTCGTACGTATAGACCCCGCAAACGCCCACACCGTGTTGATGGACGTGAAGCATGATCCGAGTCGCGTCTTCGCGCGACTTATTGAAGAATTGCTCAAGTACGTACACGACGAACTCCATCGGCGTGTAGTCGTCGTTGAGAAGCAGAACCCGGTACATTGACGGCTTCTGCGTCTTGGGCTTGGTCTGGGTGATCACCGCCGAGCGAACGCCGGTGTCTGCGCCACCATCCTTTCGCTCGCTCACGTGACCAATCTCCTGACACCGACGGGGTCCCTCGCAATCCGATTAGATATGGAAGATAGCGGACATTGGAAGGGATGAATCGTCCGCCGTCGCTTCCGATCGCGTTAACGATGCCCACCGTGCAGCTTCATGTCGCAGGTTTAGGCCGTTTCAGCCTAGTCTGCCTGCCGGGTGGTGCGGGCCTTCAGAATCCGCCCCGAGGTCACCGCATCGGCTCCGAATTTCGCCCGAATCGTGTCGACGGAACGCTCGCTCGCCAGGGCCTTGCGCTCGCCCTCGGCGAAGAAGTCCGCGCCGGCGCTCTCGGCGCCCACCAGGTCGGCGACGCCGATGCCGATCAGCCGCCAGGGCCGCCCGTCCGCCTCCCGCGCCAGGAGCTCGCGGCCGACCTTGAACAGGGTGTGGGCGGTCTGGGTGGCCACCGGCAGGGTGCGGCGACGGGTCACGATCCGGAAGTCGGTGGCGCGCAGCTTCAGTGTCACCACCCGGCCGGCCACTTCGCCGACCCGGGCCTGGCGCGCCACCCGCTCGCACAGCGGCGCCAGCTTGTCCTCCAGGTCGGAGAGGCGGGAGA
Source organism: Caulobacterales bacterium (assembly GCA_019510435.1). Taxonomy (GTDB): domain Bacteria; phylum Pseudomonadota; class Alphaproteobacteria; order Caulobacterales; family Caulobacteraceae; genus Phenylobacterium. Next base: position 20,194 of record JAEKKJ010000027.1, on the reverse strand, counting down.
GGTCCTCGTTGAAGGTGGTCTCGCAGCTGATGCCCTTGCGCGCCTCGTTCGGGTTGACCGACCGGGCGTCGCGGCCGTGGGCGAGGTCGGAGAGCCGCAGGCCGTGGGCGCCCCAGCGCTCGGCCAGCACCTTGACGTCCACCCGCGCCAGGTCGCCGACGGTTCGGTAGCCGGCCTTCTCCAGGCTCGTGACCATCGCCGGTCCGACGCCGGGCAGGATGCGCACCGGCTTGTCGGCGAGGAAGGCCTGGGCCTCGTGGCCGATCACCGAAAAGCCCCGCGGCTTGTCCAGATCGGAGGCGATCTTGGCCAGGAACTTGTTCACTGCCAGGCCGATCGAGACGGTCAGGCCGGTCTCGTCCTCGATCCGCTTCTGCAGCCGCGCCAGGGTGATCGCCGGCAGCGCGCCGTGCAGGCGCTCGGTGCCGGAAAGGTCCATCCAGGCCTCGTCCAGGCTGAGGGTCTGGATCAGCGGCGTCAGGTCGGCGGCCATGCCCAGGATGCGCCGGGACTCGGCCTTGTACTTGGCGAAGTCGGGCTTGATCACCACCGCCTCGGGGCAGGCTTTCAGCGCCTTGAACATCGGCATGGCCGAGCGCACGCCCTTGATCCGGGCGATGTAGCAGCAGGTGGTGACCACGCCGCGCTTGCCGCCGCCGACGATCACCGGCAGGTCCCGAAGCTCGGGCCGGTCGCGCTTCTCCACCGAGGCGTAGAAGGCGTCGCAGTCCATGTGGGCGATGCTGAGCCGGTCCAGTTCCTCGTGCGCCACCATCCGCGGGCTCGCGCAGTCGGGGCAGCGGCGGACGGCCGCCTCGCCGCGCCAGAAGCAGTCGCGGCAGAAGGCCTTCATTCCTCCGGCTCCAGCGGCCACAGCCACGCCGCTCCGCGGACGCCGGAACTGTCGCCGTGCAGGGCCTTGACCACCGGGGTCTCGAACACGTCGGAAAACACGTGCCGCTCGATCATCTGCGGGAGGATCTCGTAGAGCCGGGCGATGTTGGACATGCCGCCGCCCAGGACGATGACGTCCGGGTCCAGCACGTCGACCACCATGGCCAGGCCCCGGGCCAGCCGGTCGGCATAGACGTCGATCAGGGCGATGGCCTCGCCGTCGCCTTGCTCGGCCGCCGCGGCCGCCGCCTCGCCGGACCGGCCGGCATGCCGCGCGAAGGCCGGCCCGCTCAGCCACTGTTCCAGGCAGCCGCGGCCGCCACAGCCGCACCGCGGTCCGGGATATTCCTCCGGCCGCGGCCAGGGCAGGGGCGCATGGCCCCACTCGCCTGCCGCGCCGTTGCGGCCCTCCAGCAGCCGTCCGCCCACCACGATCCCGCCGCCGCAGCCGGTGCCGATGATCACCCCGAAGACCACGCCGCACCCGGCGCCCGCCCCGTCCGTGGCCTCCGACAGCGCCAGGCAGTTGGCGTCGTTCGCATAGCGCACGGGCCGCTCCAGCACCTCGGCCAGGTCCACCGGCAGCGCCCGCCCGTTCAGCCCAGCGGAGTTGGCGTTGCGCACCAGACCCGTAGACGGCGACAGCGCGCCCGGGCCGCCGACGCCCAGCACGGGCGCCCGCTCGCCGACCTGCTGCTCGACCTCCGTCACCAGCCGCCGCGTCACCTCCAGCCGGTCCTCGTAGGCCGGCGGTGTCGGCGCGCGGCGGCGCGCCACGAAGCGGCCGTTGCGGTCCAACGCCGCGGCCTCGATCTTGGTCCCGCCGAAGTCCACGCCGATGCGGATCATGGCCCCAAGCCTACCCGATTTGTTCCGGGACGGTCAGGCCCGGACCGCCCGCTCGATGGCCTCGACGAGCTCGGCCCAGTCGTCGATGCGCGGGTGGCGGTCCGAGCGTGGGGCCAGGGGCTGCAGCCGAAGGTCGGCCACGTGCTGGAAGGTGGCGGTGGCGGGCGCATGCTCGGCCACCGAATCGAGGTTGGGCAGGAGGTCGTCGACGAACGCCGTCCGGTGGGCCGTCTGGCCGACGAGGGCTGCGGCGATCGGCCCCTTGGGACCCGAATTGAGTATCAGCGGATGCTCGAGCCCGTGCTTGCGCAGCCAGGCGGTGCGCAGGCGCTCGGCCTGCGGCGGGGCGTTGGAGAGAATCAGGATCTCCGCCGATCGGGCCAGCCGGTTCAGCGCCGCAATGGCGCCGGGCGCCGGCTCGATGGTGTCGCAGTGGCCGGCGAAGAAGGCGTCGAACAGCTTCTTGCCCTCGGCCATCTCCAGGTGCTCGGCCGCGCCGGGGCGGTAGATGTTCTGGAACAGGGCGAAGCGATCGACCCGGAACTCCAGGCCCTGTGCGGCCAAGTAAGCGCCGAACCCCTGCATGAAGAGGCCCAGCACCTCGTCCACGTCCACCAGCACCAGGGGCCGGTGCGGCGTGAGCCCCAGGGATGAAAGGGTCGGGACGGAAGCGGCGTCAGGTGCGGCCAAGGTCGTTCGAAGCTCGGCTAACGAAGTTTAAGGATATCCATGGGATCTACCAGGGAAGGGTGGGGAAGGCCGAATTCCGGCCAGGCCACACGCAGTGAAGCCGGGTCCGAATGGCCAAGAAGGTCCTCATCGTCGAGGATAACGAGCTGAACATGAAGCTCTTTCATGATCTGCTCGAAGCCCAGGGGTACGAGACCCTCGAGACCCGTGAGGGTCTGGCGGCGCTGTCGCTTGCCCGCGAGCATCGTCCCGACCTGATCCTGATGGACATCCAGCTGCCGGAAATCTCCGGCCTGGAGGTCACCAAGTGGCTGAAGGAAGACGACGACCTGGCCCACATTCCTGTGGTCGCGGTCACCGCCTTCGCCATGAAGGGCGACGAGGAGCGGATCCGCGAGGGGGGCTGCGAGGCCTATATCTCCAAGCCGATCTCGGTCAGCCACTTCCTCGAAACGATCCGCCGGTTGCTGAGCTAGGCCATGACCGCGCGCATCCTGGTCGTCGACGACATCGAATCGAACGTGCGCCTGCTCGAGGCCAAGCTGACGGCCGAGTACTATGAGGTCATGACCGCGTTCGACGGGCCGACCGCCCTGGCGATCGCCGGGTCCGAAAAGCCGGACATCGTGCTGCTGGACGTGATGATGCCGGGCATGGACGGCTTCCAGGTCTGCCGGCGGCTGAAGGACGATCCCGAGACGCGCCACGTGCCCGTGGTGCTGGTCACCGCCCTGGATGGCCGCGCCGACCGGGTGGCGGGGCTGGAGGCGGGCGCCGACGACTTCCTCACCAAGCCCATCGACGACGTGATGCTGTTCGCCCGGGTGCGCAGCCTGACGCGCCTGAAGGCGGTGATCGACGAGCTGCGCGAGCGGGAGGCCTCGGGTCGCCGCATGGGCGTGATCGCCGGCGCGGCCTCGCGCCTGGGCGGGTCCGGCGGGCGCATCCTGGTGGTGGACGACAACGAGCGGCAGGCCCAGCGAATCGCCACCGAGCTGGCGGTGGAGCACCGGCCGGTGGTGGAGACCGACGCCTTCAAGGCCGCCCTGACCGCCCGCGGCCCGGTGGACCTGGTGATCGTCAACACGGCGGCCAAGTCCTTCGACGGGCTGCGATTCGCCGCGGGGCTGCGCTCGGACGAGGCGACGCGCGGCATCCCGATCCTGGCGGTGGCCGACTTCGACGACCGCAAGAAGACCGTGAAGGCCCTGGAGATCGGGGTGAACGACCTGCTGGCCCGGCCGGTCGATCCCGGCGAGCTGGCGGCCCGGGTGCGCACCCAGATCCGGCGCAAGCGCTACACCGACTACCTGCGCTCCAACCTGGACCACTCGCTGGAGCTGGCGGTCACCGACCAGCTCACCGGCCTGCACAACCGCCGCTACATGGCCGGCCAGCTGGACGCCCTGATGCGCCGCGCGGCGCAGGGCGGCGAGCCGGTGGCCTGCCTGGTCATCGACATCGACCACTTCAAGAAGGTCAACGACAGCTTCGGCCACGACGTGGGCGACGAGGTGCTGAGCGAGTTCGCCGTGCGCCTGGCCTCTAACGTTCGCGCCATCGACCTGCCGGTCCGCCACGGGGGCGAGGAATTTGTGGTCGTCATGCCGGACACCGACCTGGAGGACGCGCGCCGCATCGCCGAGCGTATCCGCCTGCATGTGGCAGGGGCGCCGTTCCGGGTGATGGGCGGGCGCGAGCTGCTGAGCGTCACCATCTCGATCGGCGTGGCCTCCAGCGCCGGCGCCGACGACACCTCCAACGCCCTCCTGAAACGCGCCGACGAGGCCGTCTACGAAGCCAAGTCCCGCGGCCGCAACCGGGTCATCGCCCGGGCGGCGTAGGGCCTGCGCCGCAGGCGCTTCAGAAAAACACCAGGACCACGAAGACCACAAAGACCACGAAGGGCGGGACGTCGACCGGACGTTCGCGCTCGGCTTCTTCGTGGTCTTGGTGGTCTTCGTGTTGAAACCGGCTGCGCGCGCAGCGCCGCAATCGATTTGAACCGCGGAAAACGCGGAAAGGTGCGGAAGGCGCAGCTTCCATTTCCGCGTTTTCAGCGTTTTCAGCGTTTTCTTCTTCACGGCTTCGCCGTGTGTCCGCCCAAAGAAAAAGCCCGGCGTTGCGGCCGGGCTCTTCATGCAAGTTCAGGCGGTTAGCTGCCTTACTTGATCTTGCCTTCGCGGAATTCCACGTGCTTGCGCACCACCGGGTCGTACTTCTTCAGCACGAGCTTGTCGGTCTTGGTGCGGGCGTTCTTCTTGGCCACGTAGAAGTAGCCGGTGTCCGCCGACGAGTTCAGGCGGATCTTGATGGAGGCGGGCTTCGCCATGGCTTCAGCGTCCTAGAAACGAAATGGGCGGGGCCAAACGGATACGCACCGCCGGCGGGTGTTAGGAGGCGGGGAAAATACGAATCCGCCGCCGGAAGTCAATCGTCCTTTCCCGAGAGCGCCAGCCGGCCGGCTAAAGGCTCGTCGGTCGCATGCCGCGGTCCTTGTAGCGGAGGAAGGGCTTGGGGCGGGCCGGGTCCTTCATGCGCTCCACCGCCTCCTTGATCATCATCCGGGTGACGGTGGGCAGGGGCAGGGCCATGGCTTCGTCGAAGTCGACCCAGGCGATCTCCTCCAGCTCCCCGCAGTCGGCCTGGCGGTCGAGGCTCGCCAGGCGCTCGGCGTCGGCGGTCAGGAACCAGGTGTCGAAGCGCTTGCCGACCGCGGGCGGGGTGATGGCGCGGGCGACCACGTCCATGGCCTCCAGGTCCGCCAACAGGCCCTGGCCGACGAAGTTCTTCCAAGGCCCGCGGGCCCGGCCCTGGCCGGGACGCGCGAGCAACAGGCCCGCTTCCTCCCAGGTCTCGCGCACGGCGGCCAGCGCGAGGGCCCGGCCGCGCCCGGCTGGCAGGTAGCGGTCGAACAGGCCGCCTACCTCGGGCCGCAGGTCGGTGGCGAACGGCGCGCGGTAGTCGGCCGGGTCGATTCGGCCGCCGGGAAACACCCAGCGATCGGGCATGAAGCTGTGGCCGCCGTGGCGCTTGCCCATCAGCACCCGCGGCTTCTTGGCGTCGCGGCGGATGATCATCACGGTGGCGGCGTTCTTCGGGCGCACGGCGCGCTGGCCGGGGACGCGCGGGGGTCCCTCGGGCTTGTGGACCCCGTCCTCGGACTTCGGGGCTTCGGTCTTGGCGTTCATGCGAACAACTGTATGGGCGTCCCGCACGGGGAGGGAAGGCCGACCTTGCGGAAGGCGACCTTGCCTCAGGCGGAGCGTGCGGCAGTATGACCCTGGGTTGCAGGGGTGAGCGCATGACGCCGGTGGGGCACGAGAACCTGGACGAGCGGCTGCTGCACCGCATGCTGTTCTTCACGGACGCGGTGTTCGCCATCGTGCTGACGCTGCTGGTTCTGGAGCTGCGGCCGCCCGAGGCGGTGGGCATGGCGGCCCAGCTGCACGCCCTGGGCGAGATGGCGCCGAAGCTGTTCGCCTTCGCCCTTAGCTTCGCGATCATCGCGATCTTCTGGGTGGCCCACATGAGCACCACGCGGCTGCTCGCGCATTTCGACTGGCCGACGGCGGCGGCGAACCTCTGCTTCCTGTTCCCGGTCTGCCTGGTGCCGTTCGTGAGCGCCTGGCTGGGCGAGGGCCTGGGCACGACCATCGCCTGGGAGGCCTATGCGATGGTGATGATCGCCACCTCGGCCGGCAATGTCGCCATGGTCTGGCTCAGCAGCCGCAAGGGTGGGCGACTGCTCGCGGGGGGCCTGCCGCCCGGCGAGCGGCTTTACCGCGCCAGCCGCGCCGCCAGCCCGGGGCTGGCCTTCCTGGTGGGCCTGGTGCTGCTGGCCCTGGGCCAGGTGCGGTGGGCCCAGTTCTGTTGGGTGCTGATCCCGATCTTCCTGTGGGTCCGCGAGCGGCTGCACGCCCGCTACCTGCGCCGGACGGCAATGGCGTCGGCTTAGCGTCGCTTCTTGCCGCCCATCTTCTGCTTGCGGCCGGTGCGGATGCCGGGCGGGCGACCGCTGGGCGGCCGGCCAGAACCGCCGCGTCCAGGCCCGGAGCCAGGGCCCCTGCCGCGGACGCCCAGGCGGGGCGGGGCCCGCGAGCCGTCCGACGGCGCGGGATCGCTCAGCATCTCGAACAGCAGGCCGCCGGTGAGCGGCGTCGCCTCCGCCAGCCGCACCAGGACCATCATGCCCAAGGGCCAGCGCGCCCCGGTCCGCTCGCCCACCAGGGCGTGGGCGCGGTCGTCGTGCACGAAATACTCCCCGCCCAGCCGCGAGACCGGGACGAGGCCATCCGCGCCGGTCTCGGTCAGCCGCACGAAGAGACCGAAGCGCGTGACGCCGGTGATCCGCCCCGCGAACTCGGCCCCCACCCGGTCGGCCAGGAAGGCGGCGATGTAGCGGTCGGTGGCGTCGCGCTCGGCCGCCATGGCCCGGCGCTCTGCGAAGGTGATGATCTCCGCGGTTCCCTTCATCTGGGCGATGTCGCGGTCCGAGAGCCCGTCCGCGCCGAGGCCCAGGGCCGTCACCAGCGCCCGGTGCACGATCAGGTCGGCGTAGCGACGGATCGGCGAGGTGAAGTGGGCGTACTTGGCCAGGTTCAGGCCGAAGTGGCCGATGTTGTCGGTGGAATAGACCGCCTGCATCTGGGTGCGCAGCACCACCTCGTTGACGATGTCGGCATGCGGCCCGTCGCGGGTCTCCTCCAGCAGGCGGTTGAAGCGGTCGGTGCGCGGCGCCTCCCCCTTGCTCCAGGGGATGTCCAGCGTGGCCAGGAAGTCGGCCAGGGCCTGCATCTTCTCCTGGCTGGGCGTGTCGTGGATCCGGTAGATCAGCGGGACCTTCTTCTGCTCCAGCATCTCGGCGGCGGCCACGTTCGCCTGGATCATGAACTCCTCGATGAGCTTCATGGCCTCCAGGCTGGGGCGCGGGGTGATCGAGGCGATCTCGCCCTCGCGGTTGATCAGGATCTTCCGCTCCAGGCTCTCGATGGCCAGGGGCGAGCGGGCCGCGCGGCCCTTCTGCAGGCAGGCGTAGGCCGCCCAGAGGGGCTTCAGCACGGGCTCCAGCAGCGGCCCGGTCTTGTCGTCGGGAAATCCGTCGATGGCCGCCTGGGCCTGGTCGTAGGAGAGCTTGGCGGCCGAGCGCATGAGGCCGCGGACGAAGCGGTGCGAGCGCTTGCGCCCATCGGCCCCGAACACCATCCGCACCGCCAGGCAGGCGCGGTTCTCGCCCTCGCGCAGGGAGCAGAGGCCGTTGGACAGGCGCTCGGGCAGCATCGGCTCGACCCGGTCGGGGAAATAGACGCTGTTGCCCTTGTCGCGGGCGATGCGGTCCAGCTCCGAGCCGGGGCGCACATAGGCCGCGACGTCGGCGATGGCCACCCAGCACACATAGCCGCCGGGGTTCTTCGGGTCGTCGTCGGGCTGGGCGTAGACGGCGTCGTCGTGGTCGCGGGCGTCGGGCGGGTCGATGGTGATCAGCGGCACGTCGCGCAGGTCCTCGCGCCCGGCCAGGGTCGGCGGCTCGGCCGCCTCCGCCTCGGCCTCGGCGCCGGGCGAGAAGCCGGTGGGGATGCCGTGGGCGTGGATGGCGATCAGCGAGGCGGCGCGCGGCTCGTCCTCGCGGCCGACCACCTCCAGCAGCTTGCCCCGCTTGGGTCCATAGCGGCCGGCCTGGCCGTCCACCTGGGCCAGCACCAGGTCCCCGTCGCGCACGTCCTCGCCCTCGGGCAGGATCAGCACCTCCTTGGAGCGGCGGTCCACCGGCTCGACGCGGATCTCGCGGCGGGCCTTGCGCACCACGCCCAGGATGCGGTGGGCGCTCTGCCCCAGTCGCTTGATCAGCTGGGCCTCGGTCTCGCCGTTCTCGCGCTTGACGAAGCGGACCAGCAGGCGGTCGCCCAGGCCCGGCGCGCCGCGGTCGTCGCCGCCCGGCGCCAGGGCCACCAGCGGCGCATCCTCGGCGCGGCTGAGGCGCACCATCAGGTCGCCGTCCGCGTCACGCTCGACCACGTCGGCCACGCCCACCTCGGGCAGGGCGCCGGCCTCGGCCAGCCCGCGGCGGCCGCGCTTGCCGAGGGCGCCCTCGGCCTCCAGGGCCTGCAGCATGGCCCGCAGCTTGCGGCGGTCCTCTCCCTTCAGGCCGAAGGCGCGCGCGATGGCGGCCTTGTCGGTCTCGCCGCTCTCGCGGATGAATTTGAGCAGGGTCTCGCGGTCCGGCAGGCCCTTGGGGAAGCGGGCGGACTTGGGGGTCTTGGGGCGGGCCATCGGGTCGTGATTACCACCGGCCGCCGGGCTGCGGCAAAGCAATGTGGAACCGCGGAAAACGCGGAAAGGCGCGGAAGGGCGCCGGCAGGCGGGATGCGACCAAGCTCTGTAAGATTGTCCACGAACCACACGAACCACACGAACGGGGATCGCGGGCAGGGGGTGGAGGCGGTCCGCCGTTGTTCGTGTCGTTCGTGTGGTTCGTGGGCAAAAGGACTGCGCCTGCGGCGCGCGGATGCGCCAGTCCGGCTAGCTGTTCAGGAAATCCACGATCGCGGGGTAGGCGGTGCGGTCCTGGAGCATGAAGAGGTGGCCGCCTTCGAACCAGCGCAGCGCCGCGCCCGGGATGCGGGCGGCCATGCGTTCCTGGGTCGCCGGTAGGGCGATGCCGTCGTAGCGGCCGGCCGCGATCAGGACGGGACAGCCGATCTGGAGCAGGCGGTCCCAGGTGTCGTGGCGGGCGCGGGCTCCGAGCTGCCAGTGGGCGCCCTGCGCGCGGCCCGGCTCGCCCGCGTAGGGGTCGGCGGCAGCCAGCTGCACGAACCGCTCGTAGTCCTCCGGATGCGCCGCCTGCCAGGCCGCGTCGCGCCGGGTGTCGCTGATCGGCATCAGGAAGCGGGCGCGGTCCTCGCCCTTCAGGTGCTCGATCTGGTGGAACGGGTAGGAGGCGCCGCCATCCCCGCCGGGCGAGGTGCAGGCCAGCACGAGCCGCTTCACCCGCGACGGATGCCGCAGCACCAGCTCCTGGGCCACCATGCCGCCGAACGAGACGCCGACCACCAGGGCCGAATCCCAGCCCACGTGGTCCAGCAGCGCCGCCGCGTCGTCGGCGTACTCGGCCATGGAATAGGGGCCGGGCGGCTTGGCGGTCCGGCCCAACCCACGCTGGTCGTAGGCCAGCAGGTCGAAGCTCCTGGCCAGCGGCGAGGCCAAGACGTTGGGCTGGACCCGAAGATCGCCGCCCGTGCCGGAGATGAACAGCAGCGGCGGACCCGCGCCGCCGCGCTCATAGTAGAGGTCGAGGTCCGTGAGGGCGGCGATCGGCATGACGGCAGCCTACCGAACCTGATCCGGAGGTCTAGAACGGCGCCTCGTCGTCTGTGACCGGCGCCTTGGCCTTCTTGGGTGCGGCCTTCTTTGACGGCGCCTTCTTCGCGGCGGCCTTGGGCTTGGCGGCGGCTTTTGCCGCGCGGGCGGGCTTCTTCTTGCCGCCGCCGCCCTTGGCCGCGCGCTCGGCGATCAGGGCCAGCGCCTGCTCCAGGGTCACGGTGAGCGGGTCGGCGCCGCGCGGCACGTTGGCGTTGGTGGCGCCGTGCTTGATGTAGGGGCCGTAGCGGCCGGAGAGCACGCGAATCGGCTGGCCGTCCGCGGGGTGGGCGCCAAGCTCCTTCAGCGCGGTGGCCTCAGGCCGGCGGCCGGCCCGCTTGGTGGCGATCAGGTCCACCGCGCGGTTCACGCCCACCTCGAACACCTCGTCGATCGAGGGCAGGTTGGCGTAGGTCTTCTCGTGCAGGACGAAGGGCCCGAACTTGCCGATGCCGGCCAGGATCGGTTTGCCGTCCTCGGGATGCAGGCCCACCTCGCGCGGCAGGCGCAGCAGCCGCAGGGCCTTCTCCAGGTCCATGTCCGGCGCGCTCCAGCCCTTGGGCAGGCTCGCGCGCTTCGGCTTCTCGCCATTGCCCAGCTGGACGTAGGGGCCGAAGCGGCCGGCCTTCAGCCAGACGGTCTCGCCGGTGACCGGGTCGACCCCCAGCTCGCGGTCGCCGCTCTCGGCGCCGTCGGCGTCCTCCGCCGCGGCCAGGGGCCGGGTGTGGCGGCACTCCGGATAGTTCGAGCAGCCCAGGAACGGGCCGTACTTGCTGCTCTTCAGGCCCATGCGGCCGGTGTTGCAGACCGGGCAGGCGCGCGGATCGGACCCGTCGGGCCGCTCCGGGAACAGGTGCGGGCCCAGGACGCGGTCCAGGGCGGTGAGCACGTCGCTCATCCGCAGCTCGGCCGTCTCGCCGACCTTGGCGTTGAAGTCGGCCCAGAACTCGCGGAGCAGCACCTTCCAGTCCAGCTCGCCGGCGGAGACCAGGTCGAGGCGCTCCTCCAGGCCGGCGGTGAAGTCGTACTCCACGTAGCGGCTGAAGAACTCCTCCAGGAAGGCGGTCAGCAGGCGGCCCTTGTCCTCGGGCACGAAGCGCTGCTTCTCCATGCGGACGTAGGCGCGGTCGCGCAGCACAGTCAGGATCGAGGCGTAGGTGGAGGGCCGGCCGATGCCCAGCTCCTCCAGCTTCTTGACGAGGCTGGCTTCGGAATAGCGCGGCGGCGGCTCGGTGAAGTGCTGGTCGGCCTTGGCGCTGCGCACGGTGGCGGCGGCGCCCTCGGCGACCTGCGGCAGGCGCCCGCCTTCCTCGTCGCCATCACCAGAAGAGGGCGGATCGTCGCGGCCTTCCTCGTAGACGGCCAGGTAGCCCGGGAAGGTCACGACCCGGCCCGTGGCGCGCACGCCCGTCTGGCCGTCGGCGCTGTCCAGGTTGATGGTGGTGTCCTCGATCCGCGCGGCTTCCATCTGCGAGGCGATCATCCGCTTCCAGATCAGCTCGTAGAGGCGCCCCAGGTCGCCCTCCAGGCGCAGCTTGCCCGGGTTGCGGGCCAGGCTGGTCGGGCGGATCGCCTCGTGGGCCTCCTGGGCGTTCTTGGCCTTGGTGGAATAGAGCCGCGCCTTCTCGGGCACATACTCCTTGCCGTAGAGCCCGCCGATCACGGCGCGCGCCTCGTCCAGCGCCTCTGGCGCGGTCTGCACGCCGTCGGTCCGCATGTAGGTGATCAGGCCCACCGTCTCGCCGCCGATGTCGACGCCCTCGTACAGCTTCTGGGCGGTCTGCATGGTGCGCTGGGCGTTGAAGCCCAGCTTGCGGGAGGCTTCCTGCTGCAGGCTGGAGGTGGTGAAGGGCGGGGGCGGGGAGCGGCGGCCGGGCTTGCGCTCCACCGCGCTCACCTTGAACGTCGCGGCCTTGACCGCGTCGCGGGCGGCGAAGGCGCTGGCCTCGCCCGCCAGGTCGAACTTCGAAAGCCGCTTGCCCTCGTGCTTCACCAGGCGGGCGGCGAAGGGATCGCCGCCGGCAGCGACCTCGGCCTCGACGGTCCAGTACTCCTGGGTCTTGAACCGTTCGATCTCGATCTCGCGGTCGACGATGATCCGCAGGGCCACCGACTGCACCCGGCCGGCCGAGCGGGCGCCCGGCAGCTTGCGCCAGAGCACCGGCGAGAGCGTGAAGCCCACCAGATAGTCCAGGGCGCGGCGGGCCAGGTAGGCCTCGACCAGCTCCATGTCGATGGCGCGCGGGTTGGCCATGGCCTCGGTGACGGCGGCCTTGGTGATGGCGTTGAAGGTGACCCGCTCGACCGGCAGGCTGGCCAGGGCCTTCTTCTTCTGCAGCACCTCCAGCACGTGCCAGGAGATCGCCTCGCCCTCGCGGTCGGGGTCGGTGGCCAGGATCAGCTTCTCGGCGCCCTTGGCCGCCTCGGCGATCTCCGACAGCCGCTTGGCCGCCTTGCCGTCGACCTCCCAGGACATGTCGAAGTCCTGGTCCGGGCGCACCGAGCCGTCCTTCGCGGGAAGGTCGCGGACGTGGCCGTACGAGGCGAGCACCTTGTAGTCCGAGCCCAGGTACTTGTTGATGGGCTTAGCCTTGCCCGGGCTCTCGACGATGACGAGCTTCATCTAGACGTGTCTGACCTCAAAAGAGCGCGGAAGGTGGGGGCGGCGCCGGGGGCGTGTCAACGGCCCGGATTCGCACCGAAAAGAGAGCCCCTTTAGGGGCTCACGACCATGCCGCCGGGTAACAGCTGCGCCCGGCCGGCCAGGGAAAGCTCCATCAGGGCGGCGAAAACCGCAGGCGCAGGGGCGGCAGCGGCCCGCACCAGCTCGTCGCGCGACACCGGCGTCGGGCAGAGCAGGGCCGCCAGGCGCTCGCGCAGGGCGCAGTCGGGCTCGGCCTCCGGCGGCCGGTAGGGCGCGCGGCCGGGCTCGCGGAACCCGCCCAGGCCCTCCAGCCCCTCCAGGGCGCGCAGCACGTCGTCGGCGCCCTCGCAGATCGCCGCGCCCTGGCGGATCAGGTCGTTGGTTCCCTTGGCGCGCGGATCGAGCGGCGAGCCCGGCGTGGCCAGCACCTCGCGCCCCTGCTCGTTGGCGAGGCGCGCCGTGATCAGCGAGCCGGAGCGGAACTCGGCCTCGACCACCACCACGGCGCGGGCCAGGCCGGCGATGATGCGGTTGCGCCGGGGGAAGTCGCGGGCGACGGCGGTGCGGCCCGGCTCGTTCTCGGAGACAATGCAGCCCTGCTCGACGATCCGCTCGTAGAGGCTGCGGTGCTCGGGCGGATAGACGTCGTCGACACCGCCCGCCAGGACCGCCACCGTGCCGGTGGGCAGTGAGCCCTCGTGGGCGGCCGCGTCGATGCCCCGGGCCATGCCGGAGACCACCACGCAGCCGGCCTGGCCCAGGTCGGCGGCGAGGCCGCGGGCGAAGCGCTGGCCGGCGGCGGAGGCGACCCGCGCGCCCACCACGGCGACGGGCCGGCGGCCCAGGATCTCGGCCCTGCCCCGCACCCAGATCACCGGCGGCGGCGGGTCCAGGGCGGCGAGCGCCTGGGGGAAGTCCGGCTCGCAGGCGCAGATCAGCCGCGCCCCCAGCGCCGCCCCGGCGGCCAGTTCGCGCTCGGCCGCCGCCACGCTGGGGATGGCCAGGCCCGCGGCGCGGCCGCCGCGGCGGGCGAGGTCGGGGAGGGCCGCCAGGGCCAGGGACGGCTCGCCGAAACGGCCGATCAGCTGGTCGAAGGTGACCGGCCCTACATTCTCGGTGCGCGCCAGGCGCAGCCAGTCGCGCCGCTGCGGCTCGCTCAGCGTCCGGATCACGAGGCCTCGCCGGCGGCGGGCTTCTTCGCCCCGATCCTCGGCTCGGCGCCTCGCAGCAGCCGGCGGATGTTCTCCGCATGCCGCACGAAGACCAGCAGCGCCATGAACAGCGCCAGCAGCGCAATGGCCGGCGGGCGATGGAACACCAGCAGGGCGAAGGCCGGCGCCAGGGCCACGGCCACCAGCGCCGCCAGGGACGAGATGCGGAACAGGAAGGCGGTGACCAGCCAGGTCGCGCAGGCCGCCAGGCCCACCGGCCAGGCCGCCGCCAGCATGGTGCCCAGGAAGGTCGCCACGCCCTTGCCGCCCTTGAACCCCAGCCAGGCCGGGAACAGGTGGCCCAGGAAAGCCGCGCCCGCGGCGACGGCGGTCAGCACCGCCTGTTGCTCCACGGACCCGCCGCGCGTGGCCAGCCAGGCCAGCAGCACCGCCACGGCGCCCTTGCCGCCATCGCCCAGCAGGGTGATCAGCGCCAGGTCGCGGCGGCCGGTGCGCAGCACATTGGTCGCCCCGATATTGCCCGAGCCGATCGCGCGCACGTCGCCCGCGCCGCCGAGGCGCGTGGCGATCACCCCGAACGGGATCGAGCCCAGCAGGTAGCCCCCCGCCAGAGCCGCCCCGATCAGCAAGGGACCCAGGGACTCGGGGCTCAAGGATTCGGACATCGACGCTCCCTCTTTGCGCCCAACTTGGCGCGCCCCAGTCCTAGCGCGGCCGGGCTGGCGCGTCAGCCGGCGGCGACCATAACGGTCAAGCTCGAACAAATCCAGAACGAACCGCGCGGCGACGCACCGCAGGTGGAAGCGGGCGAAAACCACCGCCCCGCGAGCGCGATTTCAGGGACGGTTAACGTTCGCGCGCAAATTTGCGGGGCCTTTGGCGTCGTCTCCGAGCCCACGAGGGACGGCCTTCGAGTCCCTGGGGGGAGTATGAGACTGTTTTCGCGCGCCGCGAAGGCGAGCCGGGCGGACGCCGCCGAGCTCCACGAGCTGCAGGCCATGGTGGCCGCTACCCAGCGCTCGCTGGCGGTGATCGAGTTCGAGCTGGACGGCACGATCGTGCGGGCCAACCAGAAGTTCCTCGACACCGTGGGCTACACCGAGGCCGAGGTGGTGGGCCGTCACCACTCGATGTTCGTCGAGCCCCAGGCGGTGACGACCCAGGACTACCGCGACTTCTGGCAGGCCCTGGCGCGGGGCGAGTTCATCGCCCGCAAGTTCCGCCGCGTGGCCAAGGGCGGCCGGCCGGTCTGGATGCAGACCGCCTACAACCCGATCCTTGACGCGTCCGGCCGTCCGGTCCGGGTGGTCAAGTTCGCCACCGACATCACCGCCGCCGAGCTGGAGCGCTTCCGCCGCGACGAGGAGCGCGAGGCCACCGAGAAGGCCCAGGCCCAGGTGGTCTCGGCCCTCGCCGAGGGGCTGGAGCGGCTGGCGAAGGGCGACCTGACCGTCACCATCGACGCCGAGCTGAAGGGGCCCTACGCCCGCATCCGCGACGACTTCAACAGCGCCGCCTCCAGCCTGCGCGCCGTGATGGGGGCGGTGCGCAGCACCACCGCGGTGATCTGCAGCGGGGCGGACGAGATCGCCAGCGCCGCCGACGACCTGGCCCGGCGCACCGAGCAGCAGGCCGCGAGCCTGGAGGAGACCGCCGCGGCGCTCGACGAGATCACCGCCACGGTCAAGCGCAGCTCTACGGGGGCCCAGGACGCCTTCGAGGTCGCCTCCGGAGCCCGGGCCGAGGCCGAACGGTCGGGCGGCGTCGTGCGCGAAGCCGTGAACGCCATCCACGACATCCAGCAGAGCGCAGGCCAGATCTCCAGCATCATCGGGGTGATCGACGAGATCGCCTTCCAGACCAACCTCCTGGCCCTGAACGCCGGGGTCGAGGCGGCCCGCGCGGGCGACGCCGGCAAGGGCTTTGCGGTCGTGGCGTCCGAAGTGCGGGCCCTGGCGCAGCGCTCGGCCGAGGCGGCCAAGGAGATCAAGGCGCTGATCTCGGCCTCAGGCCAGCAGGTGGAGCGCGGCGTCGGCCTGGTCGGCGAGACCGGCAAGGCCCTGAACGCCATCGTCGAGCGGGTGGCCAGCATCGACGGCCTGGTCTCGCAGATCGCGGAGTCGGCGCGCGAGCAGTCCGCGGGGCTCGGCGAAGTCAACGTGGCGGTCAACCAGATGGACAACGTCACCCAGCAGAACGCCGCCATGGTCGGCCAGGCCACCGCCGCCGCGGCCCAGCTGAAGCGCGAGGCCCTGGAGCTGGGTGAGCTGATGGGCCAGTTCGAGTTCGGTGAGCTCGCGGCGCCGCCGGCAGCCCCCACACGGCGGACGACCACCCCGTCGGCGGCCGATGCGCCGGCCCTCCAGCGCCGGCTGCGCGAGGCGGTGGGCGGCAAGGCGGACTGGACCGAGTTCTGAGCGCCTCGGATCGCGGCTGGCTCGCGCCAGGCTCGCAACGGGCGGCGCCCGCACCTGGAGTTGCAGTATAGCTGCGTCGAAATGCCCAAGTAACGCCCACCGTCTCGGTGTTTCCATGCGGATAGTCTGTATATCGCGCCTCGCCGGCCGAATTCAGAAAGTCCAGCGAGGGGAATTCAGCACTCATTAAGGCTCCCGGCCCACCTTCGCTCGCATAACGCTGGCATATCGCCAGGCGTCGATTGGGGGCGGAAATGGGACTGTTCGGAGGCGGCGCGCGCGCCAAGAGGGACGACGCGGCCTATGTGCGCAGCCTTGAGGGCAAGGTCGCGGCCATGGAGCGGTCGCAGGCGGTGATCGAGTTCGAGCTGGACGGGACGATCATCCGCGCCAACCAGAATTTCCTCGACACCCTGGGCTACACGGAAGGCGAGGTGGTCGGCCGCAAGCACGCCATGTTCGTCGACCCGCAGGAGGCCGGCAGCGAGGCCTACCGCGACTTCTGGCGCACCCTGAACCGCGGCGAGTTCGTCGCCCGCAAGTTCCGCCGCGTCGGCAAGGGCGGCCGCGAGGTCTGGATCCAGGCCTCCTACAACCCGATCCTCGATTCACACGGCAAGCCGGTGGGCGTGATCAAGTTCGCCGCCGACGTCACCGCCGCCGAACACGAGCGCGCGCGCAACGACGCCGAGCGGGCGGCGGCCGAGAAGGAGCAGTCGGAGGTGGTGGCCGGCCTGGCCGACGGCCTGCGGCGCCTCTCCGACGGCGACCTGACCGCGGCCATCCAGGCCGACTTCCAGGGCGCCTATGCGCGGATCCGCGACGACTTCAACAGCGCCACCCTCAGCCTGGGATCGGCGCTGTCGGCGGTGCTGCAGGCGACCGGCGCCATCCGCGGCGGCTCCGACGAGATCGCCACCGCCGCCGACGACCTCTCGCGCCGCACTGAGCAACAGGCCGCGAGCCTGGAGGAGACCGCCGCCGCCCTCGACCAGATCACCGCCACCGTGCGGCGCAGCGCCGACGGCGCCAAGCAGGCCTCGGAGGTCGCCTCGGGCGCGCGCTCGGAAGCCCAGCGCTCCGGCGAGGTGGTGACCCAGGCCGTGGCCGCCATGCAAGACATCCAGCAGAGCGCCGGCCAGATCTCCAACATCATCGGCGTGATCGACGAGATCGCCTTCCAGACCAACCTGCTGGCCCTGAACGCCGGCGTGGAAGCGGCCCGGGCCGGCGACGCCGGCAAGGGCTTCGCGGTCGTGGCTTCCGAAGTGCGGGCCCTGGCCCAGCGCTCGGCCGAAGCCGCCAAGGAGATCAAGGCGCTGATCTCGGCCTCCAGCCAGCAGGTGGAGCGTGGCGTCGGCCTGGTCGGGGAGACCGGTAAGGCGCTGACCGCCATCGTCGCCCGGGTCGCCGAGATCGACGGCCTGGTCTCGGACATCGCCGCCTCGTCCCAGGAACAGGCCACCGGCCTTGGCCAGGTGAACTCGGCGGTGAACCAGATGGACCAGGTGACCCAGCAGAACGCCGCCATGGTGGAAGAAGCCACGGCTGCGGCGTCTCAGCTGAAGCGCGAGGCCACGGAGCTGACGGCCCTGGTGGCGCGCTTCAACGTGAACGGCGCGGCCCCGAGCCGCGGCGGCCGGGCCGAGGCCGCGTGTCCGACGGCAGACGCCGCAGGCCTCCAGCGCCGCCTGCGCACTGCGGTTGGCGGCGGCAGCGACTGGAACGAGTTCTAGGCGGCCGAGGCTTCAGACGTCGCGCGCGATCGTCGCCTTGAGCGTGGCGATCGCCGCCTCGTTGCGGCGATAGAACGTCCACTGCTTGATCCGTTTCGGCGTGACCAGGCCGGCGGCCGTCAGGATGCGCATGTGCTCGGAGAGCGTCGGCTGGCTGACGCCCAGCTTCTCGGCGATCAAGAGGCCGCAGACGCCGTCGTCCACCAGGTCGCCGTCCACCTGCTCGCGGAAATGCGCGCGGGGGGCCTTCAGCCACTCCAGGATCTGGAGCCGCCGCTCATTGCCCAGGGCCTTCAGTATGTCGACGACGGGCATATTGCCAATTGGCTAAGTGACGATAGGGTGAGCCGGCCTTTAGCCGGAGCCGCGCCCATGGACAAGTCCGAGACCACCGATCGCTATGACATCGACACCCAGGTCATGTTCCCTCCGGCGACCCACATCGACGTCGGCGCCATCGCTGCGGCCACTCAGCCGTGGTGGAACGGCACGCTGGCCCAGGTCAACGAGGCGGTGGTGCGCCTCGGGGTGCTCGAGGGGGATTTCCACTGGCACAAGCATGACGACGAGGACGAGTTCTTCCTCGTGCTGGAAGGACAGCTGGATATCGAGCTGCCCGACCGGACCGTCAGCCTGGGCCCACACCAGGCGTTCACCGTGCCCCGTGGGGTGATGCACTTTCCGCACGCCCGCGGCCGCGTCGTCCTGTTGATGGTGGAGGCCGCGGGGGTCGTGCCGACCGGCAGCTGAGGTCGGTCCGCCCCGTTGCAGACGCGCGCACGGCGTGCCAACGGGGCGCATGGTCATCGATGGCGCGCCCGTGCCGGAAAAGTCCGGCGAGATCCGGGCGGTCCTCTGCGTCCGCGACGAGCTGCTGCGCCTGCCGGCGAACCTCGACCACCACCGCCGACTGGGGGTGGACCGGTTCCTGGTCGTGGACAACGGCTCGCGCGACGGCACGGCGGACTACCTGGCGTCGCAGCCGGACGTACACATGTTCCGCGCGGCGGGGACGTTCGAGGAGAGCCTGGACGGACTGGCCTGGACCAACCCGTTGCGCGACGCCTTCTGCGACGGCCACTGGACCTTGAGCCTCGACGCCGATGAGCTCTTCGTCTTTCCGTACTATGAGCAGGTGGGCCTGCAGACCCTGTGCCGCTTCCTCGACCAGGCCGGCGCGCGGACCGTCTACGCGCTGCTGCTCGACATGTACGGGGAGGGCGGGCTGAGCCAGGCGGTGCTGCCGCCCGGCGGTTCGCTGATCGACACCTGCGCGTGGTTCGATCCTGGGCCCTATCGGCTGACCGAGGTCCCCAACTTTCCCTATGTCCGCTTCCGCGGCGGCGTGCGGGCACGAGTGTTCGACTTCCAGCCCTGGCAGGGCGCGCCGCCGGCGCTCAACAAGCTGCCGCTGGTGAAATGGGCGCGCGGCATGCGCTACCTGCTCTCCACGCACGAGATGACGCCGACCACGCTCTATCCGTTGATGACCTGCCTGCTGCACTTCAAGTTCCTCAGCGACTTCCACGCGCGGGTGGTCACCGCCGTCGACGAGCAGTGGCACTATGGCGCGGCGCGCGACTTCCAGGCTTACCGGGCGCTGCTGGACGCGCGCGGCGACATCACCCTGCGCAACGCCCAGTCCGTGCGCTACGCCGGATCGCAGCAGCTGCTGGACCTGCAGATCATGCGCACGGACGCGGCCTGGCCGGCGTTCCTGTCCGCTCAGATGGCGTAGACGGTGCGCCCGTCCACCACCGTGCGCAGGACCTTGCCCTGCAGGCGGCGGCCGTCGAAGGGGGAGTTCTTCGATTTCGAGACCAGCTTGTCGGCGTCGATCACCACGGGCGCGTTGAGGTCGGCCAGGACCAGGTCGGCCGGGGCGCCCTTGGCGATGCGGCCGCAGGCCAGGCCCAGCAGGTCGGCCGGGGCGGCCGTCACCGTGCGGATCAGGTCGATTAGCGGGATCCGCCCCTCGTGGTGGAAGACAAGCAGGGCGCCCAGCAGGGTCTGCAGGCCGACCGCGCCCGGCGCGGCCTCGTCGTAGGGCAGGCGCTTGTCCTCGGCCGGGGCCGGGGCGTGGGCCGAGACCACCACCTGGATCAGGCCGGACGCCACCGCCTCGATGACCGCCTGGCGGTCGTCCTCGCTGCGCAGCGGCGGGTCCAGCTTGCAGAAGGTGCGGTAGTCGCCGATGTCGATCTCGTTGAACGACAGGTGGTTGATCGAGGTGGTCGCCGTGACCGGAAGGCCCCTCGCAACCGCCCGCTGCAGGCTCTCCAGCGCGGCCGCGGTGGTCAGCTGGTCGACGATCAGCCGCGCGCCGGTCAGCTCCACCAGCGCCAGGTCGCGCTCCAGCATGATCTTCTCGGCGATGGCCGGCGCGGACGGCAGGCCCATGCGCGCGGCGAACTCGCCCTCGCTGGCCGCGGCCCC